>CAWDEO010000012.1:0-140235 GCA_963801405.1 uncultured beta proteobacterium | reverse complement strand
TTCACGCTCGCCGCTGCGCTGACCAGGATGAGCACCGCGAGCGCGGCGATCAACCCCGCCGGCCGCAGCAGGACACCGAACAGTACTGTCGCCACCGTGACGAGCAGCAGTGCCTTCCAGGCAACCGGTCCAACGGGCTCGCCACTGACGAGAAACGACCGGACCAGCGATGCAATGCCGATGAGCAGCAGCAGACCTCCCAGCACCGTCGGGAAGTACCCCGCTCCCATGCGGGAACTCGATCCCATTCCGAAATCGCGCGCGATCCAAACGGCGGCGCCGCCGAAGCCGGCATAGAGGAGGCCCGTCCAGAAATCCTTTGGGCTACGAATTCGGCTGTTCACTTCGCTTCTCCTGCACTTTCGCCGTGGACTCTGAGCGGTTTCGCGGCGGCCGCTCTGGTTCGTTCAGCGGCACGGTCAAGCCTCGCGCGCCGGATCACTCTGGTTCGGGCGCGCCACCGCTATCGGTCGAGGGCCGGGCGCTTCGGGTCGAACTTCCATCCGGGAATCAGATACTGCATGGCGAGCGCATCGTCGCGCGAGCCAAGGCCATGCTGCTTGTAGAGTTGATGCGCCCGGTCGACCTCAGCCATGTCGAGTTCGATGCCGAGGCCCGGCCGCAATGGCACCTGCACCATCCCAGCTTCGATCTTCAGCGGTTCCTTAGTCAGGCGCTGCCCGTCCTGCCAGATCCAGTGCGTATCGATCGCGGTGACTCGCCCCGGCGCTGCCGCACCGACGTGCGTGAACATCGCCAGCGAAACATCGAAGTGATTGTTCGAGTGCGAGCCCCAGGTCAGGCCCCAGTCGCGACAGGTTTGCGCGACGCGCACCGAGCCGGCCATCGTCCAGAAATGCGGATCGGCTAATGGAATGTCGACCGACTGCAGCGCCAGTGCGTGGCTGAGTTGCCTCCAGTCGGTGGCAATCATGTTGGTCGCGGTGGGCAGACCGGTCGCCCGGCGGAATTCGGCCATCACCTCACGGCCCGAGAAGCCATCTTCAGCGCCACAGGGATCCTCCGCATAGGCGACGATTCCGCGAAGATCACGCATCAGGCGTATCGCATCCTTCAGCCACCAGCCGCCGTTCGGGTCGAGCGTGATGCGGGCTGCGGGGAATCGTTCGTGCAGCGCGATGACGGCCTCGATCTCCTCCTCGGCGCGCAGCGCGCCACCCTTGAGCTTGAAGTCGTTGAAGCCGTAGCGCTCATACGCGGCCTCCGCCAACTGCGTGATGGCCTCGGGCGTCAGGGCCTTTTCGTGGCGCAGGCGGAACCACCCGTTGCTGGCATCCGGTTGCTGTGCATACGGCAAATCGGTCTTGTCACGGTCGCCGATGAAGAAGAGGTAGCCGAGCATTTCGACCGCGTCGCGTTGCTGGCCTTCACCGAGTAGCGCCGCGACCGGCACCCCCAGGTGCTGGCCCAGCAGGTCAAGCATTGCCGATTCGACCGCGGTCACGGCATGGATCGTCGTGCGCTGATCAAAGGTCTGTGGGCCGCGCCCACCGGCATCGCGGCCGGCGAACTGGCGCTGCATCACCTGCAGCAGGCGCTGGTGCGATCCGAGTGGTTGGCCGACGATGAGCTCACGCGCGTCTTCGAGCGTCTGGCGGATCCGTTCGCCGCCCGGCACTTCGCCAACGCCGGTGCGCCCCGCGCCGTCGCTCAGGATCAGTAGGTTGCGGGTGAAGAACGGACCATGCGCTCCGCTCAGATTGAGCAACATGCTGTCGCGTCCGGCGACCGGAACGACCTGATAGCGGGCGATCACCGGAGTGCCCAGTCCCAATGGTTCGGCGGTGGGATTCATCGGGTTCGTGTCTCGTGTGTCGTGCGGCCGGCGTCGAGCGACGCAGCGGCTGCGAATCAGGTTACCGGCGCCGGGTTGAAGAGCACGAGCGCGTTCTGCAGCTTCCAGTGCTCGGCCCAGGTCTTCTTCCTGCCGCTGGCCACGTCGAGCATCAGCCGGAAGAGCTCCCAGCCCACGTCTTCGATCGTCGCCGTGCCGTCGGCAATGCGGCCGGCATTCACATCCATCAGGTCATGCCAGCGGCGCGCCAGGTCGCTGCGCGTGGCAACCTTGATGACCGGAACCTCGGCCAGACCGTAGGGCGTGCCGCGGCCCGTGGTAAAGACATGCAGGTTGATGCCGGCGGCGAGTTGGAGAGTGCCGCAGATGAAGTCGCTCGCCGGCGTAGCGGCATACACCAAGCCCTTCGTGATGCCGCGGTCGCGCAGACTTTCGCCTGGAGCCAGCACGCCAGAAATCGGCGCGCTGCCGCTCTTGACGATGGAGCCCATCGCCTTTTCCACGATGTTCGAGAGCCCACCCTTCTTGTTGCCCGGGGTGGTGTTCGCGCTGCGGTCAACGTTTCCCTTGTCGAGGTAGGCGTCGTACCAGGCCATCTCGCGGATCATGGCATCGGCCACTTCCGGCGGTCGCGGCGCGGGACGTCAGTTGGTCGATGCCGTCGCGGACCTCGGTCACTTCCGAGAACATCACGGTCGCACCGGCACGCACGAGCAGGTCGGTACAGAATCCAACCGCGGGGTTTGCGGTCACGCCACTGAAGGCGTCGCTACCGCCGCACTGAACGCCGACCACCAGTTCGCTCGCCGGAACGGTTTCGCGCCTTCGCGCGTTCAATCGTTCGAGGTGCTCTTCGGCGGTCGCCATGATCGAGTCGATCATCGACATGAAGCCGATATGCGCTTCGTCTTGCAGGCACACGACGTCGGGCTTGGTTGCCTCGTTCACGCCCACGTCAGCGACGTTGCGCTCATCCACGATGGCGAACGTACCCGGCGGCAGGAGGCGCTCGGGCTGCAGCTTTTCGCAGCCCAAACTCACGACCATCACTTCGTTGCCGAAATTCGGATTCAGCGTGATGTTGCGCAGGGTGCGGATCGGGATGATCGCGTCGGCCGCGTCAATCGCGACGCCGCAGCCGTAGGAGTGTTCGAGGCCAATGACGTCGTCGACATTCGGGTACTTCGGCATCAATTCGTCCTTGATGCGCTTGACCGCGAACTCGACGACACCGGCCACGCATTGCACCGTCGTCGTGATCGCCAGGATGTTGCGAGTACCGACCGAGCCATCGGCATTGCGATAACCCTCGAAGCTGTGCCCGTCGAGCGGCGGTAACGCAGCCGCCTTGACCGTCGATATCGGCAGGCCCTCCAGCGAGCGCGCAGCCGGCAAGTCCAGCAGCCGCTCATGGACCCAACTTCCGGCCGGGATGGCGCGGGCCGCGCGGCCGATGACCACGTTGTAGCGAAGCACCGCGTCACCTGCCGCGAGGTCGACCAGCGCAACCTTGTGCCCCTGCGGCACCTTGTCGATCAGTTTCAATCCCGAGGTGAGTGTCGTGCCCGCAGGCAGCCCACCATCGTTGGCCACGATTGCGACGTTGTCGCGCTCGTGCATGGCGATGCAAATCGGTTCGACGGAAGTTGCAGTGAGCATCACTCAATTTCCTAGGGCGTAACGACGCCGGTCGCACGAATCGGCGCAGCCGGTCTGGCGGCCTTTCGGCGGCGCTGGCGACGCGCTCGCAAGCGCGTTCACCATTCGCCGCCGAAGTGGTCGCGGTGCCAACCGGTGCCGGCGAGTTCAGTCGGCGGTGATCTTCCCGACCTCGATCACCTTTTTCCAGCGGGCGAACTCGGAGGCTTGAAACGCCGTGAACTGCTCCGGCGTGTTGCCCACGATCTCAAAGCCGAGGTCGAGAAGCTTGGGTTTGACCTGCGGGTCGTTCAGGGCGGCGACGATGGCCGAGTGCAGCTTGGCCTTGATGTCCGCCGGCAGGCCTTTGGGTGCTGCCAAGGCCTGCCACGAGTAGACGGTGAAATTCTTCACGCCGGCCTCTTCCATCGTCGGCACGTCGGGCAAGAGCGGTGATCGTTTGGTGCTGGTGATGGCCAACGCCCTCAACTTGCCGGCCTTGATGTTGGAGATGCCCGTATTGATGTTCATGAAGGTCGCATCGACCTGTCCACCGAGCAGGTCGGACATCGCCGGCGCGCCGCCCTTGTAGGGGACATGGATTCCAGTGGTGCCGGTCTGCTGCCAAAACAGCTCGGCCGTTAGATGGTCGCTCGTACCGTTGCCCGCCGAGGCGAAAGTCATCTTGCCCGGGTTGGCCTTTTCATAGGCGATGACGTCCGCGAGGGTCTTATGGGGCGAACTGGCCGGCACGGCGAGGACGTTGGGCGCCTGCACCGCGATGGTGATGTAGTCGAAGTCCTTCAGCGGGTCGTACGCTGAGTTCTTGACGAGATGCGGTCCGATGACGAAGGGCCCAAGCGACGAGACGAAGATCGTGTAGCCGTCGGGCGCCGCGCGTTTGGCTGCCACGGCGCCGATGGCGCCGCCGGCTCCCGGCTTGTTGTCGACAATGAACGTGCCCCCAAGCTTCTCTTGCAGCCGCGGGCTGAGCGTGCGGGCGATCAAGTCGGTCGATCCGCCCGGCGGGAAGGGCACCAGCAGGGTGACGGGTTGTTTTTCCGGCCAAGGCTGAGCCTGAGCGGGCGCCACGGCTGCGAGTCCAAGGACCCAGGCGACGAGGATCTTTTTCATGTGTTGTCTCCTACGGATTTAGGCGCACGCTTCGCGCCGAGTTTGAAGGTGGGGTCTGCTGTTGACTTCCGACGATTGACGCGAATCGGTCCGCGACTCGCGCTAGTGCTGGGTGCCGATCTCGGCCCGCTCGCGCGTCCAAGCCCGCGCCTGTTCGCTCAACGTCAGGCCGAGGCCAGGTCGCGTCGGGACGAGCATCCGTCCATCCTTGATGACGAGGCGCTCGTTGAACAGGGGTTCTAGCCAATCGAAGTGTTCGACCCAGGGCTCGGTCGGATAGACCGCGCCTAGGTGCACGTGCAACTCCATCGCGAAGTGCGGGCCCAGCATCAGCCCGGCCTGCTCAGCCTGCGCGGCAATCTTCATGAAAGGCGTGATTCCGCCCACACGCGGAGCGTCGGGCATCAGGTAGTCCGCCGCCCGGTGGCGAATCAGCTCGCCGTGCTCGGCCGCGCTCGTCAGCATCTCCCCGGTGGCGATCGGCGTGTCGAACTGCGCCGCCAGCGCCGCGTGGCCTTCGTGATCGTAGGCGTCGAGTGGCTCCTCGATCCAGACCAAGTTGAACTCTTCGAAGATCCGGCACATCCGCTGTGCGGTCGGCCGGTCCCATTGCTGGTTGGCGTCAACCATCAGCGGCACCGCATCGCCTAAGTGCGTGCGCATCGCCTCCACACGCCGGATATCGAGTGCGCGATCGGGTTGACCCACCTTGAGCTTGATGCCGCCGATGCCGCGTTCGCGCGAGGCGGAGGCATTCACCAGGAGTTGCTCAAGCGGTGTGTGGAGGAAGCCGCCCGAGGTGTTGTAGCAAGCGACCGAGTCGCGGTGCGCGCCGAGCAGCTTGGCCAACGAGAGGCCGGCGCGCTTCGCCTTCAGATCGTAAAGCGCGACGTCGAAGGCACCGATGGCCTGTGTCGCCATACCGCTGCGGCCCACGGATGCTCCGGCCCAACACAGCTTGTTCCAGATCTTTCGCGATATCACTCGGGTCTTCGCCGATCAACGCCGGGGCGATTTCCTTGGCATGGGCGAACTGTCCGGGTCCGCCCGCGCGCTTCGAGTAGCTGAAGCCCAGCCCTTCGTGGCCGTGTGCGGTGGCAATCTCGGCGAAGAGCATCGCGATTTCCGTCATCGGCTTCTGACGACCGGTCAGGACCTTCGCGTCGCTAATGGGCGTGGCCAGTGGCAGGTAGCACGATGAGAGCCGCACCGACACGATGCGATCGTCGACGGGTGCAGTACTTTGCTCGGCCCCCGGACGGTTGCGCGCGCCGAATGGTAACGTTATCATTTCTTCGGCCAGTTCAGCCCCATCCGACGCCACGACTGCTACCCTCTCATGCTCGTTGCGCTTGAGCCCTGAATTCGGCCGGCAACTGGTAATCAAACCGGAAAAATGGTAACGTTGTCATTCTGGGCTGTCAAGAACATTTTGTGCTCACGGGTCCGGCGCGCCCGCCAGGTCCCGCACACCTAACGCATCGCCATGGCCCCGCCCACTGCCAGCAAGCCATCGACACTGCATGACGTCGCCCGCGAAGCCGGCGTCTCGCCGATCACAGCGTCGCGCGCGCTCAACCACCCGAGCCTGGTGTCCGCGAAGACCATGGAGCGAGTACAAAAGGCCGTCGCAAAAACGGGCTACACCCCCAACCTCTTGGCGGGCGGCCTCAAGTCAAAACGCAGCCAGACGGTGGCGGCTCTGGTGCCCACGATATCGGTCGCCCAGTTTCTCCCGACGGTACAGGCCCTGACTGAGACGCTGGGCGCTGCGGGCTACCAACTCATCCTTGGGCAGAGCGGATACGATCACTCGCGCGAGGACGCGTTGATCAACACGATGATCAGTCGCCGACCCGACGGCATTGTGGTGACGGGCCTCGTGCACTCTCACGAAGGCAGGGAACGGCTCAAGCGCCTCGGCATACCGGTCGTCGAAATGTGGGATTTGAGCGATCGCCCGGTCGACATGGTGGTGGGGTTCTCCCACTTGAAGGTCGGAAGCGCGGTTGCCGGCTACTTTCTGAGCAAGGGCTGGCACCGGCTTGGCATCGCCACCGCTGACGACCAGCGCGGCTTAGCGCGACGCGAGGGCTTTCTGTCCACGGTTGGCCGCGAGGTTCCAACCGCGGTCGTTCCCGCCCCAAGCAATTTGGCGCTGGGGCGCAGAGCCCTGGTCGACCTGCTGCAGCAGGACTCAACACTCCAGGCGGTCTTCTGCAGTTCGGACGCGTTGGCGCACGGCGTGCTGGTGGAGGCCCAGGCGCGGCAACTGCGGATCCCCGAGGACTTGGCTGTTTGCGGTTTCGGCGATGCCGACTTCGCGGCGCACATCGTGCCGTCGTTGACGACCGTGCACGTGGACGGCGCCGCCATCGGCAGACTCGCCGCGCGCCTCATCATCGAACGCTGCCGGGGACAGGTCGTTGACCAGCGCGTGTTTGATGTCGGATTCCGCATCATCGAGCGGCAGTCGACACGGGGTACCGCTGCTTGAGACCGGCTTGAGGGCCAGGCAGTTGTACGCGTTTCGTGATCGGTGGAAACGAGGTCCCCATCGTGCGCATAGGCGGTCGACCAGCCCGTCGAACAACCTGCTCGGTTCGACCTTCATGACAACGGCCCGGCGGTGGACGGCGACTCTGGTCGCGTCGAGCCCCAGCACGCGCGGCGTCTCAACGTGCGTCGGCTACGTCAGACCTGCCACCCACGTGTCAGAGCCGTTGCGACGGCTCCGGTGGTCCAGACGCACCCCGCGGGCTAGGGTCCCAAAGGTGCAGCGCCGTCGTGCTGGCGGACATGGGCCACGAGCCGGGCGGTGACCAGCCGCTTGACAGAGCCCGGTAAGGCAGCGCCTCGAGCGAGGTCTTGCGACCGCGCAGACAGCGCTCTCCACGCCGCCTCAGAGCTCCGTCGACCACTCACACGAACACGACGGCACCCCCATGGCGTCCGGTGCGACGTTGCGCTACGTTAGGCCGTCGGCGGCATCGTGCCGCAGATGGACGGGAGGTACCAATGGATCCTAATTCGGCATTGCCGACCCAGCGCCTGCCATCAGACGCGGTGATCGCTCAGGCACGCGACTGGCCGACCCATCCAGTCACGCTTGATTCGCCCGCGCTGGACGTCATGACGGACCTGACCCGCGTCAAGGCCGCGACGACCCGCCCCTCGACGCCGCTAAGGGAAGCGGAGCAAATCATGATCTACCAGGGCGTCCGCATGCTGTTCGTGGTGAGTGACATGCCCGCCATCGAGGGGCTCATCACGACCACCGACCTGCATGGCGACCAGCCGATGCGCCTCGTGCAGCAACGCAACGTCAGGTACGACGAGTTGTGCGTCGCCGACGTCATGGCTGGGCTCGCGATGCTGGACGCGATCGACTACGAAGACATGGGATCGGCCACGGTCGGCAATGTCGTCGCGACCCTGCGGCGTCACGGACGCAACCATCTCCTGGTCATCGATGGACCGGCCGGGCAGGCACCGCGGCGGGTCCGGGGCGTGATCTCGCGCACCCAGATCGAGCGTCAGCTCGGGACACCGATTCCGGTGACCGAAGTTGCGAACACCTTTGCCGAGGTCGTGCAGATGCTCGCCTGAGAACCGCGACGAGCCATCGTCGTCGGTGCCGTGGCTTCGGCCGCCAGCGCGCGCAGGGCTGCCCTGGTACGACGCTGCGGATGAGGTCGCACCGATTCCCGGTGCGCCAGCCGCCGGGTCCGGACCACGGTCTTCCTGCGAAGCGACGTGCCCGTCATCACCGCTTGGCGATGACGATCGACGGCGAGGCCGCCGCTTGCAACACGGCGCCGTAGTGCTGAGCCAGAGTTTCGATCGAGCCGACGACCAGGACCGTGGAAAGCGCGGCGGCAAAGGCGAGGATCGAGCGGGCAAACTTCGAGGTGACGTTGAATTCGCGGTTCATGGCGGACTCCTTCCGGCGGCTGCTGGGTGAATCGGTGCTGCTGTGTCGATGGCCGCACTGTGCGCGCCGCGGCCCGCTTCAGTCCTTTAGCCGGCCTTAATTCCCCCTGAAACGTTCTGAAGCCGTCGGCGTAGCCGCCGGTGGCGGGCGAGCCGAAGGAGGCTGTTGGTCGAGAATGATTAAGTTCGGAACGGCTTAACTAAGTTCGGAATGGCTCGCAGCTGACGCCGTTTAAGTTCTGAACGCGCGAACTGGTCGGTAGGCCTTTATGGCTCAGTGCGGCCACTAGCGGCCCTCGCCCCGCCGCGCGAGAATTTCTTAGCGCGGACGGCCTTTATGCATGCCGATCACGGAGGACAAATGGCGACTGTGCGCTACTTGGTAAAGGACGTCGACACGGCGCTTCCGTTTTATTCCGCGCTCGGCTTTTCGGAGAAAGAACGGTGGGGTCCGCCCTTTGTGATGCTCGAGAAGGGCGATCTGCAACTCTGGCTAAGCGGGCCCGGGACATCGGCGTCAAAGCCGCTCTCAGATGGTTCGACGCCGAGTCCCGGAGGATGGAATCGGCTGGTCATCGAAGTTGCTGACTTGTCTGCTGCGATGGACGCCCTGCGATCGGCAGGGGCGAAGTTCAGAAGTGAGCCCGTGAAAGGCCCAGGCGGGCAACAGGTGTTGGTCGAGGACCCTTCTGGCAATCCAATTGAACTGTTTCAAGGGAAGGAGGAATAGACGTAAGTCGGCCAGGAGCCACCGGTTCCGAGCCGAGCCCAGTTCGCCTGAAAGCTGTCATAGTTGGCTATGCATTTTCGCAAGGCACGCCCTGACGAAGCCGAATCTCTGACGCGCCTCGTGATGGAGGCCAAGGCGCACTGGGGTTACGGCGTCGAGCAGTTGGCAGCTTGGCGGCCATCCTTAGCCGTGACGGCGGAACAACTGCGGTCGCAGCCTGCCTTCGTTCTTGAAGCCGACAGCGTCGTGGGGTTCTATAGCTTGCGAGTTGTTGAAGGCACCTGCGAACTGGACAACCTCTGGGTCGTACCGAATGAGGTTGGTCGCGGACACGGCCGGGAATTGCTGGCCCACGCGGTGGACGTCGCCCGCAGCATGGGGCTGCGCGAGATAGTGATCGACGCCGATCCCAATGCCGAGAGCTTCTATGTGCACTGTGGTGCCACCGTTACGGGAGCTGTGCCGGCGCCCATTGAAGGGCAGGCCGGCAGGACGAGGCCGCAGTTGCGACTCTCTGTTGAACTGAGCGAGGAACCGAACCGACGCTAGAGTCGTTTCGCGGCCATGAGCGGCCAACCAGATAGCTGGATTACTACGCCCGGAGGTGACGCTTAGGCTTGAGAATCAAGCCAGCCGAAAGCCTGGCAGCTTGGCAGCTCTCGTGTCGAATGAGATCGTGGAGCCGCATCCAAGTGCGCGGTATTTCGCTGCAATCAAGCAGTCGGCGAAGTCGGCGCCTGAATCCTTCCAGACGTAAAGCGCCTCCTCGACACCAGCCTCGTCTTCGACCCGTACTTCAGTCGAATCAAGCAACCCTGAAAACGCACCGAGGATGGCTTCCTTGGCCAGGCCGTATCGGCTGCGGAGCACCCATTCGCACTCCAAGAGCACCAGTTGGCTGATCAAGAAAGGATCGCCCCTAGTCGCCTCGTGCCTGATCAGACGGCGCGCCTTTTCGAACTGCCGTTCGTCATCCGCAACCAGAAGGCGAACGAGAACGTTCGTGTCGATGCCGATCATCAGCGCGACAGTTGCTCGATCGGCACGGGCTTCCGGCCCTTTCTGCGCAGCACGCCAGCCAGTTCCAGGACACTCTTGTTCTTCACGCGCATGAGCACGGTGCCGTCCGGCATAAGCGTGAACGTCATACGATCACCGGACTTTATGGCCAGCTTGTCTCGTATCCCTTTGGGGATCGTTGTCTGCCCCTTGCTCGTCAAAGTCGATTCTTCGCCCATAACTTCCTCATGAATACCAGCTCATTCATCCTTACTTATAAAGCATAGTAAGGAATGTCGCGCGATGCAAGGAGGTCGCACGACGTTGCTGCCCCGCGCAAGAGCGTATTCCGCTGCCGGAAAGCAGCCAGTCGCGACCGGCAGCTCTGGGTCCGACCTGCCGATAGGCGACACCCGGATACAGCCATTCGATCGCGTGGCCGCGTTCGGGCTCTGAAATCACGGCAGCTATCGGGCAAACGCAATGTAAGGTGTGGGTCGCGTGCTGCCTAAAGGAGCACGCTCAATCTCAGGTGGCCACTCAGCATTCCGAACTCAGTTCCGTCGGCTTACGCGTTATCAGGTCGATGGCAGCGAGAGTTCCGAACTTTGCTGCCGCCCATAATTTGGACCCCTTCCCTCTGAAGGGCGTTCCGAACTTAATTACTCGCTACCCGCTGTGGCCGCGTCGCGCGAACCCCGGAGCTTGTCGCCGCATGCCGGGTCGGCCAGACTGCACGACTTCTCGGTCCCGTAGAAGCTTCCAGGCAGCGGCGTGCAGACACCCATCCGATTTGGCACCGCGGAAGTCCGACCCGCCGAGCGGCAGTTGCTGCTGGCCGGGCAACCGGCTGCCGTCGGCGCGCGCGCTTTCGACCTGCTGCTGCAACTGATCGAGCACCGCGACCGTGTGGTGCCGAAGAACGAGCTGTTCGAGCGGGTCTGGCCCGGGCTTGTCGTCGAAGAAAACAACCTGCAGGTGCAGATTTCGGCGCTGCGCAAACTGCTCGGGCCGCAGACGATCGCCACGATCCCGGGGCGCGGCTATCGGTTCAGCGCCGCGCTTGACGGATCCCCGACCCCCACCCCCAGCACTGCCGCGGCCGACCCGGAGCTCGCCACGGCACGGCCCAGCGGATCGAGGAGGCCCCTGACCAACCTTCCCGGGGAGCTGCCCCCGCTCTACGGCCGGGAAAGGGAACTGAAGGCGCTGGGCGCATTGATCGAAACGCACAGGCTGGTCACCGTGGTGGGCGCCGGTGGCATCGGCAAGAGCCGTCTGGCGCAGGCCGCTGCCCACGCGCTGGCGGGCCGCTGGCCCGATGGCACGTGGATGGTCGAACTGGCCGGTCTGTCCGACCCTGAGCGGCTTCCGAACGCCGTGGCGCAGGCGCTTCACCTCAGCTTGTCGGGCCCGGGCGATACGCGGGGCGAACTCGTCGCGCGTCTGTCGCAGCGCGACTTGCTCCTGGTGCTCGACAACTGCGAGCACCTGCTGGATGCGGCGGCGGCGCTGGCACAGGCCCTCTCCGAGGGCGCGCCGAAGGTCACGCTGCTCGCGACCAGCCAGGAACCACTGCATTTGCCGGCCGAACAGCAGTACCGGCTCGTGCCGCTGACAGTGCCGTCCGATGCGGCAACGAGCCATGCGCGCGAGTTCGGCGCGGTGGCCTTGTTCGAGGCAAGAGTGCAGGCGGCTGATCCGCGTTTCGCGCTGAACGAAGACAGTCTCGCGGGCGTGATCGAGATCTGTCATCGGCTCGACGGATTGCCGCTCGCCATCGAACTCGCGGCGGCACGGGTGGCCACGCTCGGCCTGCGCACGGTGCACGACAAGCTCGATGCGCGCTTCAAGCTACTGACCGGGGGAGCCCGTGCGACGCTGCGCCGACATCAGACGCTGCGTGCCGCGCTCGAGTGGAGTTACGGCCTGCTCAATGAGGCGGAGCAGACCGTATTCCGGCGCCTCGGGGTGTTCGCCGGCGGCTTCACGATCGAGCTCGCACAGGCGGTGGCCAGCGACGCCACGCTCGATGAATGGGCCGTGCTCGACCACCTGAGTGCGCTGGTCGACAAGTCACTTGTCGTTGCCGACGCGGGCGACGCGCCGCGCTACCGCCTGCTCGAATCGGCCCGTGCCTTTGCGCTGGAGCAACTGGCCGCGGGCGAAACAGCCGACGCCATGATGCGGCACGCCCTTGGCGTGCGGGATTTCTTGCAGCGGGTCGACGACGCCAACCTCGACGGTGAATTACGAACCGACCAGTATGCCGCGCGGGTGCTACCGGAACTCGACAACCTGAGGGCTGCGCACGCCTGGGCGAGCGGCGAGGCCGGCGACCTGCGGGTCGCCATCGCGCTCGCAGCGCATGCCGGTTCGCTCATCGACTACGGCGTCGAGTGCGCCGATTGGCTGATGCCACTGCAGCCGCATGTCGAAGCCGGCGTGGTCGGCCCCGACCTCGCGGCGCGTTATTGGCGGGCGCTCGCCGCCGGCAATATGGCCAGCCGTGTGCCACTGGCGCTGCGCAAAGTGGCAGCCGAGCGCGCCCGAGCGCTCTACCAGTCGCTGGGCCAGCCCCGGCGCGTCTTTTCCAGCCTGGTGCGGCTTGCGATAAGCCTCAGAGCGCAGCACCAGGACGTCGCCGCACAGGCAGCTCTGGAGGAGGCGAAGACGCTCCTGCGCCCCGACTGGCCGGCCGAGTTTCGGATCTTCCTGCTGCGCTGGGACGGTGCCGACGCCCGCAGCGCGGGGCGTCGCGACGATGCGGTCGCACTCCACCGCGATGCGGTCCGTGCAAGCGTATCCACCGGCGACTGGCGCCTCGAAGTCATCGCGCGCACCAACCTGATCGATTTGCTGTGGGACGTCGGGCCGATCGAAGAGGCCGCTCGCGAGGCGCACGCGCTTGCCCAGGAGCTGCGTGCACGGCCGGCCGCCAATAGCGACACGGACGTCCTGCTCGCGAACGTGATCGGCATTCAGAGCGAGCTGGGTGCCATCGATGAAGCCGCCGCGGCGGCGCGCCAGCTTTTGCCCCTCATTCGGCGTACCCGCAGGCACTTCATCGAGGAATGGGTGTATCTCTTCTGGCGTCGGGGACAGATCGAGCTCGCGACACTGTTGCTGGGAGCATCCGACGCGCACACGGCCCGGGTCGGAGAACCGCCACAGCCGAACGAGCGCCGCTTGATCGCCGCCGCTCGCGCGGCGCTCGCGACACACGGGACGGCGGAGGCGTATGCAAGCCGTCTCGCCGCCGGCGCCGCGCTCGGCGACGACGAGATCCTTACGCTGATCTCGGAAGGCCTGACGCCGGCGCACCCGGATCAGCGCCGATAACGTCGCGCCGCGGCCTACTCGCCCGGGGGCGCGCTGACCGGGACGCGGCGACACCCACGCGCGGCGCCGACAGCGCTCGGCGAAGTGGTCGCGACGCATTGCCGGCCGGGCCCAGCCGGCCGCGGCAATTTGTTCACGCTACCTCAGATTGCCGGTGTGTCCCAGCGAGTAACGGCCCGGTTGCGGCCACACCGTGAGCCCGTGCGGCTCCTTGCCCACCGGAATGATCTTCACCTCGCCAGTACCCGTGTCGAACGCGTACACGACATTGTCGTAACGGCCCGATAACCACAGCCACTTGCCGTCGGCACTCACGTTTCCCATATCCGGACTGCCGCCGCCCGGGATCAGCCAGTTCGCCTCGACCTTCTGGGTCGCGAAGTCGATCACCGACACACCGCCCTTGCCCTTCGGCGGTCCGTGAATCTTGTTCGAACCGCGGTTGGCGACGTAAAGCTTCTTGCCGTCGCGACTGGGATAGAGCCCGTGCGTGCCTTTGCCCGTTACGATGAAGCCGACCTGGCGAAACGTTTCACCGTCGACCACGTGCACGCCGTCGGCCATCATGTCGGCGACGTAGAAAAGCTTGCCATCCGGCGATGCCCGGATGTCCTGCGGCATGCCTTTCCAGGTCGTGCAGATCTCCTGGTCCTTGCCGTCGGGTCCCGTGACGATCTTGATCGGGCGTCCGGGCTGGATCACCTGCGTGTAGCCCAGCACCTTGCGGTTCACAAGGTCGACCTTGGCCACGGTGCCGGAGAACTCGCACGTGAAGATCGCAAACTTGCCATCGATCGCGAAGTCGGCGTGGTTGATACCGGCGCACAGCGGAACGGCGAGCGAGTACTGCAGCTTCATCGTCACCGGATCGCGAAAGTCGAGTCGCTTCATCGCCTCGGCGACGACGATCGCCGACTTGCCGTCGGGCGAGAAGTACATGTTGTAGGGGTCGTCGACGGCGATCGGCTTGCCGGGCTTTCCGGTTTTGGGGTCGACGGGCGTCAGGCTGCCCTTGGTCGTGTTCTCGGCGTTGTTCGCCACCCACAGCGTGCGCAGGTCCCACGACGGCACGACGTGCTGCGGATTGAGGCCGACTTTGAATTTGTCGACGACCGTGAAGGTCGCCGGGTCGATCACGTAGACGTCGTTCGACTGGATGTGCGGCACGTACACACGCGGCAAGTCATGGGCGAGCGCGGGACTCACTTTGACAGCGGTGGTCTCGCTGTACAGATTGGCCGGATCGGCGACCGGCGGCATGCCAGGCACCGTCGCTATCGGCGCGACGGGCGCTGCGGCCGGCGCTTTCGCCGGGGCCTGCGCGCTGCAGGTCGTCGAGAACGCGAAGGCGAGCGGCAACGCGAAGGGCACGTAACGAGCGCGAACAAAGAAGGTCACAAAGGCTCCTGAAGTTGCAGATCCGGACTATGGGAAATTCGAGGCATGCGGTGTTAACGGTGGGTCACCGCCGCGCGGATGGCCGCCGCGGCTTGGGTCACGATCGCATCGATGCCCGGCTTGCCGAGCTCGGCGGTGGCGCGCCGGGGATCGCCCGAGACGCCGGGCGCGGCCGCCGCCCCGGGCGTGGACTGTTGCAGCTCCGGTCGCACAAGTCCCGGGTCGACGGCCAGCGCGAGCGCCGTGTCCGCGAGGCCGGCATGAAGGCCGATCTCCGCATCGCTATAGCCGCGCTCCTTGAGTATCCTCGAAAAGCCATCCGTTGCTGCTCGGTAGTACTCGATGATCGCGTACACGCGTACCGGGGACCCCGCCCATTCGCGATCGAGTTGGCGGGCCACCATCTCGTTGTCCTTCTGGTAGTCGCCATGATCACCCAGGAACACGATGTTGCGGAATCCGGCGAGCCGGAAGCTGCGCGCCGCGGATTCGAGCACCTTGCGGTACACGTCCGCCGGCACCGTGATCGTGCCCGGATAACGCATGTGCCCCGTGGGCGGGTTGACACCGCCCTCGGGCACGTAGGCGATGACAGGGGCGACCAGTGCGTTGCCGAGCTCGCGCGCTATCTTGCCGGCCAGCACCTTCACACGCACGTTGTGCTTGCCGAGCACCATGTGCGGCCCGTTCTGTTCGGTCCCGCCGATCGGTACCAGGATCGTTGTCTTGCCGGCACGGATCGCTGCGGCGAGTTCCGGCGATGTCAGCTCCTCCAGGAAAACGCTCGCCGGCGGTTGAGCGAGCACCGTGGCGGGCACCGCCAGCAGTGCGAATAGGAACAGGCGCAACAGCGGACGGCGCATCGGCGGAATCAACGTGACGTCGCCGGCTCAGGCGAGCGTGCTGAACTCGGCGCCGAGTGCCGCCACGCCCGCTCGCATTGCCTCGTACGCGGCCTCGACCGACGTCGACGTGCCCTTGACGCCCAGTTCGATATGGCGCCGCGCTACGCGGCCGTCGGATCCGTCCCCGACCGAGGGCAGGCTGAACACCTTGACGCCGGCGAAGCGCCGCTCGATGTCCTGCATCAACGGAACGATTGCGGACTCCGCCGTTTCGAACACCAGCATCGACCGCTCGCTCAGTACGCCCGAACCGAACGCCGCGCGGTAGTGATGATCCAGGACCCATTCGATCATCGGCCACGCCATCACCGGGAAGCCCGGAACGAACCAGTGCTCACGAATGGAAAAACCGGGTATCCGGTTGAAGGAATTCGGGATGATCGCGGCCCCGACCGGGAACTCGCCCATGGTCAGCCGCTGACGATTCTCCGGCAGCGTCATGTCGGCGCTGCCGCGCCCCTCGCGCGCCATGTCGGCGCAGCGCTGCGCGATCAGCTGCGCCGCCTCCTGATGCAGCGCCAGCGGCACGCCCAGGGCGGCCGCGGCGGCCTGCCGAGTGTGATCGTCAGGCGTCGAGCCGATGCCACCGCAACTGAAGACGACGTCACCACTGTCGAGGGTGCGCCGATAGAGCTCGATGAGAGCGGCCCGATCGTCACCCGCGTAGTGGGCCCAGGCCAGCGCCAGGCCGCGTTGCCCCAGCAGCGCAATGACCTTCGCCAGATGCCTGTCCTCCCGCTTGCCGGAGAGAATCTCGTCACCGACGATGACGAGCCCGAAACGACGCGCACTCATCGCATCCAGCACCGCATTGCACTGCGCTCCTTCGCGACCCACCGTGCCGCGACCTGAAATTCTAATGGAGCCGCATCACCGACCGGCCTCCGAAAAGCCGACCCAAGACGCGCCCATTCGTTTCGCCCGCCGCGCGCGAAGCATGCAACTTGTGCGAAGACGCCACGTCATAGGGATGATCGTCCTCGCCTAATCGATTGTGTTTAAATGACGATGCAGCGTGGCCACACGTCTGCTTCCGCTCACCGGAGGTTGAATATGCCACTGAGCGTTCGCTCTGCTGCCCTCGTTCTCGCCGCTGCCGCCCTGGTCGCCGCGTGCGCGGCGCCCGAGAAGCCGGAAGCGGCTGCCGTGGCCGCAGTGGCGCCGACCCAGCCGCCCGTCATCAAGGGCTCGGCGCTGGAAGTTGTATCGGCACAGTTCGGCGTCTTCGGCGCCGACCAGGCGGGCCGGCGCATTCTGTACGAGACCGACAAGTTCCCGGCCGTCGTCGCCGCCCCCTACGGCTGGTACATCGTCTTCAAGACCAGCAAGCCGACCGTCATCTGGCGCGAGGAATTCGAGTTGCCCGAACCGCCCCCGACCTGGGGTCCGGGTGAAGCGATGGGCATCTATACGATTTCACCTGACCGCAAGACGGCCGTGACCGAGCGCATCATCCCGACCCGCCTCGGATTCATCGCCAACGAATGGCGCTACGCTCCCGGCGACCCCGTGGGTGCGCACAAGATGCGTGTCTACATCGATGGTCAATTGATCCGTGAGTTCGCCTTCGACATCGAGCAGGGACCCAAGGATGAACCTGCGCCATCGCGCAACCCGCTGCGCGGCGGAAGCGCCGGCTCGAAGACCTGAGCCGCGGCGTCGCGCAACGTTCGCGCTCGCTGCGCTGCTCGTTTCCACCATGGCGCACGCAACCGGCGGCAGCAGCATCGAGGATTTCTGGGAGTACGACGACCCGGCCGCCAGTGAGCAGCGCTTTCGCGCCGCACTGGGCACGGGCGACCCTGATCGCGACCTCGAGCTGCAGACCCAGATCGCGCGCACGTATGCGTTGCGGCGCCGCTTCGACGACGCTCACCGCATCCTTGACCAGGTGCAGCCCGCGCTCGCCGCGGCGAGCGCGCGCGTCCAGTCGCGTTACCTGCTCGAACGCGGCCGCACGCTGCGCTCGGCCGGCGACAAGGACGCATCGCAGCCACTGTTCCGGCAGGCCTATGACGTGGCCCGCAGCGCCGGTGAAGTCGGACTGGCCGTCGATGCCGCACACATGCTGGCCATCGTCATGCCGCCTGAGGCGGCGGCGGCCTGGACCGATACGGGCATTACGTTGGCGCGTGACTCGGACGATGCGAAGGCGCGTGCCATGCTCCCGGCACTGCTGAACAACCATGCCTGGAACCTGCACGATGCGGGTCGCTTCGACGCCGCCCTGCCGGTGTTCGTCGAGGCCGAATCCGCCTGGCATGCCACGGGCAAGCAGCCGCAGGGGCGCATCGCGACCTGGTCGGTGGCGCGCTGCCTGCGATCGCTCGGGCGTTACGACGACGCCCTGGTGCTGCAGCGAAGGTTGGAGGCGGAGTGGGCCGCAGGCGGCGGCAGCGATGGCTACGTCTTCGAGGAGATCGCCGAGAACCTGGAGGCCCTGGGGCGGCCTGCCGAGGCCCGGCCGTACTACGCCCGGGCCGCGCAGGCGCTCGGCCAGGACCCATCGTTCGTACGCGATGAGCCGGCCCGCCTGCAGCGCCTGATCGACCGCGCCGGACGCTGACGCCTGCGGCAGCCATGGCTACGCTGTCGCGCCTCGGAGTCCGTCCAGGGAGGTCGCAATGAGCGACGCGAAGGCAATCGCCGATCACTGGGGCCAGGGTGACATCTTCGGTCGTATCGTCTCAGCGCTGCAGCAAATGTCGAAACCGCTCGACAGCCTGACGGTCGAGGACCTCGCCCCGGTCGATCACTTCCATGCGCGCGGCCTGCCGGCGACCGTGGAGCTGGTGGACCGGCTTCCGATCCGGACCGGACACCACCTCGTCGACATCGGCTGCGGGCTCGGCGGACCCGCTCGCTACATCGCGCGGCGCTTCGGTTGCACCGTGAGCGGGCTCGATATCACGCCCGCCTTCGTCGAAGCGGCCAACAAGCTCACCGCGCTGCTGCGGATGGAGCAGCAGGTCAGGATCGAACTGGGCGACGGCCAGCACTTGCCGTACGCGAATGCATCGTTCGATGGTGGTTACACGCAGCACGTCACGATGAACGTGTCCGACCGTGCGCAGTTCTACCGCGAAGCGTTTCGCGTCCTGAAGCCCGGTGCCTTCTTCGCATTGACAGAACACGCCCTCGGCCCGACGGGCGCACCCCATCATCCCGTGCCCTGGTCGGCGGACGGCAGCGGCGCCTACCTCGTCACGGCGGACGAAACGCAGGCCTATCTGCTCGCGGCCGGCTTCGAGGCGATCACGGTCGAACATACGGGCCCGAAGTACGCGGCCGGCTACCAGGCCGCAATCGAGAAGGCCGAGCACGGAACCCTTCCTCCGCTCGGCACCCACCTCCTGCTCGGCGACACGGCATTGCAGAAGACCCGCAACGCCGCCCGTAACATCGTGGAGGGCCGCACGGACCCGATTCAGGTCGTGTGCCGCAAGCCGCACTGAAGCGGGGCTGCGGCGGCGCGAACGGTGCGGGCCGCCGGCCGCGCAAGTCCAGCGGGTTGATGGGCGATCCGGCAACGGACGATGGCGCACAGCGCCGCCGCGCGGGCGTCCGGCTTGGGTCGAATCGGCTAGCGCCGTAGCGCGTCCCACGCCTTCTGCAGACGCTTGCCGCTGACCGGCATCGGCGTACGCAGTTCCTGCGCAAACAGGCTGACGCGCAGTTCCTCCAGCAGCCAGCGGAACTCCTCCAGCCGCGGATCGGAGATGCCCTTGCGTGCCGCGACTTCGCGCAGCCAGGGTGCCTGCAGCCCGGCCACTTCCTGCATGCGCTGCGCATCGCGCACCGGATCGGTCCTGAGCTTGTCGAGTCGCAGCGCGATCGCCTTCAGGTAGCGCGGGTAATGCGCGAGCTGCCGGCGGTGCGACATCGACGACGAAGCCGCGCGGGAACAGGCCGCGCCAGTTGCTGCTCGACGTCGGCCACCGCGGCGGAAAAGGCGCGCGACTCGCGTTGAGCTTCTTCGGCAGCGTCGCGGCCTCGGCCACGATGGTCGCCACCAGCCGCGCAATCTCCTGCGCGATCAGATTGAGCTTGCCGCGCGCCTCCTCCTTGCGCGCAACGAACGCAGGCTCGATCGGTCGGGCCACGGCTCGCCAAGGCAGGTGCGATCGATCGCCGCGACGACCACCTGCTCGCGCAGCTCCTCGAACTCCCGGCAGCGCGGCCGCCAGTGCCGGCACCGTGGACGCCTGCATCTGCGTCGTCTGCAGCGAAGCGAGGCTCTTTTCCAGGAACTTCACCTGCTCCCGCAGCTGAAGGCGGAACAGGCGCCGCAGACCGTCGCGATGCTGTGTGCGCGCTTCGTCGGCATCGTCGAAGACGTCGATCTCGCAGTGATCGCCGCGATCGACCAGCGCCGGATATCCGACCAGCGTCACGGGCGTCCGTCGCGCACTGCGGCGCTCGAGCTGCATGAGTTCGGGCAGTTCGCCGAAGTCCCAGTCGCGGATCTCGGCGTGCAGGCTCGGCGCCACCGTCGCGTCGGCTGCCGCCAGCGCTGCGCAGGCTCGCCTGCGCCTGCGCGCCGAGTTCGGCGCGCAGCTGCGCGAGGTTGCGTCCCATCGCCAGCTGGCGGCCGTGCTCGTCGACGACCTTGAAGTTCATCGTCAGGTGCGTCGGCAGCGTCTCGAGCTTGAAGTCGGTGCGCTGGCACGACGACGCCGGCGTGCTCGCGCAGGTCGGCGATCAGCACGTCGATCAGCGACTCGTCGGTCCGTCCGCCGTGCCGCTGCGCGAAGCGCGCCGCGTAGTCCGGCAGCGGCACGCAGTGGCGGCGCAGCTTCTGCGGCAGCGACTTCAGCAGCAGGTGAACCTTCTCCTTCAGCATGCCGGGCACGAGCCATTCGGCGCGCGCCTGGATCGACCTGGTTCAGCGCCAACAGCGGGACGGTCAGCGTCACGCCGTCGCGCGGGCTGCCCGGCTCGAAGTGGTACGTCAGTGCCAGCACGGTCTCCGATCCGGCGCGGCCGCGCAGCGCGAACTGCTTGGGAAAGAGATCGGTCGTGACGCCTGCGGCCTCGTGCCGCATCAGCTCGTCGCGTTCGCAGGAAGAGCAGCTTCGGGCTGCTCGCGCTCGGCGCCCGTGCGCCACTTCTCGAACGCCGCGCCGCGTCGTGATGTCCGGCCGGAACGACGCGGTCGTAGAACGCGAAGATCAGTTCGTCGTCGACCAGCACGTCGAGCCGCCGCGCGCGGTGTTCGAGTTCGCGGATCTCGCGCACCAGCCGCTGGTTGTGCGCGAAGAACGGCGCGCGGGTGTCGAACTCGCCCGCCACCAGCGCCTCGCGCATGAAGACCTCGCGCGCATGCGCCGGATCGAGCGGCCCGTAGTGCACGCGCCGCTGCTGGTAGACGAGCAGGCCGTACAGCGTCGCGCGTTCGAACGCCATCACCTGCGCCGGCCGCTTCTCCCAGTGCGGCTCGCCGTGCGACTTCTTCAGCAGGTGCGCGCCCGACGCGCTCGAGCCAGGCCTGGCTCGATCGTTGCGACCGTGCGCGCGAACAGGCGCGACGTCTCCACCAGTTCGGCCGCCATGATCCAGCGGCCCGCCTTCTTCACCAGCGCCGAGCCGGGCCAGACGAAGAACTTGATGCCGCGCGCGCCGGCAAAGGGCGGTTCGCCCCGCTCGGCGTCGAGCACGCGGCAGCCGACATTGCCGAGCAGTCCCGCCAGCAGCGCCAGGTGCACCTGCTCGAAGGTCGCCGGCGTGGCGTTGATGTGCCAGCCCTGCTCGCCCGCGAGCGCCGCGAGCTGGCCGTGCACATCGATCCACTCGCGCACCCGTCGAGGACTCAGGAAGTGGCTGCGCAGCTCCTCGGTCAGCTTGCGATTCGACTTCTTGTGCCCGATCCTCTCCTGCACGAAAGCCCACAGCTTCACCAGCGACGAGGAAGTCGCTCTTTTCGTCGACGAAGCGCCGGTGCGCCTGGTCGGCCGCCTCCTGCGCCTCGAGCGGACGCTCGCGCGGATCCTGCACCGACAGCGCCGACGCGATGACCAGCATCTCGGCCAGGCAGTTCTGCTCGCGCGCCGCCAGCAGCATGCGGCCCACGCGCGGGTCGAGCGGCAGCTTCGCCAGTTCGCGGCCGATCGGCGTCAGCGCGTTGCGCTCGTCGACCGCATTCAGTTCGGCGAGCAGCTGCATGCCGTCGGCGATCGCGCGCCCGGTCGGCGGCTCGACGAACGGGAACTCGGCGACGTCGCCGAGGTCCGAGCGACTTCATCCGCAGGATGACGCTCGCCAGCGACGAGCGCAGGATTTCCGGATCCGTGAAGCGCGGCCGCTTCGCGAAATCCTCCTCGGCGTACAGCCGGATGCACACGCCGTCGGCCACGCGCCCGCAGCGGCCGGCGCGCTGGTTGGCGGCGGCCTGCGAGATCGGCTCGACCTGCAGTTGCTCGACCTTGTTGCGATACGAGTAGCGCTTGACGCGCGCGAGCCCCGTGTCGACGACGTAGCGGATGCCGGGCACCGTCAGCGACGTCTCCGCGACGTTGGTCGCGAGCACGATGCGGCGCCCGAGCCCGCCGGGCGGAACACCCGGTCCTGCTCCTCCGCCGACAGGCGCGCGTACAGCGGCAGGATCTCGGTGGCCGGCGGATGGTGCTTGCGCAGCGCCTCGGCCGCCTCGCGGATCTCGCGCTCGCCGGGCAGGAACACGAGCACGTCGCCGCGGCCGACGCCCGCGCACTCGTCGACGGCGTCGACCAGTGCGTCCATCAGCGTGCGGTCGTCGGCGTCGTCCACGTCCGCGACCGGCGCGGTAGCGGATCTCGACCGGATAGAGCCGGCCCGAGACCTCGATGACGGGCGCCGGGGCCTGCTGCCGACCCGAAGTGCCGCGCGAAGCGCTCGGCATCGATCGTCGCCGAGGTGATGATCAGCTTCAGGTCCGGCCGGCGCGGCAGCAGCTGCCGCAGGTAGCCGAGCAGGAAGTCGATGTTCAGGCTGCGCTCGTGCGCCTCGTCGATGATCAGCGTGTCGTACTGCCTCAGCAGCGGATCGGCCTGCGATCTCCGCGAGCAGGATGCCGTCGGTCATCAGCTTGATCGATGCCCCGGGCCGCGTCTGGTCGGTGAAGCGGACCTTGTAGCCGACGACCTCGCCGAGCGGCGTGCGCAGTTCCTCGGCGATGCGGCGCGCGATGCTCGACGCCGCGATGCGGCGCGGCTGCGTATGCCCGATCACGCCGTGTTCGCCGCGTCCAAGCGTCAGGCAGATCTTCGGCAGCTGCGTGGTCTTGCCCGAGCCGGTCTCGCCGCTGACGATGACGACCTGATGCGCCTCGATGGCGCGCGCGATGTCCTCGCGCCGGGCCGAGACCGGCAGTTCCTCGGGAAAGGTGATGGCCGGCAGCGGCGCGCGAACCCGGGGCCCCCTGGACGCGGGGCGGGTCTGGGCGGTGGTGGCTGCATCGGCTCGCGTCGCACCCGAGCGGTGCTAGCGCGTCATCAAGGGCTCGCGGAGTGGTTGCGTCGGAGTCGCAGGGACCGCGAAAGTATACTTTCGCCGATGAACGACACGCCGGCACTGCCGCCGCTCTCCCAGGACGTCCGACGCGCGCGCAGTTCGTCGCGTGGCTGCGCCAGGTCGCGCCGTACGTGCATGCGCACCGCGGCAGGACCTTCGTCGTCGCGTTTTCCGGCGGCCTGATCGAGGCCGGCGCGCTGACGGCGCTGATCCAGGACGTGTCGCTGCTCAACGCGATGGGCATCCGCATCGTGCTGGTGCACGGCTCGCGGCCGCAGGTGCAGGCGCAGCTCGCGCTCAAGGGCATCGACTCGCGCTTCCACAACGACGTGCGCATCACCGACGCCGCCGCGCTCGAATGCGTCAAGGAAGCCGCGGGCGAGATCCGCCTCGACATCGAGGCGGCGTTCTCGCAGGGACTGCCCTCGACGCCGATGGCGCACTCGAAGGTGCGCGTCGTCAGCGGCAACTTCGTGACGGCGCGCCCGATGGGCGTCATCGACGGCGTCGACCTGCGCACTGACCGGCGTCGTGCGCAAGGTCGACACCGAAGCACTGCGGTTCGTGCTCGCCAACGGCGGACTCGTGCTGCTGTCGCCCCTCGGCTTCTCGCCGACCGGCGAAGCGTTCAACCTGACGATGGAAGACGTCGCCTGCAGCGTCGCCACGGCGCTCAAGGCCGACAAGCTGGTCCTGCTGACCGAGACCGGCAGGCATCGCCGACGCGGACGGTGCAACTGCTCAACGAGCTTTCGGTCGCAGGACGCCGAGGCGCATGCTGGAAGCCGGTGCAGTCACGGGCGATGCCGTCGTTCAACCTGAAGCTACGCGGTGCGCGCCTGCCGCGGCGGCGTGGCCCGGGCGCACATCCTCTCGTACGCGCTCGACGGCGGCGTGCTGGTGGAGCTGTTCACGCACGACGGCGTCGGCACGATGGTCGCGCCGGAAGACCTCGAGAAGATGCGCGATGCAACGCCGGACGACGTCGGCGGCATCATCAAGCTGATCGAGCCGCTCGAGGCCGACGGCACGCTGGTCAAGCGGCCGCGCGAGCTGATCGAGCGCGAAATCGACCGCTTCAGTCGTGCTCGAGCACGACGGATTCATCTTCGGCTGCGCCGCGCTCTACCCGTTCCCGCGCGAGAAGGCGGCGGAGCTCGCGTGCCTGACGGTGCACCCGCAGTACCAGGGCTATGGCGACGGCGAGCGCCTGATGAAGACGCATCGAAGCCAACGCGCCAAGGCGGCCGGTATCGAGCACCTGTTCGTGCTCACGACGCGCACCGCGCACTTCTTCATCAAGCGCGGCTTCAAGCCCGCGACGGTCGACGACCTGCCGCCCACGCGGCAGCACATGTACAACTGGCAGCGCCGCTCTCAGGTGCTCGTCAAGACGCTCTAGGAGGTTTCACCATGGCGCGCATGATCAACTGCGTGAAGCTCGGCCGCGAGGCCGAGGGTCTCGATTTCCCGCCGGTGCCGGGCGAACTCGGCAAGCGCATCTGGGAGAACGTGTCGAAGGAGGCGTGGGCGGGCTGGCTGAAGCACCAGACGATGCTGGTCAACGAAAACCGCCTCAACCTGGCCGATACGCGCGCCCGCAAGTACCTGCTCACCCAGATGGAGAAGCACTTCTTCGGCGAAGGCGCCGACACCGCGCAGGGCTACGTTCCGCCGTCGAGCTGACGCCGGCAGCGCGGCGCTGCGCCGCTGCCGGCTCAGTGTCGCTCCGTGACGGGCAGGTACCGCATCACTGTCACAGCGAACGGAGCCCACGATGCGGTGCGCACCCCAGCGTGGGCCAGCGCGCGCCGCGTCCACTCGTTACACGTGTACCAGAGGGTGTAGGTTGGCACCGCCTCGTAGAAGGCATCCGTGTCAAAGTAGCCGGGAGCATCGATCCAACGGACTGCGCTGTCCGGACCGCGCACGAACGACGCCTTCACGTACTCCACCAGCCGGATGTATTGCTCCGTCGAGAGCCGCACACGCCGCGCGTCGTACACCAGGGGCGAGTCCACGTATTCCACGTGCATGGCGCCCTGGCCCAGTCCACTGAGGGCGATGAAGGCCGTGCTCGGTCGCAGGTCGGACCAGGTGGGGGTCGTCAGCATGAAGCCGCGATCGCCCCAACCAAAGGCGATCCAATCGGTCGGCGCAGCCAGCTTTCGCATGTGCGTAGGCGGAAACTCTGCGCTCCAGTCCTGCCCCTGCTGCCGTGTCGGCAGCACGAGGTCCGCGTGGACGCCATTCGTGCGGACATAGATCGCGACGCCATCGGCGGGCTCAATGAAGTCCGAGTTGCGTGGCAGCACCCCGAGCAACAGCGCCGCGACCACGTAAAGCACGAGCGGCCCCGCAACGATCCCCAGCCCAATGGCGGTGCTGCGGATGCGTGTGCGCATCGCCGTGTCGTTCGCGCCGCGCGCCCCGTCGGCGCTCAGACGCGCCGCGACTCGTGCACGCCGTCTGGCGTTCCGAGCAGCAGGACGTCGGCGCCGCGCCGCGCAAAGAGTCCGTTCGTGACGACGCCGACGATGCCATCGATGCGCTGCTCGAGTCTCTGTGGCTCGTCGATACGAAGACCGACGACGTCGATGATGACGTTGCCGTTGTCGGTCGTGAACCCCGCCCGCAGTCTCGGCGTTCCGCCCAGGCGTGCCAGTTCCCGCATCACGTACTCGCGCGCCATGGGAATCACCTCGACCGGCAGCGGGTAAGTGCCAAGCCGCTCGACCAGTTTGCTGCTGTCCGCGATACACACGAATGTGCGCGCGACCGCGGCCACGATCTTTTCGCGCGTGAGTGCTCCGCCCCCGCCCTTGATCATCGAAAACCCCGGATCGACCTCGTCAGCGCCATCGACGTACACGGCAATTTCGGCCACCTCGTTGAGGTCGACCACACGGATGCCGCAGGACTCGAGTCGCCGCGTGGAACGCTCGGAACTGGAGACGGCGGCGGCCACCTGCACCCGGGCGGCCGCCAGGGCGTCGATGAAGAAGTCGACGGTCGAGCCGGTGCCGACACCCAGGATCTCGCCGGGCATCACGAAACCAACCGCCGCCGCGGCGACTGCTTGCTTCAATTCGTCCTGAGTCATGGCGACCTGATCGCGTGTCGGGTGTTCAAGGGTAGCAGTGCAGGCCAGGAGCACGCACCGTCATGGACCGAACCCGGCGTTGCCAACAACGCTGTCGCAGGTGTTGGTAGCGGGACTGTCGGCCCCATCGATCGCGGGATGCTATCCGAAGCTGCGTGCCAGCTCGTAGAGAAAGCCGGCCCCTAACCTGGTCACGCTCTTGGAAGGCTCATTCGGACCGCGCTCCGAGCGCCTGCGGCCACCGCCGCCAAAGGCCACCGCCTTGCAGCGGCCGTGGACCTGCCAGCGCACTTCGGCTTGCGCCGACCCGACACGACGGCCCGGGTCGCGCCGTCTCCGAAATGAGATCGACGTCGCGAACGTGGGACTGCATTTGGCCAAGGCGAAAGTGGGTGCGGCGTGAGGCTCGTGTCCGGCCCGTGCGCCTCACATCGGCGGCATCAAACGGCGGATCACGACGGTAGCGGCGCGCGGCGCCGCCCCGCCCGCTAGCAAGCCGCGGGGCGACCGGGCTGCGAATGCACGATCCAGAACGGACGCGGGCGATGTTCGCAGTAGCTGCGCATCTTGATGTCGGCAAAACGTGCAACGCGTGGACGGACCGCAAGATTGGTCGTCACAAGCTGCGGCGAATTGTCTTCGCTTTCGACGATGTATCCGTGTCCATACGGCTTGAGCACGACATTGCCGCTGATGCGCACATGGCGCGAGCCCACAGTGACGATGCCGCGCTGATACGAGTCGTGCACGAGACAGCCGCTGACGGCACTTTCCGCCGCATCGCCATTGTTGTGCCAGTGCAGCGGGTAGCGCCCAGGCCGGTTAAATTGGCCCATGCGCCGAAACTCGACGCCGCTGAAGCGACCGATGGCCCGCCGGCCGGCGCCGCCAAGCTCGGGCGAACTCGCGATCAGGCAGTAGCCGCCCTGGCTGGCGCGTTCCGACTCCTCGCAGCCCTGTACGACGATGTTGCGCTCGAGCAGCACCGCCTTGGCGATCGAGCCGGGCAACGCATGCTGCATCGGCGCATGCTGGCCATGGTGCCGGTGCGAGACCGCGCGATCGAGCATCAGGGTCATGCAGTCGCCACCGACGTCGGCGACGCTGCGTTCCTCGACCAGGGCGTGGTCCTGACCGGATGCGACGGCGATCCGTTCGCCGCTGCGCCAGTCGACCGGCTGTGCAAGACGTAGCGTGTTGTGTCCCGGACCGATCGAGGCCCCCAGCGGGACCCAGGACACACGCTGGGCGCCATGCAGGTCGATCGTGCCGCCGTCGAGTGCCGCCAGAAACTTGGTGCCGAGTTGCGGATGCGGGTGGCTCGTCTCGCCGGCGCAGAGCGTGATCGTCAGTCGCTGCCGGAACGTCTGGTCGGCCGTGCCCGCGACCAAGCGGCCTGCACCGCGCACGAGGATCCAACCGGCCCGTAGTCGGGTGTCGCGCGCCGCAACGATCAGCGTGCCTTCGATTTCCAGACCGGTGACGTCAATGTCCTGATCCAGAATGACGGTGCGGCCGGCCTCGATGCGCACGGGCTGGCCATCGGCAGGCCGGGCGCCCGCCCAGGTCGCGGGATCCGACCACACGACTGCACCCTCGGGATACACCTCGATCGGTGCGGGTGGTGCGCCAGCGGCCGGAAACTCGAGAAATCCCATCGGTGGCGGTGCGAAAACCTTCTGTGCTGATGGCCCGGAGGAAACTTGCCGAGCAGAGCACGAAGGGTACGGCGGCCTCGTTTTGCGTCAATCGCGCCCCTCGCATCCGGATGGATGACGACCGTGCACGAGCCGCGATCGCAGGCCAATTTGCGCCTTCCCTGACCACGTCGTCAGCGGCGCGGCGGCGGTAGGTCGGTGCAGACGCCCTCGGCCACTTCAGCCGCCATGCCGACAGATTCCCCGAGCGTCGGGTGCGGGTGGATCGTGCGTCCGATGTCGACAGCATCGGCTCCCATCTCGATGGCCAGCGCGACCTCACTGATCAGGTCGCCGGCGTGGGTGCCAACGATGCCGCCACCGACGACGCGGTGTGTTTCAGCGTCAAACAGCAGCTTGGTGAAGCCTTCATCGCGCCCGTTGGCGATGGCCCGACCCGACGCCGACCAGGGAAAGTGGCCCTTCGTCACCTTTCGGCCCTGCTTCTTCGCTTCGTCTTCCGTCAGGCCCACCCAGGCCACCTCGGGGTCGGTGTAGGCCACGGAAGGAATCACGTTCGCGTCGAAGTGTGCCTTGTGGCCTGCCGCAGCCTCGGCGGCCACGTGGCCCTCGTGCACGGCCTTGTGGGCCAGCATCGGCTGGCCGACGATGTCGCCGATCGCGTAGATGTGCGGAACGTTGGTCCGCATCTGCCCATCGACCGCAATGAAGCCACGCTCGCCGACCACCACACCGGCCTTTTCCGCGCCGATCTTGCGGCCGTTCGGCGTGCGTCCGACCGACTGCAGGATGAGGTCGTAGCGCTGCGGCTCGGCCGCGGCCGCCTCGCCCTCGAAGCGGACCCAGAGACCGTCGGGCTTGGCCTCGACCGCCACGGTCTTCGTCTTCAGCATCACCTTGTCGAAGCGCGATTGGTTGACCTTCTGCCAGACCTTCACGAGGTCACGGTCAGCGCCCAGCATCAGGCCGTCGAGCATCTCGACGACGTCGACGCGCGCGCCGAGCGTGGAATACACAGTCGCCATTTCGAGGCCGATGATGCCGCCGCCGACGACGAGCATCTTCTTCGGCACCGCGCGCAGCTCGAGCGCACCGGTGGAGTCGACAACGCGTGGATCGTCCGGCATGAACGGCAGCCGCACGGCGGCCGAACCGGCCGCGATGATGGCCTTGGCGAAGCGGATCACCTGCTTCTGGCCGGTCTTGTCCTGCGCGTCGCCGGTGGTCAATTCCACTTCGAGATGGTTGGGGCTGGCGAAACTGCCGTAGCCCCGCACCACCGTGACCTTGCGCATCTTCGCCATCGCCGCCAGGCCGCCGGTCAGCTTGCCGACGACCTTGCTCTTGTGCGTGCGCAGCTTGTCCACGTTGAGTTTCGGCGCACCGTACTCGACACCGAGGTCGGCGAAATGCGCGGCCTCGTCCATCACTGCCGCCACATGCAGCAGTGCCTTCGACGGAATGCATCCGACATTCAGGCACACGCCGCCCAGCGCGGCGTAGCGCTCGACCAGCACCACTTTCTGACCGAGATCGGCCGCGCGGAACGCGGCCGAGTAGCCGCCGGGACCGGCGCCCAGCACCAGGACTTCGCACTCGAGGTCGGCAGCGCCGGCATAGCTGGCCGCGGTTGGGGCCGCCGCCGGCGGGGGCGCCTTCGCGGCCGGTGCCGGTGCGGGCGTCTGCGCCGGTGCGGCGGCCGCCGCTGGCGTGCCCGCGGTGGCCTCCAGTCGCAGCAGCGGCGATCCTTGCGAGACCTTGTCGCCGAGCTTGACGCGCAGCTCCTGCACGACACCGGCGGCCGACGACGGAATCTCCATCGACGCCTTGTCGCTTTCGACCGTTATCAGCGACTGCTCCTTTGTCACGGTGTCACCCGGCTTCACCAGGACTTCAATCACCTCGACATCCTTGAAGTCGCCGATGTCGGGGACCACCACGTCGATCGTCTGGCTCATCGGGCTGACTCCTCGCTGCACACGGACACTTCGCGCTTGAGGCGGCTCGGCGCATTCACAAAAACATCCGCGCTACGCGCTGCGGTGCGAGCGTGCTTGGGACGGCCGCGCGCTGCGCTCATAGCATCACCCGGCGGAAGTCGGCCAGGATCTGGGCCAGGTAGCCGTTGAAGCGCGCGGCACCCGCGCCGTCGACCACCCGGTGGTCCCACGACAGCGACAGCGGCAGGATGAGACGCGGCTGGAACTGCTTGCCGTCCCAGACCGGCTTCATCGTCGAACGGCACACGCCGAGGATCGCCACCTCGGGCGCGTTGATGATCGGCGTGAAGGACGTGCCGCCGATGCCACCGAGCGAGGAGATCGAGAACGTGCCGCCCTGCATGTCGGAGGGTCCGAGCTTGCCGTCGCGCGCCTTGGCTGCGAGCGCCGAGGTTTCCTGGGCGATCTCGAAGATGCCCTTCTTGTCGGCCTCCTTGATGACCGGCACGACCAGGCCCTGCGGCGTGTCCGCCGCGAAGCCGATGTGCCAGTAGTTCTTGCGGATGATTGCGCCGCCCTCGGGATCGATCGAACTGTTGAAGTCCGGGAACTTCTTCAACGCCGCGACACAGGCCTTGATCAGGAACGCCAGCATCGTCAGCTTCGGCGTGTCCTTGCTCTTCGCGTTCTCATTGTTGAGCTGGACCCGGAAAGCCTCGAGATCGGTGATGTCGGCATCCTCGTGATTGGTGACGTGCGGGATCGTCACCCAGTTGCGCGACAGGGCCGGCCCGGAGATCCTGCGGATGCGCGACATTTCGACGCGCTCGATCGGCCCGAACTTGGCGAAGTCCACGACCGGCCACGCCGGCAGGTTGAGGCCGATGCCGGATCCGGTCGGCGCAGCCGCCGCGACCGCGGGCCGGCGCGCCGCCCGCCATCACGCCCTTGACGTGCTCGCGCACGTCGTCCGTGGTGATGCGGCCCTTGGGCCCGGTGCCGCGCACGTGCGTGAGATCGACACCGAGTTCGCGCGCGAACTTGCGTACCGAGGGCGAGGCATGGGGCTTGGCCCCGGGGCGGGGCCGAGGTCGACGGGTTGTGGCCGCGCGCCCATCTCGGTCGCGAAGGCCGTCGACTTCGGCGGCTCGGCTGTGGCCGGCGACGGCGCGGCGACCGCCGCGGACGCTGCCGCCGACGGGGCCGCGCCGGCGGCAGCGCCGCTTAGCACGACAACCGGGCTGCCCTGCGAAACCTTGTCGCCGAGCTTGACGCGCAATTCCTTGCACCACACCGGCAGCCGACGACGGAATCTCCATCGACGCCTTGTCGCTCTCGACCGTGATCAGCGACTGCTCCTTCGTCACCGTGTCGCCCGGCTTGACCAGCACCTCGATCACCTCGACTTCCTTGAAGTCGCCGATGTCGGGCACGACGACTTCGACCGGCGCCGGCCGCCGCCGCGGCGGCAGCCGTCGGTGGCTGCCGCGGCGGCTGCGAGCCGCGGCCTTCGCCGGGGCGGCGCCTTCGGCGCGGCGTTCGCCGCGGGCGGGTGCGGCGGCCGCGCGCGGCCGGCGGCGTCGAGCACGCAGCACCAGCGCTGCCCTGCGACACCTTGTCGCCGAGCTTGACGCGCATTTCCTTCACGACACCGGCCACGGACGACGGAATCTCCATCGACGCCTTGTCGCTTTCCACCGTGATCAGCGACTGTTCCTTCGCCACGGTGTCTCCCGGCTTGACCAGCACCTCGATCACCTCGACGTCCTTGAAGTCGCCGATATCCGGTACCTGAACTTCCACGAGCTGGCCCATGTCGTCGGCCCTTTCTTTGCGGTTGTCCCGCACTGCAGGCAGTGCGGGATCGTCGGCAGAGGGTGCGCCAGGCGCACGTTGCTGCAGCCGACGGTGCAGCCTCGGCTAGGCCGTCGACGGATTGCGCTTGTTCGGATCGATCCCGTACTTCTTGATCGCCTCGGCCACCTTCGCGACTGGCACGACGCCCTCGTCGGCGAGCGACCGCAGCGCCGCGAGCACGACGAAGTGGCGGTCGACCTCGAAGAACTCGCGCAGCTTCGCGCGCGTGTCCGAGCGGCCGAAGCCGTCGGTGCCGAGCACGCGGTAGTCGCGACCGCGCGGCAGGTAGGACCGGATCTGGTCGGCGAACAGCCGCATGTAGTCCGTCGTGGCGACGATCGGGCCGACGGTCTTCTCGAGCTGTTGCGTCACGTAGGCCTTGCGCGCCTTCTCGGTCGGGTGCAGCAGGTTCCAGCGCTCGACCTCGATGCCATCGCGCCGCAGCTCGGTGAAGCTGGTGACGCTCCAGACGTCGCCGGACACGCCCCAGTCCTTCTCGAGCATCTCGGCCGCGGCGATCGCCTCGCGCAGGATCGTGCCGCTGCCAAGCAGCTGCACGCGCGCGATCGACTTGCCCATGCCGCTGCCCGCCGGTCCTTCGCGCAGCAGGTACATGCCGCGCAGGATGCCCTCCTCCTGGCCCTTCTTCAGGCCCGGGTGCGGGTAGTTCTCGTTCATCACCGTGATGTAGTACCAGACGTTTTCCTGGTCCTGCACCATGCGCTTCAGCCCGTGCTGCATGATCACGGCCACTTCGTGCGCGAACGTCGGGTCGTAGCTGACGCAGTTCGGGATCGTCGCGCTCATCAGGTGCGAATGCCCGTCCTGGTGCTGCAGGCCCTCGCCGTTCAGCGTCGTGCGGCCGGACGTGGCGCCGAGCAGGAAGCCGCGCGCCTGCATGTCGCCGGCGGCCCACGCGAGGTCACCGACGCGCTGGAAGCCGAACATCGAATAGAAGATGTAAAACGGCACCATGATGCGATTGTTCGTCGAGTACGACGTCGCCGCCGCGATCCACGAACTCATCGCGCCCGCCTCGTTGATGCCTTCCTCGAGGATCTGGCCCTGCCTTGTCCTCGCGGTAGTACATGACCTGGTCGCGGTCGACCGGCTCGTAGAGCTGCCCTTGCGACGGATAGATGCCGAGCTGGCGGAACATGCCCTCCATGCCGAAGGTGCGCGCCTCGTCCGGGATGATCGGCACGACGCGCGGACCGACGTTCTTGTCGCGCACCAGCTGCGTCAGACAGCGCACGAACGCCTGCGTCGTCGAGATCTCGCGGCCTTCCGCCGTCGGCTCGAGCACCGGCGCAAACGCGTCGAGCGCCGGCGCGGCGAGCTTCTCGTCGGCGGTGCGGCGGCGCTGCGGCAGGTAGCCGCCGAGCGCGCGGCGACGCTCGTGCAGGTACTTCATCTCCGCCGAGTCGTCGGCCGGCTTGAAGAACGGCACGTCCTCGAGCTTGTCGTCGGGCATCGGGAATCGCGAAGCGGTCGCGGAACTCGCGGATCGCCGCCGTATCGAGTTTCTTCAGCTGGTGCGTCGGGTTCTTGCCCTCGCCGACCTTGCCCATGCCGTAGCCCTTGACGGTCTTGGCGAGGATGACCGTCGGTCGCCCGGTCGATCTTCATCGCCGCCGCAAACGCGGCATAGATCTTGTGCGGATCGTGGCCGCCACGATTCAGACGCCAGATGTCGTCATCGGTCATGCGCGACACCATCTCGAGCAGCTTCGGATCCTTGCCGAAGAAGTGCTTGCGCACGAAGGCGCCGTCGTTGGCCTTGAAGTTCTGGTACTCGCCGTCGACCGTGTCCTCCATCACGCGCAGCAGCCGGCCCTCGCTATCGCGCGCGAGCAGCGGATCCCAGTAGGAACCCCAGATCACCTTGATGACCTTCCAGCCGTCGCCGCGGAAGCCGCCTTCGAGCTCCTGGATGATCTTGCCGTTGCCGCGCACCGGCCCGTCGAGTCGCTGCAGGTTGCAGTTGACGACGAAGATCAGGTTGTCGAGCTTTTCGCGCGATGCCAGCCCGATCGCGCCGAGCGATTCCGGCTCGTCCATCTCGCCGTCGCCGCAGAACACCCAGACCTTGCGCCCGGCGGTGTCCGCGATGCCGCGCGCGTGCAGATACTTGAGGAAGCGCGCCTGGTAGATCGCCTGGATCGGTCCGAGGCCCATCGACACGGTCGGGAACTGCCAGAAGTCCGGCATCAGCTTCGGATGCGGATAGGACGTGACGCCCTTGCCGTCGACATCGCGCCGGAAGTTGTTGAGCTGCTCCTCGGTGAGGCGGCCTTCGAGGAAGGCGCGCGCATACACGCCCGGAGCGCAATGGCCCTGGAAGTAGATCAGGTCGCCGCCGAACTCCGCGCTCGGCGCACGCCAGAAGTGATTGAAGCCCACCTCCATCAGCGTGTTGACCGACGCGTAGCTGGCGATGTGGCCGCCGAGATCACCTTCGCCACGGTTGGCGCGCACCACCATCGCCATCGCGTTCCAGCGCATGTAGGAACGGATGCGCTCCTCGAGCACCGGGTCGCCCGGCGAGTGCTCCTCGAGGTGCGGCGGGATCGTGTTGATGTAGGCGGTGTTGGCCGAATACGGAATGTGCGCGCCTGAGCGACGCGCCTTGTCGATCAGGGCTTCGAGCAGGAAGTGCGCGCGCTCGCGCGCCCTCGCGCTCGAGCACGGTTTCGAGCGCCTCGATCCATTCCTGGGTTTCGAGCGTATCCGGGTCATTGGCAGCTTGCGGAATCGCGGACATCGTTGTCTCCTGATCGATGTGACCGTGGCTGTGCGAAGCGCCGCGCGACATGGGCGCGGCTTTGTGAATCGAACAATAACAGCCCTTCGGGCCTCTTTCAAATAGTGGATGTTGATTTCATATATGCGGAATTACAACATCCGGCGACATCCTGCACGTCGGTTCGTCCAACGACCTCCCGATAATATGCGTGCGCGCCGCCGATGGAATCCCCTGAGCGCTGCCCGTGGACTCCCCCGCCCCGCCTCAGCCGCAACCCCCGCCTTCGCCCGACGCCGTCCAGCTCGCGTTCGAGCGCCTGGCGCGCGACCGGTCCCGCCGGCTCGAGCTGAGCCGCTTCGTACCGCTGCTGGCCATCGTACTGCTCGCGGCGATGAGCGCGGGGCTGGCCTATCTGCTGATCGCACGAAGACAGTGCGCTGCGTCGGGATGCGCTTCACCGCGACACCGACACCCTCGCGCAGTCGATGTCGCTGCGCCTGCAGGCGATCAGCGAGGCCACGAATGCCCTCGCCCGTGATGCGGCCAGTCCGGATGCGACGGACCGGCGGCTGCTGGCGGCTGCGCGCGAAGCGATGGCCGTAAAGCCGGAGGTCGTACACGTTGCGTTCGGTCGATGCGGCCGCTCGTGTGACGTGGTCGGCCGCCTCGCCCGGGCCGCTGGGCGAAGCCGTGCGCAGTCCCAATACGCAACTGACGTCCGAACGCGTTGTGACCGCGCTCGCCAACGCGCGCGACGCGCACTCCTCGTTCTTCTCGCCGCCCTACGAGGACAGCTCCGGATCGGCGGGTCCGGACAACGGCGGTCCGTTCACCGATCTGGTCGCACCGATCTACTCGGAAGACCGCTATCGCGGCGCCGTGGTCACCCGCATCTCGTTGCCTGAACTGCTGCGCCGTTCCGTGGCTCCCGATGTCGCGCAGCGCTACCGGGTCAGTCTCGTCGATGACGCCGGCGACGCGCTCACCTCGACCACCGCGAGCGAAACGCCGGCGGACGCCATGGTCTACGGCGTGCCGATCTACCTGCTGCCGGACGGGGTCTCCCTACAAACGTCCAACTTTCGCGAACGCTCGCCCTTGCTCGGCAATGTCCTCGCCTGGATCGTCGCTGGACTGACGCTCGCCGTCATGGCGACGCTGATTGCCCTGATGCGCCGGGACGCGAAGCAGGCGAAGGTCGAGCGGGCCCTGCGCGCCGAAACCGCCTTTCGCCGCGCGATGGAAGACTCGCTGGCCACCGGGCTGGCGGTGTTTGATCGGAGCGGCGTCCTGCGGCACGTGAACGCGGCGTTCTGCCAGATGACGGGCTGGAGCGAGACCGAACTGGTCGGCATCGGCGCGCCCTTTCCCTACTGGCCTGCGGGCCAGTTCGCCGAACACCGCACGACGATGAAGACAATGCTCACCGGCCAGGCGCCGGCCAGTGGCTCCGAACTCAAGGTGCTGCGGCGTGACGGCACGATCTTCGACGGGCGGCTCTACGTGTCGCCCCTGCTCTCCGACGACGGCGAGCAGCTCGGCTGGATGAGCGCGCTGGTCGACGTAACGGAGCCCAAGCGCATCAGCGAGCAACTCGCCACAGCCCACGAACGCTTCACCAAGGTGCTCGAGTCGCTGGACGACGCCGTGTCGGTTGTTGCGCCAACCAGCGCGGGCAGCGCCGATGAACTGCTGTTCGCCAATCGCAGCTACCGCGACCTCTACGGCGCCGATGCCGGCGGGCATCGCAGGCTGCAGGCGAGCCTGGCCGCGCACGGTGGCGTCATGGCCGGCGAGGTCTACGACGGCGACCAGAAGCGCTGGTTCGACGTGCGCATGCGCGATGTGCGCTGGGTCGACGGGCGCGAGGTCCGCCTGCAGATCGCCACCGATGTCACCGAGCGCAAGGCGACCGAGGAGATCGTGCGTCAGCAGCAGGAAAAGGTCCAGCTCACCTCGCGCCTGATGACGATGGGCGAGATGGCCTCGTCGCTTGCGCACGAGCTGAACCAGCCGCTGACCGCAATCAGCAACTACAGCCTCGGCACCGTCTCACGCCTGCGTGACGGCAACGTCTCGAACGCCGAGTTGCTGCCCGCGCTCGAGAAGACCGCCGGACAGGCGCAGCGCGCCGGCAACATCATCCGGCGCATCCGCGAATTCGTGAAGCGTGCCGAGCCACGCCGGCGCCCGACCGCCGTCGCGCGCATCGTCGAAGACGCGATCGGCTTCGCCGAAATCGAGGCGGCCAAGAAGTCCATCACGATCAACACCCAGGTGCCCGCCGGCCTGCCACCGCTCGACGTCGATCCGATCCTGATCGAGCAGTTGCTGCTCAACCTGCTGAAGAACGCGATCGATGCGATGGACAACGCCTCGGTGCGCCGCATCGACCTCGTCGTGCGGCGCGTCGACGACATGGCAGAGTTCTCCGTGATCGACCACGGTTCGGGTATTGCACCCGAACTGCGCGCCCACCTGTTCCAGCCATTTTTCAGCACCAAGTCCGAAGGCATGGGAATGGGGCTCAACATCTGTCGCTCGATCGTCGAGTTTCACCAGGGACGACTGATGCTTGAGGAAAACCCCGAGGGCGGAGCGATCTTCCGCTTCACGCTTCCGCTTGCGGCAGCGCCAAGCGTCGACGAAAATGCGCGCCTCTTCGAAGGAAAGCGGCCGTGACTGATTCCGAGGAAACCCTGGGTGTGGTCTATGTCATCGACGACGACGATGCGGTGCGCGACTCGTTGCAGTGGCTGCTCGAAGCAAGCCGGTATCGGGTGATCGGTTTCGACAGCGCCGAGAAATTCCTGGCCGATCACGATCCGGCTGCCATCGCGGTGGCCATCGTCGATGTGCGCATGCCTGGCATGAGCGGGCTGGAACTGCAGGACGAGCTGATTGCCCGCGGCGTGCCCTATCCGATCATCTTCATCACCGGGCACGGCGACGTTCCAATGGCGGTGTCCACCATGAAGAAAGGTGCCGTCGATTTCATCGAGAAACCGTTCGACCACGGCGCGCTCAAGGCGCTCGTCGAGCGCATGCTCGGCGACGCGCGGGCCCGCGCTTCCGAGACCGAGCGCCGCCGGATCAGCGAGAAACTGGTGGCCAAGCTCACGCCGCGCGAACAGCAGGTGCTGGAGCGGATCGTCGCCGGGCGCCTGAACAAGCAGATCGCCGACGACCTCGGCATCTCGATCAAGACAGTCGAGGCCCACCGCGCCAACATCATGGACAAGCTCCACGCCAACACGGTGGCCGATCTGATGCGCACCGTGCTCGCGGGAGGCGGACTGCGGCAGTAATCCGGTCGCGCGCCGGTAGAATTTCAGGTTTTACCTGGAAGGCTTCTTCATGGGCGCGCGCATCATCGATGGCAAGGCGCTGGCCGCGCAGATACGCGCGAGCCTCGGCGCCCGCGTGGCCCGCGCCGCCGCTGCCGGCCAGCCGCCGGGGCTTGCCGTGGTGCTCGTCGGCGACGATCCGGCCTCGGCCGTGTATGTGCGCAACAAGATCCAGGCGTGCCACGACGTCGGCATCCGGTCGTTTTCCGACCGGCTCCCGGCGGACACCCCCGAGGTGACACTGCTGGCGCGCATCGCCGAGCTGAACGCCGACCCGGCAGTGCACGGCATCCTCGTGCAACTGCCCCTGCCCAAGCACATCGACGCGCAGAAGATCCTGGAGTCCATCGCCTTCGACAAGGACGTCGATGGCCTGCACGCGATGAACGCCGGCCTCACGCTGATGGGCGTGCCGCACTTTCGCTCCTGCACGCCGTACGGTGTGATGAAGATGCTCGAGACGACCGATGTGCCGATCGAGGGGGCGCATGCCGTCGTACTCGGACGCTCGAACATGGTCGGCAAGCCGATGGCCATGCTGCTGCTGGCCGCCAACGCCACCGTCACGATCGCGCACAGCAAAACGCGCGACCTCGCGGCGGTGACGCGCAGCGCGGATATCCTCGTCGCGGCCGTCGGACGCCGCAACCTCGTGACGGCCGACATGGTCAAGCCCGGTGCGGTGGTCATCGACGTCGGAACGAACCGAACGCCCGAGGGCAAACTGGCTGGCGACGTCGCGTTCAACGAAGTGCGTGAAGTGGCCGGCTGGATCTCCCCGGTGCCCGGCGGGGTGGGACCGATGACGATCACGATGCTGCTGGTCAACGCGGTCGAAGCGGCCGAACGGCGCGCCGGCTTACTCACCTAGCGGATCGTCTCGATGGCCAGCACGACCTCACCGTCCCGCGCGTCCGCACGCAATCCCCTGCTCGAACTGTCGGGCCTGGTGCACTTCGGCAGCGTGCGGCCAGAGCACATCACGCCAGCCGTCGATTCGCTGCTGGCGGCGGCACGCGCAGCGGTCGTGCAGGTGACGCAGACGGACCTTCCGGCGGCCTGGCTGACCGTGGTGGAGCCGCTCGACGAAGCGACCGACCGTCTTGCGCGCGCCTGGGGCGCAGTGGCGCACCTGAACGCCGTGGTCGACACGCCCGAGCTGCGCGCGCAATACAACGCCAACCTCCCCCGTATCACGGCGTTCTGGACCGAGCTATCGCAAAACGAGGTGCTGTATGGCCGCTTCAAGGCGCTCGCCGCCACGCCCGAGGCTGCGCACTGGCCCGCGGAGCGCACGACGCTGGTCGCGCATGAATTGCGTGACTTCCGGCTGGGCGGTGCCGAGCTCGCGACACCACAGAAGGCGCGATTCAAGGCCGTGCGCGAACGCGAGGCGGAAGTCGCCACGCGCTTCGCCGAGAATCTGCTCGACGCGACCAATGCGTTTGCGCTGTATCTCACCGACCGTGGGGCGCTCGCCGGGGTGCCGGACGATGCCGTGCAGATGTACCGTGAGGCCGCCGAGGCGGAGGGGCGCGTCGGCTACAAGGTCACGCTGCAGTTTCCGAGCTATTCGGCCATCCTCGACTACGCCGACGACCGCACGCTGCGGGAAAGGCTTTATCGCGCCTATGTCACGCGCGCGTCCGAGCAGGGCAATCCGGATTGGAATAACGGCCCCTTGATGGTCGAGCTGCTGCGGTTGCGGCACGAGCACGCGCAGCTGCTCGGATACCGCAATTTCGCGGAGGTCTCGCTGGTCCCGAAGATGGCAGCCACGCCGGCCGAAGTGCTGCAGTTCCTGCACGACCTCGGTCAGCGCGCCAAGCCCTATGCCGAGCGCGACATGGCGGAGCTGCGCCAGTTTGCGGCCGCCCAGCTCGGGCTGGCCGACATCATGCCGTGGGACTTCAACTACGCGAGCGAAAAGCTGCGTGAAGCCCGCTATGCGTACTCCGACCAGGCGCTGCGGCGCTACTTCACCGAGCCGCGCGTGCTGGCGGGCCTGTTCCAGGTCGTCGCAACACTGTTCGGGGTGACGATCCGCGAGGAGCCCGCGCCGACCTGGCATCCCGACGTGCGCTTCTTCCGGATCGAGACGGCGGGCGGCGAACTCGTCGGTCAGTTCTACCTCGACCTTTATGCGCGCGACCACAAGCAGGGGGGCGCGTGGCAGGGCGATGCGCGCAGCCGCCGTGGCCGCCGCACTGGGCTCGCGACCCCGGTGTCCTACCTGACCTGCAACTTCTCGGGTCCGGTCGGGGGCAAGCCCGCCACCTTCAAGCACGATGAAGTGCTGACGCTATTCCATGAGTTCGGCCACGGGCTGCACCACATGCTGACCCGGGTGGACGAGTCGGCAGTGTCGGGCATTCGCGGTGTCGAGTGGGACGCCGTCGAGCTTCCGAGCCAGTTCATGGAGAACTTCGCCTGGGAGTGGGAAGTGCTGCAACTGCTGACCGGCCATGTGGACACGGGCGAAGCACTGCCGCGACCGCTTTTCGAGAAGATGATCGCCGCGCGCAATTTCCAGAGCGGGTTTTATACCGTGCGCCAGCTCGAATTCGCGCTCTTTGACATGCGGCTGCACGCCGAGGCGGGGCCGGTCACCGAAAGCGGGGTCCTGCAGTGCATGGCTGAGGTCCGGCGCGAGATCGGCGTCCTGATTCCGCCGGAATACAACCGGTTTCCGCACTCTTTCTCGCACATCTTCGCGGGCGGTTACGCGGCAGGCTATTACAGCTACAAGTGGGCCGAAGTGCTGTCGGCCGACGCGTACGCGGCGTTCGAAGAGGAAGGCGTGCTGAACCCGGCGACGGGCCAGCGGTTTCGCGACGAAGTCCTCGCAGTTGGCGGCAGTCGGCCGGCGATGGATTCGTTCGTTGCCTTCCGCGGCCGCAAGCCCACGATCGACGCGTTGCTGAGGCATCACGGCATGGTCAATTAGGAGAACCATGAAACGCTGGTGGGTGGTCGCGGTGGTCCTGCTCTCGATCAGCGCAGCGGCTGATGCGCAATTCCGCTGGCGCGACGCGAGCGGTCAGGTCAACTACGGCGATTTTCCGCCGGGCGACGCCCGCGACCTGAAGCCGATCGGTGCCCGCGGCCCGGTCGAAACCGCGGATGCCAACCTCACGCTGCCGTTCGAACTGCGGCGGGCCAAGGCGCTCTACCCGGTGGTCCTGTATTCCAGCGACGCCTGCCCGCCGTGCGAAGACGCGCGCGTGCTCCTGCGCCAGCGGGGCGTGCCGTTTTCCGAGCGCCTCATCGAGGCACCGGCTGACAATGCCGAGCTCAAGCGCATCACCGGCATTGAGAAGGTCCCAGCAATGACGATTGGCAAGGATACCTTGACCGGTTTCAAAGCCAGCGAGTGGTCGCGCGCGCTCGATGCAGCAGGCTATCCCGCCGAATCGAAGCTGCCCTCCGGCTATGTAGGCGAGCCCGCGCGGGCACTCGTCTCGCGCGCGAGCGGTCCGGCCAATCGAGTCGCCCCCAACGGCGAAGTGCGCTGACACTCACGACCTGAAAGCACCACCGTCATGGTCCTGTCCACGCTGTGCGCGACTGCCTTCGCGCTCGTTCTGCAAGCGCAAGTCGCTGCGACAGAGACGCCGTCCACGACTTCGCCCAAAGTGCTCTTTCGGTGGACCGACTACCGGGGGCAGATTAACTACGGCGACCGCCCTCCTCCGAATGCACAGAACCTGCTGCGGATTGACCTGCTGACCATCGGCGAGCACACGCAGTCGCTGTTGCCGTATCAAGTGCGCCGCGCCACCTCCAATTTCCCGGTGATGCTGTTCACGTCGAAGAGCTGCCCGCCCTGCAACACGGCGCGGACCTTTCTGAACAAACGCGGCATACCCTTTGCCGAGCGGACTGTCGAGTCGACCGAAGATGGCGAAGAATTCAAGCGGTTGACCAGTGCCGAGGGAGTTCCCGTGATGCTGCTTGGCGCTCAACCGGTGGTCGCATTCGATCCTGAAGACTGGAACAATGCACTCGATGCGACGGGCTATCCGCGCAGCTCGATGTTGCCGCCCCAATTCAGGCAGGAGCCGGCGCGGCCGCTGACGGCCAAGGCCACGCCGCCGCCCGCGGCACAATAGCGGGATGCCGCCCACGCTTACGCTCGCGACCTGGAACGTCAACTCGCTCAAGGTCAGACTGCCGCACCTGCTCGACTGGCTCACGACGCACCGCGTCGACATCGTCTGCCTGCAGGAAACCAAACTCGTCGACGATCGCTTCCCGGTGGCCGCGCTGGCGGAGGCCGGCTATGCCGCCGCGTTTGCCGGACAGAAGACCTACAACGGCGTGGCGCTGCTGACCCGCAGGGAAACGACACGGGCGGCGAGCGATGTCGTGGTGGCACTGCCAGGCCTCGACGATCCGCAAAAGCGCCTGATCGCCGCGACGGTGGGCGACCTCCGAGTGGTCTGTGCCTATTTTCCGAATGGCCAAAGTGTCGGCAGCGAGAAGTACGACTACAAGTTGCGCTGGATCGCGGCGCTGAACGTCTGGCTGCGTGACGAACTGCAGCGACACCCGCGGCTCGCCCTGGCCGGCGACTTCAACATCGCACCGGAAGATCGCGACGTGCACGACCCGAAGGCCTGGATCGGGCAGGTGTCTGTTCTCCGAACCCGAGAAGCAGGCGTTTCGCGACCTCGTCGCACTCGGCCTGGTCGACAGTTTTCGCCTGTTCGACCAGCCCGAACGCAGCTATACGTGGTGGGATTACCGGATGCAGGCGTTCCGCCGCAAGATGGGACTACGCATCGACCATGTGCTGCTGTCGACGGCGCTCGCGCCCCACTGCCGCGCATGCTCGATCGACGTCGAACCGCGTCGGCGCGAGCAGCCGAGCGATCACGCCCCGGTGACGGCGACGCTTGCGCTGTAGCAATCCCTAGGGCAGCAGGGTCACACTGCCGATGACGCCGGCGGTGCGCAGCATGACCAGGACCTGGATCACGACCGGCAGGCCGATGAACCAGATCACACCACCGAGCGACCGACGCAACGTACGCGGCTGCACGGTGTAGGACTCGGGTTCGACGAACAACCGGCGCGCCGGGAAGAAGCGCGGCACGCGCCGGCAGTACTCCGCGTACGCCGCGCCGAACTTGCCGCGCAGGAACTCCTCTTCACCGGCGATCACCGCCGGATAGACCAGCGCGAAGAACGCCACCAGGAAGAGCGTCAGCGTGAGCGTTTCAGTCGCCAGGCCAATGCCGATGAGGCCGATGAACGAGAAGAAGTACAGGGGATTGCGGCACACCGAGTACGGCCCCTGCGTCACCAACTCGGAGCTCTTGTAGCCGCTCGAGTAGACCAGGCACCAGATCCGCCCCACCATGCCGACGGCGGCGAGCACGATTCCGGCCAGGAACATCGCACCGCCGACCCACGTGCCCTGCCAGACGCTGCCGGTCGCAAGCAACGCCGCGACAAAGGCGAACCCGAAGACCCGTGAAACCTTGATCCGGTGCTGCGAAAACAACCTCGACAGGGGCGACATGCGATCCAGAGCTCGGGCGAAACCGCAATTATCGCGCGCTCCGGCGGCTCGACCGCCGTTCACGGGAACTCACCCGGTGCGACTCGCGGGTGGACTGTCGCCCGCGACCTCAAGTTCACGCCGCCTGCGGTACGGCCGCACGACCTGCGTCTCGACCCAGCGCTCAAAACTGGACGCCGTCCGCTCGGTCCTGCGATCGAGCCAGGCGGTCAGCCCCTTTTCGGAGAAGCTCAGCAGATCCGCGCCCGGTGCCGTGCGCAGTCCGTCGCGTCCGACGATCTGCCGGACGCGTTCCGGGTCGCGCGCCGCGCGAGGTGTCTCGAGCGCGTCGAACACATCGGCCGCGGCGAACCAGACATCATCGTCATCGAACACGATCCGGATCTGGCGGCCGTCGAACTCGTAGTACGGGCCGCTCCACTGCTGCCAGCCCGACTGCCGCAACCAGCGCAAGACGACGCGAGCGCCCCGGTACAGCGCCCAAAGCGCCCACAGCCCCCAAAATGGTGCAGCGAGCACCGCGCCCAGGCCGGGCGCGCCGCCGCGGATGTCGCCGAGCAGCAGCGCGCCGCCGACCGCCAGCCAGGCAAACCAGAGCACCCAGCCCCAGCGGACGACACGCTCGTCGGGGTCCTGACTCAGGAAGGAAAATCGGCGGTCCACTGCGCGAGGTTAGCGCAGTGGACCGAGCCCGACGCAACCGTGCCGGGTCCCTAAGCCTTGTCGGCCGGCTGGTGCACGAGCACCGTTGCACCGCGCCGACCGCGCTTCAGACGTTGCTCGAAAGCATCGATGTAGGTGTAGATCACCGGCACCACGACCAACGTCAGCAAGCGTCGACGTGATCACGCCGCCGATGATCGCGCGACCCATCGGCGCCTGCTGCTCGGCCCCTTCGCCCAGGCCGATCGCCAGTGGCAGCATGCCGAAGATCATTGCCGCCGTCGTCATCAGGATCGGCCGCAGTCGCACCTGACCGGCCGCCAGCAGTGCCGCGTGACGGTCAAGGCCCTCGCGTTGCCCGCGATTGGCGAAGTCCACCAGCAGGATCGCGTTCTTCGTCACCAGGCCCATCAGGAACACGATGCCGATCATCGAGAAAATGTTGAGCGTCGTCTTCGTCAGCAGCAGCGCCAGCATGACCCCGACGATCGACAACGGCAGCGAAGCCATGATCGCAACCGGCTGGAAGAAGCTGCCGAACTGCGAGGCCAGCACCAGGTAGATGAAGATCACCGCCAGCAGCAGTGCGCCGATGATCGCGGCGTTGATTTCCTGCTGCTCGCGGATCTGTCCGCCGACATCGAAGCGCAGGCCGGTCGGCAACTCATAGGTCTTGACGAGTGCCTGCACTTCCTGGCCCGCGTCGCCCGCCGGCCGGCCCTGCACGTTGGCAAACAGCGCCACGCGCCGCTGCAGGTCCTGGCGACGGATATTCTCCGGGTTGAACGTGCGCTCCAGCGTGGCGATCGAGCGCAGGGGAATCACTTCCGGCGCACCGTCGGCCAGCTGCCGGCCGGTGGCGATGTTGAGATTCGCGATGTCTTCGACGATCGTGCGATTCGCCTGCGGCAGCTGCGTGATCACCTCGTAGTTCTGGCCGTCCGGCGCGAGCCAGTAGCCGGAGTTCTCGCCGCCCACCATCGCGCGCAGCGTGGTGCCCAGCGTGGCATGGGTGATGCCGTACTCGGCCGCCAGCTCGGGCTTCAGGCGCACCGACAGCGCCGGCGTGCCCTCCTTCACCGAGATCTCGACGTCCGTCACGCCGCGAATCTTCTGCACCTTGCTCTTCAGGTCCGCGATGACGCGGTTCATCTCGCTGTCGTTGTTGCCGAGCAGCGCGACATAGATCGGCGTGTTCCAGCCGACCTTCAGCTCGACCCCGGGGATGCGTGGCCACGCGCTTGCGGATCGCCTGCTCGAGCTGCTGCTGCGATCGGCTGCGTTCGTTGCGCGGAACCAGCTTGAGGTTCAGCGTCGCGGTGTTGCGCGTGCCGTCGATCGCCGATTCCGGTATCGACCGCATCGATCTCCTTGAACTCGCGCAGTGCGTCCTCGACCCGCTTGACGCGCTCGTTCGCGTAATCGAGGCTGGAGCCCACCGGCATCGTCAGCCGCACCTGACGTGTAGCTCTGGTCGGCCTCCGGCATCATCTCGGTGCCGACCATGCCGGCGATCGGAATGCTGGCGAGGAAGCTCGCCGTGGCGATCGCCAGCGTGGACTTGCGATGCGCCAGCGCCCAGCGCAGCAGCCGATCGTAGATGGCATGCACCTTGTCCATGCCGCGCTCGAAGCCACGCAGGATCGGCCCGACCACACGAATGCCGCGCGCGCCCTCGGGCGGATCGCGCCACACGGCCGACAGCATCGGGTCGAGCGTGAAGCTCACGAACAGCGACACCATGACGGCGGCCGCCACCGTGATGCCGAACGGATAGAAGAACTTGCCGACGATGCCGCCCATGAACGCGATCGGCACGAACACCGCGACGATCGACAGCGTCGTCGCGAGCACGGCAAGTCCGATCTCGTCGGTGCCTTCGCGCGCGGCGGTGTAGTGGTCCTTGCCCATGTGGATATGGCGCACGATGTTTTCGCGCACCACGATCGCATCGTCGATCAGCAGCCCGATGCACAGCGACAGCGCCATCAGCGTCATGTAGTTGAGCGTGAAGCCGAAGGCGTAGATGACGATGAAGGTCGCAATGACGGAGATCGGCAGCGTCAGCCCGGTGATGACCGTACTGCGCCACGAACCCAGGAACAGGAACACGATGACGACCGTCAGCAGCGCTCCTTCGATGATCGTCGTCTTGACGTTGTTGACCGACTGATCGACGAAGTCGGCCATCGCCCACATGAACTTCAGCTCCATGCCCGCGGGCAGCTGCTTGCGGATGTTGTCGGCTGCGTACTTGAGCTCGCGGCCGACCTCGACGATGTTGGCGTCCTGCGCCTTGAACACCGATACGCCGATGGCCGGCTGGCCGTTGACCCGCGACAGCGATTGCCGTTCGCGTTCGGCGTCGACCGTCTTTGCGATCTGCGAGAGCAGGATCGGGACGCCGTTCTTGCGCGCGACGATGATGCGGTCGAACTGCTCCGGCGTCGTCAGTCGTCCGTCGACGCGAATGATCGACTCCGACGTGTCGTTGTGAATCGTGCCGACCGGCACCGACACGTTGGCCGTGCGCAGCGCCTGCACCACCGTGTCGACCGAGAGGCCGAAGGCGGTGAGCTTGGCCGGATCGACCCGCACCTGGATCTGCGCGCGTTACGTTGCCGCCGAGTTGCACGCGGCCGACGCCTTTCACGCGCTCGAAGCCCTTTTGCACGACCTGCTCGGCCAGCAGCGTCAGCTCGCGCGGCGTCTTGCCGTTGCCCATCAGCGCGAACGAGGCGACCGGCTGGTCGTTCTCGCCGCCGGCGCGCTCAACAACCGGATCCTTGGCGTCGCGCGGGAAGGTCGCGCGGATCTGCGCCAGCTTGTCGCGCACCTCCTGTATGGCGCGGTTCATGTCCACTTCGTAGCGGAACTCGACCCAGGTGAGCGAGCGGCCTTCGTCGGAGCGCGACAGGATGCGCTTGACGCCGGCGACGGTATTGGCCGCGCTTTCGATCGGCTTGGCGATGTCGTTTTCGACCTGCTCCGGCGACGCGCCGGGATAGTTGACCCAGATCTGAACGCCCGGCGGACTGACGTCGGGCATCGGCTCCACCCCCAGCCGCATGTAGGAAAACAGCCCCAGCACCGTGAGGCCGACCATCACCATGGTCGCAAAGACCGGATGGGTGATGGAAACACGCGTCATCCACATGAGAAAGTCCCTTCTGCTCGCGGCCCGTGCGCAATCAGCCGCAGGCCAACTGCACTTTCGGCCGCACTCAGTTCTTGGCCAGCGGCCGCGGGTCCGTGGCGCTGCGCTCGGCCATCTTGGGTTCGCCGGGCATGCCGACGACCTTGGCGGCGAGGCCGTCCTTCAGGTTATCGAACTTGGTCGCCAGCACGACATCGGAGGCACTGAGACCCGACGTGATTTCAACCAGCTGCGCGCGCTCGTCACGCCGTCCGACCGCCACATTGCGACGCGCGAGTTTGCCGTCGATCAGTACCCAGACATAGGTCTGACCGGCCTCGGTGCGCAGCGCGGAAAGGGGCAGCGACGGGGCCTCCGTCTCCGGCATTGTCGTCAGGACGACCCGCGCGAACATTCCGGCCTTCAGCAGCGATTCCTCGTTGGGCAGCGACACGTAGATATTGACCGTACGCGTGCCGGCCTCGGTGCTCGGGTTGATGCGATCGACGCGACCGGCGAAGTGGCGCCCGCCGATACCCTCGATGTCAACCTGCGCCGGCATGCCTTTGCGGATCTGCGGCACGTCGGAGACCGGGACCTGGGCCTGCACCTCGAGTTCGGACAGATCGACGATCGCCACCAGCGGCGCATCGAATCCGACCTTTTCACCGGGCTGCACATGACGCTTGGCAACCAGGCCTGCAATCGGGGCACGCACGATCGCATCATTCATCTGGATCTGTGTCTGCTCGAGCTGGGCGCGGGCCGCCGCGACCGCCGCCAACTGCGCCTGGTAGGCGGAATCGGCCGTGTCGAACGCGTTCTGCGAAATGAAGTTCTGCTTGACCAGCTGCGCGTTGGCCTGGCGTGTGCGCTCGGTCGTCGAGAGCTGCGCGCGGGCGGACTCCAGCGTCGCGGTCCGCTCGGCGAGCTGGGCACGAAGCTGTGCGGTATCGAACTCGGCGAGCGGCCTGGCCGACGGCCACACGGTCGCCTTCGCGCACCAGGACGCGCTTGACCTCCGCGGACAGCTTGGCGCGCACCGTGGCCTGCGACACGGCCAGGACGCTGCCGGGCACCGTCAGCTCGACCACGAGCCGCTTAGGCTGCACCTTCACGACATCGGCCTGCGCGAACTCCAGCGGCGCCTGTTCGCCCTTCTTGGCCGCGTCGGCCGGCGGACCGGCCGTGCGCGAGGCGATGACCGCCCCCCCACCGCCGGCCACCGCGACCACGACGAATCCGACCAGCCACCAGATCTTTGCCCGCTTTGTCATTAGTTCCCCCAGGGTACGGCCGGGTCGCCGGGTAGGCGCCACTCGCCAGCGCAGGTTCGTGGCCTGCGGGCCGTGTCTTTGCGTGGGAGCGGATTATCCGCGCACGGCGCGCATTGTCGCCGGAAGTGCGACGAACTGCAGGTTGCCGCGACGAAACGCACATCGCATGGATAAAGCGGGGGTCCGTGGGGGACCCCGGAGGCAGGCCACGGCCGCCCTGCGGCCGCGACAGCCTCAGTCTTCCAGCTGCAACTCCTGGATCTTGCGCGTGATCGTGTTGCGACCGACCCCAAGCCGGGTCGCGGCATCGATTCGCCGGCCGTGCGTGTGCTTCAGGGCCGTGCGGATCACGGCCGCCTCAAAGTCGCGGGCCAGGGTATCCATGACGTCGGGAACCCCATCGTGCAGGCACCGCTCGACCTCCGCGACGAGCGAATCGGTCCAGGCGCTGCCCGCCGCGGCGCGCGGCGCGGGCGCGGCGACCGACGCCGCCGGCGCGTCGGCGCGCGCCATCGGCGCCGGGGCGGCGACCGGCTGCCGCATCTCCACCGGCAGGTCTTCCACCTTGACCACCTGGGCCGGCGCCAGCACCGTGAGCCAGTGGCACAGGTTCTCCAGCTGGCGCACATTGCCCGGGAACGGCTGCTGGCTGATGAAGCGCAGGGCCTCCTCTGAAATGCGCTTGGGCTCCACGCCCAGTTCCTGCGCGCTCTTCAGCAGGAAGTGGCGGGCCAAGAGCGGAATGTCTTCGCTGCGCTCGCGCAGCGCTGGCAGCCGCAGCCGGATGACGTTCAGGCGGTGATACAGGTCCTCGCGGAACAGGCCTTGACGGACGCGCTCTTCAAGGTTCTGGTGGGTCGCCGCGATCACGCGCACATCGGCCTTGATCGGTTGATGACCACCGACGCGGTAATAGAAGCCATCGGACAGCACCCGCAGCAGGCGCGTCTGCAGTTCGGCCGGCATGTCGCCGATTTCATCGAGGAAGAGCGTTCCGCGCTCGGCCTGCTCGAAGCGCCCACGGCGCATCGCCTGCGCGCCGGTGAAGGCGCCGCGCTCATGGCCGAACAGTTCGCTTTCCAGCAGGTCGCGCGGGATCGCGGCCATGTTGAGTGCGATGAACGGCGCTTCGACGCGCGGGCTGTGCTTGTGCAGCGCGCGCGCCACCACCTCCTTGCCGCTGCCCGATTCGCCGGTCAGCAAGACGGTGACGTTGGACTGGCTGAGCCGGCCGATCGCACGGAAGACGTCCTGCATGGCCGGCGCCTGGCCCAGGATCTCGGGGACTTCGCCGACCGCTTCGTCCGCAGTCGACTCGCGCACGCTCTCGTCCACCGCGCGCCGTATCAGCTCGACCGCCTTGTCGACGTCGAACGGCTTCGGCAGGTATTCGAACGCACCGCCCTGGAACGCCGACACGGCGCTTTCCAGATCGGAAAATGCCGTCATCACGATGACGGGCAGTGCCGGATGCTTGCGTTTCACCGCACGCAGCAGTTCGATGCCGCTCATGCCCGGCATCCGGATGTCGGAGATCAGCACCTGCGGGCTGTCGTGCTCGAGCTCATTGAGGACCTCCTGCGCAGTGCCAAAGGCCTTGCACGGCAGGTTCTCGCGCGCGAGTGCCTTTTCCAGGACCCAGCGTATCGAACGATCGTCGTCAACGATCCAGATTGGTTTCATGGCAGCGGTATCAGGATTCGAAAATCGGTGCGGCCCGGACGGCTGTCGACCTCGATGATGCCGTCGTGCTGCTGAATGAAGCTCTGCGCGAGGGTAAGCCCGAGGCCGGTGCCATCCTCGCGGCCGGAAACAAGCGGAAAGAAGATTCGGTCCTTGATGTCATTGGGCACGCCCGGTCCGTTGTCGATGACATGCAAGTCCAGTGCCAAGCGATGCCGGGCGCGTGCAATCGTGACCTGACGGGCGACGCGCGTGCGCAGCGTGATGACCGCATCCCCGGCCTCGATGCGTGATTCCAGGGCCTGGGTCGCATTGCGCACGATGTTGAGCAGCGCCTGGATCAGCTGTTCGCGGTCGCCGTGGAAATCCGGAACGCTGGCGTCATAGTCGCGCTCGATGGCCAGCCCGCGCGGGAACTCCGCCAGGGTGACCAAGCGCACGCGCTCGCAGACCTCATGGATATTGAGCTCGGCGATGACGCGCGGCGAGCGGTGTGGCGCAAGCAAGCGATCGACCAGCGCCTGCAGCCGGTCGGCCTCGGCAATGATGACCCGCGTGTACTCGCGCTGCTCCGGCGACGCCAGCTCGGCGTCGAGCAGCTGCGCGGCACCGCGCACGCCGCCCAGCGGATTCTTGATCTCGTGGGCAAGATTGCGCAGCAGCTGCCGATTGGCCTCGGACAATCCGAGCTGGCGTTCCTCGCGATCGACCTTGAGCTGCTGCTCGATTTCGGAGATTTCAAGCACCAGCGGTGTGCTCGATCCGTATTGCGCGGTTGCTGTCACCCGCACCGGCACCGGGTCGCGCCCGAAGCGCTTCAGCTCCAGCACCTGCCGTCGCTCGCCGAATGAATTGGCACGCGCGTCGGAGACCAGCTGCTGCATCTGCAGTTCCTCGCCGATCACGCGCTCGGCGGACTGGCCGAGCAGGTTCTTGCGCGACATGCCGAGCAGCAGTTCGGCGGCCTGGTTCACGTGCACGATGCGGGCCGCCGGACCGAGCACGATCACCGCCGTCGACAGCAGATCGAGCCCGTCGAACGGCGTCTCAGCCGCGCACTCGTGCTGCAGTGCCGCGCTCACGGCGACCACCCGCCAAGCCCGTCGCTGGCAAACCGGACGGGCAGACTCCCCGGGTAAAACCTACTGGATACGGAGCAGCGCGATCTCGCGGCGCAAGGCGCCGACGTTGGTCTCAACCCGTGCGATGTCCTCGCGCAGGCGCTGGATCCGCTCCTGGTAGAGCGCGAAGTTGCGCTCGTCACCGCGACGCTCCGGCTCGCCGTTGTTGAACTCGGTGCGCAACCGCGCCAGGCGATCTTCCTCGGCCTTCAGTTCGTCCTCGAGGATCCGGCGCCGGTCGCTGTCGCGCGTGCGCTGGGTATCGCGATCGACACGCGGAAACGACGCCGGAGAAACGGCGGCGCGCTCCTCCACTGCCGGCTGCATGGCACTGCGCCCGGCCGGCAGCCGCGGCGCCGGCAGTGAGAGCACAGGCCCCACATCCACCCGCTTGCAGCCCTTGCCGGTGCCGACGTTCTGATAGGACTTGTTGCCCTGATCGTCGACACACATGAAGATGTCCGAGGACTGAGCGACCGCAGCGTACGGCGCTGCTACGCCAAACGACAGCAGGACACTCGAGACCACGCGCTTCAAGGGCGCCTCCGGCAGGGCACGAACGAGGCGCAGTGTACGGCAGCCGCGCGGCCGACATCGGCGCAACTACCAGCAGTTCAACCGTCAGTTCCCGCATTCTGGGGACGCTCAGTTCATCCGTCGGGGGTCGAAGCAAACAGGGGCGGTTGCCCGCCCCCGTTTCTCCTGAATCGCCGGGCGCGTTACGACCCGTAGTACATGTCGAACTCGACCGGGTGCGTGGTCATCCGGAAGCGGGTCACCTCTTCCATCTTCAGCGCAATGTAGGCGTCGAGCATGTCGTTGGCGAACACGCCGCCGCGCGTCAGGTACTCGCGGTCCTTGCTGAGATTGTCGAGCGCCTCGTCAAGCGACGCACACGGATGGGGAATCTTCGCGGCCTCTTCGGGCTCGAGGTCATAAAGATTCTTGTCCATCGGCTCACCTGGATGGATCTTGTTCTGCACGCCGTCGAGACCCGCCATCAGCATCGCGGCGAATCCGAGATAGGGATTGCAGGTCGGATCCGGGAAGCGAACCTCGACGCGGCGCCCCTTCGGGTTGGACACGTACGGAATGCGGCAGGACGCCGAACGGTTGCGCGCCGAATACGCGAGGTTGATCGGCGCTTCGAATCCCGGCACGAGACGCTTGTATGAATTGGTGCCAGGGTTGGTAAATGCGTTCAGCGACTTCGCGTGCTTGATGATGCCGCCGATGTAGTACAGCGCGAAGTCCGACAGTCCCGCGTAGCCGTTGCCGGCGAAGAGGTTGTTTCCGTCCTTCCATACCGACTGATGGACGTGCATGCCCGAGCCGTTGTCACCGACGACCGGCTTCGGCATGAAGGTCGCTGTCTTGCCGTAGCTCGCAGCAACGTTCCACACGGTGTACTTCAGGATCTGCAGCCAGTCGGCCCGCTTCACCAGCGTCGAAAACTTGGTCCCGATCTCGCATTGGCCCGGCGCGGCCACCTCGTGATGGTGCACCTCGACTTCGACGCCCTGCTGGTCGAGCAGCAGGCACATCTCGGAGCGGATGTCCTGTAGCGAGTCCGTCGGCGGCACCGGGAAGTAACCGCCCTTGACCGGCGGACGGTGCGCCAGGTTGCCCGCCTCGTATTCGATGCCGGTCGACCACGGCGCTTCTTCGGACTTGATCCGGACGTGGCAGCCGGACATGTCGACGTTCCAGGTCACGCTGTCGAAGATGAAGAACTCAGGCTCGGGACCGAAGTACGCCGTGTCGCCGAGGCCAGTGGACTTCAGATACGCCTCGGCCCGCTTGGCGAGCGAACGCGGGTCGCGGTCGTAGCCTTTGCCGGTCGACGGTTCAATGACGTCGCAGGTGATGATCAGCGTGTTTTCTTCGCGGAACGGATCCATGCGCGCCGTCGTCGGATCCGGCATCAGCAGCATGTCGGACGCTTCGATGCCCTTCCAGCCACCGATCGACGAGCCGTCGAACGCGTGGCCCTGTTCGAACTTGTCTTCCTCGAACGCCTTGGCCGGGACGGAGACATGCTGTTCTTTGCCCTTCGTATCGGTAAATCGCAGATCAACGAACAGCGCTTCGTTGTCCGTGATCATTTTCATGACGTCTTTGGCCGTCGCCATTCTTTCTCTCCGTTCGCTCGTGGTTGAAATGACTTCCTGGATGACATGGCTTCGCCATCCGGGAACTGATGCACCGCAACGCACGAACTATGCCAAAACTTGCCCGCACGCCCTTTGCGCTGCACTAGCCTTGTGCGACATAGCATTAGCCGCCGTCAATCCGTCCCGCCCCGTTACCAGCAGACTGCAAAACCGCACCATCATCGTGCAAGCGCATTGAAACGGTGCGATTATGCACCCGCAATGTGCGCCCGCCGGACGTCCGGGAGAAAGCTCGCCTGGAGGTCGGACAGGAAGCGCTGTCCGAGCGGTGTCGGCGCCCAACGTTGATGATCGGCCGTCAGCAGGCCGCGCGCCGCTGCCGCGGTGAGACCCGCCTCGATCGCCGTGGGCGGCAAGCCGGTCCGCTCCGCGAACCAGTGACTCGGCACGCCTTCGGTCAGCCGCAAGGCGTTGAGCATGAACTCGAACGGCAGGTCGTCGCGCGTCACCTCGGTCGACTCCGCGAGAAACTCGCCGGCGGCGGCGTGCGTCAGGTAGCCCGCCGGCTGGCGGAAGCGCACCTGGCGCACGATCCGATGCGGAAACGAGATCTTGGAATGCGCGCCGGGCCCGATGCCGAGGTAATCACCGAAACCCCAGTAGTTCAGGTTGTGCCGGCATTCGCGGCCGGGCCGCGCGTACGCGGAGACCTCGTAATGACGATAGCCGGCCGCGGCCGCGCGCCCGTCGATCCAATCCTGCATCTGCGCGACCGTGTCGTCGTCCGGCACCGGCGGCGGGAACTTGGCGAACACCGTGTTCGGCTCAAGCGTCAGCTGGTAGAGCGAGAGGTGCGCCGGTGCGATGCCCAGGGCGAGCGCGATATCGTCCTGCGCTTCGCGCAACGTTTGCTGCGGCAGGCCGTACATCAGGTCCAGGTTGAAGTTGTCGAAATGGCGCTGCGCGAACTCGATGGCGCGCAGCGCCTGATCTCGGTCATGGATGCGGCCGAGCGCGCGCAACTTCTCCGCCGCTGAAACTCTGGATGCCGAGCGAGAGCCGATTGACTCCGGCGGCACGGAACGCGGCGAATCGATCGGCCTCGGCCGTGCCGGGGTTGGCTTCGAGCGTGATCTCGCAGTCGGCGTCGAGCGGCAGCAGCGCGCGCACGTCGGACAGCAGCGTCTCCACCGCCGCGCCGCTCAGCAGGCTGGGCGTCCCGCCACCGATGAACACACTGATGATGCGGCGACCCCAGATCAGCGGCAGCGCCGACTCGAGGTCGGCACGCAGTGCGCGCAGGTAATCGGCTTCGGGAATCGCGAAAACGCCGCCGTCCGGCTCATGTGAGTTGAAGTCGCAGTAGGGACACTTGCGCACGCACCACGGGAAGTGCACGTAAAGCGACAGCGGCGGAAGTGACGGCAGCGTCAGGGTCCCCGGGCGGAGGTACGACTCCACGGCAACCGCGGGGGCACTCTCGGCCGCAACGATCGGGATCGGGATCACGCTCATCGGGGGATGGCCCACCGTCAGCGCCACGCCGCGAAGCGGCGCGCCAGCTCGACCATCGCCTGCCCACGGTGACTGACGCGGTTCTTCTCTTCCGGCGCAAGTTCGGCCGCCGTGCGCCCCAGATCGGGCAGCAGGAACAGCGGGTCGTAGCCGAATCCCGCCTCGCCGCGCGGCTGGCTGAGGATCTCGCCCCGCCAACGCGCCTCGGCAATCAGCGGCTCCGGATCGTCGGCCGCGGCGACGGCCACGAGCACGCAGGTGTAGTGGGCGCGGCGATCCGCCTGGCCGTGCAGGCGGCGCAGCAGCTCGGCGTTGTTCGAATCATCGTCGGCGGTCGGCCCGGAAAACCGTGCCGAATGAACTCCCGGGGCACCGCGCAGGGCCGCCACGCAAAGGCCCGAGTCGTCCGCCAGCGCCGGCAACCCGCTGCGCACGGCCGCGTGGCGGGCCTTCGCCAGCGCGTTCTCGACGAAGGTCAGGTGCGGCTCCTCAGCCGCTTCGATCCCAATCTCGCCCTGCGCAATGACGGCAAAATCGAGTTCGGCCAGCAGCGCCCGGAACTCGCGCAGCTTGCCCGCATTCGATGACGCGAGAACGATACGTCGCGTCATGCTTCGCCAAGGACGTGCTTCTGCGCGGCAATGAGTTCCGTAATGCCTTTGCGGGCGAGCGCCATCATGGCGGTCATCTGCGTCTCGGTGAACGCTTCGCCTTCGGCGGTGCCCTGCACCTCGACGAAGCCGCCGCGTCCCGTCATCACGACGTTCATATCCGTTTCGCAGGTCGAATCCTCGGCATAGTCGAGGTCGAGTACGGCAACATGGTGATACACGCCGACCGAGACCGCGGCCACGTAGTCGCGTACCGGCAGGTTCTCGATCATGCCGCGCTCACGCAGCCAGCGCGCCGCGTCGTACGCCGCGACGTAGCCGCCGGTGATCGCAGCGGTTCGCGTGCCGCCATCGGCCTGGATGACGTCGCAGTCGATGTGCACAGTCCGCTCGCCCAGGGTCTTCAGGTCGAACACGGCGCGCAGGCTGCGCCCGATCAGGCGCTGGATCTCCTGCGTGCGGCCGCTTTGCTTGCCGCGCGCGGCCTCGCGATCCGAGCGTGTGTTGGTCGCTCGCGGCAGCATCCCGTACTCGGCCGTGAGCCAGCCTTCGCCCTTGCCTTTCAGAAAACCAGGCACCTTCTCCTCGACGCTTGCGGTGCAGATCACGCGCGTGTCGCCGAACTCGACCAACACGGATCCCTCGGCGTGCTTGGTGTAGCGGCGGGTCAGGCGCACCGCGCGCAATTCATTCGGGCGGCGCCCACTGGGTCGGCCGGAGGAAGCAGCTGTGGTAGGCATGGCGGCGGGCGACTGCACAGGTGAGGTGAGCCTGCAAGGCTACCTCACTGGCAGTGTCCAGCCGTGTGCGGCACCCCTTTGGGAGGCGCCGACGCGTGTCTACTTCCCGACGAGCTTGGTGGAACGCTGGATCGCCTTCTGGATCTCGGCGACCGCGTCGTCGATCTGGTCTTCGGACAATTCTTCGTCCGCGCCGGGCTCGCCGTGCCGCGGCATCTGGATCGTCGAGGCGACGGTCCCCTCGGGGATGAGCAGTGTCGAGACCGGCTCTTCGGTCGGAGGCACCATCTCGACGGACTCGGTGCCGGCCCAGGTCATCGCCACCGCGGTGCAGTTGTCGGACTCCGGACCGCCAAGCTCGAGCGCGAGCTCCATCAGCTCCGGGACAGCGCGCATCACGGTCTTGCCGGTGAATGCCTCGGCGATCTGGCGGTCGGTAAGCGCCCCCCACAGTCCATCCGAGCACAGCAGCAGCGTGTCGCCGTTGCGCATCGCAAAGGGTCGGCCGATCTCCACCGTGGGAGCGACGTAGGCGCCGATGCAGTTGAAGATGCGGTTGCGTTCCGGATGATCCTTCGCGTCCTCCGGCCGGATCAAGCCCGACTGCACCAGGTGGTGCACCCGCGAATGATCGATCGTGCGCTCGAGGATGCGACCGCCGCGGATCAGGTACAGGCGCGAATCGCCGACATGCGCCCAGATCGCGACGCCCTGTTGAACGATGCACGCAACCAGGGTCGTTCGCGGAGCCTCGGGCAAACTGTGCTCGGCACGATAGCGATGCAGTTCGCGATGCGCGGCGAGCACTGATTCCTCGAGGAAACGCGCGGGATCGGGCAGGATCGGCTTGGCGTCGCGCTGGTAGATCGAGGCCAACGTCTGCAAGGTGATCTGCGACGCCACCTCGCCGCGCGCATGCCCGCCCATGCCATCGGCCACCAGCACCAGCATCGAGTCGCGCGTGTACAGGTACCCCATGCGGTCCTGATTGACCTTGCGCCCGCCCTTCTTGCTCTCCTGGTAGACGGAAAACCTCATTGGCGCTCCTCGCGTACGCGGCCGCTCGTGCGGTCGCACGTGCACGCGTCACGCCGGGACAGGCGGTCGGGCTTCGGGCGGCCGGGCGCCCACCCGTCCTGCAACGGCCATATCGGAGGCGCCACGTTCAGCGGGGTCAGATTGCCAGTTCTGGCCGCCATTGAAATGAAAAGAATCGTCGGACTCCGCCAGCGATTCTTTCACTTCGGTCGCGCAAACGTTGGGGTGCACTTTTGCGCGCCTAGAACCAAGTGATGTTGTGATCCTTCATGAACCGCGTCAGGCGGTCCTGAAGGCTGCGCCAGCGGGCGCCGGTACGTTCCATCACCGAAAACTCCGGGCGTTCCGGAACGTTCTGCAGTAGTTCCTTCTGCACCGCATACACGGTCTGCGGCCGCTCGAGCGAGTTCAGGCGCAGACAGCGCTCGACCATCGAAATGAGCTGGTTGGAGTACAGGCCCCGAAACGAGCGCAGCGCCGTCGGCATCTTGTCTTCCTTCAGCCGCTGGTCCGCCTCCTGCGGCGGCATGCCGGACATGCAGGCATAGATGCAGGAGCCGATCGAATACACATCCGTCCACGGACCGAGCTCGGCGTCGCGCTTGTACAGCTCCGGCGCCGCGAAGCCCGGGGTGTACATCGGATACGTCTTGCTGATGTCCCGCTGCAGCGTCTGCCGCGCGGCGCCGAAGTCCAGCAGGATCGGCGTGCCGTCCATGCGCAGGTAGATGTTCGCCGGCTTCACGTCAAGGTGCAGCAAGCGGTTCGAATGCACCTCACGCAGGCCGTTCATCACCTGAGCGAAGACGCGCCGGACAAACCGTTCGGACAGGACGTCCTTTTGATCCTTGTTGCGATTGCGCAGGATATGTTCCTGCAAGGAGCGCCCGGATTCGTAGTTCATCACCATGTACACCGTCTCGTTGGCGCGGAAGAAATTCATCACGCGCACGATGTTGGGGTGATAGATCGAAGCCAGCGCCCGGCCTTCCTCGAAGAAACACTTGAGGCCGATGCGATAGGTGTTCAGGTTTTCCGGAGCGACATACGGCGACAGCTCGCCTGTCTTGCGTTGCGCGAGCGCCGCGGGCATGTACTCCTTGATCGCCACCGAGTTGCCGTTCTCGTCGGTCGCGAGATAGACGATCGAGAAGCCTCCACTGGATATCTTCTTTACAATGCGGTAGCCGCCGACCTCAAGGCCTTCGGGTAACGATGCGTTGGTCTGGGCCGCCATGAATTCTTACTGCATGAATATATCGGGACGATTCTAGCGAATGGGTCCCTGCGTCCCGAAGCCTGCATAAGGCGCGAAAAGTCGTCCATACCAAGGTTTAGACGCGCAACCGATCGTTTCTGCCCCCGGCGCTCCATGAAACCCGTTGCCAGCATGACCGGCTTTGCCGTCGCTACGCGACCCACCGCGATCGGCCCGGTCGCGGTCGAACTCAAGTCGGTCAACTCGCGCTTTCTCGATCTCTCGGTGCGCTATCCGGACGAACTGCGCAGTGTCGAGGCGGCACTGCGCGAGACCATCAGCGCACGCGTCGCCCGCGGCAAGGTCGAGTGCCGGCTGGGAATCAGCCGCGTCGCCGTGGAGGCCGCCGGCGGAGCTGAACCTGGAGGCCCTGGCCCGGCTCAAGCGTCTGGCCGCGGACGTTGCAGTCGGAGGTGCCGGGCTCGGCGCGCTGCGGACGATCGACGTGCTCGGCTGGCCGGGCGTCGTCGATGCGCCGGTGGCGGACCCCGACGCCCTGCGCGCCGCCGTGCTCGATGCGCTGGGCGAAGCGCTCGATGCGCTGAGCGCGTCACGCCAGCGCGAAGGCGCCGCGCTCCGGGACATCCTGCTCGCCAGCTGTACCGCCATCGATGCGGTCGCCGAACAGCTGAAGACTGCGGCTGCCGGACCTGCTGGCCGCCGTCGAGCGCAAGCTCATCGAGCGGCTCGAACAGGCGCTCGGCCGCTCGCTCGCCAAGACGTCCATTCTCAGCCGCGACGAAGTGGCGGACCGTATCCGCCAGGAGGTGACGCTGTATGGCCTCAAGATGGATGTCGATGAAGAATTGAAGCGGCTCGCCACGCACGTCAATGAAGTGCGCCGCGTGCTGCAGGCCGGCGGGCCGGTCGGCCGCCGGCTCGACTTCCTGATGCAGGAACTGAATCGCGAAGCGAACACGCTCGGCTCCAAGGCCGCCGCCATCGAGATGACAAACGCGTCCGTTGAACTGAAGATCCTGATCGAGCAGATGCGCGAGCAGATCCAGAACCTCGAATGAGCGGCCCTTCCTCCACCCAGCGATCCCTCGATGCCGGCGACTGCCGGCAACATCTTCCTTGTCGTCGCGCCGTCCGGCGCTGGCAAGTCGACGCTGGTCAACGCTCTGCTGGAACAGGACCGTGGCATCGCGCTGTCGGTTTCCCACACGACGCGGCCACCGCGGCCCGGCGAGACCGACGGTCACGAATATCACTTCGTCGTCAGTCGAGGACTTCATGCGGCGCCGCACCGACGGCGAGTTCCTCGAGAGCGCCGAGGTGCACGGCAACTTCTACGCCACCTCACGCGTATGGATCGAGGAGCGGGTACGCGCCGGCACCGACGTCCTGCTCGAAATCGACTGGCAGGGCGCGCGCCAGGTCAAGGCGCAGCTTCCCGCACGCCGTCGGCATCTTCATCCTGCCGCCGTCCATCGACGCGCTGCGAGGCACGACTGCAGAAGCGCGGGCAGGACAGCCGCGCCGGTCATTTCGCGCCGCCTGCTCGCCGCCGGCAGCGAGATCGCCCATGCGCCCGAGTTCGACTACGTGATCATCAACGTCGACTTTCCGGCGGCTCTGGCTCAGCTCGCAGCGATCGTGACCGCGACGCGCCTGCGCTTTGCGAGCCAGGCGGCGCGGCATCACGACCTCTTTGCGCAACTGGGTATTGGATAGTCGGGATAGCGGCGCGCGCGAGACGAACGCGGGGCGGCCGTTCGAGGCGGATTGGGCGGCCGTGCGCTCCGTCTGCGACGGTTCCGAACGCGGATGCGCCATGGCGGCGCTGAGCGCGCACGGCGTCGGGCGGCTGGACTGGCGAGCGGACAGGTTAGAATCGGATCAACTCCGTTTACCCTTCAAGGCACGCCATGGCCCGCATTACCGTTGAAGACTGCCTGAAGCAGATTCCCAACCGCTTCCAGCTATGCGCTGGCGGCGGCTTACCGCGCGCGCCAGCTCGCGCAGGGTCACACGCCGAAGATCGACACCAAGGACAAGCCTGCGGTGGCTGCCCTGCGCGAGATTGCACAGCAAAAAGTCGGCATTGAAATGCTGCGCAAAGTGCCGACCTGAGAGACGTCGTGGACTGCATTGTGTGACGCCAGCCGCGACGCGAGGCCAGCACAATGCAGCCGCAGGATCCCGCCGCCCCCTCCAATCCGCCCCGCGCAGCCGGGCTTCGCCCGCCGCGCGGCCGAGGCGCTGAAAAAGGCGGTCTGGCGCAGCGAACCTTCTGAGCCTGCGACAGCCACCGGCGTGGCGACCGTCGCCACGCTTTCAGACCGCGTCAAGAAGTACCTGCCGTCGTCCGACGTGCAGAAGATCAAGGACGCGTTTCGTTTCTCCGACGAAGCCCACCTCGGGCAGTTCCGCCGCAGCGGCGCGCCGTACATCACCCACCCGCTCGCCGTCGCCGAGATCCTGACCGACTGGCGCCTCGACGGCGCGGCCATCCAGGCCGCGCTGCTGCACGACGTGCTGGAGGACTCCGGCACTCTGCAAGCAGCAGCTGGTCGAACGGTTCGGCGCCATCGTGGCGGAACTGGTCGACGGCGTCTCCAAGCTCGACAAGCTGCAGTTCTCCTCGACCGAGCAGGCGCAGGCCGAGAACTTCCGCAAGATGCTGCTGGCGATGGCGCGCGACGTGCGCGTCATGCTGATCAAGCTCGCCGATCGGCTGCACAACATGCGCACGCTCGACGCGGTCGACCCGGAGAAGCGGCGCCGCATCGCGCGCGAGACGCTCGAGATCTACGCGCCGATTGCCCACCGGCTCGGGCTCAACAACCTGTTCCGCGAACTCGAGGACCTGAGCTTCGAGCACCTGCACCCGATGCGCTATCGGGTGCTGCACAAGGCGGTGCTGTCGGCGCGCGGCAACCGGCGCGAGGTGCTGGGCAAGATCCTGCAGTCGGTGCGCAAGGCGCTCACGGATGCGAAGCTGCGGGCCGAGGTCTACGGCCGCGAAAAGACGCTGTTCGGCATCTACCGCAAGATGGTCGAGAAGAACCTGTCGTTCTCGCAGGTGCTCGACATCTACGGCTTCCGTATCGTCGCTCGACAAGGTCTCGGAGTGCTACCTCGCGCTCGGCGCACTGCACGGACTGTACAAGCCGGTGCCGGGCAAGTTCAAGGACTACATCGCAATTCCGAAGGTCAACGGCTACCAGTCGCTGCACACGACGCTGATCGGACCGTACGGCACGCCGGTGGAATTCCAGATCCGCACGAAGGAGATGCACCACGTCGCCGAATCCGGCGTGGCGGCGCACTGGCTGTACAAGGACGATGACTCGGATCTGTCGGAGCTGCAGTCGCGCACGCACCAGTGGCTGCAGTCGCTGCTCGAGATCCAGCGCCACACCGGCGACTCGAGCGAGTTCCTCGAGCACATCAAGGTCGACCTGTTTCCCGGACAAGGTCTACGTCTTCACGCCGAAGGGCAAGATCGTCTCGCTGCCGCGCGGCGCCACCGCGGTCGACTTTGCCTACAGCATCCACACCGACGTCGGCAACAAGACCGTCGCGGCGCGCATCAACAGCGAGATCCAGCCACTGCGTACAGCGCTGCGCAACGGCGACATGGTCGAGATCGTCACGGGTCCGGTGGCGCGGCCGAATCCGGCTTGGCTGTCGTTCGTGCGCACCGGCAAGGCGCGCTCGGAGATCCGCCACTTCCTGCGGACGATGAAGTTCGACGAATCGGCCGAGCTCGGTGAGCGTCTGCTGACCCAGGCCGCGCGGCAGTTCAACCTCTCGCTCGCCACCAGTCACCGACGAGCAGTGGAGACGAGCGTCGTCAAGCAGGCCGAACTCGAATCGCGCGCAGCGCTGCTTTGCCGACATCGGCCTGGGTCGGCGCCTGGCAGCGGTCGTCGCGCGGCAACTCGCGCTCGGTCGCCGGCACCGAGATCCCCGAGTGAGGCGCGGCGACCGGCCAGGCCGTGGTGCAGCCGCACGCCGTTCCCGTCGTTGTGCGCGGAACCGAGGGCATGGCGGTGCAGATGGCGAACTGCTGTCATCCGATCCCTGGCGATGCGATCGTCGGCCACATCCGCAAGGGCCAGGGGCTGGCCGTGCACCAGGCCGACTGCGTCCACGCGCAGCGCGCCCGCCGCGCCGACCCGGATCGCTGGATCGAGCTGCAGTGGGCGCACGATCCGGCGACTCACTTCACGGTCGGGCTCGACGTCAATGCCCTGAACGAGCGCGGCGTTCTCGGGCGCATTGCGGTCGCCATCGCCGAAGCCGAATCGAACATCCTCAACGTGCACGTCGACGACGAGGACGCCCGCATCGCCCTGATCCACTTCAAGGTCCAGGTGCGCGACCGCACCCACCTGGCGCGCGTGATCCGCATCCTGCGCCGCGTGAAGCACGTCGTGAAGGTCTCGCGGCCGCGCGGCGGCACGCGCGCGCACCCTCAGGACGCGGCGTAGCGTCACCTCGACGATCTCGAGCGTCTCCACGCCGACCGGCGTCTTCAGTCTGCACCACGTCGCCCTCGCGCGCCTTCAGCAGCGCGCGCGCGATCGGCGAAATCCAGCTCACCCGGCCGTTGGCGGGATCCACCTCGTCGATGCCGACGATCGTGATCGCCGTTGTCCTCACCCGCCGCCCGATACACCACGGTCGCGCCGAAGAAGACCTGGTCGGTCGCCGCGCGGACCGCCGGGTCGACGACTTCGGCGATATCGAGCCGCTTGGTCAGGAAGCGGATGCGGCGATCGATCTCGCGCAGACGCTTCTTGCCGTAGATGTAGTCCCCGTTTTCCGAGCGATCGCCGTTGGACGCCGCCCAGGCGACGACGCGCACGACCTCGGGCCGCTCGGCCTTGACCAGGTGGGCGAGCTCGTCACGCAGGCGCTGGTAGCCGGTCGGCGTGATGTAGTTGCGCACGCCCGCCGGGAGCTCCGGCAGCGCAATGTCGTCGTCGTCGTCGCCGGCTGCGGCGTCATCCTTCACGAAAGCCTTGCTCATGCCCGGCCCTGCGATTACATCGAGTGATTGGACCTCGCATTTTGCGCGCAACCCGAGGCCGGTGTAGCCATGATCCGGTACCGTACTGGCCACGCTCCCACCCTGGAGGCGCTGCCATGACACGATCTTCCGACACGCGCACCGAACACGACAGCTTCGGGCCCATCGAAGTCCCGCGAAACGCCCTGTGGGGCGCGCAGACACAGCGCGCGCTTCACCACTTTCCGGCCGGCGACCGCATGCCGCTACCGCTCGTCCACGCCATCGCGCGCGTAAAGGGCGCGGCCGCGCGTGTCAACCTTGGGCTCGGCCTGCTCGATGCCCGCCTCGCGCAGGCGATCGGTACGGCGGCCGACGAGGTCGTGGCCGGCCAGCATGACGACCACTTTCCGCTGCCCGTATGGCAGACCGGCTCGGGCACGCAGACGAACATGAACGTCAACGAGGTCCTCGCCAATCGCGCCGCGGAACTGCTCGGACTTGCGCGCGGCAGCCGCGCCGTGCATCCCAACGACCATGTCAATCGCGGTCAGTCGTCCAACGATGTCATCCCGACCGCGATGCACGTCGCGCTCGCGCTCGCACTCGCGCGCCACCTGCTGCCGTCGCTCGATGGACTGCGCGCAACCCTGTCGGCGAAGTCGCAGGCCTTCGAACCGATCGTGAAGATCGGCCGCACCCACCTGCAGGACGCCACGCCGATCACGCTCGGGCAGGAGTTTTCCGGCTACGTCGCGCAGCTGGACTTCGCGCGCCAAGCCGCCGAGTCGGGCCTCGCCGCACTCTATCCACTTGGCCATCGGCGGCACCGCGGTCGGCACCGGACTCGCCACGCATCCGGAATTCGGCGTGCGCGTCGCCGCGGAGCTGGCGCGCGCAACAGGCCTGCCCTTCACGCAGGCCGAAAACCGGTTCGCCGCGCTCGCAGCGCACGACGCCGTTGTTTTCGCCCACGGCGCGCTGAAGACACTGGCCGCGGCGCTGTCGAAGATCGCCAACGACGTGCGCTGGCTATGCGAGCGGCCCGCGCTCCGGACTGGGCGAGCTGTCCATTCCAGAAAACGAGCCGGGCAGCTCGATCATGCCCGGCAAGATCAACCCAACCCAGAGCGAATCGCTGCTGATGATCTGCGCACAGGTGTTCGGCAACGATGTGGCGGTGAACTTCGGCGGCGCGACCGGGAACTTCGAACTCAACGTCAACAAGCCATTGATCGCCGCCAATGCCCTGATGAGCACGCGCCTGCTGGCCGACGGCATGCGCCACTTCGACGAGCACTGTGCGCGCGGCATCGAACCGCGCCTCGATCGCATCGGCGAGCTGCTGGAGCGGTCACTGATGCTCGTGACGGCGCTGGCGCCGCACATCGGCTACGACAAGGCCGCCGCGATCGCGCACAAGGCCCATCACGAAGGCAAGACGCTGCGGGAGACCGCCCTCGCACTGGGTCATGTCAGCGCGGAGAACTTCGATCGCTGGGTCCGCGCTGCGGAGATGACTCGGCCGTCAGCGACCTGACCCACCAACGCGGCGACCCGTGACGACACCTGCACGAAGGCGTGTGAGGTGGTTGATGAGACCCGACCGCTGGGGCCTCAAAGAACGCCAAGGCTGGCGGGCGTCCAATCAATCCCAAAGCCGCGCCGACGGCTCGGTGGGACTTCTCGCTACCGAAGCTCTAAAGTGGAGTGTGTCTAATACACACTTTTTCTTGACGCCCCGCCTAACCGTGTGTACGGTACACACGCATGAAAGGCTCTGATCTGATCAGGGAGCTAAGGGAAGCCGGTTGGGAGCTTGTTCGATCGAAAGGCAGCCAGCACCAGTTTAAGAAGGGCGGCCGCATAGTGACGGTGCCCCATCCCAAGAAGGACTTGGGAGTCGGGCTTGTGCACGTGATAAGGAAGCAGCCGGGCCTCAAGTGAGGCGGCAAAGATTGGAGACAGCGCTATGAAGTATCCGGTAGCGGTTGAGAAAGGCAACGCTGATCACGCATTCGGTGTCATCGTCCCAGACCTTCCCGGGTGTTTTTCGGCCGGGGATACCTTTGAGGAGGCCCTCGAGAATGCTCAAGAGGCAATCGAGCTTCACTTGGAGGGATTGCTTGACGCCGACGAGGACGTGCCCACGCCGCGCAAGATCGACGCCTATGTCAACGACCCGGACCTCGCTGGAATGGTATGGGCCTTCGTTGACGTTGCGCCTGAAACACTGGACAACCAGGTCGAGCGGGTAAACGTTTCCATTCCGAAACGTGTACTGCGGCGCATTGACTCGGCTGCGAGGAGATCCGGCCGCTCGCGCTCGAGCTTTCTCGCGGAGGCCGCGCTGGCGTCCGCACACCAGCTAGAGGAGGCGTACGCAGTCGAGGCGACGGCTGACTAGTTGAGGGGCCAAGCTAACTCTAGTTCTCAACGAACTACACACCGCGCTGACCAACCGCAAGAGCGTCACTTTGGACCGCCCGCGCTTGGAAGCAAACGTTGCAGCGCATGGTCGGTTCGCACTCCGGCGACCGAAGAAGGTAATTCGTTTCGACCAGTGCGCGCGTCGGCAAGCCAGTCCGAGGGACATTTGACTTAAGGTAACATATACGTTACCTTTCGACTGCCTATCCGGGTCGAAGAATATCTGCGCGAAGACGGCTCGAATCCCTAGCGACGGTGCTTCGACAGCCTCGATCCGCAGAGCGCTGCCAAGGTTACGACCGCCAAGCTGCGCCTGGACCTGGCAACACGTCCAGCATCAAGTGGTTCGCTGGAATGGGTGAGTGCGTCATCGACTGGGGACCGGGCTGCCGGATCTATCTGGCGAAGGACTGCGATACGCTGATCGTACTGTTTGGCGGTGGAACGAAGCGCGGCCAGCAACGCGATATCGATCAGGCCAAGGCCTTGTTGGCAGAGTACAAGGCGCGCAAGAAGGCGCAGATCAGGGCGGCCAGGCCGGCTGGGCCGCGCAAGAGGTGAAACCAATGGCGCTGACGCGCGATTTCAAGCAAACGGTAGTCGAACGGGTCAACCGTGATCCTGCGTTCGCGCAGGCCTTGCTCGATGAGGCAGCCACCTTGTTCCTGAATGGCGAGCCGGAAACCGCAAGACTGATCCTGCGTGATCTGGTCAATGCCACGATCGGCTTCGAGCAGTTGGCCACGATGACCGACAAGCCGAGCAAGAGCCTGCACCGCATGCTTTCGCCGGCAGGCAATCCAAGTATGGACAACCTCGCAGCCATCTTCCTTGTCATGCGCGAATGCCTGAACGTAAGTCTCGAAGCGCATTCGGTCGCCGCATAGGCAGACGTCTTTTTCGCTCTCCGACCTCGCTGTCCCTGCCCGCTCAGGAGCGGTCCTGACGTCGCGGCCTTCAGTTCGCCTGAAGCGGCCATTACATTGCCGACAGCAACGCCGGGTGTTCCGCGTGCGTGCGGCCTTGACCTCGGCGATCAATTTGGATATCTTAAAGATATCCACTTCTAGGACGTTACCCATGGCTTCTCGCAACACCGCCGACCAGATCGCGTTCCGCTATCGCCCCACCGATAGCGCCACCGGAGTATCGCGTGACACAGCCAAGCGCTTGGCGCAACGCCTGGGTGTCGACGAGACGCAAGCCATTCACCTCGCCTTGCACAACTTGGCGGTGCGACTGCTGCCGCAGTATGAGGCTGACGCGGGTCCGCTGACGGCGGCTCAAGTGCGCCAGATCAGGAAGCGCGTTCCGCAAGGCAAGAAGCGCTCGGCCCGAACCAGCCTGTTCGATGTGAAGTCTGCATGACCCTGCACTGGTGGGCCGAACCCACCGCCGGTGAGATCGTTTGGTGCCACTTTCCCGATGACATCAACCCCCGGCCCAAGCCGCGACCGGCTTTGATTCTGATCGTTTTCGATGACGACGCGCCGCAGTTCACGGTCCATGTCGCATACGGCACCAGCCAGCGCACCACGACTTTGCATCGGGGCGAGTTTGCAATTCTGCGCGACCGCAATCCTGCCGCCTATGAGGCTGCGGGCCTCAGCTACGACACGAAATTCGATCTTGGAAAGACCCTCGATCTGCCATACACAAACGAGTGGTTCACGGTGCCACCGGCCGCACCCCATGGTCAGATCCCGAAGCTCGGCACCCTCCATCCTTCGCTGGTGCGTGCCGTGCAGGCGGCGCATCGCGCGTCGAAGTCACTTTAGTGCTTGCGGCCAGTTTCAGCCATTCGTTTGCGCCGCACGATCTGCATAACAGCGGACTTTTCTGTGCCCAGTGCATGAGCTAGATTGCGTTCATGACCGCAGAGGACAAGCCGCCGCCCGATATTCCGAAAGGGATCGCCGATCCTGCGACACCCAAGGTAAGCAAGGACGAGGAGACGCTGATCGTCGGAGGCTTCCGCCTGGTAGAGCGGGGCCTGTTGATCACCGTCGCGGTGATGACGGTTGGTGCGGCCGCCACGGAGGTCTGGGGCGTGATCGAGTCCCGCAAGATCGACCTCGCCGACATCCTGCTGATGTTTTTGTACACCGAGGTGATCGGCATGATCGCGGTGTTCTACACGGGACGCGGCTCGCCCTTCATCTATCCGATCTTCATCGCGATCACTGCCCTTGCGCGCCTTATCGTGCTGCAGGGCAAGGATATGGCTCCGGAGAACATCGCGTTCGAGGCTGGCGCCATTCTGCTGCTGGCGATCGCGGCGGTCGTCATCGTCCGGGCCGGAAAGCCCTGACTTCGGACATGCGCCGCGGGTTCATTCGGCCAAATGCAGAAGTTGAGCGGTACCGCCCGAAATGCCCGAAGGCAGACGCGCTCCCGCCGATGCGCGGATGTCCCCTGCCTGGCACGCCCTTCTTTGAGGTCCGTCATTCCTAACAAGACTCCAGACGACCGGCCACTCAGAGCCGGAAGCCTGGAGTGCCAGAGAGTATTTCGCGGGTAGTACAACAGTCGGCAAGCAGAAAGCACCGGACGACGCGTAGGGGCGGCGCGTCGTCTTCATCACGTCTTAGCAGCCCGCTACCACAATCTCTTCACGTTTCCCTGCAGCACGTTGTTGGGGTTGGTCTGGATCATCCAGAACTCGTCGCCCCTCGGCGCCACGAAGATATTGAAGCTGGGACCGTTGGTGAATTGCAGGGTGCCCGTGCAGTCGTCGTTGACAGAATAAGCACCGACCCCGCCGGGAGGCGACTGCACAACGGCGCCGTCGTTCGCACGGTTGGCAACCGTCGCGGCGGGAACGCTCAACGTGCCGTCGCCCTTTATCTCCATGTATTCGACGATGGCCTTGGGAAACCATGACCCATCGGTGCCCCTCGAAAAGCCGGTTGCCGTAAAAACGTACTGACCCTTGAGCATGTCGTGCTTGCACCCCTTCGGGCCGTTCGCGAGCGCAAGGCCGGGAATGCAGAGCAGCAGTGAGATTCCGACTGCGCAGTTCTTGATGACGTGTTTCATTGCGGGCTCCTTCCGTGAGCGGCGGTTGCCGAGCCAGCGGGGATCCGCTGTCTCTGGTTGACGTTCAAGCCAAGTGCCGCCAGCAGCAGCGCTGTCAGCGCTGGGCTAGGCGGCTGAATTCGACGGTCGCCAACTGCGACTCGGCGTCGTAGTGGGCGATCAGGCCCTCGATCGAGCCGGCGGTCGCGAGCGTGGTCAGAACGGCGGCAGCGGCGAACACGAATCGGAGCAACGGGGAGGTCGGCTGAAAGGAGCGGTTCATCGGTAACTCCATGGTGGCGTTGAAGACGGACGCACTGTGCCGGTCGGCACCCATTTCAGTCCTTGAGCCGCTCGAAAACGGTCTGAAACGTTCTGAAATCGCCGCTCTGGCGTAGAGTTGTGCAGCGCATTGCGTTTGTTGGACACAGACGGAAGGCGGTTGTGACCACCTACCGATTCGATCGCTGTGAAGTCAGGCCCGCCGAGCGCCAGCTGCTGGTCGATGGCCAGCCGGTGGCAATCGGAGCGCGCGCCTTCGATTTACTGCTGGCGCTGATCGAGCGGCGCGATCGGGTCGTGGGCAAGAACGAGCTACTGGACGTCGTCTGGCCCGGGCTCGTGGTCGAAGAGAACAACCTGCAGGTGCAGGTAGGAGCCCTGAGAAAGGTTCTGGGGCAAAACGCGATCGCCACGGTCCCCGGGCGAGGCTATCGCATCACGCTGCAGCCTGATGAGGACAAGGCTTCCTCTTTGCCGCCAATTCCTGCGGCCAACAACACGCAGTCGCATCCGGTCGTCGAAGCACCGGCGCCCGCCGCACCGGCGGACGCCAACGGTCCAACCGGCGACGGCGCAGCCCGCCCGATGGGCGTCCCCGGCGTGTCCCCAAGGAAATTGCGATCGGCAGCGGTCTCTGCGGCAGCGGTTCTTCTCGTCGTGCTGGCTACGCTGTCGTGGAATTACTGGAAACCCGCATCGCAAACCGCCGACACGACCGGTACTTCCGCTGTCGGCGGAACCGCACCGTGGTTCTCGGTTGCGATCCTGCCATTCGCTGCGCCCGGCGGCGGCGCGGCAGATGCGCAGCTTGCCGATAGCCTGACGCGCGATCTCACGCTTGCCTTCGGACGTATCCGTGTGGTCCGGGTCGTTTCCTATGCCTTGGCCTCGACCTACAAAGGCAAGGCTATGGACGCTCGCCTGGTCGGGCGGGAACTCAACGTCCGCTACCTCGTCGAGGGCGAGGTCCGCTTGGCGGGAGAGGAGTTCATCACCGACATCCGGCTCGTTGATACCGGCACCGCGACCCAGGTTTGGAGCCATCGCTTGAAGCTGGAACGCGGAAGTGCCGAGCGAGACCCCGGCGCGCTTGTTACACCGCTGATTCAACAATTGCGTTTGGCGTTGAGTGCAGCCGAGCACCGTCGCATCGGAACGCAGTCTGCAAGCGACGCCAATGCGTTGGAGGTCGTACTGCGAGCAGGCAATGTCTGGGACAACGAGACCGATCCGCTCAAAGGTGCGCTCGCGGCTCGCAAACTGTACGACGAGGCGCTGCGGCTCGATCCCAATCTGGTGGAGGCGTTGCTCGGGCGTGGCGCGACCCTGGATGCCGAACTCGACTTGAATCGTCACGCTGCCCGCGACCGCCTCGTGCAGGAACTCGACGATCTGTCCATGCGTGCCGTGGTGCTGGACAGGGACGATCCAAGGGTGTGGTCGCTGCGAAGTAGGGCCTTCGCTCGGCAGTGGCGCTGGGAGGCGGCGCTGGAAGCGAACTCGAAGGAACAGAGCCTCGATCGGACGCGCGCCTCTCCCATCGCCTGGCGCGCATGGATGATGAACATGATCGGGAAGCCGGCCGAGGCGCTGCCACTGGTTGACCGCGCCCTTGCGTTGGATACGCTCGACGTGGGCTTCGCACTGCGCATGAGATGTCGGTCGTATCTTGTGCTCGGTCGCTACAAGGACGCGATTGGCGCCTGTGAAAAGGCGGGAACGTTCCAAGATTGGTGGGTCGGCCATCTTTACCTCGTTGCAGCCTATGCGCACGAGGGTGAAGTCGCCAAGGCCGAAGCGGCCAAGGCCGCACTGTTGCGGCGCCGCCCCGGCTTGTCGATCGCCGATGTCAAAGCAATCGGAACCTCGAATGAACCAGCCTATTTGCAACAGGTCGAGACCCACCTCTATGGCGGTTTACGCAAGGCTGGAATTCCAGAGCGGTGATTCGCCTAAGGCCTGGCCTCCGCTTCCAGGAACTGGTGCAACGTCGCCTCTCGGCATAGCGAGATGTCTGCCACGGGTCGAACTGAGACTTGCGGTAGCACCGAGACCTGCCGCTTGCGACCGATCGGTTCGCGCCCATGAACGCTGTTCCCAGAACGAGGCGACCATGGGGCTGGATCGCGAGTGCTTCACGGCCGTTTTGCCGCCTTCGGGGCTCGCCGAATTGCGGGGAATCGAGTTTTCGCAAATGCGAGAGTTGCGAAAAACTCGTCAGTGAGCGCTATCGTGGGAAGCTAGAAATTTGGGGTGGCTGATGGGACTCGAACCCACGACAACCGGAATCACAATCCGGGACTCTACCAACTGAGCTACAGCCACCACTCGAGAAGAACTGGCCTGCCCGACAGGAATCGAACCTGTGACCCTCAGCTTAGAAGGCTGATGCTCTATCCGACTGAGCTACGGGCAGATCGAAACTCGCCGGGTGCGCCCTGGAAGGCGCTTGGTCGGGGTGGAGAGATTCGAACTCCCGACATCCTGCTCCCAAAGCAGGCGCGCTACCAGACTGCGCTACACCCCGAGGGCCGCGAGATCATACCACCGCACTTTTCACGGACAGCACCGGTCACGCGGCCTGCGCCAGTCCGTGGATCCACCACCGCGATCAGCCGACTCGCCGGAATCACGGCACTGAATATGCTGCCCTTGCCGAGCTCGGAGCGATATCAAGCCGGCCGTCGTGCCGCAACAGAACGTGCTTGACGATCGCCAGGCCGAGACCCGTGCCACCGGTTTCACGCGAGCGGCTCTTGTCGACCCGATAGAAGCGCTCGGTCAGCCGCGACAAGTGCTCGGCCGCGATGCCGATGCCGGTGTCCTCCACCTCGAAACGCCCGTCGCCGTCGTGCTCCCGCCAGCGCAGCGTGATCGTGCCCACCCTCGGGCGTGTAACGGATTGCATTGGAAACCAGGTTGCCGAAGGCGCTGCGCAGTTCATCGCGGCTGCCGCGCACGAAAGCGCGGCGGTGCTTCGACCTCGACGCGATGCCGTCCGTTCGATAGCGCGCGCGCCTCGTCGCCAACCTCGCGCACGAGCTGGCGCACGTCGACCACATCCTCCTGCACCGGAGCTTTCGCGCGACTCGAGGCGCGACAGCGTCAGCAGATCCTCGACCAGTCGCGACATGCGCTGAGCCTGCTCGTGCATCAGTTCCAGGTGACGCCGGCGCGTCGCCTCGTCACCGGTGCGTGCGTCGAGCAGCATCTCCAGGAAGCCGCTGACGACCGTCAGCGGCGTGCGCAGCTCGTGCGACACATTGGCGATGAAGTCGCGCCGCACCGCGTCCACCCGCTCGCGCTGGGTGATGTCGCGCGTGATGATGATCGAGCGCGCCGGCTCGAAGTCGACGACGCGGACTTCGAGCGCGAGCCCGGCCTGCGCCAGAGGCCGGAACACCAACGGCGCATCGAAGTGCCCGGAGGTCATGTAGCTGACGAAGTCAGGGTCGCGGACCAGATTCGTCAGACGCAGGCCCTGATCGGCCGAGAGTCGAACGCCGAGGTGCTGCTCGGCCACCGGATTGCACCAGTCGATCTGCAGCGACGGCGTCGACCAGCACGATGCCCTCGGGCAACGCACTGATCGTGCGCCGAAAGCGTTCCTCGTTCTCGACGAGTCGTCGCTCGTTGGCCTCGGTCGTGCGCCGCTGCCGATAAAGCCGAGTGAAGACATCACTCCACAAGCCCCAGCCGTTCGGAATCTCGTCCAGCCTTCGGCTTCTCGAGCCATGCCGCGAGCCGCGTGGCGTACGACATGTGCATCGCAAGCTGGATGGTCAGTCCGATCACCACGATCCACAGGCCGGCACCGCACCGAAGAAGAAGCCGACGACGCCGCCGAGGGCTGCGAGCGCCGCCAGCCGCAGCAGCGGCGGGCAGCAGCATCGCGAAGTGCGGTTTCACCGGGTCGGCCATGACGGGAGTCTAGTCTGGGCTCCGGCGTCAATCCCGACCGTGGTCAAAGGCACCCAGGGCAGCGGGCAGCGGAGGCGCGTCGGCCCGGAATCATTCATTGCTCCGGCCGGGTCGAGAGGCGGTAGCCAAGTCCGCGCACCGTCTGCACCACGTGCTGCGCATTGGCCGGCGCCAGTGCCTTGCGCAGCCGAAGGACGTGCACGTCAACCGTTCGTTCCTCGATGAACACGTGGTCGCCCCAGACGCTGTCCAGCAGCTGCGCGCGCGAGAAGACCCGCTCCGGGTGGCCGACCAGGAAGCTCAGCAGCTTGAACTCCGTGAGGCCCATGCTTGACCGGCTTGCCGTCCGCCAGCACCTCATGCCGCGCAGGATCGATCGTCAACGGGCCGTACTCGATCGCTTCGCCGCTCAGCTGCGGTGCGCGGCGACGAAATACGGCGCGGATGCGCGACACCAGTTCGCGCGGTGAAAATGGCTTGACCACGTAATCGTCGGCGCCGGTGTCGAGACCCACCACCGGTCGGCTTCGCCGCCCGCGCCGTCAGCATGATGACCGGCACGGATCGCGTCCGTTCCTCGGCCCGCAGCTCCTTGCAGCAAGTCGATGCCCGGCTTGTCGGGCAGCATCCAGTCGAGCAGCACCAGATCCGGCAATTCCTGCCCGATCGCCGTCGCGTGCCGCGGCCACCGAATCCGGCGCGTCGCACCGTCGTAGCCGTTCGTCGTGCACGTGTAGGCCACCAGCTCCTGGATCGCCGGTTCGTCCTCGACGACGAGTATCGCTGCGGCCACCGTGACACTCTACCCGCGCGCCACGGCGCGCTCGACTTCGTCCGGCGTCAGGTGCCGCGCATCGACGCCCTGCGAGATGAAGATGACGTGCTCGGCGATGTTCTTCGCATGGTCGCCGATCCGCTCGATCGCCTTGGCCGCCCAGACCGTGTCGAGCGATGCCGAGATCGTGCGCGGGTCTTCCATCATGAACGTGATCAGCTGGCGCAGGATCGCGCGGAAATGGTCATCGACCCCCTGGTCGTCCTTGATGATCGCCGCGGCCGCCTGCGCATCGAGCCGCGCGAACGCATCGAGCGCACGCCGCAGCATCGACACCGCGGCCTCGCCCGAGTACCGGATGTCCGGCACCCGGTTCACGCGGGCCTGGCCATCCTTTTCGCGCAGCCACTTCGCGGCGCGCGCGATCTTGCTCGCCTCGTCGCCGATGCGCTCGATGTCGGTGATGGCCTTGGCGATGCCCATGATCATGCGCAGGTCGCCCGCCGTGGGCTGCCGGCGCGCGATGACGTGGTTGACCATCTGGTCGAGCTCGAGCTCGAGCTCGTTGACGCGCTTGTCGGCATCGATCGCCTGCTGCGCGAGCTCGACATTTGCGGATCTCGAAGGCGTCAAGCGCGGTGCGCACCTGGGACTCGACGAGCCCGCCCATCTGCAGCACGCGCGAGCGCATCGCCTCGAGCTCCTCGTCGTACTTCCTCATCGAGTGATCGCCGGTTCCCATTGTTCTCCGTGCGTGATGCTCGCGCCTGTCGCTTCAGCCGAAACGGCCGGTGATGTAGTCCTCGGTTTCCTTGCGCTTGGGCTTGATGAAGATCTGGTCGGTGTCGCCAAACTCGATCAGATCGCCCAAGGTACATGTACGCCGTGTAATCCGACACGCGCGCCGCCTGCTGCATGTTGTGCGTGACGATGGCCACGGTGTAGTCGGTCTTCAGTTCGTCGATCAGTTCCTCGATCTTCGCCGTCGAGATCGGATCGAGCGCCGAGCACGGCTCGTCGAACAGGATGATCTCCGGGCTTGACCGCGATGCCGCGCGCGATGCACAGCCGCTGCTGCTGGCCGCCCGAAAGGCTCGTGCCGGTCTGGGACAGTTTGTCCTTGACCTCGTTCCACAAGGCCGCCTTGCGCAGCGCCCACTCGACACGATCGTCCATCGCGGGCTTCGACAGGCTCTCGAACAAGCTTCACGCCGAAGGCAATGTTGTCGTAGATCGACATCGGAAACGGCGTCGGCTTCTGGAAGATCATGCCGATCTTGGCGCGGATCAGCGCGACGTCTTCCTTGCGTGGTCAGGATGTTCTCGCCGTCGACGCTGACTTCGCCCTCGGCACGCTGCTCCGGGTAGAGCTCGAACATGCGATTGAACACGCGCAGCAGTGTCGACTTGCCGCAGCCCGACGGCCCGATGAAGGCCGTGACCTTCTTCTCCGGGACCTGCAGGTTGATGTTCTTCAGCGCCTGGAACTTGCCGTAATAGAAGTTCAGGTCCTGCGCACGTTCATCTTGATGCGCTCGTTGGCCAGACGCTCGGTCGACAAGTGCAGTGTTCATCGTCATCTCGTCCTATGTTTTTGCCGGAACAGCACGCGCGCCAGGATGTTCAGCGCCAGCACGCCCACCGTGATCAGGAACACGCCCGCCCAGGCCATCTGCTGCCAGTTCGAAAATGGACTCATTGCGAACTTGAAGATGGTCACCGGCAGGTTGGCCATCGGCTGGCCCAGGTCGGCGCTGAAGAACTGGTTCGACAGCGCCGTGAACAGCAGCGGTGCCGTCTCGCCGGCAATGCGGGCCAGCGCCAGCAGCACGCCGGTGACCACCCCGGCGCGCGCCGCCTTCAGCGTGACGCGCCAGGATCATCACCCACTTCGGCGCGCCGAGCGCGACCGCCGCCTCGCGCAACGCGTTGGGAATCAGCTGAAGCATGTTCTCTGTCGTGCGGACGACCACCGGCACCACGATCAGCGCCAGCGCCAGGACGCCCGCGTAGCCCGAGAACGTCCTCGTCCTGGCGACGACGATCGCGTAGACGAACAGGCCGATGACGATCGACGGCGCGGACAGCAGGATGTCGTTGATGAAGCGCGTGATCTGCCCGAGCCAGGTGCGCTGGCCGTATTCGGCGAGATAGATGCCGGCCAGGATGCCGATCGGCGTGCCGACGCCCGTCGCGGCCGTCACCATGATCAGCGAGCCCGACGATGGCGTTGGCCGAGCCCGCCGTCCTCGGCGTTGGGCGGCGGCGTCGACTCGGTGAAGCGTCGCGACCGTCAGCCCCTTGAATCCGAGGATCAGCGTGTCCCACAGAATCCAGATCAGCCAGACCAGCCCGAAGGCCATCGCGAGCAAGCGACAGCGTCAGCGCGATCTGGTTGACGAGCTTGCGGCGCCGATGCAGGCGCGACGCGATAGTCGGCGCTCCGGGCAGCGGCGCGACTCGCGCTCATGTGCGCCTCCCTTCGTTGCGGTGCAGCTGCAGCAGCAGCAGCTTGGACAGCGCCAGCACGACGAACGTGATGAAGAACAGGATCAGGCCGAGATAGATCAGCGAGGCCTCGTGCAGGCCCGGCGTCGCTTCGGCGAACTCGTTGGCGAGCGCCGAGGTGATCGAGTTGGCGGCCTCGAACAGCGACAGCGTCTCCAGCTGGTTGAAGTTGCCGATGACGAAGGTGACCGCCATCGTTTCGCCCAGCGCACGGCCGAGCCCGAGCATGATGCCGCCGATCACGCCCGCCTTCGTGTACGGCAGCACGACCCGCGACACGACTTCCCAGGTGGTCGACGCCCAGGCCGTAGGCCGATTCCTTCAGCATTGCCGGCGTCACCTCGAAGACGTCGCGCATGACGGCCGCGATGAACGGGATGATCATGATCGCGAGGATGATCCCCGCCGACAGGATGCCGATGCCGACCGGCGCGCCGGAAAACGAGTGCCCCCAGCACCGGAACGTTCGCCGAAGGCCTTCTGCAGAGGTTGCTGGACGTACGTCGCCAGCATGGGCGAGAAAACCATCAGGCCCCACATGCCGTACACGATCGACGGAATCGCGGCCAGCAGTTCGATCGCCGTGCCCAGCGGGCGCTTCAGCCACTTGGGCGAGAGCTCGGTCAGGAACAGCGCGATGCCGAAGCTGACCGGCACGGCGATCAGCAGCGCGATCGCTGAGGTCGCCAGCGTCCCGTAGATCATCACCAGGCCGCCGAACTTCTCCTGGACCGGGTCCCACTCGGCGGTCCACAGGAACTTCAGGCCGAAGTCGCGGATCGATGGCCAGGCGCCGATGAACAGCGAAACGATGATGCCGAAGAGCAGCAGCAGCGTCAGGGCTGCCGCGGTCCGCGTCAGCCACCGCGAAGACCACGATCGCCAATCGTGCCCGCCCGGCGGACGGGCGGCTGCTCGGGCATCTGCATGGCCTGCGATTCGCGGATCGTCGTTGACTGGGACGAGTGTAGCGTCCATCGGAGTCCCCTTGCCCGAGGCTGGCGCCGGCTGCCCTGTTGCGCGACATGGCTCGCGCAGCCGCGACCCGACGGAACCGCGCCTGCTGCCGCGCCTTACTTGCAGGCAGACCGGCTTGCCCGCCGCGTCGGTGATCTTGGCCCACTGCTGGCGAATCAGGGCCTCCACGCTGTCCGGCAGCGGGACGTAGTCGAGGTCCTCCGCCATCTTGTCGCCGTTCGCGTAAGCCCAGTCGAAGAAGCGCAGCGACGCCGTGCGCCTGCTGCGGCTTGTCCTGCTTGGCGTGCATCATGATGAACGTCGCGCCGGTGATCGGCCACGCGTCCTTGCCCGGCTGGTTCGTCAGGATCTGGTAGAAGCGTCTTCTTCCAGTCGGCGCCGGCCGCGGCCGCCTTGAACGGTCGCATCGTCCGGCGCCACGAAAGCGCCCGCCGCGTTCTGCATCAGCGCGTAGGTCATCTTGTTCTGCTTGGCGTATGCGTACTCGACGTAGCCGATCGAATTCGGCAGCCGCTGCACGAACGCCGCCACGCCCTCGTTGCCCTTGCCACCGGCGCCCGTCGGCCAGTTGACCGCCGTACCCTCGCCGACCTTGGACTTCCACTCGGCGTTCACCTTCGACAGGTAGTTGGTGAAGATGAAGGTCGTGCCCGAACCGTCGGCGCGTCGCACCACGGCGATCTGCGTGTCCGGCAGTTTCAGGCCCGGGTTGAGCGCCGCGATCGCGGGATCGTTCCACTTGGTGATCTTGCCGAGGTAGATGTCGCCCAGCACCTGGCCGGTCAGGCGCAGTTGCTGCGCTCTGGATCCCCGCCAGGTTGACGACCGGCACGACGCCGCCGATCACGGTCGGGAACTGCGATCAGCCCGTCCTTTGCAAGCTCTTCATCGGTCAGACGGCATGTCGGACGCACCGAAGTCCACCGTCTTGCCGCGGATCTGCCGCAGGCCCGCGCCCGAGCCGACCGACTGGTAGTTGACGCGCGCGCCGGTGGCCTTGTTGTAGGCGTCCGCCCACTTGGCATAGAGCGGCGCGGGAAACGTCGCGCCCGCGCCGGTCACGTCCTGCGCCAGCGCCGTCGATAAGGCGCCCGCCATGGCAACGCCCACGAGCAGGGACTTGAATGAAATCGGATTCATGAAATTACCTCGGGCTCTGTTCGGAAAGGGAAAGGAGGAAGCAAGACGTGCGTCGCACGCGCAGGCGTTACAGAGATCTGTCAGCACGAGACGCAGTCTAGGAAGCGCCCGTGACAGATCGGTGACAGGCGTCACCGTTTACGACGAAAGATCCGAGTTGGAGGACTGGGGGCCGTCCGATGGCAGCACCGCTGTCAGCGGGCCGTCACAAACCTCGTGCGCCCGCCGCGCCGTCCTGACCGTCGCTTCCGTGCCCGCGAAAGGGTGAAAACAGCGCCCCCGAGGCCGAATTTCGTCTGCGGTCGCCCGTCACGCGCGTTGTTCGTACCACCCCTTGCTGGCGTTCACGACCTTCACCACCAGCAGCATCACCGGTACTTCGATCAGTACACCGACCACGGTGGCCAGCGCGGCGCCCGACTGGAAGCCGAACAGGCTGATCGCCGCGGCGACCGCCAGCTCGAAGAAGTTGGAGGCGCCGATCAGCGCCGACGGGCAAGCCACACTGTGCGTCTCGCCGAGCGCGCGGTTCAGACCGTAGGCCAGTGCGGAGTTGAAGAACACCTGGATCAGGATCGGCACGGCGAGCAGCGCGATGACGAGCGGCTGCTGCAGGATCTGCTCGCCCTGGAAGGCGAAGAGCAGCACCAGCGTTGCCAGCAACGCCGCCACCGACCACGGCTGGATCCGGTGCAGCAGCGCGTCCAGCGCGGCGGTACCACCCCGACGCAGTACGCTGGCACGGATCGCCTGCGCCACGATGACCGGCACGACGATGTACAGCACGACCGACGTCAGCAGCGTGTCCCACGGCACCGTGATCGAGGCCACGCCGAGCAGCAACGCCACGATCGGCGCAAAGGCGAAGATCATGATGGTGTCGTTCAACGCCACCTGTGTCAGCGTGAAGTACGGATCGCCGTTGGTCAGCCGGCTCCAGACGAACACCATCGCGGTGCAAGGCGCCGCCGCCAGCAGGATCAGGCCAGCGATGTAGCTGTCGATCTGGTCGGCCGGCAGCAACGGCGCAAACAGGTGCCGGATGAAGATCCAGGCGAGCAGCGCCATCGAAAATGGCTTTACCAGCCAGTTCACGAAGAGCGTGACGCCGATGCCGCGCGCATGCTGCCGCACCTGACCGAGCGCGCCGAAGTCGATGCGCAGCAGCATCGGGATGATCATCACCCAGATCAGCACACCGACCGGCAGATTGACCCGCGCCACTTCCATGCGGCCGATCGCCTGGACCGGCGCAGCAAGCACCTGGCCGATCACGATGCCTGCCACGATGCACAGCGCAACCCAGAGCGTCAGGTAGCGCTCGAAGACGCTGAGCGGTGCGGCCGTTCGAGGCCGTGCAGCGGCGTGGGACGACGCAGACATCTTTCTCCGTTCACACCTGAGGCCCGCCGCAGCACGCCGCTGACGGCACGCCCGCGCGCTGGCTGACGGGCTGCTTCACCGCCCGGATGAAGGCGCTGACGAACTTCCCGTCGACCTGCTTCGCAACGGCATCGACGTCGAACCCCAGCCCTGCGAGCAGCTCGCGTGCGTCGGCACTGCCGTAGACGCGCGTGACCTCGAGCGTCGACCTCGCCGAAGCCCGCCTGGGCCAGCTTGCTGCGATAGTCGGACTCCGAAAGCGCGCCGGCGACGCAGCCAGCCCACAGTTCCAGGCTACGCCGGATCACCTCGGGGACCTCGCCGCGCACCACCACGTCGGAGACGGCGAAGCGGCCGCCCGGCTTCAGCACCCGGAAGGCTTCCCGCAGGACCTGGTCCTTGTCGCCGGAGAGGTTGATCACGCAGTTCGAGATGATCACGTCCACCGAGTTGTCCGGCAGCGGGATGTGCTCGATCTCGCCCCGCAGGAACTCGACGTTCGTCAGCCCGCTCTTGCGGCGGTTCTCCTCGGCGAGCGCCAGCATCTCGTCGGTCATGTCGAGGCCGTAGGCCTTGCCGCTCGGCCCGACGCGCCGGGCGGACAGCAGCACGTCGATGCCGCCGCCGGAACCCAGGTCCAGCACGACTTCGCCCGGCCTCAGTTCAGCCAGCGCGGTCGGATTGCCGCAGCCGAGCGATGCCTGCAGTGCGGCCTGCGGCACTTCGCCGGCCTGCCCGGCGTCATAGAGGTTGGACGTGATCGGGTCGCAGCACTCCAGTGCGGTGGGCGACCCGCTGCAGCAGCCGCCCTGGCCCACTTTCACGCGCGTGGCCGCCTGGCCATATTTCTCCCGTACAACTTGCTTCACATCGCTTGTTTCATTCATGAACGTGTCCTTTCGCATCGTGTTCAGGTCGCAGGAATCTGCGAATCCGTCCGACCGATTTCGTTCAACCGCTTCATCAACGACAGCCGGTCGAGCTTCGTCAGCGGCAGGCTCAGGAACAACTGGATCCGGTTGTGCAGCCGGTTGTAGGCATTGAAGAACGCCCTGCGCTTTTCGGCGTCGCTGCCGTCGGCGGCGGCCGGGTCCTCGACGCCCCAGTGCGCGGTGATGGGCTGGCCCGGCCACAGCGGACAGACCTCGCCGGCTGCGCTGTCGCAGACGGTGAAGACGAAGTCGAGCTCAGGCGCTCCAGGCTGGGCAAACTCGTCCCAGCTCTTGCTGCGCAGCCCGTCGACCGGGAGTCGGTTCTTCTGGAGCAGTTCGATCGCAAACGGATTGACGCGCCCGTTCGGATGCGAACCGGCGGAATAGGCCCTGAAGCGCGGTGCGCCCATCGTGTTCATCATCACTTCGGCGAGGATCGAGCGCGCCGAGTTTCCGGTGCACAGGAACAGGACATTCAGGGGGCGGTCGGCAGGCATGGGTCAGTAGCAGTGTCAGTTAATCGTCTTGTGCATGCAGGTGCTGCTGGCAGGGCACAGCGTGGTGAACTCGGTGCTGGCCTGCACGGACGCCGGCGCAAGACTCCGCTTGATCGCGGCATATCCGCGCGCGGCGAAGAACGGCGTCGCGGTTTCGGTCAGCAGTGAGAGCGAACGAACGCCAAGCGCGCGCGCCCTCGCCTCGATCGCATCGACCAGCGCTGCGCCGAGTCCGTGGCCGCGCCAGTCGGGCGCCGCCACCAGTGACCGCAGCAGGCCGTGATCGCCGTAGCGCTCGAGCCCGACGGCTCCGATCACCTCGCCGGCATCGAGCGCGACGATGAAATCGCGCAGTCCATCCTGCGTGATGTCGGCCGCCGGCAGCCCGGCCTGCATGAGCAAAGCCACGATGCGTGCCTGATCGTCAGGCGCTGCCGCGCGCAGTGCCGCGTTGATCACCATGGCGTGCAATCAGCGGCAGCAGCCGGCCGCGACCTTCACCGGAACCTTGGCGTCGGGCCTGGCTGTCGGCGCGGCCGGAGCACAGCAGGGCGCTGCGGTGCCGGCCGGCGCGGCCTCCGCCTCACCGTTGAAGGTCGGGACTTCACCGAGCGTGTGAAACGTCTCCCAGGCAATGCCGGTGGGGTCGGTCACCCAGTACTTGTTCGACCGCGCATAGCAGCAGGCTGCTTCCTTCTCGGCTGCGACGGACAGATCGGCCGCTCTGCAACTGAGCGCTGAGCGACTCGAGCTCGGCATCGGAGTCAGTCTGCAGTCCCAGATGATTGACACCGGGCTTGCCACCCCGCTGCGAGATCGCGAAATTCACGCGCGGGTCCTCGAGCATCCACTTGGCATAGTCGCCCTTGACAACGGCGGGCGCGCTGCCGAACAGCGTCGAGTAGAAGCGGATGCTGGCGGTCAGGTCCGGCACTGAAACATGGACGTGAAAGCGCTTCATGCGCTCACCTTTCTGCGCGCCGCGCGCGCCTTGTTGGAGGGTCTTGCCGCGGAGACGCCCCGCGGAGGTCGACACGGCGCGCTGACGCAGGCGCCACCATCGGCCACGCAGCAGTTCTCGGTCAGGAACGACAGCAGCACGTTCATCGATCCAAAATCCGCCGAATAGAAGACGAAGCGCCCGTCCTGGCGCGTGGTGACCAGCCCCGCGTGCGGACAACTCCTTCAGATGGAAGCTCAGCGTTGCCGGCGCGATGCCCAGACGGGACGCGATCTCGCCCGCCGCAAGGCCACTTGGGCCCTGCTGTACGAGCAACCGAAACACCTCCAGGCGCGTTTCCTGCGCGAGGGCGGCGAGGGCACGAACGGCAGCAACAGCTTCCATGTTTCGAATATTATGGAATTATAGAAACGATGTCAAGCGGGATTTCCGTGCGGCCGCTGTCACGGTGCCCCGTCGCCTCCGGCGGTGCTCAGCCGAGCACGAAGTTGAAGGCGTAGCCGACGATCAGGATGCCCGCCGCGACGACTCCGACGAACACGCCAATCAGTCGCGGCTGCAGGACCTTGCGCAGAATCACCATTTCGGGAAGCGACAGGGCGATCACGCTCATCATGAAGGCGAGCACTGTGCCCAGCGCGGCGCCCTTAGCCAGCAACGCCTCGATAACCGGGATGATGCCGGCCGCATTGCTGTACATCGGAACACCCAGCAGCACGGCGAGCGGTACCGCCCACCACACATCGCGCCCCATGAACGAAGCCATGAAGTCCTGCGGCACATAGCCGTGGATCGCCGCACCGATCGCGATTCCGGCGAGGATGTACGGCCACACGCGCCCGACGATCTCGCGCACCGAAGCCAGGCCTGCCTCAATGCGATCCGACCAGGCGACCGTGTGCGGGTCGGCCTGCGGATGCGCATGGCGCAGTTCGCGCACCCAGCACTCGAGTTGCCCTTCCATCTTCAGTCGACCGATCACCCAGCCCGCAACCATCGCGATCGACAGCCCCAGCCCGAGGTAGAGCAGCGCCACCTTCCAGCCGAACATCGCCAGCAGCAGCGCCAGCGCAACCTCATTGACCATCGGCGCGGCGATGAGGAATGAAAACGTCACGCCGAGCGGCACACCGGCCTGCACGAAGCCGATGAACAGCGGCACCGCCGAGCACGAGCAGAACGGCGTGACCACGCCCAGGCTTGCCGCCAGCATGTTGCCGACGCCCTCCGCGCGGCCCGCGAGCAGCGCGCGGGTACGTTCGGGCGTGAAGTACGAATTGACCATGCCCATCACGAACACAACGGCCGTGAGCAGCAGCAGAACTTTCGGCGTGTCGTAGAAGAGGAACTGCAGCGCGCTGCCGAGCTGCGACGCTCGCTCGACCGGCAACGCGGCCACGAGCGCCTCGGATACGGGTACGAGTGCGCGATACGCCAGTAACCACGCGACCGCGGCAATCAGCACGAACAGGATCGGCTGCCGCTGCGGCCAGCGTCTGATCCCGAGCGCGAAGCTGGTCATGACTGCGGGCCTCGTTCGACCGGACCCTCAGGCCGCCGCGAGCCACCCGGCGATAGCATCGCGCGTCGGAATGCCACCCGCATGAACGACCTTGCCATCGACCACGACGCCCGGCGTGCGCAGGACACCGGTCGCGACGATGTCCTCGATGCGTTCGACCTTTTCGAGCCGAACCTCAATCGCGCGCTCGCGCGCAACATCCTCGATCAACTGGATGGTAGTCCGGCAATTGGCACAGCCGGTGCCCAGTACCTTGATGTCCTTCATCGCTGCCTTGTCTGGCTGCCTAAGTCAACTTACTTGACGCCTGCAGCCTGCGCCCAACCAAGGTACAGATTAGGCGTTGATGAGATTTCGGCGATGATGCAGATCAGTCGGGGACGCCGGTCAATCCACGTGGACCGAACTCTTTTGGCACGCGATTCAGGGGGTCGAAAATCCGCTGGGCCAGATCGCAGCAGAGACGGCGTGGCAGCGGCAAGCGCTCAAGGCTTCCAGCCGGAAAGGGAGGGGGCGTCCTCGCCCCCCACCGGCATTGCTGCGGACTCTGCCGCCTCAGACACCGATCACGCCGCCGTCGTTGCGGGTGATGACGATCGTGGCGGAGCGCGGCCGCGCGGTGCCACCATCGGGCCAGTAACTGCCATAAGTCGAGGTCGTGAAGTTGGGGGCAGTCTCCTCGCCGGGATGCTGGATGTTGACGAACAGCGTCTTGCCGTCCGGCGTTTCCGCCAGCCCGGTGATCTCGCACTCCTTCGGTCCCACCAGGAAGCGCTTGACCTTGGTGCCGGCAGCCGCGCCAACGTAGGTCTGCACCTGCTTGCTTGCGCCGGCGGCGTCGGTGCTGGTGATCGTCTTGACACCGCCGTCGCCCACCTGCCCCGGCAGCGCCGCGAGCAGCATGCAGTTGGTGACGTCGGTGTAGGCGCCGTCGTCCGTCTCGATCCAGCAGACACTGGTGGCCGGGCTGAACCACAGGCCGTCCGGGCTGGAGAAGTCGTTGTCTGCCGTCAGTCCGGACAGGTTGACGTTGGTCGCATCGGCGGTCGAGCGCGCGCCGAAGAGAAGATGTCCCAGGTGAACGTCAGCGCCTCGGGCGAACTTTCCTTCCAGCGGATGATATGGCCGTTGGGATTGCCGCGCTGCGCGCGTGCCGTTGCTGCGCGGATCGTTGTAGTGGCGCGGATTGGCGGCATCGGTGGCAGCGAGCGTGCGCACCGTGGCGTTGTTATTGGTCAGCGTCATGTAGACCTCGCCGGTCACGGGATCGACCGCACCCCACTCCGGGCGGTCCATCTTGGTCGCACCGACCGCATCCGCGGCCAGTCGCGCAGTTGATCAACACGTCGGCCTGCATCAGCGAACGCATAGGTCGCATAGTTGGCGACCGCGGCGTTCGCCGAGCGAAAGATCCAGCCAGTTGCCGGTGCCGTCGGCATTGAACTTCGGCGACATACAGCTTGCCGCTGTCGAGGTACTTGTCGCCGGCCGCGAGGCCGCGCGTCGCGTCGGCCGTGTCCCAGACCGCGGTCGAAACGTACTTGTAGACGTACTCGCCGCGCGAATCGTCGCCCATGTAGAAGACGACCGGCTTGCCGGCGACCGCCTTTGCGAGCCACGCGCCTTCATGCGCAAAGCGTCCCATCGCGGTGCGCTTCTTCGGCGTCGAGGTCGGCGTGAACGGATCGATCTCGACGTTCCAGCCGTAGGTGTTGGCAACGTTGCGATAGTCGTCCGCGGCAGTCGCCCCCTTGACCTCGGCGTTCCAGCGGCCGTAGAGGTTGTCCGCGGTATCGGGCGCCACCGTCGCCCACAGCTCGCGGCCGGTGCCCGCGACCCCGTTGCGCGCCAGCGACGTCAGCTCCTTCGCGCTGCGATTGGCGTTGTCCGTCGCGTCACGCGGCGGAAGTAGCCGGCCCAGTTCTCCTCGCACGTCGAGGTAAGTGCCCCACGGCGTGTAGCCGTTGGCGCAGTTGTTGACGGTGCCGCGCGTGCGTCGTGCCGTTGGTCGAGTACTTCGTGACCATCTGCGACGAGCTCGCCGCCGGCCCCGCGATGATCCATGTCGGTCAACGTGTGTATGCGGCGATTGAAGGCTCGAGTCTTGCTTGTAGCTCCAGCCCCCGCCCGCCGCCTTGCTGATCTCGATGACTGCTGACGCCATGCACATAGAACTCGCGCAGCACTTCGTCGGCAACGGTGCGCGCCGCCGCATTGCCCGTGCCAATGATCGTCGGACCCGTCGGATGCAGGAAGACGCCGGCGTGATCGCCTCGTGGTTCAATGCACAGGCAGGCCACGGTCGCTCGCAGTCGCGCTGATAGGCACCGCTCGCGTTCAGGCCGAAGTACTGCATGCCGTCATGGTGATCGCCGGCGCGCTGAGCGAACGTCGCCGCAGCATCGGTGCCGTCTGTTCGCGTAGGCCGTGACACCCGAGGCGATCGGATCGCCGAGCCGGTACAGAACCGTTGCGGTGTAGCCCGCCGGAACCACCAGAGCATCGGCCATCGACTTCGAAACGGCCGTGAAACTCAGCGAGGTCGGCCGCGCCGGCCCCGGAGGCGGCGGCGCAGCAGCGGGTGCCGGCGCGGGCGTCAGCGCCGGAGCAGCGATCGCGTCGTCGCTGCCGCCACAGCCGGCCAGCATTGGCGCGCCGATGAACGACAACGATGCCAGGCCGAAGCCGCCGCGCAGCAGCTTGCGCCGGGCAGGATCCTGCAGCCGCTGCTCGATCAGGTCGTTGATGTGGGGATTCGTGGAGATGTTCGTGACGACGTCATCGTCATGCGACATAAGGTGCTCTCCGAGTGCGGGCGTTGCGGTTGTCGGGAACGTGCGGGAGTGTCGAGTCGCCGCATGACCGCGGCGTGAATCCGGCGTCGACTAGTGAAGTCCCGCATGGCCCGATAGTGACTTCGTACAGCGGCATGAAGAAGCGCCGTGCAAATGTCTGTGTCATAAGGGGGTCACCATCCGATCCTAGCCTCCGACGTCGATGATTCGATGGCTGCAACTCGTGCTCGCGTTCCTCCGCGGCTCAAGCTCGGGCGACGACCCGGAGTCGCCTCCCCCGTGAAATCGGGCCGCAGTCGAATTCCGAAGCCGACACAGCGACGACGCCGGCCAGGCCGCGACCCGTTACCGCGCGATCTTCATTTCCGACATCCACCTCGGCACGCGCGGCTGCAAGGCCGCGCTACCTGCTCGACTTCCTGCGGCACAACGAGTCGGACACGCTCTACCTGGTCGGCGACATCATCGACGGCTGGGCGCTGAAGAAGACCTTCCACTGGCCGCAGTCCCACAACGACGTCGTGCAGAAGGTGCTGCGCAAGGCGCGCAAGGGCACGCACGTCGTCTACATACCGGGCAACCACGACGAAGTCGGTCGGCAGTTCACCGGGCTGCGACTTCGGCCAGGTCGCGATCCGACAGGACGCCGTGCATACGCTTGACGGACGGTCGTCGTCTGTGGGTCGTGCACGGCGATTTCGCCGACGGCGTGATGCTGCACGCGCGCTGGCTCGCCTATGTCGGCGACACGCTCTACGACTTCGTGCTGTGGCTCAACAACCACTTCAACCGGGTGCGCGTCCGCCTCGGGCTGCCCTACTGGAGCCTGTCGCAGTACCTGAAGCACCGCGTGAAGAACGCGGTCAGCTTCATCACCGGGTTCGAACAGGTCCTGCTGCGCGAAGCGCGGCGCCACGGCTACGACGGCGTGGTCTGCGGACACATCCACAAGGCCGAGATCCGCGACCTCGACGGGCTGCTCTACTGCAACGACGGCGACTGGGTCGAGAGCCTGACCGCGCTGGTCGAGACCCACGACGGCGAACTGCGCATCGTGACCTGGGACCGTCAGCTCGCGCCAGGCGATGCCGGCGGTGCGCTGGGACGAGGACGCCGAACGAACCGCGACCGCAGAGCTCCGCCGAGAGGAGCACTCGCATGAAAATCATCACGGTCACCGACGCATGGCATCCGCAGGTCAACGGCGTAGTGCGCACCATCGAAGCGACGAACCGCGAACTGAGACGGCCGGCCACTCGACCGAGGTGATCACTCCGCTGGCATTTTCGTCCGTGCCCTGCCCGGGCTACGCGGAGATCCGCCTGTCGCTGCTGCCCGTACCGCCGCTGTCGGCGACTGCTGGACCGGGTGCTCGCGAGTCACGCGCGACGCGGCCATCCACATCGCCACCGAAGGTCCGCTGGGTCATGCCGCCCGGCGCTACTGCCTGCGCGCGCGGCCTGCCGTTCACGACCGCGTATCACACCCGCTTTCCGCAGTACCTGCAAGGCGATGTTCGGCGTTCCCGAGCGCTGGACCTACGCCTTCCTCCGCCACTTCCACGGGCCAGCCGCCGTGGTCATGGCACCGACTCGCGACGGTCGAAGCGCGAACTGCGGCGACCACGGCCTCGACAACGTTGCCCTGTGGACGCGCGGCGTCGATCTCGATGTCTTCCAGCCGCGCGACCCCTGTGCTCGCCGGACGCGCGACAGCCCGGTCTTCCTCTACGTCGGCCGCGTCTCGGTCGAGAAGAACATCCAGGCGTTCCTGACACTCGATCTGCCGGGCACCAAGGTCGTCGCCGGTGTCGGCCCGGCGCTCGAGACGCTGAAGCGCGTTTCCCGGAAGTGCACTTCGTCGGTGTCCTCGATCCCGACAGCTCTGGCGCGGCTGTACAGCTCCGCGGACGTGTTCGTGTTTCCGAGCCGCACCGACACCTTCGGACTGGTGATGCTCGAAGCGCTGGCCTGCGGAACGCCGGTCGCCGCGTTCCCGGTGCAGGGACCGATCGACGTCGTCGGCGGCTCGGACGGTCGCCGTGCTTGACGAGGACCTGCGCAAGGCCGCACTGCATGCGCTGCGCATCGATCGCGAAGCCTGCCGCGCGCATGCCGAGCGCTACTCTGGCGGGCGGCGACGGCGCAGTTTCCTCGGCCTCGACAGCGGCCGTGGTCGAACCCGGCGCCAGGCCGCCACGCCGAAGCCGCGCCAGGCGATCTGCACGCCCGGCGCAGGCCAGCGGTCTGAGCGAACGTGCGGTGACTGCCGACGCGATTCGCCAGCCGCTGCGCCATCGCTTCGGCGATCTCGGGCTCGGCGGCCTCGACCATCACGCGCAGCACCGGCTCGGTGCCCGAGGGCCGGATCAGGACCCGGCCGGAGCCATTGAGCTCGCGTTCGACGACCGTCATTTCGTCGACCAACGGCGCGTAGGACTTCCAGTCGAAGCCGCGCTCGATGCGCGCGTTGACCAGCGCCTGCGGCAGCAGCACGAGATCGGCCGTCAGCTGCGCCGATGGACTTTCCGCTGCGGCGCATCGCAGCCAGCACCTGCAGCGCGCTGACGATGCCGTCGCCGGTGGTGTGGCAGTCGAGGCACAGCAGATGCCCGGAGCCTTCGCCGCCGTACAGCCAGCCCTTCTCTTCCAGCACCTCCAGCACATAGCGGTCGCCGACCTTGGCCCGCGCGAAGCCGATGCCGAGTTCGCCGAAACGACGCTCGAGCGCATAGTTGGTCATCAAGGTGCCGACGGCGCCGGCCACCTTGCCGAGCCGCATGCGATCGCGCACGATCACGTACAGCAGTTCGTCGCCGTTGTAGAGGCGGCCGTCGGCATCGCAGATCACCACGCGGTCGGCATCGCCGTCGAGCGCGATGCCGAGATCCGCTTCGGCCGCCTGCACGGCATGCGCGAGCTGCTCGCCGTACAGCGCACCGACGCCTTCGTTGATGTTCATGCCGTTGGGCGAGGCGCCGTGCCAGACGACGTCGGCGCCGAGCTCGTGGAACACGTGCGGCGCGACGTGGTAGGCCGCGCCGTTGGCGCTGTCGACGACGATCTTCAGGCCCTTGAGGTCGAATTCGTTCGGAAACGTCCGCTTGCAGAATTCGATGTAACGCCCGGCCGCATCGTCGAGCCGGCGCACCTTGCCGAGCTTGCGCGCTTCGACGCAGTGCCACGGCTGGTCGAACTCGCGCTCGATCTGCGCCTCGACCGCATCGGGCAGCTTGGTGCCGCGCGCGGAGAAGAACTTGATGCCATTGTCCGGATAGGGATTGTGCGAAGCGCTGATGACGATGCCGGCATCGAGTCGCAGCGCGCGCGTCAGGTAGGCCACGGCCGGCGTCGGCAGCGGACCCGACAGAACGACATCGACGCCCGCACTCGAGAATCCCGCTTCGAGCGCCGCCTCCAGCATGTACCCCGAGATGCGCGTGTCCTTGCCGATCAGCACCGTCGGCCGGCCGGCCCCGCCCTCGGCCTGACGTGCCAGCACGCGGCCCGCGGCCTGCCCGAGCCTGAGCACGAACTCCGGCGTGATCGGATCCTCGCCCACGGTGCCACGCACGCCGTCCGTGCCGAAATATTTGCGCGTCATCCCTTCGGTCCTCCTGTGGTGACAGCCCACACCTTCAGTGCGTCGCGCGTGGCCGCGACATCGTGTACGCGCACGATACGCGCGCCGCGCTCGACCGCGAGCAACGCCGCCGCGACAGAGGCCGCCGTCCGATCGTTCACCGAGCGTCCCGTGACGGCACCGAGCATCGACTTGCGCGACAACCCGACCAGCACCGGACGGCCGATCGCCTGCAGCGCTGGCAAGCGACGCAGCAAGGTGAAATTGTGCTCCACCGTCTTGCCGAAGCCGAAGCCCGGATCGATGGCGATCCGGCAGGAGTCGACGCCGGCATTCACCAGGTCGGCGACGCGGGCGCGCAGGAACGCGGTTACGTCCGCCACGACATCGTCGTACTGCGGCTCGCTCTGCATCGTCCGGGGCGAGCCCTGCATGTGCATCAGCACGAGGCCGCAATCGCTCCCGCGAACGGCCTCCAGCGCGCCCGGCGCACGCAGCGCCCGCACATCGTTGATCATCGCGGCGCCGGCCGCCAGCGCAGCCCGCATCACGCCCGGCTTGCTGGTGTCCACGGAAATCGGCACGCCACCGCCGCGCAGCGCCTCGACCAGCGGCAGCACCCGGTCGAGCTCCTCCATCTCGGATACGTCGGCAGCCCCTGGTCGGGTGGACTCGCCGCCGACGTCGAGCAGGTCGGCGCCTTCCGCGATCAACCGCTCGCCATGCGCGCGCGCGGCGGCGGCCGACAGGTAGCGCCCGCCGTCGGAGAACGAGTCGGGCGTGACGTTGACGATGCCCATTATCAGCGGCCGGGACAGCTCAATGACCGTGCCGGCCACCGACCATGTCGTCGACAGTTCAACCGGGGCCGACGATCGTTTGCTCATCCGGGAATTCTAGGCACGCAAGCAAAAGAGGCCGGACAAGCCGGCCTCTCTTTGGGCGATCGACGGCGGTCAGGCCGGCAGCGCTGCGCCTTCGACCCCACCCGCGGCCGATTTGCCTCCGGTGGGAGGCGTCGAGCCAGTCGACTTCGGCGGGCGCGGCGGCTTGCCGGCGATGATGTCGTCGATCTGGTCGGAGTCGATGGTTTCCCACTCGATCAGCGCCTTGGTCATCGCTTCGATCTTGTCGCGGTTGCTTCTCGATCAGCTGGCGCGCCAGTGCGTACTGCTCGTCGATGATGCGGCGGATCTCGCCGTCGACCTTGCGCATGGTCTCTTCCGAGACGTGCGTGGTCTTCGTGATCGAGCGGCCGAGGAACACTTCGCCCTCGTTTTCCGCATAGACCATCGGGCCCAGCGCATCGCTCATGCCATAGCGCGTGACCATGTCGCGCGCCAACTGCGTGGCGCGCTCGAAGTCATTGCTGGCGCCGGTGGTCATCTGATTCATGAAGATTTCTTCGGCGATACGGCCGCCGAACAGCACCGCGATGCGCGACAGCAGGTACTGCCGGTCGTACGAATAACGGTCCTGTTCGGGCAACTGCATCGTCAGGCCGAGGGCACGGCCGCGCGGAATGATCGTGACCTTGTGCACCGGATCGCTCTTCGGTACGAGCTTGGCGACGAGGGCATGACCCGACTCGTGGTAGGCCGTGTTGAGCCGCTCTTCCTCGGACATGACCATCGATTTGCGCTCGGCGCCCATCATGACCTTGTCCTTGGCCTGCTCGAAGTCCGTCATCTCGACGACGCGCGCACTGCGCCGCGCCGCGAACAACGCCGCCTCGTTGACGAGGTTGGCGAGGTCCGCCCCCGAAAAGCCCGGCGTGCCGCGCGCGATGACATCGGCCTTGACGTCCGCGCCGATCGGCACCTTACGCATGTGGACGTTCAGGATCTGCTCGCGGCCGCGGATGTCGGGCAGCGGAACCACGACCTGGCGGTCGAACCGACCCGGACGCAGCAGCGCCGGATCGAGCACATCGGGGCGGTTGGTCGCCGCGATCACGATGACGCCCAGGCCCGTCTCGAAGCCGTCCATCTCGACCAGCATCTGGTTCAGCGTCTGCTCACGCTCGTCGTTGCCACCGCCCAGGCCGGCGCCGCGCTGGCGACCGACGGCGTCGATTTCATCGATGAAGATGATGCAGGGCGCATGCTTCTTGGCCTGCTCGAACATGTCGCGCACGCGCGCCGCGCCGACACCGACGAACATCTCGACGAAATCGGAACCGGAGATCGAGAAAAACGGCACCTTGGCCTCGCCCGCAATCGCCTTGGCGAGCAGCGTCTTGCCCGTGCCCGGCGAGCCGACCAGCAGCACGCCGCGCGGGATGCGGCCGCCGAGCTTCTGGAACTTCGACGGGTCGCGCAGGAACTCGACCAGCTCCTGGACTTCTTCCTTGGCCTCGTCGCAGCCGGCGACGTCGACAAAGGTGATGGAATTGTTGCTCTCGTCGAGCATGCGCGCGCGCGATTTGCCGAAACTGAAGGCACCGCCACGGCCGCCGCCCTGCATCTGGCGCATGAAAAAGATCCACACGCCGATCAGCAGCAGCATCGGGAACCACGACACGAAGATCGTCGTCAGCAGCGACTGCTCTTCCTCGGGCTTGCCGAAGACCTGCACACCGGACTTCATCAGGTCGCTCACCATCCAGGCGTCGCCCGGCGAGGTCAGCGTGTAACGCGCGCCATCGGACGGTGTGACCTGCAGGGTCCGGCCCTGGACCTCGACCCGCTTGATCTTGCCGGCCTTGGCCTCTTCCAGGAACTGGGTGTAGCTCACGGTCTCGGCCGGCTGCTGCCGGCTTTCAAACTGCTTGAAGACCGTAAACAGTACGAGCGCGATCACCATCCAAATGGCGGCTTTCGCGAACATGTTGTTGTTCAAGGAAGACTCCTAGCGGCCGCGCGCTGCTGGATCAGCAGATCGGCCCGGCAAAAAAATCTGGAAATCAGGGCACGACACTCGTCGTACCGTTGCGCAAGCATTCTAATCCCCGCGCCAGCCCGACTGGTCTAAGTTGGGGGCGAACGTCCCACCAATTCAAGGCCCGGCCCCGTTTGCAGCCGGGTTTTTGTCCGCCGGGCGAACTCCCCGCGCCAGCAGGTAGACCTCGGCCGAAGACTCCCGGGACGCGGCGGGCTTGCGCGTCGAAACGCTGCGAAAGGTCCGCTTCAGGTGCTCGACATACTGGCTATAACCACTTCCCTGGAAGGCTTTGACGAGAAAAGCGCCATCGGGTTTCAAGTGCTTGACCGCAAAATCCGCGGCGAGTTCGGCGAGGAGAAGGCTGCGCGCCGCATCGGCCGCCGCCACGCCGGAAAGATTGGGCGCCATGTCCGACAGGACCACATCGACGGCCGCGCCGCCCAGCAGCGCAGCGAGTTGCGCTTCCACCGCTTCTTCGCGAAAGTCGCCCTGGATGAAGTCCACGTCCGGTACCGGGTCCATCGGCAGGATGTCGAGCGCGACGATGCGGCCCCGCGGCGTGCCGTCGGGCCCGCTCAGTCGCTTCCGGACGACCTGGGTCCAGCTGCCCGGCGCCGCCCCCAGCTCGACGACGATCATCCCGGGCTTCAGGAGCCGGTCGGTGTCGGCAATCTCCGTGAGTTTGTACGCCGCGCGCGAACGAAACCCTTCCTGGACCGAACGCTTGACGAAGGGGTCGGTGACATGGCGCTTGATCCACTCGGGATTGGAGCGATGTTTCTTCTTCGCCTGCGGCATCCGTGACTAAACTGGAAGTACGAAGGAGAGATCACTATGCCCGAGATTCAACTGACCCCGAAAGAACGCCAGGCGCTGAAGGCACGCGCCCACGGACTGAAGCCGGTCGTACTGCTCGGCAATTCCGGGTTGAGCGCGCCGGTCTTGAAGGAAATCGACCGCGCGCTCGCGGCGCACGAACTGATCAAGGTGAAGGTGCCGGTTGACGCGCGCGAGGAGCGCGACTCGCTCTTCGCAGACGTCGCCGAAGCGCTGTCGGCCGCCCGCGTGCAATCGATCGGCAAGTTGTTGCTGTTCTACCGTCCAGCGCCCGATGACGCGGCGCCGGCCAAACCGGCCAAACCGGCCAAGGCGGTCAAGGCCACCCCGTCGACGCGCAGCCGCGCTCCGAGCGGCGAGCGGTCGACGAAGGCGCCCGCACGGCGGATCGGCACGACCACACGCGCAAAGGTTCCGGGAAAGCCCTCGGCGCCCAAACGCTCGACGGCGGATCGGCGCGAGGCTGAGCGCGTGAATCGCGCCACGGCGCCACGGCGAGACCCGGGCGCCGCGACTCGCGCCGTCGGCCGGACCAATGTCGCGAAGGCGCGGCGGCGGGCGTGCCCGCTAGCGGTTACTGGTAAGCGACCGAGACGACCGCGTACTCGCGCTTGCCGGCGGGCGCGAGGACCTGCGCCATGTCGCCTTCGGACTTGCCGATGAGCGCGCGGGCGATCGGGCTCGAGACCGAGACCAGGCCCGACTTGATGTCGGCCTCATCGTCGCCGACGATCTGGTACTTCACCACCTCGCCGGAGGACTGGTCCTCGAGTTCGACGGTCGCACCGAAGACGATGCGGCCGGCGGCATCGACCGTGGTCGGGTCGATGATCTGCAGGCTCCCCAGCTTGCCTTCGAGTTCCTGAATCCGCCCCTCGATGAATCCCTGCCGCTCGCGGGCGGCGTCGTACTCGGCGTTTTCCGACAGATCGCCCTTTTCGCGCGCATCCTTGATGGCCTGGATGACGGCCGGACGGTCCACGGCCTTCAGGCGCTGCAATTCCGCCTTCAGCTTCTCGGCGCCACGTGCGGTGATGGGTATGCCCGGCATGAGTCTCAAAAACTCCTGGAAAAACAAAGCCCCGGCAATGCCGGGGCCGCGCCGACAATGTAGCCAAACGCCCCTGCGGACGCAAGGCGGGCATCGCACGCCGGCAAATCCGGACTCCACTGCGTTGGGGCAAGTCGGGGCCAACCGCGGTGCTTTACGCTTGCCCAACGATGAGTAGGCTGGTGTATTCCGCGACTACTGCGCCGGACCGAGCCCCCTCGGCTGAGCCACCGCCCGCGGCCGTGCCGTTGCCCAACGCGCTCACCATCGGCGCGTCGGCCTGGCGCTTGATCCTTGGCTTCACACTGCTGCGCATCGTCGTCGCCGCCGTCCTTCCGCTGACACCGCAGGAAGCGTATTACTGGCTCTGGAGTCGCGAGCTGGCCTGGTCGTACTTCGATCATCCGCCACTGGCCAGCTACAGCATCGCGCTCACGACAGCGCTGCTCGGCTCGACGTCGTTCGGCATCAAGATCGCCGCGGTGGGATGGGCACTCGGCCTCAACATCGTCTGGGCGCGACTGATACTCGACCTCGGCTGCGATCGGCGCGTGCAGTGGTGGTCACTGTTGGCGCTGAACCTGGTGGGCATCACGGCAGCCTATGGCATCGTCATCGCGCCCGATGCGCCGCTGCTGTTTGCCTGGGCGGCCACGGTCTGGGCCGTGTGGCGCGCCGCCGTAACTCGAGATGGCCGCTGGTGGTACGGCGCCGGCCTCTTTCTCGGGCTCGGCCTGCTCGCCAAGTACTCGGCCATCCTGCTCGTGCCGGCCGTCGTGCTGTTCCTGGCGGCGTCCCCGCGGCAACGCCATTGGCTGATCAGGCCGGAGCCCTACCTGGGGCTGGCCCTTGCCGCGCTGCTGTTTGCCCCTGTCATTGCATGGAATGCCCAGCACGGCTGGGCCTCGTTCGCGTTCCAGACCTCGCAACGCGCGGCCGGCATGGGGCACTGGCAGCCGCGCTACTTCGCGCAACTGGTCGGCACGCAGCTCGCCGTGGTTACGCCGTACCTGCTGGTGATAGCGCTGGCGGCGTGGTTCAGCGCCGTCAGGGGATGGCGCGCCCTGTTGCAGGACGACGGGCGCCTGTTGCTGATCGCCAGCGCCTCCGTCCCCCTGGTGCTGTTCTCGTTGACGAGCCTGCGCTCACTGGTGAAGCCGAACTGGCTCGCTCCCGCGTACTGGCCGCTCGTCATCCTCGCCGTTCAGGCGCGGCTGGCCGGCGGCGCGGTGCCACGCGGACTGAAGCTCGGACTCGCGAGTTCGGCGGCACTGCTGCTCGCCGCCGGAATTGCGATGGCGTGGCCCCACTCACGCCTTGGCGAGGCCAACACGTGGAGCGGCTGGCCCGAGGCCGCGCAGCGCGTCGACCAGTTGCAGCAGGAGCTGGACCAGCGCGGCGCGCCGTCATTCGTCTTCTCGACCAACTACAAGAACAGCGCCCTGCTCGCCTTCCATCGCGCGGGCCATCGGCGCACCTACGCCCAGGATGTCTTTGGCGAGCACGCCCTGCAGTTCGACTTCTGGCCGCCCGAAGGCGCGCTGGTCGGTGCGACGGGAATCCTCGTGGTGGACGATCGTCGCGACCAGGCGGTCGTCCCGGAGGAGCTGCAGAAGTACTTTGAATCGGTCACCAAGATCGATACGGTTGAAGCGAAGGGCGGCGGTGGTTCCGCGCGCCGGATCGACATCTACTTGTGTCGCGGTTACCGCGGCCATCCGAACTGGGGCAAATAGCGATGGACCTGGATCTCAGCACTCAGCGCGTCAGCCCGCGCTCAGCCGACCGCCCGCTTCCGAGTGAACGCGTTCACGCGGACGCGACCTACGGCCCCACCCCCGCCGCCTCCAACGTGGGTGCCCCTGAGCTCACGATCGTGGTTCCGACCTTCAACGAGGCCGAGAACGTGCCCGTCCTGATTGAGCGAATTGCCAAGAGACTCGACGGAGTCGAGCTGGGAGATCATCATCGTTGATGATGACTCACCGGACGGGACGGCCGATGTGGTGCGCGCACTCGCTCGCACCGAGCCCCGGGTCCGGTGCCTGCAGCGCATCGGCCGCCGCGGGCTGTCGTCGGCCTGCGTCGAGGGAATGCTGGCGAGCTCCGCGCCCTATCTCGCCGTAATGGATGCCGACCTGCAGCACGACGAACGGGTCTTGCCGACGATGTTGGAGTTGCTGCGTTCTCGCCAGTTCGATATCGCGATCGGCAGCCGCTACGTGGACGGTGGAAGCACCGGCAACTTCCCGGACGACCGCGCGAGGATCAGCCAGATCGCCACCCGCTTCGCGCTGGCGACGACCCGGGTGCCGGTGGCCGATCCGATGAGCGGCTTCTTCATGCTGACCTCGACGCTGCTGCAGGCCACAGTCCGGTCGCTCTCGGCCACCGGGTTCAAGATCCTGCTCGACATCCTCGCGTCGGCCCCGGAAGGTTGCCGCATCCGCGAAGTGCCCTACCGCTTCGGCGAACGGCTGGCGGGCACGAGCAAGCTCGATACGAAAGCCGCGTGGGACTACCTGGTGCTGCTGCTCGACAAGACCGTGGGTCGCTACGTGCCGACCCGCTTCGTGATCTTCTCTCTGGTGGGCACGGTCGGCGTCGCGGTCCACATGGCCGTGCTCGGTGCACTGTTCAAGACCGGCATGTCGTCATTCATGTGGGGGCAGCTCTGGGCCGCGCTGGTCGCCATGACGTTTAACTTTGCGCTCAACAACGTGGTGACGTACCGCGACCGGAGATTGCGCGGAATTGCCTGGCTGGCCGGGTGGGCGACCTTCGTCCTGGCCTGCAGCCTGGGCGCGGCCGCCAATGTCGGCATCGCCGAATACCTGTTCGAGCATGATCGATTCTGGGCGGTTTCGGCCCTCGCCGGGATCGTGATCGGCGCGGTATGGAACTACGCCGTCACGTCGGTCTACACGTGGAAAGCGGCCTGAGGCGCCGCCACGTTCAGGTGGCAAGCCTGCGATGCAAACTCTGCAGGTCGTTGACCTCGAGGTGGTCGAGGTGCTTCATGCCTTCGATGGCGGCGCGCCCTCCGGCCATCGTCGTGTAGTACGTCACGCGCTGCGCCAGGGCCGTCGTCCGGATTGAACGCGAGTCCGCGATCTGGCTGCGCACTTCGCTCACCGTCGTGATGACGAGCTGGATGTCGCCGTTTTTCAGCAGATCGACCACATGCGGACGGCCGTCCTTGACCTTGTTGACCGACTTGACCGGAATCCCGGCCTGCTCGAGGGCCTGTGCGGTGCCGCGCGTGGCCACCAGTTCGTAGCCCATGTCATGCAGCAGTTGCGCGACCGCGATCGCCTTGGGTTTGTCCGAGTCCTTGACGCTCAGGAACACGGCGCCCTTTTCCGGCAGCCCCGCGCCTGCGCCCAGCTGTGACTTGAACAACGCCTCGCCGAACGTCTGCCCCACCCCCATGACTTCGCCGGTCGACCGCATCTCGGGTCCCAGCAGCGGATCGACGCCGGGGAACTTCGCGAACGGAAACACCGCCTCCTTGACCGAGAAATACGGCGGCACGATCTCGCGCGCCACGCCCTGCCGCTCGAAATCGATCCCAGCCATGGCCAGCGCCGCGTACTTCGCCAGCGGCATGCCCGTCGCCTTCGAGACGAACGGCACGGTGCGCGAGGCGCGCGGATTGACTTCCAGCACGTAGATCGTTTCGCTGCCGTCACTGGCGGTCTGGATCGCGAACTGCACGTTCATCAGTCCGACCACGTTGAGCGCGCGCGCCATCTGCTCGGTCTGGCGCTTCAGCTCCGCGATCGTGGCGGCCGACAGCGAGTACGGCGGCAGCGAGCACGCCGAGTCGCCCGAGTGCACGCCGGCCTGCTCGATGTGCTCCATGACGCCGCCAATCAGCACGCGCCGGCCGTCGGACAGGCAGTCAACGTCGACCTCGATCGCATCGTCGAGGAAGTGGTCGAGCAGCACCGGGGAATCATTGCTGACCTTTACGGCTTCGCGCATGTAGCGTTCGAGGTCGCGCGGCTCGTGCACGATGTCCATCGCGCGCCCGCCCAGTACGTAACTGGGGCGCACGACCAGCGGATAGCCGATCTCCTCAGCCAGTCGCAGCGCATCGGCCTCGGCGCGCGCCGTGCGGTTCGGCGGCTGCTTCAGTGCGAGCTTGTGCAGCAGCTGCTGGAAGCGCTCGCGGTCCTCGGCGATGTCGATCGAGTCGGGCGAGGTGCCGATGATCGGCACGCCGTTGGCCTCGAGGTCGCGTGCAAGCTTCAGCGGCGTCTGCCCGCCGTACTGCACGATGACGCCGAAGGGCTTTTCCTTGTCGACGATCTCGAGCACATCCTCGAGCGTCAGCGGCTCGAAATAGAGCCGATCGGACGTGTCGTAGTCGGTCGACACGGTCTCCGGGTTGCAGTTGACCATGATGGTCTCGAACCCGTGGTCGCGCAGCGCGAAGGCCGCGTGCACGCAGCAGTAGTCGAACTCGATGCCCTGCCCGATGCGGTTCGGACCGCCGCCCAGCACGATGACCTTCTTCCGGTCCGTCGGCGCCGCTTCGCACTCGTCCTCGTAGGTCGAGTACATGTAGGCGGTCGTTGTCGCGAACTCCGCGGCGCAGGTGTCGACGCGCTTGAACACCGGCCGCACACCGTGCACGAGGCGTGCCGCACGGACAGCGGCGGGCGAGCGCCGCCAGCAGCTTGGCGATGCGCCGATCGGAGAAGCCCTTGCGCTTCAGGTAGCGCAGCTCCTCGGCGCTGAGCTCGGCGAGCGCACGCCCCTGCAGCCGCCCTTCGATCTGCACGAGTTCCTCGATTTGCGCCAGGAACCACGGATCGATTGCGGTTTCCTCGAACACCTCCGACAGCGTCATGCCGATGCGGAAGGCGTCGCCGACGAACCAGATCCGGTCCGGACCCGGCTCGCCGATTTCCTCGACGATCTCGTCGCGATCGGTCGTGCGCTCGTCGAGCCCGTCGGAGCCGACCTCGAGGCCGCGCAGTGCCTTCTGGAACGATTCCTGGAACGTGCGCCCGATCGCCATCACCTCGCCGACCGACTTCATCTGCGTGGTCAGGTGGTTGTCGGCCTGCGGGAATTTTTCGAATGCAAAGCGCGGGATCTTGGTGACGACATAGTCGATCGTCGGCTCGAACGACGCCGGCGTCGCGCCCCCCGTAATTTCGTTGCGCAGTTCGTCGAGCGTGTAGCCGACCGCGAGCTTGGCCGCGACCTTCGCGATCGGGAAGCCCGTCGCCTTCGACGCCAGAGCCGACGAGCGGCTCACGCGCGGATTCATCTCGATGACGATCATCCGGCCGTCCTTCGGGATTGATCGCGAACTGCACGTTGCTGCCGCCGGTGTCGACGCCGATCTCGCGCAGGATCGCGATGCTGGCGTCGCGCATCAGCTGGTATTCCTTGTCCGTCAGCGTCTGCGCCGGCGCCACCGTGATCGAGTCGCCCGTATGGATGCCCATCGGATCGAGGTTCTCGATCGAGCACACGATGATGCAGTTGTCCGCCTTGTCGCGGACCACTTCCATCTCGAATTCCTTCCAGCCGATCAGCGATTCCTCGATCAGCAGCTCGCGCGTCGGCGACAGATCCAGCCCGCGCGTGCAGATCGCAACGAACTCCTCCATGTTCCAGGCGATGCCGCCGCCGGTGCCGCCCAGCGTGAAGCTCGGCCGCACCACGACCGGAAAGCCCATCGACTTCTGCACCGCCAAGTGCCTCGTCCATCGTGTGCGCGATGGTCGAGCGCGCCGAGGCCAGGCCGATGCTGGTCATCGCCTCCTTGAACTTGAGGCGGTCCTCGGCCTTCTCGATCGCCGCCGGCGAGGCGCCGATCAGCTCGACGCCGTGCTTGTGCAGCACGCCGTTCTTGTAGAGGTCCATCGCGCAGTTAAGCGCCGTCTGCCCGCCCATCGTCGGCAGGATCGCCTCCGGCTTTTCCTTCGCGATGATGCGTTCGACCACCTGCCAGGTGATCGGCTCGATGTAGGTGACATCGGCCGTCTCCGGGTCGGTCATGATGGTCGCCGGATTGCTGTTGACCAGGATGACCTTGTAGCCCTCCTGCTTCAGCGCCTTGCAGGCCTGCGCGCCCGAGTAATCGAACTCGCACGCCTGTCCGATGACGATCGGGCCGGCGCCGATGATCAGGATGCTCTTCAGATCGCTACGACGCGGCATGCGGGGCTCGATAGTTGTCAGGCGCGAGTCGGCGCTCGACCAGTTCGATGAGGATGTGAATGACCTTGATGTGCAGTTCCTGCACGCGGTCGGCATAGCGGCCGCCCGGCGTAACGAGCGCGATGTCGGCGCAGCTCGGCAATCGGCGTGCCGGCGCGGCCGGTCAGTGCGATCACCTTCATGCCGAGGCCCCTGCGCCGCCTGCGCAGCCGCGACCACGTTGCGGCTGGTCCCGCTGGTCGTGATCGCGAGCAGCACGTCACCTGCGCGTCCGTGCGCCTCGATGAAGCGCGCGAACACGCGTTCGTAGCCGTAATCGTTGCCGACGCAGCTGAGATGTCCCGGGTCGCTGATCGCGAGCGCCGCGTAGCCGCGGCGGTCGTCGCGGAACCGACCCGTCAGCTCTTCGGCAAAGTGCATGGCATCGCACATCGAGCCGCCATTGCCGCACGAGTACGCGCGGCCACCGGCGGCGAACGTGTCGGCCAGCAGCGCGCCCGCCTGCGCGATGCGCTCCAGCATCGCCGTGTCCGACTGCAGCCGCGCCAGGCTGTCGGCCGCCTCGGCCAGGGCGCTCCTCACGGTGTCCAGCTCGCTCATCGCGCCTCCATCGACGCGATGAAGCGATCGAAGAGATCCTGGATGTCATGCGGTCCCGGACTGGCCTCGGGGTGCCCCTGGAAGCAGAACGCGGGCGCATCGGTGAGCGCGAAACCCTGCAGCGAGCCGTCGAAGAGCGACACGTGCGTGACCTTGACGTTGGTCGGCAACGACTTCTCGTCGACCGCGAACCCATGGTTCTGGCTGGTGATGTAGACGCGCCTGGTCTCGACATCCAGCACCGGGTGGTTGGCGCCGTGGTGGCCGAACTTCATCTTCAGCGTGCGGCCCCCCACGGCGAGCCCCATGATCTGGTGGCCCAAGCAGATGCCGAAGGTCGGCAGGCGCTGCGCGATGAAGGTGCGCGTCGCCTGGATGGCGTAGCCGCACGGCTCGGGGTCGCCCGGACCGTTGGAGAGGAAGATCCCGTCCGGCTTAAGCGTCAGCACTTCCGCCGCCGGCGTCTGCGCCGGCACGACCGTGATGCGGCACCCCCGATCCGCCATCAGTCGCAGGATGTTGCGCTTGACGCCGAAGTCGTAGGCCACGACATGGAAGCGTTGCGGCTCGGGCGTGACGTGACCGGGCGTGCCGTCGGCCCGCGCGAGCCGCCAGCTGCCTTCGCTCCACGCGTAGGGCGCCGTCGTCGTCACGACCCTGGCCAGGTCCTGCCCGGCCATGCCGGGGTACGCACGGGCCCGCGCGAGTGCGGCCGCCAGCGCGCCGTCCGACAGCGCCGCACCTTCGGCGGCGGCCACGATGCAGCCGGCCTGCGCGCCCTTCTCGCGCAGGATGCGGGTGAGCTTGCGGGTGTCGATATCGGCGATTCCGACGATGCCGTGCGCGCGCAGGTAGCTCGGCAGGTCGCGCTGCAGGCGGAAGTTCGACGCCCGCTGCGGCACGTCGCGCACGATCAGCCCCGCGGCGAACACGCGTGAGGCTTCCTCGTCTTCGTCGTTGACCCCGGTGTTGCCGATATGCGGATAGGTCAGCGTGACGATCTGCCCGGCATACGACGGGTCGGTCAGGATTTCCTGGTACCCGGTGATGGCCGTGTTGAACACGACTTCGCCCAGGGTCTCGCCGGCGGCGCCGATCGAGCGGCCGCGAAAGACCGTTCCGTCGGCCAGCACGAGGGCCGCGACGGGGCGCGGATCGACGATCAGGGGGGACAAGCGGGCTCCTTATCGCCAGGGCCGGCGGTCCGAGGCGACTGCCGGCGTCCGGCTTGCGATATGCGGGTCGGAAACCGAGGAAACCGCTCCACTACCGCAAATTGGCTACCGATAAACTGCGGAATTATATCTTGCCGTCGCTGCGCGAGCATCCGGTCCCATTCATGTCGCCGCTCCTCGAGGGCCTGAAGCGCCACACCACGATCGTCGCCGACACCGGCGACCTGGCGGCTATCGAGCGGCTGCGGCCGCGCGACGCGACGACGAATCCCTCGCTGATCCTGAAGGCAGCGCAGAAGCCGGAGTACCGCCCGCTGCGTCGCCGAGGCCATGCAGAGCAGCGCGGGTGACAGCCTCGAACGCCGCCTGGATCACGTGCTGGTGGCGTTCGGCACGCGCATCCTCGCATTGATCCCGGGACGCGTCTCGACCGAAGTCGACGCCCGGCTGTCCTTCGACACCCGCGCCACGATCGAGAAGGCGCGGCGGCTGATCGACCTGTACGCGCGGCGCGGCGTCGATCCGCGCGCGCGTGCTGATCAAGATCGCAGCGACCTGGGAGGGCGTGCGCGCGGCCGAAGTGCTCGAACGCGAGGGGATCCACTGCAACATCACGCTGCTCTTCTCGGTCGCACAGGCGATCGCCGCGGCGCAGGCCGGCGCCACGCTGATCTCGCCTTTCGTCGGCCGGATCTACGATTGGCATCGCGAAGGCGGCCGGCGGCGCATGGGACGAAGCGGCGATGGCTGGCGCCAACGATCCCGGCGTGCGCTCGGTGCGTGCGATCCACGTGCGACTGAAGGGCGCCGGCCTACCGCACTGAGATCATGGGCGCGAGCTTTCGCAACATCGGGCAGATCCTCGCGCTGGCCGGCTGCGACCTCCTGACGATCAGCCCGGAACTGCTGGATGAACTGATGCAGCCGGAAGGCGAGGTCCCGCAGGCTCTGACAGCGCCCGGCGCGACGCACGAGGAACCGCCACTGGCCGAGGCGGCCTTCCGCTATACCCTCAACGACGATGCGATGGCGATCGAGAAACTCGCCGAAGGCATCCGCGTGTTCGCGGCCGATTCGCAGCGGCTCGAACAGATGATCGCCGCGCTCGGCTGAACGATGCTGATCATTCCCTACCAGACGCGATTCACGGCCAAGTCCCTGCCGCTGGTGACGCTCGCGCTGGTGGTCGCTCAACCTGCTCGTGTACATCGTCCTGCAGGCTGGCGACAGCAAGGCCTACGAGCGCGCCGCTGACTACTACTTCAGCGTGCAGCTGCCGCAGATCGAACTGCCCCGCTACGCCGCCCATCTGGAGCGACGCGGCGACCGCCAGTCATTGCAGGTGCTGAGCGTGATCCGGTCCGGTCCAAGCGCCGACGAGGCCCGCCTCGTGCTGATGCACATGCAGCGCGACCGCGCGTTCATGAGCGAGATGAAGGCTGGCCGCGTCGTGCGCAGCGACGAACCGGGCTACGCCGCCTGGCGTGAGCAGCGCGACCGCTTCCAGAGTCTGATGTCGCAGGTCTTCGTCGAGCGCTTCGCGCTCGAGCCGGGGTCGGCCGACCCGCTGCGGCTTCTCACCTACCAGTTCCTGCACGGCAGTGCGATGCATCTGCTTGGAAACATGGCCGTCCTGCTGCTCGCCGGCCCGTTCGCCGAGGCGGCCCTCGGGTCGCTGGCGTTTCCTGCTGGCCTATCTGGCGAGTGGGGCGCTGGCCGGGGCCGTGCATCTGATCGTCAGCGACCAGGGCCTGATCGGAGCCTCCGGGTCGATTGCCGGAACGATGGCCATGGTGGCCGTGCTGTATGGCCGGCGCAAAGTGCCGGTGTTCTACTGGCTCTTCGTCTACTTCAATACCGCGCGCGTGCCGGCGCTGCTGGTTGCTTCCCGTGTGGATCGCGCTGGAGGCCGTGCAATGGGCGCTGTCGCCGGGTGACCGCGTGGCCTATGACGTGCACCTCGCAGGGTTCATCGCCGGCGCCGCCATCGCCTGGCTGCTGAAGCCCGCCGATGCCGGCAAGGTCGATCGCATCCTGCAGGAACAGTACGCAGCCGCTCCTGCCGAGCGCACAGTCGACCCTGCTGACGGAGGCACGCCAGGCCGCGGCCAAGCTCGACACCCGGCGCGCCGCCGCCGCCTATGGCGAACTGCTGCAGGAGGACCCAACCAATACGCAGCACGCCACGGCCTACTTCAACATGGCCTTGCTCGGACGCGACAAAGACACGCTGGCCGACGCCGCGTTGCGCGCGCTGTGGATTCGCACCCGCCACGCCCGCACGGAGCTGCAGGCCGATCTACACGCAGATGAGTCAGCCGCACGTGCTGGCGGTACTCCCGGTCGACGAGCAGCTGCGGCTTGCGCGCCGCTTGGTCGCCACGCGCGAGGACGCGGCAGCCTTGCGCGTACTCGACGGCTTGCTGGGCGACCCGACCATGCGAAACCTGTACGGCCGCCAGCTGGCGGACTGCCTGCTGGGGCTTTACACGACGTACGCACGGCACGGATTGCGCCAGCAGGCGGATCAGGTCAGACAGCGGCTGTCGCACCACTTTCCGTCGCCAGGAACGCTCGGTGGCGTCGCCCCCAGCCGCGAGCCGCCGCTCACGGTCCGCGGCGCCACCACGCGCGGCCTGCACCCGCGTGGCAATCCCGCGACCGTGCCCGCGTCGGACCTCGAGCTCGATCTCGAGACGCGCCTGCACACGCGCTGGGGGCCGGAGTAGGGCGCCGCTCAGGCGCGCGACCGCGCTCGCGGTCGCAGGTGCGCCCGAGGCAACTACTTCAGGCGATCCATCACCTCAAGGTACCGCCGTGCTTCCGTTGCCACGGGGTCGGTCGCGTACTTCTGCAGCAGGTACTGCAGGATGCGGCGGGCTTCGTCGGGCTTGCCAGCGGACTCGGCCATCAGCTGTGCGCCAACGAGGTAGATCTGGGGCACGTCCGGATGGTTGGGATGCTTCTTGTCGAAGCCACGGATCAGGGTGCCCGCCAGTTGCGGCCGGCCCTTCTGCAGCGCGGCCTCGCGCCAGGGGCGCGATCGACTCGACCTGGCGCGGCGCCCAATTGGCGCGCCGTTCGAGCGCCGCTTCGACGAGGTCGAGTGCCTCGCGCCAGTTCTGTGACTTCACCAGCAGCGCGAGGTACTTGTCGGTGTGGTCCTCGATCTTGGGCGTGTAGTTCTCGGCCAGCAACAGTTTGTGCAGCCGAGCGTGCAGCGACAGGTCGTTGGGCCGCTGCCGCAGATCGTCGTTCAGCAGATCGATCGCCTCCTTGATCTCGCCCTGCGTGACCATCTGGCCGATCAGGGCATCGCGTGTGCGGGCCTTGATGTCCGCGTGCCGCCCGGTGGAGCTCATCAGCCGCTCCTCGCCGGGCCCGACGACCGAGATCTCGAGCCGATCCGCATACTGGTACATCGCGTAGCCGATCAGCGCACAGATGACGTAGGTGAAGTACCAGAAGCCCGCCGAGAGCAGGAAGAACAGCACGACACCGCCGACGCCGAGCCCGGCCTTGGCCCCGCCGGAGGCCGCGCCCAGCGCTCCGGCGCCGACACCCGCCGGCGCCCGCGAGAAAGACCAAGCCGTAGGTGCGCGACAGGTCGGCGAAGAACACGAACGCGCACAGCGCCGCATAGGGCTTGCCGATGCGCGGATCAGATCGACCAGTTCCGTCGGATTGAGCGCACCGCGCAGGCTGCCGGTCATGACCAGCCGCATCGTGGCGGCCGGCATCAGCACGACGAAAAACAGGCCCCAGATCAGGATGCCGAGGACCTCGTTTCGGCCGAGCACGGCGATCAGCACGGCCGCCAGCAGGCCGAACACCATGTTCATCGCGACGAACTTGTACGGCAGGTACGGGCCGACCAGGTCCTCGTCCGTCAGCGGATAGTCGGAGGGGATCGAGGTAGCCCTTGGACGACCGCTCGATGATCTTGAAGCCGTAGCGCGCGCCCGCCACCAGCAGCGCGAACGACGGCCGCGAGCAGCAGCACGAAGCCGAATCCGCCGAAGAAGCAGCAGCAGCAGCGCGACGACAGCGCGCCCGGACAGGCCGCCGATGCGGAGCAGGACCGCCCGGTCGAGCGGCAGCCGGAAGAACTTCTGGATGCGCTGCCAGAACGGCTCGGCCGCCTGCTGCGTAGCCGTATTCGTAAGTGGTTTCCATCCCCGCGTGGACCGATATACGACAGTCTACGCAGGCGTAGTGACCCGCGGCCCGACCGATCGCACGCGGATGTCGACGCGGAAAACTACAGCTTTTCCGTTTCGCCGGCGCGCGGCTGCCACTTCATCAGATGCCTTTCGGCCCGCCCGACCACCCAGTCGAGCACCAGCGCGAACGCCGTCAGCACCAGGATGCCGGCCATGACGGTATTGATATCGAACGTCCCCTCGGCCTGCAGGATCAGGTAGCCGACGCCGCGCGACGAGCCGAGGTACTCGCCGACGACCGCGCCGACGAAGGCCAGTCCGACCGACGTATGCAGCGACGAGAACACCCAGCTGGTGGCGCTCGGCAGGTACACGTGGCGCAGCAGCTGCCGCTGCGAAGCACCGAGCATGCGGGCGTTCGCCAGTACGGTCGGGCTGACTTCCTTGACGCCCTGGTAGACGTTGAAGAACACGATGAAGAACACCAGCGTGAACCCGAGCGCCACCTTGGAGGCGATACCGAGACCGAACCACACCGCGAAGATCGGCGCGAGGATCACGCGCGGCATCGAGTTGAGCGCCTTGATGTACGGATCGAGGATCGCCGCGGCGACCGGCGACAGCGCCAGCCACATGCCCATCACCAGTCCGGAGACCGTGCCGATCAGGAACGCCAGCACGGTCTCGAGCAGCGTCACCCACAGGTGCTGGTAGATGTCGCGATCGACGATGAACCAGGTCCAGACGCGCGCGAGGATCTTGACCGGCTCGCCGAAGAAGAACTTGGCGTCGTTCTCGCTCGCGAAGAACAGCGGCGGAATCAGCCCCGGCATGGTCAGCACATGCCAGAAGCAGGAATAGCACGACCAGCACGCCGACCTGCCAGAAGCGCAGGTTCTTCGCATTGCGGACGGATCGCGTTCCACATGGTCAGGCCGCCTGCTTCTGCTGCGCGTAGCCCTTCAGCACTTCCTCGCGCAGCACGTCCCAGATCGCCTTGTGCAGGTCGATGAAGCGCGACGTCACGCGCACTTCGGCCACGTCGCGCGGGCGCGCGCAGGTCGATCGTCGAATTCGCCGATCGGATGCGACGCCGGGCCGGCCGACAGCACGACGACGCGGTCGCTCATCGCGATCGCCTCGTCGAGGTCGTGCGTGATGAACAGCACCGCCTTGCGTCTTTGCCGCCCAGAGCTCGAGCACCTCGTTTTCCATCAGCTGCCGCGTCTGGATGTCGAGCGCCGAAAACGGCTCGTCCATCAGAATGATGTCGGGATCGAGCACCAGCGTCTGCGCGAGCGCCGTGCGCTTGCGCATGCCGCCGGACAGCTGGTGCGGATAGCGATCGCCGAAGCCGGCCGAGGCCGACCCGCTGCAGCCAGTCGTCCGCCTGGCGGCCGCCTCGTCCGCGCGCAACGCCGCGGAACTGCAGGCCGGCCAGCACGTTGCGCGCGGGCTGTTCGCCACGGCATCAGGGCCTCGGTCTGGAACATGTAGCCGGCACGGCGATTGATCCCAGCCAGCGGCTCGCCGAACACCGTGCACCGATCCGGCGCTCGGCTCGAGCAGGCCGGCGGCGACGTTGAGCAGCGTGCTCTTGCCGCAGCCGGTCGGACCGACGACGCTGACGAACTCGCCCGGCGCAATGTCGAGCGTCGACGTCGCGCACGGCCGTGTAGCGCTGGACTGCGATCGTCGCGGCTGACGAACGTGCAGGTGATGCCCTTGCAGGGAAAGTGCTGCCGTCACGTGTGCGTCGGTCGCCATCGGGGCGCGCCGGCATGCCCGGAGGACTCCGGCTTGCCGGGCGCCGCCGCAGCCACTAGCCCTTGGGATACTTCGCGTTCGCCTTCTTGACGAACTCGTTCGTGTAGACGGCCTTCAGGTCGATCTTGGCGTTCGCCATCGCCGGATCGACGCTCTGCAAGCGCGCGCAGCGCCGTGGCCGGGCCGGCTCCGGAATCATGCCGTCGGGCGACAGCGCGGGCTTGCGCCTTCAGGAAGGCGTCGATGTAGACGGCGCGATCGCCCAGCAGGTAGCTCTCCGGCACCGACCTTGACGATGTCGGACGGCCCGGCCTGCTGGATCCACTTGTCGGCGCGCACGATCGCATTGGTCAGTGCCTGCACCGTGTTCGGGTTCTTGTCGATGAAGGCGACCGGCGCGTACAGCGTCGCCGCCGGCATCGGCCCGCCGAAGACCTTGTCCGCCTCGGCGACGTCGCGGGTGTCCGAAATGATCGTGATGTCGTTGCTGCGCGCCAGGATCGTCATCACCGGATCGAGGTTGGAGATCGCATCGATCTGACCGGCGCGCAGGGCCGCCACCGCGCCCTGCGATGCGCCCACGCCGACGAACGACACGTCGGCTCGGCTTCAGGCCGTTCTTGGCCAGCACGTAGTTGGCCATGATGTTGGTCGACGAGCCCGGCGCGGTCACGCCGATCTTCTTGCCCTTGAGGTCCGCCACCGACTTGTAGTTGGGCATCGTCTTGGTGCTGACGGCGAGCACGATCTGCGGCGCACGCCCCTGCAGCACGAAGGCGCGCATCGGCTGGCCCTTGGCCTGCATGTTGATGTTGTGCTCGAACGCGCCCGACACGACGTCGGCGCTGCCGCCCGACCACGGCCTGCAAGGCGCGCGCGCCGCCGGCGAAGTCGACGATCTCGACGTCGAGGCCTTCGTCCTTGAAGTAGCCCTTCTGCTCGGCGACCGTCAGCGGCAGGTAATACAGCAGGTTCTTGCCGCCGACGGCGATCGTGACCTTCTTCTTTTCGAGGGCCTGCGCCGAGACCAGCGCGGGAACGAGGACGGTGGCGGCCGCGGCGAGCAGCACCGCGCGCCGCGTGGCGCAAGCGAACATTCCAGTCTCCTTGAAGATGCTTCCGGCGGCTGTACTGCCGCTCGCCGGATCTTAAATCACGCCCTGCGCGCGAAGCGCAGCGATGGCAGCCTGATCGTGCCCCAGCCGCCTCAGTATTTCCTCGGTGTGTTCCCCCAGCCGCGGCCCGAGCCAGGACGTCCCGCCAGGCGTGGCCGAGAGCTTCGGCACGACGGCCGGGACTTTCAGCGGCGTGCCGTCCGCCAAAGCGCTTTGCTCGATCATGTCGCGCGCCGCAAACTGCGCGTCACTGAACATGTCAGCCACGCTGTAAATGCGCGAAACCGGAACATCCGCCGCCTGCAGCGTCCGCCAGCGCCTCGTCCATCGCGCGGCCGCTGCACCACTGCTGGATCGCCTCGTCGATCTCGTCGGTGCGCTTGACCCGGCCCTCGTTGCGCGCGAGAGCCGGATCGTCCGCCAGGTCCGCGCGACCGATCGCGTTCATCAGCCGCTTGAAGATCGCATCGCCGTTGCCGGCGACCACCAGGGCGGCGCCATCGCCGCAGGTGTAGGTGTTCGACGGCACGATGCCGGGCAGCGCGCCCCCGGTGCGCTCGCGTACGACGCCGTAGCGATCGAACTCCGGCACCGTGCTCTCCATCATGTTGAACACCGCCTCGTACAGTGCCACGTCGATGAACTGGCCTTCGCCGCGGCCACGACCGCCGGTTGCGTCGCGATGGCGCAGCGCCATCAGCGCTCCGATGACGCCGTGCAGTGCGGCGATCGAATCCCCGATCGAGATCCCGATCCGCACCGGCGGCCGGTCCGGGTGGCCGGAGACGTACCGTATGCCACCCATCGACTCGCCGATCGCGCCGAAGCCCGGGCGGTCCCGCATCGGTCCGCTCTGGCCGTAACCCGAGATGCGCACCATGATCGTCGCGGGGTTCGCGGCACGCAGCTGCTCGTAGCCCAGCCCCCACTTTTCCAGCACGCCCGGCCGGTAGTTCTCGATGACGACGTCGGCGTCGAGTGCAAGCGCCTTCGCAATCGCCTGCGCCCGTGGGTCCTTCAGGTTGAGCGCGACCGATTTCTTGTTGCGCGCCTGCACATACCACCAGAGCGACGTGCCGTCATGCAGGTAGCGCCAGTTGCGTATCGGGTCGCCCGTGGCCGGATCCTCGACCTTGATGACCTCTGCGCCGAACTCCGCGAACATGCGCGCGGCAAATGGCCCGGCGATCAGCGTGCCGAGCTCGAGCACCTTGATGCCAGCCAGCGCTGCCGCCATGGCTCAGGCCCCGAGCAGGAAGATCGTCAGGCAGGCGATGAAGCCGAGCATCCAGACCAGCGAACGCGCCGCCTGCCAGTCGGCGAGATAGCAGACGAAGTAGGCGAGCCGCGCGACAATGAAGATGACCGCGAGGATGTCGACGCGCTCCTGCGGCGCATGCGTCAGGTGCGCGATGATCACCGCTGCCGCGAAGAACGGAAACGCCTCGAAGCCGTTTTTCTGCGCGTTGTCGGCGCGCCGGCTGAGGCCCTGTCTGGCGGTCGAGCCAGGCGCGCGGATCGCGGTTGTTGTAGCGCTCGCCGCTCGTCTTCGCGATCGATCGTTCGCGAGGTACGGCAGCAGGGCCGCGACCAGCACGCACCAGAACGCAATCGTCATCGGAGTCGCCTCACGCTGCGAAACGCTGCGAGTCTAGCGCCGAGCGCCGCTCACGAGGCGCGCCGGTCGAGCATCGCCTGCGCAATCGTGTTGACGTCGGTGTATTCGAGTTCCGCACCGGCCGGCACGCCGCGTGCGAGCCGCGTGATCTTCAGTTCCGGATCGCGTTCGCGCAGCAGCTCGCCGACGTAATGCGCGGTGGCGTCGCCTTCCGGCGTGAACGAGGTGGCGACGATCACCTCCTCGCACGATGCCGTCGGTCGCGCGCGCCAGCAGTCGCTCCATCTGGATCTCGCGCGGACCGATGCCGTCGAGCGGCGACAGGCGCCCGAGCAGCACGAAGTACAGGCCCGAGTAGGACATCGACTGCTCGATCATCAGCTGATCCGCCGGCGACTCGACGACGCACAGCAGCTGCGCATCGCGCTTCGGGCTGGTGCAGGTCTCGCAGACGTCGAGTTCGGTCAGCGTGTTGCAGCGTGCGCAGTGGCGGATCGTCTGCGCCGCCGCCAGCAGCGCCTCGCCCAGCCGCACGGCGGCGTCGCGGTCGTGCTGCAGCAGGTGGAACGCAATGCGCTGCGCCGAGCGCGGCCCGATGCCCGGCAGATGCTTCAGCGCATCGACCAGCTTGTCGAGCGTGGGACCGAGTCTCATGCGGTTCGAAGCGGGTGTACGCGACCCTGCGGGTCGCACGTGCACCCGCTTCGCGTCGGAATTAGTGGCGGCGGACTTCGGGCGGCCGGGCGTCCGCCGCATGTACAACTGCAACGAGGGGAGCACGAGCCTCGGCGCCGCAGCGTCTCAGAATGGGAGCTTCATGCCGGGCGGCAACGGCATGCCGGCGGTGATCGCCGACATCTTGTCCTGCGACACCGCTTCGGCGCGCCGCACGGCATCGTTGAACGGCCGCCGCGACCAGGTCTTCGAGCATGTCCTTGTCGTCGCCGACGAGGCTCGGGATCGATCGCGACCCGCCGCACCTCGTGCTTGCAGGTCATCACGACCTTCACCATGCCGGCGCCCGACTGGCCTTCGACTTCCGTGTTCGCCAGTTCTTCCTGCATGCGCTTCATGTCTTCCTGCATCTTCTGCGCCTGTCTGCATCAGACCGGCGAGCTGATCTCTTCATCATGGCGGGACTTCCTCTGTTCCGCGTTCGTGGCGAGCGCGCGGCGCCGCGGCGACGGCGCGGTTCAGGCGTCTTTCGGACGGATCGACGCGGGATCGACCGACGCGCCGAAGTTGTCGATCAATTCTCGCACGAAGGGATCGCCGTAGATCGCTTCCTCCGCCTGGCGCTGCTTGCTCCGCACGTGCCTGCGCGGCGATGCCCGGCCGCGGTCGGGCCGGTCGTGATGCCGACGTCGGCCGGACACGGATCGGGCGGCCCAGCGCCTGGCTCGCCGCCGCCTTCAGCTTGTCGAGCGTGCCGGCTTCGATCAGCGTCTTCAACGGGCGCGCGCAAGCTTAATGACGTCGCCTTCGTCGACACGAGCTCGCTGCGGCTGCGCGAGTTCCTTCACCAGGCCGGCGACCTTCAGCGCGACCACCAGCGCCGGCCAGTCGCCGTCGAAGACGGCCGGTGCCGCGCACGGCTGGACCACCGCCGGCGCCGCCTGGCGCCGCCGCGCGGCGCCGCAGCGGCGCGCGCCGCGCGGCGCCGTCGTGCGCAGCACCGGCTGCGCGGTCAGCGGCGCCGCACGCGGCGTGGCCGGCCTGGGATCGCCGATGGGCGCCGGCGAAAACGCGAGCATGCGCAGAAGCGTCATCGTGAAACCGGCGTACTCGTCCGGCGCCAGGTGCATGTCGTTGCGTCCGTGCAAGGCGATCTGGTAGTAGAGCTGGACCTCGTCGGGCGTCGAGCGCGGCCGCGAGGCGGCGGATCTCGGCCGCTTCGATCTCGTCGTCCGGGACCGCGTCGGGCACCTGCTGCGCGAGGGCAACCCGGTGCAGCAGGCTGGCGAGGTCGCGCATCGCCTGCGCGAACGACAGGCTGCGCTCGTTCATTTCATCGGCGATCGCGAGCGACCTGCTTCGCGTCGCGGGCAGCGACGGCATCGAGCACGCGCACCAGCGTGCCCTCGTCGATGGCGCCGAGCATGCCTGCGCACGGCCTCGAGCGTCACCCGGCCCGCGGCATAGGCGATCGCCTGGTCGAGCAGCGACAGGCCATCGCGCATGCTGCCGCGCGCCGCCTGCGCCAGCATGCGCAGCGCCGCCGTCCTCGGCCTCGATCTTCTCCGCGGCAAGGATCTCGCGCCATGCGCTCGGCGATGCCCGCCGGCGTCATCTGCTTGAGGTTGAACTGCAGGCAGCGCGACAGCACCGTCACCGGCACCTTCTGCGGGTCGGTCGTCGCAAGGATGAACTTCACGTACTCGGGCGGCTCCTCGAGCGTCTTCAGCATCGCGTTGAATGCGTGCGCCGAGAGCTGGTGCACCTCGTCGATCATGTAGACCTTGAAGCGCGCGTTGCTCGGCGCGTACATCGCGCGCTCGAGCAACTGCACCATCTCGTCGACGCCGCGGTTGCTGGCGGCATCCATCTCGATGTAGTCGACGAAGCGACCGGCGTCGATCGCAGTGCAGGCCTCGCACACGCCGCACGGCGTGGCGGTGATGCCGCCCGTCGCCGTCCGGTCCGGTGCAGTTCAGTGCCTTGGCCAGGATGCGCGACAGCGTGGTCTTGCCGACGCCGCGCGTGCCGGTGAAGAGATAGGCGTGATGCAGCCGGTTCGCGCTGAGCGCGTGCGTGAGCGCGCGCACCACGTGCTCCTGTCCGACCAGTGTCGAGAAATCACGCGGACGCCACTTGCGGGCCAGGACCTGGTACGACATGCGGCGATTCTACGAGTGATGCGCGCACGTGCGCGGTCCGCGAAGCGCGACAGCGCATCGCCCGTCATGCGGCAGATGCGCCAGTCGGGCAGCAGTTCCGCGCCGATCGACTCGTAGAACTCGATCGCCGGCTCGTTCCAGTCCAGCACGCGACCATTCGTAGCGGCCACATCCGCGCTGCACGGCGAGCCGCGCACCGTGCCGTGATCAGCGCCTTGCCGATGCCGCGCCCGCGCGCGTCGGGAACGACGAACAGATCCTCGAGGTACAGGCCGCGCCGCGTGAGAAAGGTCGAGAAATTGTGGAAGAACAGCGCAAAGCCGAGTGCGCGCTCGCCCTCCCACGCCAGCACGCACTCGATCACCGGGCGCGCGCCGAACAGTTCTTCGCTGCAGTTGCTCTTCGGTCCCGACGACCAGATGCGACAGCTTCTCGTACTCCGCCAGCGCACGGATCAGTGCGACAGTAGCTGCGGCACAGTCCTGCGGCCGCGCGGACGCGATGCGAACTCGACATCGCGACGCATCTCCAGATTGAGGGGGAGGTCCAGGAGGGGGCAGCCCCCTCTTGCAGTCTCAAGTGAGCGAGCGGCTCGCCTCCCTGCGCCCAATGGGCGCAGTGGGAGGCGAGCCTTGTCCTCGGCACTGAAGGAAATCCGCTGTGGCTGCTTCGTTCCCGACCTGACCAGGTTCACGGCACCTCCATGCGAGGGGGCCCGCCGGAGCGAATGGTATCAGCGCCGGAGCACCGACCGCGCCGGATCGTGCGCCGCGCCCCTACTTCGCCGCGAAGCAGTAGAACAATCCCTCGCCGCCGGTGCTGCGCAGCTTTTCCATGTTGCAGCCGAGTGTGGGATGCGAGGAATTCCAGGAGGTGGTCCAGGTCGAGGTCATCATCGGACCGGCCCGATCGTGATGGCCGACCATCGCCGAACCGTCGGCACCGCCCTTGGTCCAGTTGCCGCAGGTCATGTCGGGAAACGGCGCACCTGGAAAGGCCGTGCCATCGGGCCGTGAGCCGGTCAGCATGTCGTGCAAATTGGGCTTGTCCACGGTGCCATTGACGACCTTACCGCGTTCGTCGAGCGCCGTCTGCTTGGTCAGGTTGCTGGACGGGCGAATGCAGGTCATCGACGCTTTTCGCGACCTCGACTCCCATGACGTTTTGCCACGGACCGGTACCGATGCGATCACGCGCATTGACGAAGTTCGGATCCCGCAAGCCGGGTGCTTGCGTGCTCAGATAGGCACGCCAGTTGCGCTCCGGTGCACCGACGGCCTTGGCGAGCTTCGCGCAATGCTGATCGGCGCCATCGAGTCCGCCGAGATCGGCACCCTTGCCGGGTCCGACGCTGGTCACGAAGAACGTCATCTCCTTCGGATTCGGTTGCGGCGGCTGGACTGGCGCAACTCCCCAGAGCCATCGCGACCGCGACCAGTCCCGTCGTCCGCATCAATGTCTGCATCGTGATCTCCTGTCGACATCAGTATGAGGTCGTGCGCCCGGTCACGCCACGGGCTCGCGCGCGCCAGCCATGACGAACCGGCTGCGATCATTCTTCCGGCAACTCGCGGGTTCGTCAACGAACCTTGCCGCGCTGACCTTCACGCCACGACCTCGGAGAATTCGCCAGCCGCAGTGATCAGTCCGATACGCACGGGCTTGTCAGCGCGGATCGCCTGCAGGACCTGTGCATAGCGTCGCACCTGCGCCTCATAGGGTAGCCGCTCATTGGCGGTCACACGCCATTTGAAGTCGATGATCCACAGGGCGTCGTCGTGCTCGACGAGACGGTCGACGCGCAGGACCTCACCATTTTCTGCGACGAGTTCGACCTCGGCCGCCGCCGTGGTACCGAAGAATTGCGGCCATTCCTGCCGAACGCGCCGCGCGGCCGCCACCGCGCTTTCAACCTGCTCCGGCCTCAGCGCATGGGCGCGGCCCACGGCGTCAATCGCTGCGGTATCGCCGAGTTCGAGGAACGCGTGCCAGGCACGGCCAAGGCGCATCGCGTCGCTGTCTGGCCCGGCGGCCACCCGTTGCCCGGTGGGAAGCGGCTCGGGCAGGAAGTCGACCACCCAGCGCCCGTTGGGCGCCGGCACGATGCGCTGCGCAGGCGCCGCGCCGGCCGACAGCGGCCCCGCCACCTGCAGGCGCGTGTACCAGGTGTCATCGAGGCTTGTACGTGCCGGTGCGGTTCCCGAAACGATGAGGACCTGGCGCGCGCGCGTGGCCGCCACATAGAGCAGGTTCCAGTCTTCCTGCACGCGCTGTCCCTCTTCCTCGGAAAACCAGGCCGCGCGCACGGGGTCCGGAGCCGTCGCCTCGCCACGCGCGACGAGCGAAAAGTGCTCCGGCGCCGGCGCCTGCGGCGGCCAGACGACCAGCACGCCCTCACTATCCGGCGCGTTGCCCGCGTGCGCATCTGCCAGCACGACGATCTCGGCTTCCAGTCCCTTGGCGCCATGGATCGTCATTACGCGCAGCGCATCGCCGGCGTCGGCCGCACCCTCATCCGGCGCTTCGTCGGTCGCGAAGCGCTTGAGGCTCGCCAGTTCGTCGATGAAACGGGGCAGGCTCGGATAGCGCCCGGCGTCGATGGCGAGTGCAAGCTCGATGAAGGCATCGAGGTTGGCCTGGATCTGCGGGTGCAAGGCGGCCGGGGCCACGGTGGCGTACCGACGACGCACGTCGCCTTCGTGATAGATGCGGTCGAGCAGGTCATGTACCGGCAACACACCGGCCAGGTCGAGCCACCATTGCAGCAACTGTCGCGCACGAGCGAGCGCGACCGATGCGCCAATCGCCAGACCCTGCAGACGTTCCCACCAGCTCGTCCCGGTCGCCGAGGCCAGACGTATCAGGTCCTCGTCACTGCAGCCGAAGACCGGCGAGCGCAGCGCGTGGGCCAGGCGCAGGTCCGCGTACGGCGAGGTCAGGAAGTCGAGCAACGCGATCAGGTCTTCGGCCTCGAGCGTCGTCAGCAACCCCCCGCGCCGGTCGCTGATGAAGGGCAGCCCGGCATCGCGCAGCGCCCGTTCATAGGCCGCGAGGTGCGTGCGACGGCGGACGAGGACGAGCACGTCTGACCAGCGTGCCGGCCGCTCGGCGCCTTCATCGAGCGGAACGCGTGTGTGCCGGACCCAGTGCGCGAGCTCGTTGGCCAGCACCCTCCCCTCGCGATAGCGTGCATCCTGATCGGGTTCCGGACGCCCAACCGCGAGCACGTCACGCAGCGGCTGCGCCTCGGCCGCTTCCACCGCCGGCTCCGGCTCGGCCAGTGGCAGCAGCACGAAGGCGCCGGCCAGGCGCGAATGCGTGCCCTGGGCCTGGAACAGCGGATTGCCGCCCGCCATGGTCCGGTTGAGCACCTCGACGATCGTGCGCGCGTTGCGCCGGGTGACATTGGTGCGCAAGTGCGTCGCGGCAAAGTCGCGGCGAAGCAAGTGCAGCGCCGCGTCGAACACGCGCGGCTCAGCGCGCCGAAAGCGGTAGATCGACTGCTTGGGATCGCCGACGATGAAAACGCACGGCCGATTCGCTTGCGCAGCCGCCTCGCCATCGTCGAGCAGGCCGTACGCTTCCAGCCACGATTGCAGCACCTGCCATTGCAGGGGATTGGTGTCCTGGAACTCATCGAGCAGGACCTGGCGGTAGCGGGCGTCGAGCCTGACCTGCATGTAGGCCGCGTTGTCGGGATCGGCGAGCAGGCGGTGCGCGTGCCACTCAAGGTCGGTGAAGTCGAGCGCCTGCTGCTGCCCCTTCAGCCGCTGGTAGGCCGCGACGAGCAGGCGCCCGCACGCAAGGCCCGCCTCGTTGAGCTTGAGCGCACGCCAGGTGCGGCGTTGCTCGATGAGATCGAGCAGGCGTCCGCTGACGCAGGCGTGGGCCACGGCGTAGCGCGCAACATCGGACGGCTCGAGCTTGCGGGCGATCTTGGCCGGCAGCAGCAGGTCGCGCGCGCCGAGCTCCTTGGTCAGCACGACGTGACAGGCCGCCAGAAAGTCGCGTGGCGGCCGGTCATCGGGCGCTTGCAGCCAGCGTTCAGCACGGTCGATCGCTTCTGCGATCCGGACACCCGGCGCCGCGACGGTCCGCCAGACTTCCACCAACTCCTGCATCGCCGTGACAAGTTCCGGCGCCCGCACCTGCGCGATCGGATCCGCATCGCCCGCCACGCGCAGCGGCGCGAGCGCACGACGGCAAGCCCCCTCTTCGTCGCCGGCCGCAAAGCTCCACCATTCGGCACGTTTGTGCAGAAACTGCAGCAGCAGTTTCCGCGCGGACGAATCACCCAACTCGTCGACCAGCCACTCCCACGCCGCGCGAGCAGCCGCCTGGTCGTCCCGCACCAGCATCGCGGTGAAGTGCAGCCACGCGTCCGCGCGCACGCGTTCGGAGCCGTCGAGCAGCGTCGGCGCAAATGGCACGCCCGCCCCCAGCGGTGCGCGTGCGATCAGCTGCCAGAACCACCCGTGGAAGGTCTCGATCGTGACCGCTACGCGCGCAGTGACGACGCGCTCGTAGAGCGTGCGGGCGGGCGCCACAGCCGCGTGCGCAGCCGCTTCATCCAGCCCACGCTTCACCAGGAAGGCCCGGATCGCCGCGTCGTCGCCCTGCGCAAGCTCCTGCAAGGCGCCGAGCAGGCGCGCGCGCATTTCCTGCGCCGCACGCCGCGTGAATGTGATTGCAAGAATCTCCCCGGGGTCGTGCCCGGCCAGCAGCGCGCGGATGATCCGGGCGACCAGCAGCCAGGTCTTGCCGCTGCCCGCACACGCCTCGACGACGACACTGGCCTGCGGATCGCAGGCACGGCGCGTGAAATCGACCTCGTCAATGGGCTGGTCGTCGGCAAGGTAGTCGCTCACGGGCCTACCTCCGCGTCGTGCTCCCAGTAGTCGCGCCGGCACAGCCCTCGCATCTCGCAGGTTTCGCACGTTGCCCGCGCACCGAGCGCCGGCAGCGGTGCGCCATCGGCGATGCGCTGAAGGTCAGATTGCAGTCGTGTGCCGACCTCGTCCACCAGTGAGTGGAACGACTGCGAGGGCGCGACCACGTGCACCCCGCCCGCGTTGTCACGGCCACGGTCGAATGCGACATAGGCGGCACCGACCGCGCCGCTCGCGCGTGGCGAATCCCGTAGCAGCAGTCCGTAGAAGGGCAACTGGATGTCCTCGCCGGGAAGCTTCAAGCCACGCTTGAGCTCGTTGGCACTACGCGCCTTGTAGTCGAGAACCATCAACGCGCCGTCGGAGCGCCGGTCGATGCGATCCAGCCGGCCCGTCAGCTGCACCTCGCGCCCGTTGTCGAGAACCAGCCGGCACGCGAGCGCCTCCTCGGCCGCGGTCCAGCGCCAGCCCGCGCCGCTGTGCTGCTGCGCCCAGGCAACGTAGTCGTCAACGAGGCTCAGGAAGCGGCGCTCGTACGCGAGCAGGCCAGGCAAGCGCGCCTTGTCCTGCGCGAACACCGCGTTGGCATGACGAATCAGGCTGAGCCGCAGGCGGTCCGGCTCGATGGCTGCGAGATCCGACGTTGCCCACTCCCCGTGGAATCTGCGCAGCACCTCGTGCAGCGCCTGTCCGAACTCGCGCTTGCCGGGTGCCTCGAGCACCTCTTCCAGTACGTCCAACCGAAGCAGCCGCCGCGCGTAAAACTGGTACGGGCAGTTCACCAGGCTTTGCGCATGACTGGCCGACAGTCGCGCCGGCAGCAGCGCAGCCGCGCTCGGCGCGGGGCATTCCAGTGCACTCGGCGCGATCTCGAATGTCTCGCGCTCGATCCGATAGGCGAGATCACCTCGGTTGGCCCGCGCGGCGACGAAGCGCAACCGCTCAAGCAGTGGCGACAGGGAGTTGGGCTCGTCGCCGCGTCGGCGACGCCACGTCGCCACCACCCGCGGCGTGGTCGTCAGTAACGCCGCCAACTGCCCCGCCTGCTCACGCAGCCCCGCCTCGGCGGTGGCGAGGCCGAGCTCCGCGCGCACGTCGTTGGAGAAATAGAGCCGTTCGCCGGGAACGGTCGGCAGATGGTCCTCGTCGGCACCGATCAGCACGGCAGCGTCGAAACTGCGCAACGACGTGGCGGACAGCGACACCATCGTGACGGGCGAGTCGACCTCGCGGTCCACATAGGCGGCCTCCTCGAAGCGTGCCGCGAGCAGGGCACGGAACTCCTCCATGCGCGCGCGGCCGCCGGCGGACTCGAGCTCCGTGGCCAGTGCGTCGATTTCACACAGGACATCCTGGCCGACCGGATCGGCGGTCAGCGCGGGGCGCATGCCCAGTGCGTCGAGCGACGCCTGCAGGGCCCGTGCGTGGGCTGCCAAGTTCGGCTCGGCGCGCTTCATCGCCCGGACCTGGTCCTCGAATAGCGCCAGCACCTCGCGCGCGCCGGCCGCCGCGGGCGAGGCCCCGTCGCGGTCGAGTTCCGCCAGTGCCAGCCTGATCGCACGGGCGCCCTGAAGCGCGCCACCGACGCGAATCGCCCGCTCGAACGCGAGGATCTCCTGCGCCTTGTTCGGCCGATCGGACAGGGTAAAGCTCGACTTCAGCCAGTCCAGCAGATCGCGCCAGTACAGATCGTCGGCGATGAGGTCGTACCAGCGCATGACGGCAGCCGCGGCACTGGTCGTCGAAAGTCGCCAGCCGGTTTCGTCGCGTACGCTGACCTCGGCGCGCTCGAGCAGCGCACGGACCCGGCGCGCCGTCAAGCGGTCCAGCGCCACGAGCGCGACCGACTCGACGCCGTCGCGCCGCCACGCCAGCACCTGCTGCGCCACCGCGGTCGCCTCGTCCTCGAGCGAGTCCGCGTCGACGATCGCCAGCGGGACCCGCTCATTTCCATCGCGCCCACGCAGCGCGTCAGCCCGCTCGGCGATAGGAGCGGGGCCCTCGGTGCCGGCGAGTTCCGGCCACGCCGCGGCCAGCAGCGGCCGAGCGCTCAGAGCGGCCGCAAGGTCTGGCACCAGCAACAGCACCGGTGCGCGCTGCGCCCATCGCTCAAGAAAGGAACGCTCCCACGCAACGAGACCGTCACCCACCGCGTCGGTTGCGGCGACGGGCGACAGATACACCAGCGGCGCCGTGGCCTGCGCAGCACGCGTTGCGAGCGCGCGCCAGGCGCCGGCAGCGCCGTCGTCGGCGCTCCTGCGCGCCCGCCAGAGTTGCAACACCAGTTGCGCCTGGGGCCTCAACGCCTGCGCCGCGCGGCGGTTGAAGTGTCGCCCCAGGCTTGTCGCCAGGCGTTCCTCGAACGCGTCGGGACGGTCGAGCGCGGCCCACGTGAGTTCATCGGCCAACTGGACGACATCGCGCGCGAGCGACCACAACGTGGCCGGTTGCTCACCAAATGACTCGCGCACCCATGCGTTGCCACGCAGCGCCGCGTAGAGCTCCGCGCGCGCGGCGGTGCCCGCGCCCATCGATCGCCCCAGCCAGGAGGCCAGTGGCGCAATGCGCGGGGGCACAAAGGCGCCGCCTCCGAGCGCGGCGTGCAAGGCCGCGCGCGCGCGGAGCGCGTGCGCACCGCTGGGCACCAGCCAATGGATGCCATGCAAGCGTCGCTCGGGCGCTCCGCAGCGAGCCGCGAACCGGCACACGCCGACGCCCGCTTCCGGCCACAGGCGGGCATCGGCGGGAAGCCGTAGGCGTTCGAGCGTCATCAGCCAATTGTATGAACTTGGCCCGGCGGACCGAAAACCCGTGCAAAACCCGGCCGCAGTGTTACCATTGCTTCCGATTCGAGCCTGCCGCCCCGCCAGCGGGGTTGTGCCCCGGCGCCATCGTCCCCACTTTCCAATCCTTGTGTATGCGCGCTATCGCCGGCGCCAGAAGGACTCAAATGAGCGACATCAAGTACGTCAGCGACTCCAGCTTCGAGCAGGACGTCCTCAAATCCGACACGCCGGTCCTGGTGGACTACTGGGCCGAATGGTGCGGGCCGTGCCGCATGATTGCGCCGATCCTGGATGAGGTATCCAAGGAGTACGGCGGCAAGATCGCCGTGGCCAAGCTCAACGTCGACGAGAACCAGTCGACCCCGGCCAAGTACGGCATCCGCGGCATCCCGACGCTGATGCTGTTCAAAAATGGGGCGGTCGTCGGCACCAAGGTCGGCGCACTGTCCAAGTCGCAACTCACGGCATTCATCGACAGCAACATCTGACCGTTCCCCAGGGCCGGCGATCGCCGGCCCGTTCGCCCCGCGGGCGCCCGAAACAGTCAAACGGCGCCCCACAACTCCTCCGGTTGTCTCCATGCACCTTTCAGAACTCAAAGCCCTGCACGTCTCCCAATTGCTCGAAATGGCCATCGGCCTCGAGATCGACAACGCCAACCGGTTGCGCAAGCAGGAGTTGATGTTTGCGATCCTGAAGAAGCGCGCCAAGAGCGGCGAGCAGATCTTCGGCGACGGCACGCTGGAAGTCCTGCCCGATGGCTTCGGCTTTCTGCGCTCGCCCGAGACGTCGTACCTCGCGAGCACGGACGACATCTACATCTCGCCGTCACAGATCCGGCGCTTCAACCTGCACACCGGCGATTCGATCGAAGGCGAAGTTCGCACGCCGAAGGACGGCGAGCGCTACTTCGCGCTGGTCAAGGTCGACAAGGTCAACGGCGTGGCGCCCGAGGCGACCAAGCACCGCATCCTGTTCGAGAACCTGACGCCGCTGTTCCCGAACCAGCCGCTGATCCTCGAGCGCGACATGCGGGGCGAAGAGAACATCACCGGGCGGCTGATCGACATCATCGCGCCCATCGGCAAGGGCCAACGCGGCCTGCTGGTCGCCAGCCCCAAGAGCGGCAAGACGGTGCTGATGCAGCACATTGCGCACGCGATCGCCGCCAATCATCCGGACGTGGTCCTGATCGTGCTGCTGATCGACGAGCGGCCGGAGGAAGTGACCGAGATGCAACGCTCGGTGCGCGGCGAAGTCGTCGCCTCGACCTTCGACGAGCCGGCCACGCGCCACGTGCAGGTGGCCGAAATGGTCATCGAGAAGGCCAAGCGGCTGGCGGAATCGAAGAAGGACGTCGTCATCCTGCTCGACTCGATCACGCGCCTGGCGCGTGCCTACAACACGGTGGTGCCGGCCTCCGGCAAGGTGCTCACCGGCGGCGTCGATGCCAACGCGCTGCAGCGCCCGAAGCGCTTCTTCGGTGCCGCGCGCAACATCGAGGAAGGCGGCTCGCTAACGATCATCGCCACGGCGCTGATCGACACCGGCTCGCGCATGGACGACGTCATCTACGAGGAGTTCAAGGGCACCGGCAACATGGAAATCCACATGGAGCGCCGGCTGGCTGAAAAGCGCGTCTACCCGGCGCTCAACGTCAACCGCTCCGGTACCCGCAAGGAAGAGCAACTGCTCAAGCCCGAGATCCTGCAGAAGGTCTGGATCCTGCGGAAGCTGCTCTACGGCATGGATGAGATCGAGGCGATGGAGTTCCTGCTCGACAAGATGAAGGCAACCAAGAACAACGCCGAATTCTTCGACATGATGCGGCGGGGCGGCTAAGGAAGCGGAGAGAACTGCACGCCCGCTGTGGCGCGATCTGAAGTGAATGCGAGTGCACGCAGAGCCGGTCGAGCGTTTTTGAAAGCGATTGAAAACAAAGGCTTGCAAGTTCCTACGGCTTGCCCCGGGTGCCGAAAACCCGGATAATGCGCGGTTCCCAAGAACGGGACCGTGGTCGAGGCAGACGGACAACCGCTGACGTCACCCCTCGATCGGGCGGCCCACAACGAGGCAGGAAATGAAGCAAGGCATCCACCCCGAATACCGCGAAGTCGTGTTCCAGGATATGCAGAACGACTTCAAGTTCATCACACGTTCCACACTGCAGACGCGCGAGACGATCGAGTTCGAAGGCAAGACCTATCCGCTGTTCAAGCTCGACACGTCGTCGGAGTCGCACCCGTTCTACACCGGGGCGCAAACGCGCATCGTCGAGACCGGACGCGTGGAAAAATTCCGCCAGAAGTTCGCCGCCAAGTCCGAGGCCGTCAACGCCGCGGCGGCTCAGGTGACCGCTGCCAAGGCCCGCCGCAAGTAAGGTGACTGCCGGGCACTGAGTCAAAGAGGCAGCTTCGGCTGCCTTTTTTGTTGCGGTTCCCGGCGACGCCGTCACTCATGAGCTTCGAACAGCGACTCTCTCCCTCTCGCGTCACGGCGGCCGCGGCCGCGCAGTTGACGCGCTGGGCGCTGTTCGCGGTGCTGGCAGCCTACATCGTCCCCGGGCTGTGGGGCCGTGAGCCCTGGAGCGCCGAAGATGCCAGTGCCTTCGGTGTCGTCTGGAACATGGCGTCCGGATCCGGCGCGGACTGGTGGTTGCCGGGCATCACCGGCGAACCGCTGGCCGAAGAAGGCCCCCTGCCGTTCTGGCTCGGCGCGATCTTCGCTCAGCTGATCGGACCCTGGCTGGGATCGATCACCGCAGCACGCCTCGTCACTGTCTTCTGGTTCCTCGTCGGTACCTGGGCGCTGTGGTACGCCACCTACCGGCTCGCACGCCGCGACGAGGCTCAGCCGGTGGCGCTCGCCTTTGGCGGCGAAGCCACGCCGCGCGACTACGGCCGGATGCTGGCCGACGTGTCGGTGCTGTTCCTCACCGCCACGTTCGGCGTGCTGGTGCGCGTGCACGAAACCGGTGCCGAGCCCGCACTGCTCGCGCTCGTCTGCATCACGTTGTTCGGACTCGCCTTCGCGCTCGATGATCCGTGGAAGGGTTCCGCCGTTGCCGGCGTGGCCATCGGTGCCATCGTGCTGACACGCGGTTGGCTGCCGGCCGGCGTGCTGCTCGCCGCGGCGGTGGCGTTCACGCTGTCGTACGGTGGGCGGCGCGCGGCACGCGCAACCCTGATCGCACTGCTGGCTGTCGTCACCTTTGCGAGCTGGCCGCTGGCAGCGCACTGGTTCCACCCCCTGGCGGCCAAAGCCTACTTCGCGGATTGGTGGCAGTGGAACCGCGCGACGGTCGACCTTCCCGACGGCGACAACGTCGTCTGGATCGTGCGCAATTTCGGCTGGTACGCGTGGCCGCTCTGGCCGTTTGCCTTCTGGACCATCTATTCGTGGCGCCACTTCATACGCCGCCCACACATTGCCTTGCCGCTGCTGATCCTGGCCGCAGGACTCACGGCATCGCTGCTGTCGGCGAGCCCCAGCGACCGCGAGTTCCTCATCGCCGTTCCGGCGTTGGTCATCCTCGCAACCTTCGGCGTGTCCTCGCTCAAGCGATCCGCTGAAGATGCGATTGACTGGTTCTCGCTGGCGCTGTTCAGTCTCGCACTGGTCGCCGCCTGGCTGACCTTCGGCGCCTGGATGGCGGGCTCACTGACCGGCCTGGCTGCGCCCCTGCAACGACTGGCCCCCGGGTTCGAACCGACCCTGCGGTTCTGGCCACTGCTACTCGCCGTCGTGGCGACAACCCTGTGGATTGCCATCGTCGTGTGGCGCGTGCGCGTGCGGCCACCGATGCTGTGGACCGGCCCGTTCATCGCCGCCACCGGACTGTCCATGGTCTGGATGGTGTCGATTGCACTGTTCGCCCGCGCCATGGACCATGCGCGAACGCAGGCCCCGATCGCCGCCGACCTCGCCGCGCAGATACGCCGCGTCGATGCCAACACCTGTGTCCAGCCCGTCGGCCTGCCACCGGCGACGCGCGCCATGCTGGGCTACCACGGCAAGATCCGCTTCGAGACGCCCGCCGACGCCGGGTTGTGCCGCGTGGCCCTGCAGCGTGACAGCAAGCGCAGCCCCGACGATGATGCGCCGCCCGCGGGCGCGTGGGACAAGGCGTATGAACTGACACGGCGGGCACGTTACGACGAAACCTTCCGCATCTGGGTGCGACGTCCCGACTGACCCTCCCAGGCGCACGACCAAGCCTTCATGAGTGCCCCTGCGCGGCCGGACCCGCCGGACGCTTCACTGCGTGCCTTGCTGCGACTGGCGTGGCCGCTCTACATCGCCAACCTGGCGGTGGTCGGCAACGGAACGATCGACGCCATCATGGCCGGCCGCTTGTCACCCGCCGATCTGGCCGGTGTCGCCGTCGCATCGAGTATCTACATCACCGTCTATATCGGCTTCATGGCCGTGTTGCAGGCGCTTTCGCCGATCGCCGGTCATCACTATGGCGCGCAACGCTGGCGCGCGATCGGCGACGACCTGCAGCAGGCACTGTGGCTTGCAGGATTGCTGCTTTTCGTCGCCCTTCCGTGCGTCCTTGCGACCGACTTCTGGTGCCACGTGGCCGGCATCGAAGGACGCGTGGCCGCGATCACCTCGACCTACCTGCAGGCCGTGGCCTTCGGGCTGCCGGCGGGGCTGGCGACGCGAGTCTTCGTGGCGCTCAACGCGGCGGTGTCGCGACCCAAAGTCACGATGGCAGTCAACCTGGCCGTACTCGCGTTGAAGGCGCCGCTGAATGCGGTATTCATGTATGGCTGGGGCCCGATCGACGCCATGGGCGGCGCGGGTGCGGGCGTCGCCACCGCCCTGCTTGCCTGGCTGGCCCTGGCGCTGAGCCTCGCGGTCTGGCGCTTCGACCGCTACTACGCGCGCTTCCGCAGCACTGCGATCCATGGACCGCGCTGGACGAGCTTGCGTGAACTGCTCAGGCTGGGTCTGCCGATCGGCCTGTCCACCCTGTTCGAGGTCACCAGCTTCACCTTCATGGCGGTGCTCATTGCCCGCCTCGGTGCCACATCGGTGGCGGGTCACCAGATCGTGGCCAACCTGGTCGCGATCCTCTTCATGGTTCCCCTTTCGCTCGGCATTGCCACCAGCGTGCTGGTGGCCCAGGCGCTCGGCGGCAACGCCCCACGCGTGGCCCACGGCGCGGCGCGGCGCGGCCTGCGCCTGGCACTCGGCGTCGCGCTGGGCGTGGCGTTGGCGTTCTGGCTGCTGCGCGGCCCGGTGGTTCGCCTGTACACGAGTGATCCGGGGGTGGAAGCCATGGCGCTGTCGCTGATCGGGCTCGCAGTCCTGTTCCACGTCTTCGATGCGGTCCAGGGCATGAGCACCTTCATCCTGCGGGGCTACCGGCAGACGTTCTGGCCCATGGTGATCTACGGCGTGGCGCTGTGGGGATTCGGGCTGGGCGGAGGGGCGTGGATCGCCTTCAGCGCCACCCCGATTGGCGCGCCGCGAGGTGCCCTGGGGTTCTGGGAGGCCGCCACCGCCGCGCTCGCCGTTGCCGCCGCCGCGCTGGCGTGGCTGGCACGCGCGGAAGCGAAGCGCCGCATCGTCGAGCGCTGAGCACCCGATCCGCGATCACGGCCCGTCCCGCTTCAGTCTCTCCACTGATGTTCCTGGGCCCGCTCGGTCACTGCGGCCTTCGCAGCCGCCTCCTCGGCCCGAACCCGTGACAGCGCCGAGGCGAGCAAACCCGACGGCACCGCGATGACGCCGAGTCCCATGACAAGCACGATGAAGGTGAAGAGCCTGCCCCCCGGAGTAATGGGAAAGATGTCGCCGTAACCCACCGTGGTCAGCGTGGCGACCGCCCACCAGAGGCTGTCGAACACGGACGAAAACTTTTCGGGCTGCGCATCGTGCTCGAAGTGGTAAATACCGATCGCCGACAGGTACAGCACGATCAGGGCGATGACACCGAAGAGCACCAGATCATCCCGCGCGATTTCGAATGCCCGTCGGAACCGGTGCGTGGCCTGCGTATAGCGAACGAGCTTGAACAGGCGCAACAACCGCAACAGTCGAAACGCCCGAAACGCCTGCAGGTTGAAAGCCACCATCAGATAAAACGGTGCGATCGCCAGCAGGTCGATGATTCCGTAGAACGAAGTCACGTACTTCACGCGCGGGCGCGCAAGGTAAAGTCGGATTCCGTATTCGACCGTGTAGACCATCGCGCAGAAGACCTCGAAGCTCCAGAGGGCCTGCCGCCAAAACGGCGACAGCGACGGCAGCGTCTCGAACGCGAGCGCAATGAGGTTGGCAACGACCAGCATCTCGATGGGAAACTCCCATCGGCCCAGCGAAGCGTGGTGCCCGGCTGGGTGCGCCTGTGGGTGTGCGCCGTGCTGTGTGCCGTGGTGCGCGCTTGAAGATGAATCCAACCGTCCGCTCCTCGCAACGGCGGACATTGTCGCCTGAAACCCAGCGCACGTTGTGGACCGAACGACGAGAAAAAAGGGCCGGCTCACGCCGGCCCTTCGCACTAGCCGTGCGGCTCGATCAGCGTCCCATCGCCTGCAGCGCGGCGATACGCTGCTCGATCGGCGGGTGACTCGAAAACAGCGCCATCATGCCGCCGGGCGCCGAGATGCCCATCGTCTGTACCGCCTGCGGCAGGTGGCCCGGCTCCATGCCGCCGAGCCGTGCCAGCGCGTTGATCATCGGCCGGTTCGAACCCATCAGCGCCACCGCACCGGAGTCGGCGCGGAACTCGCGTCGGCGCGAGAACCAGGCCACGATGATCGCCGCCAGGAAGCCCAACGCGATATCGAGCACGATCGTGGTCAGGAAGTAACCGATCCCCGGCGCGTCGCTCTCATTGCGCAGCAGCACGCGATCGACGAAATAGCCGATCACCCGCGACAGGAACACGACAAACGTGTTCATCACGCCCTGTAGCAGTGTCATCGTCACCATATCGCCGTTGGAGACGTGCGAGATCTCGTGCGCCAGGACCGCTTCGACCTCGTCCTTGCTCATCGACTGCAGCAGCCCGGTGGAAACCGCAACCAGCGCCGAGTTCTTGAACGCGCCGGTGGCGAACGCGTTAGGTTCGCCGTCGTAGACGGCAACCTCGGGCATGCCGATGCCGGCCTTCTCGGCGTGCCGGCGCACGGTGTCGACCAGCCAGGATTCCATCGCGTTCGACGGCTGGCGGATCACCTGCGCTCCGGTGCTCCACTTGGCCATCGGCTTGGACATCAGCAGCGAAATGAACGCGCCGGTGAAGCCGACCACCAGCGAGAAGATCGCGAGTGCGCCGACGTTAAGCGTTTGACCGCCCAGATTGAAATTGATGCCGAACACCGACGACAGCACGGTGAGGAACAGCATCAGCACGATCATGATCGCAAGGTTCGTCAAAACGAACAGCGCGATGCGTTTCATAGGTTCTCCAGAAGGAATAGTCAGTATCTGACGGCCGCAAGTCTATCCAATCGGCCGCGCCACTCTCCATACGCGTTTGTCCGCAGCGCTACATCGGGAACTCTCCGGATTGCCCTCGCGTCAGCAAGGCCTTGGACAGGCCATCGACGCAAACATCCGGTAGTTGGAGGCGCCCGGCCCGAACTCAAGCGACCGCGGGGCAAACAGCGCGGCTGGCTAAAATGGCGGGCTTATCCACACCGAGGCCCCGCCGCCCATGTCCTTGCCGCCTGTCGACGCTGCCAACACCCGCCCGATTCCGCCGGTGCCGCGGCTCATCTTCGCCAGCCGGTGGCTGCAGTTGCCGCTGTATGTGGGGCTGATCGTCGCGCAGGTCGTCTACGTCTGGCACTTCTGGGTCGAGCTCGCGCATCTGGTCGAGGCCGCCTTTGGCAGCGAGACGGCCCTGCAGCAACTCGTCACCAGCATTGGCTACAGGTCGGATGCGCTGCCGACCGGGCTCAACGAGACGATCATCATGCTGGTCGTGCTGGCCCTGATCGACGTGGTGATGATCTCGAACCTCCTCATCATGGTCATCGTCGGCGGCTACGAAACGTTCGTGTCGCGGATGTACCTGGAAAAGCACCCCGACCAGCCGGAATGGCTGTCACATGTGAACGCAAGCGTGCTCAAGGTCAAACTGGCCACCGCCATCATCGGGATAAGCTCCATCCACCTGCTCAAGACCTTCATCAACGCGGCGAACTACTCGGACAAGGTGCTGATCGCGCAGACCGCGATTCACATCACGTTCCTGTTCTCGGCGATGGCGATTGCCGCAACCGATCGCATCATGTTCCCAGGTGAAAAGGCGGCGAAGGTGAAGCACTGATCGACGAGCGTCTCCAACACGGACAAGGATCCCACCATGACGATGATCCGCCAGGCCGACCTGATCGAAAGCATCGCGGCCGCACTGCAGTACATCAGCTACTACCACCCGGCGGACTTCATCCGCAGTCTTGCCCGTGCCTATGAGACCGAGCAGAGTCCGGCCGCCAAGGACGCGATCGCGCAGATCCTCACCAACTCGAGGATGTGCGCCGAGGGCCACCGTCCGATCTGTCAGGACACCGGTATCGTCAACGTGTTCCTCAAGGTCGGCATGGACGTGCGCTGGGACGGCTTTACCGGTTCGCTCGAGGACGCGGTCAACGAGGGCGTGCGCCGCGGATACCTGAATCCGGACAACAAGCTGCGCGCCTCGGTGGTGGATCCCCCGGAGTTCGGCCGCAAGAACACGAAGGACAACACGCCCGCCGTGATCAGCGTGCAGATCGTGCCGGGCAACACGGTCGAGGTCACGGTGGCCGCCAAGGGCGGGGGCTCCGAGAACAAGAGCAAGTTCGTCATGCTCAACCCGTCGGACTCGATCGTCGACTGGGTACTGAAGACGGTGCCGACGATGGGGGCGGGGTGGTGTCCGCCCGGTCTGCTCGGCATCGGCATCGGCGGCACGGCGGAAAAGGCGATGGCGATGGCGAAGGAAGTGCTGATGGACGACATCGACATGACCGAGCTGATCGCGCGCGGCGCCCAGACCGACGCCGAGAAACTGCGGGTCGAACTGTATGAGAAGGTCAACGCGCTCGGCATCGGCGCGCAGGGACTCGGCGGTCTGACTACGGTGCTCGACGTCAAGATCCGAATGTATCCGACCCACGCGGCGGGCAAGCCGGTGGCGATGATCCCCAACTGCGCGGCGACGCGCCACGCGCACGTCGTGCTCGATGGCTCAGGGCCCGTTTATCTCGACCCGCCGCCGCTCGACACCTGGCCCGATGTGAACTGGCAGCCGGATGTGAAGAAGAGCCAGCGCGTCAATCTCGACACGCTGACGAAGGAGGAAGTCGCGGCGTGGAAGCCCGGCCAGACGCTGCTGCTCAACGGCAAGATGCTGACCGGCCGCGATGCGGCCCACCAGCGCATCCAGGACATGCTGGCCAAGGGCGAGAAGCTGCCGGTGGACTTCCGCAATCGGGTCATCTATTACGTCGGCCCGGTCGATCCGGTGCGCGACGAAGTCATGGGACCGGCCGGTCCGACCACGGCCACACGCATGGACAAGTTCACCGAGATGATGCTGGCACAGACGGGGCTCATCGCGATGATCGGCAAGTCCGAGCGCGGCCCGGTTGCGATCGAGGCGATCAGAAAGCACAAGAGCGCCTATCTGATGGCCGTCGGCGGGGCCGCGTATCTCGTGGCCAAGGCGATCAAGTCCGCGAAGGTGCTGGGCTTTGCCGACCTCGGCATGGAAGCGATCTACGAGTTCGAGGTCAAGGACATGCCTGTCACGGTCGCCGTCAGTGCGGACGGCGTCTCGGTGCACCAGACCGGTCCGCGCGAATGGCAGGCGAAGATCGGCAAGATTCCGGTCGCGGCCGCCTGAGCGCACGGTAATCGAGCCGTGAGGGAACGTTCAGGGCCGCGGCGTGCGTGGTGTGACGAGGCCGTTCGGCGCATCGAGGCGGACTACACGCGGTCGGCCGATACGCACCTGCTGCGGGTCGATGTGCCGGGCGTGCCTGGCTGCCCGCTGTACCTCAAGGACGAATCGGTCCACCCGACGGGCAGCCTGAAGCACCGACTGGCGCGCTCGCTGTTTCTCTTTAGTCTGTGCAACGGGCTGATCGGCCCACGCACGACGGTCGTGGAGGCGTCGTCGGGATCAACAGCCGTGTCCGAGGCCTACTTCGCACGGCTGATCGGCGTGCCATTCGTGGCGGTGATGCCGCGTTCCACCTCGCGCGAGAAGATCGCACTGATCGAGTTTCACGGAGGCCGCTGCCACCTCGTGAACGAGCCCGCCGCGGTCTATGCCGAGGCGGCCGCGCTGGCACGTCGCGCCGGCGGCCACTACATGGACCAGTTCACGTACGCCGAACGCGCGACGGACTGGCGCGGCAACAACAACATCGCCGAGTCGATCTTCCAGCAGATGACGGATGAACCGTTCCCGATCCCGCTCTGGATCGTCATCGGTGCGGGCACCGGCGGCACCAGCGCCACGATCGGACGCTATGTGCGCTACCAGCGGCATCCGACGAAGATCTGCCTGGCCGATCCCGAGAACTCCGTGTTCCACGACTACTGTGCGGACGGCGACGTAACACGAACCCTGACGGTGGCCTCGCGCATCGAAGGCATCGGACGGCCGCGCGTCGAGCCGAGCTTCAACCGCCACGTGATCGACCGCGCGCTGCGTGTGGCCGATGCCGACTCCTTCGCGGCCGCACGCTTCCTCGAGCGTGTGCTGGGGCGGCGGGTCGGGCCGTCCACCGGGACGACGCTGGTCGCCTGTGCGGAACTGCTGTCGGAAATGAAGCAGGCCAAGCGCGCCGGCGCCGTCGTCACGCTGATCTGCGACGGGGGCGAGCGCTACTCGGAAACGTGCTACGACGACCAATGGCTCGCGCGCAACGGCCTGGACTGCGCGAGCGGCCTGCGCAAACTGGACCGCTTCTGGTCCTCGGGTGAGTGGCGCCCGCGCAGCCGCGGGTCACGCCGCCCGGCGACGAAATCGACTCGGAAATGACAGCGCAGGTGCGCGCAACCGGTACGCGCGCCGTACGCCTGTAACGGGTCGCCCGAGCGACGCGGCGCGCCGTCAGCCGCGGAATATGCCAGTGCTCAGATAGCGATCGCCGCGATCGCAGACGACAAAGACGATCGTCGCGTTTTCCACCTCAGCGGCGATCCTGAGCGCGATCAGGCAGGCTCCGGCCGCTGACGGGCCGCAACTGATCCCTTCCTCCGCAGCGAGGCGCCGCGCCATGTGCTCGGCATCGGCCTGCGACACGAATTCAAGCCGGTCGACCTGTGCCGGATCGTAGATCTTCGGCAGGTACGCGTCGGGCCACTTGCGAATGCCCGGAATCTGCGAGCCGTCGGCCGGCTGCGCACCGATGATCTGGATCGCCGGAGTGCGTTCCTTCAGATAGCGGCCCACACCCATGATCGTGCCGGTCGTTCCCATTGCGCTGACGAAATGCGTGATGCGACCCTCGGTGTCGCGCCAGATCTCGGGCCCGGTCGTCTCGTAGTGGGCGCGCGGGTTGTCCGGATTGGCGAACTGGTCGAGCACGCGACCCTTGCCCTGGGCCTGCATCTCCATCGCCAGGTCACGCGCGTATTCCATGCCTCCCCTGCTCGCCGGTGTCAGGATCAGCTCGGCGCCAAACGCGGCCATGCTGGCACGCCGTTCGCTCGACAGGTTGTCCGGCATGATCAGCGTCATGCGGTAGCCCTTCATCGCCGCAATCATGGCCAGCGCGATGCCCGTGTTGCCGCTGGTGGCTTCCACCAGGCGATCACCGGGCCGAATCTCTCCGCGTTCCTCGGCCCGCTGGATCATCGAATACGCGGGCCGGTCCTTGACCGAGCCGCCGGGGTTGTTGCCCTCGAGCTTGCCGAGGATCGCGTTGCCGCGCCGGCTTTGCTCGGCACCGGGCACTCGCTGCAGCCGTACCAGCGGCGTATTGCCGATGGTCTGGTCGATCGTGGGGGCGTTCATTGTGCGCGGTGGGGTGAGGCGGCGGCCAAGCATAGCGACGGCTGAGGGTCCGGGATCGACGGCCCGCTGCACGCCGCTGGAGTCACATCATTGCCCGTCGAGTTCCTCGATGCGACGCGGCGGATAGCTGTCCCAGCTCGTGCAGCCGGGGCAGTTCCAGTGATACTCGCGCGCCCGGAACCCGCAGCGACTGCAGCGATAGCGCGCCAGCTTCTGCGCATGGCTCTTGAGCAAGGTGCTCAGGCCCTTCAGTTCGTCATCGCCCGGATTGAGCGCGAGCCGCGCCCGAGCCAGGCGCTCGAATCCGAGCAGCGACGGGTGGCGCCGCAATTCCTCCGCGACGAGCGCCTCCGCCGCCGCCGGCCCCTCCCACTCGAGGACGCGGCGATGGGCGCTGTCGAGCATGTCGATCGACGGCGCGTCCTGCAGAGCGCGCCGCAGCCAGTTAAGCGCCTCGGTCCGGCGCCCCAGTCCATCCATGGCTGCCGTCACCCTGTCCGCAATCAGCGACACGTGGTCGCGCGACACGCCTTCGACCCGATGCCACTGCGCGAGCGCTTCAGCCGGGGCCCCGCGTCGCGCGGCCAGATCGCCCGCGAGGATCAGGGCCCGCACCGAGCTGCGGTCCGTGGTGAGCGCGTTGTCGACGGCGCGCTGCGCCTCCTCGAGACGCCCGGCGCCGAGCGCGATGTCGGCCAGTTCGCAGTGGTAGTGCGCGATCGCCGCCTGGTGATCCTCCCCCGCCTCTCGCTCCAGGAGGCGCGCGCAGTCGATCGCCTTCATCCACTCGCGCTCCATCTGGTAGATGCGCAGCAGCGCGCGCAGGGCCTCGAACCGTTGATCGCGATGTTCGAGCAGGCGGGTGAATGCCTCCTCGGCGCGGTCGAGCAGTCCGCCCTTGAGATAGTCCTGCCCCAGTTCGGACAGCGCCTGCGCGCGGGCGCGCGCGGGCAGGTCTGACCGATTCAGTAAGTGGGTATGGATACGCACCGCGCGGTCGAATTCGCCGCGCCGCCGGAACAGGTTGCCCAGCGCATGGTGCAGCTCGATGGTCTCGGGGTCCAGCTTGACGACCTCGATGAACGCATCGATCGCCTTGTCGTGCTGGTCATTGAGCAGGAGATTGAGTCCGCGAAAGTACGAGCGGGGTAACGCCGCGTTATCGGAGGCCCGCGTCCGCGATTCGAAGCCGCGGCCGAACCAGCCGGCGGCGAACACAAGCGGCAGGATGACGAGATACCAGAGCTCGAACTCCATCAGCGGCGATCCGGCGAACCCGCCACCTCGACGACCGCACCGGACTGGCGCGCCGCGGCCGCCATGCGATCCGTCGTGGCCTCGGCCGACGCACCGGCGAATCCGTTGCGCCGGAGCTGGTTGACCTCGCGCCGCATGCGGTAGATCGGCAGCGCAAGTGCGAGCGCACCCAGCAGTGCACCCACGGCCACGCAGGTCAGCATCACCACGATCAGCGGAACCGTGTCCCACACGATGCTGGAGGTCAGCCGTACCGGCACCGGTGTGGTGTTCTTCAGGGAGAACCAGAGCACGAGGAGGAAGAAGCCCAGCTTGACGATCCACGCCAGCAGTCTCATTCAGGCCTCCCGAGCGGTGCACATAGTGAACTGCAGATTGTAGGGAAGCGGCCGGCCGGTCGCGCGACAGACGAAAAAAAAGGCCGCGCGCTGCGCGGCCTTGCGGGTGATCATGGCCTCAGTCGTCATCGTCACCGAGTGAGTCCGAGCCCTCCTCGCCGTCGACGCGCTCGCGCAATTCCTTGCCCGCCTTGAAGTGCGGTACATACTTGGCGGGCACCTGCACCCGATCGCCGGACTTGGGATTGCGCCCCAGGCGCGGCGGGCGGTAGTTCAGCGCGAAGCTGCCGAAGCCGCGAATCTCGATGCGCTGGCCGCCGGCCAGCGCATCGGTCATCGCGTCGAGCATCGTGTTGACCGCTTCGTCAGCGTCGCGCGCGACCAGGCGGGGATTGCGTTCCGCCAGGCGCGCGATCAACTCCGACTTCGTCATCGTCTTCAACGAAGGACTCCGGCGACTACTTGGTCTGCGTGTCGAGCTTGGCCTTCAGCAGCGCCCCGAGGTTGGTCGTGCCGGTCTGCGCCTCGGCCTGCATGCGCTCCATCGTAGCCGACGTTTCAGCCGTGTCCTTCGCCTTGATCGACAGATTCAGGCCACGGTTCTTGCGGTCGACGTTGATGATCATCGCGATAACCGAGTCACCTTCCTTCAGGTGATTGCGGGCATCCTCGACCCGGTCGGCCGAAATTTCGGACGCACGCAGGTAACCCTCGATGTCGCCGCCGAGGTCGATGACCGCCCCCTTGGCATCGACGCTCTTGACCGTGCCCGTGACGACCGAACCCTTCTCGTGGCCCGCCGCGAAGTTGGTGAACGGATCGCCCGACATCTGCTTCACACCCAGCGAAATCCGCTCGCGCTCGGTGTCGATCGCCAGCACCATTGCCTCGATCTCATCGCCCTTCTTGTACTTGCGCACGGCCTCTTCGCCCGGCTCGCTCCATGACAGATCGGACAGGTGCACCAGCCCGTCGATGCCGCCATTGAGGCCGATGAAGACGCCGAAGTCGGTGATCGACTTGATCTGGCCCTTCACCTTGTCGCCCTTCTTGTGCGCCTGGGCGAAGTCGTCCCACGGATTGGGCTTGCACTGCTTCATGCCAAGGCTGATGCGGCGGCGCTCTTCGTCGATCTCGAGCACCATGACCTCGACCTCGTCGCCGAGCTGAACGACCTTCTTCGGGTCGACGTTCTTGTTGGTCCAGTCCATCTCGGAGACGTGCACCAGGCCCTCGATGCCGGCCTCGATCTCGACGAACGCGCCGTAGTCGGTGATGTTCGTGACCTTGCCGAAGAGCCGCGTGCCCTGCGGATAGCGGCGACCAAGCCCGACCCACGGGTCCTCGCCAAGCTGCTTCACGCCGAGCGAAACGCGATTCTTTTCCTGGTCGAACTTCAGGACCTTGGCGGTCAGCTCCTGGCCGACCTGCACGACCTCGCTCGGATGGCGTACGCGACGCCAGGCGAGGTCGGTGATGTGCAGCAGGCCGTCGATGCCGCCCAGATCGACGAACGCACCGTAGTCGGTGATGTTCTTGACCGTGCCCTTGACGATCGCGCCTTCCTTGAGGTTTTCGAGCAGCTTCGCGCGCTCTTCGCCCATGCTGGCCTCGACCACCGCACGGCGGGAGACCACGACGTTGTTGCGCTTGCGATCGAGCTTGATGACCTTGAACTCGAGCGTCTTGCCCTCGAAGGGCGTCGTGTCCTTGACCGGCCGCGTGTCCACCAGCGACCCCGGCAGGAACGCGCGGATGCCGTTGGTCATGACGGTGAGGCCACCCTTGACCTTGCCAGTGATCGTGCCGCTCACCAGCTCTCCGCTGTCGAGCGCTTTCTCGAGGTTCATCCACGCGGCCAGGCGCTTGGCCTTGTCGCGTGACAGGATGGTGTCGCCGTAGCCGTTTTCGAGTGACTCGATCGCGACCGAGACGAAGTCGCCCGGGTTGACGTTCAACTGGCCGTTGTCGTCCTTGAATTCCTCGAGCGGGATGTAGGCCTCGGACTTCAGGCCGGCGTTGACGACCACGAAGTTGTAGTCGACGCGGATCACCTCGGCGGTGATCACTTCACCCTGCTTCATCTCCTGACGATTCAGGCTTTCTTCGAAGAGGGCGGCAAAACTTTCGGGCTTGCTTGCGGTGCTGCTGTGAGTTGCGACGGATGACATGTAGGAACCTGATGACCAATTCACGCTTCGGCCTTGCGCCTCGGCGGAGTTGAAGAAACGCAGCGGGGAAACCTGCACGGCGCTGGCCGCAAACGAAGACGTCCCTGCTGCACCCGGTACTGCTGACTTCGATACTGCTTTTCAGACTGCAAGGTTGCCGGCAGTCCCGTCCTCGGACGGTCGCCCACACCCCGCGTACCACCTCAATACCTGCGCGACGACTTCGTCGATCGAGAGCTCCGACGAGTCGAGCTGGTACGCGTCTTCCGCAGGCTTTAGCGGGGCCGCAGCCCGCCCGGCGTCACGCCGATCGCGCGCCTCAAGTTCCTGCGAAAGGTCGGCAATGTTAGTCGAAAACCCTTTTTCGATCAACTGCTTATGGCGCCGCGCGGCACGCGCCGCGACGCTTGCCGTGAGGTAAACCTTGAGCACCGCATCGGGAAACACCACGGTGCCCATATCGCGCCCGTCGGCCACGAGTCCGGGCAGCCGCCGCGAGCCACGTTGCAGCTCGAGCAAGGCCTGCCGCACCGACGGGTGCACGGCGACCTGCGAGGCCGCGCGGCTGACCGCCTCGGACCGGATGGCGTCGGTGACGTCCCCGCCGTCGAGCTCGATGCGGCCCGCCGCAAAGCGCGGCTTCATCGTCTTCGCCAGTGTCGTGACCGCGCCTTCGTCCGACGGATCGAACCCGTGCTCCAGCGTTCGCCAGCCGACCAGCCGGTACAGCGCCCCACTGTCGAGGTAATGAAATCCCAACCGTTCGGCGACGCCCAGCGCGATCGTGCCCTTGCCCGACGCCGTCGGGCCGTCGATTGCGATCACAGGCGGCACTGCGTTCATTGGGGGGCTATCGCGGCGATCGGAACAATCAAATGGACGCGTGGGGCTGCCGCTCGTAGTGTCGCTCGCAACCTACCACCGGACTGCCCATGCGCATGACGCTCCGCCTGAACCTCGCCAAGACCGCCAGCTTTGCGGTGCTGCATTTCAGCGTCGCCTTCACCATCGCGTACCTCCTGACCGGCAGCATCGGCATCGCCAGTGCACTGGCGCTGATCGAGCCCCTGGCCAACACGGTGGCCTATTTCTTTCATGAGCGCGCCTGGTCACGTGTCACCTGGGACGCCGCGGGCGCGTCCACCACGAGGCTCGCGAGCGACATGAAGTAGTCGGGGAAGGTCTTTGCGACACACCTGGGGTCGCGGATATGGACGCGCGTGCCGCCCACCGCCGCGAGCGAAAAGCACATCGCCATGCGGTGATCCTCATAGGTGTCGATCGTGGCCTCGCGCAGCCGACCCGACGGGGTCACGCGCAGCCAGTCGGCGCCCTCCTCGACCTGGGCGCCCAGCTTGCGCAGTTCCGTCGCCATCGCGGCAATCCGATCGGTTTCCTTCACACGCCACGAGCCGATGTTGCGCAGCGTACTGGGGCCGTCGGCAAACAGCGCGGCAACCGCCAGCGTCATCGCGGCGTCCGGAATGTGGTTGACAGTCCATATCGATGCCGCGCAGTCGTCCGGACGCCGGCGCCGCCGCCTCAATCCAGGCGTCACCCCGCGCAACCCGTGCCCCCATCGCCTCGAGTGCCTCTGCAAACCGGACGTCGCCCTGAACGCTGTCGCGACCGACGCCGAGTACACGAACCGGACCGCCCGCGAGCGCACCGAGCGCAAGAAAGTAGGACGCCGCCGAGGCATCGCCCTCCACCGCCAGTCGACCGGGCGAGCGGTACGCCGCACGCGGCACGAGGAAGGTATCGCCCTCGCGCGTCACCGCGACACCGAAGCGTCGCATCACGTCAAGCGTCAGGTCGATGTACGGCCGCGAGATCAAGGCACCGGCCACGGCAATTCGCAGACCCTGCGCCGGCGCGACGAGCGGCGCCGCCATCAGCAATCCGCTCAGGAACTGGCTCGAGACATCGCCGCGCACCGAGACGCGATCGGTATTGAGTTGGGTGGCCGACTCGATGGCGAGCGGCGGAAAGCCGCGCTCACCGCAATAGGTGACGCGTGCACCGACCGCGTTCAACGCCTCCACCAGGTCGCCGATCGGCCGCTCGCGCATGCGCGGCACGCCGTCCAGCACGTAGTGCCCGCCCGAGAACGCAAGCGCCGCGGTCAGTGAGCGAAAGGCCGTGCCCGCGTTGCCGAGGAACAGATCGGCTGAGCGGACAAAA
>CAWDEO010000011.1:0-232896 GCA_963801405.1 uncultured beta proteobacterium | reverse complement strand
AAATCGGCTCGCTCTCGCACGTCGAGGAGCAGGCGCTGCGGTTCTGTTTCGATGCGGTGACCCGCGGCACCGTGGCCGACGGTGCGCGCCTCGATGTGCACGCCACGCCGGGTCGCGCGTGGTGCATGCCCTGCGGCGAAAGCGTGCGCGCTCGCGCGTCTGGGCGAGGCCTGCCCTCGGTGCGGTGGTTATAGAGCTGCAGGTGACGCAGGGCGACGAGATGAAAGTCAAGGAGATCGAAGTCGCCTGAGGCGACGTCGGGGAGAACGAACATGTGCACCACCTGTGGCTGCGCCAGCGGCGAAACCAAGATCGAAGGCACCGAAAGCGATCCCGCACGCGGACACGAGCACGCGCATGCGGACGGGACCGTACATCAACACGCACACTCGCCCGCTGGAGAGCGCACGCACGACCAGCGCGCACGACGATGGCGGAGACGACGATCATTTCCACCACCACGATCACGTGCACGAAGGGGAAACGGCTCATCACCACGAACACGAGCACGTGCACGTCATGCCGGACGGGAGCGTTGTCCGCCATACGCACGCGTACGAAGGCGCCACGGACCTGCACTACGGCCACGGGCCTGCGCACGCGCATGCTCCCGGCCTCAGCCAGGCGAAAATGGTGCAGATCGAACAGGACATCCTGTCGAAGAACGATCGTCACGCCCGCTTCAACCGTGAATTTCTCGCCGATCGTGGCATTTTCGCGGTGAACCTCGTCTCCAGCCCGGGGTCCGGCAAGACCACGCTGCTGACGGAAACGATCCAGCGCCTGCAGTCCACGACGCCGGTGACGGTGATCGAAGGCGACCAGCAGACGACCAATGATGCCGACCGCATCCGCGCCACCGGCGCAAAGGCAGTGCAGATCAACACCGGCAAGGGCTGCCACCTCGATGCCAGCATGGTCGAGCGTGCACTCGAGCGCCTGCAGCCCGACGAGGACTCGGTGCTATTCATCGAGAATGTAGGCAACCTCGTCTGCCCGGCCGCATTCGACCTGGGCGAGGCACACAAGGTGGTCGTGCTGTCTGTGACCGAAGGCGAAGACAAGCCGCTGAAGTACCCCGACATGTTTCGCGCGGCATCACTGATGCTGCTCAACAAGGTCGACCTGCTGCCCTACGTCTCGTTCGATGTCACGCAGTGCATTGAGTACGCGCGCCGCGTCAATCCCGAGATCGAAGTCATGCAGGTGTCTGCGACCAAGGGCGACGGCATGGAACTTTGGGTTAACTGGGTGCGCCTGCATTCGGTCACCGCACGTCATGCGCGTGACCAGCAGGTGGCCTCGCTGAAACGGCGGGTCGCCGAGCTCGAGACCCAGCTCGCCGTACGCGCCTGAGTCACGTCGATGGACTGCGTCGCTCCCCCGCTCGCTCGTCGCGCACTGCGCGTGCGAGGCCAGGTTCAGGGCGTCGGATTCCGTCCCTTCGTCTATCGCCTGGCGCAGGACCTTGACTTGTCCGGGCGCGTGCTCAATGACGGCCTTGGCGTGCAGATCGAGGTCCAGGGGGCGACCGAGCATCTCGACGCATTCGTGCTGCGCCTGGAACGCGAGGCGCCGCGGCTGGCGCGCATCGATGCCGTCGAGTCGCGCGCGGCGGAGACACATCCGGAGGAATTGGACTTCGTCATCGATGCGAGTCTCGGCGGCCCTATCGGCACCGGAATCGCTCCCGATGCCGCGCCATGTTCTGACTGCCTCGACGAGATGCTGGATCCGGCCGACCGCCGCTGGCGCTATGCGTTCACCAACTGCACGAATTGCGGTCCGCGCTACACCATCACCGCTGCACTGCCCTACGACCGCCCCAATACCAGCATGGCGCGCTTTGCGCAGTGTTCCGCCTGCCAGCGCGAGTACGACGACCCGGACGATCGTCGCTTTCACGCACAGCCGAACGCCTGTCCGGCCTGCGGTCCCCGCCTCTCACTGTGGAGTGCCGACGGACGCGACTTCGGCAGTGGCGACCCTATCGCCGACGCTCTCGCATGCCTGCGCGCAGGGCAGATCGTCGCCATCAAGGGACTGGGCGGCTTTCAGCTGGCCTGTGACGCCCGCAATGCCGTCGCCGTCGCCCAGCTGCGCGAACGCAAGTCACGGGAAGAAAAGCCCTTCGCAGTGATGGTCGCCAATGCCGCGAGCGCAGCCGCACTTGCCGACATCGGCCCGGCGGAACGCACCATTCTGGCGTCGGTCGAACGGCCGATCGTGCTGCTGCCACAACGCGAAGGAGCGGCGGCGCTCACTGGCATCGCGCCGGGCATGACGACGATCGGCATCATGCTGCCGTCTACGCCGTTGCACGTGCTGCTCTTCCACGAAGCCGCCGGGCGCCCGCAAGGCACCGACTGGCTCGCCACGCCGCAGCCGCTCGTGCTGGTGATGACGAGCGCAAATCCGGGCGGAGAGCCGCTCGTGACCGACAACGACGAAGCTGTACGGCGACTGCGCGGGATTGTCGATGCCCTGCTCGTCCACGACCGCGCTGTGCTCGTGCGTTGCGACGACAGCGTCGTGCGACCTGCGCGCACCTCCGATGTGAGGGCTGCGCCTGCCTTCGTCCGCCGCGCGCGCGGCTACACGCCGGCGCCCATTCGGCTGGCACGCAGCGGGCCATCGGTGCTGGCCGTCGGCGCGTTCCTCAAGAACACCGTCTGCGTGACGCGCGGTGACGAAGCATTCCTTTCGCAGCACATCGGTTCGCTCGACAACGCAGCGACGTGCCGCGCACTCGACGAGGCCGTCGAGCATCTGTGCAGTGTGCTCGAAATCGAGCCCGCGCGTGTCGCGCACGACCTGCACCCGGACTTCTACAGTTCGCGCTATGCATCGCAGTGGGCCGCGGCGCACGATGTGCCGGCCGTTGCTGTCCAGCATCACGCGGCCCACATTGCCGCGGTGATGGCCGAGCATCGATTGAGCGGACCGGTGCTGGGCGTCGCATTGGACGGAGTCGGTCTGGGAGCCGACGGCAGCGCCTGGGGCGGGGAACTGCTGCGCGTCGACGAATCCGGCTACGAGCGCCTGGCGCACCTGCGCGAGCTTCCGCTGCCCGGCGGTGACCGTGCGGCGCTCGAACCCTGGCGCATGGCGGCCGCGGTGCTGCACGAACTCGGTCGCACCGACGAGATCTCCGCGCGTTATGCCAACCCGGCCGCCCGCACCGTGCAGCAGATGCTGCGCCAGAACCTCCACTCGCCGTCCACCAGCAGCATGGGTCGCTGGTTCGATGCCGCGGCAGGCCTGCTCGGAGTGCGCGTACGCCAGAGTTTCGAAGGCCAGGCACCGATGCTGCTCGAAGGCCTTGCCGCCCGGCACGGTGCCCTCGCGCCCGCTGTAGGCGGCTATCGCATCGAGGCCGGCAACCTGGATCTGCTGCCGCTTGCCGCCATGCTGATCGACGAATCCGACGCGGGGCGCGGTGCGGCGCGCTTCCACGGCACGTTGATCGAGGCGCTGGCGGATTGGTGTACGACGCATGCCGGCGCGCAGCGACTGACCACCGTTGTCTTCGGAGGCGGCTGTTTCATGAACGAAATTCTGGCGCGCGGCCTGCGCAGTCGACTCAAGGCCGCGGGCCTCCACTGTCGCCGAGGCGACCCAGGCACCGCCGAACGATGGCGGCATCAGTCTGGGCCAGGCCTGGTTTGCGCAGGCGGCGGCCGTCGCCCCGGCGCCGCACTGAGAGGTCATTGGCATGTGTCTCGCTCTTCCCGCCCGCATCGTCGAACTGCTTTCCGATACCGAAGGCACGATCGATGTCGGTGGTGTCCGCAAGCGCGTCTCGCTCGAACTCGTGCAGGACGCCAGGCCCGGCGACTACGTCATCGTTCACGTCGGCTACGCCCTGCAGAAACTCGACCCGGTCGAAGCCGAACGCACGCTGGCGCTTTTTGCCGAAGCGGGCCTGGACGAGGAGCCCGCATGAAGTACATCGACGAGTTCCGCGATGGCGATCTGGCGCGCGGACTTGCTACGCGCATCCGCGCGGAGGCGAAACCAGGACGGAGCTACCACCTGATGGAGTTCTGCGGCGGCCACACGCACGCGATCTCGCGCTACGGCATCAAGGCGCTGCTTCCTTCGAACGTCGAGATGATCCACGGGCCAGGGTGCCCGGTCTGCGTGCTGCCGATCGGGCGCATCGACAACGCGATCGCACTGGCACGCGATCACGGCGCCATCGTCTGCACCTACGCCGACACGATTCGGTGCCGGCCTCGGACGGGCTGTCGCTGATGAAGGCCAAGGCGCGCGGCGCAGACATCCGCATGATCTACAGCGCCGCCGACGCGGTGAAGATCGCACAGGACAATCCAGGCCGCGAGGTCGTGTTCCTTTCGCGATCGGTTCGAGACGACGACGCCACCCACCGCCATCGTGATCCGGCAGGCGAAGGCACTCCGGACTCGCGAACTTCTCGGTGTTCTGCAACCACGTGCTGACGCCGGCGGCGATCACCCGCATACTCGAGTCGCCCGAGGTGCGCGAGCTCGGCCTCGTTCCGCTCGACGGCTTTATCGGGCCCGCGCACGTCAGCACCGTCATCGGCAGCCAGCCCTATGAATACTTCGCTGAGGAGTACCAGCGGCCGGTGGTCATCGCCGGGTTCGAACCACTCGACGTCATGCAGGCGATCCTGATGCTGGTGCGCCAGCTCAACGATGGCCGAGCGGAAGTGGAGAACGAGTTCACGCGCGCCGTCACCCGCAACGGCAACGAGAAGGCGAAGTCGCTGGTGGCCGATGTGTTCGAACTGCGCCCGACCTTCGAGTGGCGCGGCCTCGGCGAAGTGCCCTACTCCGCGCTGCGCATCAAGCCGGAATATGCAGACTTCGATGCGGAGCGTCGCTTCGGTATCACCTACCGCTCGGTACCCGACAACAAGGCCTGTGAATGCGGGGCGATCCTGCGCGGCGTAAAGAAGCCGGTTGACTGCAAGCTCTTCGGCACCGTCTGCACACCCGAGAACCCGATGGGCTCGTGCATGGTGAGCTCCGAGGGTGCCTGCGCCGCCCACTACAGCTATGGCCGCTTCAAGGACGTCGAGGTGCGGGCGGCATGAGCGCGGCGCAATGACAAAGGTCCGCAGCGACTACATCCGTCCGGTCGATTTCAAACACGGCCGGGTCGACATGACCCATGGCGGCGGCGGCCGCGCGATGGCGCAACTGATCGAGGAGCTCTTCGCCCGCGCCTTCGCCAACGAGTGGCTGGCGCAGGGCAACGACAACGCTCTCTTCGTCGCGCCAGGAGGCCGCATGGTCATGGCCACCGACAGTCACGTCGTTTCGCCCCTCGAATTCCCGGGCGGCGACATCGGCTGCCTCGCCGTCCACGGCACGATCAACGATGTCGCCATGTCGGGCGCGCGCCCGCTCTACCTTGCAGCGGGTTTCATCCTCGAGGAAGGGTTTCCGCTCTCGAGCCTCAAGCGCATCGTCGAATCGATGGCCGCTGCCGCGCGCGACGCCGGTGTGCCGATCATCACCGGCGACACCAAGGTCGTTGAGAAGGGCAAGGGCGACGGCGTATTCATCACCACGACGGGCATCGGTGTCGTGCCCGCCGGCGTGGACATTTCGGGTGACCGTGCGCGGCCCGGCGACGCCATACTGGTTTCGGGAACGATTGGCGACCACGGCGTCGCAATCATGTCGCTGCGCGAGAACCTGAGTTTCGAAACGACGATCCGCTCCGACACCGCGGCACTGCACGGACTCGTGGCGGCCATGGTGTCTGCTGTTCCCTCCATCCGCTGCCTGCGCGATCCGACCCGCGGCGGCATGGGAACGACGCTCAACGAGTTTGCACGCCAGTCCGGGGTCGGCATGCTGATCCACGAAGCAAGGATTCCGGTGCGTTCTGAAGTGAGCGCGGCGTGCGAGTTCCTCGGGCTCGATCCACTGTACGTCGCCAACGAAGGCAAGCTGATCGCGATCTGCCCCGCGCCGGACGCCACGGGTCTGCTCGCCGCGATGCACGCTCATCCGCATGGACGTGATGCGGCCATCATCGGCGAGGTGGTCGCCGATGCGCACTGCTTCGTGCAGATGGAGACCAGCTTCGGCGGTCGACGCGTCGTCGACTGGCTGACAGGCGAACAGCTGCCTCGCATCTGCTGAACGGGCTCGTCGTGCGCATCCTGCTGTTGGCGCATTCCTTCAACAGCCTCACGCAACGCCTCTGGATCGAACTGGAAGCGTGGGGCCACGAGGTCTCGCTCGAGCTCGACGTCAACGACGCGCTGACGAGCGACGCCGTCGAGCGCTGGTCGCCTGACGTCGTCATCGCTCCGTTCCTGAAGCGCGCCATCCCGGAGTCGGTGTGGAGCCGCGTGCGTTGCCTCGTGGTGCACCCGGGGATCGCCGGCGACCGTGGTCCTTCCGCTCTCGATTGGGCGGTGCAGGACAACGAGTCGCGCTGGGGAGCGACGGTGTTGCAGGCCAACGGCGAGATGGACGCCGGCGACGTCTGGGCGAGCGTCGAATTCGACATGCGCAGCGCGAGCAAGGGCAGCGTCTACCGCAACGAAATCACTGAGGCAGCCGTCGAGGCACTGCGCACGGCGCTGGCGCGGATCTCACGGGGCGAACGCGCCACTCCACTGACAGCAATGCCAAGCCCGCGCGGCCGATTGCGGCCGCTGATGCGCCAGGCTGATCGTGCGATCGACTGGCAGCGCGATTCCACCGATCTCGTCCTACGCAAACTCTTCGCTGCGGATGGCACGCCGGGCGTGGCTGACGAAATGCTCGGACTGCCGGTGCACTGCTACGACGCCCATCCCGAAGCCAGCCTGCGCGGTTCGGCGGGTCAAGTCATCGCACAGCGCGACGGAGCCGTGTGCCGCGCCACTGTCGACGGCGCCGTGTGGATCACGCACCTGAAAGCCTCGGGCGACACGGCCCGGCCGTTCAAGCTTCCGGCAACAACAGTGTTGGGCGAGCGCACAGCAGGCATCCCAGTCATGCCGCTCGCGATCGAAGCAGCGACGACGGCTAAAACCTGGCGCGACATCCGCTACGAGGAGTATGACGAGGTCGGGGTGTTGCACTTTCCGTTCTACAACGGGGCGATGTCGACCACGCAGTGCGAGCGCCTCACCGTCGCCTATCGCCATGCAACGCATCGTCCGTCGAAGGTCATCGTGCTCGCAGGCGGGCCCGACTTCTGGTCCAACGGCATCCATTTGAACGTCATCGAGGCGTCGGACCAGCCGGCGGAGGAGTCCTGGCGCAATATCACGGCAATCGACGACTTCGTGCTGGCGCTGCTCACGACGGAGACCCACCTGACCGTCGCGGCGCTGCAGGGCAATGCCGGGGCCGGCGGCGCATTCATTGCGCTGGCCGCCGACCGTGTGCTGGCACGCAGCGGCATCGTGCTTAACCCGCACTACAGGGGCATGGGGAACCTGTACGGCTCGGAGTACTGGACCTACCTGCTGCCGAAGCGCACGGGCCATGATGGCGCGCGCGCGATCACCGAGGGTCGGCTACCGATGGGAACTCGCGAAGCATTGCAGCGCGGACTCATCGATGCACACTTCGGAGTGTCCCCGCGCGACTTCCTCACCCGCGCCATCGACGAGGCGCGCGCGATGGCAGGCCTAGGCTTCGAGGAGAGGCTCGCGGCCAAGCGCCGGATGCGACACGCCGACGAGTCCGCCAAGCCCCTGGCCGCCTATCGTGCAGAAGAACTCGAACGGTTGAAACTCAACTTCTTCGGCTTCGATCCGAGCTATCACGTGGCGCGTCACAACTTCGTCCGCAAGGTCCCCAAGGCACGTACGCCTTCCTACCTGGCACGCCATCGGTCCCTCGGCACCAACGCTCCGCGGCTGGTCTGAAGCGCGACCTTGATCTCGTCGTCGGTCTGCCCGATCAGGCTGCGGCCGGCGCAAGCCGGATGGAAGGTGTGATTTCAACGGAATCTGTGTCGGACGCGAACCAGACATGACCGTCCTGCAGCGTGCAGGCGAGCTTCATCGAACGCTCCGCCATCGTTTGCAATGCCGCGCTGTCGCGATCAGACAATGTCAGCACGCGAAGATTCTCGAGGCGCGCGAACGCGTCGGCATTTGCTTCCCACCAAACCTCGGTGCGGCGCTCGCCATAGGCCAGCACCACCACGCTGCGCGCCCGGCCACAGGCCTTGCGCACATCCCGTTCATCGGGCAGACCGACATCGATCCAGAGCTCGATCGCGCCGGTGTCATCGCGCTTCCACAGATCCGGCTCGTCTTCGGTCGAAAGTCCGCGACCGAACGCCAGCGCATCGTCGGCGTGCATGGCAAACGCCAGCAGCCGCACCATCATCCGGCCCTCGGTCTCGGAGGGATGGCGCGCCAGCGTCAGGACGTGCCGCTCGAACACGTTGCGATCCAGGTCCGCGATGGAGAGTTCGGCTCGATGGATCGACGCACGCAGGGCCATGCGCGATTGTAGGAGTACACCGCTCGGCGACGGACACGCCCAGAACGAGTCTCAGGCCTGAGCTAGCGGCGGCTCGACGCACGCTGCAACACGACGGCAGATGTGTGCTGCTGCCGGTTGAGCAGAAGTTCCACAAACCACGATGTTCGGAACCGTGGGACGCAACAGGAACACAGCTTCAGGCCCGACCCGCGGGCCCACAGTTCTTTACGATCGCTGCAGCCACTGCATCCCGCGTCGCCTCGAAGCCCTCGGGCGTGAATCCGGCCCCGGAGGGCAGCCAGTCCGCAGTTCGGCCGCCCGCGAGCGTGTAGTGGCCCACCAAGTCGAGATGGTCCGCCCGTGCGACATGCAGCAATCGGCCATGCAACTGGCTCAATATCGGCACGATTCCATCGCTGGTGGCCGTGGTGGCCTTGAACCCGAGGGCACGGTCCATGCGCCGCTGCATCGTGGCACTCGGCTTCGGATACGGGTAGTGCGGATGCGGCTGCGACGTCAGTCCATGCAACAATCGGAACAGCGAGCGCAGCGCAATGTATTCGGGATCGAGCAGGTTGCCGACTGTGATTTTCTCGCGCGGCGGCGGCACTCCCGCGACGACGCAGCGGTAGTGCACGCCTTCCCGATCTGTGGCCGCCGCGTCGAACAGCGCCATGCCTCCCGGAGTGAGCTGCAGCACCGCGCCCTGGTCGCGCTCGATCTCGCCGAGGTACCTCCACACCGGATCATTGCGGTCGAATCGGATCCGCCGCAGCAGTGCCCGCGGCGATCCGGTCCAGCGGCCCTTCCGAGCGACCGAGCCAATCATCGAGCTTCGCAACGACCGCCATTGCCTTTGCCGCAGCCAGGATCGCGCCACGCCCCTTGCCGGAGGTCGCCATGCCACTGAGCACCAGCAGCAGCGTCTGACCCTGAATCGTGAGGAAGTGGTTGGCCAGCGGCGTGCCGTGATGCGGAGCAGCCACCGAGATCGCAGTTCGCGCCAGGCGACCGACGCGCTCCTCCTCATCGCCACGCGAGATCCGAACCCCTGACGACAGGAGTAAACGCACATCGAGGCCACCCGTGGAGTGCCCGACGAAATGCAGTTCCTTCGCCGCGAGTCCATCGCTGCGCACGATCTGCCGGCGCAACACGTCTGCCCGGCGCGGAATCGACGCGGTCGGTTGTGTCCTGCATCGCACGATGCGCGCTGCGACGCCGCGTCGTCGAAATGCACGCGCAAGCGCCTGCTCCACGCGCTCGAAGTAGCTCACGGCGCCCACTGACGTAAACCCGAAGAATCCGGGCACGAGGAACACGATGCGGGTTGTCATTGAGCCAATTGTGCCTGCGTTCGATCGGGCGACTCTCGCCCCAGGATAGGTCGACTAGTTGTGATGGCCCAATAGGTTGTTTCTGTTCATTCGGACTGAGTCTGAGAGACTGGAAGGTGCGACCCATCGCATCTTTCAGGAGCTCAGCCGAATGAACATCCACAAGAATGCCCGACTCACCTTTGCCCGTCGACTGGAACTGGTGATGGACGTACTGCAACGAGGTCTCACGTTGTGCGCGGCCGCGGCCGCGCACAACGTCAGCGTACCGACCGTGCGTAAGTGGGTCGGCCGCTACCTGGCCGAAGGCGAGCCGGGGTTGGCCGATCGCTCCTCGCGCCCGAAGCGCAGTCCCCGATCGATTGCCCCGTCCACGGCGCTGGCGATCGTCGAGCTGCGCCGCCGGCGCCTGACCCAGGCGCGCATCGCCGCGAGCCTGGGGGTGTCCAAGAGCACGGTGGGCCGGGTGCTGGCCCGGGCCGGGCTGTCGCGGCTTCGCGATCTGGAGCCCTCCGAGCCGGTCGTGCGCTACGAGCATGAACATCCCGGCGATCTCGTTCACATCGACACCAAGAAGCTCGGCCGCATCGAGCGCCCGAGCCACCGCGTCACCGGCAATCGGCGCGACTCGGTCGACGGCGCCGGCTGGGAGTTCCTGTTCGTGGCCTCGACGATCACGCGCGTATCGGCTTCACCGACCTGTACCCCGATGAGCGCAAAGCCAGCGCCGTGCAGTTCCTCCGCAACACCGTGGCCTACTTCGGCTCGCTGGGCGTGCGCCTCAGACGCGTGCTCACCGACAACGGCTCGGCGTTCCGCTCCAAGGCCTTCGCCAAAGCCTGCCGGCGGCTCGGCCTCAAGCACAGCTTCACCCGACCCTACCGGCCTCAGACCAACGGCAAGGCCGAGCGCTTCATCCAGTCGGCGCTGCGCGAATGGGCCTACGGCACCGTCTACAACCACTCCACGGACCGAGCCGCCATGCTTGATCGCTGGATCCATCACTACAACTGGCATCGCCCTCACCAGGGCATCGGGGGCCTCGCGCCAATCAGTCGCCTGGCTCAGTCCAGAAACAACCTCTTGACGCTTCACAGCTAGACGTGCAGTTTTCGCACAACTCGTAACCAACCGAGCGCGGGGCCAGAAAGGCTCTCATCTGTTAGCCGTATTGCCCGCGCAGCAAAAAAACGGCCGCAATAGCGGCCGTTTTCACATCGCGTCGGCGCTCTGACGGCGCCGTACGGATCAGCGGATACGCACAGCATCGGCCTCCTGGCCGGCGTTGCGCCGGTACATCATCAACAGCCCGAGCTCGCTGCTCTTCGAATCCAGCACAGTTGCCGTGGTCACGTCCAAGTTAGCCGAGCCATGCGACGCGACGCTACCGAACGGAAGCCCGACCACGCCAAAGCGGGGGCTAGCCGGCGTGAATCGCATGCCGGTGATCTCGTCGGTCAGGTTGCCGCTGAAGTAGTTGTCGACGGCAAACACGTTGAACCCGAGCGTCGCGCCGGGCGGTACGGCGATGCTGCCCGGCCCGATGTTCACCGCGACCGTAAAGATCACATTGCCCGAGTTTAGATCGGCGTCGGTGAAGAAGAATGCCCGCGCCGGCCCGCCCGCGTTCAGATCGGCGACGAAGACCAGGTTCTGGCCGGTCGCGCCGAAGCCTCCATTTTCCGCGTTGAATACCACGTAGTCGGGCATGCCGTCGCCGTTCGTATCGACCTCGATGTCGAACTCGGCCGGGTAGTTCGGGTGCGCGCGGCGTCCGTTCGTGCTGATCGCGAACTCGAGCACGTCGGCGCCGATGCCGGTCAGCGCATTGGGCAGGTAGCGTACGCCGACCGAGCGCATGTCGATCACTGCGAAGTTGTCACCCGGGCCGGGTAGCTCACTACGCGGGATCTTCTTGCTGACGCCAGTCAGCGAGAACACGTCGTAGTCGCCGAACTCAGCGCCCGTGTTGCGCAACTTCACGGTCGGACCCTTGTTGCCATGCGCTTCTTTCAGCGTGGCATCGGTTTCAGCGGCCTTGCGTGGCAGCACATGCCACGGCACAGAGATTTTCTCGCTGCCGGCCGTGAGCGTGATGTAGCCGTCGTACTCTGGGCCATTGAGCGCCGCGCCGTTGCCGCCGTCTGGGCCGCCGTTAAGGGTCCATGTCGACAACTTGTTCGGGTCGATGATCAACTTGACGTCGATGTCCTCGTGTCCGCCTGCCGAAACGTGCACGCTGGACTTGACCTGCACCTTCACCGCTCCGCTGGCCTCATCACTGGCATAGCGGAAGCTGGGCGTGATGTTGAAGTTGCGCGCTGTGTTGGCGAAGTTCTCGACTCTGAGCGTGCGTTCCACCACCATGTGCGACTCAACCTCCAGTGCACCGAAGGACAGTGCGGCGGACTTCGTCTCCCGGTTCCACGCAATGGCGGTTTGCGCAATCGCGCGGTTCGACGCGCAATTCGCCAGCGCCGATGCGCGTGATCGGCGCAAGTTCGCCCGGCAACAACGCAGGATTGGTGTACACCGCCGTTTCGGCGCTGTTCATCAGCATCGCCTTGATCTTCTCCGGCGAGCGGTTCGGATAGGCCTGCCGCATCAGGGCCGCGGCACCGGCGACCATCGGCGATGCACCCGAAGTGCCGCCGAAGGCCGTCTCGCCCGTGCCCGTCCCGGCTTCCGCCGATACCGAGGCACCTGGCGCGCCGATTTCGGGCTTGATGGTTTGCTTGCTGATCGAGGGTCCGCGCGATGACGTGTTCACCATGCTGCCGACGAGCGGGATACCGACCGGCGACACCGTCACCATCGACCGGAGCGGCGGCGTTGGCCTTGATCTTCGCGCCGTCAGCTTGTGTCAGGATCAACGTTTGTGCAGGCGTAAACGGTGTGGGGCCACCGAAGCTGAAGCTCGGCGCGTCGCCGGCTACGTTGTTGGCGATCAGCACGCCGATGGCGCCGGCGGTGGCGGCGTTGTGCACCTTGATGCTGACCGCGCAGGTACCCCGGTCGGCGAGAGCTACTTTCCCGGCGAGCGAACCTGCTGGCAGTGCGGTGCAGGCCAGATTGCTGGCGTTGGGAGTGCCGATGGCCGCGCTTGCCAGTTTGACCTCACCGCTGAAGCCATTGGTTATCGGCGCCCACTCCACCGTTGCGGTGTTCGGATAGATCCCTGCAATCGCGGCCGGGCTGTTCACGACCAGCGTAATCGGTTGTGCGCTCGGCACGTGCGTCTGCGCCACGCTGATGACACCCGGTGCGATTGACGGCGAACTGACGATGTACGGCTTGTTGGAGCCATTGCCTGCCGCGGCAACCACGATCACACCGAGCTTGACGGCGTTCGTCAAGGCTAGCGACAGGTCGTCTTCGATCTGGCCATAGTCCGAACCGAGCGACATGTTGATGATGTCGACCGCATCGGCCGTATCGCCGTCACCGTTCGGATCGAGCGCGAAGTCCATGCCCTGCAGCAGTGCGATGCCGCTGCAGGACGTCGCAGACTGCGCTGGCACACCTTGACGGCCAAAGGCTTCGCGCCCGGGGCCATGCCCTTGTGCTTGCCGTCCAGACTCTTGCCGGCGATGATGTCGGCCACATGCGTGCCGTGGCCGCGAAGCCATCGAGCGGGTCGGGATCCGGTTCACTCGGCAGGACCCCAGTCCGCCAGTTGGGCCAGGACTCCGCCGACGAAATCGAAGCCCGCGACTACCTTGGCGGTCGGGAACGAGCCGGTGCAAGGTGGTGTTCTCGGATCGTGCGACTGCGAACGTACCGCCGCCGCGTAGGCTGCCGCGGTCCAAAGCACCGCCAGATTGCGATGCAGTGTAATCGATGCCCGCATCGAGCACCGCGACGGTGACACCAGTGCCGTCACGCCCGCTCGCTTGCACCGCCGTGCCGCCGACATAGGGCACGGTCTCCGTGAGCGTCATTTGATAGTCCAGCACCGGCCGTACCTTGGCGACGCCCGATATCGCGGCGAGTTGAGTTAATTGCGAAGCGTCGATGCGCACCGCGATCGCGTTATGCGCGACCTGCACGCGCGCGAGTTCGCGTCCGCCGACCGAGGCGATATTGCTGCGCGGCCAGCGCTGCCTGCGACTCGCCAATGCGTTGACGATGATCGGCCGCCGCTTTACGTACCGCACCCTTGGCTTTGGCCAACTCACCACCCTGAGCCGTCGCCATCCCGCTGCTCTCCGCGAGCGCGGCGCGTTCAGCGGCGACTGAATTCTGCGCGAGCGACACCCACACGTCGACCTGACCACTCCTGCCACGCAGGCGTCGGTCGACCCCGATTGATTGACGATGCCCTGGGGCGCCGCGACACGATACGGGCTGCTGGAAATCGAGCTCGCTGCGACTTGCTCCCCCTTGCCGCTGACGGGCTTGCTGCTGAGGTGCTTGCTGCTGAGGTGCTTGCTGGTGATGCATTACTGACCGAAGCCTGTGACTCAGCCTGGTCCGAGCCGCCGCCGCACGCGTTTAGCAATGCGGCAGCCGCGATCAGAGTCGCGATGCGCTTCATGGAATTCCTCCTTGGGTTTTACTTCTTTTGAGGGCCGGGAAATCTATGCGCGCGCGTCACACTTTGTAAAGATTGTTTTCGCGGGCATCGCGTGTTTGCGACTCCGCAACGCCTTCGCTTGTAGTGCTGCGGCGCGACTAACGACTGGGCGGTGGCGGTTCACGTTCGATATTCCGTACACGCGACACGGAACGCACGCCCGAAATGCGCTTGGCTTCGGGCAACTTGGACGAATCGATAGTGACCGCTAACGCGTTATTGGCGAGAGCTACGCGCGCAAGCTCGGTTGCGCCCAACGCCCTTAACTCGGCCATTACCCGGTCCTGCTGCCGCTTCTCGCTCGAGTTGCCCCGCTGTCGGTGATCCCGCCACCGGTGGCTCGCTTAGTACAACCCAGACTTCGACCTGTTCGCCGCCGAACGCGGCAGTGGCCGATACGAACACCAGGGTTCCAATCGCAAGGGCTCGAAGCATCCGAATAATGCAGCATGTAGCGTGCGAAGAACGCATTCGTTGACTCTACTTCCCTTTACATATTGGCTCGCGCGCCGTTCTGGATTTCCGCGCTCGCCATTCCGACGAGCACTCCGCACGATGGCGGAACCATTCGGGCCTGCCTAACGCCTAGGAGAGCCGCAACAAGAGTCGAATATCGGGCGACACGTTCCGTCAATTCTCGTGTGTCAAACCCTTTCGACAAGCCGACTTTCCCGGACGGCGTCCCCGCCGGGGGATCAACGGCAGGCTTACCGCCCGCTCCAGCCCGGACGATTGCTCTGCCGCAAGCGGCCCGGCCGGGCCAGCGCCTATAAAGGGACCGTAAGGAGCAGTTAGGCATCCCGGCAGGTAACGGAAAGGTCGAACACGATGACAACGCTCGTCGCAGCCGCGGCAACCCGCGCCGGTGGACGAAGCGATCGTGCGGGTGCTCGACGCCGAGCGGTCCGCGCGCGACGCGGTCGAGCAGTGCGCGGCGAACGCCGAAGCGCACTGCGCCAGGCCGCGCGCGCGCGGGCGCACGCGATCGCTGAACGTGCGGCCGAGCGCGTGGCCCGCGTACACCGCTGGACGGAGTCATCGATCCGAGTTCGCATCGCCGAACTCAACCATGAACGCGACGCCCTTCAGCAGCCCGCGGCCCCCGGTCCGGACGAGCCGTAGCGCGTGGCGCGAGCGCTCGACCGGCTGGCGGGAGAACTCACCGGCGGCCCCGAATGATCAGCGGGCTGACGTTGGAGTACACGCAGGCGCGCGTTGCCGCGCGACTGGCGCAGCGGCCGGACGAACGCCTATGGCAACAGGTGCGATCGGCCCGCAGCGTTCCCGCTCTGCTCGAAACGGTCCGCGCTCGATCGCGGCGGCCACCGTCAGCGGCATTCCGGTGACCGGCGACGGCGATGCGATCGAACTGGCGTTCCGGCAGCAGTGGCGCACGCGGGTCGACGAAGTCGCCGGCTGGAGTCCCGAACCGTGGCGCGACGCAGTGGCTATACGCGGTACCTGATCGACCTTCCCGCGCTCGTGCAGCTGCTTGCCGATGAGCCCCCGCCGCGCTGGACGTCCGCCGACCCGGAGCTGGCCCGCTATGCGCTCGCCACGCTCGCGGAGCGTCGCGTCGCGCTCGCCGACGGCCCGCTCGCCCCGGTGGCGGCGGCGGTCGAGCGGCGGAGACGCGGCGGCTCGCCTTCCGATGAGCCGCTGGTGCGCACGCTGCGGCGCCTGCGCGCCGGGGCGACGCTGCACCGGCGCTCACCGCCTGGGAAAGCGAGTGGCGCGCGCGCTGGCCCGTCGAGGCGACAGCGCACTCCTCGACGGAGTGGAGCCGTCGTGCAGCTGCTGCGCGCTCACCTGCTGCGTTTCGGCGGGCTGTCGACCAGAGGCGCCGCGGCGCGACAGGCGCTCGCGGCACGCATGGCGGCCACGTCCGCCGCGCCGCTCCAGCCCGCTGCGCTGTTCGCCTACCTGGCTCTCTTTGCGCTCGACCTCGAGCGCCTGCGGGGCGAGTTCGTGCTCCGTGCCCGGCCGTCAGGTGCGACGCATGATCCGCCCGCAGCCGTGTTCGTGGTTCGAGATCGTCATCGGCAAGCGACGATGCGTTCATCGCGCTGGAGTCGCTCGCGGCGGCCGGCTGCGCCGAAGTCGAATGGCACCAGACCGAGGCGCCGGGCGCGACGATGCCGCCGGACCTGCTGAAGGAATTCAACGCGCTCGCGCGCAAGTACCGACCCTACTGGCCGCGCCCGACGACGGCGCATCGGGCCGAGCGGCGCGCACCGGCACAGGCGCTGGCCGACGGACTCCGCGTGGTGCGGCGTGGGCCGCCCAGGCCGACGACGTCGTCGGGATCCTGCAGGTCGCCGAGGCCGAGGCGGCCGAACTCGAACTGGCGGCGGCCGCACTGCGCGAGATGGCCGACAGCCGCATCGACTTCGCGGCGCTGGCGCAGGCGACCAACGGCGTCACCGCGGCACTGTTCGCGTTGCCGCCCGGCGTCGAGATCGATCTCCCGCCGGATACGATCGCCCGGTTCGCGACGACGGCGAGCGAACGGCTGCTGCTGGCGATCGGTGCGCCCGAGGCCATCGAGGCGATCGGGCGCGCCGTGGCCGAAGTCAACGGCCGGCGCGCCCGCTTTCCGCGACTGGCTGCAGCCGAGCGCCACCGCCAACCTGGCGCTGGTCGACGACAAGTCGAACCGAGGCCCAGGCATCGATCGCGCGCCTGCGCGAGCAACTGGCGGCTCTGTCCGAGCGGCATGGGCTGGCCCGCGCGCTGGGCGACATTGCGCTCGCCACCTGGTGTTTCGAGCACGGTGGCGCGATCGAACAGGGCGACGTCTTCGCGCGCATCACCGGCTGGACGGCCGACCGCGAGAGGGTCGTGCGGGCGCTCGAGACCTGCGACGCGCGCGCGATTGCCACCTTCCCGCGGCCGCCGCGCGGCGTCCGCGCGCCACTCGTGCTGCGCAATCCGTGGTGGGCACAGCCGTTCGAGGTCTTCACGCGGCTGGTCGGCATGCCGGGCGCGAGCGGCGCGGACCCGAGCGTGCTGCTGGCGCTCGCGGTGCCGCTGATGTTCGGCTACATGTTCGGCGACGTCGGACAGGGCCTGGTGTTGGCCGCTCGCCGGGTGGTTCCTGCGTCACCGGATGCCGCTGCTGCGCCTGCTGGTGCCCGGCGGCATTGCCGCCGCGGTATTCGGCCTCGTGTTCGGCAGCGTCTTCTGCATCGAGGGCGTCATCCGCCTGTGTGGCTGCATCCGATCGAGCATCCGCTGCCGGTGCTGCTGGTGCCGATCGTCGGCGGTGCGACGCTGCTGTCGCTGGGCCTGCTGCTCGGTGCGCTCGAGGCGTGGTGGGAGAGGCGGCTCGCGGTCTGGCTGCGCGAAGATGCGCCGGTGCTCGTCACCTATGCGGGGCACTGCTCGGATTCGTGGACGCCGAGGCGGGTGGATCGCGCTGCCGGCGTGGCGTGGGCTGTCGTCGCGGCGCTGCTCGCGCGACCCACGGCGAGTCCGCGTTCGGCGGGCTCGGCGAACTGGCCGAGCACACCGTGCAGATCCTGATCAACACGCTGTCGTTCGCGCGCGTCGGCGCGTTCGCCCTGGCGCACGCGGGCCTTGCGCTGCCGTCGTCGCGCTGGCCGACGCGAGCGGCAACGTCGTCGGCACGGCGATCGTGCTGGTGCTCGGCAACGTGCTGATCCTCGTCGTCGAGGGGCTGGTCGTGTCGATCCAGACGACGCGCCTGGTGCTGTTCGAATTCTTCACCCGCTTCTTCCGTGCAGAGGGCCGCGAGTTCCGGCCGCTCGCGGCGCCGCCCGTCACGCTTGATCACTGAGGAGTCGTCATGAGTCGTTTTGCCATTCCGATGGTCCTGATTGCCGGCGCGGCGGTGCTGGCCGCGTTCGGCACCGTGCTGGTGCTGTTCCCGGACGTCGCGTCCGCGCAGACGGCCGCGCGCGCCGGCCTGCCTCCCGATGCGTGGACCTGGGGCCTGCTGTCCGCGGCGCTCGCGACGGCCGCCTCGTCGATCGCCGGCGGCTATGCCGTCGCGAAGCTCGGCGCTGCCGCCGTCGGCGCGCTGGCCGAGAAGCCCGATCTCTTCGGTCGCCTGCTGATCTTCGTCGGCCTCGCAGAGGGCATCGCGATCTACGGCGTGATCATCTCGATCCTGATCCTCAACCGGCTCGCGTGAGCCGCCGATGACGGCGTTCGCCTACGTCGGCGCGGCGGTCGACGCGGCCGGATTCCGGCTCGCGGCGGCGCGCTGCTGGACGCCGCGCGGGTGAAGAAGCGGTCCGTGCGTGCAGCACTGCGTGCCGCCGAAGCGGTGTTCATCACGGACGAAGTCGCGGAACGGCTGCCGCGGGCCGAACTCGATGCCGACCTCGCGGCGGGACGTCCGCTCGTCATCCTGCCGCTTGCAGACGCCGGCCGCCCTGTCGCCTCGATCCCGCCGAGCGCGTCCGCGCCCAGCTCGGACTCGAACGGCTGACGGCTGCCGCAATGAACCTCGAACAACGCACCGCCGCCCTGCTCGACCTGGTCGAGCAATACCGGGCGCGGCGCTTTGCCGAACTGCTCGACCCCGCGCAGGCGGAAGCGCGCGCGACGGTCCGCACTGCGCTGGCCGAGGCGCGTCGCCGCGTGCACACCGCGATCGTCGAGGAACGCAAGCGCTGCGCACTCGAGGTCGGGCGCGGTGGAAGCCGCGCTCGCCACCGACCGGCGCCTCTCCGCACAGCGGCACGCGGTGCAACTGCTGAGCCAGTGCCTGGCGCGACCTGCGCGCGCGCCTGGTCGCGCGCTGGGACGCCGCTCCGACCCGCGCGCAGTGGGTCGACGCCTATCTGCAGCGCGCGCTTGCGTGCCGTTCCGCCGGCCGGCGGCTGGCGCATCGAATATCAACCGCCCTGGAACGAGGACGAACGCATGCGCCAGCGGGACGCCTGCAGGCGTGACGGCGTGGCCGAAGTCAGTTTCGAAGAGGCGGCAGTCATCGCGCCGGCTTTCGCGTCGTCAGCGGCAACAACGTGCTGGACGCCACCATCGAAGGCCTGCTCGCAGACCGCTCGCAGCTCGAGGGCCGGTTGCTGCATTACCTCGAGCAACAGGAGCGAAGCGATGAGCGCGTGCTGGCGGCGGAGCGCGTGCGCGGATCCGCTGGATCAGCGGTCCGGTGCTGCGGGCGCGCGCCGAAGGTCCGTTCTGCTGCGCGAAGCGATTCGCGTCGGCCCTGCGGGACTCCTCGGCGAAGTGATCCGCATCAACGAAGACGAGATCGTCGCGCAGGTGTACGAGGACACGACCGGCCTGCGGCCCGGCGTCGAAGTCACGGGCACCGGCAACCTGCTCGGCATACGCGTCGGTCCGGCCCTGCTCAGCCACATCTTCGATGGCCTGCTGCGCCCACTGGCGCCCGGCGCCGCGACGGCATTCCGGTTCGAGCCGACGCTCGCAACGGGTGACACGATCGACGCGGGAGCAGTGTTCGGCCGCATCGCATCACCGAGCGGCCGTGCGCAACGGGCTCTGGTGCCGCCAAACATTGCGGGCCGCATCGACTGGATTGCTGCACAGGGCGACTACACCGACGACGCGACGGTGCTGCGTGTCGTCGACGACATCGGAAAGGCGCACGAGGTAGCGCTCAGCCACTTCTGGCCGGTCAGGACGCCGCGTCCGGTACGGGCCCGCCTGGCCTCGGACGAACCGCTGGTGACCGGCCAACGCATCCTCGATTCGCTGTTTCCGGTTGCGCTCGGCGGCAAGGCAGCGATCCCCGGCGGCTTCGGCACCGGCAAGACCATCCTGCTCGAGAGCCTTGCCAAGGGATGCAGCGCCGACGTGATCGTGTACCTCGGCTGCGGCGAGCGCGGTAACGAGATGGCTGGTGTCCTCGAAGAGTTCCCGCAGCTGGTCGACCCGCGCACGGGGCGCTCGCTGATGGAACGCACTGTCATCATCGCCAATACGTCGAACATGCCGGTCGCTGCGCGCGAAGCCAGCATCTACTCGGCGGTCACCGTGGCGGAGTACTTCCGCGACCAGGGTCTGCATGTCGCGCTGATGGCCGACTCGACCTCGCGCTGGGCCGAGGCCCTGCGTGAAGTCTCGGGCCGCTTCGGCGAGCTGCCCGGCGAAGGCGGCTATCCGACCTATCTGTCGAGCCGTCTTGCCGACTTCTACGAGCGTGCCGCCAAGGTGACGACACTGAATGGCGACGGCGGCTCGGTGACGATCCTCGCGTCGATCAGTCCGCCGTCCGGCGACTTCTCCGAACCGGTGACGAGCCACAGCAAGCGCTATGTCCGCAGCTACTGGGCACTCGACGCCCGGCGCGCGCAGGCGCGCTTCTATCCGGCGATCAACCCGTTGCTGTCGTACTCGGAGGATGCGCTCGATGTCGCCGCCTGGTGGCTGGGGCGATACGGCGCCGTGCCGACCGCGCGCGCGCGGGCAGCTTCCGGCGAAAACGAATGGATCGAACTACGTCGACGCGTGCTGACGCTGCTCGACGAACAGGCGCGGCTGGAGCGCATGGCACGCATCATCGGCAAGGACGCGCTGCCGGCCAGGCAGCGGCTGACGCTGATGTGCGCCGAGCTGCGTCAACGACGCCTTCCTGCGGCAGTCCGCCTTCTCTGCCGGTCGATCACTACTGCGGGCCGGAGCGGCAGGCTGCAATGCTGCGTCTGCTGGTGCACTTCATCGAACTGGCCGAAGCCGCCGCGGCCGTCGGAGTGGCGCCCGAACAGATTGCCGAGCTCGACGTGATGCGGCCGCTTTCGCGCATGGGCGAGGACATCGCTGAGGGCCAGATCGAGCAACTCGCCGAACTGGAACGCCGGGTCGAACTCGCCTTCTCCACGCTCGTCGTGCCCGCCACACCCGAGGTCGCCACGGAGGATCAGCATGCAGCCTAGGGTGACCGTGCACGATGCCGCGATGCGCCTTGACGGTCCGTTGCTCTTCATGCGGCGCACGCTCGAAGTCGGACTGAACGAAGCGGTCGTCGTGACCGGCCGCGATGGCGCTCCCAGGCTCGGCCGCATCGCCGCGATCGACGAGGAGCTGGTGACCATCGAGATGCTCGAGCCCACCGCTGGGCTCGGACTGGCGGACACCGTCGTGCGCTTTCTCGGTGAACCGATCGATTTCGGCGTCGGTCCGGGGGTGCTCGGGCGCGTCTTCAACGGCATCGGCGAGGTCATCGACGGCGGGCCTCCGCTCGCAGTCGAGAAGCGCTTGCGGATCGACGGCGTGCCGCTGAACCCGGTCGCGCGCGCCACGCCGCGCGCGTTCATCGAAACCGGCGTCACCGCCGTGGACCTGATGAACTCGCTGGTACGCGGCCAGAAGCTGCCCATCTTCTCGGGCGGCGGCCTGCCGCATGACCGCATTGCGGTGGAGATCGCCGCTAATGCACGGCTGCGCGGGACCGAGGCGTCCGACTTCGCCATCGTGTTCGCCGGCATCGGCGTGCCTCACACGACTGCCGAATATTTCCGCCGCTCGCTCGAACAATCGGGCGCGCTGGAGCGCTCGGCGCTCTTCCTCAACCTCGCCAGCGACTCGTCCACGCAACGACTGCTGACACCGCGCTTCGCGCTGACCGCTGCCGAATACCTGGCATTCGAACAGGGCAAGCACGTGCTGGTCATCGTCACCGACCTCACCAATTATTGCGAGGCGCTGCGCGAGGTGGCAGGGGCCAAGAGCGAAATCCCGGGCCGCAAGGGCTACCCGGGCTACATGTATTCCGACCTCGCGACGCTCTACGAGCGGGCGGGCTGCCTGCACGGTGTCAAGGGAACGCTGACGCAGCTGCCGATCCTGACGATGCCATCGGACGACATCGGGCATCCCATTCCCGACCTGTCCGGTTACATCACCGAAGGTCAGATCGTGCTGTCGCGCGAGCTGGATCGCGCCGGCGTCTATCCGCCGATAAACGTCCTGCCCAGCCTGTCGCGGCTGATGAAGGACGGTATCGGCAAGGGCCATACGCATCCGGACCATCCGGCGCTGGCCAGTCAGCTCTATGCAGCCTATGCACGCGCCACCCAGTCGCGCCTGCTGGCCAGTGTGGTCGGTGAAGACGGCTTGTCCGACACCGACCGCCGCTACCTCGCATTCGGCTCTGACTTCGAACGAAAGCTGGTGAGCCAGCCCAACGCACGTACGCTGGAGGAAAGCATGGCGGCCGGGTGGGACCTCCTGCGTCGCTTGCCTCTCGCCGAGCTCACGCGGCTGTCCGACGCTCAAATCGCCGAGCACCTTGCCGTCGCCGAACCGGCGTCGGGCGCGCGCAAAGCGGCATGAGCCCCCGCTCGGCCGCTCCGCAGGGGGGTCGCACCGCGGTGCGCAGCACGGAGGTTATCCAGTGAGCGACCTGACGCCGACCCGCAGCCTGCTGATCGCGCTCGCCGACGAGCGGCGGACGATGCGTGAAGGCTATGCCTTCCTCGACGAAAAATGCCTGCTGCTCGCGGGCGAGATGCTGCGGCAAGTGCGAGTGCACCAGGTGCTGACCCAGGAGCTCGCCGTCTTGCAGCACTCGGCGACCGCAGCGATGTCAGCGGCGCTGGCGCGCCACGGGCTGCATGGGCTGCAGGTCTACCCGCCCTCCATCCCGCAGGAGCACGTCCGGGTCGAGCCCCGTCCCTTGCTTGGAGTGATGCTGTTGCAGGCCCGGGTGACAGGGGAGCGCGGTGCCGCAGCCGCTGCGGTCGCTCCATCGCCCGAGGCCGAAACCTGCCGCGCCTCCTACCGGCGCGTGGCCGACAAGCTTGCCGAATTGGCGGGCGTATCGACGACCCTGGCGCGACTCCTCGCCGAATACCGTCGCACCGTGCGACGCGTCCGCGCACTGCAGGACGTGCTGTTGCCGGAAATCGACGTCGACATCACCGACATCGATACCCGCCTCGAAGACCTCGAGCGCGAAGACGCGATCGCCGTACGTTTCCGTCGCTGAGCGGCCCGCTGCGATACGCTAGGCCGAGTTCAACTCGCCGCCGCCATGCGCGAAATCCGCCGCGAGGCGCTGGTGCCGTCTCAGCGCAAGCAGATGTTCGACCTGATCGAGCGGGTCGAGGACTATCCGCAGTTCCTGCCGTGGTGCACGGCAACGCAGCTGATCGACCGCACCGACGACATTCGTCAGCGCCACCGTCGAAGTCGGCGTGCGCGACCTGCGTGTGCGCGTGACGACGCGCAACGAGAAGCGGTCGCCGGAGTTCATGGCGATCCACATGGAGGGCGGCTCGTTCCGCCACTTCTACGGCGAATGGAGGCTGCGGCCGCTCGGCACGCTCGGCTGCCATGTCACCTTCATGCTGCGTTACGAACTCGCGCTGCGCGCCGAGACCACTCGCCGGCCGCCTGATCGATCACGCCGCCGACCGCATGGTGGACGCCTTCGTGCAGCGCGCCGAAGCGCGTCTATGGCAGCGCCCCCCGTTACAGAGCCGTCCCATCGACGCGTCAACCTGAGGCAAGCTCTCATGCGTTAGACTTTTCGATGCCAGACTGTCGGAATGCTGGCGCTCGTGTGCCGCCGAGGCGGTGACTCTTACGGGAGAAGAGGTGAACATGAAATCATTGATCGTTGCTGTCATCGCGACCGCCGGCGTGACCGTTGCGGGCGCCGCCGCCGCACAGGCCGACCTGGCACAGAAGTACTGTGGCAGCTGCCACGCGGTCGACACGAAGAAAATGGGCCCGTCGTTCAAGGACGTCGCGAAGAAGTACAAGGGCAACGCCGGCGCGGAAGCCGACCTCGTCGCCAAGGTGGGCGGAGCGGCAAGGGTCACCCGGCGGTCAAGGCGTCCCCTGAGGAACTGAACGGCATCATGAAGTGGGTCCTGGCGCAGTAAGCTTCGGTTCCGACCGGCTGGCGCGGCACCGGCCTAGACCTGCTTGACTCAGCACCGCGCAACTTTGAGTGGAGGAGCAATGAAGTCAAGTTCGCCATTGCCTTTGCGCTGCCGCGGGGCTGCTGATGGCTGGCGCGGCACAGGCGAGCGCCGACCTGGCCGACAAGTCGGGCTGCAACAAGTGCCACGCGATGGACACGAAGAAAATGGGCCCGTCCTACAAGGACATGGGCAAGAAGCTGAAGACCGCGAAGGCGGAAGAAGTCGCTCGCCAAGGCTGAAGAAAGGCAAGGGCCATCCGAAGGCAGGCCGCGTCCGACGCCGACCTGACGGCGCTCGTGAAGTGGATCCAGGCGCAGTAGGCCGCGGCGTCACGCAGACAAGAAAGCCGGCGCGCCGGCTTTTTTGTTGCTCCGCCGTCGCGCATGGCGCGGCGGCAGCCCGTTAGCGGGGGCTTAGGCCCCCGCACCGGGTCTTACTTTTGCGGGTACGCGTACACCGGCTCTTTCAGGTCCGCCGACGTCGCTCCGCCCTTGCGCGGAGTCGGGATTGAACGTGTGCGAGCGCATGAAGATGTCGCCGCCGTTGCGCCGAGCCCCGGCATCATTGTCGCGCCCTTGTACTTGTCGCCGTGGCAGCCGGCGCAGGTGGCGACCGGATCGATCGTCTTGCCCTTGACCGCATGCGGCGAATGGCAGTCGCTGCAGCCGACCATGCCCGACTTCGAATGCTTGCTCTGCAGGAACTCCTGGTACTGCTGATGATGCTTGCGCGCCTCGAAATACCCGCTCTCCTGCGCGGCAGCGTCGAGGAAGAACGCGTCGTTCAGGTCGGTCTTCGGCCAGGCCTTGCTGATCGGATCCTCGGGCTGCACGCCGACGAGCAGCACCTTGTCCGGATACCACTTGGTCCAGTCGTCCTTGCCGGCGCGGTAGCTCTGGCCGACGACGGGTGCCGGCAGGTCTTCGCGCGGATGCTTCTGCGCCGTCTGGAACGTGGTCGTTCTCGACCCGGATATGGCAATAGCCGCACACCTTGTCGGCCTCGGCCTTGGTCCCCGTCTTCGGATTGAAGATGTCGGCCTTCTTGCGCGACGCGATGTGGGCGGCGCCGGGCCCGTGGCAGGCCTCGCAGCCGACGTTCTTCTCGCTGAACGTGCTCTTCTGCTCGCCGGTCTTGGCCGCGTCATACGACGTCAGCTTGTAGCCGGTCGTGTGGCACGTCGTGCAATTCGTTTCCCAGTCGTTGTCGTTGCCGTAGGCCTTCCCACAGGTTCGTGTAGCTGTTCCACTGCTTGTCGAGGAACTGGTGGTTGCCGGTGATCGCGATTCTTCACGAGGTAGCGCTGCTTCCACTTCGAGCCGACCACCATCTCCACATCGGCCAGGCTGTACGGCTTCTTGTCGACGTTGCCCTTGGTCGGTCCGGCGTTGCCCTTCACGTCCTTGTCCCACGCTGCGGAGCGCTTCCTTCAGCAGCCCTTCCCTGGACGGGCGGACCATCTTGGCGTGATACGTGTCCTTCCAGCTTGCGAATTCCTTCGCATGGCAGGTACCGCACTTGGCGGAGCCGACGAACTGATCGACCGCGCCTGCGGCGCCGAGCCGTGCCCATCATGTACGTGGACAACGCCGCGAAACCCAGCGCAACGGCAGCCGCCGCCCAGCGATCGCACCTCATGAAGCCTCCGCATCCCTCCGGGTCGTCCCGGCCATGGGCGTCACATTGCCGGAAACCCTGAGGGTGGCGATTGATGCGCGCCAAGCTCCGTGCGCCGGCGGACCAGGACTTGATTTGGATTAACCTCGCCCTGCGCGGGCACGCCGCGCCGGTCCCCTTTTCCCGTGCGTCGGCCTCGACCCCCTGCCACGCTCGCTTCCCTTCCCATGACCCTGCCGACCTGGCCTCCGACCCTCGGCCACGCCGCTGTCCGCACGACGCCGTCAAGGTGCTGCTGCTCGGTGCCGGTGAACTCGGCAAGGAAGTCGTGATCGCCCTGCAGCGGCTCGGGCGTGGAAGTCATCGCCGCCGACCGCTACGCCGAACGCTCCCGCACACCAGGTCGCGCACCGCGCCCATGTGCTCGAACATGGCCGATCCCGCGGCCCTGCGCGCGCTGATCGAGAGCGTGCGGCCGGCGATCGTCGTCCCGGAGATCGAAGCGATCGCGACCGAGGCCCTGGCCGACGATCGAACGCGACGGCCTCGCGCGCGTCGTCCCGACCGCGCGCGCCGCCCGGCTGACGATGAACCGCGAAGGCATCCGCCGCCTCGCGGCGGAGCAGTTGGGGCTGCCGACGTCGCCGTATCGCTTCGCCAGTTCGCTGGCGGAACTGCGCGAGGCCGCTGCAGCGCCGATCGGCCTGCCGTGCGTCGTCAAGCCGGTGATGTCCTCGTCGGGCAAGGGCCAGAGCAAGATCGAGCGCGGCCGAAGCATCGAGCTCGGCGTGGGACTACGCCAACGCCGGCGGACGCGTGGCGCTCGGACGCGTGATCGTCGAAGGCTTCATCGACTTCGACTACGAGATCACGCTGCTCACCGTGCGCGCGCTCGGCGCCGAGGGCGAGATCGCAACGCACTTCTGCGAACCGATCGGCCACATCCAGGTCGCCGGCGATTACGTCGAGAGCTGGCAGCCGCATCCGATGAACCCGGTCGCGCTGCAAAGGCACGCGAGATCGCGCGCCGCGTCACCGACCGACCTCGGAGGCACCGGCATCTTCGGCGTCGAGCTCTTCGTCAAGGGCGACGAGGTGTGGTTCTCCGAAGTCAGCCCGCGTCCGCACGACACCGGCATGGTGACGATGGCCACGCAGTGGCAGAACGAGTTCGAACTGCACGCGCGGGCGCTGCTCGGCCTGCCGGTCGACGCCGTCGCTGCGCAACCCGGGGCCAGCGCGGTGATCTACGGCGGCCACGACGCCGGGCGATGGCTTTCGACGGCGTGGCCGAGGCCATGGCGGTGCCGGGCGCCGACGTGCGCCTGTTCGGCAAGCCCGAGTCGTTCCGCAAGCGCCGCATGGGTGTGGCGCTCGCCCGCGCCACGCGACGATCGAGGCCGCGCGCGTGCGCGCCAAGGCCGCCGCGGCGCTGGTCCGGCCGACGCCCGCGCTAGCGCCGCCTCGAACGCGGGTGCCGGCGAAAGCCGTCCCTTTCCGGCAGCGCGGCCCGCGAAGCGCGCGGTCTACAATCGCCGGATCCGCGATGCCGCGCCCGCGCCAGACACGCCAATGAAGATCCTGGTCGTCGACGATCATTCGCTGATCACCGATGCCCTCAGGTCCTGTTCCTCGACCTCGACCCCGGGGCCGAGGTGCTGACGACGCGGACGGCGGAGCGGCGCGATGGAGCTGCTGAACCAGCATCCGGATCTCGACCTCGTGGTGCTCGACCTCGGCATGCCGGGCGTGTCCGGCACGTCGCTGCTCGAATCGATGGTCGCCGCACTCGCCCGAGCTGAAGATCCTCGTGCTGTCGGGCCAGCAGGACCCGCGCAACGTGATGCGCGTGCTGCAGCTCGGCGCCGCCGGCTTCGTGCCGAAGTCGATGGCGTCCGAGACGCTGCTCGCCGCCGTGAAGTTCGTGCTGTCGGGCGGCGTCTACATCCCGGCCGACCTGCTCGACGAAGTGAACCGCGTCGCCATGCTGGGTGCGCCGGAACGCACGCGCGACGCCGGCGCCGCGCGGGTCGAACTCACCGAACGGCAGGAACAGGTGCTGCAGCTGCTGGCACGCGGCGCACCGATCAAGATCATCTGCCGCGAACTCGGGCCTGTCCGAAGGCACGGTCAAGACGCACGTCACGGCGATCTACCGCGCGTTCAACGCGTCGAACCGCACCGAGGCCCTGCTGGCCGCGCGGCGGCACGGCTACGACATCGGCTGAGACTGCCCAGTCCGGCAAGGCAACATCCTGATGAAGGCTCCAAGGTCCGCGCACCGCGCGCCGGACTGTCGAATCGTCGACTAGAGCCTTGCGGCAGAGTCCGTCGCCACCGTTGCAACCGGCGTCTAAGGTTCGAGCCAGGCAAGGCAAAGGCCCTGCCGCGTGTCGAATCCACTCTCTGACAGGAGCCTTGACGATGAATCCGAATCCAACCGGTAAGCGTAAACGGGCAAGCCGGATGTTGGCAGGACGACTGCGAAAGACTGTGCCAGTCGCAGCCGCAACCATTGTCCTGGTGCTCGCCGTGACTGCCGCCGCAACCGCACCACTTTCCGTTGACTTGGACAGCACGCAGCGGATCGCAGTCGTTGATGATCGAAGCCAGGGCAGCTACGCCAGTTCATCGTCCGACCGGGACCAACTGCTGGCACTTGCCGCCAGCGGCAATGAGTTCCAGGGGCCGCAAGCGACTTACAGCGTCTCATAGGCGCAGGAAGGCGCCCGAGTCCGCCGCAAAGACCCTTGCCAGCCGCCTTTCGTTCAGCGTCAGCTCATCGGCGGCGCCGCTCAACGGCAACGCCCCTGAGCCGGGTGGCAGCCCTGAATTTTCACACCGGAAGGCATTGAGTCGCGCATAGCGCGGCTGTACCCTACCTTGGCTTGCGGAGGTGGACTGCCGGCCTTTCGGCCGGCGGGTCGATCGACTCGACGACCGACGCACCAGGCGATCGAAAGGGGCATCTTTCATGAGCACCCGCATCTACACACTTCCGGTCGAGCAGACTCAATGGCGGATACCGGGCCAGGACACCACCACCGTCTTCAACTGGGAATACGACGAGGCTCGAGACAAGCTCCTGAATTTGTATGAGAAGGGCAAGGCTAGCCAGTGGAACGCGACCGACCGCGTCGACTGGTCGGTCGATGTCGATCTCGACAATCCGATGGGCTTCCCGGACGAGTTCATCCCGATCTTCGGCTCCCGCGTTTGGGATGGTCTGTCGCCGCGAGAGCGCGGTGAAGTGCGACACCACTTCGAAAGCTGGCGCTTCTCGCAGTTCCTGCATGGCGAGCAGGGAGCGTTGATCTGCACGGCAAAGATCGTACAGACGGTCCCCGACCTGGATTCGAAGTTCTACGCCGCCACCCAGGTCATCGACGAGGCGCGCCATGTGGAAGTCTACAAACGCTATCTGCTCGAGAAGCTCGGCATGGCCTATCCGATCAACGTTCACCTCGCCACGCTGATCGGCCAGGGCGTTACGGACAGTCGCTGGGACATGACGTATCTCGCAATGCAGGTGATCATCGAGGGGCTGGCGCTGGCGGCGTTCAACGTCATTCGCGACGCCGCCAAGGATCCGCTGGGACGATCCATCAACGCCTATGTCATGCAGGACGAGGCGCGCCACGTCGCGTTCGGACGGCTCGCTCTCCGCGACTTCTACCCGCACCTCGAGCAGCATGAGCGCGACGAGCGCGAGGAATTCTGCGTCGAGGCGCTTTACCTCATGCGCGACCGGTTTCAGGCGGAAGAGGTATGGGGACGATGCGGACTGCCTGTCACGGAATGTACGGACTTCGTCGAGCACTCCGCTCAGATGAAGCAATTCCGCAGCGGACTCTTCACTCGAATCGTGCCGACGCTGAAGGATATCGGCCTGTGGGGACCCCGCATTCGAAAAGCACTTGCCGACATGGACGTCATGAAATTTGCCGATCTCGAACTCGACGAGTTGGGTCGACACGACGACACGGTGGCCACCGAATTCGATCGGCTTGCGGCGGCTCGCCGCGCGGCGGGGATTTCGGCGGCTGCAGCGGCGTAAGGCCTACGACATCGATTGAGACTGCGCGCACTCCGCGCAACCTCGGCAGTCAGCCGGCCGCGGCCTTCGGCGGCACCGTGTCGGCGATCGCGGCCGGCGGCGAGATAGCCGCCCGCACCAGCGGCAGCGTCGTCAGCCCCAGCAGTTCACCCAGGCTGTTGTTGAGCACGGCTGCCGTTGTCGGCTTCTGCAACACGATCGGTTCTTCCGTCGGACTGCGGGCCACGGCGGTTGACTTCGGATCGGCCAGCAGGTGTTCCTGCATGACGCGCTGGAACTCGGCGACGACATCGGCGCGCTGCACGGCCGTCAGCATGATGATCGGCACGGGAATGCCGATCAGTTCGCGGATCTTGAACACCGCTTCGACCCCGCTGATCGAATGCGGCCCGAGGTTGTGGTCGGCGAGGATCGCGTCGATACGCTGGTGCATGCTGATGCGCTTGATCAGCTGGGCGTTGTAACCGGTCGACGGCACGACCTCCGCGCCCCACGAGCGCAGCAGACGTGTCAGGCTGTTCAGGATCTCGGCGTTGTCTTCCAGCACGACGAACGTAAACCCGTTGAGCGTCCGGATGGCGATATCGACTGTCTCCGGGGCAGTACGCTTGGCGCGCAATGGCGCGATTGAGACCGGCACCTCGACACGGAATACCGTGCCTGTGCCCGGTCGCGTCGTCACGATCAGCGGATGGCCGAGCAGACCGCAGATGCGCTTGACGATGGACAGGCCGAGACCGAAGCCGGCGCCGCTGTTCTCGGCCTTGGAGCTCTCGCCGCGGTAAAACTCCTCGAAGATGCGGTCGAGCTCGCCTTGCCGGATGCCAGGCCCGGTATCCCAGATTTCCAGGCTGATCAGCCCGCTGCGCGGCCGCGCGGCCAGCAGGACGCCACCGCGCTGCGTGTAGCGGATTGCATTGGCGAGCAGGTTGCGGATCACCCGCTGCAGCAACAACGGGTCGCTGTCGATGGCGAACCCGGAGCGCCGCACGCGGAGCGACAGACCCTTGGACGCCGACAGCGGAGTGAACTCCTGCTCGAGCAAAGTGAACAGGTCATCGAGCAGGACCTGGTCCATGCGAGGCTGGATCGAGCCAGAATCCAGGCGCGAGATCTCGAGCAGTTCCTCGACCAGCTTCGACAGGGACTCGACCGCCGTCGACAGGTTGTTGACGAGCGGCTCGAGTGGCCCCTGCGCGCGCTTCTTCAGCAGCGACACGTAGATGCCGATGGCCTGCAGCGGCTGGCGCAGATCGTGGCTCGCGGCGGCGAAGAACTGGGTCTTCGAGCGCGTCGCGTTCTCGGCGTCGCGTCGCGCTTCCTCCGCCAGGCGCTTCTCATTCATCAACTGCTCGACCAGCACCTCGTTCTCGTAGTTGTTCTTGACCGACTCGAACACCGCCTCGCCGAACGTTCGGCCGTAGAACACGGTGAAGAAGAACACGGCGGCCATGACGACCGACGCCGTGTAATACGTCGGGTCCTGCTCCCACACCATGCGGCCGATCAGCGGCAGCAGCGCGAGCAGCATGAAGGAGTAAAAAGCCGGCCGGTAGCTCGCGTAGAGCGTCAGCGACCCGAAGGCGACGCTCAGCACCACGGCCACTAGCACGACCTGGTGCAGCGGCTGGTCGTTCGAGAAGAAGAGGAAGCCGGCGGCGCCCCAGAGAACGCCGGCGGCGACCGCCAGCACTACCCAGCGGTTGGCCCAGCGCTGCACCTGGTCGACCACCGCCGCCGCGTGCCGGAAGCGATAGGCGACGCGAACCCGGATCAGCGATTCGACCAGGATCAGTACGAACCAGCCCATCAGCACGTTCTGGTTCATCGAGTTCCAGAACACGACGACCAGCGCGAATGCGCCGACGATGCTGACCAGCACCGACTGCGGCACCTGCCGGTACACCGATGCCATCACGCCCGCAAGGATCTTCTCCTTGCGCTGTTCCTGTGTCTCGACGACAAGACCGAAGCGGGTTAACGGACCGGACATGGGGGGCGTGTGCGATGGACAGCCGGATCATAGGCGAGCGCGCCCTCCGCGGACAGGACGCGGTTGAGCACGATTCGCCCGCGTCGTCATCCCAACGGCCGCATCGCCTGCTCACCGGCCAGCGTCGATTTGACGTGCCGTCGTGCTTTCCGAATACTTGCGCGTCCCGCGCGCGCTGTACCGACTTCCGGAGATTCGCAGTAATGATCCGCCGCAGCATTGCTTGCATTGCCGCCTGTGCCCTGTCGACGCCGGTGACTCCGCTGGCCGCCAAGCCGGTCGAGCAGGTCCGCGTCGGATTCTCGACATCGATCTCGGGTCCGTTCGCTGCACTGGGTGCCGAAGCCCGCGACGGCTTCAACCTCGCCATCAAGCAGCTGGGCGGCAAGCTTGGCGGCATCCCGGTGGAGGTCTTCGCCACCGACGAAGCCGGCAATCCCGACACCGCACGCCAGCACGTCGACCGCTACCTCAAGCGCGACCGCATTCACTTCTACACCGGACCGATCGGCTCGAACGTCGCGCTGGCGGTCGGGCCGACGCTCTTTGCTGCCGAGGTGTTCTACCTCAGCAACAACGCCGGTCCGTCGCAGCTGGCGGGCGCACAGTGCAACGCCTTCTTCTTCGGCACCGCCTGGCAGAACGACGACTATCACGAGGCCGCCGGCAAGTTCGCCTCCGAACGCGGCTTCAGGAAGGTCGCCGTGCTGGCGCCGAACTATCCGGCCGGCCAGGACGCCGTCACCGGCTTCAAGCGCGGCTACGCCAAGCCGGTGGCCTCCGGAGACGTTCACCAAGCTCGGCCAGCTCGACTACGCGGCCGAACTGGCCAGGCTGCGTGCGCGAAGCCCCGACGCGCTCTACATCTTTCTGCCCGGCGGCATGGGCATCAACTTCATCAAGCAGTTCGTCGGCGCCGGACTGTCGACGCAGCACGCTGATCGTCGGACCCGGGTTCTCGGCCGACGAGGACGTGATCCGCGCCGTCGGCGAGCCGATGCTCGGCATGTTCAACACCGCGCACTGGAACCACGACTTCAACAACCCGGCGAGCCAGGCATTCGTGCAGGCGTACCAGAAGGAATACGGGCGCCTGCCGTCGATCTACGCGGCGCAGGCCTATGACGCCGTGCTGCTGATGGACGCGGCCGTGCGCGATGTGAAGGGCGAGCTCGACAACAAGGCCGCCGTGCGCGCGGCACTCAGGAAGGCGAACTTCAAGTCGGTGCGCGGCGACTTCCGGTTCGGCAACAACCAGTTCCCGATCCAGGACTACTACCTGCGCACGATCGTCAAGGACGCCGCAGGGTCGCACCACGAACCGCACGCTGAACAAGGTGTTCGCCAACCACCAGGACGCGTACGCGTCGCAGTGCAAGCTGCAGTAGCCGCGCTGCGGCCCGGGAGACGCGGCTCTTCCCGGCCCGGTCGTCGTCCGCCGTGGCGTGCCTCAAGCTCCGCGATCGGCGCATGGCCTCGGCACATGACGCTGATGCGCTTCCACTTCCGACCATGACGACCACCCTGCTGGCGGAGCAGTTGCTCAATGGGCTGCAGTTCGGCCTGATGCTGTTCCTGATCGCGGCCGGCCTGACGCTCGTGTTCGGCATCATGGACATGCTCAACCTCGCGCATGGCTCGCTGTACATGATCGGTGCCTACGTCGCCGCGAGCGTTGCGCAGGCCAGCGGATCATTCTCGCTTGCGGTCCCGCGGCCGCGGTTGCGACACGGCCTCGTCGGCGTGCTGCTCGAAACCACGCTGCTACGGCAGCTCTACCGGCGCGACCATCTGTCGCAGGTGCTCGGCGACCTTCGCCCTGATCCTGATCGCCGACGATGCGTCATGCTCATCTGGGGTCCGGCACCGATCATGCTGTCGGCACCCGCAGCGCTCTCCGGGCCGGTGGAGCTTGCCCGGGTCTGCTCTACCCGGCGTACCGCCTGCTCATCATCGGTAGTCGGCCTCGCGCTCGCGCTCGCGCCTCTACTTCTTCGTCGCCAAGACGCGCACCGGAATGCTCGTGCGCGCCGGCAGCAGCAACCGCGAAATGGCGAGCGCTCATGGGCGTGAACGTCGACGCCTGTTCGCCGCGATCTTCGTGCTCGGTGCGATGCTGTCCGCGCGTCGCCGGGGCGCTGCTCGGACCGCTGTTCGCCGTGCAGATCGGCATGGGCGAGAACATCCTGATCCTCGCGCTTCGTGGTCATCGTCATCGGCGGCATCGGTTCGATTCGCGGCGCGCTCGTCGGCGCGCTGCTGGTCGGCATGGTCGACACCATGGGCCGTGCCCTGCTGCCCGACCTGCTGCGCAGCTTTCTGCGACCGCAGTCGCTGCGCAGCTGGGGCCGGCGCTGGCCTCGATCGCCATCTACGTGCTGATGGCCGCGATCCTGTTCTTGCGTCCGCAGGGCCTGTTTCCGGCGCGGGGCTGACCGGCGGCCGCGAACCCGCCGCACGGGCTGACCTGCTCCGTGCCCTGCCCTGGCTCATGCTGCTGCTGCGCGGCGTTTCCGCTCGCCGACGGCTTGCCGACCAGCTCTTCTACGTCGGGCTTCGTCACGCCGCATCATGATCTACGCGATCGCCGCCACGAGCCTGAACCTCATCCTCGGTTACGGGGGCATGGTGAGTCTCGGCCACGCCGCGTTCCTCGGCGTGGGTGCCTACACGGTCGGCATCCTGATGACGCACGGGCCGCGCAGCGCCTGGCTGGCGTGGCCGCTGGCGATGCTCGGTCGCGGCGCTGCTCGCGCTCGCGATCGGTGCGATCTCGCTGCGCACGCGCGGCGTGTACTTCATCATGATCACGCTCGCGTTCGCGCAGATGATGTACTACATCGTCGTCTGCCTGGAGCACTACGGCGGCGAGGACGGCCTCAATCTCGCCGCACGCTCGCAGCGTCGGGTTCGGCTCGAGCTCGCGCAACGAAGTCACGTTCTACTACGTGTGCTCGCGCCCTGCAGCCTGATCGTGGCGCTCTTCCTCCTGCAGCGGTCGACGGCGCGCTTCGGCCGCGTGATCCTCGGCATCCGCGAAAACGAGACGCGCATGGAGGCGATCGGTTTTCCGACGTTCCGCTACAAGCTGGTCTGCTTCGCGATCGCGGGCGGGCTGGCGCGGACTCGCCGGCGCGCTGCTTCGCCAATCAGAACCGCTTCGTGAGCCCGACCCCGCTGCACTGGACGCAGTCGGGCACGCTGATGATCATGGTGATGCTCGGCGGCGTCGGCTGCCGCTACGGCGGCGTCTGTCGGTGCGGTGGCTTTTCTCATCCTCGAAGAGGTGCTTGCCGCCTACACCGATTACTGGCAGCTCGGCTCGGGACTGATCCTGCTCGCGGTCGTGCTCTTCGCGCCACACGGTCTCGCCGGCGCTCATTCCCGCACGCGGCGGGGCCGGCTGAGCGCTGCTGCAGGTGCGCGGCCTGCGCAAGCGCTTCGGCGGTCTCGTCGCCACCGATGGACTCGACCTCGACGTCGCCGCCGGAGAACTCCACGCGCTCATCGGTCCGAACGGCGCCGGCAAGACGACCCTGATTCAGCCAGCTCTCCGGTGCACTGCGGCCCGACGACGGCAGCATCCGTCTGCGCGGCGAGACATCACCCGCGAGCCGCCGCACGAGCGTGTCGCGGCCGGGCTCGCGCGCTCGTATCAGATCACCAACGTCTTTCGCGCGATTCAGCGCCCTCGACAACATCGTGCTCGCCGTGCAGGCGCGCATCGGATCGAGCTTCGGCTTCTGGCAGCCGTGTCGGCGGCGAAGCCGCCTTACGACGAAGCGCTCGAATTGCCTGCGCAGGTCGGGCTTGGCGCCCGCGCAGCATCGCCGGCGGGATGCTCGCCCACGGCGAACAGCGCCAGCTCGAAGTCGGGCTCGCGCTGGCGACCCGCGCCCGCCTGCTGCTGCTCGACGAGCCGATGGCCGGCATGGGACCGGACGAATCGGCAGCGCATGATCGAGCTGATCGGCGAATCTGCGCGGCGACGTCACGATCGTGCTGGTCGAGCACGACATGGACGCCGTGTTCCGGCTGGCCGATCGCATCTCGGTGCTGGTGTCGGGCCGCGTGCATCGCCACCGGTACGGCCGACAGACATTCGCGCCAACGCACGAAGTCCGGCGCGCCTATCTGGGCGCGGACGGCCGCATGAGTCGCTGCTGCGAAGGTCGAGGCCGCTCGAGACCGCCTACGGCGCCAGCCAGGTGCTGTTCGGCGTGGATCTCGTCGTGCCCGCGGGCGAGGTCGCCACGCTGCTCGGTCGCAACGGCATGGGCAAGACCACGACGGTGCGCTCGCTCTTCGGCCTGCACGCCGTCGCGGCGCGGCGCCGATCCGCTTCGGCGGCGAGCGCGTCGACGGCCGGCCGACCGACGCGATCGCGCGCCTCGGCATCGCCCTCGTACCGGAGGGACGGCAGATCTTTCCCAACCTCACCGTGCGCGAGAATCTCGCGGCCTTCGCCGCAACCGTAGCGGCTCGCGCGATCCGTGGACGCTCGAGCGCGTCTTCGCGCTCTTCCCGCCGCTGGCCGCCCGCGCGGACGGCCATGGGCGAACAGCTCTCCGGCGGCGAACAGCAGATGCTCGCCATCGGCCGCGCGCTGATGACCAATCCGCGCCTGCTGATCCTGGACGAAGCCACCGAGGGCCTCGCGCCGCTGGTGCGCGAAGAGATCTGGCGCTGCCTCGCCGCGCTCAAGGCCGCGGGACAGACGATCCTCGTGATCGACAAGTACGTCGAGCGCCTGATCGGGTCGCCGATCACCACACCATCATCGAGCGCGGCCGCGTCGTGTGGCAGGGCATCTTCCGGCCGAGCTCGCGGCGCGACCCGGCACTCTGGCACCGCTATCTCGGGATCTAGGGGAGCGCTGCTTCAGAGGGATCGCCGCCGCTCGTCAGCAGCCGGTAGCCCACCCCGATCTCGGTCCTCAGGAATTGCGGTCGGGTCGGATCGGGCTCGATCTTTTCGCGCAGCTGCTTCATGTAGATGCGGAGATAGTGGGGCTGGTCGGTGCGGTCGGGGCCCCAGACCTCCCTGAGCAGCTGGCGCTGCGTCGCCACGGCGCCGTCGTGACGAGCGAGCGCGGCGAGCAGCCGATATTCCAGCGGCGTGAAGTGAATTTCTCCGTCCGGCCCCTGGGCCGTGCGTTGCGTGAGGTTGATCGTCACCCTGCCGAGGTGCAGCGGCTTATCGACGTCGGCCGGTCGCGCCGCGCGCCTGAGCGCTGCGCGCACACGCGCGAGTAATTCGCCGACGGCGAAAGGCTTCGTGACGTAGTCGTCAGCGCCGGCGTCGAGCGCAGCGATCTTCTGCTCCTCCTCAACGCGCGCCGACAGCACGACGATAGGCAGGGACGACCACTCGCGAATCCCGCGTACGACGGTATGTCCCTCGGCGTCGGGCAGTCCAAGGTCGAGGATCACCAAATCAGGCTTGTGGCTCGCCGCCTCGATCAGTCCGCGTCGCGCCGTCTCGGCCTCGAAGACGCGGAAGCCCTCCGCCGACAGCGTCGCGTGCAGCAGTCGGCGTAACTGTGGCTCGTCGTCGATGACGAGCACGGCATGGACCGCCGTCGTCATGCGGTCTCCTCGCTCGGGATCTGCGGAACGTCGGCAGGCAGCGGCAGACGGGTCACGAACAGCGCGCCGCCGTCTGGCGCTCGCTCGGCGCGCATGTCACCGCCGTGGGCACGCGCAATCGCACGGCAGATCGCCAGCCCCAGGCCGACACCGCCAATCGCGCCCTCGGTCCGGCCGCGCTGGAATTTTTCGAAGAGGGAGTCCGGGTCGATGTCCGGCGGAAAGCCTGGACCGTTGTCGACGACCGTCAACTCGACCTCGTCGCGACGCTGCGCAGCACCGACGACGACGCGCGTGTCCGGGGGTGTGTACTTCGCGGCGTTTTCGAGCAGGTTGAAGAAGAGCTGCTCGAGCAGCACAGGGTCTGCAAAGACAAGTGGCGGTGCGTCGTCGAGGTGTGTTTCCACCTGGCGGTTGCCGAGGATCCCCTGCAGGCGCTGCAGCGCGGAGCCCACCACCTCCTGCAACGACACCCACTCGGGCTTTGCGACCGCGCGCCCCGACTCCAGCCGTGTCATGTCGAGCACGTTGGCAATCAGCTGCGTCATCTGGGTCGACTCGTCAACGATGGTCTCGGCAAGTTCGCGTCTGGCATCCGGCGGCAGCCTGGAGTCTGGTTGCGCCAGGCTGCTGGCGGCACCGCTGATCACCGCCAGCGGAGTTCGCATGTCGTGCGAGATGGCCGACAAAAGGCTGTTGCGAACCGATTCGGTTTCCGCTGCCACCGTCGCTGCCTGCGCATGCTCGGCCAGGCGGGCGCGTTCGAGCGCGAGCGCGAGCTGCCCGGCAAAGGTGTCGAGCAGATGCGCCTGCTCGGGCAGCAGGATCCGGCGCGGATTTGCGGGTAACACTGCCAGTACGCCGAGCGCGCGGCGCGCCCCATCGCTGCCGATCAACGGCAGGTAGCGCGCCGCGGCTCCCGGCAGCGTATTGGTGCCGAGTCCCGCGGGCTGCGCGTGCTCCTGCACCCATTGCGCCACCGGGAGATCGGCACCCCGCAGCGATGCCGCTTCCGGTTCACCCCGGGGCATCCGCAGTACGCCGTGCTCATCGGGCAGCAGGATGACGGCTTGCGACTCGAACGCCTCTCCGATGTGACGGACAGCAACACGCGACATCCCATCGACGCCGCGCACCACCGCCAGCTCCCGGCTCATCGCATACAGGAGCGCCGTACGCCGTTCGCGGTGGCCGGCCACGCGCGCCTGCAGCCGCACGCTGTTCATCAGCGTGCCGATCAGGATTCCCACCGCGGTCAGCACCGCGAACGTGATCAGGTACTGCCCGTCCGCGATGTTCAGAGTGAACAGCGGCGGCACGAAGAAGAAGTTGTAGGCCGCGGTGCTGGCGATCGACGCGAACACCGAAGGGCCACGTCCGAAGCGCCACGCGATCAGTGTGATCGACAGCAGGTAGATCATCACGACGTTCGGCTCGTTCAGCACCGAAGTCGTCACCCACGCCAGCGCCGTGGCCGCGGCCACACCGACCGCCGCCCAGACGTACTGCGGCCAGCGTTTCTTGGCCGACGGAGGCGCGTCAAGGAACGCTGCGCTGCGCGCAAGCAGCGGACTCTTGGCGAACCGCATCGCCTCGGTCGTCTTGACGACCGTGACATCGATGCCGCGGATGTGCGCCAGGACCTGGTCGACCGTCGAAGGCCGCAGCCAGCGCGCAATGCCCTTGCGGCTCGGCTCTCCGAGCAGCACGCGCGTCACGTTGCGTGCCTGCGCGTAATGCACCAGTTCGGCGGCTGCGGAGGGCCCGCCGAGCGTCACGGTTTCAGCGCCCAGCGTTTCGGCCAGGCGCAGCCATGCGATGCGCTGATTGCGCTCCGCGTCGGGCAGGCGGATCAAATCGGGCGTCTCGACGTACACGACGATCCATTCGGCATGCAGCGCGGCGGCCAGGCGCTTGCCGGCGCGAACGAGCGTTTCGCCGTCGCTGCGCGGACCGATGCCAACGAGGATGCGCTCCCCGGCCGCCCACGGCACGCCGATGCCCTCGGTCGCCCGATAGCGGTCCATGGCCGCATCGACGCGCTCCGCCGTCTTGCGCAGCGCCAGCTCGCGCAACGCGATCAGGTTACCTTTGCGGAAGAAATTCTCGAGCGCGACGCGCACCCGCTCCGGCACATAGACCTTGCCTTCGCGCAGTCGCTGCAGCAGATCGTCCGGCGGCAGATCGACCAGTTCGACCTCGTCGGCCGACTCGAACACCGTGTCCGGCACGGTCTCCAGCATCCGCACCGTCGTGATGCCCGCGACGACGTCGTTCAGGCTTTCGAGATGCTGGACATTGACGGTCGTCCAGACGTCGATGCCGGCATCGCGCAGTTCCTCGATGTCCTGCCACCGCTTGGCGTGGCGGCTGCCTTCCGCGTTGGTGTGCGCGAGTTCGTCGACCAGCAGCAGTTTCGGCTTGCGCTGCAGTGCGCGGTCGAGGTCGAACTCGCGCACCGTACCCGGGCCCTGCTTCAACAGCAGAAAAGGAATCGCCTCCAGTCCCTCGAGCAATCGTTCGGTTTCCGAGCGCCCATGCGGCTCGACATAGCCGACCACGACATCGACGCCGTTCGGCCTGCTGCGGCGCGCCGCCTCCAGCATCGCGTAGGTCTTGCCGACGCCGGCCGTGGCGCCGAAGAAGATCTTCAGCTTGCCGCGGCGGGCGGCCCGTTCCTCCGACTGAACGTGCGCGAGCAGGGCGTCGGGATCGGCGCGGCGGTCTTCCATTGCTCTAGCGTAGTCGATCGCTCGGTAGTCGCAGGTGCCGCCGTCGGCGCCGCATCGAGTGACCGATGCGAACGGCCACCAGCGCCAGCACCAAGCGGCGGCCATCATCAGCACGACGGCGTCATCCCACGTCATCATGTCGCTCATTTCGCCGCGTCGAGTGCAAGATTGAGCGACAGCACATTGACCCGCGGCTCGCCGAGCACTCCGAACTGGCGCGGCTCGGTGTAGGCCGCGACCAGCGCCCGCACCTTGCCCTCGTCCAGGCCACGCAGCCGCGCCACTCGTCGCACCTGGTACTCGGCCGCGGCCGGACTGATGTGCGGATCGAGGCCGCTGGCCGATGCCGTCACCAGGTCCTGCGGCACCGGTGCCTTGTTGTCCGGATCGGCCTCACGCAGCGCGGCGATACGTTCCTTCACCGCGTCGACCAGCGCCGGATTGGTCGGGCCCTGGTTGGAGCCGCTCGAAGCCCAGCCGTTGTACGGCTGCGGCCCCGTGGCCGACGGCCGACTCCAGAAGTACTTCGGATCCGAAAACGGCTGGCCGATCAGCGTCGAGCCGACCGCCTTGCCGTCGCGCATGATCAGGCTGCCATTGGCCGCGTCGCGCATCGCGAGTTGCGCCACGCCGGTGACGACCCCCGGATACACGAGCCCGGTCACGATCGTCAGCAGGACGAACAGGATCGCTGCGGTGGAAATGTCGCGTTTCATGAGTGCTCCTAGACCAGGCCGAGGCCGACCAGGAGCAGGTCGATCGCCTTGATGCCGATGAACGGAACGATCAGTCCGCCGAGGCCGTAGACCAGCAGGTTCCGGCGCAGCAGCGCGGCGGCGGTGTCCGCACGGGTCGCAAGCCGCGCAGCGCCAGCGGCATCAGCGCGACGATGATCAGCGCATTGAAGATCACCGCCGACAGGATCGCGCGATGGCGGCGAGGCCAGCCCCATCACGTTCAGCGCATTGAGCTGCGGATAGGTCGCAGCGAACGCCGCCGGGATGATCGCGAAGTACTTGGCGACGTCGTTGGCGATCGAAAACGTCGTCAGCGCGCCGCGCGTGATCAGCATCTGCTTGCCGATCTCGACCACCTCGATCAGTTTGGTCGGATTGGAATCCAGGTCGACCATGTTGCCGGCTTCCTTGGCGGCCTGCGTGCCGGTGTTCATCGCGACCGCCACGTCGGCCTGCGCCAGCGCCGGCGCGTCGTTGGTGCCGTCGCCGCACATCGCGACCAGTCGCCCTTCGGCCTGCTGCTCGCGGATCAGCTTGAGCTTGGCCTCCGGCGTCGCCTCGGCGAGGAAGTCGTCGACGCCGGCCTCGGCCGCGATCGCCGCCGCGGTCAGCCGGTTGTCGCCGGTGATCATCACCGTCTTGATGCCCATGCGGCGCAGCTGCGCGAAGCGCTCCTTGATGCCGCCCTTGACGATGTCGCGCAGTTCGATGACGCCCAGCGCGCGCGCGCCTTCGGCCACCACCAGCGGCGTGCGCGCCCTTGCTCGCGATCTGGTCGACGATGCGTACGGAGCTCGGCGATCGAGCGCCTGCCCTGCGCCTTCAGCCACGCCTCGATCGCATCGGGCGCGCCCTTGCGGATGCTGCGCCTCGCCGATGTCGATGCCGCTCATCCGCGTCTGCGCGGTGAACGGCACAAACGTCGCGTTCATCTCGGTGCAGGTCGCGGCCGCGGATGCCGAATGTCTCTTCGCCAGCACGACGATCGAGCGGCCCTCCGGCGTCTCGTCGGCCAGCGAGGCCAGTTGCGCCGCGTCGGCCAGTTCCTGCTCAGTCACGCCGCCGGGCGCCGGATAGAACTTCGCGGCCTGCCGATTGCCCAGCGTGATCGTGCCGGTCTTGTCGAGCAGCAGCACGTCGACGTCGCCGGCCGCCTCGATCGCGCGTCCCGACGTGGCGATGACGTTGGCCTGGATCATGCGGTCCATGCCGGCGATGCCGATGGCCGACAGCAGGCCGCCGATCGTCGTCGGGATCAGGCAGACCAGCAGCGCGACCAGCACCGTCAGGCCGATCACCTGCGCCCTGCCCGGAAGCTGCCACCGCGAAGATCGAAAACGGCAGCAGCGTGGCGCACCGCGAACAGGAACACCAGCGTCAGCGCCGCCAGCAGGATCGACAGCGCAATCTCGTTGGGCGTGCGCTGGCGCTTGGCGCCCTCCACCATCGCGATCATGCGGTCCAGGAAAGCTGTCGCCGGGATTGGCCGTGATCCGCACGACCAGCCAGTCGGACAGCACGCGCGTGCCGCCGGTCACGGACGAGCGGTCGCCGCCGGCCTCGCGCACGACCGGAGCCGATTCGCCGGTGATGGCCGATTCGTCGACCGACGCCACGCCGTCGATCACCTCGCCATCGCCGGGGATCAGCTCGCCGGCCTCGACCAGCACGCACGTCGCCCTTGCGCAGCTGGCTCGAGCTGCACCGTCTCGATGCGGCAGCATCGCGCCGCGTGCCGTCGCAGCTTCTTGGCCGGCGTGTCGCTGCTTGGCGCCGCGCAGGCTGGCGGCCTGCGCCTTGCCGCGGCCCTCGGCCAGCGCTTCCGCGAAGTTGGCGAACAGCACCGTCAGCCACAGCCAGACCGAGATCGCAGCCGTGAATCCGTCGCCGATCGACGATCGCCGAGCACCGTCGTCAGCAGCGCGCCCATCCAGGTGACGAACATCACCGGATTGCGCCACTGCGCCATCGGCGTCATGCGCTTCGAGCGAATCGACCACCGCCGGCCCATCAGCGCCGGCTCGAACGTGCGGACTGCATGTTTGTGTGTGGTCATGTCAGATGTCCTGCCACTTCGCGGCAAAGAGCATCAGGTGCTCGACGATCGGCCCGAGCGCCAGCGCCGGCACGAAGGTCAGCGCGCCGACCAGCAGCACCGTGCCGATCAGCAGCCCGACGAACAGCGGCGTGTGCGTCGGCAGCGTTCCGCTCGATGCCGGCACGAACTTCTTCGCGCCAGGCTGCCGGCGATCGCCAGCACCGGCACGATCAGCCAGTAGCGCGACAGCCACATCGCCACGCCGAGCGCAGAGTTGTAGAAAGGTGTGTTGGCCGAGAGACCGGCGAACGCGCTGCCGTTGTTGTTGCCGGCCGAGCTGAACGCGTAGAGCACCTGCGAGAAGCCGTGCACGCCGGGATTGGACATGCTCGGATACGCCGGGCTCGATCACCACGGCGAGTGCCGTGCCGACCAGCACCACGAACGGCGGGATCAGGATCACCAGCGACGCCATCTTCATCTCGTACGCCTGGATCTTCTTGCCGAGGTACTCCGGCGTGCGGCCCACCATCAGCCCGGCGATGAACACCGCGATGATCGCGAACACCAGCATGCCGTACAGGCCCGAGCCGACGCCGCCGAAGACCACCTCGCCCAGCTGCATCAGCCACATCGGCACCAGGCCGCCGAGCGGCGTGTACGAGTCGTGCATCGAGTTGACCGACCCGTTGGAGGCCGACGTCGTCGCCGCTGGCCCAGAGCGCCGAGGTCGGCGATGCCGAAGCGCACTTCCTTGCCTTCGAGGTTGCCGGCGCTGGTCTCCACGCCGAGCGCCGTCACGCGCGGATTCGCCGTCTCCTCGGCACCGACTGCCGCGAAGGTCAGCACGCAGAAAGATCGCGCTCATCGCGCCGTAGATCGCCCAGCCCTGGCGCGCGTCGTTGACCAGTCGTCCGAAGGTGAAGCACAGCCCCGCCGATATCAGCAGGATCGAGATCACTTCGACGAAGTTCGAGAACGGCGTCGGGTTCTCGTAGGGATGCGCCGAATTGACGTTGAAGAACCCGCCGCCGTTGGTGCCGAGCTGCTTGATCGCGACCTGCGATGCCGCCGGCCCTTGCGGCAGGCTCTGCGTCGTGATCGTCTCCTTCTTCTCCGGCGCGCCGTCCTTGGCCGGCGTGACCACATCGACAGACTGCAGCAGCGGGACGTCGACCGCCTTGCTGAAGTTCTGGACCACGCCCTGCGAGACCAGCACCAGCGCAACAACCAGCGACAGCGGCAGCAGCACATACAGCGTCGACCGCGTCAGGTCGACCCAGAAATTGCCGAGCCCATTGGACTGCTTGCGGACGAAACCGCGGATGAATGCGACGAGCACCGCCATTCCGGTCGCGGCCGACACGAAGTTCTGCACAGCAAGCCCGAGCATCTGCGTCAGGTAGCTCATCGTCGATTCGCCGCCGTAGCCCTGCCAGTTGGTGTTGGTGGCAAAGCTGACGGCCGTGTTGAACGACGAATCGGCCGACACCGCGCCGAGATCCTGCGGATTCAGCGGCAGCACGCCCTGCAGGCGCTGCAGCGCGTAGACGACCAGCGCACCGAGCAGGTTGAACACCAGCATGGCGACCGCGTAGCGCTTCCAGTCCATGTCGTCGTCGGTTCGCACGCCGCTCAGCCGGTACAGCAATCGCTCGACCGGACCTAGCGCACCCGACAGGAAGGTCCTCTCGCCGAGGTAGACGCGCGCCATGTATCCGCCCAGCGGCCACGCGAGCGCCGTCAGCACGACGAAGTACAGGACGACCTGCAAGACTCCATAGCCACTCATCAGAGGTCCTCCGCCTTCAGAAGCGCCCAGACGAGGTAGACCGCCACCGCAACTGGCGAGCGCGAGACCTACTGCATGCCAGAGGCTCATCATTGATCCTTCCGCGCGTGCAGCAGCCGATCGCACAGGCCGACCAGCAGCGCGGTCAGCCCGGCCAGCGCGACGATTGCGCCAACGAATACGAGATCCATCTCACGCACCTTCGGCGAGGTTGTCGATGGCTGCAGACTAGGCGGCTGCCGCGTAAAGACGCCGTCAAGATTTGCGCTTAAGTCCTAGGCAAAAGCCCCGAAAGGCGAGCCGCGACGGCCGTGGTTAGAACGCCGCCTCGCGTGCGAGGATCCGACATCGTGTAGGCATCGCCGGCCGAGCCATCGCACCTCAATCGCGAATGCGCGCTGGCTCCTGGCCGGACCCCAGCACCGCTCGGCCTTCGCTCTACACCGAGTTACGCACTAAGGCGGTCAAGCTGTAGTCGGCGTGCGTTGAGTTCGCGTGGACACGCGGCGAGGCTCGAAGTGAACCGCGGCAAGCTCTGCCAGCCATGTACCTGCCTCCTTGAACGGCCGGTTGGAACGTTCGGCACGGGCGCGGATGTAGGCGCCTTCGATCGCCGTCAGAAGGAGCCCGGCAAACGACTCGACGGCGCGCCCATCGTTCGGCGCGAAGTGGCGAGCAATCAGGTCTGTCCAGGTGTCGAGTGCATCGGCCACGACACTGCGCAGCGAATCCAGTTCAGCATCGAGGTCCAGACACACCGTCCCGGCCGGGCAGCTCTTGCGGTATTCGCCCTCCTCCACCCGGCCGGCGAATGCCTCGAACAGCGCGCGGACCTTGCCGGCAGCGGTGCGCCGACTCGCAAGCGCCGTTTCCATGAACGCAACCACGCGCTTCGAGTAGACCGCCAACGCTTCGGTTGCGATCTGCTGCTTGCCGCCCGGGAAGAAGTGATAGACGGAACCCTTTGGCGCCCCGCTGGCGCGGACGATCTCGTTGATGCCCGCCCCGCTCAGACCCGACCGGCGCATCAGGTCTATCGTCGCCTCGATCATCCTCTGCCGGCTGCCCGTCTCTTCGTGCATGTGCACCTTGACCGATTAACTAGACCAGTCTATATATTAGCGCCCGCGAATCGTCGCTGCCAAGGAGCCGCCCATGAACGACCTCAGTCCCGAGCTGCGGGCCACCGTCAGCGCCGAGGAATGGCAACTGCGTGTCGATCTGGCCGCCTGCTACCGGCTGGTGGCGCTGTTCGGCTGGGACGACCTGATCTTCACGCACATCTCGGCGCGCCTGCCCGGCCCCGATCATCACTTCCTGATCAATCCCTACGGCATGATGTTCGACGAGATCACCGCCTCCAGCCTGGTCAAGGTCGACCTGCACGGCAACAAGGTGATGGACTCACCCCATCCCGTGATCAACCCGGCAGGCTTCACGATTCACAGCGCCATCCACGCTGCGCGCGATGACGCGCACTGCGTGCTGCACGTACACAGCGTCAACGGCGTCGCGGTGTCCGCCCAGGAGGACGGCCTGCTTCCACTGTCGCAGCATTCGATCTTCGTCCTCTCGTCGCTCGCCTACCACGACTACGAGGGTGTGGCGCTCGAGGACGACGAGAAGCCACGCCTGGTTCGCGATCTCGGCGACAAGCGATTCCTGATGCTGCGCAATCACGGGTTGCTCACCGTCGGCCGTTCCGTCGCCGAGGCGTTCGTCGCGATGTACTTCTTCGAGGCCGCCTGCATGATGCAGGTGCGCGCCCAAGGCGGGCGGATCACGACTGCGTCGCATTGGTGCCGCGATCATCGACAGCGCGCCGGAGCAGCTGCAGCGGGTCACGCACGGCGCGGGCGGCAGCCTCGCCTGGCCCGCGCTGCTGCGCAAGCTCGACCGGATCGATGCTGGCTTTCGTCAATGAGTGCGCGCACCGGAGTCCAGTTCTGCGCCAGTTCTAGTTGAGTGCAGGCGCTCGACCCAGGACCTACGCTTCTGCACGCCGAACGGACAGGGAGTCGCCGTTGAACGATTCGTCGCCGACGATTCAGTCTCTAACGGTGCGCGCGGTCCGCGTGCCGATGGCGCAACCGCACCGCACGGCGAGCGGCATCATCACCGAGTCACCGCTCGTCCTGACCGACGTGGTCACCGATGCGGGGATCCGGGTCACAGCATTGTCTTCACCTACACGCCCGCCGCGCTCAAGCCGACAGCCGACCTGATCCGGAACCTCGAGGCCCTGGTGAAGGGTGATGCACTGGCTCCGACCGAAGTCGAACAGAAACTTGCCAGGCGCTTTCGCTTGCTTGGAACACAAGGCCTGGTCGGAATGGCACTGGCAGCGATTGATATGGCCGTTTGGGATGCGCTGGCTCGCGTCCATGGCATGTCGCTCGTGCGCCTGCTGGGCGGGATCGAGAAACCCATCCTTCCGTACGGCGCCGTCGGTTACGACGGCCTGGAAGGCTGTGCCAGGGCCGCGGAAAACTGGGCGAAGCGCGGGTTCAGCGGTATCAAGGCCAAGATCGGCTACCCGAGCGTGCAAGAAGACCTCGCCGTCGTGCGTGCCATGAGAAGGGCCATCGGGGCCGATGTCGCGATCATGGTGGATTACAACCAGTGCCTGACGCCGGCGGAGGCGGTGGCGCGCTTGCGGGCACTCGATGACGAAGACCTCGCGTGGGTCGAGGAGCCGACGCTGGCCCATGACTACGCGGGCCACGCCTTCGTCGCCCGGGAGGCCCGCACCCCGATCCAGTGTGGCGAGAACTGGTGGGGAATCCTGGACATGCAGCACGCGGTCGAGGCTCATGCATCGGACTATGTGATGCCGGACGTGATGAAGATCGGTGGCGTCACGGGCTGGATGAGGGCAGCATCACTGGCACATACCAAAGGGATCCGCATGTCGAACCACTTATGGCCGGAAGTCAGCGCACGGCTGCTCAGTTGCACGCCGACCGCGCACTGGCTCGAGTATGTCGACTGGTGGAATCCGATCCTCGCGGAACCGCTTTCGATCGAGAACGGGATCGCGGTCGCCAGCACCACCGTTGGCTCGGGAGTGGATTGGAACGAGGACGCGGTGGAGCGCTTCGCGGCCTGAACCCGCGCGCCGGGTTATCGCAATCGTGTCGGCCGCGCCGGCGGGCGCGCGAGTGACGGATAGCCGCTCAATTCCAGCGTGGCGCGCCCGCCGCGCCGCACGACTAGCCGCACGCGCCCACCGATCGGCAGCGTCAGCTTGCGCGGCAGGTGGCCGTACGGCAGGCCGGTGAACACGGGTACACCGGCCATTTCTCGCAGCCGCGCAATGACGGCATCGAGTCCGAATCCATTGTCGTTGGGCATCGGCGCAATCGGTTCGAAATCCCCGACAAGAATCGCCGCCTGTCGCTGCAGCACGCCAGCGTGCGCGAGTTGATAGAAAAGTCGTTCGAGCTTGTAGGCCGGTTCATTGACATCCTCGACAACGAGGATGCCGCCGCGCACCCGCGGACAATACGGTGTCCCAAGGAGTGCGGCCAGCATGACCAGATTGCCGCCCCAGAGTCGGCCGGACCATTCCCCGGCCTTGCCTTCGAGCTCAATGTCGATCGCGTAGCGCGTCGACTCGACGAGCCCGAAGAAGTGCGTCGTCGTGAACTCGTTCGGTGCTTCGGCGCCGAAATCGCCCGCCGATGGCCCCGACAGGCTGATGCCGCCGGCGCGCGCCAGGTAGGCGAGGTTGAACGCCGTGAAGTCGCTGTAGCCCGCAATGATCGGAGCGCGCGACTTGATCGCCGCAAAGTCGATGCGATCGAGCAGGCGCGACAGGCCATAGCCACCGCGCCCGGCCAGCACGACGTCGATCGACGGGTCGGTCGCAAAGCGCATCAGGTCGGCCAGCCGCAGTTCGTCCGGCCCGGCGAAGCGCTGTTCACGCGCGAACATGCTGTCGCCGGCTTCAACCTGCCACCCGCGCGCGCTGAAGAATCGCGCCGCCCGGTCGGCAACCGCCGGATCGGGCATGTATCCGGAGGGCGCCACCAGTCCGAGCGTTCTAGTCGGTTCCATCGCGCTCGTCGTCATTCGGCAGATGCCCGCTCTTGCGCAATTGCCGGCGTTCGGCGAAAAAGTTCGCGAGCAGCGCCGCCGACTCGTCCGCCAGCACACCGGCGCGCACGGCCGTATGGTGATTCAGCCGCGTCTCGGCGAACAGATCCACCACGCTGCCGCAGGCGCCGGTCTTCGGATCGGCAGCCGCATACACGAGCCGCTTGATGCGCGCGTGCTGCATCGCGCCGGCGCACATTGCACAGGGCTCGAGGGTCACGAAGAGTTCGCAGTGATTCAGCCGATAGTTGCCGAGCAACTCCGCCGCCGCCCGCATGGCCTGGATCTCGGCGTGTGCCGTCGGATCGCTGTTGCCGATCGGCTGGTTGAATCCGGTCGCGATGACCTGCCCGTCGCGGACGACGACGGCGCCCACGGGCACTTCCGCCAGGGCCCAGGCGTTGTGCGCCTGGTCCAGTGCCAGCCGCATGAAGTTCGTGTCGGCATCCGTTGGCGCATCGGCTTCCTCAGTGACCTGGATCTGGCTCGCCAGCCACGCCTGGCGGCGCGCCTCGCGCCGCGCGTCGTGCGCATCGCGCGCCGCGGCCACCGCGCGGTCGACCTGTTCCGCATCGAGCGACACGGCGGCCGCGGCGAGCCAGGCGGGCAAATCGCCGCGCCGGTAGTCCGTGCCATAGTCCGACCGCCGGATGAAGCCGCTGTCGACGAGCCAGCGACGCAACTCGACGTGGTCAGTGGCAAGCATCGCCCCGGCACGGTCGAGGAAGGCTTTCAGCACGTCATTGGCACCGCGCTCATCGAGCATGCGATTGGCCGGGAATCCGAGCCAGCAACTGGCGAAGATCAACTCGAGGTCACGGCCGTCTTTCTGCTGCAGCGTGGAGAGGTGCACGCCTTGGCGAACCCCGAGCTGTGCCAGGCGCTCGAGCCAGGCAGCGGGTGAAATTTTCGCAATCGCGTCGGCCATCGCGACAGTCTACAGAGCACGGCACTGCGAGCGCAGTCCGGTCCGCGTCGGGCCCTATACTTCGCCACCCCACGGGGGCCACCCCTGCGCGCGCGCAGTGCGTGGGCCCACACGACTCGCGCGAGCCGCCAAGGATGACAGTGAAGCAGTCCCTCAAATGGGTGTTCATCGGGATCCTCGTGCTCGGCACGGTGGCGCTCGGCGTACGGTCGTACCGGGCGCTCAGTGGCCCGCCGCTGCACCCATGGCACACCTTCGTGCCCGTCGAACTGAGCGCGGGCGAGCTCGACGCGGCCGACTGGACCCGCTACCTCGCGCAGGAAACGATCATCTTTGAAAGCGTGCGCGCCAACGTCACCCAGCGTCTGGCTGAGGGCGAGCGCGTGCCCTACAACCGCTATTTCGAACAGAGCCCGGTGTATCCGGCGCGCTTCGCGCAGGACTGGAATCGCTCCTATGTGATGGAGCCCAGCGGCCCGCCGGTCGGCGTCGTCGTGCTGTTGCACGGGCTCACCGACTCGCCCTACAGCCTGCGGCACGTGGCCCAGCGCTATCGCGAGCGCGGCTTCGTGGCCATCGGCGTGCGCATGCCGGGGCACGGGACCGTTCCGGCAGGCCTCACCGATGTGCGTTGGGAAGACTGGATGGCAGCGACGCGACTCGCTGTGCGCGAAGCGCGCCGGCGGGTCCCGGCGCCGGCCCCCCTGCATCTGGTCGGGTTCTCCAACGGGGGCGCGCTCGCAATGAAGTATTCCCTCGACGCGATCGAGGATCCCAAGCTTGCGCGCGCCGACCGCGTCGTGCTGTTCACGCCGATGATCGGCATCACGCGCTTCGCGCGCTTTGCCGGCCTGGCCGGCCTCCCGGCGCTGCTGCTGCTGCTCGCCACGGCGGCCTGGCTGAGCAATGTTCCGGAATTCAATCCGTTCAAGTACAACTCGTTTCCGGTCAATGGTGCTCGCCAGTCGTATCGTCTGACCGACGCCTTGCAGGCGCAGATCCAGCGGCTTGCGCGCGCCGACACGCTCGGCTCCTTGCCGCCGGTGCTGACGTTCCAGTCGGTGATCGACTTCACGGTGAGCACGCCGGCCATCCTCAGCGCACTCTATGCGTTCCTGCCCGACAACGGCAGCGAAATCGTCCTTTTCGACGTCAACCGGACCGTGAAATTCGGACCGCTGCTGCGACCCTCCGCCTATGTGGCCTTGGACACTCTCACGCCGACCACTCCGCAGCCGTATCGCTTTACTGCGATCGTGAATGCGGGCGATGCCAGCGACGCCACGGTGGAGCGCAGCATCGCGCCGGGACAGCTGCAGGCGGAAGTGCGCCCGCTCAGCCTGCCCTATCCGCCCGGCATCTTTTCGCTGTCGCACCTCGCGATTCCGATTCCGACGAACGACCCCCTGTATGGCATCTACCCGGACCCGAAATCGCGCAACGAATTCGGCCTGAATCTCGGCGCGCTGGACGCACGTGGTGAGCGCGGCGCCCTGGTCGTCGACCAGGACTTCCTCACCCGGCTGCCTTCGAATCCGTTCTTTCCGTACCTGCTCGAGCGCATTGAGCAAGGCATCGACCGGCCTTCGCGCGCGACCGGACGCAACCTCGCCGCGACACCGACGCAGGGCCTTCCGGTCCGGCTCGAAGCCCTGCTTTCGACGTTCCTGCCCGATGACGCCGATGCGCAGCCATTTGCCGGCCCGTAACGCCGAGCCGCAGGCCGCGATGACCGACCCGCACGCGGGCACGGTCGTGCACGCGATCGCACCGAGCGAACGCTTCCGCACGATCGCAACCGGCACGCTCCTGCTCATCGCCATCGGGTGGGTGTTCTATGTCGGCAAGGGCATCTTCGTGCCGATCGTCTTCAGTGCGCTCGTGGTCTACGTGATCGACGGGGTGACCCGACTGGTGTTCAAGGTCCCCGTCGTCGGACGCCTGCTGCCGCCGTCGCTGGGCTACACCGTCTCCGCGGTCGTGATTGCATGGGCACTCGCGGCGATCGCCTCACTCGTGGCCGCCAGCCTGGGCAATATCTCCGGCCTGGCACCGCAGTACGCGGCGTCGCTGCTGAACACGATCCAGGACATTGCCGCGCGGCTGGGGATCGAATCCACGCCGACCTGGGAAACGCTGCGGCGAGACCTGCTGGCGCAGGTCAATACGCAGCGCCTGATCGGCTCGACCGTCATCTCAGTGACCTCGATCGTCTCGGGCCTCGTCGTCGTTCTGCTCTACGTGACGTTCCTGCTGGTCGAGCGCAGCGCCTTCACGACCAAGCTCGCCAACATCTCGAGCGACCCGCAGCGCGTCGCGAATGTGCAGAGGATCATCGGCCACGTCAACGCCCGGATTGGCACCTACCTCGCGCTGAAGACCGCGGTGAGCGTCGTGCAGGGCCTGGTGAGCTGGGTCATCCTCGCGCTGTTCGGCGTCGAGTTTGCGGCATTCTGGGCGGTGCTGATCGGGCTGCTCAACTACGTCCCCTACATCGGCTCAGTGCTGGGCGTGACACTTCCCGTCGCCTTTGCGACGATGCAGTTTGCCGACCTCAATCACGTGCTGCTCATACTGCTCGCACTTTCCGCCTCGCAGTTCGTGATCGGCTTCTTCCTCGACCCTTACCTGATGGCGAACTCGCTCAACCTGAGCCCGTTCGTCATCCTCGTGAGCCTGGCCGTCTGGTCGGCGCTGTGGGGCATCGCGGGTGCATTTCTCGCAGTGCCCATTACCGCGTGTGTCGTGCTGGTCTGCACCGAGTTCGAGGCCACGCGCCCGCTTGCCGTGCTGCTGTCGCGGGACGGACGCGTCTGAGGCCGAAGGCGCAACGATCGGGCCGACGCGCTAGATCCCCTCGAGATAGGCGTCGATATCGAGGGTCGAGCGCACGCCCACTGACTTGCCGTGTTCCTCGAGGAACTGCTCGGCGGCCTTGCGGCCTTCGTCGCGCAGCATGCAGAAAAACGGCCACTCGGCCAGCAGCTTGGACGAATAACCGAGATCGAGCATGACGTCGCTTGCGATACGGTGCACGCGCATGCGCGCCCAGACGGCACCTTCGCCGGTGCCCGGGTCCGCCACGCGCCGCAGCAGCGCTGCCGCGCGAAACTGGTTGATCAGCGTGGTGTTGAACGCGATCTCGTTCAACCGATTGTGGATCTCCCGCGCCGTACGCGGCGTCCCCGGTCGCTGGATCGGATTGATCTGAACCAGGATCGTGTCGCTGGACTGGCACTCACGTATCAGCGGCGACATCGACGGATTACCGGAGTACCCGCCGTCCCAGTAGGGCTCGCCATCGATTTCGACGGCCTGGAACATCGTCGGCAGGCAGGCCGAGGCCAGCAACACGTCAGGCGATATGTCGGCATTCCTGAACACGCGTCCGCGTCCGGTGCGGACATTTGTGGCCGTGACGAAAAGCTTGACCTTGGACTTGCCAATGCGCCCGAAGTCCAGGTGCGCGAGGATGTCGCGCAACGGGTTCGTGCCCATCGGGTTGATGTCGTAAGGCGACATGACGCGCGCCGCGACGTCGAGCGCGGCGAAGATCGGCGAGTAGTCGAGTGACCACGACCCAGTCAGGATCTCGATCGGCCCACGGCGTAACGGGCTCAGCAGGGCCGCGTCGGAGACTTCCTTCCAGAACCGCTCGAGCGACTCGCGCGCGCCGTCGCGTCCACCGGCCGCAAGGCCGTCGATCATCGCGGCCGCGTTCATGGCACCGGCCGAAGTGCCCGAGATCCCGTCGTACTCGAGCCACGGCTCTTCAAGCAGGCGGTCGAGCACGCCCCATGTGAAGGCGCCGTGCGCGCCACCTCCCTGCAGTCCGAGATCCACCCGGGCCGGATTCCGCTTCATCGTTCTCTCCCTTTGCCTTCGCGCCTTGTGGGCTGGTCGTGCGACTCGGACCGATCGCGCTGCAGAGCGCCGTTCACCGCGCTCGTCGGCGCCCGAGCCGTCAACACGGGGCGCGTCAGCGGATCCGAAACAGCATGTTTACGGCCTCGAATCGGTTTCGCGGCAGTGCAACATTAGCGCACTATGGCGTGGCCCGCAGGGCGTGCGGCAAACGAGTAGCCCGAGCCGATGCCCCGGCCGCCTTATCGCGCAGAGGATGGCCGGCCGCAGTGGCCGGCCTTGCGAACTCGCCAGAGCGACGATCTGCAGGACTCAATCCCCAGCCGAGTTCGGCGGCAACAGCTCCGGCACCTCAAGTGCCTTCGGACCCGGTGCTCGGCGTCTTCGGGGCCGTTCCCGGCAGGATCTCGAAGTTCGGCGCGAACGTGACCATCAGGCCCGCGCAGCTGGTCGAAGGGCTTGCGGTCGCCGTCGAACTTCGCCTTGCCGGCCTTGATCAGGTCGTCAAACGAGCTCGCGCCCATCATCACCAGGTTGAGGTCGGCACGGTTGACGGTGATGGTCAGATCCGGCTTGCTCGCCTGCACGCCCTTGATGTTGGTCAGCGTCGCGTTGCTCATCTCCACCAGGTACTTCTCGCCGTTGTCGGGCGTGACCAGGTTGATGGTGAAGCGCATCCCATCGGCCTTGCGCGGGTCCATGCTGATGCCGAGGAAGTCGAGCCAGTTCTCGGTCGACATCGCCCGGACCACGTCCGGCCCGGACGACCTGACGGGCGTGCCGCCGGGCAGTCCGTTGCGCAGCTCGTAGGCGCCCTGCAGGAAGATGTTGCGCAGCGCTCGGGCTTTCCTTCTGGTAGCCGAGTCTGCTCGAAGGCGTCCGCCAGTAGGTCCTTGGCCGCCTGGTTCCTGGGCTGCGCGAAGACCAGCTTGTTCAGGATCTCCGAGGCCTCGAGGTACTTGCCCTGGTCGATCAGTTGCTTGCCCTTGGCGATGATCTTGGCGGAGCCGCCCATCATCTCGACGTACAGCGGCGCCGAGTCCTTGGGCGACAGCGGCATCAGTGTTCGCCGGATTGCCGTCCCAGTAGCCGAGAAAGCGGTTGATGACGCCGCGGCTGTTGTGCTGCTCGACCCGTGGTAGCTGTGCGCGGCCCATTGCTTCCACAGGCTCGGCGGCAACTGGTAGACGTTCTGGATCTCGTTGATCGTCACGCCGAGGTTGGCGTAGTGCAGCGACTGGTTGTTCAGGTTGGCGTAGGTGTCGCGCTGCGTCGCGCATGCACCTCCTGGATGCGCGCGTTGCCCCAGCGCGGCCAGCTGTGCGAGGCGAACATCACCTCGGCTTCCTGGCCGAACTTGTAGAGCGCCACGTTGATCTGCTTCGACCAGTTCAGCGCATTGCGCACCGGCGCGCCGCGCGGCGTGTAGATGTTGTGAATCGTGCCGGTGATGTTCTCCGCCGCCCAGAAGGCCTTGAACTGCGGGAAGTAGGTGTTCATCTCGACCGGCGCCTCGGTGTCCGGCGTGTTCTGGAACACCATCTTCACGCCGTCGATCGTCACTTCCTCGAAGTCCTTCTTGATGATGAGGTTCGGCGCGATCAGCCCGACGTTGCCGCTCGCCACGTTCTTGCCGATCGACTGATCGACGTGACCGTGGGGATCGCGCGGCAGCAGCACCGCGTACTGAGTACTGGGTGCGCCGCGACATGGCGTTGCCGGAGAACACGTTCTCGTCGATCGCGGCCTGCATGAAGCCCTCGGGCGCGATGACCTTGACCTTGCCGCTGACGACGTCGGCTTCGTCCACCACGCCGCGCACGCCGCCGAAGTGGTCGACGTGGGAGTGCGAGTAGACGACGCCGAGGACCGGACGCTTGCCGAGCTTCTCGTTGATGAACTCGAGCGCCGCCCGTGCGGTTTCCTTGGCCGTCAGCGGGTCGAAGACGATCCAGCCGGTATCGCCCTTGATGAAGCTGATGTTGGCCAGGTCGAAGCCGCGCACCTGGTAGATCTTGCCCGGCAGCGACCTCGTAAAGGCCGTAGGCCATGTTCAGCACGGCCTGGCGCTGCAGCGACGGGTGGATGCTCTGGAAGTCCTTGCCTTGCAGCAGCCACTGGTAGCTGCCCATGTCCCAGGCGACGTTGCCGGCATCGGCCATGATCTTCATGAAAGGGCGGCTCGGCGATGAAGCCCTTCTTGGCCTCGTCGAAGTCGCGCTTGTCCTCGAACGGCAGCGTGGCCGAAATGCCTTTGCGCAGCTCGATCGTGTACGTCGACGGCAGGTTGCCCTTCGGGTCGAAGTGCTTGACCGGTGCCCGCCGGCGCCCCGACGGCGGCGCCTTGGGCCTGGGCCGCGGCGATCAGGCCCGTGGCCATCGCCAGGGCCAGCGCGTGACGCGCATGGATACTGAAAAACGACATTGCATGCTCCTGCGTTGGGTGTGTGTCGAGGGCTAGCCTAGTGGTCGGCGCCGCGGCATCGTTGATACCTGTCAATGAGTCCAATGCATAGCGGACAAGGCGGCCATATACTGCACGCATGGCTGTCGACCTCCGGCAGATGCGTCATGCCCTCATGCTGGCGGAGCACGGCAGCTTTGCCCGCGCGGCGGTCGCGCTGCGACTGAGCCAGCCGGCGCTCTCGCGCAGCATTCAAGGCCTGGAACGGCAGGTCGGGGGCGAGCTCTTCCTCCGCTCGGCGGCCGGCGTGGTGCCAACGGATATCGGGCGCCTGTTCATCCAGCGTGCCCGTCAGGTGGTGCAACTGGCCGAGGACCTCGATCAGGAGGTCCTCAGCAACCGCGCCCTAACCTCCGGCCTGGTCACAGTCGGCGGCGGACCGTATCCCGCCGAATCGACATTGAGCGCTGCGCTGACACGGTTCATCAGCGCCTATCCGCACGTGAACGTTCGATTGCAGGTACGGGACTGGGACGAGCTCTTGCGCCGGCTGCGCACGCGGGAGCTGGACTTCTTCGTCGCCGAGATCAGCACGATGCAGTCGGAACCCGATCTGGAAATCGAGTCGATGGCGGAGCACCCGCTTTACTTCGTCGCCCGCAATTCTCACCCGCTCGCGTCACGCGCCCGCGTGACGCCGACGGAGACATTTTCCTTTCCGTTCATCTCCCCGGCACGGATCCCCCCAAGAGTCCTGGAGCCGATGTTGGCGGCGCAACGCAAGGCCGATCCGACGGCCTCGGCGCGGGCCTTCCCCTCGGTCGAGTGCAACTCACTCGCCGCCGTCAAGCGCATCGTCGCGGGCTCGAATGCGATCACGGCCGCCACCGTGCAGGCCGTCTCATCCGAGCTGCAGAGCGGGACCTTCGCGCTGCTCGGCCGCGCGCCCTGGCTCACAGTCCGCTACGGCGTGGTCGTCTTGAAGGGTCATCCGCTGAGCTCGGCCGCAAAGCGGCTGCGCGAGTTCGTCATCGAGGCGGAACGCGCGGTGTCGGTCGAGGAAGAGCAGCTGCTCAAGCGGTGGCAGCCGGGCCGCGGAAGCCGCAATCCGCCCGTCGGAAGCGAGGCTCGCGCCACCCGCCAGCAAGCGGGCTCACGCCGGCGCGCGGGCGGCTCGTAGGCTCAGCCCGCGCGGCGCACGCCCCCTGCTCAGCGCGGTGGCGCGATCAAACGCGATCTCACTCGCCGCACAGAAGTCGCATGCGGCGCTCGGCGACATTGAATTCGTCGTCGGTCTTGGCGGCAAGGACCTGATCCTTCGCCTGTTCACAGGCTGTGGCCTGTTGCGCATCGGCAGGCGCGACGGCCGGCGGCGGGGCGGCCTTCGCCGGTGCGGCCGCCGGGGCCGGGGCCGCGCCGGCGCGCGGCGCGCAGCGTCCATCGGCCACCAGGCGAATGTTCGCGAACTGACCTTGTTCCACCGCCACACAGTCGCCGATGCGCTTGCCGGCCTGATCCGAAACAATGCGCACGGTGGTCGTGCCGTCGATCAGGACCGTGTATTCGAAGGCCTGCGAGCGTCCGGCTAGCGAACCCACGCCGCGTCCTGCGGCCGCCCCGCCGATGCCGCGCAGCGCGCGATTGCTGCCGGACTGGCCACTGCCGGTCGCGAGCCCGATGCCGCCTCCGACCAGCGTGCCGACCGCGCGGGACGTGGAGTCCGTGACTGTGGTCGCCTGGACGTTGGTGATGCGGCCGTACTGCACGCGCATCTGGGCATTGGCCGCCATCGGAAGCGCCACGACAGCCGCCGCGACAAGGGAGAGGACAACAGCAGATCGGTTCATGCAAGGACTCCGGATTGAGACGACGTTACGGGATGCCGGGACGGCAGCGGCGCAGAGAACACGCCGGCGCCTCGACGATTATGTTTTGTAGTGCGTCGGCAGGTGTCGACCGCGAACGCCACCACTCTGCCGCGACTCGAATCAGCATACCACCGCGCCCTGCTGCACACGGCGGTAGCCGGCCGCAGGGCTCACGCCGACGCCGCTAGATCACCGCATCCTTTGTCATCGTCGAAACGATGAGCTGGACGAACTGATCGATCATCTGCGGGACGCTATCCCACCCGGTCGCGGTCGTCGTCGCTGCGGACCAGACAACCGCGGCGGACTTCGCGTCAAAGACGCGCGTGTCGGCGTGGACCCTCTGCGTGGTCGTCACTTGTGGCGGGATCGACGTCGCCCACATCGTGTTGTAGTAGCCGGCCATGCCGCCCCAGCCCGATCCCCAGCCACCGCCCCAACCCCACCCCGGGCCCCAGGCCGGACCCATGACCATCCCCGGCGACACGTTGACCTCCGTGGTGACATTGATGACACGGGTCACCATCGCATGATTGACTCCCGCATTGACGACCGCACGGCGCAACTGGTCTTCTGTAACAGGTCCCGCTTCGGGCAGGAACTGGTAGGACTGGACGGCCTTCACGCCGGCCGCGCCCAGTGCCGCGACCATGCGGTCCTCGAAGATGCGCCGATTCGTCGTGTCGCGAACGGCCGCCATCACCATCACGTTCCGGACGGATCGTTTGCCGGCGTATTCGGGATTTACCCATTGCGCATCGAGCGTGGTGGCGCGGGTGGCACAGCCGACAGCCACGAAGGCCACGGCTGCGGCGATCAGAACACTGCAGAGACGTCGGTACATGGTCGCGATTCCCAGGGCTTGCCGCCGAGCGGCGGAACTGCGAGCAAGGTTAGCGCAATCCAGTGGAGTGCCGCACGAAGTCCCTCCCCCTACGGCAGTCCGCGGCGCGCGGGCGCCACGCCCCCGACCCGGTGACGCCGCGGGCCGAACATCAGTACCAAGTACCGACCGAAACGCCAATCCCGACCGCGGTCTTGCGGAAGTTGTAGTCGATCAGGCTTTCGCCATAGCCGGAGAAGACCTGTAGGTATCCGCGCAGGTCCGATGTGATCGGAAAACGCAGGTCCAACTGGGCCGAACCCCAGCTCGGTTCGGTCTTGAAGGTCGTGCGCAGTCGCAGCGTGCTGATCCACTGATCCTGCCACTTGTAGAACGCAAGAAACTCGGCCGAGCCGATGTAGTCCTTGATGTCGGGGTTGTCGTCCTTCTCTGCGCTGGTTTGAATGAGATACCACGGCTTGATTTGCAGCACGAAGGGACCGTTCTCGAGCGCGACCATCGCATACACCCTGTCCCAGGAGCGCGACAGCGGATCGCCACGCCCGTTGGACTGGTGCACCAGTCCGAAGGCAAGCAGGCGGCCCTTCAGTCCCAGCACCTCGTAGTCCGTCGGCATCGACCAGATGAGTTCGGGCTCGTAGTTCGTCTCGCGAAACGGCCGCGAGAGATCCTCGTTGTAGACCTGCCAAAAGCTTTTCTGCGTGTAGCCGAGCCATAACGCGGAACGTCCCCCCAAGATGTCCTCCCACAACTTCATCTTGAAGCTCAACTGGAACTCGGCTTCGGTCTGGTCAAGCGGACCTGGAAGGTCAGGCGGCGGCTGCGTCGGTGTCTGCGGACTGTCATTGACATTGGACGAGTACACGACGGGCAGGATGTAGTTCGGCCGATAGAAGGTGAAGCGGAACGTGCCCCCCTTGTAGCGATCCTCGAGTTCCCAGCGCTGTGCGATCAGCGACTGGCCACCGGCCAGGGTTCCCGTTGCAACCAGCTGCGCGCTGGTCTCGCGCCGGCTGTCAGCGGCCGTGTCGGGCGCAGCCGCCGGCGCGGAGGGCGGCGCGGTCACGGGCGAAGTGGGCCGTGACGCCGCGGCCGCGGCCGCGGCGTCGTAACACGCCAACCGCGCCGACGGTTCGGGGATCGCGCGACACTTCTCCAGGTCGGATGGCGTCTGGGAATTCACCACCATCGGCGCCCCACCAATCAGTACCGCCAGCGTCAGCGTGCCAGTACCTCTGCGCAACATGTTGGTCCTCTCGTGTTCTTGAAATCGGGCCGGCCGCGCGAGATCTCACCAACGGTTCCCAGAAAACCACGACCGCTGCGCTCTCGCTTCCGCATGCTGCACGCGAGTGTATCGACCCGTCGTGTGCGTGTGCGCCTCGGCGAACGTGGGGCGGGTCATCGACCGTCGCGCCGAGGACCCACGCACGCCATCGGCTTCCCGCGGCGCGCGCCCATCCGGCAGCGCGAGCCGTCACTCGCATTCGATCGTCGCCGGCCGCTTGCCGCCGATGCCATTGCCGACCCGGGCGCGATTGCGCGTACCGCGTGCCTGATGCGATGTGGAGGCACAGCCGAACAGTGCGTGCAAAAGCGCCCAGTGCGCGGTCATGAAGTCCGTGGTTGGCACCGCACGCAGCGACCGGCCCCATCTGCGGGCGCGGCGGTCACCGCCGCGCCGGTAACACTGGACAAGAAGCGGCCTGGTACCTGCAGCGGCAGGCCGACCGGCGACGAGCGGCCGGCACCGGACGGTCACTGGCGGCGGCCCATGAGGCCTTGGGTTCTTCCAGATCAAGAGAGTGCCCCTTGCGCAGCGTAGCTTTACACGTCAAGGGGGTGAGGGCCATGACTCCAAATGCGCGCAGGTGCCAATCCGAGTCGACCGGCACCCGGCTCCCGGGCTGGATTAGGCGCCTGATCGCAACCGGATCACTGGCGCTCATGGCCGTTGCAACAACCGCCGCGGCACAGCCGCGCAAGGCGAATCCCGCCGACGACCTGCGGCCCGCGTATGCGACGTCCGCCGATGTCGCAGAGGGCAAGCGTGTCGCCGATGGACTGTGCGCGCGTTGCCATGGGGCGGCCGGCATCAGTGCCACCAGCGGAGTGCCGCACGTGGCGGGTCAGCGTCCGTCCTATCTCTACACCAAGGTCAAGGCGTACCAGTCCGGCGCGCGTGACGACCACCTGATGGAAGGCGCGGTCAAGTTCCTGAATGACGATGCACTGGTGAAAGTCGCGGCGTACTACGCGAGCCTCGAGCCGGCGCCGCCGGCCGCCGCTGATGCCGCGAGCAAAGTCACGCCGCCGCTCGATCCGGTGGCCGCCGGCAAGGCCGCCGCCAGCGCCTGTGCAGGCTGCCACGGCGAAACGGGCGTTACAGCGATGGCGGGCACTCCGAGCCTGATCGGATTCGACGAAAAGTATTTTGTCGCGGCAATGAACGCCTACAAAAGCGGACAACGCCAGAACGACATGATGAAGATGGTCGCAATGTCGTCCAGCGACACCGACGTCAGGCAGTTGGCGTTGTTTTACGCGCTGCAGAAGCCGGTCGCTGCACGAACTCCGTCCAGCGGGAACGCAGCCGCAGGCAAGGCTGCGAGCGCGGCCTGCGCGGGCTGCCATGGCGAACAAGGCGTCAGCACCAACCCTGCCAACCCGAGCCTCGCCGGTCAGGATGCGGGCTATTTTGCGTCGGCGATGCACGCCTACAAGAACGGCAAACGATCAGAGGAAACGATGAAGCTCGCCGCCGCCGGACTCGGCGACGCGACGATTGCGGACCTGGCCGCCTATTTTGCCGCGCAGCAGCCGCGCCAGCCGAAAGTCACCAAACCGCTGACGCTCAGCGAGTGGGTCCAGCGCTGCGACCGCTGCCACGGCATCAACGGCAACAGCACCGATCCGCGCACGCCGGCCATTGCTGCGCAACGGATCGAGTACCTGCAGAAGGCACTGAAGGCCTACCAGGACAACCAGCGCCGAAACTCGGTGATGGCCGCCATGTCGGCTTCGTTGACCGACGCCGACGTGGCCAGTCTCGCCGCGTTCTATGCCCGCCAGAAGGCACGGCCCTTCGTGTTCGTGCTGATCCCGAGCAACTGAAGTCGGCGCGGGTCGGCGTCAGGCCTGTACGTGGAGCAATAAGAAAAGGGAACGATCATGAGTGAGGTACAGCTGCACCGCCTTTACCTTCACTTCTCCGAATTGCCTTACAGCACGCGCGTCCTGTATACGGCGGTGCTGCTGATCCTCGGGCTGGCCTACCTGTTCGCCGGTATCTATCTGTATCACACGTATGCCGGCCGCGCCGGCGGCAATCCGATGTTGCTCACCTATCAGGACATCGTGGTCGCCTACAGCGGAAGCGGTTCCGGTTCGCGTCTGGAAACGTCGCTGAAAGGTCCGATGCGCGCGATGCTGCCCGCGGAGGAAGCCAAGCCGATCCTCGCCTGGATCGAGGCCGGCGCCGAACGCACGTCCTACGAGGTGGACGTCAGACCGACGCTGGAAAGGCGTTGCATGTCCTGCCACGACGGCAGCAACCCGCATCTTGCCAACCTGTCGAACTTCGACAATCTGAAGAAGATGACCGAACGCGACACCGGCACCGGCATCTTCACACTGGTCCGCGTCTCGCACATCCACCTGTTCGGCCTGACGATGGTGTTCTTCATCCTTGGAACAATCTTCAGTCACGCCTACGTGCGTCCGGTATGGTTCAAATGCACGGTAGTCGCAATGCCATTCTTTGCACTCGTGCTGGACATCGGGTCCTGGTATTTCACGAAGCTTTATCACCCCTTCGCCTGGGTCGTCATTGGCGGTGGCACCCTAATGGGTCTTGCTTTCGCCTTCATGTGGGCGATCTCGATGTACCAGCTGTGGTTCTCGCCGACCCCCGCACCGGTGGTCCAGCGCGTCAACACCGAACGCAGAGTGGTCGATTGAGCAGCCGAGCGATGCAGCGTCCAGTACACATCATGGTTGCCCGTGAACGCGTTTCCGACCTCGGCGGCGTTCAAGATGGTTCGCTTGACGCTCTGCCTGTTCGTGCTCTGTCACGCTCGCAGCGTGCGGGCAAAGAGAACGGGCAGACACGAAGGCAGCGGGCGAACCGATGGCCGATATTGCCGCAGGCCAGGCGATTGCACAGCGCAGCTGCGTGAGCTGCCACCGTGCCGACGGCGCCGGCGCAGCGCCTGGCATTCCTCAACTGGGTCGGCAAGACGTTGCTTACCTTGTGCAGTCGATGCAGCAGTACGCCGCCGGTACGCGGCAGCACGCAGTACTCAAGGACATGACGCCGCAGTTGAGCGCTGCGGATATCCGGAATGTCGCCGCCTACTACGCGAGCCTGCGCGTGCCGGCGCTTGAACCGGTCACACCGAGCCAGGGAGTTTCGCCCTACGAACGTGGCAAGGCCAGCGCCGCGGCCTGCGCCACGTGTCATGGCGCCGATGGCAACAGCTCGACAACCGGCACTCCGAGCCTCGCGGGCCAGCAGCCCATCTATCTGCTGGCCGCATTGGCGGAGTATCACCATGGCGATCGCAGTCCACCCGCCCTGCAGGCGATGCTGCGTCGTGCCGACGCGGTGGAACTCGAGAGCCTGGCGCTGTACTACGCCGCCCAGTCGCCGACCGCCCGTTCTGCGCCGGCGGTCGGCGATCCCGCGGCGGGCGAATCACTGGCCCTGAGATGCACCGGCTGCCATGGCTGGCGCGGCCTCAGTGATGACGCTGCGACGCCGATGCTGGCCGGACAGGACCCGGTCTATCTCGCCAAAGCGCTCGCCAGCTACGGCGGGTCGCGTCACCATGCGTCGATGGAGAGGCAGCTCGGCCCCCTGGGCGAAAAGGAAGTCCGTGATATCGCGGCCTACTTTGCAGCGCAGAAAGGACGCGCCTCCCAATCAGCACAGGACCTCGTCGTGCAGCTGTCGGACAAGTGCGACCGCTGCCATGGTGCTACGGTGGGCCAGGCCACCACAACGGTTCCGCGCATCCGCGGGCAGGACAAGGACTATCTGGTCATGGCACTGCGGGCCTATCGCGACGATCGCCGCACAAGCTCGACGATGCACAAGATGAGCCTGCCCTTCAGCGAGGCGGCGATCGAGGGCCTTGCGGCCTACTACGCCCGACAGCCCTCTCAGTAAATCATTGACTGGCCATTGCCGGTGCGGTTCCGACGGCAATAATTGATGCTTGCGTGCGCGGCAAGCAACCCGGCGTTGCGCCTACTCCCACGCGACCCTCAACGAGCCTTCTAGGCTGTTGATCTGCCTCGTACCACCGACCAGAAGGAACTTTCTTACGGTCTCCTCTACCGTCAATCCGTCAGGGTGCAGCAGTGGCGCGGGTTTGCGGGCGATTCGGTCACGAGTGACCTGTCGGGATCGATCGAGATCTATCGGCTCCTGAACCACTCGCGCGCCCTCTTCCGCGTCCTGCCTTTAGCCTCGAAAGCGCATCGCGAGGCCGCGCGCACCAAACGCGCCAAGTACTTGTCTCACATGACCTTTGCGGAAGATTTTTTATCGTCACCGGTGGGACGGCCACGACGGCCCCGCTCCCCTCTCCCTTGGGAGGCCGCGGACCTTCACCCTCCGCTCGTGCATGGCCTCGAACCCGGACCCTCACCCCGCGACCGGCTGAAAGACACGGATCCTCGGCGCGAGCGTGGCGCGCAGTTCGCGATCCAGAATCCACCCGTTGGTCCTGCGCGTCACTTCCCAGAGCGGAATTTGGCGACGACAGTTCCATTGCTGGACAGCGCCAGATCGTTGCCATTGACCTGAAACGCATCCACGGAAGCCAGCGTCCTCGCGAAATCCTTTTCCAGCTCCATCGCCTTCGGATCGCCCGCCATCTTCGTGCTGACCAGCGACCCGAGGGTGACACTGTCGTTGACCAGGGCGTAGCTTCCGGTGAGGCGATTGACACCACCGAAGATCGCGAGCATGCCGTGCGCGAACTTCATGGTCGGCGGCTTCTTGGAAACGATCTCCTTGCCGTTGAGCGCCGTCAATGTCCACTCCCTGTGGGCCGCCTGATTCACGCCGGCCATGTCGCAGGCCTCGGCACGCCACGAGTAGGTCTTTGTCGACTTGGCCAACGCAGCGGGAAGCGGTCTCTCAGCACCGGCAACCGCCGGATAGATCGTCTGTCCTTCCTTGATCGTCTCCAGGACCTTGATGTCCTTGATCGCCATCGGTTCCACCTTCAGCGGATCCTTGTCCAGGATGACGAGGTCAGCCAGCTTGCCGGCCTCGAGGGTGCCCTTCGTAGCCTGTTCGTCATACTGCTCGGCCACCCACTCGGTCATGGCTTTCAAGCCCTCGTAGGGTGTCACGCGCTGGCCCGGGCCAACCTCGGCACCGGCGCGGGAGATGCGGTTGACGGCTGACCAGAGCATCGTCATCTGGTCCAGCGGGGCGACGACGAAGTCGGTGTGGTTGGTCGGGCGCAATCCGGCGTCGATCGCATCGCGCATCGGGCTGATGTACATGGCCTGCGCCTTGCCGCGGTTCTGCAGGTGGGCCTCGGCGAAGTAGAAGGTGTGCAGGGTGTAGAAGGACGGCCGCAGCTTGAACTTCACGAAGCTTGGAATCTGATCCTTGCGCAGGAACTGCGTGTGGATGGTGGTGACATTCCACGGCCGCTTGTAGTCACCCGCACGGGCGAAGTCGTAGGCCTTGAGGAAGGCATCGATGGCCGCATCACCGTTGACGTGCACGATGAGCGGCACGTTCATGTCATAGACCTTCTTCACCATCGTGTTGGCGAGGTCCTGCGGGAAGGTCGGCTCGCCCTTCCAGTTCCTTTCGCCACCCGGCCCGCCGGCGAGATATGGGGTGGTGAAGAATGCCGTCCGCCCCTGCGGCGAGCCGTCCAGGGTGATCTTCACGCCGCCGACCTTGAAGCGGTCCTTGTACTTGCCCCATTCAGTCACGGGGAACTCGGCGAGTACTTTGTCGACGTCGGTGATGAAGGGATAGGCCACCACGTCGATGATGTTCGCGCCCGCCTCGCTGGCGCGCTTCATCGTCTCGAACTGCGGCAGATGCGACGCCCCTTCATGGGCTGTCGTGACGCCCGCCTCGGCGTAGAGCATTTGCCCTGCCCGGGTCCACTCGAATTCCTGCTGCGCAGTCATCGGCTCGGCCTGTTCCATCACGGGCAGGAACGCCGTTTCCATGATGAGGCCATAGGGTTCGTTGGTGCCCGGCTTGCGCACGATCACCCCTCCCGGCGGGGTCTTGGTGGCCGCGCTGATCCCGTACTTCTTCAGCGCCAGGCTGTTCATCACCGCGCCATGCATCGAGACGTGGTCGATGCGGACCGGATTGTCCGGGAATGCCTGGTCGAGATCGTCGCGGTTGAGCAACCGGCCGTTGGGCATGGCCGTGTCGTCATAACCGTAGCCCATGATCATCACGCCCTTGGGGATTCGGCGTTCCGCGGCGTACTTCTTCAACTCGGCAATGATGCTCGGCACGTCCTTGGCGGGGCCGGACGGCGGCGCGTAGAGCTTGGCCTGGTTGGCCACGAGCAGCGAGTTGATGTAGTGGCTGTGCGCGTCGATGAAGCCGGGCAACAGTGCTTTGCCGCCGAGATCCACGACCTTCGTCGCGTCGCCCTTCATCTTCAGCGCTTCGTCCTTGCGGCCGACGAAGGCGATCCTCCCGCCCTTGACGACCAGCGCCTCGACATAGGCCGGCTTCGCTCCCGCCATGGTGAGGATGGAGCCGTTGTGATAGATCGAGTCCGTCGACTGAGCCAAGGCGGAACCGAACACAAGGCTGCAGAGTGCGGCGAGGAGGATGGATGTGGCTCTCACGCTGGTGTCCTATCTGTCGTTGCGGAGCGGGGTCTTACGAAGATCGTGTCACATACCGGAGCCGGGAGAAACCGCCAGCCATGCCTCGAGACCGGCGGCGCGTTCGAGGCGGGCACGATTGTCAATGTCGTGAAGAGCGAAGAGTCGAGAGCAGCAGATTGCATCCAATGGGGCGGATGATCAACGGCTTCGGTAAGTCGTTGCTTGGCTTGGTGCACGCCTCGTAACGCCTGAAGTTTTACCGTCAGAATTACCGTCACTTTGACTGGGATCCCCGAGCGCAGCGTTCACCATCTATCGACATCTATCGAGAACAATCGGCGCTTCCACAATGGCCAGCTTTCGAGATGTATCGCGATCTATCGCTTCTTTGCATGCAATATCTCGGGCGCGCGGCGATCACCTGCTCCTGGAGACGGCATCACGAGAACGCCGACATCAGATGTCTTAACGTGTTGTCGCATCGAAACTTTTCGGTGATTTCTTTGCCGTCACGACGCCCCTGCACGGACGCGGCGCAGTCAGGACACCTCGGCGAGCAGACTCTCGTAGGGAATCTTCAGCCCGTCGTGCAGTCGCTTGACCATCCGCAGGCTGAGTGGCCTCTTACGGTTCAGCACCTCGGACACCCGCCCGCTCGGACCGATGAAAGGCTCCAGGTCACGAGGCGACAGCCCCTCCTGCTCCATCCGGAACTTGATTGCCTCCACCGGGTCCGCCGGCCCGAAGTCGTAGTGCTTGTTCTCGTAGGCCTCGACGAGGGTCACCAGGACGTCGCGCTCATCGGCCTGCGCCGTGCCCTCCTCGGCCTGGAAGACCTTCTCCAGGCGGCGGAACGCTTTCTTCAGGTCGTCGTCGTTTCGGATCGGCTTAATAGTCATTCACGCTCTCCACGTCGATGCGGTCGTACTGTGCATGCGTCCCGACGAACTTCACCCAGACGATCCTCGCCTGGTACTGCACTTCCACCACGAGCCGGTACTTGTTGCCGCCGACGTTGAACACCACGCGGTTGTTGCCGCAGATGCTCGCGCTTGCGAACTGATCCTTGATGTCCTGCGGCGTGCGCCACTTCGCTCGGAGTGCCTCTTCGTACCAACTGTGCAGCGGGCCTCGCGCATCGGTGCAACCAGGGCGCTCCCAGAAATTCTTCAGGCTGCTCTTGGCGATGACCCTCATTGCGGGCAGTATCTCCCATTTTGGGAGACCGGTCAACGGGCAAGGCCTGCCGCCAGCGGCGTCTCGCGGATCAGGTCACTACCGCGAGCCATCCGAGCGGCAAGAAAACGCCCGGGCAACCGTAAGGCTGCGCCGGGCGAGGGCGGGGACTTCATTGGGGGCAAGCAAGTGGGTTGCCCCAGAACAGTACAGACGCCAGCCGAGTTGGCCGGCGCCATCGCCCTGCTGCCACGTCAACCGACAGTGCAAATTCGACGAAACAGCAACGTTTGCTGTTCAGCGATGATCACACCCCGTTCGACGTCGCCTCGACATCTCAACTCTCGGCTATCACCGCAGTCGGAGGGCATGTTGGATCTCCCGATAGACCTGGATAGAGGCCGATAGTCCTCGAAAGACCCCTACTCCCACTCAATCATCAACGGGCCTTCTAATCTGTTGATTCACAAAGCGCTAGCCACTGTGCCGCAGCCTTTTACCGTCAGTCTTACCGTCAAAGTGCAGAGCACCAGCATTGGCGCGGGTTTGCAGGCGATTCGGTCTGAAGTCACCTTTCGAGATCTATCGACGTCTATCGATTCCCGGGACCATCGGCGACAGCATCGATGCGCGTCCATGTCGGGTCAAGGACACGCCCAAGAAGGGCCGGCATCAAACGCCATAGGCTATTGTCCCGGCTCACCTTTCCGCTAGTTTTTTTACCGTCAGGGACACCCATCAAGTCCCGGTCAGATGGGTCGTTTGAGGCATAGCCTGCAGAACGGGCGGCGGTTCGGCGATTCGGTAGCCCATCGCCCGGTAGCCGCGCTGGCGCTTGTCCCACATGCGAACCAAGGCCGGGTGCCCGGTGTCCACGAAGTCGATGATCCGCACATCGGTCTTGCCGGCGTGCTCCCGATGCAACCGGCCAGCGTACTGCTGCAACGTTCCCTTCCACGAGACAGGCATCGCCAAGACCAGGGTATCGAGGGGCGGATGGTCGAATCCTTCGCCGACGAGCTTGCCGGTGGCAAGCAGAATGCGGGGCGAATCGGGTGGGAGCGCGTCGAGTTCTGCAATGAGCATGGCGCGTTGCTTCCTCGACATCCGCCCGTGAAGAACGAACGGTAGCGGGACCTCTGCGCCCAGGGCCGCGCGCATGGCGTCAAGGTGCTCGGTGCGCTCGGTCAGAACCAGCACCTTGCGGCCCTGATCGAACGCCTTCCTGACTTCTGCGGCGATTGCTGCCGTCCGTGATCGATCGCTGGCGAGGTGCCGAAACACCTCCTGAATCCCCGACTCCGGCGGCAGGTCAATGCGAGCAAAGCACGATCGAGGCAGGACCTGCAGGTCATGGGGGGCGTCAGCAGGTCTCGCCGCCGTGTGCCGAATCGGTCCGCACTGCATGAAGATGATCGGTTGCTGACCGTCTCGGCGGATCGGCGTGGCGGTCAGGCCAAGCACGTGCTTGGCCTTGCATCGCTTCAGGATGGCGTCGAACGACACCGCGCCGACGTGATGGCACTCGTCCACGATGACGTGGCCGTAGTTCTCGACGAGGGCATTGACCTCCCCTTGGCGGGACAGCGACTGCATCACCGCGATGTCGATCTTGCTGGTGGGTTTCGCCTTGCCGCCTCCGATCGTGCCGACCACACCCCAGCCAACGCCGAGAAAAGTCTGCAATCGCTCCTGCCACTGTTTGAGCAGTTCGGTTCGATGCACCAGCACCAGTGTGTTCACGCCTCGGCGGGCGATCAGCGCGGCAGCGGTAACGGTCTTGCCGAATGCGGTCGGGGCACACAGCACGCCCACATCGTCACGCAGCATCGCGGCAACGGCGGCCTCCTGATCAGTTCGAAGCGTCCCTACGAATCTCACATCAATCGGCTCGCCGGTGTTGCGCTCGTCCCTGAAATCACAGTGAACTGCGGTTTCACGCAGCAAGTCTTGCGCGGCACCGAGGCAGCCGCGCGGCAGTGCAATGTGACGGGGATAGTTCTCCGCGCAGCCGATCACCCGGGGCTTGTCCCACACTGAAAGCCGCATTGCCTGTGCCCGGTAGAACTCTGGGTTCTGAAACGCGGCAAGTCGGATCAGGCGGTTGGCCAATGGCTGCGGAAGCTCCGCCTTCTCGAAATAGACGAGGTTCGACAATGTCACCGTGAGCGACTTCGGCATCACGCCCGGCATCTTCACAGTCGGTGCCGAAGTGCGCTTCCACGGCGTCGCCAGATCCTCAGCGTCGATAAAGGTCACGTCGAGGGGATGGACGCCGCCTGTGGACCGAACGATCGTCGGCTCGATGTCGTGCGGCGACATCGGCTGGATCGATGCCAGGAACTCCCACTGATCCCGGTGCGGTCGCAGATCGGAGTCGACAAACACAGTGAGGCTGTCCTCCCGCGGCTTCTTCTGCAGCGGCAAGGCGATCAGATTGCCGAAGCCGCCCTTGGGCATGGTGTCCTGATTGGGAAACAGCCGGTCGTAGGACGAGAGCTTCAGTTGCCGGGTGCGCGCGCAGGTGTGGCTGATGATGGCAGTGCCCATCCGACGCGCATCCCTGCCCGATACACGCTCGGCGAAGAAGATCCAGGCGTGCGCCCCATTTCCCGAGCGTGAAGTCTCGATCGCAACCGGGACGCCGAGATCGGTGCACGAATCGGCGAAGGCGCGAACATCCTCTCTCCACTCGGCTTCGTCGAAATCGATCACGAGAAAGTAGCAGCTGTCGTCCTCCAGCAGCGGGTAGACACCGATGGTGTGGTCGCCGGCCAGGTGGGCGTAGATGGCAGCGTCCGAAAGCGGGATCAACGAACGATTCCGACAGTCTCCGCACTTGATTCGGGGCTTCTCGCACACTCCAGCGCGCCACTCGTTCGCACAGGCAGGTGCGTACCCCGACTTGCCGGTCGTCTTGCTCTCCCAGCGAACGGGGTAGACATCCGTGCGACCCCGAAACCGCCGGCGAAAGAGTGCCACTTTCGCCTCAGTGGAGAGTCGCGACGATTCGGGTTGCGGGGGAGACGTTGCCTGTTCCGGCGTGAGACGCCACTCGATTCCGTTTCCCTCCAGGAGCGCGATCAGTCGCTCGTTCTCCGCCTGCAGCACGGCCAAGGATTCGGGCTCCGACGTCGATCGCCTTGCTCGGCAGTGATCTCTCCGAAGCTGTCATTGCGGCTGGTTCCGATCTCGGGGCATCAGCAGCGCCGGATACCGTTTTGCACGCAATTCCTCGATGACCGCATCGGAGAGCTTCCATCTGTCTCCGCCGATTCGCGCGATCAGCTCGGTCCAGACGCGCTCGAACGCCTGGATCGCATCCGCATCGCTCCAGCGCACGCTCGCCGGCAGCATCGGCGCGACGTCTTCGGTCAGGCTTCGCGTCAACTTCTCCAGCATGCGCTGCTCGGCCATCGCTCGCGTGATCGGCTTGCCCTCCAGGGCCAGGTAGTGGTCGAAGCAGGCGATGACTTTCTCCGGATCCAGCGGCAGCTGTTCGAGTCCCTGGTGCAGATCGAACAGGTCACGGTTCCTGCGCCGCTGCAGCAGTGCGCGCAGCTTCGTGCCGAACAGTTCCTCGGGCTCGAAGGAGGCGATCTCCGCCGTTCCGCGGTACCAGTCGTTTTCCACGGCGAACGGATAGCGTCGAACACCAAGCAAGCTCGCGTGCTCCCGAGTGTTGATCTCGACCTTCAGCTTGAGCGTCGCCTGCGCATCGATCTCGGGCGTGAACTTGAACACCAGGTGCATCGAGTGCCCGGCCTGCTCCCGGCTGCATTTCCCGAGCCACGACAGCGCCGCGCGAATCGCGTCGACCGTGCCACCGATGGGCTCGGGATGCGCCTGGACCAGATCGATATCCTCCGAGTAGCGCAGCGGTTGCTTGAAGAGCAGCTTGTGGATCGCCGTGCCGCCGCGGAATGCGATCTTCCCCGCCAACGCCGGCGCATTGAACAGGTCGCACAGGGCGCGACAGATGATCAGGTCCTGCTCGACCTGCCGCAGGTCCGGCCAAGGCGCTTTCGTACTCCACGCTTGCAGAAAGGCGGCGGGAATCACTCTGCGACCTCCACCGCTTCATTGATCAGGAGCCTCCACCTTGGATTTCGCTCACTAGCCTGCGCCAAAGCCTTCACGAGCGGCCTGACGGCCGGATCGAGCGGCAGTGCCGTCCTGGCACGCTTCACGAACCCTTGCAGCGCGTCGGCCTGGCGCGCGTGTCCCGCCAGATCAAGCAGGTAGCCAAGCCGGCGGACCGCCGAATTCTCGTAGGCGCCGGCCGCCTTCTGCAGCAGGCGCGGGCTGGCCTTGGCGCCGATATCCTTGACGATCTGCGCGACGCCGTTGATACCAGCTGCCTTGTGAAAGTAGCGCACGCAGTCGAGCAGCGTCAGCTCGACGCCAGCCACCGTGGCGAAGCCGGCGTCGCTCTTCATCTGGTCGACCAACGACGGCTGATTGACCTGACTGAATGCGTCCGGACCCTGATACAGGAACTGCAGGCGATGGCGACCCAGATCGAAGTCCCGCAACTGCCTCGGGACGACGACCTGGAAGACCATGCTGGCCTGGTGCGAGGCGCCGTGGAACGCCGCCGCGCGCAGCAGCGAAATGCGGTAGTCGATCCCCTGATGTTTCATCAGCGGGTCGATCCACTTCACGGGGTCCGGCGCGCCGGCGACCTGATCTTCGGGGCGCAGGATGAGATAGAAGCCGTGCCTGGGATTCGCCAGGCGGCGCTTGTTGATCGCGCGCGTGATCGCCGCCGCCAGTGCCGACGGCTTCAGGCCGAGCGCGGCGGCGACCTCATCCCGGGAGAAGTAGGCTCGTCCGCGGGCGAGCAGATCGTCGAGGTAGGACTCAAGGGAAGCCATGCCAAAACATACGCAAAACTAGACAAAATATCAAGAGTTTTGCATATGATTTGGGTCACTCCCACTCGATCGTCGCCGGCGGCTTGCCGCTGATGTCGTAGACGACGCGGTTGATACCGCGCACCTCGTTGATGATGCGGTTGGAGACACGGCCGAGCAGGTCGTGCGGCAGGTGCGCCCAGTGCGCTGTCATGAAGTCCGTGGTCTGCACCGCGCGCAGTGACACGACCCACTCGTAAGTGCGGCCGTCGCCCATCACGCCGACACTCCTCACCGGCAGGAACACTGCGAACGCCTGGCTCGTCCGGTCGTACCAGCCAGCAGCCCTCAGCTCCTCAATGAAGATCGCGTCGGCCCGCCGCAGCAGGTCGGCGTAGTCCTTCCTCACCTCGCCCAGGATGCGCACACCAAGGCCGGGGCCGGGGAACGGATGGCGGAAGATCATCTCGCGCGGTAGCCCGAGTGCGAGTCCGAGATTGCGCACTTCGTCCTTGAAGAGATCGCGCAACGGCTCCAGCAGTTTCAGATGCAGCGTTTCCGGCAGACCGCCAACGTTGTGGTGGCTCTTGATCGTCATCGCCTTCTTGGTCTTCGCACCGGCCGACTCGATGACATCCGGATAGATCGTGCCCTGCGCCAGCCACTTTGCATTCGGCAGCCTGGCGGCCTCGTCCTGGAAGACGTGCACGAACTCGCGGCCGATGATCTTGCGCTTGGCCTCGGGATCGGCGACGCCCTTGAGCGCATCCATGAACCGCGTCGTTGCATCGATGGCGATGAGCTTCATGCCCATGTGCTTCTGGAAGGTGTCGATCACCTGCTGGCCTTCGTTCAGCCGCAACAGGCCGGTGTCGACGAAGACGCACGTGAGCTGATCTCCGATTGCGCGCTGGATCAGCGCGGCGGCCACCGAAGAGTCCACGCCGCCCGACAGTCCCAGGATTACTTCTTCGCGGCCGACCTGCGAACGAACTTTCTCAATCGCCTCGCCGACGTAGTCGCCCATGACCCAGTCCGGCCGACAGCCGCAGATCTCGAGCGCAAAGCGGCGCAGGATCGCCTCGCCCTGCGCCGTGTGCGTCACCTCGAGGTGGAACTGCACGCCGTAGTAGCTGCGCGCCTCGTCGGCCATGCCCGCGATCGGACAGGACTCGGTCGAAGCCATCAGACGGAACCCCGGCGGCATCGCGACCACCTTGTCGCCGTGGCTCATCCAGACATTGAGCAGCCCGTGCCCTGCTTCGTTGCGGCGATCCTCGATGCCTTCGAGCAGCCGCGTATGCCCGCGTGCGCGGACCTCGGCGTAGCCGAATTCGCGCGTGTGACCGCCTTCGACCTTGCCACCCAGCTGCTGTGCCATGGTCTGCATGCCGTAACAGATGCCGAGCACCGGCACACCCAGTTCGAACACTGCTGCAGGCGCGCGGTCGGTCGATTCCTCGTAGGCCGACATGTGGCTGCCAGACAGCACGATGCCCTTGGGTGCGAAGGCTTTGACGAACGCATCGCCGATGTCGGCCGGGTGGATCTCGCAGTACACACTGGCCTCGCGGATGCGGCGCGCGATCAGCTGCGTGACCTGCGAGCCGAAGTCGAGGATCAGGATCTTGTCGTGGTTCATCGGGCGCGACCGCCGGGCGGCGGTACGAAGTCGAAGGAATGGGAAAAGCCGCGGGGGCCCGCGAGTGGCGAACCGGCGGGCAGCGAAGTGTTCGTCACGGAGCCGACCCTCAGGTCTCGAGCCGGTAGTTGGGCGCTTCTTTGGTGATACGGACGTCGTGCACGTGCGACTCGCGCATGCCCGCCGACGTGATCTCGACGAACTCGGCCTTCGTACGCATCTCGTCGATGGTGGCGCAGCCGCAGTAGCCCATGCTGGAGCGCAGTCCGCCGGTCAGCTGGAAGATGATCGCGAGCACGCTGCCCTTGTACGGCACCATGCCCTCGATGCCCTCGGGGACGAACTTGTCGACATTGGCGTCGTTGTCCTGGAAGTAGCGCTCGGCCGAGCCTTCGGTCATCGCCCCGAGGCTGCCCATGCCGCGGTAGCTCTTGTACGAACGCCCCTGGTACAGGATGACTTCGCCCGGGGCCTCTTCAGTGCCGGCGAACATGCCGCCCATCATCACGGTATAGGCCCCGGCGGCAAGGGCCTTCGACACATCCCCCGAGAAGCGGACGCCGCCATCGGCGATCAGCGGGATTCCGGTGCCCTCCAGCGCCTTGGCAACATTGGCCACCGCGGTGATCTGCGGTACTCCGACGCCGGCGACGATGCGCGTCGTGCAGATCGAGCCCGGACCGATGCCGACCTTGATGCCGTCGGCGCCCGCATCCATCAGCGCCTTCGCCGCCGCTGCCGTTGCAACGTTGCCGCCGACGACATCGACCTGCGGGAAGTTCTTCTTCACCCAGCGGACCCGGTCGAGCACGCCCTGGTGGTGGCCGTGGGCGGTGTCGACGATCAGGACGTCGACACCGGCCTTGACCATCCGCTCGGCGCGCTCCTCCGAGTCGGGGCCGGTGCTGATCGCACCGCCGACGCGCAGCTTGCCCTGCTCGTCCTTCGCCGCGTTCGGATGCTCCGTCGCCTTGGTGATGTCCTTGACCGTCACAAGCCCGAGCAGTTCATCGGCGTCGTTCACGACCAGCACCCGCTCCAGGCGGTGCGTATGCATCAGCGACTTGGCTTCGTCCAGGCTGGCGCCCTCGCGGATCGTCACCAGCCGCGCGCGCGGCGTCATGATGTCGCGGATCGGGGCCTCCAGCCGCGTCTCGAAGCGCAGGTCCCGGTTGGTCACGATGCCGACGATCCGCTTGCCGTCGACGACCGGCAGCCCGGAAATCTTGTGCGCCCGCTGCAGCTCGATCGCGTCGCGCACCGTCATGTCCTGCGTCAGCGTGATCGGGTCGCGCAGGACCCCGGCCTCGTGGCGCTTGACCTTCAGCACCTCGGCCGCCTGCTCCTTCGGCGAAAAATTCTTGTGGATGATCCCGATACCGCCTTCCTGGGCCAGCGCGATCGCCAGCCGGGCCTCGGTCACCGTGTCCATGGCGGCGGCGACGAGCGGGATGTTCAGCGGGATGTTGCGGGAGAGCCGGGTGGAGAGCTGGACGTCGCGGGGAAGGACCGCCGAGTGGGCGGGGACGAGCAGCACGTCATCGAAGGTCAGCGCCTTCTGAACCAACCGCATAGGTGCCTCATGACGCAAAAGCGGAGTATACCGGGCGGCTCCGGAAGGGCCCGGTTGACCGGGTCTTAGCTCGAAGTGGGGGTGAGTTTCCCCCCCATTCAACTTGCTCCCGCCGGCAAAGGCCGTTGGACAATTCCTGCGTTCAGGAGGAACTATGGTGCTTCGGATGTCGCCGTCTCGCGTGTGGGCGCCCGCCGCTGTGGCGGCGTTGGTCGTCTTTGCAGCGTGCCCGGTCGCGGCGCAGTGGGCGTGGAAGGACGACAACGGTCGAACCGTGTATTCCGACCGTCCGCCGCCGGCGACCGTGAATACCGATCGCATCGTGCGCCAGCCGCCCAACAAGCAGACCGTGCTGCCCCCGCCGGCGCCTGGCGCTGAGACCGCACCGCGGCCGGCGACGGATGCCAAGGCTGCCCCGTCCGCCACGGCCCCCAAGAGCACGGCGGAACAGGAAATGGAATTCCGCAAGCGCCAGCAGGAACGGGCCGACGCCGAGAAGAAAGCGCAGGACGAGCAGCCAAAGCTCGCCGCCAAGGCCGCGGACTGCGAGCGCGCCAAGGGTTACCTGCGCGCCGTCGAGGGCGGCGAGCGCATCGCCCGCACCGACGCGGCCGGCAACCGCGAGTTCCTCGACGATGCGCAGCGCGCGGCCGAGGCCGAACGCACGCGCAAGATCGTCCAGTCGACCTGTAACTAGTCCTTGCGCCGTCGTCGGCGCACAGTCGGCGCGGATGCGGCGCGCCTCCTTCGGGTCGACGCGTCAGCGGCCGATAGACCTCGATGCGGTCGCCTTCGCGCACGATGGCATCGAGCCGGGCCACCCGGTTCCAGACCCCCACGTCCAGCGGAGCGCTCCCGCAGTTCCGGCGCGAGCGCCAGCAGGCCCGAGGCCTCGATGGCCTGCCCGATCGTTGCGCCCGGCGCGAGTTCGACCCGCAGCACATGCCGGATGTCCGGACGCGCGTACACGACCGTGACGATCACTCGCTCGGCCCGTAGATGTGTTCGGCGCGCTGGGCGAACGAGTCGATCATCGAATTGGCGATGAGATCGAACACCGGCGCGACGGCGCGGCCGAGGAGTCCGCTCACGAACTCGTAGCGCAGGCTGAGCTGCACCTTGGAAGCCCCCGGCCGCAGCGCATGGAAGTGCCACAGCCCTTCCAGTGACCGGAACGGGCCATCGACCAGTTGCATTCGAATCTGCTCCGGATACCGCAGCTGGTTGCGTGTCGTGAACCGGCTGCGGATGCCGCGAAAGTCGATCTCCACGCTCGCGTCGAGACCTCCCCCGTGCTCCGGCACCACGCGCGTACCGCTGCACCAGGGCAGGAAGCGCGGATACTGCTCGATGTCGGCGACCAGATCGAACATCTGCTCCGCGCTGTAGTGGACGAGGACGGAGCGTTCGACGTGCGGCATGGCGAGTGGGATATAAACGCGGATTCTATTCACGTCGGGCAGGCGACTTGCCGTGGCGATCGTCCAGAACAAGAAGGCGCAGCACGATTACTTCATCGAGGACCGGTATGAGGCCGGGCTCGTCCTCGAGGGTTGGGAAGTCAAGTCGATCCGCGCGGGCCGCGCGCAGCTCAACGAGGCCTATGTCGTGATCCGCTCAGGGCGAACTCTATCTGCTGAATGGGCACATCAGCCCGCTGCCGACCGCTTCGACCCACATCACGCCGGATCCGACGCGCACCCGCAAGCTGCTGCTGAAGGCCGAAGAGATCCGCAAGCTGATCGGCAAGGTCGAACGGGCCGGCTATGCGCTGGTGCCGCTCGACCTGCACTACAGCAAGGGCCGCATCAAGCTCGAAGTCGGACTGGCCAAGGGCAAGCGTCAGTTCGAAAAGCGGGCGGACCAGCAGGACAAGGACTGGAAGCGCGAGCAGAACAGGCTGCTCAAGAAGCGCAGTCGGTAGCGCCGCGCCGATGAGGCACGCTTGTGTCAGCGCGGCCGGCCTGTAGCCGCCTCAGATTCCGCTGCGGCAGCACGGCGGCACTGACCGCCGCGGCGCGACGGTTCCGCGGCCCGGTGATTCATGGTCCCGCGGACTCGCCCTACTGCAGCCACTTGGCCTGACGCGCCAGCTGCTGCATGTCCGAAAACGACGGCGCGCCCTGCCGACGCGCTTCCGGCAGCACGCGCGTCATCAGCAGCGCGGTCGCAAAGGCATCGGACGCGGCGCTGTGCCGGACGGCGACCGGTATCTTGTAATGGCTGAGCCACTCATCGAGCGACCGGAGGTTCGACCTTGGGCTCGCAGCGCCGGTGCAAGTTCCGCCAGGTCGAGCCAGGGGTTGTCGAACGGCTGATTCACATAGTGCTTGGTGACCCGCGCGAGAAAGGCGCGATCAAATGGCGCGTGGAAGGCCAGCATCGGCGCACGGCCGACGTAGTCCATGAACGCGCGGACGGCATGCGGCGGATCGGTGCCGTTCAGTTGCGCGTGGGCCCCGACGCCGTGCACGAGGATGTTCTCGCGCGAGCTCGCCGTGGCCTGCCTGACGATGATTTCGAGACTGTCACCCGGAACCACGCGCCCGTCGACGATCGCCACTGCGCCGATCGAGATCAGCGCATCGTTGGCAACGTCCATGCCGCTCGTCTCGACGTCGACCACGACCCACCGCTGGTGGTCCGTGCGCGCGAAGTCCTCGCCGCAGCCAAGTCGAGGATTCCCATCTCAGCCCGGGAAGTCGAGTTCGAGGCGCTGCTGCACCTTGCGCGCCTGCCGGAACGCCTCGTTGATGATGCGGCGATCGAGTGCGGACAGTTCGGCGAGCGCGATTTCGTTCGGATTGTCCTTGTCCCCGACGTACGTCTCGGCACGGCGATGCTGCGCTCGCAGTCGCATCAGCTGAAAGTACTCGAAGGAAGGAATCCAGGCGCGAACGTCGCTCTCGCGGCAGTTGCCCGGAGTCGGCCAGGCGTTTGAGTCGTTCAGCCGTATTGGTCTCGTGCAGTGCCCGGCCGCCAGCGCCCAGATACGCGCGGCATCGACAAAGAGCACAGTGCCGTGCATCTTCAGGTCGACTCGCGCCGGGCCGCCCTCGCCGAACAGCGAGTCGACGATGCCACGGCCGACCGGCGGCCGGTTGCGCAAAGCATTGTCCGACATCTGCTTGAGGAACCTCGCATTGCGCTGGGCCCGTGACACGACTTCCTCGCGCAGTCCCTTGGCGAGGCCGGCATCGCCGAACAGCGGACGGAAGTCGAAGAAGATGCTGGCATTGAGCAGCGCATCCGGATCGCCGCGATCGATCCAGCCGGCAAACAGCGCCTCCCAGTCGGCGTAGTCGAGGCACCACGCCGGGTTGCGGGCCATGATGTTGCCCTTGCACAGCGGAAACCCGCAGGCCGCCAGCGCTTCGTTCGTCCAGTCGGCCAGCTCGAGCATCTGTTCCTTGCTTGCCTTGCCTGCGACGAACAGGATGCCGTTGTCCTGGTCGGTGGCGATCGTCTGCTCGCTCCGCCCTTCGCTGCCGAAGGACAACCAGCAGAAGCTGCTCGGATCGACATTTACGCGCTGCGTGCCGATCGTGAGCAGGCGCACCGTCAGTTGGTCGTTGAGGTGGCTGATTAGGCGCGTCAGCTGCGCCGCTGCCACGCCCTGCGCGACCAGGTGGTGCGACAGACGCCGCACAGCCGCCGCGGCGACGGCCAGTGACTCCACGTCCTCGGCGCGCCGGATGGCAACGGCAAGCTGCCGCACGGTCAGTCGCTGCAGCGCGAAGAGGTCGCGCTCGGACACGACGCCAGCGACGCGCGGCCCAGATGCGTCCTTCTGCATTATCGGGATGTGGCGGATCGAGTGTTCCGCCATCAGCAGTGTCGCATCGGCGGCGGTCTGACCGGCATCCAGTGTCAGAACGTTCGATGTCATAACCTCGCGCACTGCCGTCGACAACGGCACCTCGGGCAGGATGACGCGGCCCAGCAGGTCCGTCCGCGTCAGGATGCCGATGACGCTTTCGCCACCTTCCTGCGGCTCGACGACGAGCACCGAGCCGACGTGGGCCGCATGCATGCGTGCGAACGCCTCGCGCAGCGGCGTATCGGGCGCGCAGGTCAGCGCCGGGCCCCGCATCAGGTCGCCGAGTGGTGTGGCCATCGTGCGCTCCGCCGACGCCTCGCTCGCGTAGGTCTGCTGCAACTGTTGTCGCGAGAGGTCGAGCATTGCGCCCAGCCGGCGCTTGCAGTAGTCGAGGAACGGCGCGCTGCGTCGTGTCAGCGCCACGAAGCGCTCGCGCGACAACAACAGGCAGAAGGTGTCTCCGACCGATCGGTACGTTAGCGAAACCGGTCGCTCAGCCAGCAGCGCACCCATCGGAAAGCAGTCGCCGACGCCGGCTTCGTACGCGATGGACTTTCCATCCGGCGCGGCTCCCTGGATCCGGCCCTGCTTGACGATCAGGCAGTGCGGCGGGACCTTGTCGCTCGGCGCCAGCACGACTTCGTCGGGCGCGAAGTAGGCGATCTCGACATGCTCAATGATGTAGTCGACGTCCGCCGCACTCATGGCCGAGAACGGCATGTGGGCAGTCAGCAACTGGCGCAACGACGCCGCGATCGTGGGTGCTGCCATGCTGTCTCCGTGGGTAGCCGCCTGACCGTCGCCTCAGGCGTCCGGCTTCTGCTTCTTGGTTGCGTCCGCCCGGTGCCGCCTGCGGGCACCGAGGATCATCCACACGGCCAGTACCACGCCGACAGCCGCGATCAGGAACTCCACAGAGACGGCCCTATCGCTCGGCGCCCTGCGACTTGACGACCGACATGGCCGTCGAGATCAGCGTGGCGACATCGCCAAGGTTGGCCGGAACGATGAGTGTGTTGTTGGCCTTCGCGAGCCCGCTGAAGGCATCGATGTAGCGCTCCGCCACTTTGAGGTTGACCGCCTCGATGCCGCCGGGCTGGCGGATGGCCTCCGCGACCTGGCGCACCGCCTTGGCGGTGGCGTCGGCGATCGCGACGATGGCGGAGGCTTCGCCGAGCGCGACGTTGATCTGAGCCTGCTTGTCACCCTCGGACTTGGCGATGGCGGCCTCGCGCGCGCCGGTGGCGATGTTGATCTGTTCCTGCTTGCGTCCCTCCGACGAGGCAATCAACGCGCGCTTTTCGCGCTCGGCGGTGATCTGCGCCTGCATCGCATGCAGGATCGCGTTGGGTGGCGTGATGTCCTTGATCTCGTAGCGCAGGACCTTGACGCCCCAGTTCATCGCCGCCTCGTCGATCGCGCTCACCACGCTGTGATTGATGAAGTCGCGTTCCTCGAACGTCTTGTCGAGTTCGAGTTTGCCGATGACCGAGCGCAAGGTCGTCTGCGCGAGCTGCGTGATGGCCAGGATGTAGTTACTGGCGCCGTACGAGGCCCGTTGCGGGTCGGTGACCTGGAAGTACAGCACGCCATCGACCTGCAGCTGCGTGTTGTCCCTCGTGATGCAGACCTGGCTCGGGGTGTCGAGCGGCACCTCCTTGAGGCTGTGCTTATAGGCCAGCCGGTCGACGAACGGGATGACGATGTTCAGTCCCGGCTGCAGCACCGCGTGGAACTTGCCGAGCCGTTCGACCACCCAGGCGTTCTGCTGCGGAACGACCTTCACCGCCTTGATGACGAAAGTGACCGCAACGACCAGCAGGACCAGGGCGATGAGCGACAGCCCGTCGACGAACGGAATCGGCATGAAAGTCTCCTAGCGAGGCTTGGCGGCCACGATCAGCCGGTTGGCGTGGATTTCGCGGATGACAAATTCGCCACTCGCTGGCTGCTCTCCCGCGCGAGCTCAACGTCCCAGACCGCGCCGCGGTAACTGGCCCGTGCCGTGCGCGCGCCAGTCCAGTTCTCCACGCGCAGCGACTGGCCGATGTCCATGTTCTGCACCCGTCATCGCCACGTTCATGCAGCTTCTTGCCGAATCGCGTCGCGCGCAACCAGACCGAGCCTCCGATGCCAATGGCCGCAGCCACAACGAATTGCAGCGCGATCGGCGCTCCGGCGAGCGCCGCGACGCCGGCCACGGCCAGGGCAATCGAGATCACCAGGAGATAGAAGGTTCCGCTCAGCAGTTCGGCGACCAGCAGGCCGAACGCGACGACGAACCATCCTGATGTAGCTTTCCATGGCCGCTCCTCCGTGGCGCGTTACCTGCGGGTACTGAACAGCAATTCAAGCGTATCGCGCCCGCGACCCGATGAGTGGCGGCTCGATCCCCGCGCGCAGCGTCATGCCGAGCGTGCGAGGCGCTGCCAGGTGGCGACCACGGTGTCGGGATTCAGCGAGATCGACTCGATGCCCTGCTCCACCAGCCACTCGGCAAAGTCGACATGATCCGACGGACCCTGCCCGCAGATGCCGATGTACTTGCCGCGCGCTCGACACGCCGCGATCGCCTTTGTCAGCAACGCCTTGACGGCCGGGTCGCGCTCGTCGAATCCCTCGGCCACCAGGCCGGAATCGCGATCGATTCCCAGCGTCAACTGCGTGAGGTCGTTCGAGCCGATCGAGAAACCGTCGAAATAGTCGAGGAACTGGTCCGCCAGCAGGGCATTCGACGGCACCTCGCACATCATGATCAGACGCAGCCCACCTTCGCCATTGACAGCGCCGCTGCCGCGCTTCAGTCCATGCTCGGCGAGCAGTTCGGTCACGCGCCGCGCTTCGGTCAGCGTGCGCACGAAAGGCACCATGATCTCGACGTTGGTGAGTCCCATCACTTCGCGCACCCGCTTGAGCGCCGCCGCCTCCATGCTGAAGCACTCGCGGAACGAATCCGCGATGTAGCGTGCCGCGCCGCGGAAACCGAGCATCGGGATTTTCTTCGTCGGGCTCGTAGCGCGAGCCACCGATCAATTTCTTGTACTCGTTGCTCTTGAAGTCGGACATCCGAACGATGACGGGCTTGGGCCAGAAGGCTGCGCCGATGGTGGCAATGCCCTCGGCCAGCTTGGCCTCGAAGAACGCGCGCGGCGAGTCGTAGCCGGCCGCCAGGCGCTCGACGGCGGACTTCAGATCGGGGTCGATGTTCGGATACTCGAGCACCGCCTTCGGGTGCACGCCGATGTTGTTGTTGATGATGAACTCGAGCCGCGCCAGCCCGACGCCGGCATTCGGCAGCGCCTGGAAGTCGAACGCCAGTTGAGGGTTGCCGACATTCATCATGATCTTGACCGGGATCGGCGGCAGCGTGCCCTGTTGTACGGCCTCGACTTCCATCTCGAGCGCGCCGGCGTAAATGTTGCCGGTATCGCCCTCCGCGCACGACACGGTGACCGTCATGCCTTCGGTCAGTACGTCGGTCGCATGGCCACAGCCGACGACGGCCGGGATGCCCAGTTCGCGCGCGATGATGGCCGCGTGGCAGGTCCGTCCGCCCCGGTTGGTGACGATGGCGGCGGCCCGCTTCATGACCGGCTCCCAGTTCGGATCGGTCATGTCGGTCACCAGCACGTCACCGGGGTGGACACGGTCCATCTCGGCCGCGCTGCGGACATTGCGCACCACGCCGATGCCGATCTTCTGGCCAATCGCACGGCCAGAGGCCAGCACCGCACCCTTGCCCGTGAGCTTGAAGCGCTGCTGCACCTCGGCGCCGGCCTGCGACTTCACGGTTTCCGGACGCGCCTGCAGGATGTAGATGCGGCCGTCAAGGCCGTCCTTGCCCCACTCGATGTCCATCGGTCGGCCGTAGTGCTGCTCGATCGAGACGGCGTAGCGGGCCAGCTCGAGCACATCGGCATCCGTCAGCGAAAACCGATGGCGATCGGCGTCCGCGACGTCGATCGTGCGCACCGTGCGACCGGCCGCGCCGGCCGTATCGAACTCCATCTTGATCAGTTTCGACCCCAGCGACTTGCGGATGATCGGATGCTTGCCCGCGGCCAGCATCGGCTTGTGGACATAGAACTCGTCCGGGTTGACGGCGCCCTGCACCACGGTCTCGCCCAGGCCGTAGCTTGACGTAATGAACACCACGTCGCGAAAGCCGGACTCCGTGTCCATCGTGAACATGACACCCGCGGCGCCGCGATCCGAGCGCACCATGCGCTGCACGCCGGCCGACAGGGCCACCTCGGCATGGGCGAAGCCTTTGTGTACCCGGTAGGCAATGGCCCGATCGTTATAGAGCGAGGCGAAGACATGCCGGATGCGGTCGAGTACAGCCTCGATGCCGGCGACGTTCAGGAAGCTCTCCTGCTGCCCTGCGAACGAGGCATCGGGCAGGTCCTCCGCGGTCGCGCTGGACCTCACCGCAACCGAGATATCACTTGAAGATTCTTCTGTAAGCTTATGATAATAAACACGAATTTCTTCTTCAAGGCGGCTCGGAAACGGAGTGTCGATGACCCAGCTCCGGATGGCAGCGCCGGTCTTGGCGAGGGCCGTGACGTCGTCCACGTCCAGCGCATCGAGTGCGTCGGCAATCTTCTGCCGGAGCTTGCCAGCGTCCAGGAAGTCCCGGAAGGCATCGGCCGTGGTCGCGAATCCATCCGGCACCCGGATGTGTGCCGCTTCGAGCTGGCTCAGCATTTCGCCGAGCGAGGCGTTCTTGCCGCCGACGGAGTCCACATCGGTCATTCGCAGTTGTCTGAACGGTACGACGTACGCGCCGCGTGGCATGCCCTCTCCTGGTTCGCTGGTATGACTAGAATCCGACGATTCTACCGAGCGGCTCCCCGTCGATACTGCGCCGCATCAGCGAGGATTTGATGCCAGACAGCCATTCCGGACCGTTCGACCGAACCGCGTTCTTCGTCTCCGACGGCACCGGCATCACCGCCGAAACCCTCGGTCACAGCGTCCTGACCCAGTTCGGCGAGTTGCGCTACCGGCCCCAGCGCTTGCCGTTTGTCGACTCGGTCGAAAAGGCACGGGATGCCGCCGTGCGCATCAACGAGGCCCGGGAGCGCGACGGCAAGCGGGCCATCGTGTTCTCGACGCTCGTCAACCCAACTGTCGCAGCCGAACTGCGCGGCGCCGCGGACGCGTTTGTCATCGAGATGTTCGGAACGTTCGTCGAGCCGCTCGAACGCGAGCTGGGCATGAAATCCACCCACACGATCGGCCGCTCGCACAACATCGCCGTGAACTCGGAGGACTACAAGAACCGGATCGAGGCCATCAACTTTGCGCTCGCCCACGACGACGGCCAGTCGGCCAAGGGGCTGGAAAAGTCCGATGTGATCCTGGTCGGCGTTTCGCGCTCCGGCAAGACGCCCACCTCGCTCTACCTCGCGATGCAGTACGGCGTGAAAGCGGCCAACTATCCGCTGATCCCCGAGGACTTCGAACGCCATCAGCTCCCGTCCGCCCTGCCGCCCTACAAAGGCAAGCTCTTCGGCTTGTCGATCGCCCCCGAGCGGCTCTCGGAAGTCCGAAATGAGCGTCGACCCAACAGTCGCTACGCCTCGCTCGACAACTGCCGCTTCGAGGTCGACGCCGCGGAGCGGATGATGCGGCGCGAGGGCATTCGCTGGCTGTCTTCGACAACCAAGTCAATCGAGGAGATCGCGACCACGATCATGCAGGAGGTGCGCCTCGACCGGCGGTCGTACTGACCCAGCTGTCGGCGCCAGCACCGTCGGGCCGCAGACGGTTCACGGTTCAGTCATGCCCCCGGCGTCGGCGCTGCTCGAACAGGCAGATCGCCGCCGCCGCGGCGACGTTGAGCGACTCGACCTCCGGGTCGATCGGAATGCGCAACCGGCGTTGCGCCTGGGTCGCCGTCGTCGCGGCAAGGCCCGCTCCTTCCGCGCCGAAGAGCCACACGGTCGGGCTCATTCCCCAGTTCGCCGCATACAGCGACTCCACCGCGTGGCCATCGGCCGCGAGGCGTTCAGCCGTAAAAGCGCCCGCCAGTTGCTCCGCCGGCACGTCTTCATACAGCGCCAGTACGAAATGCGCTCCCATCGCGGCGCGCAGCACCTTGGGCGACCAGAGAAATGTCGTACCGCTCGCAGCCGCCACGTGGCGTACGCCGGCGGCCGCCGCAGTGCGCAGCAACGTCCCGGCGTTGCCCGGGTCCTGCACGCCATCGAGGTACACCGCGTCCGCGCTCAGCGCGCGCGGCAATGGGTGCTGTGCAATGGCGATCTCCGCGAGTACGCCGCTGCCGTGCTCGACGGGCGCGATCGTGTTGTACAGCCGTGACGACAGCGCTAGGGCGCGACAACCGGTGGTCGCAGCGACCGATTCGCCGAGCGACTTCGCCTGCGGGGACGCCTCCTCCGACAGGACGACGGTCAGAATGTTGGCCTTGGCTGCGGCTGCGCACTCGACCAGATGGATCCCTTCGGCCAGTGTCCGACCGGCCTCCCGGCAGGCACGTGGTCCCGCCGCAAGGCGCTGCAGGTGCCTGTAGTACGCGTTAGCGTCCGACGTGATCCGCATCGGATGTCGCAGAGCCCGCAGCAAGCTGCGTGCGCACGGGCGCAAAGCTGCGCCGGTGAAGGCAGCACGGTCCCAGCCGTGCAAGGCTGGCCAGGTGTTCGGGTGTCGCGTAGCCCATGTGCCGCGCAAAGCCGTAACCCGGATGCTGCGCGTCGAGGGCGTGCATCATGACATCGCGCGCCGTCTTGGCGAGAATCGAGGCGGCGGAGATGCTGGGCTCGGAGGCGTCACCGGCCACGATGGCACGGCCGGGTATCGACAAGCTCGGCATCTGGTTGCCGTCGATCAGCGCGTACTCGGGTCGTACACCCAACGCGTCGACGGCCCGCCGCATGGCGAGCAAAGTCGCCTGCAGGATATTCAGCCGATCGATCTCTTCGACGCTCGCCTCCGCCACCGCGCAGGCCAGGCTGCATTCGCGGATGACGACCGCCAGCGCTGCGCGCCGTTGGGCACTGAGCACTTTGGAATCGGCGAGCCCCGCAATGGGTCGCGCGGGATCCAGAATGACGGCCGCGGCGACGACCGGACCCGCCAGTGGGCCGCGCCCGGCCTCGTCGACGCCGCAGGTTCGCCCCATAGCCCGGGCGGCCCGCTCGAACAGATCAAGGTTGTCATAGGCGCCGCGCCGCGTCATCGTTGCGCCACTTCCAGGATCGCGGCGGCGGCCAGGGCAGCCGTGTCGCGCCGCAGTTCAAGGTGCATGGCAGCGAAGCGCTCCGCCAGCCGATTGCGCCGCGCGTGATCGCCGAGCAGAGCGTGGACTGCTTCCGCGATCGCGGCGGGCGTCGCCCGCTCCTGCAGCAACTCCGGCACGAGCAGCTCACCCGCCAGGATGTTCGGCAGCCCGACTAACGGAACACTGCCCTTGCGTCGCATGATCCACGCTGACAGTGCCGGCATCCGGTAGGCAATCACCATGGGTCGCTTGTAGAGCGCAGCTTCGAGCGTGGCCGTGCCGCTGGCCACCAGCACCACGTCGGCCGCCTCCAGGCAATCGTGCGAACGCCCATCGGTGATCGTGAGGCAGTCTGTCAGCTCGGGGTGCGAAGTCAGCATCCGGCCCAACGCGCGCTTCAACGCAGGATCCGCCGCAGGCAGGACGAACTGCAGCGCAGACTCGCGCGCGCGCAGCAGCGCCAGCGCCGCCAGAAATGGTGGCCCCAGGAGGCGGACTTCGTCGGCTCGCGATCCTGGCAGCACGGCGACCAATGGCCCGCCGCCGAGGCCGAGGCGGGCGCGCGCCGCCACAGCATCCGGGACCAACGGGATCATGCTGGCGAGCGGGTGCCCGATGTAGGTCGCCGGTATTTTCGCGGCGTCATAGATCGGCTGCTCGAACGGAAAGACGAGCAGCATGCGATCCACGGCGCGCCGGATCTGGCCAAGGCGTTCGCTACGCCAGGCCCAGATCGACGGGCTGACAAGATGCACGACCGGCACGCCGCTCGCGCGCAACTTCTCTTCGAGCCCGAGATTGAAGTCCGGCGCATCGACTCCGACGAACACGGCGGGCGGTTCAGAGCGAAGCCGCGTAAGCAAGTCTGCGCGCAACCGCAGCAGTCGGGGCAGATGGCGCAGGACCTCGACGTAACCACGGACCGACAGTTCGCGCACATGCGCCCAGGCCTCGAAGCCGGACGCGATCATGCGGTCGCCGCCGACCCCTGCACACCGCAGCTCCGGTGCACGCGACCGCAGTTCCGCGATCACGCCCGCCGCGATCAGATCCCCCGAGGCCTCCCCCGCCACGAAGGCACAAATGCTCGACCGCGGCATCAGCGGATGATGCCGCGCTGGGAATTCTGGACGAAGTCTCTGAGCACACCGACGGCGCTGGCCGCCGTCGGGTTGTCCGCCACCAGCGCTGAGAGCGCCGCAATCGCTTCGGCTGTCGTCAGCCTGTCCTTATAGAGTGTCTTGTAGGCGCGCCGCAGCAGGTTGATCGTTTCGGCGTCGAAGCCACGGCGTTTCAGGCCCTCGGTGTTGATGCCATGGGGCTCGACCGGATTGCCGTTACAGATCACGAACGGCGGGATATCGCGCAATATGATCGAGCCGCCGCCGGCCATTGAATGCGGCCCCATCGAGCAAAACTGGTGAATGGCCGACATCCCGCCCATGATCGCCCAGTCGCCCAGGGTAACGTGTCCTGCCAGCGTGGCATTGTTGGCAAGGATGATGTGATCGCCGACGAGACAGTCGTGCGCGATGTGCGCGTACGCCATGATCCAGTTGTCAGACCCGATCCGCGTGACTCCGCCGCCCTGCGCGGTTCCAAGGCTGATCGTGCACGACTCCCGGATCGTGTTGCCATCGCCGATGACGAGCTCGGTGTCTTCGCCGCCGTACTTCTTGTCCTGCGGCACGCCACCGATCGAACAGAACGGAAAGAAGCGGTTGCCCTTGCCGATCGTCGTACGGCCGTCGACGACCACGTGGGGGCCGATCACGGTTCCCGTATCAATCTTGACCTTTGGCCCGACAACGCTAAAGGGGCCAATCTCGACATCGCCGGCCAGTTCAGCGGCGCTGTCCACCAGCGCCAGAGGATGAATCTTGGGCACTACGACGCTTCCTTGGCCTTGTGCAGCGCGCACATCAATTCCGCTTCACAGGCCAGTTCGCTGTCGACGTATGCGCGACACGTGAACTTGCCCACGCTCCGCTTTATCCGGTCCATCGTGGCCTCGAGCCGCAGCTGATCGCCCGGCTCGACTGGCCGCTTGAAGCGCGCACCATCGATTCCGGCAAAGACGAACAGCGTCCCCTCGGGGTACGACGTCTTCAGCGTGACGTAGGTCAGCACCGCAGCGGCCTGCGCGAGCGCTTCGATCATCAGCACGCCCGGCATCACCGGGTGACCCGGGAAGTGGCCCTGGAAGTACGGCTCGTTGACGGCGACGTTCTTGATGGCGGTAACGCGCACGCCAGGCTCGAGCTCGAGCACGCGATCCACCAGCAGGAACGGATAGCGGTGCGGCAGGAGCCGCATGATCTGGTTGATATCGAGTTTCATGTGCCTTCTCCGCGGCCTGCCGCCTCGAGTTCCCTGACGCGCCGTCGCAGCTCGTCCAGCTGTCGGATGATCGCAGCCGCCTTTTCCCACTCGCGCTGCTTCATGATCGGGAAGAATCCCGTGTAGTGGCCCGCCGTCGCGATCGAGCTCGACACGACGGTCGCCGGCCCAATGATGCATCCGTCCGCGATCGAAAGGTGGCCGGCGATGCCCGCCGCACCTCCAATCATGCAATTGCGGCCGATGCGCGCGCTGCCGGCGATGCCAACACACCCTGCGATGACGGTATGCGCGCCGACAAAGCAGTTGTGGCCGATCTGGATCTGGTTGTCCAGCTTGACGCCTGACTCCACGACCGTATCGCCCATCGTCCCGCGATCGATCGTCGTATTCGCGCCGATCTCGACGTCGTCGCCAATGAGGACGCGGCCGAGCTGCGGGATCTTGATCCAGTGCCCGTCAAGCGGCGCGAAGCCAAAGCCGTCGGCGCCAATGACGACGCCACTGTGCACGATGCAGCGTTCGCCCAGCACGCACTCGTCCAGCACCACCGCGCGCGGAAAGAGCCGCGTGGCGGCGCCCACGACGGCCCGTGCGCCCACGTGCGCGCCCGGCCCGACGGCCACACCCGCGCCCACCGTAGCACCCGCTCCTACGAAGGCGCCCGCTCCGACCCACGCCGTTGCGTCGACGTTCGCGCTGGGGTCGACCTGCGCCCCCGGTTGGATCCCTGCAACGACGGCCGTCGCTGGATGCAGCTCCTGAGCGGCCAGCGCGAACCACGCATACGGTGCATCCACGACGACGAACGTCGAGTCAGGCGCACGGCCTTCCTGAAGTGCTTCGGCATCACGCGCGGCCAGCACAATCGCACCGGCGTGCGAGGCCTGCGCGTCACGCCGGTACCGCGGGTTGGCAAGGAACGCGAGGTCGGACGCCGCGGCCGAGGACAGCGGCGCCACCGAACTGACGCGGCGGCTGGCATCGCCTTGCACGATGGCGCGCAGGCGGCCTTCGCTTCGTTCAACGATGGCGGCTGTCAGCTCGGACAGCGACAGGCCGCCTCGGGTCATGGCGAAGGCTACTTCGCGGCGTTGAGGGCGCGCAGCACGCGTTCCGTCATGTCGATGCGCGGATTGAAGTAGACCGCCTCCTGGATGATGAGGTCGAACTTCTCCTGCTCCGCGATCTGCCGGATGATGCGGTTGGTCCTCTCCAGCAGCCCCTGGAGTTCCTCGTTGCGCCGCTGATTGAAGTCTTCGCGGAATTCGCGCTGCTTGCGCTGGAACTCGCGGTCCATTTCAGCCAGTTCGCGCTGGCGGCGAACACGGTCCGTCTCGGACATGATCGGACCGTCCTTTTCAAATCGATCGGCCGATGTCTTCAGCCGCGCGCCCATTTCCTGCAGATCCTTGTCGCGCTTGGCGAACTCCCCTTCGAGCTTTTGCATCGCCGCCCGCGCGGGCTGCGAATCGCGCAGGATCCGGTCGGAATTGACGACGCCGACCTTCAGTTCCTGCGCCTGGGCGATCGGTGTCGCAGCGAGCATCGCCGCGACGGCCGTTGCCAAAAGCCACTTGGTCATTTGGGTTCCTGCACTCATGGAAGCACACGATTTTGCCACATCAGAACCCCGCGCCGATCTGGAATTGGAACCGCTGGATGCGGTCCCAGGGCTCCGCATTGAGCGGATACGCATACGACAACCTCAGCGGCCCGAGCGGCGAGATCCAGGCAATGCCGACGCCGACGGAGTACCGGATCAGACTGAGGTCGATGCCGGCCGTATTCCCGTAATACGGCCCGGAGCAATACGCGCCCGGATTTGCGGCGACATCGACGGCGAGAGGAGGATCGAGCGCAACTTGTGTGGCATTGACGGTGTAGATCCCGTTGCAGCCCGGCCCCCAGACTTGACCCATGTCGAGGAACGTTGACAGCCGTAGCGTGCGGTCCGCGCCGGGAATCGGGAACAGCGCCTCGAAGTTGGCGCTGAAGCGGCGTGTGCCGCCGAGCGGGTCCCCGTACAGGTCGCGCGGACCCAGCGTGGCTGCCTCGAAGCCGCGCACGCTGCCGATACCGCCGAGGTAGAAATTCTTGAAAAACGGGTACGGCCTGCTGCCATAGCCGTTGCCATAGCCGAGCTCGGTGTTGAACATGAAGGTGAGGAAGCTCGTGGCCGGGAGGTACTGCTGGAACTGGTAAGTCAGGCGGTAATACTCGAGGTCGAGCACGGGCAGTGCCACTTCGGCGAAAGCGCGTTGGTAGCGGCCACGCCGTGTACCGAGCAGACTGTCGCGGCTGTCGCTCGACCAGCCGGCCGTCAGTGCGAGGGCATCGGACGTATCCCCGAAGTCCCGGACATACTGGATGTAACGCGGCGGCGATGACGCCGTGAGATCGATCGTCGTGCCTTCGTACCGCAGCCCAAGAAAAATCCGGTCGTACTCCGTGAGTGGCAGGCCATAGATGAGGCCTGCCCCCCGTGTCGAGTACCCGACGCTCGCGAGCCCGAGTTCCGCGAGGTTGGAATTGCGGTAGTAAAGCTCGATGCTGCGGCTGATGCCTTCCGGGGTGATGTAGGGGTCCGTGTGCGTGATCGAAAACACGGTGTTGGACCGGCTGGTATTGACCTCCAGGGCGAGCGCATTGCCGGAACCGAACAGGTTCTGCTGCGACAGTCCGGCCGTCAGCACCAGGCCCTCGGAACTCGAATAGCCAGCGCCGAGCTGAATGTTTCCGGTCGCGCGTTCCTTGACGGAGACGTTGACATCGACCTGATCGGGCGCGGTGGGCACCGCGGGTGTATCGACCGTGACCGTTTCGAAGTATCCGAGGCGATCGAGCCGCTCCTTCGACAGGCGCACCCGGTCGGCATCGAACCAGCCCGCTTCGAACTGGCGCACTTCGCGCCGGATGACCTCGTCCTTGGTGCGCGTGTTACCGGCGATGTTGATGCGGCGGACATACACGCGCCGGCCCGGATCGACGATGATCGTGAACGCCACCTCGCGCGTTTCGCGATTCGGCTCGGGCACCGGGTTGGCCGATGCGAACGCGTAGCCCAACGTGCTCATGCGGTCGGTGACCGACTTGCCAATGGCGTTGACCTTTTCGGCGTTGAAAACGTCGCCGGGCTTCACCGTGACCAGCGGCGCCAGCTCCTCATCGAGCCCGAGCAGTTCGCCGCCGAGCTTCACGCTCGAGATCGTGTAGCGCTCGCCTTCGACGACGTTGATCGTGACGGCGATGTCCTTCTTGTCGGGCGTGATCGAAACGTTGACCGACTCGATGCGGAAATCGAGGTAACCGCGGTTAAGGTAATACGAGCGCAGCGTCTCGAGGTCGGCACCGAGCTTCTGCCGGGAATACTGATCACGCTTCGTGTACCAGGAGATCCAGTTCGGCGTCGAAAGCTCCATCTGCGATCGCAGCGTGCGGTCGCTGAACACCTTGTTCCCGGTGAACTCGATCGACCGGATCTTGGAGATCTCGCCCTCATCGACGGCGATCGAGATGTTGACCCGATTGCGCTCGATCGGCGTGACGGTCGTCTTGATCTCGGCGCCGTACAGGCCGCGCGACAGGTACTGACGCCGCAACTCCTGCTCCGCCCGTTCGAGCAGGGAACGGTCGAAGATGCGTCCATCCGCCAGGCCGACTTCGCGCAGCGATTTGAGCACCTGGTCCTTCTCGAATTCCTTGACCCCGGCGAGGTCCACCGTGGCGATGGCGGGCCGTTCGGAGACGATCACCACCAGTACGTCGCCGTCGACCTCGAGCTGGACGTCCTTGAAAAGTCCGCTCGCATAGAGCGCACGGATCGCCTGGGTGCCGCGCTCGGGGTCAAAGCGATCGCCGACGCGAATCGGCAGATAGGAGAAGACGGTGCCGGCCTCGGTGCGCTGCACACCTTCGACGCGAATGTCCCGCACCACGAATTCCTGCGCCTGCGCGCTCAGGCAATAGGCAGCGATGACCGCGGCAGCTGCGCGGCGCAGTGCCACAGGAACGCTGCGCCGGGATGACACGCGGCGCTCCAACTCAGTTTCCAATCATGCCGGGATCAGGACAGCAGCCGTATGAAGTCGTTATAGAGCGCCAGCATGGTCAGCAGGCCCAGCAGCGCAATGCCAGCGCGCTGACCCCACTCGATGACCCAATCGGCCGGCGGGCTGCCCTTGAGAATCTCGATCAAATAATACAGTAAGTGCCCTCCGTCGAGCATCGGCACGGGCAGCAGGTTGAGCACGGCAAGGCTGATCGAAACCAGCGCGAGGAAACTCAGGAAGGGTGCCAGTCCGATGCGCGCGGTCTGGCCCGCATAGTCGGCAATCGTCACCGGCCCGGAGAGGTTTTTCCACGACGCTTCGCCAGTGATCATCTTGCCGAGCATCTTCACCGAGAAGATCGCCGTGTTCCAGGTCTTTTCCACCGCCAGGCCGATGCTTTCGAACGGACCGTACTGCACCTTCACCAGCGGCGGCCGATCGTTGAGCTCCGCACCAATGCGGCCGACCGATGCGCCCTGCTCGTCGGTGACCCGGGCCGGTGTCAACGCGATGCGCACGAAGGCGCCGTCGCGCTCAAGGCCGAGTTCCATCGGCTGCCCCGCCGAGCGACGAATCCGCTCGATCAGTTCCTTCGCCGAGGAAATCTTGGCACCGTCGGCCTCGACAACGGTATCGCCGACGCGCAGGCCCGCCTGCATGGCCACGCCGCCCTCGCTCAAGCGGTTGATACGCGGCGGGCCGCTGTAGGGAACGACGCCGAGACGCGCCACGACGTCGGACTCGAGGTCGCCAGCGCTCAATGCGCCGGGTTCCAGCGTCAGCGCCCGCCGGTGCCCATCGGAGCCATCCACCTCGATGCCAAACGGCCCCTTGGCGACGACACGCTGCAGCAGCAGCCAGCGCAGTTCGTTCCAGGAGCGGACCGGATCGCCATCGACTCCGGTCACCGTGTCGCCGGCTTCAACGCCGGCCCGCGCGGCGGCCGAGGCCGCGGGCGGTGCGCCGAGAACTGCGCGCGGTTCGAACACGCCGACGACATTCAAGATCCAGTAGACGAACACGGCGAGAATCAGGTTCGCCACCGGGCCAGCCAGCACGATCGCGAAACGCTTGCCAACCGGCTGCCGATTGAAGGCCCGCGGCAGTTCCGCGGGCGAAATCGGGCCGGCGTCTTCGTCACGTTCGTCGAGCATGCGCACGTAGCCGCCCAGCGGAAGTGCCGACACGACCCATTCGGTCCGATCAGGACCGCGCACCCACCGCGCAATCGGGCGACCGAATCCGATCGAAAAGCGCAGGACCTTGACTCCGCACCAACGCGCCACCCAGTAATGACCCAGTTCGTGGATCACGATCAGGATGCCGAGCGTGACAAGAAAAGCGGCAATGGTCGTAATAACGTTCATCCTCGAATCCTCACGTGCGCGCCGCGATCGCGCGCAACGCGTGCTCCCGCGCCAACCGGTCAATCTCTATCACTGCGTCGATGTCGGTCGGCCGCGACGGCCGGAAATCGTTCAGCACGCGTTCGATCGTCGGCGCGATGTGGGTAAAGCGCAAGCGCCCCTGCAGGAACGCTTCGACCGCCGATTCGTTGGCGGCGTTCAGTACGGCACTCGCCGCCCCACCGGCCCGCAGCGCCTCGTACGCATACCCCAGACAGGGAAAGCGCGTGTGGTCCGGCTCTTCGAATGTGAGCGCGCCGAGCCGGGCGAAGTCAAGCCGCTTGGCACCGCTGTCGATTCGTTCCGGCCAGGCCAGGGCGTAGGCGACCGGCGTACGCATGTCCGGCGACCCCATCTGGGCCAGCACGGAACCGTCGGGAAACTCGACCATCGAGTGCACCACGCTTTGCGGGTGGATCACGACGTCGATGCGCTCGGCGGGCATCCCGAAGAGCCAGCTCGCCTCGATCACCTCCAGCCCCTTGTTCATCAGCGTGGCCGAATCGACCGAGATCTTGCGCCCCATGACCCAGTTGGGATGCGCACAGGCTTCGTCGGGCGTGATGTCATCGAGATCGAAGCGGCGCAGGAACGGCCCCCCCGAGGCTGTCAGCACGACACGGGCCCGGCCGCGCTGCTCCTCGCTCGCACCGGCCAGGCACTGATGGATCGCGTTGTGCTCACTGTCGACCGGCAGCAGAGACCCCGCCGGCCGCATCGAGCGCCGACATCAGCAGCTCGCCCGCGCAAACGATCGCCTCCTTGTTGGCCAGCAGCAGGCGCTTGCCCGCCCGTGCCGCAGCGAGCGTCGGCATCAGGCCCGCTGCGCCGACGATTGCGGCGAGCACCGTGTCCGACTCTTCGGCCTGCGCGACCTCCGCCAGCGCGCCGGCACCGGCGCGAGCCACCGTCGCGAGCCCGCGCGACTGCAGGGCTGTCCGCAAGCGCGCTTCGAGCGCCGGATCGCCGATGACAGCGACAGCGGGGCGGAAACGCGCCGCGAGTTCCGCCAGTTCATCGACCCGTGTCTGCGCCGTCAGTGCATGGACGCGAAAGCGGTCGGGATGGCGCGCGATGACATCGAGCGCACTGGCGCCGATCGAACCGGTGGCGCCGAGCAGTGTGACGGTGCGCGTCATTTCGCCCAGGTCCATAGCAGCGCCGCCGCCGGCAGCAGCGCGAACATGGAGTCCAACCGATCGAAGAAGCCGCCGTGGCCCGGCAGCAGGTTGCTGCTGTCCTTGGCGTTCGCCTGGCGCTTCAGCAGGCTCTCGGCAAGGTCGCCGATGATGGAGATGACAACGAGTGCCGCCAGTGACGCCGCCGCCAGCGGGATGCCGAATGCATCCAGGACACGGCTGGTGAAAACCGGTGCGCCGGGAAAGCCCATCCAGGCGATGAGCGCGACGACCACCACGCCCACGATGGCGCCCCACACGCCGGCCCAGGTCTTGCCTGGACTGATGTGCGGCGCCAGTTTGCGGCGTCCGAACGCGCGGCCGACAAAGTAGGCAGCGATGTCCGCCAGCCAGACGATGACGAGCACCGACAGCAGCATCACGGCACCGAGTTGCAGAAACAACATCAGCGCGCACCACGCGGCCAACGGCAGCACCAGCGCGAACACGCGCGAGATCCCCGGCGCCAGGCGGACAACGCCACGCCGCTCCGCACGCAGCAGGACGCCGCCAAGGCCGATCCAAAGGGCGGTTGCCGTGGCGGCCGCCACCGGCGCCGCCGCCATGACCGCGCTGGGGGCCGCCGCGAACAGCGCAAACTGCGCGAGCCCCAGTGCCAGTGCGACCAGGAGCGAGCCGCGAAACGACCAACCGGAGAGCCGCAACCACTCCGCCTGCGCGATCGAAAAGCCGAGGGTCAGCAAACCGGCGAAGGCGAGGGGTGACCACGCCAGCGCGACAAGCAGCGCCGCGACGAGAACGAGGGCCGTGATGACGCGTTGCTTTAGCACGCGCCGGTCCTCAGGCCGCGTCGGAAATCGACGGTTCGGACTCGACCTGTTCGCCAGTCATGCCAAAGCGACGCTGCCGCCCGGCGTACCAGCGCAGCGCGGACTCGAGCTCTGCGGCATTGAAGTCTGGCCACAGCACGTCGCTGAAATAGAGTTCGGCATACGCCAGTTGCCACAGCAGGAAGTTGCTGATGCGGCGCTCCCCGCCGGTGCGTATCAGGAGATCGGGCTCCGGCGCGAATGACAGCGCGAGCCGCTGCGCGATCGCACTTTCGTCGATGTGAATGTCGACGGGCACCGGACGCCAGTTGTTCTCGTGCCGCGCGCTCTGCGGCCTGTGCGATGTCCCACCGACCGCCATAGTTGGCGCAGACGGTCAGGTGCAGACGCGAATTGTGAGCCGTACGCTGCTCCGATTGCGCGATCAGGCGCCGCAGGTCCGGATCAAACGCAAAGGTCTCGCCGACCACGCGCATCCGCACGCCCAGTTCCACCAGCTTGTCCACTTCGCGTTGCAGCGCGACCATGAACAGGCGCATCAGCGTCGACACCTCGTCGGGCGGGCGACGCCAGTTCTCCGAGCTGAACGCGAAGAGGGTCAGATATTCGATACCGCGTTCGCCGCACGCCCCCAGCGTGGTACGCACAGCCTCGACCCCGCGCGAGTGGCCGGTCACGCGCGGCCAGCCGCGTGCGACCGCCCAGCGGCCGTTGCCATCCATGATGATCGCCACGTGGCGCGGGACCCGCGATAACGCAGCAGGCGGGGTGCGCAGGTCGTTGGCCATGGCGCGCCTTCGCTGACCGTCGTCAGACGGTCAGCACCTCCTTTTCCTTCTCGGCGATGAGCTTGTCCACTTCGGTGACATAGCGGTCGGTCAGTTTCTGGACAGCGTCTTCCCCGCGGCGGTCTTCGTCCTCCGAGATGGTCTTGGCCTTCAGCAGTTCCTTGATGTGATGGTTGGCGTCGCGGCGCAGGTTGCGAATGGCAATCTTGGCGTTCTCGCCCTCGTGCTTGACCACCTTGACCAGTTCCTTGCGGCGCTGCTCCGTCAGCGCCGGCATCGGCACGCGAATGAGGTCTCCCTGCGTCGCCGGATTCAGCCCGAGATCGGATTCGCGGATCGCCTTTTCGACGACCGGGACCATCTTCTTCTCCCACGGCTGGACCGTGATCGTCCTGGCGTCGCCGAGTCCCACCTGCGCGACCTGGTTCAGGGGAACCATCGACCCGTAGTAATCGACCTGGATGTGGTCCAGCAGACCCGTATGCGCGCGCCCGGTACGGACCTTCGCGAAATCCGCCTTCAGTGCCTCGACCGACTTCTGCATCTTCTGCTCGGTCGACTTCTGGATCTCCGCCACGCTCATCTGTCTCTCCTCGCCTGGTGCCGGTCAGACATGGACCAGCGTCCCTTCATCCTCGCCCATCACCACGCGCTTGAGTGCTCCGGGCTTGGTGATGCTGAACACCTTGATCGGAAGTTTCTGGTCCCGGCACAGCGCGAACGCGGTCGCATCCATGATCTGCAGGTTGCGGCCCAGCGCCTCGTCGAACGTGATTGTCGCGTAGCGCGTCGCCTTCGAATCCTTTTTGGGATCGGCCGAATACACCCCATCGACCTTGGTGGCCTTCAGCACGATCTGCGCGCCGACTTCCGCGCCCCGCAGCGCCGCCGCCGTATCCGTAGTGAAGAACGGATTGCCAGTGCCCGCCGCGAAGATCACGACGCGCCCCTCCTCCAGGTACCGGAGCGCCTTGGGACGGATATACGGCTCGACCACCTGCTCGATGTTGAGCGCCGACTGCACACGCGCCTCGACACCTGCGCGTCGCATCGCGTCCTGCAGTGCCATCGCGTTCATGATCGTCGCCATCATGCCCATGTAGTCGGCGGTGGCACGGTCCATGCCCTCGGCCCCGAGCGCGACACCGCGGAAGATGTTGCCGCCGCCGATGACGATTGCGACCTCGACGCCGAGCCGCACCACCTCGCCGATATCGGCCACCATGGCTTCGACGGTGCTGCGATTGATGCCAAAGGCATCCTCGCCCATCAGGGCTTCGCCCGACAACTTCAGCAGAACCCGTCGGTAGGCCGGTTTGCCGCTGGCGGAGGTCACGGCGCGCCCAGCGTCAGGCGCGAGCCGCGGCCGCCTGCGCGGCGACTTCGGCGGCGAAATCGGACTGCTTCTTCTCGATGCCTTCGCCAACGACGTACAGCACGAAGCTGTTCACGGTCGCGCCGCGCGCCTTCAGCAGTTGCTCGATCGTCTGCTTGCCGTCGTCTGCCTTCACGAACACCTGGCCGAGCAGCGTGACCTCCTTGAGAAACTTCTGCACCGTGCCTTCGGCGATCTTTTCCAGCATCGCCTCGGGCTTGCCGGCCTCGCGCGCCTTCTCGATTGCAATCCGGCGTTCGGCGTCCAGCAGATCGGTCGATACGCCGCTCGAGTCCAGCGACTTCGGTTTGCTGGCCGCAATGTGCATCGCCAGGTCCTTCGCCAGTTGCGCATCGCCACCGCTCAAATCGAGCAGGACCCCGATCTTGCTCCCGCCGTGGACGTAGCTTGCCAGCTGTCCCTTGGCCTGCAGACGGGCGAAGCGGCGGATCGCCATGTTCTCGCCAATCTTGCCCACCAGGGCCGTGCGGGTGGTTTCGACCGTGCCGGCGCCAAGCGGCAGCGCGGAAAGCTCTGCAACGTCGAGCGGATTCTTCTTCGCGACAAGGGCCGCGAGATCGGCAGCGAATCGGAGAAAGTCATCGTTCTTGGCGACGAAGTCCGTCTCGGAATTCACCTCGACGATTGCGCCCAGCGCGCCGTCGAGATTAACCGCGACCACACCTTCCGCCGCGATGCGTGCCGCCGCCTTGCTCGCCTTGCTACCGAGCTTGACGCGCAGGATCTCCTCCGCCTTCGCCAGGTCGCCGCCCGCCTCGGCCAGCGCCTTCTTGCATTCCATCATCGGCGCGTCGGTCTTCTCGCGCAGTTCCTTCACCATCCCTGCGGTGATTTCCGCCATTCACTGCTCCTGCAAATCTCGTTGTGGATTCCTGCTGCAAAAAAGGGGCTTGCGCCCCTTCCTGCGGGTGAAGGTCAGCGTCGGTCCTACTCCTGGCCTTCGCTGACTTCTACGAATTCCCCGTCCCCGCCCCCGGTGACGGCCTGCACGACGCCTTGCAGCGCCGCCGCCTTGCCTTCGAGCACGGCATCGGCAATGCCGCGGGCGTACAGACGAACCGCCCGGCTCGAGTCATCGTTGCCCGGGATCACGTAGGCAACGCCTGCGGGCGAGTGGTTGGTGTCGACCACGGCGACGACGGGAATGCCCAGCTTCACGGCTTCCTGCACGGCAATCTTGTGGTAGCCGACGTCGATGACGAACAGGGCGTCGGGCAGCGCATTCATGTCCTTGATACCGCCGATCGACTTGTTGAGCTTTTCGACCTCACGGGCGAAGTCGAGCGCCTCCTTCTTGGTCATGCGCTCGGTGCCGCTGTCGGCGATGATCAGCTCCATTTCCTTCAGGCGCTTGATCGACACCTTGACCGTCTTGAAGTTGGTGAGCATGCCGCCGAGCCAGCGCTGGTCGACAAAGGGCATTCCGGCACGTTGTGCCTCTTCGACGATGGTCTCGCGCGCCTGCCGCTTGGTGCCGACGAACAGGCACGTCCCGCGGTTGGCCGCCAGCTGGCGCACGAAGCGCGTGGCGTCGTTGAACTGCTCGAGCGTGCGCTCGAGATTGATGATGTGGATCTTGTTTCGATGGCCGAAGATGTACGGTGCCATCTTCGGGTTCCAGAACCGAGTCTGGTGGCCGAAATGAACGCCGGCCTCCAGCATTTGACGCATGGTCACAGACATGACAACTCTCTCCAAGGTTGGGTCCAGCGCATTCGCCGACGCCGTCCGGTCCCGCACGGGGTCCGGTCAGCACCTTGGTGGCGGTGCGCGCGATTTCTGACTCTTGCCATCGGGGCCGGTTCCGCCGCTGCTGTCACACCGGTTTCACCCCTGCTACGCCCCTCAAAAGCCCGCCCGGGCGAGCCCGGCGGCGGGTCCGGACAACCGCCGGGCCGCTTCCGCGCCACTTCCGCACTTAAGCTTTTGATTTTCAAAGCACTAGACAGCCCGATATTATAGCCACCTCGCACCCGTTCGCTCAAGCCAAGCTCCCGGACCCCCGCCATGCCCATCGTGATCAAGACGACCGCCGACATTGCCGGCATGCGCGTGGCGGGCCGGCTCGCGGCCGAGGTTCTGGATTTCATTGGCCCGCACGTCAAGCCAGGCATCACCACCGGCGAACTCGACCGGCTCTGCCACGAGTACATGACGGATGTGCAGGGGACAACGCCCGCTCCGCTCAACTACGCGCCGCCCGGTTACCGTCCGTTTCCCAAGGCGATCTGCACCTCCGTCAATCACCAGGTCTGCCACGGCATCCCCGGCGATCGCGTCCTGAAGTACGGCGATGTCGTCAACATTGACGTCACGGTCATCAAGGACGGTTACCACGGTGACACCAGCCGCATGTATTACGTGGGCGAACCTTCGATCGCAGCGCGCCGACTGTGCGAGGTGACCTACGACTGCATGTGGCTCGGCATCGAGCAGGTGCGGCCCGGAGCGACGATCGGTGACATCGGGCACGCCATCCAGTCCCATGCCGAGCGCCATGGCTACAGCGTCGTGCGTGAGTTCTGCGGGCACGGCATTGGCCGCAAGTTCCACGAGGAGCCCCAGATCCTCCACTACGGCAAGCCCGGCACGCTGGAACGGCTCACGGTGGGCATGACCTTCACCGTCGAGCCGATGATCAACGCCGGCCGGCGCGACATCAAGGAACTGGCCGACGGCTGGACCATCGTGACCAAGGATCACAGCCTGTCGGCCCAGTGGGAACACACCGTGCTGGTCACTGACACGGGATACGAGGTCCTCACCCGCTCGGCCGCGACGCCCGCACCGCCGCAGTTCGTGACGGGAAACTGGCGCGGCACGCCCAACCCCGAGGCCGCCACCGCGTGAGCGAATGAACGACATCAGCTTCCAGCTGCGGGATCGCCTGCGACTGGAACGTGATGCGCTGGTCGCCCGCTTCGAAGGCGGCGGTCCGGTCGAAGCCCTGCTCAAGGGCTATGCACGCTCGATCGATGGCCTGCTGCGCGACCTTGCACGCTCCACCGGCCTGGCACAGCACGCCGCCGTCATTGCTGTCGGCGGCTACGGCCGCGGGGAGCTTTTCCCGCACTCCGACATCGACGTGCTGATCCTGCTCGACCGCGAGCCCGACGCGTCCCAGCGCAGCACGATAGAAAGTCTCGTCGGCCTGCTCTGGGACCTCGGCCTTTCGCTCGGGCACAGCGTCCGCACCCTCGATGAATGTCGCACCGAGGCCCAGCGCGACATCACCGCGTTCACGTCGATGCTGGAGGGCCGACTGATTGCCGGTCCCCGGCCGATGTTCGAGCACTTCGTTCAGGCCGTGCTCGGAGTGCTCGACCGGCAGGCCTACTTCCGCGCCAAAGTCCTGGAGCAGCGCCAGCGCCACACCAAGTACAACGAATCACCGTATAGCCTCGAGCCCAACGTCAAGGAAAGCCCCGGCGGACTTCGGGATCTGCACGTGTTGCTATGGCTCGCGCGTGCCCTCGGCTACGGCACCAGCTGGACGGAGCTGGCGCGCCGCGGGCTGATTACCAGCGAGGAGGCCCACCTCATCCGGCGCAGCGAGCGCCGGCTCAAGCAGATCCGAGCCTGGCTGCACCTCGTGACCGGCCGACGGGAGGATCGCCTGGTCTTCGACGTGCAGCATGCGGTGGCTGAGCGCGCGGGCTTCGAGGCGACGGCGGCGCGCCGGCCGAGCGAAGTCCTGATGCAGCGCTATTACTGGTCGGCCAAGGCGGTCACCCAGATGAACACGATCGTGTTGCAGAACATGGAGCAGCGCCTGTTCCACCTGCCCGACGAGCCTTGCCAGCCGCTGGACGCGACGTTCGTGGTGCGCAGCGAGCTGCTCGACCTGCGCGCCCCGGGCGCGCTCGACACCGATCCGAACGGCATCCTGCGTGCGTTCCTGCTGATGGCGCAGCACCGGGAGCTGCGCGGCATGTCCGCGCCGCTGATGCGGGCGCTGTGGCACGCCCGCATACGGATCGATCCCGCCTACCGGCGCGACCCTGCCAACCGTGCCACCTTCCTCGCGATCCTGCAGCAACCCAAGGGCGTGCTGCACGAGCTGCGGCGCATGAACCAGCTGTCGGTTCTGGGGCGCTACCTGCCGGTGTTCCGGCGCATCGTGGGGCAGATGCAGCACGACCTGTTCCACGTCTACACCGTGGACCAGCACATCCTGCAGGTACTGCGCAATCTGCGCCGCTTCACATTGTCCGAGCACGCGCACGAGTACCCGCTCTGCAGCCAGCTGATCACCGACTTCGACAAGCCCTGGTTGCTGTCCATCGCCGCCCTGTTTCACGACATTGCCAAGGGCCGCGGAGGCGACCACAGCACGCTGGGCGCGCGCGACGCCCGCCGCTTCTGTCGCGATCACGCCCTGTCGAGCGAGGACACGGCACTGGTGGCGTTTCTGGTCGAACACCACCTGTCCATGTCACAGGTCGCACAGAAGCAGGACCTCGCCGACGAGGCCGTGCTCCGTCGCTTCGCCGCGCTCGTGCGCACCGAGCGCCGCCTGACGGCGCTTTACCTGCTCACCGTCGCCGACATCCGCGGCACCAGCCCCAAGGTGTGGAACGCGTGGAAGGGCAAGCTGCTTGAGGACCTGTTCCGCTCGACCCGGCGCCTGCTCGGCGGCGGCAACGTGTCGTCGTCAGCCGTGCTCGAGGGACGAAAGGAAGAGTCCCTGCACATCCTCCGGCTCTACGGCCTGGCGGACAGCGCGCGCGAGGCGCTCTGGAAGGAGCTCGACGTCGTCTACTTCCTGCGCCACAGCGCGCAGGACATCGCGTGGCACACGCGGTCGCTGTTCAACCGGGTACACGCGGAACGGCCGGTCGTGCGAGCTCGGCTGGCCCGGATCGGAGAAGGCGCCGAAGTGCTGATGTACGTCCGCGACCAGAAGGATCTCTTCGCACGCGTCTGCGGCTACTTCGACAGTCGCAACTTGAGCATTCTCGATGCCCGCATCCACACGACACGGCATGGCTATGCGCTCGACACCTTCCTCGTCACCGACAACGGGCGCGCCCCGCATTATCGCGAGCTGCTGGCCCAGGTTGAGCATGAACTGGCGGAGTGGATCGCCACCCAGCACGCGTTGCCGCCGCCCGTGAAAGGGCGGATGTCACGCCACTCGCGCCACTTTCCGGTAACGCCGGCGGTGCAGCTGCAGCCCGATGAACGCGGACAGCGCTACCTGCTGTCCGTCATCGCGACCGACCGCCTCGGCCTGCTGTATTCGATCGCGCGCGTGCTTACCCAGCACGGCCTGAACGTGCATACGGCCAAGGTGCTGACGCTGGGCGAGCGCGCCGAAGACGTGTTCCTGGTGTCCGGCGCCGAGCTGAGCGAGGAACGCTGCCAGCTCGAGATCGAGAAGGATCTGTTGGAGGCGGTGAGTCCGTGACGGCTCGCCCGTCCTGATCAGTCGTCGGGCTGACTCGCAAGCTCCGGGAACAGCACGTCGGTGAAGCCAAAGCGCGTGTAGTCCCGGATCCGCATCGGGTAAAGGATGCCGTCCAGGTGATCGCACTCGTGCTGCACAACACGTGCGTGAAAGCCGCTGGCGACCCGCTCGATCGGCCGACCGTCCAGATCGAAGCCGCGATAGCGCACGTTGGAGTAGCGCTCGACGACGCCGCGCAGCCCCGGCACCGACAGGCAGCCTTCCCAGCCTTGCTCGACGTCGTCCGCCAGCGGCTCGAGCTGCGGGTTGACCAGGATCGTCTGCGGCACAGGATCCGCGTCCGGATAGCGCGGGTTGCGCATCTCGGGATCCGCATAGCCAAAGATGACGACCCGCAGCGGCACCCCAATCTGCGGCGCAGCGAGCCCCGCCCCGTTGGCGGCCTGCATCGTGTCGAACATGTCGGCGACCAGCGTCCTGAGTTCGGCCGTGCCGAAATCACGAACCGGCTGCGATACGCCCAGCAGGCGCGCGTCGCCCATGCGCAGGATCTGGCGAATCACGCGGCCGCCGCAAAGAATGCCGCGAGGATGCTGACCGCACGCGTGATCGTCGCGCGCAGGACGCCGTCGAGTTCCTCGAGCCGAATCGCATGCTTGCTGTCGCCGCGCCCCGCCGCGTGGTTGACGACCACGGCCAGCGTCGCATAGGCAAGCTCCGCCTCGCGCGCGAGCGCCGCCTCGGGCATCCCCGTCATGCCGACCATGTCGCCGCCGTCGCGGGCAATGCGTTCGACCTCGGCCGCGGTTTCGAGGCGCGGGCCCTGTGTGCACGCGTAAACCCCGCCGTCCACCAGGGGTTCCCCGCACGCGCCGGCCGCCGCGAGCAGCCGCGCCCGCAGCGCGGGCGTGTACGGCTCGGTGAAGTCCACGTGCGTAACCGGGACCTCCGAGCCTTCGAAGAACGTGCCCTTGCGACTGTGCGTGTAGTCGATGATCTGGTCGGGCAGCACGAGCGTGGCGGGACCGAGGTCGGCGCGGATGCCGCCGACGGTTGCCACGGCGACGACGCCGTCCACCTTCAGTTCGCGCAGCGCCCAGATGTTGGCGCGGTAGTTGATTTCATGCGGCGCCAGCGTGTGGCCGTAACCATGGCGCGCCAGGAACACCACATCGACGCCGCCCAGCCGCCCGAAGGTCAGCGCTCCGGACGGCTCACCGTACGGCGTGCGCATGACCTGCCGGCGCGGGACCTCCAGGGCAGAGAGTTTGGCGAGGCCGCTGCCTCCGATGATTGCGTACATCACTTTCCCAGCAGTTGTTTCAATCCGGCTTCGTCGATCACCGTGATCCCCAGTTCATGGGCCTTGTCGAGCTTGCTGCCGGCCTCCGAACCCGCGACGACGAAGTGCGTCTTCTTGGACACCGAGCCCGCGACCTTGCCGCCGGCGGACTCAATGCGTTCCTTCGCTTCCTCGCGGCTCCAGTTTGGCAGCGTACCGGTAAGCACGAATGTCTTGCCGGCCAACCCGCCGGCGACGTGGCGCGCGGCTGCGCCGTCCTTCCAGTGCACGCCCGCGGCGCGCAGCTGCTCCACCACCTCACGGTTGTGGGGCTCGGCGAAGAAGCGGGCGATCGAGTCCGCCACGACCGGTCCGACGTCCGTCACCTGCAGGAGCTCGGCTTCTGAGGCATCCATCACGGCATCGAGCGCGCCGAAGTGCCGCGCGAGGTCGCGCGCGGTCGACTCGCCGACGTGGCGGATTCCGAGCGCATAGATGAAGCGCTCGAGTGTCGTGCTACGTGCCCGCTCCAACGCGGCCACGATGTTGCCCGCCGACTTCTCCGCCATGCGCTCGAGACCGGCGATCGCGCCAAGGCCGAGCTTGAACAGATCGGCCGGCGTCTTGACGAGGCCCTCATCGACCAGCTGGTCGACCAGCTTGTCGCCCAGCCCTTCGATGTCCATCGCGCGCCGCCCGGCGAAATGCAGCAGTGCCTGCTTACGCTGGGCCGGACAGAAAAGGCCGCCGGTGCAGCGCAGATCCTTCTCGCCGTCTTCCCGCATCACGCTCGACCCGCAGACCGGACACGCCGTCGGCATCGCGAACGCCTTCGCACCGGGCGGCCGGCGGTCGGGCAGCACCGATACGACCTGAGGGATCACATCACCCGCACGCCGAACGATCACCGTATCGCCGATCATCAGATCCAGGCTGCGGATGTAGTCCTCGTTGTGCAGCGTCGCATTGCTGACCGTGACGCCGCCGACGAACACCGGCGCAAGCCGCGCCACCGGCGTGATCTTGCCGGTGCGGCCAACCTGGACGTCAATGCCGGTCACCTGTGTCAACTCTTCCTGTGCCGGGTACTTGTGCGCCACCGCCCAGCGCGGTTCACGCGACACGAAGCCCAGCTCACGCTGCAGATCGAGACGGTTGACCTTGTAGACGACGCCGTCGATGTCGAAGGGCAGCCGGTCGCGCTGTGCGGCGATCTCCGCGTGAAACGCCACCAGGGCTTCCGCGCCCAGGGCGACGCGTCGCTCGGAGGCCACCGGCACCCCCATCGCGGCGAGCGCATCCAGGACCGCGCTGTGGGTCGGTGGGGTGTGCCATCCGACCACTTCACCGAGCCCATACGCGTAGAACGACAGCGGTCGGCTCGCCGTCGACTTCGCGTCCAGCTGGCGCAGGAAGCCGGCCGCGGCGTTGCGGGGATTGACGAACACCTTGTCGCCAGCCTCGCGCTGCCGCTCATTGATCTGTTCGAACTCACGCCGGCGCAGGAAGACCTCGCCCCGCACCTCGATGACGGCGGCGTGCACGCCCTCCAGGCGCAGTGGAATGACCCGGATCGTGCGCGCGTTCGGCGTGACATCCTCGCCTTCCTCGCCGTCGCCGCGCGTGGCCGCACGCACGAGGGCGCCCTGCTCGTAGCGCAGGTTGACCGCGAGACCATCGAACTTCAGTTCGGCGGAATACTCGACGGGTGGTGCTTCATCACCCAGCTTCAGTTCACGGCGAACCCGGGCATCGAAGGCGCGCGCGCCATTGGGGCCGGCATCGGTCTCGGTGCGAATCGACAGCATCGGCACCGCATGGCGCACCTTCGGCAGATCCGAACGCACCGCGCCGCCAACGCGCTGTGTCGGCGAGTCGGCAGTGAGCACGTCAGGGTGCGCCTCCTCGAGCGCCTGCAGCTCGCGGAACAATCGATCGTATTCGGCATCGGGAAGGCTCGGGGTTGCGAGCACGTAGTACTGGTGGTCCGCCCGCGCAATCTGCTCGCGCAGCCAGCGCGCCCGCTCGCCCGGCAACCCGCGCGACCCGGTGGCCATCTCAGTCCGAGTAGAGCCGCTTCGCGCGCACCGAACCTGCCTCGACACCGGCCGCGTGCATCTGCTCGTACATGCCGGCAAGCTGCGCCGCGATCGAGAAGTGGGCCTCGCGTTGCACTGGGCGGGCGTTGTCGTCGACGATGCGCCCGTTCAGGCGAACCGCCAGCTGGTCGGCGGCAGCAAATTGCTTCACGAGCGGCTGCCCTTCCGGCCGCACCACCGGGACATCGATCGAAACTGCCAGCCGCTCGGTCGGAAACGACGCCGCCGTCAACGCGAGAACCGGCTCGCCGCCCGCGTCGCGCGACTCCCAGCGGCCCTGGCCCAAGGCAACGAAACCCGCTTCGTCCGTCGCCGCCTGCACGGTCTCCGCCGTCCACGGCCCTTGTGTCGCCACCACGGTCAGCGTGATCTGCACGTCGAAGCGCGCGCAGAGCCGGTCGAGCTCGGCCGCCTGGGCGACCAGTCGAGGTACGTCGGGCGCGTCAAAGTCGGCATCCACGCCGAGGGCAATCTGCTGCGCTGTCGCGACAAAACGCGCGGCGTCGATCTCGCCCAGGACGCCGTTGCGATGCGCCATCTGGACCGCCAGCAGCAACTCAGAATAGAAGCCAAACCGATCAGGCGCCGTCCATTGCTGCGACTTGGCATCCCAGACGGCGAGGTGGGTCGGCAACGGCAACTGCAACCGCTCGAGCTGCCCCCTGGCCTCCAGCGCGGCCACACCGTCGATCGCATGCGCGCAGCGCAGTTCTATGACGAAGTCCAGCAGCGGATCCTCGACCCAACCGTCCGGCAGCGCATACGCGGAGGCGTCGCTGCGTTCCGCCGCGGCCCCGTCGTCCAGCGGCCTCGTCCGCCGGCGACTCGGCACTGGCGTCGACCCCAGCCACTGAGGGCAGCGACTCACCCGCGGGCTGCGCCTCGAGCCGCGGTTCGATGCGCCGCGCGAGGCCGCTCGGCGCTGCGGCGGACGCTCGCGCTGCCGGCGCCAGCGGATCGCTGACCCCTTGGCGCATTGCGGATTCGATGCGAACCCGTGTCCTTCGTTCTTGCCACTTGCCATACGCCCACAAGGCCAGCAGCAGGACACCGGCAATGGCAATCAGCGCCCAGTGCAGCTCGGTCATCGCGCTACGCGGCTTCGGCCGTGAGCCGCACCGCGCCTTCGATGTCCACAGCGACGATGCGCGAGACGCCCTGTTCCTGCATCGTCACACCAATCAACTGCTGCGCCATTTCCATCGCGATCTTGTTGTGCGTGATGAACAGGAACTGCGTGTTCTCGGTCATCGACTCGACCAACCGGCAGAAGCGCTCGGTATTCGCATCATCGAGCGGAGCGTCGACCTCGTCCAGCAGGCAGAACGGCGCCGGGTTGAGCTTGAACAGCGCGAATACCAGCGCCGTGGCGGTGAGCGCCTTCTCACCCCCGGACAACAGGTGAATCGTGCTGTTGCGCTTGCCGGGCGGCTGGGCCATGACCTGCACGCCCGCGTCGAGGATCTCCTCTCCGGTCATCAGCAGGCGCGCCTCTCCGCCCCCGAATAGCTTCGGAAAGAGTTGACCAAAATGCGCATTGACCTGGTCGAAAGTCTGCTGCAGCAGGTCCCGCGTCTCACGGTCGATCTTCCGGATGGCGTCTTCGAGGGTGTTGATGGCGGACCGCAGGTCGGTTGACTGGGCATCCAGAAACGTCTTGCGTTCACGCGAGGTGGTCAGCTCTTCGAGTGCCGCCAGGTTCACGGCCCCCAGTGCCGCGATCTCCTGCGCCAGCCGCGTGATCTCGGCCTGCAGGGCCACGGCCTTCATCTGCGGCGTGAGCTTCTGGGTCAGTGCAGCTTCGTCGGCACCGACCTCGGCCAGCTGGGAGGCAAACTGCTCGGCGGCGAGTCGCGCCGCCTGCTCCTTCAGCTGCAGTTCGGTCAGTTTTTGGCGCCGCGGCTCAAGTTCGCGTTCGAGGGTCAGGCGCCGCTCGTCGGTTGCGCGCAGTTGCTGGCCGAGTTCGTCGAGCCGGCTGCGAGTCTGACGCAGGCTCTCTTCAGCCGCGGCCCGCTTGCCAAGCCAACCATCGAGTCCCGCGCGCACCGCCCCGTCGTCGAGTCGCGTGAGTTCCTCACTGGCGGACGTGACATCGGTTTCGAGACGTGCGGCATCGGCGGCCGCGACCTCGGCCGCGTGCGCGACATCGTTTTGGCGCTCCCGGTTGGACGCCAGCGCGAATTCGATCTGCTTGCAGGCCGCCTCAAGCGCGCGCTGCTCGTCGCGCGCCGCACGCAGGGACTGATCCGCCTGCTCATAGCGTAGTCGTGCCGTCTCGACGGCCTCCTGGCGCGCAGCCAGTTCGCCATCGAGCAGCTGGAAGCGGCTGTCGGCGTCATTGCGCGCCGAACGCAGCTCCTGGTCCTGAGCCTCGATCTCGGCGAGTTCACCCTCGATCTGGCCGCTGCGATGCCTGACGCGCTCGATGAGCTCACCCAGCCGCACCGCCTCGATCTGCGCGCCATGGAGGACGCCACGCACGCGCTCGACCTCGCGTCGGCTCGCGGCCAGCTGCTCCTGCGCCTCGCGCAGCGCGCCCTCCGTGCGAGCCAGCGACGCGGTGCGTTCTTCGACGATCAGGCGCTGGGCACGGATTTCCCGGTCGAGATTCTCGATTTCGAGGCGACGTGCCAGCAGGCCCGCCTTTTCGTCATCGGCGGCAAAGAAGCGCACGCTGTAGCGGGACACGAGGTGGCCCTCGGCAACCACAAACTGGCCTCCGACGGGGAGCTGGTCGCGCGCCCGCCATCGCCGCGGCCAGGTCCGGCGCGACGAACACATTGGCCAGCCAGTCGTTGAGAACCGCCGCCAGCGCGGCATCATGGCCCCGTACGCGATCCGACAGCCGCGCGAAGCCGGGCATGTGCCCGCCCTCGCGCGCGATCGCACCGGTGGTCGAGTAAAACGCGACCCGCGCGGGCGGCGCGCTGGCCACAAGGCCGCCCACCGTATCGAGGCGTCCGACCTCCACACCTTCGACGCGCTCCCGCAACACGGCTTCGAACGCTGTCTCCCAGCCGTGCTCCACGCTTAACTTGCGAAACAGTCGCGGCAGCCCGTCCAGACCCTGCGCCGCGAGCCACGGATCGAGCCGGGTATTCGCCTCGACGCTCGCCTGCACCTGCCGCAGCGCGGCCAAGTGCGCCTCGATGCGCGTTAGCCCCTCCTGCTCGCGCTGCCGTGCTTCGGCGTGCTCCTGCCGTTGCCGCGTGACCGTCCCGACGCGCTCCTCGGCCGCGGTCAGCGCGGCCGAGTGCTGCGCCAGCTCGCCTTCCAGTGTCGCGACCTGTTCACGCAGTCCCGCCAGGCGCGCCTCATCGGGTGCGCCAATGGACGCCCGCTCTTCATCCAGGCGTTCACGCCGCTGCTGCAGCTGAGCCAGCTGGCGGTCGACGTTGCGCTGCTCGCCCGCGGCCGCCTCGATCGCCTGCTCGGACAACGCAGCGTCGGCCCGCGCGGCCGTCATCGCCTCGCGCGCCAGCTGATAGGCGTCCTCCAGCCCAGGCAGTCCGCCTTCATGCTCGGCGCAGCGGGCTTGCGCTTGCACGAGCTGCGTAGTGGCGTCCTCAATGCTCTGCAGGAGGCTGGCGGCGCGCGCGAGCAAGTCGCTGCGTTCCTCCAGCCGGCGCTCGCGATTCGCCTTCAGCGTCTCGACCTGTGCGGCAAGCCGGTTGCGCCCTTCGACGATCATCCGGATCTCGGATTCGAGCCGCGCAACCTCGGCGTTAACCTGCAGCAGGCCACCCTGAGCTTCATGTACAGCGTCGCTCGCGCCATAGTGGCTCGTGCGGACCTCTTCCAGTTCGCGCTCTGCCGCGCGCAGGTCGGCCACATGCGACTCCAGCGCCGTCGTGCGCGCCTCGATGTCGCGTGTGACTTTGTCGCGCTCGGCTTCCGCCTCGCGGCGCCGCGACAACCAAAGCAGCTGCTGCTGCTCGTCGTGCGCGACCTGCAGGTCGCGGTAACGCGCCGCGACCGCGGCCTGCTGCTCGAGGCGTCCGATCTGACTGTCGAGCTCGCGCACGATGTCTTCGACCCGGATGAGGTTGTCGCGCGTGTCAGCGAGGCGGTTCTCGGTCTCGCGCCGCCGCTCCTTGTACTTGGAAATGCCGGCCGCCTCCTCGAGGAAGATGCGCAGTTCCTCGGGCCGCGCCTCGACGATGCGCGAAATCATGCCCTGCCCGATGATCGCGTAGGCGCGCGGACCGAGGCCAGTACCCAGGAACATGTCGTGCACGTCGCGTCGCCGCACGTTCTGGTTGTTGATCATGTAGCTCGAAGTCCCGTCGCGCGTCAGCACGCGCTTGACCGAGATCTCGGCGTACTGGCCCCAGGCGCCGCCGATGCGGCCGTCGGCGTTGTCGAAGACGAGTTCGACGCTGGCACGGCCGGCGGGTTTGCGGTTCACCGAGCCGTTGAAAATGACGTCCTGCATCGACTCGCCGCGCAGCTCGGCGGCCTTGCTTTCGCCGAGCACCCAGCGCACGGCGTCGATGACGTTGGACTTGCCACAACCGTTGGGGCCGACGACGCCGACGAGGCTGCCGGGGACATCAATGGGGGTCGGGTCGATGAACGACTTGAACCCGGCGAGCTTGATCTGCCGAAGACGCACGAGTATTTGAGCGGGATAGTGAGGAGTCCGCCCCGGGCGCAACCGGCGACGAGCGCTGTTCCGAGTCTGCGCGGGGATGAATAATGCCTTCGTATAATAACAGCGCACACCTTCCTCGCTGCGGCGTCCCGCGCGCATGCGAACGCAAGCCGCGACCATGGCCACCCGCCCCAGCAAGAAGCTCGAGACATTCCCGAATCCGGCCCCGCAGCGCGACTATGTCGTCCACATCGAGGTGCCCGAATTCACGTGCCTGTGCCCGCTGACCGGCCAGCCGGACTTTGCGACCCTGATCCTCGAATACGTACCGGACCGCCGCAACGTCGAGCTCAAGGCGCTCAAGCTCTACGTCTGGTCGTACCGCGACGAAGGCGCCTTCCACGAAGCGGTCACCAATCGGATCCTCGACGACCTGGTCGCGGCCGTGGCGCCGCGCTTTGCCCGGCTGACCGCCAAGTGGTACGTGCGGGGCGGGCTGTTCACGACGGTCGTGGCCGAGCACCGCAAGCGGGGCTGGAAGGCGCCCGTGCACGTGGAGCTCGGCCGGATTGCCGTCGAAGGCACGCCGACGAAGGGCTGAGATTGAATCCTGACCTGCTTCGCCTGCAGCCCTACCCCTTCGAACGCCTACGCCAGCTCTTTGCCGGCAGCACGCCGCCGACCGGCCTCGCGCCGATCAATCTGTCGATCGGCGAACCCAAGCATGCGACCCCGACGCTGATCTTCGATGCACTGACCGCGGCCTTGCCGGGGCTCGCGCAGTACCCGGTCACCGCTGGAGTACCGGCCCTGCGCGAGGCGATCGCCAGCTGGCTGACACGGCGTTTCGGCTTGCCGGCCGTTGATCCCGGCTCGCAGGTGCTGCCGGTCAACGGGACGCGCGAGGCGCTCTTTGCGATCGCTCAGACGGTCATCGATCGGTCGCGCAAGGCGCGCGTGGTGTCGCCGAATCCGTTCTATCAAATCTACGAAGGCGCAGCGCTGCTGGCGGGCGCCGACCCGGTCTTCCTGCCCACCACCGCGGAGGGCGGCTTCCGCATGGCATTCGAGACCCTGACGCCGAGCGAGTGGCACGGCGTGCAACTCGTCTACGCCTGCTCACCCGGCAATCCGACCGGGCGCGTGATGACGCTGGACGAATGGCGGATGCTCTTCGATTTGTCGGCGCGGCACGGTTTCGTGATCGCCGCTGACGAGTGCTACTCGGAAATCTATTTCGACGAGTCGCGCCCGCCGCTCGGCGCCCTGCAGGCTGCGCAGTTGCTCGGCAACGACAGGTACGAGCGCCTCATCACCTTCGGCAGCCTGTCGAAGCGTTCGAACGCACCGGGCCTGCGCAGCGGCTACGTCGCCGGCGACGCCGAAGTCATCCGCCAGTTCCTGCTTTACCGCACCTATCACGGCAATGCGATGAGCCCCCCGGTGCAAAGTGCCAGCATCGCAGCGTGGAACGAACGAGGCGCACGTGATCGCGAACCGGCGCCTGTACGCGCAGAAATTCGCCCAGGCGCACCCAGTGATCGCACGCCGCCTGCCCTGCGCTATGCCGGATGCCGCGTTCTACCTCTGGGCGCGCACGCCGATCGATGACGCCGAATTCGCCCGCCGGCTGTTGGCTGCGACCAATGTCACGGTCCTGCCGGGCAGCTACCTCTCACGCACTGTGGCGGGCTGTAATCCAGGAGCCGGCCACGTCCGGATCGCGCTGGTGGCGGAACCCGCCGAGGTCGCCGAGGCGGCCGAGCGCATCGCTTCATTCCAACCTTGACGCACGCGAAGGACCCCGATGTCACTCGAACAGACGATCAACGATGCGTGGGAGCAGCGCGCGAGCCTCTCGCCCGGATCCGCCCCGGCCCCCATCCGTGAAGCGGTCGACCATGCGATTGCCGACCTCAACGCCGGGCGCCGGCGGGTCGCGGAGAAGCTCGATGGGCAGTGGGTCACGCACCAGTGGCTCAAGAAGGCGGTGCTGCTGTCGTTCCGCCTCAATGACAACGTCCCGATCCACGCCGGCGAACTGGGCTTTTACGACAAGGTGCAGCCGAAGTTCTCGCATCTCGATTCCGAACACATGCACGCCACCGGCGTGCGCGTCGTACCGCCGGCGGTAGCCCGCCGCGGCAGCTACATCGCGAAAAACGTTGTCCTGATGCCGTCCTACGTCAACATCGGCGCCTACGTCGACGAGGGCACGATGGTCGACACCTGGGCCACCGTCGGCTCATGCGCACAGATCGGCAAGAACGTCCATCTGTCCGGCGGGGTCGGCATCGGCGGCGTGCTCGAGCCGCTGCAGGCGAATCCGACGATCATCGAGGACAACTGCTTCATCGGCGCCCGCTCGGAAGTCGTCGAAGGCGTGATCGTCGAGGAAAACGCCGTACTCGGCATGGGCGTGTTCATCGGCCAGAGCACCAAGATCTTCAATCGCGAGACGGGCGAGGTCACCTACGGCCGGGTGCCGGCAGGCTCGGTCGTCGTTGCGGGTTCGCTGCCGTCGCGCGAGTGCAACCTGTACTGCGCAGTCATCGTGAAGCAGGTCGACGCTCGGACCCGGGCCAAGACGAGCATCAATGAGTTGCTACGGACGTAGGTCTGTTCGGCCGGGCGCGTCCAACGGTTTCGCCTCGGAGGACCAACGGTCAAGCCGCGCGGCACCCCTTTCCGTGTTTCGCTCGACGGACCGCGCCGCGAGCAACGCAAAGTCACGTGCCGCCGGGCGACGGCAGGCCTGACGCTACCGCGTAGATCCAGAGACCGACGCGGCGACACCCAGTTCCCGCCAGAACGCCGCTTCCCGCCTCTTTTCATCCGATCGGACGGATTCGCAACCGGCCGTTGCCGGCCGTATGCTTTGCCTCTCAGAAGCCCGAGGTCCCAATCCATGTCGGCTACCCCCATGTCGCTCGAGCGCCTGTTCGGTCTGATGGCCGAAAAGCAGGCGTCGGACCTGTTCCTTTCGGTTGGATCGCCGATCACGATCAAGATCAATGGTGTGTGCGTGCCGATCAACCAGGAGCGGCTTGCGCCGCAGTCGATCGTGTCTTTGCTGGCGGAACGCCTGACCGACGCCCACTTCCGGGAACTCGAGGATTCGCGCGAACTGAACATCGGCCTGCCCGTGCAGGGCATCGGCAGCTTTCGCCTCTCCGCGTTCCTGCAGCGTGGGTCGATCTCCGCGGTCGTCCGCTTCATCCCGCACGACATACCCAAGCTCGACGCCTTGCATTTGCCGGAGATCCTCAAGGACCTCGTCATGGAGCGGCGGGGCTTGATCCTGGTGGTGGGTGCCGCAGGCTCCGGCAAGTCAACGACGATCGCCTCGATGATCGATCACCGCAACGAGCTGATCACCGGGCACGTGCTCACGTTCGAGGACCCGATCGAGTTCCTGTTCCGCAACAAGAAGTCGATCGTCAACCAGCGCGAGATCGGCTCCGATGCCCGCACCCTGCAGGCGGCGTTGCGCAGCGCGATGCGGCAGGCCCCCGACGTCATCTTCATCGGCGAGATCCGTGACCGCGACACGATGAGCGCGGCGCTCGCCTATGCAATGTCGGGCCATCTGGTGGTCGCGACGTTGCACGCCACCAACAGCGCCCACGCGCTGAACCGCGTCATCAGTTTCTATCCGCCGGAAACGCGCCAGGCGTTTTTCCAGGATCTTTCCGTCGCGGTGAAGGCGATCGTGTCGCAGCGTCTGGTGCGGTCCAAACGCGGCGGACGGGTGCCGTCCGTGGAAGTGCTGATGAACACGCGCCACATTGCCGACCTGATCGAGCGCGGCGACGTACCGGCGATCAAGGAAGCAATGGAGCAGAGCCTGGCGCCCGAGAGCCTGTCGTTCGAACAGAGCCTGTATTCGCTGATCCAGGCCGACCAGATCACGCGCGAGGACGCGCTTTCCGCGGCCGACTCGCAGAACAACCTGCTCTGGTTCATCAACAATGCCGGCAAGGCCCGCTGCGCAGCTCCAGCGCGAGCGCGAAGAAACCGGCTCGGACGCCTCCTTCTCAGAGTTCACGCTGAACATCTGACCGCGCGGCCGGTGGCGCGGGGCAGCCGCTACAATCCGCGCGCTTCGCACGCGCACTGTTGCTGCGTGCGGCCGCACGCATGCACCCCACTCTCGAACTCGCCCGCGAGCTGATCTCCCGACAGTCCGTCACGCCCTATGACGGCGGCTGCCAGCCCCTGGTGGCGGCACGGTTGGCTCCGCTCGGCTTCTGCGCCGAGACTCTCGCCAGCAATGGGGTGACGAATCTCTGGCTGCGGCGCGGCCGCAGCGCACCCGTTGTGGTCTTCGCCGGCCACACCGACGTCGTTCCGACCGGCCCGCTGGACCAGTGGAGCTCGGAGCCTTTCACGCCGACGCTGCGCGATGGCGTGCTGGTCGGGCGTGGTGCCTCGGACATGAAGAGCTCGATTGCGGCTTTTGTCGTGGCCGCCGAGGAATTCGTGCGCACCCATCCGAACCATCGAGGGTCGATTGCGTTGCTGCTGACGTCTGACGAGGAAGGCCCGGCGACCGACGGCACAACCAAGGTGGTGGAAGTCGCTGCGCGCTCGCGGCGAGGCGATCGACTACTGCATCGTCGGCGAACCCACTTCGGTCGACCGGCTGGGCGACACGATCAAGAACGGTCGGCGCGGCTCCCTGACGGGGCGGCTCGCCGTGCGCGGCGTGCAGGGCCATGTGGCCTACCCCCACCTGGCGCGCAACCCGGTGCATACGCTCGCGCCGGCGCTCGCCGAACTGGCTGCGACGCGCTGGGACGAGGGCGACGAGTTCTTTCCGCCGACGACGTTCCAGGTCTCCAACATCCACGCCGGAACCGGCGCCGGGAACGTCATCCCGGGCCTCTGCAGCGTCGACTTCAACTTCCGCTTTGCGCCAGCGTCGACGGCGGAATCGCTGCAGCAGCGCGTCTCGGACCTACTGCACCGGCATCAGGTCGAACACGATCTCGAGTGGACCCTCGGTGCCCAGCCCTTCCTGACACCGCGCGGCGAACTCTCGCAGGCCATCAGTGCCGCGATCGAGCAGGTGACCGGAATCAGCCCGGAGCTGTCGACCACGGGCGGAACCTCCGATGGCCGCTTCCTCGCCACCTTCTGTCCGCAGGTGATCGAGTTCGGCCCTCCGAACGCGACCATCCACAAGATCAACGAACAAATCGCCGTGGCCGACCTTGACCCGCTCAAGAACGTCTATCTCGGCACTCTGGCGCGACTACTGGCCGCGGGATAGACATGACAACGCTGATCGACGCCCAGGCCAATCTGCGCACGCTGCGCGACGTGCTGCGCTACGCGGTGACCCGCTTCAACGAGGCCGAGCTGTCGTTCGGACACGGCCAGGGTGACGCCTTCGAGGAGGCCGCGTTCATCGTCATGCGCACGCTGAAGCTGCCGACAGAACGGCTCGAATTCTTTGCCGACGCCTACCTGACGCACGCCGAGATCCATGAACTGCTGCAGGTCATCGACCGGCGTGTGAAGAAGCGCATTCCGGCGGCCTACCTGCTCAACGAGTCGTGGCTACGCGGCTACAAGTTCTACGTCGACGAACGCGTGCTCATCCCGCGCTCGTTCATCGGAGAGTTGCTCGACGAAGGCCTGAAGCCGTGGATCACGGACCGCAATGCCGTCGGCGACGTGCTCGACCTGTGCACCGGATCGGGCTGCCTCGCGATCATGGCGGCCGACGTTTTCCCGAACGCGAAGGTCGACGCGGCCGATATCTCGGCCGAAGCGTTGACGGTGGCCCGCCGCAACATCGACGATTACCAGCTGCAGTCGCGCGTGAACCCGGTCAAGTCCGATCTCTTTGCCGCGCTCGGCACCAAGCGCTACGACGTCATACTTTGCAATCCGCCCTACGTGACCGAGAGCGCGATGGTCAAGCTGCCGCCCGAGTACGCGCATGAACCCAAGCTTGCGCTGGCCGGCGGCGCCGACGGCATGAACCTGGTCAAGACCGTCGTGCGCCAGGCCCGCGGGCACCTGAAGCGCGGTGGTCTGCTGATCGTCGAAGTCGGTGACGGCCGCGCCGCCGCAGAAAAGATCTTCGGCGACCTCCCGCTCACCTGGCTCACGACCAGCGCCGGGGATGACATGGTGTTCCTCATCCGGCAGGAAGAGCTGGCCTAGCGCGCCGCCCGGCATCCCGGCACGCGTTCGGCAAGCGCCCGCAACGGCAGTCGGCGTCGTCCTCGAGAGCCCTCCTGACCGACGCGAAGCGCCTGACCACGACCACCGACGAGCACGATTGCCCATGCTGAGACTGACCGACGTCTCGATTGCGCGCGGCACCCGCATCCTGTATCGGGGCGTGTCGCTCATCGCGCGGCCGGGCGAGCGCATCGGCCTCGTGGGCGCCAATGGTTGCGGCAAGTCGAGCCTGTTCGCCGCGGTCCAGGGGGAACTGGGACTCGAGGCGGGCAGCATCGAAGCGCCGCGACCCGAGCGCATCGCGCACGTCGCGCAGGACATCGAAGCAAGCCACCTGAGCGCCGTGGACTATGTGGTGGCAGGACATGCGCCGCTGATGGCTGCGCGCGCCGAGCTGGCCGCAGCCGAGACCTCGCACGAGGAGATGCAACTCGCGCACGCGCATGCCGCGCTCGCCGAACTCAACGAGGGCGCGATCATCGCCTCGGCGCAGGCCGTGTTGCACGGTCTGGGCTTTGCAGTGTCCGACGGGGCGCGGCCCGTCACCGCATTTTCCGGCGGCTGGCGCAACCGGCTGGCGCTGGCGCGGGCGCTGTTGCGTCCGGCGGACCTCCTGCTGCTCGACGAACCGACGAACCATCTCGATCTTGATTCCGTCGTCTGGCTCGAGTCCTGGCTGCGGCGCCAGCCGGCCACCGTGCTCGTCATCTCGCACGATCGTGAGTTTCTCGACCGCATCGCCGAGACCATTTGGCACGTCGATCAGGACGCGATCCGACGCTACGCAGGCGACTACAGCGCCTTCGAACTCGCCTGGCTCGAACAGCAGAAGCAACAAGACGCCGCCGCCAAGGCTTACGCCCGGACAGCGGCACACCTGCAGAGTTTCGTCGATCGCTTCCGCGCACAGGCGACCAAAGCGCGCCAGGCCCAGAGCCGGCTGAAGATGCTGGAGCGTCTGACGGCCATCGAACCGAGCCGGGCGCGACGCGAGTGGCGCTTCGAATTCCTGGAACCGGTGCGCACGCCGGAGCGGCTGCTCGATGCCGAAGGCATGTCACTGGGCTACGGCGCGCGGACCGTGCTCGCCGACGTCACGCTGACAGTGCGCGCCGGTGATCGCATCGGCATCCTTGGCGTCAACGGTGCCGGCAAGTCGACGCTGGTGAAGGCGATCGCGCGCGAACTGGACCCGCTGGCCGGCGAGTTGCGCCGCGGTCAGGGCCTTGCGATCGGCTACTTTGCACAGCACCAGCTTGACCAATTACGGACGGACGAGACGCCGCTCGCCCACCTGCGCCGCCTCGCCCCCGCCGCCCGCGAGCAGCAGCTGCGCGACTTTCTTGGGACCTATCGCTTCTCCGGTGAGATGGCGACGTCGCTGATCGGCCCGATGTCCGGCGGCGAAAAGGCGCGCTGCGCACTCGCGCTGATTGCGTGGCAGCGCCCCAACCTGCTGTTGCTCGACGAGCCGACCAATCACCTCGACCTGGAAACGCGCGAGGCGCTGACCGTGGCGCTGTCCTCCTACGCCGGGGCGCTGCTGCTGGTTTCGCACGACCGGCACCTGTTGCGCGCGACCTGCGACCAGCTCTGGCTGGTGCACGACGGGCGCGTCGCCGCCTTCGACGGTGACCTCGACGACTATGCGTCCCTCGTGCTCGCAAGCCGACGCGACCGCGCCGACGCACCCGGCGAAGTCGACGCGCCCAACCGCCGCGAACTACGCAAGCAGCAAGCGGCCGCACGGCAACGCCTCGCCAGCGCGCGACGGCCATTGCAGTCGCGCCTTGCCCGAATCGAACAGGATCTGGCCAAGGTCAGCGGTGAACTGCGCGAACTCGACGCGCAGCTGGCCGACCCGAATTTCTATCATGCCGGCGACGAGGCGGTCGTGGCGGCCACGTTGAAGGCGCGCGGCGAGTTGTCGCGCAAAGTCGAAACACTCGAGGCGCAATGGCTCGAGCTCACGCAGGAAATCGAGGCGATCGAATGAGAAGGACTCTCGGCCCGGGACGCGGGCGCTGCAGGCCCTGCGCGGGAGCGTGCCAATGACTGCGCCGCTGGCCGGACTGCGCATTCTTGACCTCACGCGCCTGCTGCCTGGACCAGCGGCGACGATGCACCTTGCCGACTTCGGCGCCGATGTCGTCAAGGTAGAAGACACCGGCGCCGGCGACTACATGCGCGACTTCGAGCCGCAGGTGGCCAATGCGCAAGGTACGCGCGTGAACCCGGCGTTCGAAGCCACCAACCGCGGCAAACGATCGATCGCGATCGACCTCAAGCAGCCGCGTGGCCGCGCGTTGCTGCTCGACCTGGTTGCCACGGCGGATGCCCTGATCGAGAGCTTTCGCCCCGGAGTGCTCGCCCGCCTCGGCCTCGGCTGGGACCTGCTGCACCAGCGCAATCCCCGGCTGGTTCTGTGCTCACTTTCCGGCTATGGACAGACCGGCCCATGGGCAAGCAAGGCCGGGCATGACATCAACTACATCGCCACGAGCGGCGTGCTGGACCAGATTCGCGCCGACGGCCGGCCGGCGGTTCCGAACCTGCAACTGGGCGATCTGCTGGGTGGAGCGTTGGCGTCGCTCGCAGCCCTGCTGCTCGCCCTGCTGGAGGCGCAGCGCACGGGCCAGGGCCGGTGGATTGACGTGGCGATGAGCGAGGCACTGCTGGTGCATCACTTCTTTCCGCACGCCGAACTCGACGTCGGACAGCGTCCCATCGCCGGTGAGACGCTGCTGACCGGCGGCGCGGCGTGCTACCGCGTCTACGAGACCGCCGACCGCCGCCACCTCGCGGTCGGTGCGCTCGAACTGAAGTTCTGGGAGACCTTCTGCGACGCCGCCGGCCTCACCGAGCTGCGCACGCGCCACTGGGCCTACGGCGAGACGCCCGGCTCGCCCGCAGCGCACGAGACCATCGTGCGCGTCGCCGAGCACTTGCGCGGCCGCACGCTCGCGGAATGGGCCGGCGTATTTGCCGATATCGACGCCTGCGTGACGCCGGTCCTGACGCCGGCCGAAGCACTGACCCATGAGCAGGCGGTCGCGCGCGGCGTCGTCCGGCGCCAGGGCGCTGTCACCGAGGTCGGCCCGCTGGCCCAATTGTCGGGCCACGCGTTGGTTGCGCGCGCGGCGCCGCGCGCTGGCCAGCACACGCGCGAGGTGCTCACTGAGCTCGGTGTCAGTTCCACCGCAATTGACGAGCTGGTCGCGGCCGGAATCGTGCAGGAGCCCCGATGATCGCGCGCCGCCGCCTGCTTCTGATGCGCCATGGGGCCGTCGAGTACTTCGACCCCGCCGGGCGCCCCTACCCACCCGACGACGTGCCGCTGACGTCTGCGGGCATCGAGCAGGCCCATGCCATGGGCGTGGCCATCGCGCGCGCCAGCCTGACGATCGACCGCGCGATCACCAGCGGACTCGCTCGCACCCGCCAGACCGCGGAGAAGGTCCTCGCGGCCGCGAGCCTCTCGCCGCCCGTCGAGCACTGGCCGGACCTGCGGGAAATCCAGCCCGGGCATCTGCCGAGCATTTCCGATCGCGACTTGCAGACGGCGTTCCTGAGTGCCTTCGCAGGCCCGGTGCCGCGCGAGACGCGGTTCCTACAGGGCGAGACGATCGGCGCGCTGCTCGACCGCACGCTGCCGGCATTGCAGCGCCTGCTCGCGGACGCCGATTGGGACACGACGCTGATGGTGCTGCACGGTGGCGTCAATCGGGGACTACTGTCGTGGTTCCTGACCGGCCAACCGGTGTTCCTCGGCGGCCTGGCGCAGGATACGGGCTGTCTCAACATCGTCGACGTCGGCACGGGGCCCGCGAACAGCGTGGTGCGTGTCGTGAACTTCTGTCCGATTGATACCCTGCAAACCGGAACTCGACTTTCGACGATGGAACACCTGCTCGAGAAATACCTCAAGCTGCGCACGTCGCGCGGCGATCTTGGAGACCTCGCATGAACCAACTCGGTGCTGTGACGGGACGCCACGCCTTTGACGTCGAGCGTCTCGCCGCCCATCTTGCGCAGCACTTGCCCGAGTTTCGTGGGCCGGTCGAGGTCCTGCAATTCCAGGGCGGACAGTCCAATCCCACCTATCTGATCACGACGCCGACGGCCAAATACGTGATGCGCAGCAAGCCTGGCCCGGCGGCGAAGCTGCTGCCGTCAGCGCATGCGGTCGAACGCGAGTTCCACGTGATGCGAGCGCTGGCCGCGCAGGGGATTCCGGTTCCATGGACCCTGCTGCTGGTCGAAGACGAAAGCGTCATCGGCCGCGCCTTCTACCTGATGCAGCATGTCGAAGGACGCATCTTCTGGGACCAGTCGCTGCCTGAGCTCGACCGGGTCGAGCGCGCCGCGATCTACGACGAGATGAACCGCGTCGTCGCGCGTCTGCATTCGGTCGACGTGGAACGCGCGGGGCTTTCGGACTACGGCAAGGCCGGCAACTACTTCGAGCGCCAGATCGGCCGCTGGAGCAAGCAATACCGCGCCTCGGAAACCGAGCGCGTCGATGCCATGGACCGCCTGATCGAATGGCTGCCGGGCCACATTCCGGCTGGCGATGAAACGACGGTCGTGCATGGCGACTACCGCATGGACAACCTCATCTTTCATCCGACCGAACCGCGCATCGTCGCCATCCTCGACTGGGAGCTGTCCACGCTTGGGCATCCGCTGGCCGACTTCTCCTACCACTGCATGAGCTGGCACATCCCGCCGGGCGCGTTCCGTGGCATTGCCGGGCTCGACCATGCTGCACTCGGCATTCCAAGTGAGCAGGAGTACATCCGCCGGTACGTCGAGCGCACCGCGCGACCGGCGATCGAAAACTGGAACTTCTACCTTGCCTATAACCTGTTCAGGATCGCCGCGATCCTGCAAGGCGTCTACAAGCGCGCAACCGAGGGACTCGCATCGTCGGACAACGCCAAGCAGTCGGGCGCGAACGCCAAAGCGCTCGCGGAACTCGGCTGGCGCTACGCTGAGCGCGCCTGAGGCACCACCACGAATCATGAGCCTGCTCGACCCGAAGCTGACCCCGAGCGCGATCGTCCGCCACCTCGACCAGTACGTCGTGGGCCAGGACGACGCGAAACGCATCCTCGCTGTCGCGGTGTACGCACACTACAAGAAGATCGCGCGCTCGCAGCAGGACGGACTCGAGATCACCAAAAGCAACGTGCTCCTGGTCGGGCCCACCGGCACTGGCAAGACGCTGATGTGCGAGTCGTTGGCGCGCTTGCTCGGAGTGCCCTTCGTGACTGCCGATGCGACCTCGCTCGCTCAGTCCCGCTATGTCAACGACGAGATCGAAGCGATCCTCGATCGACTGCACGACAAAGCCGAGGGCGACGTCGCGCGCACGCAGCAGGGCATCGTCTTCATCGACGAGATCGACAAGCTGCGTTCCGCTGTCGACGCCGCAGTGCGTGGGCAGTCCGGCGAGAGCGTGCAGCACGCGCTGCTGAAGATCATGGAAGGCGCTCCGGTGCAGGCTGCGCAGCGGCCAGTACCTGGACACAACGAACGTGCTTTTCATCTGCGGCGGCGCCTTCGTGGGTCTGGACGCGATCATGTCGCAGAGCCACGGGTTCGGCTTTGTCGCAACCTCGGACGACGACAACCAGCGCATCCTGACGCGGCTCAACGCCCGCGTGAAGCCCACCGACCTCGTCGAGTTCGGGCTGATCCCGGAGTTCACGGGGCGACTGGCGATCGTGGCGCGCTTCCAGGATCTCACGCGCGAAATGCTCGTGCGCATCATGACGGAGCCACGCAATTGCATCTACCGGCAGTTCCAGGCCATCCTGAGGAGCGAGGACGTCGAGCTCGTCGTCGCCCCGCGCGCGTTCGAGGAGATCGCCGACCTCGCAATCGAGTACAAGTCCGGCGCCCGCAGCTTGCGGGGGCTGTTCGAGGAGCTGATCACACCGGTGCTCTTCGCGACCCCGGATCACCCCGAGGTCAAGCGCGTCGAGATCAATTCCCTCTTTGTCGAGCCACGCTACTTCCGCGCCCCGCCTGCGCGCTAGCGGGACGACGGCACTACCCGTGACTACTCTCGTCGGTGCCCGTCGCGTCGTGTTTGGGCTGGCATTGGCCAGCTTCGTGCTGTCGTTCTTTCATCGCACCGCGCCGGCCGCCATCGCCGGCGAGCTGACGCGCGCCTTTTCCATCAGCAGCACCGTGCTGGGTACGCTCGCCGCAACCTACTTCTACGTCTACACGCTGCTGCAAATCCCGGTCGGCGTGCTGGCCGACACCCTGGGTCCGCGCAAGATCCTGGCCATCGGCTCCGCGATCGCGGCGGCCGGGTCGCTGCTGTTCGCCTTGGCGCCCGTCTGGGAGATTGCAGGCGTCGGCCGCACACTGGTCGGCATCGGCGTGTCAGTCGCGTTCATCTCGGTCCTAAAACTTTCGGCGGTCTGGTTTCCGCCCGGCAAGTTCGCCACGCTCGCCGGCGTCACGATGTTCGCCGGCAATCTCGGCGCGGTGATCGCCGGCGCCCCGCTGGCGTGGGTCGTCACGCAGACCTCATGGCGTTCGGTGTTTGTCGCGCTGGCGGTGCTCTCAGGCCTGCTGGCGCTGGCCTCGTGGCTGCGGGTGCGCGACCGGCCGGAGGACTTGGGCCTGCCCGCCGTAAACGCTCCGATTCCGACGGCAGCCCATATCCCTTGGGTGAGCGCGGTGTCGCGCGTGCTGGCCAATCCCGCCACCTGGCCGCCTTTCGTCGTGAACCTCGGCGTCGGCGGCAGTTTCCTCGCCTTCGCCGGCCTCTGGGCGGTGCCCTATTTGCAACAGGTGAACGGCATGTCGCGCGTCGATGCAGCCCAGCATTCGAGCCTGATGCTGCTGGGCGTTGCCTTCGGCTCGATGGCCATCGGCCTCATCTCCGACCGGCTCGGCAGCCGGCGCGGCGTCATGCGCGCCGCGGTCCTGCTCTATACCCTGTCGTGGCTGCCATGGATCGCTACATGTGCAGTGGCCGCAGTGGGCCACCCTGGGCTGGTTTTTGTTGATGGGGCTGCTGATTCCCGGCTTCACCCTGTCCTGGACGATCGCCAAGGAAGCCAATCCGCCGCAATACGCCGGCATTGCGACCTCGGTCGTCAACACCGGCATCTTTCTCGGCGCGGGCATCCTGCAGCCACTGGTGGGATGGGTGCTCGACCGCGGACGCGCGCCAGACGAGCTCGCCGCGGCATGGGACCGCGCGCTGCTGGTGCTCGCCGGTGCCGCCACGCTGGCCTTGATTGCAGCGTGGCTGCCGGCGCGCGGCGCGGCGCGGGACCGCTGAGGCGCCGGCATGGGCGCGCCGCGGGCGTGTCGCGGCGCCACCCTGCATTCGACGGAGTCCCCGGCGGCCGCAGACCGCTAAGGCTGGACTTGCCTCCAGTAGTGCTCGACGGCCACGGCGTCGATGCCGGAGAGCGAGTCGTGGGCGCTCTGGCTGACACGCATCGGACCCGCCGGCGCCGCGCAGGCGCGGGCCGAACCGTCCAGCACATCGATTTCAAGGTGCGCGTCACTCAAGCGCTGGACCGTGGCGAGCCAGGACGGTATGGCGACGGACCCGCACGCGGTCACCGCAACCGACGGCGCGCCAGCGGCGCGCACGGCCTGCACCAGCGCGTCGAGGTCGTTGAAGGATCGTTGACCAACGCTGCAGAATTGGGGATGCACCACCACCTGCGCGGCCTGCGTCGAGGTGGCCGCGACGGCTGCCAGCGTCGTGGCAAGGAGTGAGACGGCGGCCAAGCCACGTACCGAGGGCCGCAGTGCTTTGCTAAGGATCTTCATGCCTTTCTCCTTCGACGGTTGGCCGCGCTGAGGCGGAGGTCTACAGTGGCGCCATTGTTGGCAGCCCCTCTCGTTTCCCTCAAACGACCTTTTCTTGCCGCTGACATGAGCTGAGCTAATGGATCGCCAGCGGGCACCTCGACTGTCACTCGATCTGCTGCGCGGCTTCCGGGCGGCTGCGCGCCACCTGAGCTTCACCCGCGCCGCGCGCGAGCTGTTCGTGACCCAGTCCGCGATCAGCCACGAGATCAAGACCCTCGAGGAACAACTCGGGCGGCCACTGTTCCGGCGCGTGAACCGCTCGCTGCAACTGACGCAGACGGGAGAGGAGCTCTATCGCGCGATCGACGAACCGCTGACACTGATCGATACCGCCACGCAGCGTGCCTCGGGTCCGTGGCGCACCCTGTCGGTCACGACCACCGTCGCGCTGGCGTCCACCTGGCTCGTGCCCCGCCTGCCGCGCTTTGCGCAGAAGCACCCGGAGGTCGACTTGCGCGTGGTGTCGAGCAACGACACGGTCGACCTCAAGCGCGAGCACATCGACATCGCGATTCGCTTCGCGACACTTCAGATGGCCCAGCCGTCAGGCGATAAGCTGTTCGACTACAAGCAGTTCCCGGTCTGTGCGCCCGAGCTGGCGGCAAACCGCCGCCAGCCGCTGCGCACACCCGCCGACCTCGCCCACCACGTGCTGATCGACTTCGAGACGATCCTCTACGGCAGGCCGTGGTACGACTGGCAGCAATGGTTCGACGCGCAGGGGCTGCGCAGCATCAGGGGCGCCGGCTGGATGCGCTTCTCACACTACGACCAGGTGATCGAGGCGGCACGCAAGGGAACCGGTGTCGCCGTCGGCAAGTGGCCGCATCTCACTGATCACCTGCGCTCCGGGGCACTGCTCGCCCCGCTCGGCGAGGCCGGCGTGGTCACCGTGGGCGCGTTCTATCTCGAGGTCTCGGACGCCGCGCAGCCGGAAGCGGCCGACGCATTCCTCGCCTGGCTGCGCGACGAGGCGGGGCACGACGCCGAGCCGTTGTCCAGCGCAACACCGATCAAGCGTGGCCAGCGAGCGATCCGCAAATCCTGACTCACTCTGTGGCGGACTTCTGTTCTCATTCTCGCGCTGACACTCCGCGCGACGACGCGGTTGGGCCGGGGTACTGCTGGCAGCAGGCGCTGGTGGAGCTGGCAGACGCTACCACCCTGAAGCGTGACTAGGATTTTGCGTGGCCCGAAAGGAGCGAGTGACGATGTCCGCCTCAAAGCCCTATCCGCATATCCTGCGCAACGATGAAATCGAAGCGAACGCATCGACCTTTTCCCATCCCTGGAATCCGAGGTCCGAGATATCCGGAACCTGGATGGGCCGGCTCGCAGGCCTGAAGCGAACCGGCGTCAGCATTGGCCGGCTGGCGCCCGGCAAAGAGTCGTTTGCGTATCACCTGCACCATACCGAAGAGGAGTGGGTGTATATCCTTTCCGGTCGCGCCGTCGCTCATATCGACGGACAGGACTATGAACTCGGAGCCGGCGACTTCGTGGCCTTCCCCACGCCGTCCGTTGCGCACAACATGGCCAACCCGTACGACCAGGCACTCGTGTACCTCATGGGCGGCGAAAACAAGCCAGAGGAAGTGGCCGACTTTCCCGATCTCGATCGTCGCATGGTGAAGCTCGGCGGCAAACTTGCCATTTACACCTTGTCGGATGGCAAGCCGTTCTTCGCGGGCGAGGAATAGGCGATATCGCATTGCCAACTCCTGGTGCTGTTGGTTAGAGTCCGATTCCGCGTCATCAACGCCGTGTTCGATGTTGGACGATGAAACCGATGCCTCGTGGCCTCCTCTTGGCTACATTTGCTTGCGCTGTCATGGTGACGAGCGCGCTGTCCGCACCGTCCTCGGACGCGATAGGGAAGGCCGTGGCCCCTGATCCATATCTCTGGCTCGAGGAGGTCGGAGGTGAACAGGCTTTGGCGTGGGCGCGCGCGCAGAACGAGCGCACGCTCTCCGAGCTGCAGGCCGACCCCCGCTTCGACCGCTTCCAGGCGGACGCACGGCGCGTTCTCGAGGCGCGCGACCGAATCCCAGATCCCGTTCTTCTGGCAGGCACCGTCTACAACTTCTGGCAGGACGACCAGCATGTGCGTGGGCTGGTGCGCCGCTCGGACTGGGCAAGCTACCTCAGCGGTGCTCCGAAGTGGGAGACGGTGCTGGACATTGATGCCTTGTCGAAGCAGGACGGCAAGATGTGGGTGACCGGAATGCCCGACTGCCTCGCCCCGACGTACCGGCGCTGTCTCGTCACGCTGTCAAATGGCGGCAAGGACGCCGCAGTCGTGCGCGAGTTCGACCTGGTGGACAAGCAGTTCGTCGACGGCGGCTTTGTGCTGCCCGAGGCGAAGCACAGCGTGGAATGGGAGAACGCCGACACATTGCTGGTCGGCACCGACTGGGGCGCAGAAAGCCTGACCGAGTCGGGATACCCGTACATCGTCAAGCGCTGGAAGCGTGGCCAGCCGCTCGCCTCGGCCACCGAGGTATTCCGCGGCGCGCGGCGCGACGTGGGCGTATTCCCAACCCGCTTGCGCGATCGCGACGGCGGCATCGCGCTGGTGCTCGTCCGGGCCGAAACGTTCTTCGAGTCGACATTTCAACTGCTCGACGGCGATCGGCTCGTGCAACTTCCCTTACCCCGCCGCTCCCAGGTGGAACGCTACTGGAGCGGCGAGCTCCTTGTGTCTCTGCAGGAAGACTGGAAGGTCGGCGAAACGACGTTTGCCAGCGGAAGCCTGGTCAGCTTCCCACTTGCGAAATTCATTCAATCCGGGAAGCTGGACGTCAATCTCGTCTATCAGCCGGCTCCGCGCGAATCGTTCCAGGCGTTCCGTGGCAGCCGGTCGGTCGCCTACCTTCTCGTGGCGGAAAACGTCGCCACCCGGGCCTACCGCTATGCGTTCAGGAATGGACAGTGGCAGCGGCTCGGAGCGCTCGAACTGCCGCCGCGCAGCCAGGTCAAGCTTGGACATGTCCCGGCCGACGACGATCGTGCGTTTATCTACTCGGAAGGATTCACCACACCCCTGAGCCTTTTTCTGGCCGAAGCGGAAGGAAAGCCGAGGAAGCTTGCGGACTTGCCGGCTCGCTTTGACGCGAGTCGGCTGGTTGTCGACCAGCAAGAGGCGATTTCCAAAGACGGCACCAAGGTGCCGTACTTCGTCGTGCGCCCGAAGGACTTGAAGCTGGATGGCGCCGCGCCAACGCTCCTCTATGGCTACGGCGGATTCCAGATCTCGATGACACCGACGTATTCCGGGACGCTCGGGAAACTGTGGCTCGAGGACGGCGGCGTCTATGTGCTGGCCAACATCCGAGGCGGCGGCGAGTTCGGTCCCGCGTGGCACCAGGCGGGATTGAAGACAAAACGGCAACGGATCTACGACGATTTCATTGCCGTGGCCGAAGACCTGATCGCACGCGGGATCACCAGCCCGCGTCGCTTGGGCATCATGGGCGGCTCGAATGGAGGGCTGCTCATGGGTGTGGCGCTGACTCAGCGGCCCGATCTCTGGAATGCCGTCGTCATCCAGGTGCCCTTGCTCGACATGCTTCGCTATGACCAGATGCTGGCCGGTGCCTCATGGGTCGACGAGTACGGCAGCCCGGGCGTCCCCGTGGAGCGCGCGTTTCTGGAGAAGATCTCTCCCTACCAGAACCTGAAGGCGGGCGTGCCGTATCCGCCGCCATTTTTTGTGACGTCGACCAAGGATGATCGCGTCCACCCCGGGCACGCCCGCAAGATGGCGGCAAAGATGCTCGAGTTCGGCTTGCCCTTCTATTACTACGAGAACATCGACGGCGGACATGCCGCCGCCGCGGATCAGCGGGAGCGTGCGAAACGCATTGCACTCGAGTTTACGTACCTGACGCGCCGCCTGAAGGACTGACGCCGTCGGGGTTGAGACGCCGGACGCGGCGAAACCCGGTCATGGTGAACGTGGCGGCAGCGGGCGGTCGGAGATCACTGCCCGACGTTTTGCGGTGACCGTGGCAACTTCCGGGGAACGGAATCGGCGTTTCGTCCTTGCCGCATTGCTGCCGCTGCGAAACCTTGGCAGCCTCGGCGCAGTCAAGCCAGTGAGAGACAACGATGGAACGCGGCAACAGTCTTGCTTCAGGTCTGCTCGCAATCCTGGCGGCCACAGCGCCTCAGCCTGGCATCGCAGCACCCTGCGACACACCGGCCCATCGTGCCTTCGACTTCTGGTTAGGGACATGGGAAGTCCGGACGCCCGACGGCAAGCTTGCCGGAGTGAACCGCATCGATCGGGAATACGGCGGCTGCGTCGTGCATGAGCGCTACAGCACGGAACGGGGCTACAGCGGCGAAAGTCTGAATGTCTACGATGCCTCACGGACGGTCTGGCATCAGACGTGGGTGGACACGTCGGGCACCCTGCTCCTTCTCGAGGGCGGCGTGCGCGGTGATGCGATGGTGCTCGAAGGTCAAACCACCGGCAAGGACGGCGCGAGGACCCAACACCGAATCACCTGGACTCCCAATGCCGATGGCAGTGTCCGCCAGTTCTGGGAATCCACGGATGCGTCCGGCCAGTGGACGACCGCCTTCGACGGGCGCTACACGCGCAAGTGAATCCCGTGGCCGATTGCTCAACCGTCACACAGGGAAAACCGTGAAGCTCATCGGCATGCTCGACTCGCCCTACGTCCGACGCGTCGCGGTCTCGCTGCAGTTGCTGGGCCTGCGCTTCGAGCACCAGTCGCTCTCCGTCTTCCGCACGTTTCCCGAGTTCCAGCAAATCAATCCCGTCGTCAAGGCGCCGACCTTCCTGTGCGACGACGGTGAGGTCCTCATGGACTCAACGCTGATCCTGCAGTATGCCGAGGCGCTTGCACAGCCGCGCAGCCTCATGCCCACTCACGTGCAGGACCTTCAGCATGATCTGCGGCTGACCGGGTTGGCGTTGGCGGCCTGCGAGAAGAGCGCTCAAATCATCTACGAGCGCGGACTGCGTCCGCCCGAGAAGGTGCACGCACCCTGGGTCAATCGGGTGACCGGCCAGTTGCTTGCGGCGTACGGCGCGCTCGAGCAGGAACTCGGTCGCCGGCCGCTCGACGTGACAAGAACAGCCATCCGCCAGGCGGGCGTCAGCGTTGCGGTTGCCTGGCAATTCACGCAGCAGACGCTGCCCGAAATCGTGCCCGCGGCGGGGTATCCGCACCTGGTTGCGTTCTCAGCCGCGGCCGAAGCGCTCCCGGAATTCCGGGCAGCGCCCTATGGCGAAGGCACGTTTCAGTGGGATGGCTAAGCTCGCGAGCGCGCGCACACCGGCCCTTGCCTTGCCTTAGCCACGCTCCGGCAGCGGTATCCACTCGCTGCGATCGGCGGGCGGCAATGGAATGCGTCCCTCCGACCAGTCGCCCTTCGCCTGTTCGATGCGCTCTCGGCGCGACGAGACAAAATTCCACCAGACATAACGCGGTCCGACCGGCTCGCCGCCCAGCAGCATGACGGTGGAGTGCTCGAGGGCCGCGAGGTGCGGCACCGTGCCGGCCCGGACAACGACCATCGACTTGCTGCCGACTGGGTTGCCCCCGACGCCAATTGATCCGGAAACGACGTAGAGCGCACGTTCCGGGTAGTCGGCCGGGAGTTCGAGCAACGATCCGGCCTGCAGCTCCAGGTGCGCATAGACGAGAGGCGAGCGCGTCCGCACGCGGCTCATCCGGCCAAAGGCGGACCCCGCGATCAGGCGGACCTGCACGCCAGGCAGGTCGAACGCCTGCAGTTCATCGCGACCGTAATGTTCAAATGAAGGATCGTCCTCTTCGTGCACCGCGGGCAACGCCACCCACGCCTGCAAGCCGTGCAACGCGCCACCGCGCGTGCGCATGCCGTCGAAACGTTCGGAGTGACTGATCCCGCGTCCGGCCGTCATCCAGTTCACCTCACCCGGCCGGATGACCTGTTCGATACCGAGCGAGTCGCGGTGCGTCATCTCGCCCTGAAAGAGGTAGGTGACCGTCGACAGCCCGATATGTGGATGCGGACGCACATCAGCCGAGCGCGGAATCGGCGCCTCGAGCACCAGCGGGCCAAGGTGGTCGAGGAACGTGAAGGGGCCCACCATTCGGCGCCGGGCGGCGGGCAGGACCCGTCCCACCCGGAAGCCGCCCAGGTCCCGTTCAAGCGCCGGGATCACCAGTTCAATCAGCTCGCCTGCATTGCCCATTTAAACGAATCCCACCCATCGGCGTCCGAGGCGAATGCGTCCATGTTCCGGCGCGCTCCCCGGTCAGCCGGACGCAGCTACTTCTTCTGTGCCGCCTGCTCCCGCCACTTGCGCAACTGATCCATCCACTCGGTCCAGTCCTTCGGGCCCTGGGTCCAGCGCTTCTGCAGGTTCGCGAGCACGTTGCCCCAGGCGCGGTCGAAGTAGGCATAGGCCTTGTCCCACTCGCCGCCGTCACCCCAGCCGGTGTGATACAGCGTCACGCGTGTCTGCTTGTCGCTCACCGGTTCGAAGCGGACGGTGACGAAGGTGCGCTGCGCCCGCGCTTCGGGCAGGTTCGGCGGCGCATTCCAGTCGAACGAAATCATCTTCTTCGGCTGCAGCGCCATGAAGCGCATGTCGTCCGCGCCCTTCATGCCGGGCTCGGCCAGCGGGTCGATGTAGATCTGGAACGCGCCGCCGACGCGCGGCTCGATCTTCGCGTCCGGCGCGAAGAAGCCGATGATGCCCTCGCGTGTGGTCCAGCTGTCCCAGGCCTGGTCGAGCGTGGCATCAACGACCGCGGACTTTTCGATGACGCGCTCGGCCGCGAACACCGGCCCGCCGAGCAGCAGTGACGAGTAGCCATGCGGCGCCCAGTTTCGTCTTCATCACACACCCCACGGGTTGATCACGAGCTTGCCCACCGCCCTGCGCTCGAGCAGAGCCACGCAGCGCCTGCGGCGCGTCCGCCAGCGAATACGTGTGCGACACATGCGGCCTGAGCTTGCCCTGGGCGAGCCAGGTGAAGAGCTCCGTCAGCATCGCCTGATTGGCCTGCGGCTCACGCTTGGCGAACTCGCCCCAGAACACCCCGACCGCCGACGGTGCCCTTGATCAGCAGCAGGTTGGCCGGGATCTGGGGGATCTCGCCGTCGGCAAAGCCGACCACCAGCAGGCGTCCGCGCCAGGCCAGGCTGCGCAGCGCCGCTTCCGTGTGCCGGCCGCCCACCGGGTCGTAAATCACATCGACGCCCTTGCCGCCGGTGGCGGTCTTCAACGCCTCGCGCAGGTCGACGCGCGCATAGTTGATCGTCTCGTCGGCGCCATGGGCCCGCGCGGCGTCGAGCTTCTCCTCGCTCGATGCGACCGCGATCACGCGGGCGCCGGCGATCTTGCCCAGTTCCACCGCCGCCAGGCCGACCCCGCCACCCGCACCGAGCACGGCGAGCGTCTCGCCGGCCTTCAACTGGCCGCGGTCGAACAGCGCGTGATGCGACGTTGCGTAGGTGAGCGTGAATGCCGCGGCCGTTTCGGTCGAAATGCCCGGCGGCAGTGGCGCAGTCAGCGCGGCCGGCGCGCACACGAACTCCGCGAAGCCGCCAAGGCCGACAAAGGCGCCGACCCGATCACCGACCTTCAGGCGCTTCACCTCCGGCCCGACCGCGTCGATCGTGCCGGCGACCTCGGTGCCCGGGATGAACGGCAAGGGCGGCTGCAGCTGATACTTCTTCTGCACGATCAGGGCATCGGGAAAGTTGACGCCCGCGGCCTCGATGCGAATCCGGACCTCGCCGGCCTTCGGTTCCGGCAACGGGATGTCCGCCAGCAGCCAGCCGCTCCGGCAAACCCCACTCCACACACTGGATGGCCTTCATAGTCCCTCCCGCCGCGCGACTCTACGCGGAGCCGCCAACGCGAACAACCACGCTGCGCTATCCTGACCCGCAGGAGGGATGAATCATGGAATTCAGTTACTCGAACAAGACACAGGCGCTGCGGGAGCGGGTCGCTGCGTTCATGCAGGAGCACGTCTATCCCCGTCGAGCGGCAGGTTCCACGAGGAAGTCGAGGAGAACACGCGACGCGGCGCCCGCTGGACGCCGACGCGACTGATCGAGGAACTGAAGCCGAAGGCGCGCGCCGCCGGGCTCTGGAACCTGTTCCTGCCGGAGTCGACGCACGGCGCCGGGCTGACCAACCTCGAATACGCGCCGCTCGCCGAAATCATGGGCCGCGTTCCGTGGGCGTCCGAGGTGTTCAACTGCTCGGCGCCCGACACCGGCAACATGGAAACGATCGAGCGCTACGGCACCCCCGAGCAGAAGGAGCGCTGGCTCAAGCCGCTGCTGGCCGGCGAGATCCGTTCCGCCTTCGCGATGACCGAGCCGGAAGTCGCCTCGTCCGACGCGACCAACATCCAGACGTCGATCCGGCGCGACGGCGACAGCTACGTCATCAACGGCCGCAAGTGGTGGACGTCCGGCGCCGGCGATCCGCGCTGCAAGATCTACATCGTGATGGGCAAGACCGACCCCGAGGCAGCGAAGCACCAGCAGCAGTCGATGATCCTGGTGCCGGCCGACGCGCCGCGGGCTCAAGGTCGTCCGGCCGCTGACCGTCTTCGGCTACGACGATGCGCCGCACGGCCACATGGAGACGCTGTTCGACAACGTGCGCGTGCCGGCGTCGAACATCCTGCTCGGCGAAGGCCGCGGCTTCGAGATCGCGCAGGGCCGCCTCGGACCCGGCCGCATCCACCACTGCATGCGCTCGCATCGGCCTGGCCGAGCGCGCGCTGGAACTGATGTGCAAGCGGCTCGCCAGTCGCGTTGCCTTCGGCGAGCCGATCGCGCGCCAGACGGTGTGGCAGGAGCGCATCGCCGAGGCGCGCTGCATGATCGACCAGGCGCGGCTGCTGACGCTGAAGGCGGCGTACATGATGGACACCGTCGGCAACAAGGCCGCCAAGGCCGAGATCGCGATGATCAAGGTGGTCGCGCCGAACGTCGCTGCACCGTGCTCGACTGGGCGATCCAGGCGCACGGCGGCGGCGGCGTGTGCGACGACTTTCCGGTCGCCTACGCCTACACGCTGGCGCGCACGCTGCGGCTGGCCGACGGGCCCGACGAAGTCCATCGCAACGCCATCGCCAAGCAGGAGATCGCGAAGCACGTTCCCCTGCCCCCTCGGCACTGAGGTCACGATGATCGAGCTCTACTCCTGGCCGACGCCGAACGGCCACAAGATCCACATCATGCTCGAGGAGTGCGGGCTGCCGTACAGACCTGCACGCCGTCGACATCGGCGCCGGCGACCAGTTCAAGCCGGAGTTCCTGAAGATCAGCCCGAACAACAAGATCCCGGCCATCGTCGACAGCGACGGACCGGACGGCAAGCCGATCTCGCTCTTCGAGTCGGGCGCGATCCTGATCTACCTGGCGGGCAAGACCGGCCGCTTCCTGCCGCGGGACGTGCGCGGCAAGTACATGGCGCTGCAGTGGCTGATGTTCCAGATGGGCGGCGTCGGTCCGATGCTCGGCCAGGCGCATCACTTCCGGCTCTACGCGCCCGAGAAGATCGAGTACGCGATCAAGCGCTACACCAACGAGGCGAGGCGCCTGTACGGCGTGATGGACCGCCGGCTCGGCGAGGCCGACTACTTCGCCGGCGAGTACTCGATCGCCGACATCGCGATCTTTCCCGTGGACGCGCTCGCACGCCAACCAGGGCGTCGACCTGGCGGACTTTCCGAACGTGAAGCGCTGGTACGACGCGATCGACGCGCGGCCGGCGGTGCAGCGCGGCCTCAAGGTGCTGGCCGATCGCCGCAAGACCGCTCATGGACGACAAGGCGCGCGAGACGCTGTTCGGCGCGACGCAGTACGCCAGGCGCTGAGACCTCTACTGCAGCGGATTCTTCAGCAGGTCGCTGAACGGCACCGGCATCACCTCGATGCCTTCATCGGCGAGTCCGGCCGCGTCCTCGCGCGACGCCAGTCCGCGGATCGAGCGCTTGGGCGCCTCCTCGTAATGGATGCGGCGCGCCTCTTCCGGAAAGCGCTCGCCGACATCCTCGGTGTTCGCCTGGATGTGCCGCGCCATTTGCAGCAGCATCGTCTGCATCGCGGCGTCGTTCGGCATCGCGACGGCCTGCTTGTCCTGCGGCGCCACGGCGCCCTGGTTGATGCGTGGCGCCGACAGCAGCTTGCGCACGGCGTGGCTGCCGCACACGGGGCATTCCACGAGTTTCGCTTCCTGCTGGCGATCGAAGTCATCGGCCGAGGCAAACCAGCCCTCGAACGGATGTTCGTTGTCGCAACTGAGATTGAATACCTTCATCGATGACCTTGGTGCCGCGGGCCGGAATCGAACCGGCATGCTTGCTTTCGCTTGCGGCGGATTTTAAGTCCGCTGTGTCTACCAGTTTCACCACCGCGGCGGGTGATAAAGCCCGGTAAAGCCTAGCAGTTACCTGCCTTTGTAATCGGCCGGGTCGCCGGGCCGCCCCAAGGCCCGGCCGCTGATCAATCGTTCGAGATGCACGTGCGTCGCGCAGCGACGCGTACATCTCGAACGAACGCTTTTGGAGGCGGGGGTCGGAATCGAACCGGCGTACACGGATTTGCAGTCCGCTGCATGGCCACTCTGCCACCCCGCCAGAGGGGGCTCAAACCAAAAGGGGAAGCGCGTCGGCTTCCCCTCCGGAATTCTGGAGCGGGCAAGAGTCTCGAACTCTCGACCTCAACCTTGGCAAGGCCACGAGTGCTCCGAGTGCCACGGAGACACGCGGAGATACTACCAAATTCGGGAAATCGCGATCGCTACGTGGTGTGCCTACAGATGACGCAGTCGATCAGATCTCCGCGGATAGATCCCATCCGGGAGACGTACAACACCAGCCTACACTTAGCTCCACAAATTACGGGGCGGTTGCGACTGAGGATGAAGGGGCAGTGGTTCGGACACGCGGACAGGAGAGAAAGACAGCAGAATCATTCTGAACGTGGATGAGATCGACAGCCGCATTCGAGCAACCGCCCACGTCACTAACATGTCGGGATCGGCGCCGCTCCAAATTCACTTTGAGCTGCCAAGCGCGCAGTTGCCCGCGACTACGAAGCCTCGCGTCTTTGTACTTAATCCAGACCTCTCGTTCGCCTCGGTTGAGGACGTCAAGCGCAAATATCCGAACCTGGCCCTCCCCGAAGACCCCGAGATCGAGATTACGAAGCGAAATGATGACTTGCACATTGCTTGGCGGGGTAAAGGGGACTTAGCGGGTAGCGCGACCGTCGTGCTCGAGCGGTGACCGTCCGTCCGAGCTTCAGCCCATCCCGGTGGATTGGGATGAGTTCAAGCGCGTCGTCGGTCGGTTCCGGCACGGCCAGTTCTTGTTTCGTGGACAGAGCAGCGCTTGGCGGCTGCGAACCTCAGTTCCACCGCCGCGGGCGATACGATCTGACCCGCTTTCTCAACGAGGACATGCCTGAGCTTTATAGGGGTCTGACCGGACGGACACAGCACCTTTTCAACTACGACATTCCCGAGCAGCGCGGTGCCTTCCTTAGTCTCGTCCAGCATCATGGGTATCCAACGCCGCTGCTGGACTGGACCGATAGTCGTATGTCGCCGCGTCTTTGCCTTCGTGGGCTGCTTAGAGCGGAAGCAGAAGCCGCCGATCCGGTCGATAAGGTACGAATCTTTGCGTTCGACGTTTCGGCTTGGCAGGGCTACCCCCAATACGCAGGTCTTGTTAATCCTTATCCCCATGTCTCAGTCTTGGAGACTCTGGCGATCGATAATCCGAGAAAGGTTCCTCAGCAGGCGATCTCGACACTCACAAACGTCGACGACATCGAGGACCACATCACTTCGTTGGAGCGACCAGAGATCAAATTTCTGCATGCGATCGATCTGCCCAGGAGCGAACCAGTCCAAAGCGCTATCCGAATTGACGTTTATGGGCATCACGGCAGGATCGATGTTCCCAGGCCTTGATGGCGCGTGTGAGGATCTCGCGGAGCGGTTTTTTGGGTGAGCCGGTGCCCGGCAACTCACTGGGGCTTGCGGTTCATCTCCCTAAATTCCCACGGCGGCACTGGGTCAACTTCACGCCATAGCCCGCGCTTCTGATCTCGCGCCGCCCGCTCAAGCGGCAAGCATTCCTCCGGATGCTTCAAGTAGCGCGTGAAGCACCAAGCCAGTCCGTTCTCGACCTGCCGCCACTTCACTTGCATGCCGTCGCATCGGACGTGCGCGACCGTGCGGCCGTAGCGGTCGGTATCGACCGGCGTGATATCGACCGTCTTCGCGTTTCGGCAGAGTGCCTCTAGGTTGCGTCGGGAGACTAGCGGAATGGGCTGCGTGCGCTCTGGAGCGTCGACCTCGGCGAGGCGAAGGGCCGTCCTAATTTCGCCGTCCTGAACGGTGAGTATGTCGATGCGTCCGGCCAACCCATCTTGACCGGTGCAGTGGCTCAGTGCAGCGGTGTTGATCGCCAGCGATGCGGCAGCAGTTCGGCGATGCGGCTGGCCGGTTGCGTTGGTAGCCGCGCGAGCACGTCGCTGAGGTAGGCGTACGGATCGAGGTTGTTCATTTTCGCCGAGCCGATCAGGCTCATGATCGCCGCGGCGCGCTGCCCGGCGCGCAGGCTGCCGGCGAACAGCCAGTTGTTGCGCCCGAGCGCGATTGGCCGGATCCGGTTCTCGATCCAGTTGTTATCGGCCGGCAACGCGCCGTCGCCGAGGTAGCGCATGAGTGCTGCCCATCGATTCAGGCTGTAGTCGATCGCACTGGCCGTGGCCGAGCCGTCGGGCACCCGCTGCCGCTGCAAGATGAGCCAGGCCTGCAGGTCATCGGCGATCGGCTTGGCCTTGAGCTGCCGGATCCGTCGTCGTTCGTCGACGTCCAGGTCGGCCACCTCGCGCTCGAGCTTGTAGAGCTGACCGAAGAACACCAGCGCCTGCTCGGCCACCGTGCTCTTGTGATTGGCCCACAGGTCGAAGAATTTGCGCCGTGCATGCGCCAGGCAACCGGCTTCAGTGATCCGATCACCGAAGATCTGTTTATAGCCGGCGTAGTCATCGCAGATCAGGGTGCCGCGCCAGCCCGCCTCAGTGGGCTGGCCGAAGAACGTTTGCACATGCCGCCCGGCGCGGCTCTCGGCGAAGTCGAACACGACCGCCTTCATCGGATCGAAGACGGTCGTGCCATAGCTCCACAGGTAGGCGCGGTGCGTCTTGCCGTGTCCGGGTTTGAGCATCGCCACCGGAGTCTCGTCGGCGTGCAGCACCGGGCGGGCGAGCATCTCGGCCTTCAGGGCGTCCACCAGCGGCTGCAGCTCGACGCCGCAGGCGCCGACCCACTGCGCCAGCGTGGAGCGCGACAGGCTCATCCCGGCCCGCTCGAAGATCGTCTCCTGCCGGTACAGCGGCAGGTGGTCGGCGTATTTGGCCACCAGCACCTGGGCCAGCAGTCCGGTGGTCGGCAGCCCCTTGTCGATGACGTGCGCCGGCACCGGCGCCTGGATCAGCGTCTCGCACTGCGTGCACACCCATTTGCCGCGGATGTGTCGCTCCACCGTAAAGAGGCCCGGGGCGTAGTCGAGCTTCTCGGCGACGTCCTCGCCGATGCGCTTGAGCAGCACAGCCACAGCCGCAGACCGTGGCCTCGGGCTCGTGGCGGATCTCGCGCCGCGGGAGACTGGCTGGCAGCGGCTGGCGCTTGGGTTGTTCCTTTGGGGCAGAGCGGGACTGCTCCGGCGGCTCGCGCTCGAGCTCGCGGCTTAGTGCCTCCAGATCCTCGTCGATCGTCTCTTCGAGCAGGCTCTTCTGCTCAGCGGAGAAGCTCTCGCTCTTGGCAGCAAACTTCAGCCGCTTCAGCACCGCCATCTCGTGCGTGAGCTTGTCGATCGTGGCCTGCTTATGCCGCACCTCGGTGAGCAGCCGCGCCGTCAGTTCGCGCAGCTGCGGCTCGGTCAGACTCTCAATACGGGCGACATCCATCACGGCGCGCATCGTGCCGTAGTTGCGCGCGCATGGCGATCGATCGTTTCAGCGATTGCACGCGCGCTCGATTTACAGCACGCTGATCACCCCGGCGCTTCCGAGCCGTTGCCACGGCAGTCCGAGCACGAGGGCGTCGAACTGCTCACGCGTCAGCGACAACCGGCTTGATCCGGCGGCGGCCCAGACGAAACGGCCCCGGTGCAGGCGTCGTACCGCCAGCCACACACCGAAGCCGTCGTGCACCAGCACCTTGAGCCGATTGCCGCGCCGGTTGGTGAACAGGTACGCATGATGCGGCTGCGCCGCGCCGAACATCGCCACTACGCGCGCGAGCGCCGTGTCCAGGCCGATGCGCAGGTCCAGCGGCTCGACCGCCAGCCACACCGCGTCGATCCGGATCACTTCAACCAATCGCGCAGCCACCCCGCGCACTCGGCCGCCGCCGACAGCGGCCAGTTGATCGTCATCACCGTGGTGCCACGACGCAGCTGGATGCGGATGTCGCTGTCGGCGCCGGGCAGTGCACCCGTGCTCAGCGCCACCGGCACGAACTCGCTGGACGGTGGCGCGACTTCCTGACAACCCTCGCGCGCCAGCTGCCGCCAGCGGTGCACGACATTGGCGTTGATCCCGTGCGACATCGCCACCTGCGCCACCGACGCGCCCGGTGCATCGCATTGCCCCAGCACCTGCTCTTTCAGCTCCGCGCTGTAGCGCCGCCTCGACCTCGGCCGCGATGCGGCCATGTCGCTTGCCATCGTGTCCACCTATTTCCTACGTGGACACGATCCTTCACGCAGCAGCGATCCAACTCAAGATGGGTTCACCGGACGCATACACGAGCCACCGCCCGTGCGATCGACTACAGCCTGAATCGATGGGCAGCACTCATGCGCTACCTCGGCGACGGCCGGCTGCCGCCGATAACAACTGGATCGAGAACCGGATCCGGCCGATCGCGCTCGGGCGCAACAACTGGCTGTTCGCCGGCAGCCTGCGTGCCGGACAGCGCGCCGCGGCGATCATGAGCCTGATCGGCTCGGCGAAAATGAACGACCTCGATCCGTACGCCTACCTGCGCGACGTGCTCGAGCGGCTGCCGACGCAACCGGCCAGCCGCATCGCCGAACTGCTGCCGCATCGCTGGCGATCAACACCGCTGCACTGAGCCACTGCTCCGGTCAAGATGGGTTGGCCGGACGCATACGATTTTCGGCCCAGCCCCGGGGCCGCGCGCATCGCGCCGCCCCAATGAAAACGCCCCGGTACCGCAAGGCACCGGGGCGTTGATATTGCGAGCCTGACGATGTCCTACTTTCGCGGGAAATACATCCCACTATCATCGGCGCTGAGTCGTTTCACTGTCCTGTTCGGGATGGGAAGGAGTGGTTCCAACTCGCTATGGTCGTCAGGCAAAACTGAGTGATCTCGCGAATGCGACCGCTAGGCGGTCACGCTCGAAAGATCCAAGTCGGAAGAAGCAAGGGCCACGCAAGGTGGCGGTCGCGATATCGAGCCTCGACTCAATCTGAGGAGGCAGCACGGTTATAGGATCAAGCCGCACGGGCAATTAGTACTGGTTAGCTCAACGCGTTACCGCGCTTCCACACCCAGCCTATCAACGTCCTGGTCTTGGACGACCCTTCAGGGAGGTCAAGCCTCCGGGAAGACTAATCTTCAGGCAAGTTTCCCGCTTAGATGCTTTCAGCGGTTATCTCTTCCGCACATAGCTACCCGGCGATGCCACTGGCGTGACAACCGGTACACCAGAGGTGCGTCCACTCCGGTCCTCTCGTACTAGGAGCAGCCCCCGTCAATCTTCCAGCGCCCACGGCAGATAGGGACCAAACTGTCTCACGACGTTTTAAACCCAGCTCACGTACCTCTTTAAATGGCGAACAGCCATACCCTTGGGACCGGCTACAGCCCCAGGATGAGATGAGCCGACATCGAGGTGCCAAACACCGCCGTCGATATGAACTCTTGGGCGGTATCAGCCTGTTATCCCCAGAGTACCTTTTATCCGTTGAGCGATGGCCCTTCCATACAGAACCACCGGATCACTATGTCCTGCTTTCGCATCTGCTCGACTTGTCGGTCTCGCAGTTAAGCACGCTTATGCCATTGCACTATTAGCACGATTTCCGACCGTGCCTAGCGTACCTTCGAACTCCTCCGTTACCCTTTGGGAGGAGACCGCCCCAGTCAAACTGCCTACCATGCACTGTTCCCCGCCCGGATGACGGGCGCAGGTTAGAACCGCAAACAAATCAGGGTGGTATTTCAACGTTGGCTCCACGAGACCTAGCGGCCCCGCTTCAAAGCCTCCCACCTATCCTACACAGATCGGTTCACAGTCCAATGCAAAGCTACAGTAAAGGTTCATGGGGTCTTTCCGTCTAGCCGCGGGTAGATTGCATCATCACAAACATTTCAACTTCGCTGAGTCTCGGGAGGAGACAGTGTGGCCATCGTTACGCCATTCGTGCAGGTCGGAACTTACCCGACAAGGAATTTCGCTACCTTAGGACCGTTATAGTTACGGCCGCCGTTTACTGGGGCTTCGATCAAGAGCTTGCACTCCATCACTTAACCTTCCAGCACCGGGCAGGCGTCACACCCTATACGTCCACTTTCGTGTTTGCAGAGTGCTGTGTTTTTAATAAACAGTCGCAGCCACCGATTCTCTGAGACCTCTTCACGCTTCGGGCGTTTCTCCCGTCACGCTACCAAGGCACACCTTCTTCCGAAGTTACGGTGTCAATTTGCCGAGTTCCTTCTCCCGAGTTCTCTCAAGCGCCTGAGCATATTCAGCTCGCCCACCAGTGTCGGTTTTCGGTACGGTCGTATCCAACTGAAGCTTAGAGGCTTTTCCTGGAACCACATCCAATCACTTCGCGGCTTACGCCACTCGATCCTTTTCCTCGGTGATACGCCAGCGGATTTGCCTACTGGCCACCTACGATCAGAAACCGGGACATCCAACACCCGGATGATCTTCAACAGTCCGTCCCCCCATCGCATTAGATATCGGTGCAGGAATATTGACCTGCTTCCCATCGACTACGACTTTCGTCCTCGTCTTAGGGGCCGACTCACCCTGCTCCGATGAACGTGGAGCAGGAAACCTTGGGCTTACGGCGAGAGGGCTTTTCACCCTCTTTAACGCTACTCATGTCAGCATTCGCACTTCTGATACCTCCAGCAGCCTTCTCAAGCCACCTTCGCAGGCTTACAGAACGCTCCCCTACCACCTGCACTTGCGTGCAGATCCGCAGCTTCGGTTACCGACTTAGCCCCGTTACATCTTCCGCGCAGGAAGACTCGATCAGTGAGCTATTACGCTTTCTTTAAAGGATGGCTGCTTCTAAGCCAACTTCCTGACTGTCTTAGCCTTCCCACTTCGTTTCCCACTTAGTCGGTATTAGGGACCTTAGCTGGCGGTCTGGGTTGTTTCCCTTTCGTGTCCGGACGTTAGCACCCGGTGCACTGTCTCCCGCGCTGACACTTCCAAGTATTCGGAGTTTGCCATGGTTTGGTAAGGCGCCATGCCCCCCTAGCCATAACAGTGCTCTACCCCCTGGAGTGATACGCGAGGCACTACCTCAATAGTTTTCGGGGAGAACCAGCTATTTCCAGATTTGTTTGGCCTTTCACCCCTATCCACAGCTCATCCGCTACTTTTGCAACAGTAGTCGGTTCGGCCCTCCAGTGAGTGTTACCCCACCTTCAGCCTGGCCATGGATAGATCATCTGGTTTCGGGTCTACACCCTGCGACTGGACGCCCTATTCGGACTCGCTTTCGCTGCGCCTTCCCTATACGGTTAAGCTCGCCACAGAATGTAAGTCGCTGACCCATTATGCAAAAGGTACGCAGTCACCCTTGCGGGCTCCTACTGTTTGTATGCATGCGGTTTCAGGATCTATTTCACTCCCCTCCCGGGGTTCTTTTCGCCTTTCCTTCACAGTACTGGTTCGCTATCGGTCGATTACGAGTATTTAGCCTTGGAGGATGGTCCCCCCATCTTCAGACAGGATTTCACGTGTCCCGCCCTACTTGTCGTGCGCTCAGTTCCACTGCCGATCTTTCACGTACGGGGCTATCACCCGCTATGGCCGTACTTTCCAGAACGTTCCGTTAGATCGACAGCTAAAACGCACAGGCTGGTCCGATTTCGCTCGCCGCTACTTTCGGAATCTCGGTTGATTTCTGTTCCTCTGCCTACTTAGATGTTTCAGTTCAGCAGGTTCGCCTCCACGCGCCTATGAATTCAGCGCGGGATACCCTTGCGGGTGGGTTTCCCCATTCGGACATCTGCGGCTGGTAACGCTTGTATGCCAGCTCACCGCAGCTTTTCGCAGGCTATCGCGTCCTTCATCGCCTGTAATCGCCAAGGCATCCACCACATGCACTTAGTCGCTTGATCCTATAACCCTGCCGCCTTTTGCCAGGCACGGTTAACAAGCGACCGCGTTGCCGTTGTTCTCAGATATTGCTGAGAGCTCGAATGCAATCACAACCCGTTATCAACTCTCTCCCGGCTCATCACCAGGCGCAGAGTTGAAACGCTTTGCTTCTTCCGAATTGTTAAAGATCGAAACAGCGATTTGACCAATGGTCAAACGGAAATCCGCAGCACGGACTTTCGTTTGACGCTTGCTCAAGTAGTGGTGGAGGTGAACGGGATCGAACCGATGACCTCCTGCTTGCAAAGCAGGCGCTCTCCCAACTGAGCTACACCCCCGGCACATCACCCGCACCGAGTGTGGTGGGTCTGGTTGGACTCGAACCAACGACCCCCGCCTTATCAAGACGGTGCTCTAACCGGCTGAGCTACAGACCCTTCCGAAACACAAACTCGTCAGGGCCTGGCGCTGCGCGACGCCATAACTGCATACCTCTGCGCCACCCTGCGCCACTCGCTGCTGCAAGAAACCAACCGATAAGTGTGGACGCCTAACTCGAAGCGCGTACTCTAGAAAGGAGGTGATCCAGCCGCACCTTCCGGTACGGCTACCTTGTTACGACTTCACCCCAGTCATGAATCTCACCGTGGTCGCCGCCCTCCTTGCGGTTAGGCAAACGGCTTCTGGTGAAACCCACTCCCATGGTGTGACGGGCGGTGTGTACAAGACCCGGGAACGTATTCACCGCGACATGCTGATCCGCGATTACTAGCGATTCCGACTTCATGCAGTCGAGTTGCAGACTGCAATCCGGACTACGACTGGTTTTCTGGGATTGGCTCCCCCTCGCGGGTTGGCAGCCCTCTGTACCAGCCATTGTATGACGTGTGAAGCCCTACCCATAAGGGCCATGAGGACTTGACGTCATCCCCACCTTCCTCCGGTTTGTCACCGGCAGTCCCATTAGAGTGCCCTTTCGTAGCAACTAATGGCAAGGGTTGCGCTCGTTGCGGGACTTAACCCAACATCTCACGACACGAGCTGACGACAGCCATGCAGCACCTGTGTCCACTTTCCCTTTCGGGCACCTAATGCATCTCTGCTTCGTTAGTGGCATGTCAAGGGTAGGTAAGGTTTTTCGCGTTGCATCGAATTAATCCACATCATCCACCGCTTGTGCGGGTCCCCGTCAATTCCTTTGAGTTTTAATCTTGCGACCGTACTCCCCAGGCGGTCTACTTCACGCGTTAGCTGCGTTACCGAAGGAGTTACCCTCCGACAACTAGTAGACATCGTTTAGGGCGTGGACTACCAGGGTATCTAATCCTGTTTGCTCCCCACGCTTTCGTACATGAGCGTCAGTCTCATCCCAGGGGGCTGCCTTCGCCATCGGTGTTCTTCCACATCTCTACGCATTTCACTGCTACACGTGGAATTCCACCCCCCTCTGACAGACTCTAGCCATGCAGTCACAAATGCAGTTCCCAGGTTAGGCCCGGGGATTTCACACCTGTCTTGCAAAGCCGCCTGCGTACGCTTTACGCCCAGTAATTCCGATTAACGCTTGCACCCTACGTATTACCGCGGCTGCTGGCACGTAGTTAGCCGGTGCTTATTCTGCAGGTACCGTCATTAACGACTCGTATTAGGAGTCGCCGTTTCGTTCCTGCCAAAAGCGGTTTACAACCCGAAGGCCTTCTTCCCGCACGCGGCATGGCTGGATCAGGCTTGCGCCCATTGTCCAAAATTCCCCACTGCTGCCTCCCGTAGGAGTCTGGGCCGTGTCTCAGTCCCAGTGTGGCTGGTCGTCCTCTCAGACCAGCTACTGATCGTCGCCTTGGTGGGCTCTTACCCCGCCAACTAGCTAATCAGACATCGGCCGCTCCAATAGCGCGAGGCCTTACGGTCCCCCGCTTTCACCCGTAGGTCGTATGCGGTATTAGCCAATCTTTCGACTGGTTATCCCCCACTACTGGGCACGTTCCGATGCATTACTCACCCGTTCGCCACTCGCCACCAGGGTTGCCCCCGTGCTGCCGTTCGACTTGCATGTGTAAGGCATGCCGCCAGCGTTCAATCTGAGCCAGGATCAAACTCTTCAGTTCGATGCTGTTTGCGCAACCGTGCCAGGCACGGTTGATTACTCACTCGCTGGAATCGAGGTATGTGATGTTTCCATCAACTTCCCTCTTTCCATTGCGTGAGCACTTAATGTCTTGAGTTCAGCCGGCGCAGTCGGTTGATGTCGTGGCGTGAGACCTCGACGACCTTCCGTGCCGGTTGCGCCTTTCATTAAGCGCCCACACTTATCGGCTGTTTCGTTGTTAAAGAGCGTGCTGGCGGCGGTCAAAGATGTTGCATCGCAACCGCAGCAGCGAAGAAGCGGAATTATGAGGGCCTGGAAAATTCGTGTCAAGCCGACCTCTGCGCCGAATGCCAGGAGCCGCCTCATTTGCCTGGCAGTACGCACCGAGTCGCGAGCCTCGCGCGTGGCGATGCACGCTCGCGATGGCGATGGGCTCACGGCCCCTAAGTCCTTGTTCCACAACGCCGCACAACCCGTTGGGAGCGACCGCCGCGAGCGCGCCAGGTAACTTAGGAGATCCCGCTCTAGTCGGTGCCGGGGCCGCGCGCGTGCGCCGCACCGCTGCAAGGCCGATCGCGCTACTTGTGCCGGAAGTTGCGCCGCCCGCTTCTCGACGAACGCGGCCATGCCTTCCTTCTGGTCGCTGGTGGCGAACAGCGAGTGAAAGAGGCGCCGCTCGAAGAGCATGCCCTCGGCGAGCGGCGCCTCGTAGGCGCGGTTGATCGCCTCCTTGGCCATCATGACGGCGGGCAGCGACTGGCCGGCAATCGTGGCGGCGGCCGCGAGCGCTTCCTCGAGCAGCTTGTCGGCGGCAACGACTCGCGACACCAGGCCTGCGCGCTCGGCCTCTGCGGCATCCATCATCCGCGCGGTCAGCACGAGATCCATCGCCTTGGCCTTGCCGACCGCGCGCGGCAGGCGCTGCGTGCCTCCAGCGCCAGGCATGATGCCGAGCTTGATCTCCGGTTGGCCGAATTTCGCCGTCTCGGCGGCAAACACGATGTCGCACATCATCGCCAGTTCGCAGCCGCCGCCGAGCGCATAACCGGACACCGCCGCAATGACCGGCTTGCGAATGCGCCGCAACGTTTCCCAGTTGCGCGAGATGTACTCGGACTTGAAGACGTCCATGTACGTCCAGTCCTTCATCGCGCCGATGTCCGCGCCGGCCGCAAAGGCTTTCTCGCTGCCCGTGATCACCATGGCACCGATGCCTTCGTCCGCGTCAAACGCAAGCAGCGCATGGCCCAACTCGTCCATCAGCTGATCGTTGAGCGCGTTGAGTGCCTTCGGACGATTGAGTGTGACGAGACCGACGCGACCGCGGGTCTCGACCAGGATGTTTTGGTACTCCATGCTGTGCCTCCTCGCAGTGTCGCCCGCAGTGTAATGCCGGGCAACTTGCGATTAGGAGGCGGCGGACTCGCGCGCGAGATAGTCGAGGATCGTGTCGCCGGACACGGCGCGCGAGTAGAAGAAGCCCTGCGCGAACTCGCAGCCGATCTCGCGCATGTAGTCGACCTGGTCCTGCGATTCGACGCCTTCGGCGACGACCTTCAGGCGGAAGTGGCGTGCGACGGCGAGCATGGCGTGCACGATCGCGCGGCTGTCCGGATCGGCGGGGATGCCCTCGATGAACGACTGGTCGATCTTCAAGGCGTGAATCGGCATGCGCTTGAGGTAGCCGAGCATCGAGTATCCGGTGCCGAAGTCGTCGAGCACAAGACCGACCCCGATCGACGCGAGCTCGGCGAGGACGTCGTTGTTGATCTCGCTTTCCTTGACCAGCGTGCGCTCGGTGATCTCCAGCACGATCAGCCGCGGTTCGATGTCGTGCTTCACCAGCGCGCTGCGCACCAGGATCGGCAGCGCGGTCGAACCCATCTCGCGTCCCGCGACGTTGACGGCGACCGGCACATCGAAGTCGGGCTTCACCAGGCGCCAGCGGTTGATCTGGCTGCAGACTTCGTTGAGGACCCACCGCGTGATGCGCTCCGACAGACCGCTGACTTCCGCCACGCCGATGAATCGGTCCGGCGTAAGCATGCCGTGCACCGGATGATTCCACCGGATCAGCGCCTCCAGCCCGACCACGCGCCCGCTCGCCATCTCGATCTGCGGCTGGTACTCGCAGATGAACTGCGGGATTCTCGCTCTGCACCGCCTTGACCAGTTCGATGCCGAGCTGAACCTCGCGCGCTGCACGCTCGTAGCGGATCGGATTGAAGAAGCTGAACTGGTTGCGCCCGTCGCGCTTGGCCTGGTACATGGCCGCATCCGCGTTCTTCAGCAGCGTGCTCATGTCGCGGCCGTGCTCGGGGAAGAGCGCCACGCCGATCGACGCCGAAACCTGGGTATCGATGTTCGGAACAAGGTCGGTCCGGTGCAGCGCCTGCGCAATCCGCTCGGCAAGCAATGCGACTTCCTGGCGGTGCACGAACTCGCTGATCAGCACGACGAACTCGTCACCGCCGAGCCGCGCGACGGTTCCGTCATCGCCGACCGTCTCGCGCAGCACGTCGGCGGCGGACTTGATCAGGGCGTCACCGACAAGGTGCCCCAGTGTGTCGTTGACATCCTTGAAACGATCGAGGTCGATCAGCATGGCCGCCATGCGTCGCTTGCGATTCGACGCGGTCATGATCATGTCGCGCATCGTCTCGCGCAGCAGGTTGCGATTCGGCAGGCCAGTCAGCGCGTCGTACCACGCGAGGTGCTCGATGCGAGTCTCGGCCTCCTGGCGCTGCGTGGCCTCCATCGACAATGCCAGCATCAGGCCAGTCGTGTTCGCGAAGCCCGCGTCATCCTCATCCCAGTAACGAACCTCGCGGTGCTGCAGGCACAGCACCCCGTGCACTGCGCCCTCGACGAGAATGGGCACGTCGAGCAGCGCGCGGACGTGTCCCCACACCGGATCGCCGGCGAACATCGTTGTCAGCCGCGACGTCCGTGTGTCGTTGACGATGACCGGCTGCCGGTTCATCAACTGCGCGAAGTACACGGCAAACCGGGTCGCCGGAAATTCGCGTCCGACCCAGTCGCGCAGGAAGCGGTCGGCGCCGCGGTCGAACAAGGCCTCGCAACGCAGGACGTCCGGTTCACGCGAGAGGCGCCAGAAGCTGGCCGAAGCGACGTCGAGCACTTCGGCGGTCGAACGCAGCACCGTGGCCAGGGTTTGCGTGAAATCTGACTTCGGCTGGATCGCCAGTTCGAGCAAGCGCTCGCGAAACCGCAACCGCCGCGCCTGTGCCCGCTCGGCCGGCCCGAGATCGCGCGCTGTCAGCACGAGCCCGCGCACGCGCGGGTCGTCGAGACAGTTGGCCAGCACACACGAAAGACTCCGCCCATTGCCCGCCATTGCCGCGCGCGTGCGCAAGTGCAATGAAGTCGACTGGCGATCGCCCGCCGGCTCGCGCAGCAAACGGTCGACCGCTCGCCGGAACTCGATGCGCGACGGCTGGTCCAGGATGAACTCGAACGGCGACCCCATGACATCGCCCTCGTGCTCGCCTGTGATCGGTTCCAGCGCGGACGACGCAAAGATGACGCGGCGGTCCGCGTTCAGCACGATTGTCAGTTCGCTTTGGTGCTGGGCAAGTGAGCGCGAACGCGCATCGGTGGCACGCGCACGGCGACGCGCAGCGCGCTCGGCTGAGGTGTCAACCACCGATATCGACGCGAAGTCGTCCTGATCAAAGCGGAACAGGCGCACGACGAAGCGCGCGGTCAGCCGAGCTCCGCTGCGCAGCGGGAGTTTGGCCTCGAATTCGCAATGGCCGTCGGCCGACAGTTCGGACCACAAGCGTTGCCAGCGGCGAGCAAACGCACGGTGGCTCAGGAATCCCAGCAGCTCGGCGACGCTGCGGCCCACGGCCGAGTCGCCCCCGACCAGTGACATTGCCTCGGAGTTGATCGCAAGGATCTGTCCGCTGTGGTTGACCGCGAGAAGCGGCACTCCCGCCGTGTCAAAGCTCGCCTGCTTGAGCGAGCGCTCAACGGCGGACTGCCTTAGCGGGATGACGGTGGAACTCAGCGGGACCTCGCACGCAGCAAGCGCCCCGACGGCGGCGTCGCCGGGCGCGACTTCCGGCGGTCATTCTGCCACGGCAGTTGCGCGGACAACTCGTCCAAACGACTGAAAAGGGGCCGGTGAACCGCCTGCTTCAGGCGACAGCGCCGGCCGCCGCCGCCCCTGGCTTGGCCGCGCCCAGCCACCCGGCGACTTGCTTCGCCATTGCTTCACCGTGGATGACGCAATCGCTGATGGAGACCCCGCCACGATAGTTTGCACAGAAGTAGAGGCCGGGCACGGCTCGCTCGGCTTGCTCTACCGCGGCAATGCGCTGCAGGTGCCCTAGGGTGTACTGCGGAATCGCGCGCGGCCAGCGCGTGATTTCATTAAACAGCGGCGGTTCGCTAATCCCCACCAGCCGGGAGAGCTCGCGTTGCACCGTCTGCAGGAGTTCGGCGTCGGGTGCCGCGGCCAAGGCCGGGTCACGCCTTCCACCGAGGAAAGTCGTAAACACGGCAGTGTCGGGTGCGGCGCGGTTCTCGAACATCGTGCTGGAAAAGAGCGACCCCAGAATGCCAGGCCGCTCGACAGCGGGCGCCAGGACGCCGAAGCCATCCAACCGGTGGCCCACCGCCTGACGGCGATAGGCACTGATCACCACCGCGACCGGCGAATACGGAATCTCGCCCAGCGCGCGCGCTGCCTCCGGCGCCAGATGCGCGCTGAGCGACGCCCCTGTGTACGCTGGCACTGCCAGAACGACAGCACGCGCGCGCTGTGCACCGGATGAAGTGCCTTCGAACGCGACGGAAAATGCACCGTCGGCCTCACGCCGGAGCCCGGTCACTGGTGTCCCGCACGCGACGCTCGGAAGCGCCGCGGCGAGCGCGTCGGTCAGCGTCTGAAAGCCCTCCCGAAACGAGAAGCTGGTGGCCGAAGACTTGGGGGTCTCGCCGCTGCGCCGGCGCTCGCGCGCGCCGCGAATCGCACCTCTCATCAGGCTACCGTAGCGCTGTTCCAGTGCATGCAGTCGCGGGAAACGCCGCTGGCAAGGACAGCCGGTCCGGATCGCCCGCGTAGATGCCGGACACGAACGGTTCGATCGCGTAGTCGAGAAACTCGCGGCCGAGCCGGCGCCGGACGAACTGTGCGATCGATTCCTCCACGTCTGCCGGCGCTCGTGTGACGAAACGGCTCGGCAAGCAGACGCAGCTTCGCGCCCCACGAGAAGAGCGGCGTCGCGATAAAGGCTCCGGGCGACATCGGCAGCGCCACCATCTGGCCGCCACGCACCACGTAGCGCCTGGACGAAGCCTCGCTCGCGTCGACGCGCTGATCGCGAATGCCGAGTTCGTCTAGCAGCGCATTGATTGCCGGCAGTCGTATCCATTCCGCTGTTCGGCCCGCGCTCGAACAGCACGCCATTTTTCCGCTCCGAACCGATCACTCCGCCCGGCCGTGTGGCCGCCTCGAACACCTGCACGCACAGGCCCGCCCGGTGCAGGCGATGCGCCGTCACCAGACCCGACAGCCCAGCCCCGACAACGATGACATCGACGCTCATGTGATATTGCTCCGCAATTCCACCGCGCAAGGATTTCACTTCCCCGCGCGCCCGCCTTTGTGCAGCGGCAAGACTCCGTGCGGCACGTCCGTCGTTCCGGCGCCCCATTGATCAATTGACACGACCGGGCGCGAAGCGCGGCCGCGACATAATCGCAGCCTACCGGGAGCGCGAATGTCGACCGTCATCGAACAACGCATAGCCACTTTGCTCGGCAACCTCGGCCTGGTGCCGTTTTTCGTGCTGGCGATCCTGACGTGGCTGCCGTGGCGCGACGAAGTGTCGTTGCAGGTGCAGTTCGCGCTGGTTGGCTATACCGCCGTCATCCTCTCGTTCCTGGGTGCGGTTCACTGGGGTCTCGCCTTGGCCAACCCTGGTCTCGACAAGGCCAGGGCGTGGAATGCACTCGGTTGGGGCGTCACCCCGTCGCTGCTGGGCTGGCTTGCCTTGTTGATGCTGATGCTGGGCCTTCCGGCCGCCCTCATCCTCGCCTTCCTGATCGGCGACCTCCTGCTGGTGCGCGTGGTCGATGGACAGCTCGTGCACCTCTATGCCACGCCAGTGCCTTCCTGGTACCTCTCGCTGCGCACGCGGCTGACCCTGGGCGCGTCGCTGTGCCTGCTCGCGGCGCTCGTCGCAGCCTTCCCGCACTGACGCGACGGCACGCCAAGAAGCACGGCTCGGCGCGGCACTATCATCGAACGTTCCGACCTTTCCGGTGCCAAGACATGACGCAGGCGATCGTACTGTCCAAGGATGGCGAGACTTTCCGTGCCGAGGTGCGTGCGATCTCGGAGGCGGAGCTGGAGGCAGCGACGCCCGACGATGACGTCGTCCTAGCCGTCGACTACTCGACGATTAACTACAAGGACGGCCTTGCCCTGACCAATACATCACCGGTCGTGCGCAAGTGGCCCATGGTGGCCGGCATCGACGCCGCTGGCACCGTTGCGTCCAGCCGCAGCGCCCGCTGGAAACCGGGTGACGCGGTCGTCATCAACGGCTGGGGCCTGGGCGAGACGCACTGGGGCGGCTTGTCCCAGCGCGCCCGCGTGAAGGGCGACTGGCTAGTGCGCGTGCCGGCAGCCTACTCGACGCGCGATGCGATGGCGCTCGGAACGGCGGGCTACACGGCAGCACTGTCGGTCCTCGCCTTGCAGGCGCACGGTGTCGTGCCGTCCCAGGGCGAAGTTCTGGTCACCGGTGCGACCGGCGGCGTCGGATCGGTCGCAGTGGCCTTGCTAGCCGCGCTCGGCTACTCGGTCGTGGCCTCGACCGGCAAGTCCGCGGAGTCGGATTACCTTCTCTCCCTGGGCGCCAAGGAGATCACCGACCGAGCAACGCTGTCCACACTTGGCAAACCGCTACAGAAGGAGCGGTGGGCGGGGGCCGTCGACTCGGTCGGCGGCGCCACATTGGCCAATGTGTGCGCACAGACGCGCGTGGGCGGCACGGTGGCCGCCTGCGGCCTGGCTGGCGGCATGGACTTTCCGGCGACGGTAGCGCCGTTTATCCTGCGCGGCGTGACGCTGGCGGGTGTCGACAGTGTGATGGCGCCGTTGCCGCGCCGCGAAGCCGCCTGGACCTTGCTGTCAGCGCACCTGGCTCCCGCCCGCCTGGCCACAATCGTGCGCGAGATCCCATTGGCCGGCGCGTTCGACGCTGCTCACGATATTCTCGCCGGGCGCGTGCGCGGCCGCATCGTCGTCGACGTGAACCGTTGAGCCAACTGGCCCGTCCGCTTTCGCTCTGCTCACAGCAATTAGCGCCAATATCCCTCAAGGAGTTGTTCAATGACCCGTTTGACCGTGAACGGCAAGGCCGTCGATGTGGACGCCGATCCCGCCACACCCCTGCTCTGGGCACTGCGTGACAACCTTGGCATGACCGGAACCAAATTCGGCTGCGGCATTGCGGCTTGCGGTGCTTGCACCGTGCACATCGGCGGGCAGGCGGTTCGTTCGTGCGTCACGCCGATCTCGTCGGTCAGCGGACCCGTAACGACGATCGAGGGTGCGGCGGACGACCGCGTCGGCAAGGTCGTCCAGAATGCCTGGATCAAGCACGATGTCGTCCAATGTGGCTACTGCCAGTCGGGTCAGATCATGGCCGCGACCGCACTGTTGAAGAGCAAGAAGAATCCCTCGGAGACCGACATCGATGCTGCGCTGTCCGGCAATCTGTGTCGCTGCGGGGCTTACGCGCGGATTCGCGCGGCAGTCAAGGATGCGGCGCGAACCCTGGCCTAGGAGAGCACGATGCGTTTTCTTGAAATTGGCCTGCGCGCGCAGCGCGAAGCCCGATTGGTCCCGGTCAAGCTGAACCGGCGCGAGTTCCTCAAGGCGACGGGAGCGGCCGGCGGTGGCCTCATGCTCGGCGTGTCGCTCGAGACGACGGCGCAGGACGCCAAGAAGATGGTGTTCCCGCCGTCATCGTTCATTCGCATCGCGCCGGACGGCACGACCACGGTGATGGTCAATCGCCTCGAATTCGGACAAGGCGTCAGCACCGCATTGCCGATGCTCATTGCGGAGGAACTCGACTGCGAGTGGTCCAAGGTACGCGCCGAACTCGCGCCGGCGGCCGAGGTGTACGCCGACCCAGGCTTCGGCATCCAGATGACGGGTGGCTCCAACTCCGTGGCGTCGAGCTGGAAGCAGTACCGCGTCATCGGTGCCTCAGCGCGCGCAATGCTCGTCGCGGCCGCCGCGCAGCAGTGGGGCGCTGATGCCGGCAAGCTCGACACACGCAATGGTTTTGTGATCGAGCCCGCAGGTCAGAAGCGACGCGCGAGCTATGGCTCCCTGGCCGAAGCGGCGGGCAAGCTGCCACTGCCGACACGCGTGGGCCTGAAGGCCGATCCGGCGGACTACTCCGTCATCGGTCGGCCGACCCGGCGCCTGGACTCGCCGGAGAAGGTCAATGGCACCGCGCAGTTCGGAATCGACAAGTCGCTGCCGAACATGCGGGTCGCGGTGCTGGTCCACCCACCGGTTTTTGGCGGCAAGGTAGCTTCATTCGATCCGACCAAGGCGCGCGCCGTGAAGGGCGTGGAGGCGGTGGTACAGGTGCCGGTCGACCGCGGCGGGACCGGAATTGCGGTGATCGCCAACGGCTACTGGCCCGCCAAGACGGCGCGTGATGTGCTCGACATCAAGTGGGAGGCCGCGAGCGGACCGACCACAGCTGACCAGTTGAAGATCTACCGGGAGCTGGCACTGCAGCCTGGGCTCAAGGCGCACAGTGATGGCGATGCCACGGCGGCTGCGCAGGCCGCCAAGCGCATCGAAGCCGTGTACGAGTTTCCGTATCTCGCACATGCGCCGATGGAGCCGCTGAACGCCGTCGTCGACCTCAAGGCGGACGCGTGCACCGTCTGGTGCGGCTCCCAGTTCCAGACGATCGATCAGTTGGCGATCGCCAGCACGGCAGGGCTCAAGCCCGAGCAGGTGACGCTGAACACAATGTCGGCTGGAGGCGGATTCGGCCGGCGTGCGAACCCGTCGTCGGATTACTTGGTGGAGGCGGTCAACATCGCCAAGGCGATGAAACAGGCCGGAATTGACGCGCCGGTGAAGGTCATCTGGTCACGCGAGGACGACATTCGCGGCGGCTACTACCGCCCGCTTTTCGTGCACCGCGTGGTCGCTGGACTGGACGCGGGCAATGCCCTGCGCGGCTGGAACCATACGATCGTCGGCCAGTCGATCCTGAAGGGAACGCCCTTCGAGAAGTTCCTGGTCAAGGACGGCGTCGACTCCTCGGCGACCGAAGGTGTGGTCGATACACCCTACCGCCTGCCGAACCTGCAGGTGAGCGTGCATCACCCCGAGGTCAACGTGCCGGTGCTGTGGTGGCGCTCCGTCGGCCACTCGCACACTGCGTTCGTCATGGAGACCATGGTTGACGAGCTGGCGCGCGCCGCCAAGCAGGACCCGATCGCCTATCGACTCGCCTTGCTCGATCCGAAGCACACACGCGTGCGCGGAGTGCTGCAACTCGTCCGCGACAAGTCGGGCTGGACGAGCCCGGTCGCGAAGGGTCGCAGCCGCGGAGTGGCGGTGCACGAGTCGTTTGGATCGGTTGTTGCACATGTCGTCGAGGTGTCCGTCGACACGAAGACGATCCGCGTGCACAAGGTCACCTCTGCGATCGACTGCGGCTTTGCGGTCAACCCGCTGACGGTCGAGGCACAGGTCCAGTCCGCAATGGTCTTTGGCCTGTCAGCCGCGCTGCATGGCCAGATCACGCTGAAAGATGGCGTCGTGCAGCAGAGCAACTTTGCCGACTATGCGGTGCTTCGGCTGCCCGAAATGCCGGAAATCAGCGTTCACATCGTTCCCAGTCGTGCCGATCCGTCCGGTGTCGGCGAGCCGGGTACGCCGCCCATCGCTCCGGCCGTTGCGAATGCGGTGTTCGCGCTGACCGGGAAGCGGCTACGCAAGCTGCCATTCGATCTTGCTCAGGCGTAGTCACGCTCAACCGGCGCCGTTGGATCCCCGCGGCTGACGCCCGCGGGGACTTTCGGCAGAATCCTCCCTTTGCCCGACCAACCCCGCAGGAGTTCGCATGATTGATCGCACCTTCGCACGTCCCCTGGCCATCGCCGCCACGTGCTTGCTGTCGGCTGCATTTCTGACCGACGCCCAAGCGCTCGACCGCAAGGACTGCGAGCGGGACTACAAGCCCCAGGTCGGGCAGTCGGGCAAGGACGTCGTCTGGGTGCCGACGCCGGATGAACTCGTACAGCGCATGCTGCGCATGGCGAAGGTGACGCCGCAGGATCTTGTCTACGACCTTGGCGCCGGTGACGGCAAGATCGCGATCGCGGCCGGTAAGCTCGGTGCGAACTCGGTCGGCATCGAATACAACCCGGACATGGCCAAGCTCGCCAACTGCCTGGTCACGGCCGAGGGCGTGACCAACAAGACCAAGATCATTCAGGGCGACATCTTCAAGGAGGATTTCAGCAAGGCCACTGTAATCACGATGTACCTGCTGCCGGAACTGAACCTATGCGTGCGGCACCGCATCCTGGCGATGAAGCCAGGCACGCGCGTCACCTCGCACCAGTTCACGATGGGCGACTGGGAAGCCGACGAGACCTCCGAATTCGAGTACCGCACGGCCTACCTGTGGATCGTGCCCGCGCGCGTGGACGGGACCTGGGTGTTGCGCGACGCCAGCGGGGCGAGCACGACGGTCAACTTGACGCAGACGTTTCAGAAGGTGAGCGGCGAGGTCGTGAGCGGTGCCAGCCGCCAGCCGCTCGTCGGTGCGACGCTGCGGGGCGACCAGTTGCGGTTCGCGTTCAACGACGACAAGGGTGTGACCCGCACGTTCAATGGCACGGTCCGCGGCACCGAACTCGCCGGCGCATTCAAGTCCGGCAACACGGAGACCAAGGTCACCGGCGCACCACAGGGTCCGCTGCGCGCAGCCGCATGGGCCGAGATGCTCACGCAATGCGGCCGCTTCTACGGCAAGTAGGCGAATCACCCGCACCGAAACAGAGGGGCCCCGCTACAGCGGGGCTCTTCATATGGGGAAGGGCATTCGATGAGTGACGTAAGCAGTCCTGCTTCGCCCTCGCCCGGCCACGCGGCGGCGCCCAGACCAGTGCTGTCGGTGTTCGACGGCGTGATGATCATCGTCGGCATCATCATCGGGGGCGGCATCTTCACCTTTCCACCTCTGGTGGCCGGGATGACGGGTTCCGTCGAGTGGATGTTCGGTGCGTGGCTGTTCGGGGCCACGCTCGCCCTGATCGGAGCGCTGTGCTACGCGGAGCTTGCGACCACCTTCCCCAACGCCGGCGGCGACTACTACTTCCTGACGCGGGCCTACGGTAAGGACCTGTCGTTCTTCTTTGCCTGGGCACGCGTGCTGGTGATCACCACCGGTTCGATCGCACTGCTCGCCTTCGTATTCGGCGACTACATGAGTCGCGTGTTCTGGCTTGGCGCGCAATCGTCGACGATTTACGCGGTTTTGATCGTCGTTGCGCTGACGGCCGTCAACATCGCCGGCCTGAAGGAGTCCGCCCGCACGCAGAACCTGCTGTCGGGGTTGCTGGTGCTGGGCATGCTGATGGTTGTGATCGCCGGATTTGTCGCGCCCGCTACGGGTGCGGCACCGGCGCCTGCCGCGTCGAATGCCGTTCCGACGCTTTTTGGCACGGCGCTCCTATTCGTCTTGTTCACCTTTGGCGGCTGGAACGAGGCCGCCTACATCTCCGCCGAGGTCAGGGGCGGACCGCGCTCGATCGTCAAGGTGCTGCTGCTCGCGCTCTTGCTTGTAACGTCGATCTACGTGCTGTTCGTCGCGGCGCTGCTCGTCGGCCTCGGCTTCGACGGCCTGAAGTCGAGCCAGGCCGTGGCGGCCGATGTCGCCCGCAATGCGTTCGGCACCTTCGGCGAAAAGACGATTGGCGCCGTCGTCGCGCTGGCGGCGCTGACTTCGATCAACGCCACGATGATCGTCGCCGCGCGCACCAACTATTCCCTCGGCAACGACTGGCCGGTGTTTCGCTTCATGAGCCGCTGGAACAGCGAGCGCGATGCGCCGGTCGCGGCCTACCTCGTCACCGGCGCGATCAGCCTCACCCTCGTGCTGCTGGCAACGGTCAACAAGAGCGGCGTGAAGTTCATGGTCGACTTCACCGCGCCGGTGTTCTGGTTCTTCTTTCTCCTGACCGGGATCGCGCTGTTCGTGCTGCGCTTCAGGCAGCCACATGTCGCGCGGCCGTTCAAGGTGCCGGCGTACCCGGTGCTGCCGATGACTTTTCGTCGGCACCTGCGCCTTCCTGCTGTACCGCAGCCTCCTCTTCACCCTCGAGAACCGGGCGGTGCAGGCCGCGCTGTACGTGATGGCGGCCGGTGTCGTGGTTTGGATCATCGCGCGGTTGCGCCGACGCTGACCAATGCGCGACAAAGCGCGCATCATCGGCGTGTTGCTCGCGGCCGGACGCGGCGCCCGTTTCGACCCCAGTGGCGACGCGGCTCAAGCTGCTGGAGCCAACGACACGCGGACCACACCTCGGAGCACCGCTCGCCGTCGCGGCCGCACGCACGATGCGCGACGCACTCGGGAGTGTCGTTGCCGTGGTGGCCCCGCCGTCCGATGTCCGCCAGCTCGAACTGCATCGATTGCTGCGGGCAGAGGGTTGCGCACTGGCTGTCAATCCGCAGGCGGCACAGGGGCAAGGAACATCGATTGCGTGTGGCATCGCGGCAGCCTCGCCCGCGGACGGCTGGGTTATTGCGTTGGCCGACATGCCTGCGGTTCAATCGGACACGGTGCGTCGGGTCGTCGAGGCGCTGCGCGCGGGTGCCGCGACGGCCGCGCCGGTCTATTGCGGGCGACGCGGTCACCCGGTCGGGTTCGCGGCAACGCTGCAGGCGGAACTGATGGCGTCGAACGGCGACACTGGCGCCCGCGCCGTACTTCTGCGGCATCCACCGCAGCTCTTCGAGGTTGACGATCCGGGAGTACTGTACGACGTCGACACACTGGAGGATCGTTGATGGCCAACCTGATGCAGCAATGGTGGAAGCTGGCTCTCAGTGCCAGTGAGATCGCCCTGTCCGCGCCGCAGGTCATGCGGGCGCGCACTGCACGATTGACGACGACGCCCGGACTGGCCAGCGCGCGCAACCGCCGGGAAGCCGTGCGCATGGTGTCCGAGAAGTGGGATGCCGGACTTGCGGGTCAGGCAGCGCTGTGGCAGGCCGGATGGCAGATGCAGCAGCAACTGGTGAACGACTTCTGGGCGATGGCCCTGGGCCACCGTTCTCCGGGCCGGACCGCGAAAAGGAGGCGGACGACGCAGCGCGCAAGCCTCGCTTGTGCTGGCCCAGCGGCTTCTCACGCCCGTGCGGCGCCGTGTGCGTGTCCAACGCCCGTCGACTGCACACGGGCACGTAGCCGGACGAGGCACTGCATCGATGTCGATACTCGAACTCTTTCGCCAGATCACGCTGACCGACTTGCTGGCGCTGGCGTGGTTCGTGCTCGGCTGGTGGGGCTACGCCGCGTTTGCGCGGCGCCGGGCCGCCACTGGCCGCGGCTCGTTGCTTGCGACGACGAACCGCTTTCGTCGGCTTTGGATGATGCAGACCACAGCGCGCGAGAATCGCGTCATCGACGGTGTCGTCGTGCAGAACCTGTCGACCAGTCCGTCGTTCTTCGCCTCGACGACCATACTGATCATCGGCGGTCTGCTGGCATTGCTCGGCGCCACCGAAGAAGCGGCCAAGGTGGCCAAGGAGCTTCCCTTCGTTGCACGTACGTCGCCGTTCGTCTTCGACCTCAAGCTCTTCGTGCTGACTGCCGTTTTCGTCTACGCCTTCTTCCGCTTCACATGGTCGATGCGCCAGTACACCTTCGGGGCACTGCTCATCGCTTCTGCCCCGGATTCGCGGGCGTTCGAGAGCGGCGCGGCGTCACGCGAGGAGTTTGCCGACCGCGCCGGACGCGTCGTCGGGCTGGCCGCAGAAACCTTCAACGACGGCCTTCGTGCCTACTACATGGCGTTCGCCGTCATCCTGTGGTTCTTCTCGCCGCTGGCCTTCGCGCTGGGCACCGCGGCGATCGTCTACCTGCTGTATCAACGCGAATTCCGTTCCGAAGTGCTCGACGTGTTGCGCCAGTAGCGGCGCGCCCGTGCGACGCGCCTCTACACTCGCGCGTCCACTGCCCGCACTGCCATGAGCGTCCACTACGCGATACGCCCCGCCAATCCGCGGCACACCTGTTCCACGTCATCTGCCGCGTCGAGCGGCCCGATCCGCAAGGGCAACTCTTCATGTTGCCGGCGTGGATTCCCGGCAGCTACATGATCCGGGAGTTCGCGCGCAACATCGTGCGCATCAGCGCGGTGGCCGGCGATCGCAAGGTGCCGATCGAGAAACTGGACAAGCACACCTGGCGCGCGGCCCCGGTCAAGGGCGCACTCGAAGTGGCGTGCGAGGTCTACGCCTGGGACCTGTCGGTCCGCGCCGCGCATCTCGACGAATCGCACGGATTCTTCAACGGCCCCAGCGTTTTCCTGCTGCCGATCGGCCAAGAGCATGAGCCGTGCAGCGTCGACATCCTGCCGCCGGCGGGTGCGCGCTATTCAAGTGGAAGGTCGTCACCGGACTGGGGCCCGCGCGTGGCACTCGGCGACTGGACTTCGGGACGTACGTCGCGCAGCGACTACGACGAGCTGATCGACTGCCCGGTGGAAATGGGCGAGTTCGAACTCGGCCGTTTCGACGTGCTCGGCGTGCCGCACGAGATCGCCGTCACCGGGCGCGTACCGAAGTTCGACATGAAGCGCCTGACGACCGACCTCGCGCGCGTCTGCGAGCAGCAGGTCCGTCTGTTCGAGCCGCGCACCCGCAAGGCACCGTTCGCGCGCTACACGTTCATGACGCTGGCCGTCGGCGACGGCTACGGCGGGCTTGAGCACCGCAACTCCACCGCACTGATCTGCCGGCGCGACGACCTGCCGTACGAGGGCATGAAAGAGGCGACGTCCGGGTACCGCACGTTTCTCGGACTGGCGAGCCACGAATACTTCCACAGCTGGAACGTCAAGCGCATCCGGCCGGCCGCCTTTGTCCCGTACGACCTCACGCGCGAGAACCACACCCGGCTTCTGTGGGCGTTCGAGGGCTTTCACCAGCTACTACGACGACCTGCTGCTAACCCGCGCCGGGTTACTGACCGAGGTGCAGTACCTCGACACGCTGACCACGACGCTGACCACCGTCTGCAGCGAACGCAGTCGGCTGAAGCAAAGTGTGGCCGAGAGTTCGTTCGACGCGTGGATCAAGTACTACCGCCAGGACGAGAACGCGCCCAACAGCGTGGTGAGCTACTACCAGAAGGGTTCACTCGTCGCGCTCGCGCTGGACCTCACGATCCGCAGCGAAACAAAGGGTCGCAAGTCGCTCGACGATGTGCTGCGCCTGCTTTGGCGCCGCTACAAGGACGCGGGTGCGAACTACGCCGGCGTCGATGAAGATGGCGTGCTCGCCGCTGCAGAAGCGGCAACCGGCCTCAAACTGGATCGCGTGCTTCGAGAGTGGACCGAAGGCACGCCGCGATCCGGACTTCGAGCGGCTGCTGGCGCCCTTCGGCATCGTCTTCGAACGCCGCCCCGCGCTCGATAAGCCGCACTTTGCGCTGCTGGGCTGCGGTATCGCCACAGGAGGCGGCGAGGCAAAGATTACCCACGTCTACGACGGCACTCCGGCGCAGTCGGCCGGGCTCTCGGGGGGCGACGTGCTAATCGCGCTTGACGGACTGCGCGTGACCGCTGACAACATCGACAAAAGGCTCGCCCGCTACCAGCCCGGCGACCCGATCGAACTGCACGCGTTCCGGCGTGACGAGCTGATGACCTTCAGTCTGCAACTCGGCACACAGCCGCCACCGAAGTTTCAGCTCAAGATCGACCCCAAAGCCCCGCGCCGCGCCGCGACCCTGCAACGCCGTTGGCTCGGACACCTCGGTTGAAGTCAGCCAGTTGCATGCTCCGCAGCGCGGGCACAATGCCGGCCGCAAGCGGCCCTTCTGGCACCGTTCGAGCGTGAGCGGCGAAAGGGGGCATCCGGTGACTGCGTGGGCGCGCAGGCTAAGGGCACCATGAACGAAGTGGCAGTAGGAAGTGCGCGGGCGACTGTCGTTAGACTGGGCTGACTTGCTCCGTAGGCGACAGTCAGCCGCAACCGGACGCCTACTCCGTGTACACGATCGTTCCGCAAGCGGATCTTGCAACGTGCGTGTCGTGGCGGTGGTGACCGCTGGAAGCGCAAGCGGTGTATGGCCGGTCAACGTGGTCTCGTTAGGCGAGCCAATCTTTCTTGGCACTACTGCTTAGGTTCTGCCTTTATGTCACGCCGGCGGTTTGAAGAAAAGGGAGCTGTTGTGGCGATACTCAAGTTGGCCCAAGCCTCCGCCATAGTGGACGCAGCGATCGCAGCGGGACGAAAGCAGAATTTCGCCTTTCTCGCTGTCGCCGTGCTCGACTCAGGCGGGCACACGATTGCCTTCAAGCGCGAGGATGGCGCCAGCTTTCTCCGCGTTGACCTTGCGTTTGGGAAAGCCTGGGGAGCATTAGCCATGGGTTTTGGCTCGCGGGAGTTGGCGGAACGAGCGGTCAAGCAACCGACTTTCGTTGCGGCCCTGTCTGCAGTGAGCCAAGGCCGAATGGTTCCATCGCCGGGCGGCGTGCTCGTTGTCAGCCCTGACGGGGAAGTCATGGGGGCGGTTGGCATCTCTGGCGACACCGGCGACAACGATGAAATCTGTGCCATCGCAGGCATCGAGGCCGCTGGCTTGTCCGCGATTCCGGGGTCCAGGGCACGCTAGGGCGAAGTGTGTCGTCCTCACCGATTGCGGGGTTGGACGCCTAACGGCGCAATGCGGTGGGGGCCACCAGACGCGCGTCGCTGATGTCGGGCGGCCCGTGACTCCTTTCGCGCCTAAATCGCACACCACTTCACGGCACATCGACCGTGTTCGGCCAGGAAAGCATTTGCGCGGGAGAAGTGGCGACACCCGAGGAACGGCACCGGCGGACGGCGGGCGGAGAGCGGTGACGGGTGGTTGGCCACCAGTACCAGGTGACCTTGACCGGCCGCGTCGATCAATGTCTGCTTCGCTTGGGCCTGCACGCCCCACAGTAAGAAGACCTTGGATACGCTGTCCCGCGCGAGCGCCACGATAAGCGCGTCGGTCAACACCTCCCAGCCCTTGCCTGAGTGACTGCCAGGCAGGCTGTCTTCGACGGTGAGGGCGGCATTCAGAAGCAGCACTCCCTGCCGCGCCCAACGTTCGAGATTCCCGGAGACAGGCGTTTCGCAGCCGAGATCGCTTCGCAGCTCAAGGAAGATGTTGCGAAGGCTCGGCGGAGGCCGCACGCCATCCGGCACGGAAAACGCCAATCCGTGCGCCTGACCTGGCCCGTGGTACGGATCCTGGCCCAGGATGACTACGCGAACCTGCTCGGGAGGCGTCAGCGCGAGCGCACGCAGCGGATCGGGGGGATAGATGTGCGCACGGGCGCTCTTTCGCTGCTCGAGGTACGCGAGCAGCCCGCTTCCACGATCGCTTGCAAAGAAGCGATCGACGGGCGCCTGCCAGCCGGCCAGCGCCGAGGTATCGATCACCCGAACAGCCGCGCCAGTTCGGCGCCGGGATCGTCTGCACGCATGAAGGCCTCCCCAACAAGGAAGGCATGGACACCCGCCTTGCGCATCCGCGCCACATCCGCGGGGCACAGGATCCCACTCTCGGTGATCACGGTGCGCTCCGGACCGATGCGCGGCAACAGGTCGATCGTCACCTCGAGTCGCGTTTCGAACGTGCGCAGATTGCGGTTGTTAATGCCGATCAGCGGCGTCTTCAGTTCCAATGCAAGGTCGAGTTCGGCGGCATCGTGGACCTCCACCAGCACCGACATGTCGAGGTCGTGTGCGGCGGCTTCAAGCGTACGCAGGCGCGCGCGATCCAGTGCCGCAACGATCAGCAGGATCGCGTCAGCGCCCCAGCCGCGCGCTTCGACGACCTGATAGTCGTCAATGATGAAGTCCTTGCGCAGCACCGGCAAGCCACTCGCCGCGCGCGCCTGTTGCAGGTACTCCGGCGCGCCCTGGAAGTACTTCACGTCGGTGAGTACGCTGAGACAGGTTGCCCCATTGCGGGCGTAGCTCGCCCCGATAGCCGCCGGATCGAAGTCGGGACGCAGCACGCCCTTCGATGGCGATGCCTTCTTTACCTCGGCGATCACCGCGCTGCGACCCGCTCTAGTAGCGGCCTGCAGCGCGCCGGCGAAATCGCGCGGCGCGCCGGCGCCGCGAGCCTGTTCCGCAGCTGCGCGGGCGACACGCAGCTTCGCGCACGTTGAACCTCGTCGCGCTTGGTCGCCAGGATTCGCTGCAGTATGTCGTCCATCACTGGATGCTACAAAGGTCGCGCGAACATCATTTCCCGCACACGGAAGCCGACTGACTCATACAGGCGGCGTGCGGATCGGTTCGGCGCCGCCATCTCCAGCCGCGCCTGCGTCGCACCGCGACCGCGCCCCCAGTCGAGAGCGAGCCGTGTCAGACGGCGCGCCAGCCCGAGGCGACGTGCCGACGGAACGATGAACAGCGAGTGAAGGTAGATACGGCGGCGCACATGCGCCATCCGATGGCGCGACACGATCAGGTCGACGCCGATCGCCCCCAGCAACTCGTCGCCACGAACCGCGACGAAGAGTCGCTTGCGTGGGCTGGCGATGGCACGTCGCCAGTACTGGCGCGCAGCACGCGCATCGTGTCTCGGCGATGCGATATCGGGAATCAGACGATGTTCGGCGACCGAAGCAGCGCTCCCGGCGCCGGCAACACGAGCGACATCGTGCCGTGTCCCCGCGCGCAGCACGATGCGCCGCGAATGCGCCTGCATCACCCGACACAGTGGGCCTCGCACTTGCGCCGCCCTCAAGAGGCCAGCCTCTGCGTCGTTGCGACGAACTCGTCGAGCTTGCGGCGCGCGGCGCCACTGGCGATCGCCGAGCGCGCTTGCGCGATGCCTTCGCCGATCGAGTCCGCGACGTTGGCTGCGTACAGCGCCACTCCGGCGTTGAAGACGACGATCTCGCGCGGCGTGCCAGCGACGTTGTCGATTGCCTCCAGCAGCATGGCGCGCGACTCAGCAGCGTTGCCGACCTTGAGTGCCGCGGTTGGAGACCATCGACAGTCCGAAGTCCTCCGGGTGGATTTCGTACTCGCGCACCTCGCCGTCCTTCAACTCACCGACCAGCGTCGCAGCGCCGAGCGAGACCTCGTCCATGCCGTCCTTGCCGTGCACGACCAGCACATGGTTCGAGCCGAGCTGCTGCAGCACGCGCACCTGGATGCCGACGAGGTCAGGGTGGAACACGCCCATCACCTGGTTCGGCGCACCCGCCGGATTGGTCAGCGGCCCCAGGATGTTGAAGATCGTGCGCACGCCGAGTTCCTTGCGCACCGGCGCCGCGTGCTTCATCGCCGCGTGATGGCTTGGCGCGAACATGAAGCCGACGCCGGTCTCGGCGATGCACCGTCGCCACCGCGGCCGGGTCCAGCGTGATGTTGGCGCCCAGCGCCTCCAGCACGTCGGCGCTGCCCGAGCCGGACGAGACGCCACGCCCGCCGTGCTTGGCGACGCGCGCGCCGGCCGCCGCCGCGACGAACATGGCGGCCGTCGAAATGTTGAACGTGTGCGCGGCGTCGCCGCCCGTGCCGCACAGGTCAACCAGGTTCGAGCGGTCGGCGGGCTCCACCTTGGTCGAGAACTCTCGCATGATCTGCGCCGCTGCGGCGATCTCGCCGATAGTCTCCTTCTTGACGCGCAAGCCCATCGTCAGCGCAGCGATCTGCACCGGCGTGAGTTCGCCGCTCATCAGCCGTCGCCACAGGACAGCATTTCGTCCTGGAAGATCTCGCGGTGCTCGATGCACCGGACCAGGGCTTCGGTCGGGGTAATCGGCATAGCTTCATCCTCGCGCAAAGTGTACGCATCGCTGCGCGATGCACGCCCCTTTGCGCGCTCAAATCGGGCGCCTGGCTTCGGCCGGCCAGGCGCCATGGCGCAACAAAGGTATCAAGCAAAGGACGTTCATCACCGCGGCGCGTCAAGAAAGTTGCTCAGCATCGCGTGGCCGTGCTCGGTAGCGATGGACTCCGGATGGAACTGCACGCCTTCGACCGGCAGCGTCCTGTGGCGCAGGCCCATGATCTCGCCATCAACGGTCCAGGCCGTCACTTCGAGACAGTCCGGCAGCGAGGCCCGCTCGACCGCGAGCGAGTGGTAGCGGGTCGGCTTCGAACGGGGTCGGCAGTCCGGCGAACACGCCGACGCCGGTGTGTGCGATCGGCGAGGTCTTGCCGTGCATCAGCGTCTGCGCCCGCATCACCGTGCCGCCGAAGGCCTGGCCGAGCGCCTGGTGTCCCGAGGCACACGCCGAGGATCGGCACACGTACCCGAGAAGCGCTCGAACACCGCCGAGCGACACGCCGGCCTCGTTGGGAGTACAGGGCCCCGGCGAGATGCAGATGCGGTCCGGCCCCAGCGCTCGATCTGCGTCGAGCGTGATCTCGTCGTTGCGAAACACGCGCACGTCCTCGCCCAGTTCGCCGAAGTACTGCACCAGGTTGTAGGTAAACGAATCGTAGTTGTCGATCATCAGCAGCATCGTCGCCCCCTACTCGGCATCGAAGCCGTCTTCGACCTGCTCCGCCGCGCGCAGCACGGCGCGCGCCTTGACTTCCGTCTCCTTCCACTCGCTTTCGGGCACCGAGTCGGCGACGATGCCCGCCGCCGCCTGCGCGTAGAGCACGTTGCCCTTGATGACGGCGGTGCGGATCACGATCGCGAGATCCATGTCGCCGGCGAACGACAGGTAGCCGACGGCGCCGCCGTAGATGCCGCGCTTGACCGGTTCGAGTTCGTCGATGATCTCCATCGCGCGCACCTTTGGCGCGCCCGACAGCGTGCCGGCGGGAAACGTCGCGCGCAGCACGTCGAGGTTCGTCATGCCGGGCTTGCAGCACGCCCTCGACGTGGCTCACCAGGTGCTGGACGTGCGAGTACTTCTCGATCACGTACTGCTCGGTGACCTTCACCGTTGCCGTCTTCGGCGATGCGCCCGATGTCGTTGCGCGCGAGATCGATCAGCATCAGGTGCTCGGCGCGCTCCTTCGGATCGGCGGCCAGTTCCGCCGCGAGCATCGCATCCTGCTCGGGGGTCGTTGCCGCGCGGCCGCGTGCCGGCGATCGGACGGATCGCGACCATGCGCTTGCCCTCGCCGATCCTCGCTGCGCACCAGGATCTCGGGCGACGCGCCGACGACGTGGAAGTCGCCGAAGTTGTAGAAGTACATGTAGGGCGACGGATTCAGCGTGCGCAGCGCGCGGTACAACGACAGCGGCGAATCGGCGTACGGCTTGTGGATGCGCTGGCCGATCTGCACCTGCATCACATCGCCGGCGGCGATGTACTCCTTGGCGCGCGCCACCGCCGCGAGATAGTCTTCCTTGGCGAACTCGCGGTACTCCTCGCGGCGAACGCTGGCGCGCGCAGTGCGGCGGCTCGATCGGCCGCGCCAGCCGCGCCTTCAGCTCGCGCAGGCGCTGCCGCGTCTTGCGCGTACGCCTCGGGTTGGCGCGGGTCAGCAGTAGACGATCAGGTAGATACGGCCCGCCAGGTTGTCGATGACGGCCACTTCGTCGGCCAGCAGCAGCAGGATGTCGGGCACGCCGAGATCGTCGGGCTTGGTGCGTCGCGAGCTTCTTCTCGATCACGCGCACCGTGTCGTAGCCGAAGTAGCCGGCCAGTCCGCCTGCAAAGCGCGGCAGGCCCAGGTCGCAGCGCCACCTTGAACTGACCGAAATAGCGCCCGATGACGGCCAGCGGATCGCCGTCGATGGTCTCCTTCACGCCACCGCCCTCGACGAGCTCCGTGACCATCCGTCGTCGCGGATGAAGGAACGCAGCGCGCGACGCGCTGCCAGTCCGATGAACGAATACCGGCCGAAGCGTTCGCCGCCGACGACGGACTCGAGCAGGAAGCGTGTTGGGCTCGTTGGCGAGCTTCAGATACAGCGACAGTGGCGTCTCGAGATCGGCGAAACTTTCTGCGATCACCGGGATGCGGTTGTAGCCCTGTGCCGCCAGGGCCTTGAATTCAAGTTCGGTCACACGTCACCTGCGAGTCACGCGCAGCGGGCGCTGCGCCAAGGAATGCCAACGGGAAGCCGCGCATGGCGCGGCGGTCAGTCGGTCAGCGGCGCCAGGACCAGACCCCCTGGGCGTGCCAGAACCGGCACCAGGCTTTGCGCCATGCCCCGAGAGAAACGGAATCGCGAGAGTCGCGGTGATTCATCGAATGAATGTCGTGACTTAGGCTCCCGGCGCGGCGATGAGATGCAGGGCGTCCGGCAGCGCTTCGACTATAGCATCGGCCGCCAGCGCGGCGACGGTCGTGCCTTCGTTGTAACCGCCCTCGACGAGGATCACCCGGCAACCGGCCGCGCGGGCGGACAGCAGGTCATTCTCGGAGTCGCCAATCATCACCGCCTCCGCGGGAGTCACTTCGAGTCGCTCGCAGGCGGCCAGCACCGGCGCCGCATGGGGCTTTTTCTCGAGCGTGTCGTCGCCGCTGATCACGACCTCGAAGTAGTCGACCAGGCCCACGCGTTCCAGCAGGTCGAGCGTGAACTCGCGCGGCTTGTTGGTGACGCAGGCCAACCGGAAACCGCGTGCCTGCAGCTCGGCGAGTGCACCCGGGACACCGGGAAACACCAGTGCGGCATGCCCATTGAAGCGCCGATAGTGACGGTAGAAGGAATCCTTCGCGCATTCGAACTGATCTGGCGCGGCGCAGCCGTCCAGGGAGCCGGTCAGTACACGGTGCACAAGCACGTCGGCACCCTTGCCGATGTAGGACGCCACGGTGGCGGTCGGCAAGGCTGCTTGTCCGACCTCAGCACGCATCGCATTGACCGCCGCTGCGATGTCAGGGACGGTATCCAGCAACGTGCCATCGAGGTCGATCAGCACCGCCCGCGCCGGCCACGGCGCTGTCATCGCGCGCGCCCGATCGCGGCGAGTTCGTCCCGCAGTCGCGCCATGATGCCGCGATAGCCGCCGTCGGCATCGCGGGCGCCGAACACGGCGCTGCCAGCCACGAAGGTGTCGGCACCGGCTTCGGCGATCGCGCGGATGTTGTCGGCCTTCACGCCACCGTCGACTTCCACCAGGATTGTCCGCCCGGTGTCGCGGCGGTGAGCTTCCACCTTTTCGCGCACGGCGCGCAGCTTGGCGAGAGTCTCGGGAATGAACTTCTGGCCACCAAAGCCGGGATTCACTGACATCAGCAGCACGACGTCGAGCTTGTCCATCACGTGATCCATCCACGCCAGCGGCGTGGCCGGGTTGAACACAAGGCCAGCCTGGCAACCCGAGTCACGGATCAGCGCGAGCGTGCGATCCACGTGCTCGGACGCCTCGGGATGAAACGTGACGACGTTGGCGCCTGCTTTGGCAAAGTCCGGAATAATGCGGTCGACCGGCTTGACCATTAGATGTACATCGATGGGCACCTGCACATGCGGTCGTATCGCCTCGCACACCAGCGGGCCAATCGTCAGGTTCGGGACGTAATGGTTGTCCATGACATCGAAGTGGATCCAATCGGCGCCGCCGGCCACGACAGCTCGGACCTCCTCGCCGAGCCGCGCGAAATCGGCGGAAAGAATGCTCGGCGCGATACGGAAGGAAGCGGCCATCGGGAAGGTCCTGTCGTCGACTCCCGGAAACTTGCCGGGTCGCGGCTATTCTAAGGGCCGTATGTCGTTGCTCTTGCGAGCTTTATGACCAGCGCACCCGCGCCGGGGGACCATGGCCAAGTACGAATTTTCCGTCAGCGTGCGCCCGCAGTACCTCGTCGAGCATTCCAACCCCGACGAGCAGCACTACGTGTTCGCCTACACGGTGACAATCCGCAATACCGGGGAACACACCGCGCAGCTGATATCGCGCCACTGGGTCATCACCGACGGCAACAACGCAATCGAAGAGGTGCGCGGCGAAGGGGTCGTCGGGGAACAGCCGGTGCTGAAGCCGGGTGAGGCGTTCGAATACACGAGCGGCTGCCCGTTGCCCACTCCGGTCGGCTCGATGCGCGGCAGCTACCAGTGCGTCGCCGACGACGGGACGGCTTTCGAAGCGCCGATACCCGAGTTCGTACTGTCGACACCGCGCACGCTGCACTGAACGCGAGCGGCCCCTTGCATCCAGGTGCTGCCGACTCTCGCTACCGGGTGAGTGACTGGCGCGCGCGATGAGCGCGATCCTCGAAACGTCACTTCAGCTACCGGTCCCGCGGTCGCCTGCGACCGGGCTTGTGGAACATTGTCCACCAGACGATGAAGGCGAGCGCCCCGAGGGCGAGCGCCGCTTCAAGCAGAATGAGCCACATGACGTCCCTTCCTGTCGCTCCGTATTGTAGGGTCCGCTTCGGCGCGACCCTGCTGCTGACCCTGGTGCTTGCCGGCTGTGCTGTGCCTCCACCTGCGCCGCTGCCGGCTCCGCGCCCGCCGCCAACGCCCGCGCCCGCGCCGGCCGTCGTCGAGACACGCGCCGCGTACGAACGGGTCGCCTTCGAGCGGTTGCCTGGCACGCGCGTGGAGGACTGGGCCGCGGCGTGGCCCGCGTTTGTGCAATCCTGCCGCGCACTCGGACAGCGCGAGGCCTGGCGCGACGTCTGCACGCAGGCCGGCGGCGTCGATGGACGCAATGGCACAAGCGTGCAGAAGTTTTTCGCCACCCGCTTCGACGCCTATCGCGTGCGCGCGCGCCGCGTCGAGGCGGAGCGCGAACTCGACACGCGCGACATCGGGCTGATGACCGGCTACTACGAACCGCTGCTGCGTGGCAGCCGCAGCCGCAGCGAGAAGTACGGCACGCCGATCTATCGCGTCCCGACGGACCTGCTGATCGTCGACCTCGGCACTGTGTATCCGGAACTGTCGACGCTGCGCCTGCGCGGCAAACTGCAGGGCCGACGCATCGTGCCCTACCCTTCGCGCGCCGAGATCACGAACGGCGAACCGCTGGCAGGCAACGAGTTGGTCTGGGTCGACGATCCGGTCGAGGCTTTCTTCCTGCAAGTACAAGGCTCGGGGCGCGTGCAGTTCGGCGATGGCAGCATGGTCCGCCTCGCCTTCGGCGACCAGAACGGCCACCCTTATCGTTCGATCGGGCGCTGGCTGGTCGACCAGGGCGAGCTGACGCTGGACCAGGCTTCGATGGAGAGCATCAAGGCGTGGGCGGCTCTGAACCCGTCACGTGCCAAGGAACTGCTGGACCAGAATCCGAGCTTCGTGTTCTTCCGCGAACTTCCGCTGGGTGACCCGAATGCCGGTCCGGTCGGAGCGCTCGGTGTGCCGCTGACACCCGGGTACTCCCTGGCCGCCGATGCGCGCTACATCCCGTTGGGTGCCGCCGTTGTCGTAGCCTCGACCGACCCCGCGACCGGGGTCGCGCTGACGCGACCGATGTTCGCGCAGGACACGGGCGGCGCCATTCGTGGGCCGCTGCGCTTTGACTTCTTTTGGGGATTCGGAGCCGCGGCCGGCACCAACGCCGGCCGCCAGAAGCACGACGTCAGCGCGTGGCTGCTCGTGCCGAAGGGCAGCGCGCCAGAATCGCTGCTGCGGCGCTGACCCCCGCCGACCTTACTTTTTGGCCGTGCCCAGGCGCTGCTCGATGGCTTCCATCGGCATCGCGCCCCCGCTGCGACCACCATCGGCAAAGATGATGGTCGGCGTGCCGTTGATGCCAAAGTCACGCCCGAGTTCGAGGTTCTGCTCGAGTGGGGTCTTGCAGTCGGCCGGCGCGGTGGACGGCGCCTTGCCCTGCACCATGTAGTTGTCCCAGGCCGCGGCACGATCCTTTGCGCACCAGATCGCCTTCGACTTTTCCTGCGAGTCCTGGGAGAGGATCGGATAGAGGAACGTATAGATCGTCACGTTGTTCAGCTGCTGCATGTTCTGCCACAGTTTCTTGCAGTACGGGCAGTTCGGATCCTCGAACGTGACCAGCACGCGCGATCCGTTGCCGCGCACGGTCTTGACCGCGCGATCGAACGGCAGCGACTTGAAGTCGACCTTGAGAGCGGTGTCGAGCCGCTTCTGCGTCAGATCCTCTCGCGTCTTCGTGTCGAACATGCGTCCCGTAATCACGAAATTGACCGCCGGATCGGTGTAGTAGAGCTCGCCGCGCACGAGCACTTCGAACAGTCCCCCCGGGCCACGGAACACCTGGTCGGCCTTCATGCCCGAGCGCTCGGCGAAGCGTGCTGCCACCTGCGCCTCTTGGCTGCCGGGCGCGAGTCCGCCCTTCTGCGCCTCCGGAGCCTTCGCTGCCTGCGCCAAAGCCACGCTGCACATCAGGGCCAAAGCCGGCACCGCGGCGCGCTGCAACCAACGATTCATTGCGATCTCCGAAAAATGGGGGCGAAGTGTAGCGGCAGCGAAGGTCGAAACCGTTCAGACCGACAACCGCCGGTCGAGTTCAACCGAGCGCCTGGCGTATCAGCAGGCTCTTGAGCGGCGACAGACGATCCACCGCCGCCAGGCCTGCATTCCGGACGACGCGCGCGAACGCGTCATCCATGCCGAACAGGCGCGCCAGTCCATCCGTGGCTGCGCGCATCAGGGCGATCGGCTCGGCACGATTGCGCTCGTATCGTCGCAACAAGACCGTGTCGCCAATGTCGCGAAAAGCCTCACGCCCGCGCACCACTTCGAGCAATGCGGCCACATCTTGCAGGCCCAGATTAAGTCCCTGCCCGGCAAGGGGATGCACTACATGGGCGGCGTCGCCAACCAGCGCGACACGCGGGGCGATCAGGCGATCAACGGTCAGCAGCCGGAGCGGAAAAGTGAGCGTGGGTCCCGCAGGAGCCAGCGACCCTAGCGCTGCTCCCGTGCGGTCCGCCACGCGCTGACCCAACCCCGCGGGCCCAAGCGCCGCGAGGTCGTGGGCCAAAGCGACCGGCGCCGACCAGACCAGTGAAACGTGATTGCCCGGCAGGGGCAGCAGGGCGACTACGCCTTCGTCGGTGAACCACTGGTAGGCGGTGTTCAGGTGCGCACGCTCGCAGGACAGGTTGGTCACGACGGCCGTTTGCCTGTAGTCCCTCACGCTGGCGCTGACCCCCGCCGCCGCGCGGACGGCAGACTCCGCTCCGTCCGCACCAACGAGCAGACGGACGCCCAGCGCAGCGCCATCGCTCAGGCGCACTTGAGCGGCGTCGCCCCCGATTGAATACGAATCAAATTCTGTGATGAGGCGCGTGATCGACGGCTGGAAATCGCACGCCGCATCGAGCACGCGTATCAGCTCTGATTCTTCGAGGATCGTTGCGAGTCGTTCGACCGTTGCCCCATAGGCGTCGAACGTCAGCTCATCACCGCGATCTCCAAAAACCCGCATCCGTTCGACCGGAGTCGAGCGAGCCTCGTCGATGCGTCCCCAGACCGAAAGCTGCCGCAGCAGCACCACTGTTGCCGGCGCCACAGCATAGATGCGCCTGTCGAACGGCGCGCTCTGCGAACGCTCATGCATGGCGGCGCGGGGGCCGATAAGCGCCACCTTTCGGCCTTGCTGGGCCAGACCAAGCGCGGCGGCCATGCCGGCGACGCCGGCGCCCACGACCGCGATCTCAACGTCGTGCTGCTCGCTCATTCCGGTCCGCTGCCACTGGGAACATCATCTTCCGCGCAGTATAGGAGTCACGTCGAGGTCCTTCCGGGCAATCGATAGGCCGGCCCGACCGGAAACGCCTGACTCACAAAGGCTGGGGTCAGATGCTGGCGGCCAGGGGCGCAATTGCCCCTGGCTGATTCTGTACTCTTTGCCCCATAACTTGGCCAGTCGTAGCCCTATATCCTGGCCAATGGAGCTGGCTTTTGCACTCGCTCCGCACTCGTCGTGCTCGGTGATGCCCCCAATTGATGGCCGCGGCATTGGTACTTGCGCCATGAGTTGGCCACCGCACCGATTTCGCTGCCCGACACCAAGCCGAGGTTCTAAGTGGCCAGATTGACTGCAAAGATCGGTATCAGCATTCGCAGAATGCAGTTCGTGACCCCTTCCGGGCTTTGCAGCACGACTGCTTTGGTCACGGCCGCTGGCAGCTCGGCAGCTCGGCAAACCCTCGCGGGACGACTTCCACAAGGAGATTCTTCCGGATTCCCACTCTGGCGAGTCTGGGCAGTGAGCACCTGTGACAAGCTCGGGAGGAGTCAGCTATGCGTTTCATCGTCACCGATACCGCGTGACGCGACAGGGCTGAAATGCGATCTCGAACAGACCCGCGTTGACCGCGATCAAGCCGCACTAGCGTGCCGGCACCTAGCTTGAAAACGCATTCATCGTTTTTGCGTTGGCATCCTTGGGTGTCGTGCCAATTATTGCCAGAAAGGCGTCGTTCGAATGGAATGCGCGAGCGCGGTCCGGCGAGAACGGGCACGAGGATCCCGGATTCGATACAAGGGAGACGAAATGAGACGCACAATGATTGCTGCTGTTCTGTCCGGAATCGCCGCGGTGCTGTTGACTGGCGCGGTGCTGGCCCAGCCGACGAATGATTTTGGCAAGGCCGAGTACTACGCGAAGTGCGCCGTGTGCCACGGGCTGAGCGGCAAGGGCGAGGGGTCGTTCGGTGAGGTGCTGAAGGTCAACATGCCGGACTTGACGACGATCGCGAAGCGTAACGGCGGGGTCTTTCCGGTGGACCGCGTCAAGCTGGCGATCGATGGCCGCGCCACGCCGAGAGCGCACGGCACCAGCGAGATGCCGATATGGGGCACGCGCTACAGCGTCGAGGGCGCGCCGCGGTATGACGACTTCCGCTACGACTCCGAGGCGTTCGTGCAGGTGCGCGTTCTCGCGCTCGTCGACTACCTGTACAGACTGCAAGCCCGCTGAGGATGGCGGCCGGTCGAGCCCGATCACGGATCGAAATTCGTCCGTAGTTGTGGGGCTGTCCTTGAGTCGGCCAATCCCTCCGACAGCGGCAGTCGTCGGGCTTTAGCTGTCCGAGGGGGCAATCCTTCGACAAGACCTACGTTCGAGAGGACGCGCTGACAGGGCACCGTCCGCTCCGAAACTTTGCGCGTCCGCAGTTCACTTCCGCTGCCCGTTGAATTGGCAGCGATTACGAAGCGGTTGCGTCTGGGCCGACTCAAGACATCCAGCGAGCTTCCCTCCTACCACCATAAAGTGGCCAGCTGGCCACTTTATGCGGAAAAACGCACTGCTCGCTGCGCTCGTGAAATCTTGGTGGCCAAGGGCGGAATCGAACCACCGACACAAGGATTTTCAGTCCTCTGCTCTACCAACTGAGCTACTTGGCCCGGGTACTACAGGACGGCATTTGAAGCCGTCGCGAAGGGCGCGAAGTATAGCCGAGCCGCCATCGCATACGTTGTGCGTCCCGCGCCCAGCGGGGCTCGTAACCCGCACGCCTGGGCCGCCCCGGCCAACGCAGCTCAGCTACGCGGGATCATCCGTCTGGAGTCCTGCGCTGCCACGCTCTGCGCCGCGCGTGCACGTCTCGGCACCGACTCCGCGGCCGCCACCTTCGTCGGGGAATCGTTGCAGTGGGTCGGGCTCGACCCGTCGTTCGCACCCCGCAACCCGCACCGGTTTTCCGGCGGCCAGCGGGCGCGGATCGGGATTGCGCGCGTGCTGACGGTCCTGGCCGATCTTCTCGTCTGCCACGAAGCCGTGGCCGCCCTCGACGTCTCGATCCGGGCGCCGGCGCTCAATCTTTTCATGGGAAGGCGCGACCGCTCTGAGCTGACGTCTCTGTTGATCACTCAAGGTCTCGGCAAGGTGGGCACCTGTCTAACCGCCTAGTCGTAAGCCATCTCGCCCGGGTCGTCGAAACGGCTGCGACCGCGGAACTTTTTGCCCGGCCGCGCCGTCCCTCGATGCAGGCGCTGCTGGTCGAAGTCCGGCGGCTGGAGTTCCGGCGGCGGACTTTCGTCCTACTCTAGAGTGGGATGGCGTTGCCGCCGGCATCGCCCGCCGGGTGCCACGTCCGTCCGCGGTGTCGGAGCGCAATGCCACGATGAACGGCCGAAGGGCTCACACTGTGCGAGATCGTGCCCGCGCGGTTATCGGCCCGCCACCTGAACGATCATCAGTGACGGATCATTGAGCTCGCAGCACGATGTCTACGATGTCTGACGCCTACACACACCACGGTCCCGCGCAGCCACGCGTCGCGCTCATTCTCGACTCTCCACACTCGGGCATCGACTTTCCGCCGGATTTCGATGCAGCCGTTTCGGAGTTCGACCTGCGCGACGGCGAGGACTGTTTCGTCGACGAGTTGTACCTCCCGGCCGTCGAGCACGGCATCACGCTGCTGGCGGCGCGCTGTCCGCGCACCTACCTGGACCCGAACCGCCACCGCGGCGACATCGACCTGGACCTGATCGAGGGCGGCACGTGGCCCCACGAGTACGTGCCAAGCGGCAAGGCAGCCATCGGCAAGGCGCTGGTCTGGCGCACGCTGGACGACGGGCGCCCGATCTATGCGCGCAAGCTAAGGGTGGACGAAGTAAGGTCGCGCATCGATCGCTTCCATGTGCCCTACCACCGCGGTCTGTCACAGTTGCTCGAGGCGGCGCATGCTTCTTTTGGCATCGTTTATCACCTTAACTGCCACTCGATGAACTCGGTCGCTGGCAAGATGGGCGAGGGCGGCGAAGGAACGGAGCGTGCCGATTTCGTGCTCGGTGATCGCGACGGCACGACCTGCGATCCGGCCTTCACCGAGTTCGTGCGCGCCACGCTCGCGGCTCTGGGATACCGAGTGGCCGTGAACGATCCCTACAAGGGGGTCGAATTGGTGCGGGCGTACTCCGATCCGGCGCGCGACCGCCACAGCCTGCAGATCGAGATCAACAAGCGCCTCTATATGGACGAGGCAGCGCGCGCCAAGCACGCCGGCTTCGCGCCGCTGCAGCAGAATCTGCAACGGATGCTCGAGGCGATCCGCGATTGGATCCGCCGGGAGACCCGCCGTGCCTGAACATCATCGGATCGAGCTCCAACCTCCGGACATCGCTCCATATCGAGCGAGCCCGAGCGGCGTCGACTTCGTGCACGTGTTCGAGTCCGGTCGTGCCGGTCCGACGGTGATGCTGCAAGCCCTCACGCATGGCAACGAGTATTGCGGCGCGCAGGCCCTGATCGAACTGCTCGACTCCGACATTCGACCGCAGGCGGGACGCCTTATCGTCGCTTTCGCCAATGTCGAGGCCTTTGCCCGCTTTGATTTTGAAGACCCCGATGCTTCGCGCTACGTCGACGAGGACTACAACCGCGTCTGGGCTGACGACGTGCTCAATGGTCCGCGCGACTCGGCTGAGCTGCGGCGCGCACGCACGCTTCGGCCATTCGTCGATGCTGCCGACTTTCTGCTCGATCTGCACTCGATGCACGAAAGCGGCCGGCCGATCATGGTCTGTGGCATGGTCGACAAGCATCTTGCACTGGCGCGCAGGGTCGGGCTTCCGGCTGACCTGCTGATCGACACGGGTCACCCGGTCGGGCTGCGCATGCGCGACCGCGGCGGCTTCAATGACTCCGCGAATCCGAAGCAGGCCCTGCTGATCGAATGCGGCCAGCACTGGGAAGGCCGGGCGCTCGACATCGCGCGCGACACCACGCTTCGTTTCCTTGCGGCCACCGGCAGCGTCCCATTCGATCGCATCGCAGCGCGCCTGACGGTGCCGCTGCCGGGTCCACAGCGCGTCGTGCGCGTCACCGAACCGGTGGTCGCCAAGTCGCTGGACTTCGAGTTTCTGATTCCGATCGAAGGACTCGGCATCGTGCCGAAGGCCGGCACGCCGATCGCGCGCGACGGCAGTACCGTATGGACGGCTCCGTACGACGACACCGTGCTGGTGATGCCGTCGATGCGGCATCTGAAGCCCGGCAACACACAGGTGCGGCTCGGCCGCTACGATCGATGATGATGACTGGTTCCGTTCGCCTTCTGCGCGCCGCCCTCGGGCTGGCCACGTACTTCCTGCTGCTCGACATCACCCCCGCGCAGCAGTCCCTGACGCCGATTCGGGCATCGGAACACGTCTACTACTTCCAGGGCGACTCCGGCATGGCATCGACGGCCAACCACGCCTTCAATTCGAACGCAGCCTTCGTCGTTACCCGCGACGGCGTCGTCGTGTTCGATGCGCTCGGCACGCCGGAACTCGGTGCCGCGATGAAGCGGGCGATCGCAACGGTCACGCCCGAGCCGATCCGCGTCGTCATCGTCAGCCACTTCCACGCAGACCACTTCTACGGCCTGCAGGCGTTGTCGGGCCCGAATGTCGAAATTTGGGCAAGCACCCGGGGACGCGCGTCGCTCGCCGCGCCGCAGACGCAGGAACGCCTGGAGCAGCGGCGACGCGACCTCTGGCCCTATGTTGACGACCAGACAAAGCTGCTTGGGCCCAGTCGCTGGATCGACTTCCCCAGTGGCAAGGAATTTTCGTTCGAGCGAGGCGGTTTGCGCTTCCGCCTGATTGATGTGGGCGGCGCGCATTCGCCCGAAGACATCATGCTGTGGGTCGAGAATGACCGCGTGCTACTGGCCGGTGATCTCTACTTCAGCGGGCGAATTCCGTTCGTCGGCAATGCGGACACGCGCTCCTGGCTCGCCACACTGGATCTCATTGCCCCACTGAAGCCCACGGTCGTTATTCCAGGACACGGTGCGTCGTCGCGCAATCCGGCCCCCGACATTGCGCTGACTCGGGAGTACCTGCTGTACCTGCGCGAGCAGATGGGCAAGGCCGTACGCGACCTCGTGACGTTCGATGAAGCCTATGCAGCGGTCGACTGGTCGCGCTTCGAGAAAGTCCCGGCGTTCGCGGCCGCCAATCGCATCAACGCGTATGGAACCTATCTGGGGCTGGAGCAGGAAGCACTGCGCAAGTGACGCGGCGCCGGCTCGCGTTGCAGAGCGCACGGCCACCGGGGACGTCGCCGTCATAACGCAGGACCAGACCGCGGTGCGCGCCGCCTCGCTTGCGGTTGCTGCGCTGCCAGCAGCGAGATGAACGCCGGATGGATCAATCCGCAGGCGGCTCCCACGCTTCCGGTGAAGGGCCCTGTCGTCATGGGTATTTCAGGCGACGCCACGGTGCGGCGCACTTAGAAAGACGCGATGGTCGCCGCGCTGGCTGCGCGCGGACTGACGGCCACGCCGTTGTAGCGGGCGCTGTCCGGTGACGGGCCTGCGCCGCCGGGGCGCTCCGCAAGCTCCTCGGGGATGTCGGCGCCAACGGAGTCCTCATCTGCCGCACGATCGGTGTAGGCAGCCTGACCGTGATCCAGCCTGGCATGGTGATGGGTCCTGCGTTCGGTTTCGTCTGGGGCGGGTTCTCCGCCTACGACTCGGGCCTGCGGAGCGCAGCCTGGTCCGACGCCGCCCACCGTGCCGGATGCCGCCGCGGTCACTCGGCGCTTCGAGGTCGACCGGCAGGCCGTGCCGTGGTCGGCGTCGCGCACGGCAAGCCCGTCCGGAGACTCGATGCAGGCCATGCCCTCGCCGCGCGTTCAGGTCAGCGTCGACGCGATAGCGAAGGACCGCGCGCGCTGAATGGGCGGCCGACGCCGCGAGGCGACCTACTGATGCGAAACGACGGGGCCGGCGAGGACCCTCAGTGTGTCGGCGACCTGCACGCAGTCCGCGATATGACGGTCACCGAGGTACTTCAACGCGGCGAAGCTCAGTGATGCGGCCACGACCTGCCCGGCAAACGGTACCGCCTTGGCCGCCTGCTTAGCCGTCAGCCGCACGCCGACTGTCTTCAGGAGCCTGATCACCAGTTCGCGCGTGACAACGCGGCCGACCAGCGCACTGCCGACCGCCATCACGGCCTTGTAGGCAAACACCTTGCGCCGCGGCGCAAGGCGGTCGATCTGCTCGGGTGTCAGGCCGAAGGCCGTGTTGATGTCCTCGATCATCGACATCAGCACGCCGATGTCCACGGCCACGTCAACGCCCGGTACCGGCACCACGGAGGCGCCGGCCGAGATCAGCGCCCGGCGAGTCGCCAATTTGCGGCATTGGCGCGCCACAGCGTCGATGTCGCGGCGGGTCGACGGCACGCTGACCAGTTCGCGCGAGGACTTGGCGAGTGCTGCCATCGGATCATCGTACTCGGTCAGTCCGCGGGATTCCGCAGCGCAGCACTCCGTCCGGTCGGTGCCCGAAGGCCAAAATCCACATCAGAACTAGATGTAGATCAAGAAGGTGGCTTTGCTTGTAAGCCGAGGGAAAGCTTCGGCGCCTAACGTCGCCCGTGCCGATAACCACAAATCCTCGGCGCAAGGTCCCGCTCGAAGGGGATCGAGCCGGCGGTGTCTCAAACAAAACGGCAACTACTCAAACTTTCCTTGGGAGGGAAGACATGTCCACCGCTGCAATGCCAGGTGCGCAGGCGCCGCGCGCGCCGCTGAACTGGAAGGCGATCGACGAAGACCCGCGCTTTCAAACGCTGCACGCTAAGAAGGTTACGTTTCTGACCAGTCTGATGGTGTTCTCGCTGTTCTATTACTTCCTGTTGCCCATCGGTGCAGCTTATTTCACCGACATCTTCAAGATCAGGGTCTACGGCGTTGTCAACGTCGGCATCCTCTTCGCGCTCTCGCAATTCATCGTCGCCTGGGGCATTGCCTTCTACTACACCGCGAAGGCCAAGACGTTCGACGCCATGGCTGCCGAGCTAGTTCGCGATGCCGACAAGATCGGGAGATAAGCCATGGACAAGAAACGAGTCCTATTGATTGCGGCCGGTGCGCTCGCGCTGCCGCTGATCGCGATGCCGGCGCTGGCGCAGGGTGCCGTCGCCGATCACTGGAAGTGGCTGACCTTCCTGGTTTTCGGCGCCATCATCTCCGTGACGATGTATGTCACTTACGTGGCGGCCAAGCGCGTCAAGACAGCCGCGGACTTCTACGCGGCCGGCGGCGGCGTTTCCGGCTTGCAAAACGGCTGGGCGATTGCGGGTGACTACCTGTCTGCGGCATCGTTCCTTGGCATCGCCGGCCTGATCTCGCTCTACGGTTACGACGGCTTCATGTACTCAGTGGGTTGGCTGGTCGCCTACATCACCGTGCTTCTTGTGATCGCCGAGCCCTGCCGGAATATCGGCAAATACACGCTGTCAGACATTCTTGCCTATCGCAACGACCCGAAAAAGGCACGCGTTGTCGGTGCGATCTCCACGATCACCGTGTCCACCTTTTATCTGACCGCGCAGATGGTCGGGGCCGGTGTGCTGATCAAGACGTTGATCGGAATCGATTACGAAGTGTCGGTGATGACCGTAGGCGTGCTGATGCTGGCGTATGTGCTGTTCGGCGGCATGGTGGCCACCACCTGGGTGCAAATCATCAAGGCCATTTTGCTGGTGTGTGCCTCGATCATCATGGTGATCCTGGTGTGGAGCCAGTACGGATTCCTTGGCGACTTCCTCACCAACGTCGTTGGCGATGCGAAGGTCCAGGCCCGCGTCGCCACTTTGATCGGAGACAGAGCCAAGAACCTCTCGGCCGAGCAACTCGGCCAGATCTTCCTCGAGCCCGGATTGTTCCTCAAGGTGCCGCTGGACCAGATCTCGCTTGGCATGGCGCTGGTGTTCGGCACGGCCGGGATGCCTCACATCCTGATGCGCTTCTTCACGGTGCCGACCGCGCAGGCTGCGCGCACGTCGGTGAACTGGGCGATGGCCATCATCGGCGGCTTTTATATCCTGACACTCTTCCTCGGCATGGGAGCGGCGATGAAAGTCGGCCCCACGGCGATCGCCGGCATCGATCCGGGCGGCAACATGGCTAACCCGCTGCTGGCACAAGCCCTGGGCGGTGGGCCGGAATCGCTGCTGGGCAACCTCTTCATGGCTTTTGTCTCTGCGGTTGCATTTGCGACCATCGTCGCTGTGGTCGCAGGCCTGGTGCTGGCGGCCGCGAGCGCGATGGCGCACGACCTGTACGTCGGCGTGATCCGCAGCGAGCATGTGACGCCGCAGGAGCAGGTCAAGGCCGCCCGTATCGCCACGATCTTCGTCGGTGCGATGGCGATCGTCATCGGCATTTCGGCCAAAGGCCAGAACGTTGCGCATCTGGTGGCCCTGGCCTTCGCGGTGGCTTCGTCAGCTAACTTTCCCTGCGTGCTGCTGACGCTGTTCTGGAGGCGCTGTAACACGGGCGGCATCGTCCTGGGCATGATCGTGGGTACTCTCACCGCGATCGGCTTGGTCATGGTCTCACCGAACCTGACCTATCCGAAGGCGATCAAGGCGGCCGCCCAGAAAGTGGTCGATGGGGCGCCGGACAGGATGGCGCCGATCACCGAGGCGCTCGCCTCCGGGGATGCGGCAAAGGTCGCCAAGGCCGAGAAGGACAAGGCCGCGCTCGACAAGGCCGTCGCGGCAGCGAAAGCGAACCTCGAGAAATTCAAGGGCGACGACACGAGCATCATGGGTCTGGAAAAGCCGCTGTTCGAACTCCGTAACCCCGGCCTGATCTCCATACCGCTTGGCTTCCTCGCCGTGATCCTCGGCTCGCTGCTGTATCGCGACAAACGCGCCGAGGATATGTGGGACGAGCTGTATGTCCGCCAGACCACCGGCATCCTGGCGGCGAAGGCGACGGCCCATTGATCCAGGGCGCGTGGCTGTGACAAGAGTGGCCCCGCAAGCGGGGCCACTTTTTTCTGCCCTTTGAAGTGACGTTCCGTCCCGCGATCAGAATGCTGACTGCGAAGCGGCACAATCGTTGCCGGTAACGAGGAGACGGACGTGATCAAGGGCCTGGGTGTGCAACGCCTGGTGGCGCTGTTCTTTGCCGGGATAGCATTGTTCAACTTTCCACTCCTGGCGCTGTGGGACCGCGACCTCACCTTGTTCGGCCTGCCGCTGTTTCCTGCGGCGCTGTTCCTCGGATGGGGTGTGCTGATTGCGGTTGTGGGTTGGACCGTCGAGCGAATCGATCGCTAGTCATGCTTGCGGCCCCCCTGGTCATCGTCGCGTCGTTCGCATATCTGCTGCTGCTGTTCGCGGTGGCGTGGATCGGCGACCGGCGCGCCCGACAGGGACGCTCGATCATCGATAACGCCTGGATCTATGCGCTGTCGATGGCGGTGTACTGCACCGCTTGGACCTACTTCGGCAGTGTGGGCCGCGCTGCTTCGGGCGGCGTCTGGTTTCTGCCGATCTACCTCGGCCCTACCCTGGCGATGGTGCTGGCGTGGATGGTGGTGCGAAAGATGATCCGCATTGCCAAAACCTATCGCATCACCTCGATTGCCGACTTTGTCGCCAGCCGCTACGGCAAGAGCCCGCTGCTGGCCGGACTGGTGACGTTGATCACCGTGGTCGGTATCGTGCCTTACATCGCGCTACAGCTGAAGGCCGTCTCGACTGGATACGCGCTGCTGACCTCGCCGCCCGGCCAGAGTGTTCTCGCGGCCGGCGACTGGTGGCGCGACACCACGTTGTACGTCGCACTGCTGCTGGCCGGCTTCACCGTCGTGTTCGGCACCCGGCACCTGGACACGACGGAACGCCACGAGGGCATGGTTGCCGCGATCGCATTCGAGTCGATCGTCAAGCTGCTGGCCTTCATGGCCGTCGGCGTATTCGTCACGTGGGGAATGTTCGGCGGACTGGAGGATCTGTTCGCACGGGCGCTTGCGGTTCCCGATATCAAGAACCTGCTCAGCCTTAGTCAGGGCAAGAGCTTCGCCTACGAGCAGTGGTTCGCGCTGACGGTGCTCTCGATGCTCTCGGTGATCTTCCTGCCGCGGCAGTTCCAGGTGATGGTGGTCGAGAACGTCAACGAGCATCACCTCAAGCGCGCGACGTGGGCATTTCCCATGTACATGCTCCTGATCAATGTCTTCGTGCTGCCGATCGCAGTCGGTGGGCTGCTGCATTTCGGTCCGGGCAATGTGAATGCCGACAGCTTTGTACTTTCGCTGCCCCTGGCAGTGGGGCAGCCACTCCTCGCGCTGGTCGCCTTCATCGGTGGTTTGTCGGCCGCCACCGGCATGGTGATCGTCGAGACGATCGCGGTCTCGACGATGGTCTGCAATGACTTGGTCATGCCGCTACTGTTGCGCACCCGGCGCTTCGGTAGCCGCACCGGCGTCAACTTCACCGGCGTGCTGCTAACCATCCGGCGCGCCGCGATCTTCGCCGTTCTGCTGCTCGGCTATCTCTACTTCCATCTCGCCGGTGAAGCCTATGCGCTGGTCAGCATCGGTTTGATCAGTTTCGCAGCCGTGGCGCAGTTCGCGCCGGCGATGCTGGGCGGCATGTACTGGAGGGGCGGCACACGCGGTGGCGCGCTGGCCGGGCTGTTACTCGGCTCCGCACTGTGGGTGTACACGCTGATGCTTCCGTCGATTGCCAAGTCGGGCTGGTGGCAGACCGATTTCGTATCGAACGGACCGTGGGGAATCGCGCTCTTGAAGCCGGAGCAGTTGTTGGGGCTGGCCGGGCTGGACGGCCTGACCCATTCACTGTTCTGGAGTCTGCTTGCGAACGTCGGCGCTTACGTGGTCGTGTCGCTCGCGCGCACGCCTTCAGCGCACGAAACCAGCCAGGCGCTGCTGTTCGTCGACGTATTTCAGCGTACGCAGGACGGCGGCGGCAAGCAGGGACCCGTGTTCTGGCGTGGCCGCGCCGAGGTATCCGAGCTGCTGTCGCTGGTCGGCCGCTTCCTCGGCATGGAGCCGACGCGGCGGATGTTCGAGGACTATGCCAGGCAGGTTGGCGTGGCGCGAATCGAACAAATCCCGCCCGACGCGCGACTGGTTCAATTCGCCGAAACACAACTCGCAGGCGCAATCGGCAGCGCCTCGGCACGCGTGATGGTGGCCTCGGCAGTCGAGGAGGAGGCGCTCGGCCTAGACGACGTGATGCGCATCCTGGAAGAGGCGTCACAACTGCGCGCCTATTCGCGCGAGTTGGAAGAGAAGTCGCTGTCGCTGCAGCGTGCAACCGCCGAGCTGCGCGCTGCCAACGAACAGTTGAAGAGCCTGGACCGGCTCAAGGACGATTTCATGTCGTCAGTGACGCACGAATTGCGCACGCCGCTGACCTCGATCCGTGCGCTTGCGGAGTTGATGGTCGCCGAACCCGGTATGGCCGCCGACCAGCGCCAGCAGTTCCTCAGCATCATCGTCACCGAGACCGAGCGCCTCTCGCGGCTGGTCAACCAGGTGCTCGACATGGCCAAAATCGAGTCCGGCAGCGTCGAGTGGCGCAACAGCGAAGTCGACGTGCGCGCGCTGCTGACGCAGGCCGCGCAGACGACGAGCGAACTGTTTCGCGAACGCGGCGCAACGCTTACGCTGGCGATGCCCGAACACGTGCCAACACTGATGGCAGATTCCGACCGGCTGATGCAGGTACTGCTGAACTTGCTGTCGAACGCGGCCAAGTTCATGCCGGCCGCAGGCGGTCGGGTCGAGATGCGGTTGACAACCGACGCGCAGGGCATGCGGGTCGAGGTGCAGGACAACGGCCCGGGCGTGCCGGAGGAGCAGCAGGCGTTGATTTTCGAGAAGTTTCATCAGGGTGGCGACGCGGCGCAACGACCCCAGGGCACCGGGCTGGGTTTGCCGATCAGCCGCCAGATCATCGAGCACTTCGGCGGCCGCCTGGGGCTGCGTTCCGTTCCTGGGCAGGGCGCGTGCTTCGCCTTCGAACTGCCGTGGAGCCACGACGAGAACCGCGCTTCGACTGTGCCGGGAGGGACTAGATGAGTTGCAGGATCTTGATCGCAGACGACGAGCCAAACATCCTGATCTCGCTCGAGTACCTGATGAAACGCGAAGGCTACGCCGTGAGCGTCGCGCGCGATGGCGTCGAAGCGCTCGACGCGCTTCGGCGGGAGCGCCCGGCTCTTGTACTGCTCGACGTGATGATGCCGAGGAAGACCGGCTATGAGGTGTGCCAGGAAGTGCGCGCCGACGACGAACTGAAGGACACGATCGTCCTGATGCTCACGGCAAAGGGCCGCGACACCGACGTGGCCAAGGGGCTTGCGCTCGGCGCCGATGACTACATCACCAAGCCATTTTCGACCAAGGAACTGGTACAGAAGGTGCGGGAGCTACTGGCTGCGAAGAAGTGAAACGCGATAGAAGACTGCTCGTATCGGTGGTCGGCGCGATGGCCACGGCCGCGCTGCTGCTGCTGATGTGGGCCGGATTGGTCGCAGCGCTGGTGTGGACTACGCTTGCTTCGGAGAAGCGCGACGCGCTCTTCGGGCTGTTGGACACGAGTCTGCCAGCAGCAGCAGTGGCACTGGTGCTGATTGTCGGGATCGTTGCCGCGGCCGTGCCCCCGCTGTACCGGCGATGGGTCGCCGCGCCGGCGCGACTGCTCGAACAGGCGCGTGTACTGGTCGCCGGAGACGCGCAACGCGAGCTCGATGCGAGCGACGGCAGTGCCGACGTGCGCAAACTGGCGCAAGTGGTCAACGAATTCGTGCGCCAGCGCGCACAGCTGCGCGGTGATGTCGCCGCTCAGATTCAGGAAGCCAGCCGAAACGTCGAGCAGGAGCGCAACCGGCTCGCGGCACTGATGTCGGAGCTGACCCAAAGCGTCGTCGTGTGCAACATGGACGGCCGCGTCCTGCTGTACAACAACCGCGCGCGCGTACAGTTTCGAACACTGTCACAGACCCCTACGCTGGCCGCCGGCGCCGAACTGATCGGTCTGGGGCGATCAATCTACGCCGTATTCGATCGCAAGCTCGTCGCACACGCGCTCGAGAACATCCGCCACCGCCTGCAGCGCGGGGTAGCCAACCCGTCGGCGCAGTTTGTCACGACCACGCGTGCGGGCCAGCTGCTGCGCGTGCAGATGGCGCCAGTGCGCAGTGCGAGCGCCGAACCGGGTGAAAAGGCGGTGTTGAACGGCTTCGTGTTGATGCTCGACAACATCACCAGCGACTTTGAACAGGAGTCGGTTCGAGACAGGCTGCTGCACGGACTGACCGAGGGCAGTCGCGCCTCTCTCGGCAACATGCAGGCGGCAGTCGAGGTACTTGACGACCCTGACCTCGATGCGTCGATGCGCGAACGATTTCACGGCGTGATCCGCGAGGAGGTGCACGCAATGAGCGAGCGTCTCCGCACGCTCGCGGCGCAGGCGGCACAGCAGATCAAGACCCGCTGGCCACTCGAAGACATGCTCGGCACCGATCTGGTCACCGCCGCCCAGCGACGCATCGAAGCGGCCGGAGCGCTGCGCGCGGCGACCGCCGAAGTCGACGACGCATTGTGGCTGAAGGTCGACAGCTTTTCGATGATGCAGGCGCTCGCCTACCTTGCCGGGCGGCTGGCCGAGGAATACGACATCAAGATTGTGTGGCTGCGCCTGACGCCGGCCGACAGTCGCGCGCACCTCGACCTCGTCTGGAGCGGCCAGGCGATCAGCACTGAGGCCTTGGCAAGCTGGGAGACCGATCCGATCCGCGTCGGCTCGGAGATAGGATCGATCAACGTACGCGAAGTCGTTCAGCGCCATGGCGGTGAGTTCTGGTTCGAGCGCGACCGCGCGCGCCAGCAGGCACTCTTCCGCTTCCTGCTGCCGCTGGCAAGCGCGCAGGATGAACTGAGCTCTTCAGCCCTCGTACAAGGCGCGGGTCGCCCCGAGTACTACGATTTCGACCTGTTTCAGGTCACGGAACTGTCGCGCGAATTCGATGATCGCCGGTTAACCGAGTTGAGCTACACGGTCTTCGACACCGAAACAACGGGTCTGAATCCGTCGGCCGGAGATGAAATCATCCAGATCGGCGCTACGCGACTGGTCAATGGCAGACTGCTCAAAGGTGAATGCTTCGATCAGTTGGTCGACCCGCACCGACCGATCGCCGAGGCGTCGGTCCCGATTCACGGCATTACGCCGGAGATGGTGGCCGGGCAGCCGACCATCGATGAGGTGCTGCCCGCGTTTTACGCGTTCGCGCAGGACACTGTGCTGGTCGCACACAACGCCGCGTTCGACATGCGCTTCCTGCAACTGAAGGAAGAGACAAGCGGAGTACGCTTCGAACAGCCGGTGCTCGACACATTGTTGCTGTCAGCGTTGATGCACCCCAATCAGGAGTCGCACCGGCTGGAAGCGATCGCTGAGCGCTTCGGCGTCACGATTGTCGGTCGTCATACTGCGCTCGGGGACGCAATGGTGACCGCCGAGATCTTCCTCAAGATGATTCCGCTGCTCGCCGAAAGGGGCATCCACACTGTGGGCCAGGCTCGGGAGGCAACGCAGCAGACGTACTACGCGCGGATCAAATATTGATCGGTTGCCGGACATCGGCCGACCGCCCTCGTGTTCCTTTGTATCTTTGACGCATGAATCAACCGAAAACACCACCGCTTGTCTTCGAGGCCGTGCGCGACTTTCTTGCCAAGCACGCGCCGTACTCGCAGATGCGTGAGGACGCACTTGCGTTCCTGATTCCCCGGCTCAAGCTCGCCTACTTTCCGAAGGACAGTGTCATCGTCGACCGCAGCGCAGAGTTTCCGCCGCTGCACATCATCCAGAGCGGCAACGTGGCCAGCGTCACGGCGGGCCTCGACACGATGCCGGACCGCGTACTGCAGCCGGGCGACTGCTTTCCGGTCGGCTCACTGACCGCCGGGGGCCAACCGACGCGCAGCTATCGGGCGACCGGCGACGTCTTCGCCTATCTCCTCGATGTCGACGACTTCCAGAAACTGCGCGCGCTTTCGCCCGAGTTTGCGGCCTACTGCACCGAAGCCGTCACCGTGCTCGCGCAACAGTCGCTCGCGGAATTGCAGCGGCATTACAGCCAGGTTGCTTCCGATCAGCATTCACTGACGCGGCCGCTCGCGCAGTTGATACCTTCAGAACCCGTCACCTGCCTGGCAACGACGTCGCTGCGCGATGCGCTGACGCAAATGAAAGAGCACGCCGTGCGCTCGATCATCGTCGTCGACGAGAGCGTCGACACCGGTCGGGGTGTTCACGCTCAACGATCTGCGCGACCGCGTCGTGCTGCAGGGGCTGCCGCTCGAGACTCCGGTAGTCGCGGGTCATGACGCCTGACCCGATCACGCTGCCGGCCGAAGCCAGCGCCGCGGAGGCAATCCAGAGCATGGCCGCTGGTGGCTTCCACCAGATGATCGTGACGTCCCACGGCAAGGTGCTCGGGACAATCTTCGAGCACGACCTGTTCGCCCTGCAGCGCGTGAGCCTGAGGCAGATCCATCACTCGATCCGCTCCGCGCGGTCGATCAAGGCGCTCGTGCACGTCGCCGGCGATATCCGCAACCTGGCCCGCAACCTGCTGGCGCAGGGCGTTTCCGCGGAGGCATTGACCCGGACGATCGCCGCGCTGAACGATGCACTGACGCGCGAGGTAATCAATCTGGTGCTGCAGGATCATGATCTTGACACGCCTGAAATGGTGCTGGCTCGCGCTGGGCAGCGAGGGGCGCGGCGAGCAGACGCTGGCCACCGACCAGGACAACGCGCTGATCTTCGTGGCGCCGGCGGAAGAGGCCGAGGCGCTACGGGCGCGCCACGATCTGGTGGCCTTCGCGCGCGAGGTCAACGCGGCGCTCGACCAGCTCGGATTCCCGCTGTGCAAGGGCAACATCATGGCCAGCAACCCGCAGTGGTGCCTGACCGAGGCGGAGTGGCGCGACCAGTTCACGGCCTGGATCAGCGAGCCGACGCCGGAACGGCTGCTGAACGCGAATATCTTCTTCGATTTCCGGCCGCTGTACGGTGAAGCGGTACTGGCCGAGCGCCTGCGCGAGTGGCTGCTGGCGCGCACGCAGGACAACAAGCTCTTTCTGCGGCTGATGGTGCAGAACGCGCTGCAGACCGAACCTCCGCTCGGTCTGATCCGGGCATTTCAAGTGTCGGACAAGCCTGGACGCGAGGGCACGCTGGACCTGAAGAAGCGCGGCGCGCGCATCTTCGTGGATGCGGCGCGGGTGTTCGCACTCGCCGCGGGGTCAAACCTCACCGGAACGGCCGACCGGTTGCGGCGCGCTGGCGAGGAGGTCAGGGCCGATCCGCGGCACGTCGAAGCCACCGTCGATGCGTTTCACTACCTGCAGGTGCTGCGCCTGCGCGCGCAGGAGCACCCGCATCCGGACAATCCCAACCGCGTCGACCCATACGCACTCAATGAGGTCGACCAGCGCATGTTGAAGGAGGTCTTCCGGCAGGCGCGCAAGCTGCAGCAGCGCCTGAAGGAGACCTTCTCCTTCGCCATCTGATGACGCGGCATGCAATGTCGGCGCCTGGACCCCACCGCATGAGGCTGCTGAGTCGGCTGTTTCACACGGCGCCGCGCCTCAGTCCCGATTTCGAGGACCGGCTGCAGCGACTGTCCGAAATGTCACCGCCACCGACGCGCAACGGCCACCGTGCCTCGCGCTATGTGACGGTGGACGTGCGAGACGACCGGACTCGACAATGCGCCACGATCGGTTGCTGTCGATCGGCGCTGTCGCCGTGGAGCGCTGTGTCATCGACCTCGCCGACTGCTTCGAGGTCGTGCTGCGCCAGCCAGAGACCTCGAGCGGCGACAACATCCTGGTTCACCGCATCGGCGGCCAGAGGCAACTCGGCGGCGAAGACCCGGCCGACTCGCTGTTGCGCTTCCTGGAGTACGTGCGCCACTGTCCGCTGGTGGCGTTCGCGTGCCGAGTTCGACCCGGACCATGGTCGATCGCGCGCTCAAGGAAAACCTGGGCACGGTCAGTCAGAGTCCGTGGCTCGATCTCGCCGAACTGTTGCCGGCGCTCTATCCCGTCGAACGAGAGCAAGACGATGGACGACTGGCTGGACGACGATGAACATCCGCATGCTGGCGCGGCACGACGCGCTCGCCGACGCACTGGCAACGGCACAGTTGCTGCAGGTCTGCCTGCATCGGGCCGAGACCCTCGGGATGACCTGTCCGGCGCACCTGCTGGAGATGCAGAAGCCACCGCACTGCCGTTCGGCAAGCGATAGCGCCTGCGGCGGCCGTCGCCGGCTCCGGCAGTCCGGAGGCCGACAGGTCACCGCAGTGACCGAAGAAGGCGCTCCGAACCTCCGGTTGGTGCAACGCAATGCGCGGCCGGCGCCGGGCAGTTAGTCCGTCTGTCGGGTCGACCGTCGACACAGATCAAGAGTGTGCAGAATGGACGGCGCCTATAATTCGGCGGTCCTAGTTATCCGCCGGCGCCACCCCTTGCCGGCAGCCATGCAGCTCCTGACCCTGGGTCTGAACCACACGACCGCGCCGCTCGCCGTGCGCGAACGGGTGGCGTTCGTCCCGGAAGAGGTGTGCACGACGATCGGCCGGCTGCGCGAGAAGCTGTCCGGCCGGCCGGCGGCCGCGTGTCCGAAGCCGCGATCGTCTCGACCTGCAACCGGACCGAGCTGTACTGCGCCGCGGATGAACCCGAGCGCGCCCAGCAGGCGCTGCAGGAGTTCGTCGCTGCCGAAAAGCAGCTGAGCCTGGACGAACTGCAACGCCATACGTACGTGCTGCCCCAGGAGAGCGCGGTGCGCCATGCATTTCGCGTCGCGAGCGGGCTCGATTCGATGGTGCTGGGCGAGCCGCAGATCCTCGGCCAGATGAAGCAGGCCGAGAAGCTCGCGCGCAGCGCGGGTGGCCTCGGCCTGATGCTGAACCACCTGTTCCAGCGCACCTTCGCGGTCGCCAAGGAAGTCCGGACGACGACCGAGATCGGCACGCAGTCGGTGTCGATGGCGGCGGCGGCCGTGCGCGTGGCGCAGCGCATCTTCGGCAACCTCGGCGGCGAGCACATCCTGTTCGTCGGCGCCGGCGAGATGATCGAACTCACGGCCACGCACTTCGCTGCGCAGCATCCGAAGTCGATCACGGTGGCCAACCGTACGCTGGAGCGGGCCCAGGCGCTGGCGCACCGTTTCCACGCCAACGCGATCAAGCTCGCCGAACTGCCCGACGCGATCGCGCACTTCGACATCGTCGTGTCATGCACCGCCAGTTCGCTGCCGATCATCGGCCTCGGCATGATCGAGCGCGCCATCAAGACACGCCGGCGCAAGCCGATGTTCATCGTCGACCTCGCCGTTCCGCGCGACGTCGAGCCCGAGGTGTCGCGGCTGGACGACGTCTACGTGCACACCGTCGATGACCTTGGCCGCATCGTGCAGTCCGGCAGCGAAAGCCGCCAGGCGGCCGTGGCTCAGGCCGAGGCCATCATCGAATCGCGCGTGCGCGACTTCGAGGAATGGATCAAGGCGCGCCGCGCAGTGCCCGTGATCCAGGACCTGCGCACGCGGGCCGACGCGCTGCGCCGCCGCGAGCTGGAGCGGGCGCTGAAGCAGCTGGCCCGCGGCGAAGCGCCCGAAGCCGTCATCGAGCAACTGTCGCAGGCGCTCACCAACAAGTTCCTGCACGATCCGATGAGCACGCTGCGCGACGCCGGCGACGAGGCCGAGCAGGCCGACTGCAGGCGCTGCTCGCGCGCTTCTACTCCTCCGATCATTAGCGCCCGATGACCGGCCCGTTCCGCGGGCCGCGTCGGTCGGGCGCATGTCTGCTTCCTCCGATGCGCGGCCCCGCCGCCACAGCGCGTGCCGCCGTCCGCCGCGACGGCGTCGCTGCCGCGACGACACCCCAATCTCGATGCGAGCCCCATGAAGACTTCGATGAAGACCAAGCTCGAGCAGCTCGCGAAGCGGCTCGAGGAGATCGATGTGCAGCTGTCGAGCGCTGACGCGGCGCGCGACATGAATCGTTTCCGGGCGTATGGGCAGGAGCGCGCCGAGATCGAGCCGGTCGTCACGCGCTTCCACGAGTACAACCGCGCCAGCGCCGATCTGCTCGGTGCGCAGGAGATGCTCGTCCGACCCCGACATGAAGGCGCTCGCCGAGGAGGAAGTCCATGCCGCCAAGGGCCGCATGGAGTCGCTCGAGGATGACCTGCAGCGCCTGCTGCTGCCGAAGGACCCGAACGACGACCGCAACATCTTCCTGGAGATCCGCGCCGGCACCGGCGGCGACGAGTCGGCGCTGTTCGCCGGCGACCTGCTGCGCATGTACATGCGCTACGCCGAGCGCAACCGCTGGGTGACCGAGATGATCTCCGAAAGTGCATCCGACCTCGGCGGCTACAAGGAGGTGATCGTGCGCATCGTCGGCGCCGGCGCGTACTCGAAGCTGAAGTTCGAGTCCGGCGGCCATCGCGTGCAGCGCGTGCCGGAAACCGAGGCGCAGGGACGCATCCACACCTCGGCCTGCACGGTGGCCGTGCTGCCGGAGGCCGACGAGATCAACGAGGTCAAGATCGATCCGACCGAGATCCGCATCGACGTCTACCGCGCCTCCGGCGCCGGCGGCCAGCACGTCAACAAGACCGAGAGCGCGGTGCGCATCACGCACCTGCCGACCGGCATCGTCGTCGAGTGCCAGGACGATCGCTCGCAGCACAAGAACCGCGACCGCGCGATGAAGATCCTCGCGGCGCGCATCATGGATCAGCGGACGCGCGAGCAGCAGGCCAAGGAGGCCTCGACGCGCAAGAGCCTGATCGGCTCGGGCGACCGCTCCGAGCGGATCCGCACCTACAACTTCCCGCAGGGCCGCGTCACCGACCATCGCATCAACCTGACGCTCTACAAGATCGACCAGATCATGGACGGCGACCTGACCGAGCTCACCGAGCGGCTCGCCGCCGAACACCAGGCCGAGCAGCTCGCGGCACTGGGCGAGGCCGCGTGAGCCGGGCGACGTGCCCGATCGGGTCTGCACCCGCCCGGGCGGTCGGCATCGAGGCGCCCTGATCACACCGGCGTTCAACATGTATACCGTGGGAGCGCTGTTGGCCAAGCACGCCCTGCCGGCGACGGAAGCACGCGCCCTGCTCGCCTGGGTGCTGCACGCGCCACGCGAGCGCTTGGTCGCGCATCCGGAGACGGTGGTGACGCCACAGGCGCACGCCGCTTTCACGGCCCTGGTCGCCCGCCGCCAGGCCGGGGAACCGCTGGCCTATCTGCTGGGCGAAAAGGAGTTCTACGGCAGGCCGTTTCGGGTGACGCCCGACGTGCTGGTGCCGCGTCCCGACACCGAGACGCTGATCGACGTGGCTGTCGAGTGCCTGGGCGACTGCGCAGCGCCCCGGGTACTCGACCTCGGGACCGGCTCGGGCTGCGTCGCGATCACGCTGCAACTGGAGCGATCCGACGCCTGCGTGATCGCAACCGATGTCTCAGGCGCCGCGCTGGCCGTGGCGCGTGCCAATGCCCTGTCGCTCGGGGCAAGCGTGACGTTCCTGCAGGGTGACTGGTTCGCGACGCTAGGGCCGGGCGACACATTCGACCTGATCGTCAGCAATCCGCCTTATGTGGCGGCGGCGGATCCGCACCTCGAAGCGCTCCGGCACGAACCCGTGCTCGCGCTGACCGACGGCGCGGACGGTCTGCGGTGCCTTTCGGTCCTCATCGCGGGCGCACGGACACACCTGCGCCAGGGGGGCTGGCTGGCGCTGGAGCACGGCTACGACCAGGCAGTCGGGGTCGGACAACGAATGCACGACGCAGGGTTCCGCGACGTGACGGTTCATCGCGATGCCGGTGGCCAGGCGCGAGTCACGGCGGGCCGCGCATGAACCGGTGGGGCGGGCCGGCGCGGCCCAACCCGCGGCGCTGGCCAGGCGCGCGTGGCTCCCTCGGGGAATTTGGTGCGCCGATGTCGGTCGTGGCGGCCGCTCTGTGCGGCGACATCTCCGGGTTGCGGCGCAGGCGCATTGGAACGGCTTCTGCGCTAACCAGGTGACCGGAAAACCGCCCGTGCGGGTGCCGATTTCCAGGTCATGTCCGCCTCAAGTAGGGGTACAGGAAGCGCAGTGACCCCGCCGACCCGCGGGTCGCGCCCGGTTTGACTGCACTTGGCCGGACTTCCTACACTTGCCCTCCCTCTCGAGGTCAATCCCATGGACGCCAAGGAATTCATCCACAAGACCGTCACCGAGCACCCGGTGGTGCTCTTCATGAAGGGAACGGCACAGTTCCCGCAGTGCGGCTTTTCGGGCCGCGCCATCCAGGTGCTGAAGCAGGCCGGCGCGCAGAACCTGGTCACCGTCAACGTGCTCGAGGACGACGATGTGCGGCAGGGCGTCAAGGACTACGCCAACTGGCCGACCATTCCGCAGCTCTACGTGAACGGCCAGTTCGTCGGCGGCTCGGACATCATCATGGAGATGTTCCAGTCGGGCGAACTGCAGACGCTGCTCGAAGGAAGCGAAAGTCCGCCTGACGCCGCCGATGCGCCGCCTGATCGTCGCGATCACCGGCGCCAGCGGCGCGGCCTACGGCGTGCAGCTGCTGCGACGGCTGCGCGAGACAGCCGGACGTCGAAACGCACCTGCTGCTGTCGGCGGCGGGCGTGCTCAACGCCTACCAGGAGCTCGACCTCAAGCGCGGCGACGTCGAGGCGCTCGCGCATGTCGTGCACAGCGTCAACGACATCGGCGCCACGATCGCCAGCGGCTCGTTCGCGACCGTCGGCATGGTCGTGGCACCCTGCTCGATGAAGACGCTGGCCGCGATCGCCCACGGGCTACGCGGACAACCTGATCGCGCGTGCCGCCGACGTCTGCCTGAAGGAACGGCGCCGGCTCGTGCTGCTGCCGCGCGAGGCGCCGCTGAACCTCGCGCACATCCGCAACATGGAAGCCGTCACGCTGATGGGCGGCGTCATCTTCCCGCCGGTGCCGGCGCTCTATCAGCGCCCGGCAGTCGATCGACGAGATGGTCGACCACACGCGTCGCGCGCGTGCTCGACCTGTTCGACCTCGACGTCGGACAAGGCTCCGCGCTGGGGCGGGCGATCGGCCCGACGCGCGACTAGCGCGGCAATCCGCCGCAGAGAGCGTCCTCGGGCAGGCTGGTGCCGGCAGAGGGACTCGAACCCCCGACCTTCGGTTTACAAAACCGCTGCTCTACCAGCTGAGCTATGCCGGCACGTGCTGAGTTGTGGCGCTGCGGACTACTTGATACGCGTGAGCTTGGGCCGCTCGCCGCGTGGCGCTGGGCGGCGTGTCGTCCGGCGTGCTGTCGCCGGCCTCTTCGCCGTTCGACGGCTCGGCATGCGCTTCGCCGACGCGCGTCGCGTACCCTCTGTCTGCACCAGCGACATCAGCGGGCGCCCGCCGGCACCGTTCCGCCCGTGGGCCGACCCCGGCCGGCGCCGCGCGCCGCGCGCGTCGAACGCCATGCCCTGGCCGTTTTCGCGCGCATAGACCGCGATCACCTTGTCGACCGGGACGGAGACGTCGCGCGCGACGCCGCCGAAGCGCGCCTGGAACTCGATCGCATTCGTTGCCCAGCTGCAGGCGGTTGGTCGCGAGCGGCGAAATGTTGAGCACGATCTCGCCGTTCTTCACGAACTCGCGCGGCACGTGACCTGGTCATCGGCCAGCACGGCGATATACGGCGTGTAGCCCGAATCCGTGCACCACTGGTGGATGGCGCGGATCAGGTAGGGCTTGGTCGATAGGTCGGGCATCGGACGCGGCGCCGGTCTCGCCTAGCGGCGCATCACCTTTTCGGAGGGGGTCAGGGCCTCAATGTACGCCGGCCGCGAGAAGATGCGCTCGGCGTACTTCATCAGCGGGGCCGCCGTCTTCGGGCAGGTCGATGCCGTAGTGATCGAGGCGCCACAGCAGCGGCGCCAGCGCCACGTCGAGCATCGAGAAGTCCTCGCCGAGCATGTACTTGTTCTTGAGCATGATCGGCGCCAGCTGCGTCAGCCGGTCGCGGATCGTCGACCGCGCCCTTCTCGATCAGCTTCTGGTTGTTGCTGTTCTCGAGCGCCTGCACGTGCACGAACAGCTCGCGCTCGAAGTTGAACAGGAACAGCCGCGTGCGCGCGCGCATCACCGGGTCGGCCGGCATCAGCTGCGGATGCGGGAAGCGCTCGTCGATGTACTCGTTGATGATGTTCGACTCGTACAGGACGAGGTCGCGCTCGACGAGGATCGGCACCTGCCCGTACGGATTCATCACGTTGATGTCCTCGGGCTTGTTGAACAGATCCACGTCGCGGATCTCGAAGTCCATGCCCTTCTCGAACAGCACGAAGCGGCAGCGCTGCGAAAACGGGCAGGTGGTTCCGGAGTAAAGCACCATCATCTTTTTTCCTTCGCGAGCGCGGTCGTGCCGCCGGTCGGCTGTCACGCGGCGCCCGCAGGGCGTCGTTACCTGTTGAATGCGGAGCGCCGGGCCGTCCCAAGCCCGCATCTGATCAAACCGGCGCTGGTGCACGTGCGGCCGCGCAGCGCCGCGTACACCGAGCCCGCCTACTTGATGTCCTTCCAGTAGACCGAGTTCAGGCGCCAGGCCACCACGGTGAACAACGCGAGGAACATCAGCACCCAGACACCGATGCTCCTGCGAGTCGACTGCGACGGATCGGTGATGAAGGCGAGGAACGCGACCAGATCCGCCACGTCCGAGTCGAACTGGCGCGCCTGCTGCGGATCGACCGGCTTGAAGGTGTAGGTGAAGCCTTCGATCGCCGGACCGCTGCAGTTCCGGTCTCGGTCTTGGTCACATTGCCGTTGGCGTCGAACACGGACGTCGTCTGGACGAAGTCGGCGTGTCGGGTCTTCGGGTCGACGTGCTGGTGCGTCTGCACCATCGTGGCCTCGCGCGGTCCCTGCCGGTCCCAGAGGATGTGCGGCATGCCGATGTTCGGGTAGGCGATGTTGTTCCAGCCGGTCGCCGCGCCGTTGTCGCGGTAGTAGCCGCGCAGCAGCGTGTAGATGTAATCGGTGCCGGCGTAGTCGAACGACGTGCGCGCGCGCGCAATCACCGACAGGTCCGGCGGGGCCTTGCCGAACCAGACCTTGGCCGTCGGTCGGGCGTCATCGCGATCCGCATCGTGTCGCCGACCTTCTGGTTGCCGAAGATCAGGAACTCCTTGATCTGCTTGTCGTCGAGACCGATCTGCTGCAGGCGGTTCCAGCGCACCAGATTGGCGCTGTGGCAGCCCATGCAGTAGTTGGCGAACAGGCGCGCGCCGTTTTGCAGCGACGCCGAGAGTCTTCGGCTGCGCTCGGCCGGCCAGCGTTCGATCGGGATCGCGGCGCCGGAGGCGAGCGCGCACCGGCAGCGGCGAGCAGCGCACCGAGCGCGACGACCAGGCGGGTAATGATGTTTCTTCATTCTCGTCCCCGGCCCTTTCAGTGCGGATGGAAGGTGACGCGGTCCGGAACCGGCTTGAACGTCCCCATCCGGCTCCACCATGGCATCAGCGCGAAGAACGCGAAGTACACGACCGTGCCGACCATCGAGATGTACTGGCCCGCCGCCGACGGCGGCTGCGTGCCGAAGTAGCCGAGCACGACGAAGGCCACGACCCAGACGATCAGCAGCCAGAAGTGCCAGCCCGGCCGATAGCGCATCGACTTCGCCGGCGACTGGTCGAGCCAGGGCAGCGCGAAGAAGATCATCACCGACGCGCCCATCAGCACGACGCCCCAGAACTTCGGCGTCGAGCGTGAAGTAGCCCAGCAGCAGCACCAGCGTGCCGACGGCGATCGCGCCGCGCACGATCGGGTTGCGCACCGTCAGCAGGATCAGCGCCGACAGCGCGATCGTGCCGATCGCCGAGCACCGACCATGAACTGCTCGGTCGTCGCGCGCAGGATCGAGTAGAACGGCGTGAAGTACCAGACCGGCGCGATGTGCGACGGCGTCGCCAGCGAATCGGCCGGGATGAAGTTGTTCCACTCGAGGAAGTAGCCGCCCATCTCCGGCGCGAAGAACACGACCGCGAAGAACAGGATCAGGAAAATGGCGAGCCAGAAGATGTCGTGCACCGTGTAGTACGGATGAAACGGGATGCCGTCGAGCGGCCTGCCCACTGGCGTCGAGCTTCTTCTTGATCTCGACGCCGTCCGGGTTGTTCGAGCCGACGTCGTGCAGCGCCAGGATGTGCGCGACCACCAGGCCGATCAGCACCAGCGGGATCGCGATCACGTGGAACGCGAAGAAGCGGTTCAGCGTGGCGTCGCCGATCACGTAGTCGCCGCGGATCAACACCGCCAGGTCCGGTCCGATCAGCGGAATCGCACCGAACAGGTTGACGATCACCTGCGCGCCCCAGTAGCTCATCTGGCCCCACGGCAGCAGGTAGCCGAAGAACGCCTCGCCCATCAGGCACAGGAAGATCAGGCAGCCGAAGATCCAGACCAGTTCGCGCGGCGTGCGATAGCTGCCGTACATCAGCCCGCGGAACATGTGCAGGTAGACGACGATGAAGAAAAACGACGCACCGGTCGAGTGCATGTAGCGGATGAACCAGCCGCCCGGCACGTCGCGCATGATGTATTCGACCGACGCGAACGCAAGGTGCCGCATCCGGCTTGTAATTCATCACCAGGAAGATGCCGGTGATGATCTGGATCGCCAGCACCGTGATCGCGAGGCCGCCGAAGATGTACCAGACGTTGAAGTTCTTCGGCGCGTAGTACTCGGACAGGTGCTTGCGGTACTCCGCCATCGCCGTCGGCATGCGCTGGTCGAACCAGCCGGCGACCCGGCATAAGGAGTCTTATATTCAGCCATCGACGTGCTTCCCTGGAATCAGGCGTTGGAGTCGTCACCGATCAGGATGACGGTGTCCGACAGGTACTTGTACGGCGGCATCGGCAGGTTGTCGGGCGCCGGCTTGTTCTTGAACACGCGGCCGGCCAGGTCGAAAGTCGAGCCGTGGCAGGGACACAGGAAGCCCTGGATCGGCGCCGAGTTGCGAGTTCTGGTTCGACCCAAACGGGCCGGCCGGCGAGCAGCCGAGATGCGTGCAGATGCCGACGGCGACCAGGTATTCGGGCTTGAGCGAGCGGTACTCGTTGCGCGCCCACTCCGGGGTCGGATACTGGGTGCGCTGCGACTTCGGATCGGCGACTTCGCCGTCGGCCTTCTTGATCGACTGCAGCATCTCCGGTGTCCGGCGCAGGACCCACACCGGCACACCGCGCCACTCGACGCGTCTTCATCTCGCCCGGCGCGATCCCAGCCCACATCGAACTCGACCGGTGCGCCCGCCGCCTTCGCACGCTCGGACGGCGCGAAGGAGGAGACAAACGGAACCGCCATCGCGACGGCGCCAGCGCCGCCGACCGCCGCGGCCAGCGCGATCGCGTTGCGGCGCTCCTTGTCGACGCCCGCGGGCGCGTCGCCGGCGGGAAGTGAGGTCGGTGTGGACATGAAAACCCCGAAAGTGAAGTGAAATCCAGGTGCGATGCCATCGCGCCCGGGGGCTTCCCGCGACGGAAACGGGCAAAGTGCCTCGCCTGGCAGCCCGCGATTCTAATGCATGCGGCAAGCCCCGCCCTGCACACCCGTCCGGGGCCGCGCGAGGCCCGCGCAGCCGTCCGGCTAGACTCAGCAAAGATCGACTAACGGGAAGTACCGGCCACCGAAGGGAAGACCATGAGCGTGATGAAGGAGTTTCGTGAATTTGCCGTCAAGGGCAACGTCATCGACCTTGCAGTGGGTATCATCATCGGCGGAGCCTTCGGCAAAATCGTCGACTCGCTGGTCAGGGATGTGGTGATGCCGGTCGTCAACGCGATTCTGGGCGGGGCTGTTGATTTCTCTAATAAGTACTGGGTGCTGTCGGGCAATGTCCCGGCGGGTGCATCGCTGGACGCCGCCCAGAAGAGTGGCGTCGTATTTGCCTGGGGCAGTTTCATCACCGTCCTGCTGAACTTCATCATCCTGGCCTTCGTCATCTTCTGGATGGTGAAGGCGGTGAACCGGTTGAAGTCCCAGCAGGAGGCCGCACCGGCCGCCACGCCCGAGGACGTTGCGCTGCTGCGCGAGATCCGCGACGAGTTGAAGAAGCGCTAAGGCGACTCCAGATCCCCGCAGGCGTTTGAAGAAATCGAGCGCCAGTCCAGCGGACGTTCGCCGGGCGGGTCGGGTCCAACCACCACGCGGAATCTCGGGATGCTCCGTCGACTTTGGCTGATCTTTGCGCAAGCGACCACGATCGGCCTGGCTCTGCTGTTCATTGTCTCCACGTTGCGGCCCGAGTGGCTCGCCCGCCTGCCCGCGGCCGGGACAACGGTCGCGCCGGCGCTCGTGCCGGCCCTCAAGCAGGCCGCGCCGACCATTGAAGTCGCGCGCGCTGCCGCCTTCACGTCGTACGCCGATGCCGTAGCCACGGCCGCGCCGGCCGTCGTCAACGTCTACACGACCAAGGAAGTGCAGCGCCGCGGCGCCCCAGTCGATCCGCTGTATCGCTACTTCTTCGGCGACCCGCGCGGCGGACCCGATCGTGTCGCAAGCCTGGGTTCCGGCGTGATCGCCATCGGCCGATGGCTACGTCCTGACCAACAACCACGTGGTTCAGGCCGCCGACGAGATCGCCGTCGCCCTGTCCGACGGCCGTCAATTCGATGCGCGGCTGGTGGGAGCGGACCCCGAGAGCGATCTCGCCTTGCTCAAGGTCGAAGCCAAGGGACTGCCGGTCATCACGTTCGGTCGCGCCGACTGCCTGCGGGTCGGAGACATCGTGCTGGCGATCGGCAACCCGTTCGACGTCGGCCAGACAGTGACGATGGGCATCGTTTCCGCGCTCGGCCGCGTCGAACCTCGGCATCAATACGTTCGAGAACTTCATCCAGACCGACGCCGCCATCAACCAGGGCAACTCGGGCGGCGCCCTGGTCGACACCAATGGCCACCTCGTCGGCATCAACACCGCGATCTTTTCTCGCACCGGCGGCTCGGTCGGCATCGGATTCGCGATTCCCTCCACGCTCGTCGTCAGGTGATGGACCAGCTCGTCAAGACCGGCAAGGTGGTCGCGTGGCTATCTTCGGCGTCGAGCCGGAAGACCTCACACCCGAACTTGCGGAGCTGCTGAAGCTCACGAGAGCGACGGTGTCGTGCTGCGGGCGTGCAGCGTACGAGTCCCGCGGCAAGGCCGGCCTCGAGCCCGGCGACGTGATGCTGACGATCAACGGTCAGCCGGTGAAGAACCGTCGCGGCATGCTGAATCAGATTTCGCAGCTGCCGCCGGGCTGCAGGGCCACCGTGCGCGTGCTCGCGCGCCGGCAAGGAAGTCGACCTGCAGGTGACCGTCGGCGAACGCCCGCGCCACGGGTTCCGCACTCGCGCGCGCGCGCGGCCCCACGCGGCAGCGCGACAGTAGGTCACGCATTCGCGCGCCTTGTAGCCGCTACCGGATCGCCGCCCGCCGCCGCCGGCTGTACCAGTAGAACGCCCGCGCGCGGTCCTGCGCGACCCCATCGCCCTTCTCGTACTGGCTCGCCACGATGTAGGCGGCGGCCTTCGTCGCCCTGCTCGGCCGCGCGTTCGTACCAGCGCGCCGCTTCGGTGTAGTCGCGCGGGGCGCCGCGCCCGAGAAAGTACTGGGTGGCCAGGCTCACCTGGGCGTCGCGATAGCCCTGCTCGGCGGCCTTGCGGAACCAGGCGGTGGCCTGCGGCAGCGAGCGCGGTCACGTCCTCGCCGCGTTCGTACAGCAGCGCCAGCGCATACTGGGCGCGGGCGAAATTGCGGTCGGCCGACTTGCGCAGCCATTGCACGCCTGCGACCGGATCGGCTGGACCGCCTTCGCCTTGAGCAGCATCACCGCGAGGTTGAACTGGGCGACGCGCTGGTTGCGTTCGGCCGCCTTGCGGAAGAGTCGCTGCGCGCCCGTGAGGTCCCCGTTCGGTACGCCGCCCAGCCCGGCGACAGTTCCGGACGTCTCGCCGGGAACGACCTGCAGTCGCGCGGCGTGCGCGCACAGCGCGGCCGGCCAGCAGGAGCATCGTCAGCCAGCGGAGCAGGGTGGACGTCGCATCGGATCCGCCGGCAGCCGCCCGCGGCTCAGGACGACGCTTCCTGCGGGGGGCGCTTCTTCCTCGCTCGGCGGCTTGACGAAGAAGCGGGCAAGGAAGATGCCGAGCTCGTACAGCACGACACAGCGGGATCGCGAGCAGCAGCTGCGACAGCACGTCGGGCGGCGTGAAAATGGCCGCGACGATGAACGCGCCGACGATCACGTAGGGCCGCGTCTGCTTCAGCTTTTCGATGCTGGCGATGCCGAACCGTACCAGCAGCACGACGATGATCGGCACCTCGAAGGTCAGTGCCGAACGCGAGGAACATGCCCATGACGAAGCCGAAGTACGCCTCGATGTCCGGCGACACCGCCACCGACATCGGCGCGAAGTCCCGCAATGAACTGAAGACGACACCGAAGACGACGAAGTAGCAGTAGGCCATGCCGGTGGCGAACATCACCACGCTCGAAGCGATCAGCGGCGCGCGAGCCGCTTCTCGTGCCGGTACAGCCCGGGGGCGACGAACGCCCACGCCTGCCACAGCACGTACGGCAGCGCGATGAGGAAGGCGGTGAACAGCGTGACCTTCAGCGGCACCATGAAGGGCGTGATCACGCCGGTGGCCAGCAGCTTCGAGCCGGCTGGCAGCGCCGCCATCATCGGCTTCGACAGCAGGTCGAAGATCTCCTTCATGAACGGTGTCAGCGCGAGGAAGACGATCACACCGCGACCGCGGCGCGTACCAGGCGCTGGCGCAACTCGACCAGATGCGACAGAAAGCTCTGCTCCTGGCGCGGGTTCGTCGGGTTCGTCGTATCGGTCGTCATCGAAGCGCGTGCCGGGTTTCGCGCCCTCAGCGACGGATACGCGGCCGGTTCAGACGGGCGCGCGGCGCGTACTTGTGGCGGCGTGCCCCAGCGTCTCGGGCATCGAGAGCTGGCGCTTGAGCTTGGCGATTTCGTCGGAGAGTTCGTCGATGCTGGGGCCGGGCTTGTAGCGCCGCGCGAAGCGCGTCGATGTCCAGCTGTCCTTGCTCGTTCCCACGAATATCGTATAGCTGTCCGTGCCCAGTCGCGCCGAGTCCGTCGGTCGCCGTTGAGCCGCAACAGATCCGACGCTCGGACTCGATTCCCTTGACCTCGCTCGTGCACCGCGGTCTCGAACTCGTGCGGGCGATGCCACGCGCCTGCTCCTGCAGCTTCTTCAGCTCGGACACCTCCATCTCGCGATTGATGTCGTGCCTTGACCTGGCTGACGTAGCGCTGCGCCTTGCCGGCCCATTCGCCGACGGTGCGCGCGACCTTGGGCAGCCGCTCGGGGCCGAGCACGACCAGCGCCACGGCGCCGATCACCGCCAATTCGCCGAAACTGAAGTCAAACATCGCTGGCGGCCGTCAGGTCCGGTGGGGGAAGCCAAGGCGCGCGCCGGCCGCAGCGGGCGCGGGGAGCCCGCAGGGGCGATCAGGACTTCTCTTTGGCCTTGACGTCGATCGTCTGGCCGACGGAACTTGCTTGGCCTCGTCGACGGTCTTCGCCGCCTCTTCGCGTGCCTTCCTTCATGCCTTCCTTGAAGCCCTTGATCGCGCCGCCCAGGTCCTTGCCGATGTTCTTCAGCTTGCTGGTGCCGAACACCAGGATGATGACCAGCAGGACGATCAGCCAATGCCAGATCGAAAACGAACCCATCTCAGACTCCTACAGACGTTTCCACGGGCGCGGTCCGCCCAGGATGTGGATGTGCAAGTGATAGACCTCTTGCCCGCCGTCCGGGCCGTTGTTGATCACGACGCGAAAGCCGTTGTCGCAGCCTTGTTCTTTCGCGAGCCGCGGCGCAAGTGCTATCAGTTTACCCAACAACGCCTCGTGCTCCGGGCCGGTCGTCGACCAGGGAATCCACGTGCACTTTCGGGACCATCAGAAGATGCACCGGTGCGGCCGGGTTGATGTCATGAAAAGCGATGACTTCGTCGTCCTCGTAGGCCTTGCGGCTCGGCACCTCGCCGCGGGCGATGCGGCAGAAAAGGCAACTGGCGGTCATCGATCGCCTCCTTTGTCGATCTTCGTGGCGCGCCCGCTGTGCCTTGCGCGCGCCTTTTCCTCGATTCCCGAGGTGCCGGCGCGGCGTTCGCAGTTCGGCCAGCACCTGCTCGGGGCGCAGCCGGTAATGCGCCAGCATGATCAGGCAATGAAACCAGAGGTCGGCCGTTTCGGCGATGATCCGATCGGGCGACCCGTCCTTGGCCGCCATCACCGTCTCGGTCGCTTCCTCACCGATCTTCTTCAGGATCGCATCCTCGCCGCGCGCCAGCAGCCGCGCGACGTAGGAGGTCTCCGGATCGCCGCTCGCGACGCGACTCGATGACATCGGCCAGCTGACTGAGAATCGCGTCGTTCATTTGCGGTAGATGAGTTCCGGGTCCTGCAGCACCGGATCGACGGTCTCCCACTGTCCGTCCGTCAGGCGCCGGAAGAAGCAGCTCTGCCGTCCGGTATGGCAGGCGATGCCGCCGGCCTGCTCAACAGCGTACAGCACGACATCGCCGTCACAGTCGAGCCGGATCTCGCTCGACCTCGCTGCGTATGGCCCGACTCCTCGCCCTTGCGCCAGAGCCGGCCGCGCGAGCGCGACCAGTACACCGCTCGCCGCGTCGCGCGCCGTTTCGGCCAGTGCATCGCGATTGGCCCACGCCACCATCAGCACGCGCCCGCTCGCCGGCGTCCTGCGCGATGACAGGTACCAGGCCGTCGGCATCGAAGCGAACCTCGGCCAGCCAGTCCGGACCGTTCATGTCAGTCGCATCTCGACGCCCTGCGCGCCATGTACGCCTTGGCCGCCCGCACGGTGAACTCGCCGTAGTGGAAGATCGACGCCGCCAGCACGGCGTCGGCGCCGCCCACGGTGACGCCGTCGGCCAGGTGCTGCAGCGTGCCGACGCCGCCCGAGGCGATGACCGGGATCGGCACGGCGTCGACCACCGCGCGCGTGAGTTCCAGATCGAACCCCTGCCGCGTGCCGTCGCGGTCCATGCTGGTCAGCAGGATTTCGCCGGCGCCGAGTTCGGCGACGCGGCGCGACCAGTCGATGGCGTCCAGACCGGTCGGCGTGCGACCGCCGTGCGTGTAGACCTCCCAGCCTGCGCTCGCGTCGTCTCGCCTGCCGGCGCCGCGCATCGATCGCCACGACGATGCACTGCGCGCCGAAGCGACCGCTGGCGTCCGCCACGAGCTGCGGGTTCTGCACCGCGGCGGTGTTGATCGAGATCTTGTCGGCCCCGGCGTTCAGCAGGCGCCGCACGTCGGCGACCTGGCGCACGCCGCCACCGACGGTCAGCGGGATGAACACCTGATCGGCGACCGCCTCGATCACGTGCAGGATGATGTCGCGCTGATCCGACGATGCCGTGATGTCGAGAAAGGTGAGTTCGTCGGCCCCTTCTCCGTCATAGCGCCGGGCGACCTCGACCGGGTCCCCGGCATCGCGCAGGCGAGACGAAGTTGACGCCCTTGACGACGCGGCCGCCGGTCACGTCGAGGCACGGAATGATGCGTTTGGCTAGCATGGTCATGCTCCATTGGGAGCATAGCGGCCCGCAGGCGGGGCGCGCGTTTCAGCCCGCGAGCGCGTCGGCCCGCTCCTGGGCGGCCTTGAAATCGACGCTGCCTTCGTAGAGCGAGCGGCCGAGGATAGCGCCCACCACGCCATCGCTCTCGACGGCGCACAGGGCTTCGATGTCCGCCATCTGCGCGACGCCGCCGCTGGCGATCACCGGGATCTTCACGTGGCGCGCGAGTTCGACCGTCGCCTCGATGTTCACGCCGGTCATCATGCCGTCGCGGCCGATGTCGGTGTAAAGGATCGCCTCGACGCCATAGTCCTCGAACTTCTTGGCGAGGTCGTTGACGTCGTGGCCGGTGAGCTTGCTCCAGCCGTCGGTCGCCACCTTGCCGCCCTTGGCGTCGAGCGCGACGATGACGTGTCCGGCGAAGGCACTGCACGCATCGTGCAGGAACCCGGGATTCTTCACCGCCGCCGTACCGATCACGACGAAACCTACGCCGTCGTCGATGTAGCGCTCGATCGTGTCGAGGTCGCGGATGCCACCGCCCAGCTGGATCGGCAGGTCGTCGCCGACCGCCTTCACCATCTTGCGGATGACCGCCTCGTTGATCGGCCGCCCGGACCGCGCGGCGTTCAGGTCGACGATGTGCAGCCGACGCGCACCCTGGTCACGCCAGTGCCGCGCCATCGCGACCGGATCATCGGAGAAGACGGTGACGTTGTTGTTGAGATCGCCCTGGCGCAGTCGCACGCAATGACCGTCCTTGATGTCGATGGCAGGAATCAGCAGCATTGCGGTGGGCCCGGCAGATGGGCGTTATGCAGCGGGAGAGGGACGAAGGAGGAGGTCGTTTGCGGGAGCGACTGCGCGCAGCACGCGTCAGGGCGTCCAGCGGCTGAAGTTTTCGTAGATGCGCAATCCGGCGGCGGCGCTCTTCTCTGGATGAAACTGTGTCGCAAAAATATTATCCCGTGCCACCGCGCAGGTAAAGGTGCCGCCGTAATCGGAAAGGCCGCGTACTGAGCGTTCCATCACGGGGCACCACATAGTAGCTGTGCACGAAATAGAACCAGCTATCGTCCGCAACACCGTGCCACAGAGGGTGCGGCTGCGCCTGGTGGACGCGATTCCAGCCCATGTGCGGCACTTTGAGTCGCCCGCCTGCCGCGGTACGCATGGCCTCGTCGCGGAAGCGGACGACCTCGCCGGGAAACAGACCCAGCCCCGCAGTGTCGCCCTCTTCGCTGCGCTCGAACAGCATCTGCTCGCCAATGCACACCGCGAGCAGGGGCTTGCTGGCCGCCGCGGCACGCACGGCGTCTTCCAGACCGGATTCGCGCAGATAGCGCATGCAGTCGGGCATCGCGCCTTGGCCCGGGAAAACCACGCGATCGGCCGCCTTCACTACCGATGGATCTGACGTTATATGCACGGTCACGGACGGCGCCACATGCTCCAGCGCCTTGGCGACCGAGCGCAGGTTGCCCATCCCGTAATCAACGATTGCTATCACTGCGCGCTCCCGAGCGGCCGCGCGCGCGCGCTGTCACAAACGCAGACTTGACCCATCCTCGGCTGTCGCTAGAGCGTGCCCTTGGTCGAGGGAATTGTACCGGCGGCACGAGGGTCGGGCTCGACGGCCATGCGCAGCGCGCGAGCGAAGGCCTTGAACACCGTTTCGCACTGGTGGTGCGCGTTATCGCCGCGCAGGTTGTCGACGTGCAGCGTAACCAGTGCGTGATTGACGAATCCCTGGAAGAACTCGTGGGCCAGGTCGACATCGAACTCACCGATCATCGCGCGCTTGAAGGGCACGTGCCAGTCGAGTCCGGGCCGACCCGACAGGTCGATGACGACGCGCGTCAGCGCCTCGTCGAGCGGAACATAGGCCTGGCCATAGCGCCGCACGCCGGCCTTGTCGCCGACCGCCCGCGCAAAGGCCTGGCCGAGCGTGATGCCGATGTCCTCGACAGTATGGTGCCCGTCGATGTGCAGGTCACCCCGCGCCTCAACAATCAGATCGAGCATGCCGTGTCGTGCGACCTGGTCCAGCATGTGATCGAAGAAGCCGACGCCGGAGAGGAACTTGCCTTGGCCGGATCCGTCGAGGTCGATCTCGACGCGGATCTGGGTTTCCTTGGTTTTGCGTTCCACCGTGGCTCGGCGGGTAGCAATTGGGGCCGTCATCGTGAACCTTCCAACGTGGCGCGCAGCGCCTGAATGAACGCGTCGTTCTCGACCGCCGTGCCGATCGTGGTGCGCAAGCAGTTTTCGAGCAGCGGGTGCATCGCGGACACATTCTTGATCAGTATGCCGCGTTCCTTGAGCCCGTTAAAGACGCGGCCGGCCTCCGCAACGCGAAACAACAGGAAGTTCGCGGCCGACGGATAGACGGTGACATTGCGCAGACTCGCCAGCGCCGCCGCCACACGTGAGCGCTCGGTGCGCAGCATCACGGCCTGCCCTTCGAGCACACGAAGGTGTTCGAGCAGGAGGTCTGCCGTCGCCAGCGTCAGCACGTTGACGTTATAGGGCGGACGCACCTTCTCGAGTTCGATGATCCACTCGGGATCGCCAGCCAGGTAGCCGAGCCGTATGCCGGCCAGCCCTAGCTTCGAGAGCGTTCGCAACACCAGCAGATTGGGCCAGCTGCGCAGCTGCGGCATCCACGTGTCCTGCGCGAATGGCAGGTACGCCTCGTCGATGACGACCAGCCCGGGCGCTGATCTCAGCACTGCCTCGATGCCATTGCGTTCGAACAGGTTGCCGGTCGGATTGTTCGGATAGGCGATGAAGATGACGGCGGGTTGGTGCTCCGCGATTGCCGCCAGCAATGCGTTGGTGTCGAGCGTGAAGTCAGCACGCAGAGGCACGCCGACGAACCGACAGCCGTCGAAGCGAGTCGACAGCTCGTACATTGAAAAACTCGGCCACGGCGACAGCACCGTCGCGCCGGGCCGGGCACAGGCCTGGATCACCAGATGGATCAGCTCATCGGAACCGTTGCCCAGCATCAGGCGCGCGCCCATCGGCAGGCCCATCGCCTTGCCGAGCCGCTCCTTGAAGCCGCGCGGGTCCGACATCGGATAGCGGTTCAGCGCCTGCCGGCCGAGACGCTCGCCGAGCTCGCGCTGCAGGGCCTCCGGCAAGGGGAAGGGATTTTCCATGGCGTCGAGCTTGATGAAACCCACCGCGCTCGGGACGGCATAGGCCTCGAGCGTGCGGATGTCGTCGCGCAGCACCGCGAGGTTCGGCTTCTTGCCGATGCGCCCGTTCATCATGTCGTCCTGCCGCGGTTCAGGCGCAGTTCGGCCGACATTGCGTGTGCAATCAAATGCTCGCCGCGGGCCAGCGTGGCGGCCACCGGTCCGAGCCGCTGGGCGCCGGCGGCAGACACTTGGATCAGGTTCGAACGCTTGACGAAGTCGTAGACGCCGAGCGGTGACGAAAAGCGGGCCGTGCGGACAGTCGGCAGCACGTGGTTCGGTCCGGCGCAGTAATCGCCCAGCGATTCCGAGGAAAAGTGACCGATGAAGATCGCGCCCGCGTGGCGGATCTTCGGCAGCAGCGCCTCAGGCGCCGTGGTGACGATCTCCATGTGCTCGGGCGCGACACGGTTGCAGAGCGCCACGGCCTCATCGAGGTCGCGCGTCAGCACGAGCGCACCGCGATTTGCCAGCGACGCCGCGATGATGTCGCGCCGCGGCTGCGTCGGCAGCAGGCGCCGGATCGAGGCGGCGACCGCGTCGCGCAATCCAGCGTCCGGTGTCAGCAACAGCGCCTGCGCGAGTTCGTCGTGCTCGGCCTGCGAAAACAGGTCCATTGCGATCCAGTCGGGGTTCGCATCGGCATCGGCAATAACCAGGATCTCGGTCGGCCCGGCGATCATGTCGATGCCCACTGCGCCGAAGACCCGCCGCTTGGCGGCCGCGACGTAGGCATTGCCCGGGCCGACGATCTTGTCGACCGTCGGTACCGTAGCCGTCCCGTAGGCGAGCGCGGCAATGGCCTGCGCGCCGCCGATGGCGAAGGCGCGCGACACTCCGCCGAGATGGGCCGCCGCCAGCACCAGCGCATTGCGTTCGCCGTCCGGTGTCGGCACCACCATGATCAGCCGCTCCACGCCGGCGACGTGTGCCGGGATCGAATTCATCAGCACCGACGACGGGTAGGCGGCCTTGCCGCCCGGCACGTACAGGCCGGCGCTATCGAGCGCACCGATGCGCTGCCCGGTCACGGTCCCGTCAGCCTCCCGCGACGTCCAGTCGCCATGCATCAGGCGTGCATGCTGGTCGCGATGAAACGCCCGGATGCGCTCGGCCGCCACCTGCAGCGCGGCGCGCTGCTCGGCGGGCAGGCCCTCGAACGCGGCGCGCATGTCGTCCTGCGAGATCTCGAGGTCCGCGACAGCGGCCACCGACATGCGGTCGAAACGGTTGGTGTATTCGAGCAGCGCGGCGTCGCCGCGGACCCGGACGTCGTCGACGATCGCCTCCGCCGCGCGCTCGATCGACTTGTCGACGGCACTGTCGACGACGACCAGGCGCCCGAACTCGGCCTCGAAACCCGGACTCGCGCGTGTCGAGCGTACGGACGTTCATCCTTGCACCGCGGCTTCGATCCGCTCGATCAACGGCGCGATTTCGGCACGGCGCGTCTTGAGTGCCGACTGATTGACGATCAGCCGCGACGAGATCGCAACGATCTCCTCGACCTCGACCAGGTCATTGGCGCGCAGCGTGCCGCCCGACGAGACCAGGTCGACGATGGCATCGGCGAGACCCGCGAGCGGTGCGAGTTCCATCGACCCGTACAACTTGATCAGGTCGACGTGCACACCCTTGGCAGCGAAGTGCTCGCGCGCGGTCTGCACGTACTTGGTGGCCACGCGCAGGCGCGCACCCCGTCGCACGGCGTTGGCGTAGTCGAATCCCGACGGCACGGCGACACACAGGCGGCAACGGGCGATGCCGAGATCGACCGGCTGGTACAGACCGCGGTCGCCCCACTGTGCGCTGTGCTCGAGCAAGACGTCCTTGCCCGCCATCCCGAGTTCCGCGGCGCCGTACTGCACGTAGGTCGGAACGTCCGAGGCGCGCACGACCACCACCCGCACGCCGGGATCCTGGGTGCCGATGATCAACTTGCGCGAGGACTCCGGATCTTCAAGTGGTGCTATGCCGGCCGCAGCCAGCAGCGGCTGTGACTCATCGAAGATCCGACCCTTCGAAAGTGCAAGCGTGATCACGAACGTTCCAGCCTCGCCCGGCTATTTCACGCGGTCGATGCGGGCGCCCACCGACGCCAGCTTCGCTTCCATCGCTTCGTAGCCACGGTCCAGATGGTATATGCGATCGATCAACGTCTCGCCTTCAGCCACCAGGCCCGCGACGACCAGGCTGGCCGATGCACGGAGGTCGGTGGCCATCACCGGCGCACCGGCCAGACGCGGCACCCCCTGCACGACCGCCGTGTTGCCTTCGACGGCGATGTTGGCGCCGAGCCGCTGCAGCTCGGGCACGTGCATGAAGCGGTTCTCGAAGATCGTCTCGGTGATGCGGCCGACGCCGTCGGCGATGCAATCGAGCGCCATGAACTGGGCCTGCATGTCGGTCGGGAACGCCGGATAGGGCGAGGTCCGCAGGCTGACCGCGCGCGGACGACCGCGCATGCGGACGCGGATCGAGTCGGCCGCACAGTCGAGTTCGGCGCCGGCCTCGCGCAGCTTGTCGAGCACGGCGTCGAGCGTCGTCGGAGCGACCCCCGTCAGCAGGACATCGCCGCCGGCCGCCGCGACCGCGCAGAGGAAGGTGCCGGTTTCGATACGGTCGGGCATCACGCGATGGCGTGCGCCGTGCAGCCGCTCCACCCCCTGCACGACGATGCGGTCGGTGCCGGCGCCAGCGACGCGCGCGCCCATCGCGTTCAGAGCGTTTGCGAGGTCAACGACCTCGGGCTCGCGCGCCGCGTTCTCGATCACCGTCTCGCCGTCGGCCAGCGTGGCCGCCATCATCAGGTTCTCGGTGCCGGTCACGGTGACCATGTCGGTGACGATGCGCGCGCCGCTCAGGCGCGTCGCCTCGGCGATCAGGTAGCCGCCCTCGATGCGGATGCGCGGCACCCAGCAGTTCCAGCCCCTTGATGTGCTGGTCGACGGGCCGCGCGCCGATCGCGCATCCGCCCGGCAGGCTGACGCGCGCCCGGCCGCAGCGCGCCACCAGCGGCCCGAGCACGAGGATCGACGCGCGCATCGTCTTGACGAGCTCGTACGGTGCCTCGGTGCGGGTCACGGCATCGGCACATAGCCGCACCGTCGCGCCGTCGCGATCGGCGGCCACACCCATCTGGCGCAGCAGCTTCAGCGTGGTGACCACGTCCTGCAGCTGCGGCACGTTGTCGACGACCAGCTCCTCGCCGGTCAGCAGGCAGCGCGCACAGGATCGGCAACGCGGCATTCTTGGCGCCCGAAATCCTGATCTCGCCCTTCAGCGGCACGCCGCCGCGGATCTTCAGCTTGTCCATGGGCAGCCGGCGACGTCGCGGGCAAGCCCCGCGAAAACCACCGGTCGGGTGATGCGCGGCGGACGCAGTCCGCGGACTCGGCTGACGGGGTCGAACATGGCGGTGCTCCTTCGACGAGATCCGCTCGTTGCGGATTGCGTTCGAAGGATGGGCCGCCGCGATTGAAACGGCCGCGAAGCGCCGGTGAAGAAGCGATGAAGCGCGTCCGCCACGTTCACCCCTGTGCCGCGTATTCCGCCGGTGTCAGCGTGCGCATCGACAGCGCATGGACCTCCTCGCGCATGCGGTCGCCCAGCGCGGCGTAGACCAGCTGGTGGCGCGCGACGCGCGTCTTGCCCTCGAACGCGGCACTCACGATCAGTGCATTGAAGTGCCGGCCATCGCCGTCCACCTCGAGCACGCTGCAGTCCAGGCCCGCAGCGATATAGCGCCGGACGTCGTCGGGAGTCGGTTCCATCAGTTTCGCAGCTTGTAGCCCCGTGCCAGCAACCGCAGCGCGACGGCGGCAGTCAGCAGCAGCGCGGCGACCACGACGACAAGGCTCAGCCACGGCGACACGTCGGACTGGGCGAAGAAGCCGTAGCGGAAGCCGTCGATCATGTAGAAGAAGGGGTTGAGGTGCGACACGCCCTGCCAGAACGACGGCAGCCCGTGCACCGAGTAGAACACGCCCGAAAGAAACGTGGCCGGCATCACGACGAAGTTCTGGAACGCGGCCAGCTGGTCGAACTTGTCGGCCCAGATACCGGCGATGACACCCAGCGAACCGAGCATCGCGCTGCCGAGCACCGCAAAGACCAATATCCAGAGTGGCGCCTTGAAGCCGCGGCGGCCCGAACCACACCGCGACCACGAACACCCCGAGCCCGACAACGAGTCCGCGCACCATCGACGCCAACACGTAGGCGCCAAAGAGCTGCCAATGCGAAAACGGCGGCAACAGGACGAACACGAGGCTGCCCATGATCTTCGACTGGATCAGGCTCGACGACGAATTGGCGAAGGCGTTCTGCAGCACGGACATCATGACCAGCCCGGGAATGAGGAACGCGGCATAGCTCACACCGGGAAACGCCTCGACATGCTCGGCCAGCACCTGGCCGAAGACCAGCAGGTAGAGCACCGCAGTCAGCACCGGGGCCGCGATCGTCTGGAAGCTCACCTTCCAGAAGCGCAGCATCTCCTTGGTGAGCAGCGTGCGGAATGCCACCGCCGGCGACGACACGGCGGCGGACACGACAGCCGCATCAAGTCGCACGGTGCTCACGCGCGGGCTCCCGCGCTCATCCCTCGGGTGGCTGGTCTGACACGAGCTGAAGGAAGACATCCTCGAGGTCCGCGCGCCCGACTTCCAGATCCTCGACACCACAGCCCGGCCGCCGCGCAATCGGCCAGCACGCGCCCGACGTCCGCCGCGTGCGCCAGTCGCAGGGTCAACAGGCCATCGCGTTCGTCGATCCGGTGCGCCAGCACCGACGCGGGCGTGCGGCCGAGCGGGCGCATCGTCAGCTGCAGCCCTGCGACGCGCGCCAGCAACGCGCGCGTGGTGTCGAGCGCGACGATCCGGCCCGCCTTGAGCATCGCGATGCGCTCGCACAGCGCCTGCGCTTCTTCCAGGTAGTGCGTGGTCAGCACGATCGTGTGGCCTTCGCGATTCAGACGCCGGATAAACGCCCACAACGTCTGCCTCAGCTCGACATCGACGCCCGCCGTCGGCTCGTCGAGCACGATCACGGGCGGCTTGTGCACCAGTGCCTGCGCGACCAGCAGGCGCCGCTTCATGCCACCCGACAACGCGCGTGTGTTCGTATTTGCCTTCGTCGTGAGGCCGAGATTTTCCAGCACCTCGTCGATCCAGGCACCGTTACCCTGCAGGCCGAAGTAACCGGACTGGAACGTCAGCGTTTCGCGCACGGTGAAGAACGGATCGAACGCCAGTTCCTGCGGCACAACCCCGACTGACAGTCGGGCCGCGCGATACTCGTCGACGACATCGTGGCCCATGATCGCCACGCGGCCGCTACTCGCGCGCACGAGGCCGGCGATGATCGAGATCAGCGTCGTCTTGCCGGCACCGTTGGGCCCGAGCAGGCCGAAGAACTCGCCGCAGTCGATCGTGAGGTCGACGTTGTCCAGCGCCAGCACGGAGCCGTAGCGCTTGGACACGGAATTGACCTGGATGGCAGCAGTCACGGGCGGGCGTCGACGCGCGTTTGGGCACGTCGGCGGGAGGAACAGCAATTATAGGAGCGTGGGCCTTACAGTCCGGGTGCCGCTGCAACGGGCAGCAGGTCGCCGACGCCATACACGCCGGCGAGGCTCACCAGGCCGGCCGGCAGGCCCGTTACCGTCAGCATCAGGCCGCGCGCGCGCGCCACCCGCTGCCATTCGAGCAGCACGGCCACCGCCGAGGAGTCGCAGCGGGCGACCCCGGACAGGTCGAACTCAACGTCGCCGCGCTCGATCGCCGCGCGCCCGAGTGCCGCCACTTCGGCGGCATTTGCCATCCCGATATCGTCGACCGTCGATGCGCATGCGCTTTAGGCCTTCTTGGTGGAGTCGAGTGCGCGGTTGCGCTCGGTCAGCGACTTGATCAGGCCGTCGACACCGCCCGCGCTGATCTCGCTGGCGAATTGCGTCTTGTAGTTCTCGACCAGCCAGACGCCGAGCACATTGACGTCGTAGATCTTCCAGGCCGCGTTTTGCCTTCTCCAGCCGGTAATCGAGCTGGATCGGCTCTCCACGCGACGGCACGACGCTGGTGCGCACCAGCACGTCGGTGTCGGTCGCCTGCGCACGGAACGGCCGCATCTGGACCTGGTGATCCTTCACCTGCGCGAGCGCCCCGCTATACGTGCGCACAAGGAGCGTGCGGAACTCGCGCGTAAGCGCAGCGCGTTGGTCCGGGGTCGCGTTGCGCCAACCGCGCCCCACCGCCAGTTGAGTCATCTTCTGAAAGTCGACGTAGGGCAGAATCTTTTCGTCGACCAGCTTCTGCACCCTCCCCACGTCACCCGTGGCAAACGACTTGTCGGCCTTGATGGTCTCGAGAACCGTGGTCGTCAGGTCTCGCACCAGGACGTCGGGGGGGGCATCCGGCGCCTGCGCCTGCGCACTGATGGCCGCCAGCACACCGATCGGGAGCAGGAAATTTCGCAGAAGTCGGAAGAGCAACATGGTGGCTGTCTCGCAGTGCGGTTCAGGTAACAGACCCGGTCACGGGCGCTGGGTTCCGCACATCGTCCGAAGCGCCTAGGGGAGCTTAACGGACGGGTCGGTCGTCGGGCTGACGGCGGGCGTCGCTCCGGCGCCGGTTGCCCCATTGAGCGTTCCGGGCTCTGCGGGTGCTTGCTTTGTGTCGGCGTCAGGCTCGGATTCGTCGTCCTCGTCAGGCTGGCGCGGCGGATTTCCGTCATACACCAGGCTGCGGCGTCGCTGCAGGTAGCCGTCCCGGATGAAGCTGTACTTGTCGAGTGCCGCCTCGTTGATCAGTCGGTCCGCCGGCAGCAGCTCGGCCCTCTCATTGACGATGCGCAGCCCGAGGATGCTGTACTCGACAGCGGGATAGTCGATGTAAAAGTTGAGGTCGAGAAACGGCTCGACCGCGAGGATGCCGACCGCGTCGCGCACACTGCTCGGCCCCAACAACGGAAGCATGACGAAGGGCCCGGGTTCGAAGCCCCAGACGCCGAGTGTCTGGCCGAAGTCTTCGCGGTGGCGCTCCAGACCAAACTCCGAGGCCGGATCAAAGCATCCGGCGAGTCCGACCGTCGTGTTGATGAAGAACCGGCCGACGTCCGAGGCGGCGTCCGAGGGCTTGCCCTGCAGTGCGTTATTGATGGCCGTCGACGGCCCCCGCAGGTTGGAGAAGGCGTTCGAGAAGCAGTCGCGCAGCCCCTCGGGCAGCTTGGCATACAGCTCGGCCACCGGCTTCATGACCGCCGCGTCGAACCCTTCATTGAAAGCGAACACGTTGCGGTTGACCTTTTCCCACGGGTCGCGCGGATCCTGGCCGGCATTGGGCGGCAGCGTTGCACAGCCGGTGCCGCCCAGACGCCACCAGCAGTGCGGCTGCGCGCAACTGGTAGCGCGCCATCGAATGAGCGTCACGCCGCATCGGTCGAATCACCCGCCTTACTTCTTCTCCGAGCCGCCCTCGGCGGCCCGGTTGTAAAGGAACTGGCCGATCAGATTCTCGAGTACGACGGCTGACTGTGTCATCTTGATCTGGTCACCGCCGCTCAGGTTCTTGTCGGAGCCGCCCGGCTCAAGGCCGATGTACTGGTCGCCGAGCAGGCCGGAAGTCAGGATCTTCGCCGAGGTATCGGCCGGGAACTTCACACGACTGTCGAGTTCGATCGTCACCAGGCCCTGGAAGCTCTGTGGGTCGAGTGCGATCGCGGTCACGCGTCCCACTGTGACGCCGGCGCTCTTGACCGGCGCCCGCACCTTGAGGCCGCCGATGTTGTCGAACTTTGCGCTTAGCGCGTAGGTTGGCCCGACGCTGAAGCTGGCGAGGTTGGCCGCCTTCAGCGCGAGAAAGACCACGGCGATCATGCCGAGCAGCACGAACACGCCGACCAGTGTTTCAATTCCTTTGCGTCCCATCGATCGACTCCTGCCTAATCCTGCACTGACCTGCTAACCCGGCGTGCTGAACATCAGCGCCGTCAACACGAAGTCCAGCCCCAGCACGGCCAGCGACGAAATGACGACCGTGCGGGTCGTCGCCTGGGCCACCCCTTCCGGCGTGGCCTGCGCCTCGTAGCCCTGGTACAGCGCCACGAACGTGCAGGCGATGCCGAAGACCACGCTCTTGATGATGCCGTTGCCGACGTCGTCCCACACGTCCACTCCACTTTGCATCTGCGACCAGAAGGCACCAGGATCGATTCCGATCATCTGGACGCCAACCACGTAGCCGCCGACGATGCCGACCGCCGAGAAGATCGCCGCCAACAGCGGCATCGCGATCACCCCGGCGACGAAGCGCGGCGCGAGCACGCGCGACTTCGGGTCGACGGCCATCATTTCCATGGCGGCAAGCTGCTCGCCCGCCTTCATCAGCCCGATCTCGGCCGTGAGCGAGGTTCCGGCGCGGCCGGCGTACAACAATCCGGTCACGACGGGACCGAGTTCGCGCACCAGTGACAGCGCGACGAGCAGGCCCAGCGACTCGGCCGCCCCGTAGCGCGACAGCGTGTAGTACCCCTGCAGCGCCAGCACGAACCCCACCGCAAGGCCCGACGCCGCGATGATGACCAGCGAGTAGTTCCCGATCGCGTGCACCTGCGCGGCGGTCAGGTGCGGCCGTCCTAGCGCCGCCGGAACGTTCTTCACCAATTCGACGAAAAAGAACGCGCTGTGTCCAAGGCCTCGCAGCACTTCGAGTGCGCGGCGGCCCAGCGTAGGAAGAAACTCGATGGCCGTCATGCGCGCAGTCCAAGGTCCTCGGCGTACGTACGCGCCGGATAGTGGAACTTCACCGGACCGTCAGGTTCGCCCAGGATGAACTGGCGCACCTCCGGGTCTTCCGAGGCTTGCACTTCGGCGGGCGTGCCGTGACCGACGATGCGGCCACCCGAGATCACGTAGACGTAGTCACTGATGAGAAAGCACTCATGCACGTCGTGCGAGACGACAAGCGACGTCGCGCCGGTTGCGTCGTTCAGGCGCCGGATCAGGTTGGCCGCCACGCCCAGCGAAATCGGGTCGAGACCTGCGAAGGGCTCGTCGTACATGATGAGGTCCGGGTCGAGCGCGATGGCGCGCGCCAGAGCCACACGACGCGCCATCCCGCCGGAAAGATCCGCAGGCTTCAACTGCGCCGCGCCGCGCAGGCCGACGGCGTTGAGCTTCATCAGCACCAGGTCGCGGATCATCTCTTCTGGCAGCCGAGTGTGTTCACGCAACGGAAACGCCACGTTGTCGAACACCGTCAGGTCGGTGAACAGTGCACCGAACTGGAACAACATGCCGAGCCGACGACGCAGTGCGTAGAGCGACTCGACATTGCGCGGATCCACCGGCGCGCCGTCGAACGTCACGGTACCGCGCTGTGGGGCCAGCACACCGCCGATCAGGCGCAGCAGCGTCGTCTTGCCGCAGCCCGATCCGCCCATGATGGCGATGACCTTGCCGCGCGGGAACACCATGGAAACGTCGGACAGGATGACCCGCTGGTCATACCCGAACGTCACATGGTCGATCGCGACGAGCGCGTCGTTCGTCATCGTCAGTGCAAACCGGGAGCTGCCCGAGCGCCATGCTGCGGGGTGAGCGCAACAGACTGGGCAAAGGCGCGGATTGTCGCACGGCACCCCGGCTGGCAATGCCAACCGGGGTGGCGCTGCGGACTAGCGCAACAGGGTGATCACCCCGTTTGGACACCGAGACCCGATCGCCCGGCCGCCGCTGGCGACCGACGCCAATACGACCGGCCAACGAGGTCGCGAGATCATCCCTGACTCACTCCGGCGTGGTGTTCAGGAAGAACATCGCTTCCAGCAACGGGCCTGGTTTGCCGAGCGGCGCCAGCCAGCGATTGAAAATCTCGTTGATCGCACCCGAGCGGTAGGTCTGCGACAGCGCTCGATTGACCGCCAGCCGGAACGACGGGTCGCGCCGCATCATCAGCGCATAGGGGTCGTACGAGAACTGTTCCTGGATCAGCCCGTATTTCGTTTCGCCCTGGGCACGAATGACATTGCCGACGAGCACCAGGCGATCAGCCGCATAACCGTCAATGCGCTTGTCATTGAGCGCCGCCAACGCTTCGGCTTCATCCTTGACGGAGACCACTTTGGCATCGATCAGCTTGTCTTTCAGCGCGGCCTTCAGGTTTTCTTCGGTCGTCGTGCCTGGCTTCACGCCGACCGTCTTGCCGGTGAGGTCCCCCAGTCGGCCGAGTTTGGATTCGGCCAGCACGAGGATGGCGCCCCCGTCGACGAAGGTCATGTTCGAAAAGTCGACGCGCTCCTGGCGGGTCAACGTCACAGTCGTGTTGCCACACTCGAGGTCGACTGAGCCGCTGGTGACCTGGTCAAAGCGGTTGGCCGCGGTAACCGGCACCCACTTGACCGTCAGAGTTCCGACGTTGAGCTGACGCTCGACGCTTGCGACCACCCGCTTGCACAGATCGATGGAATAGCCGGCCGGTTGTCCGTCCGAGCCTGCGAACGAAAACGGCGGAGAGTCCGCCCGGAAACCCAGCGCGATGGACTTGGAGCTACGGATCTTCTTCAGCGTGTCGGCGTTCTGAGCCTGCACGCCGAAGGCGAGCAGCAGACCGACGAGGGCCCACAGTGTCTTCGACATCGTCTAAACCTTTCGATGGATTGTTGTTGGACCGCGCCGCGTGTCGCATGCATGGCGGGGGCGGTAGCGTACCAGCGTGCAACACAGACGCCGGACACACGTGCGGGCCTGACTCAACCGCGCGCGGATTTCCGCTCGCGGCGTGCCAGGTTCAACGCGCGCAGCTCGGGATCATCGTCGGCCACCGTGACGAATGCATCGAGCACCGACGCCGGGATCGGGCGTGCCCGGCCGCTCGCCAGGTCGACGAAGGCCCAGATCGTCTCACCGCGTGCCAGCAACTTGCGCTCCCGCGTCACCGCGTAGCGGCGCAGGCAATTGCTGCCATCCCAATGGGTGATCCAGGTGTGGACATCCAGCGCATCTCCGGCATGCGAGGGCCGCAAGTATTCAATGAAGTGCGACGCCGCGAACCAGGCCGTCTGGTCGGCAAAGTAGCGCTCCATCGGCCAGCCTTGCGCCGCCGAATGCTCGACCGCTACTTCCTCCATCCAGCGCAGGTATTCGCGGTTGTTGACGTGCCCCACGGCGTCAATGGACTCCGGTCCGACCACCAGGGACTTGTGAAAAATGCGCGGCATGCAGCGAGCTTAACGCGCCGCACTGGCGAAACACCGCGACGGGCCTGGTCCGGACCCACCGCATCACTTCGTTAAACGCTGTCACCTCGCCTGCAGCGAGTAGAGGTAGTCGACCAGTGCAAGGATGCGTGCCCGCACGAACTGCTCAGGGTTGAAGGCGAGGCCGCCGTAGTACGACGACGCCTTTTCCGTATAGGTCGTACCCCAGATCGGCATGTTCCGTGGCCCGTGCCCCTTGAGGGCCTGCCGGCCGTCGACGACCTCGATCATGCGATCGGCCGGAAACACCCCGCCGTTGCGCTTGGCGATGGTCGTTAGGTCGGGCACCGGCAGCTTGAGGAACTGGGCGAAGTACCCGTCACCCTTGCCGGCCAGCCCGTGGCAGGCGACACAGTTCGATTCGTATTCCTGTTTGCCAAGGTCGCTGCGCGCTTCCGCAAAAGCCGTCCCTGCAAACGTGACTCCCAGCGCCGCGATTGCGGCCAATGTTCCTGTCTTCGAGCGGCTCATCCTGGTCCTCCGTCAGCGATGAACGAATTCCGATCCTTCATCGCATCAGTCCATGCCAGTTCAGCCTAGGCAGCGGGGCCAGCGCCGCCTTGATGAGACGCAATGCATGCTGCGTGCGCCATCACCGCCGGCTCGAACTTGTGCCGCAACTCGCGCAACACGCCCGGGCGCGGAGCTTCTTGGCCTGGTGCCGCTGCACGGCGCTCCGACGACCTTCAGGTCCTCAGCGCCTGTCTGCGCGCCTGAACGCCGATCCGAGAACACCGATGCTGGCCAGGCTCCAGGGAGCCCCGCGGACGCACCGAGCGCTATGCGTTCACCGCGGGAGAGTGGAGGTGCCCATGAGAAATTCGTCGACGGCCTTGCGCGCATTGACGACCCTCCCGGATCGCCCACACGACCAGGCTCTGTCCTCGTCGCATATCCCCGGCGGCAAAGACCTTGGCGACATTGGTCGCGTAGGGGCGCGGTGCCGTTCTTCACTTCTTCGGTGCCGGCGCGGGCATTGCCGCGCGGATCCTTGTCGACACCGAACGATTCGAGTACCGAACCGACCGGTGCCACGAATCCCATCGCAAAGAGCACGAGATCCGCCGGCAGCTCGAACTCCGAGCCGGGCACCTCGACCATCTTCTGCGCGCCGGTCACCGGATCCTTCTGCCACTCGACGCGTGCCGCAACCAGCGCGCGCACATTGCCCTTGCCGTCGCCCTCGAAGCGCTTGGTCGTCACCGCCCAGTCGCGCTCCACGCCTTCTTCGTGCGAGCTGGATGTACGCAGCTTCACCGGCCAGTAAGGCCATGTGAGTTCCTTGTTCTCCCTGGCCGGTGGCTGCGGCAGCAATTCGAACTGCGTCACCGACTTGGCGCCGTGCCGGTTGGACGTCCCGACGCAGTCCGAGCCGGTGTCACCGCCACCGATGACGACGACATGCTTGCCCGTGGCAAGAATCTGATCCTTGACCTTGTCGCCTGCCACCACCTTGTTCTGCAGTGGCAGGAACTCCATCGCGAAGTGCACGCCCTTCAGGTCGCGCCCGGGCACGGCCAGGTCGCGTGGCTGCTCGGCGCCGCCCGACAGCACGACCGCATCGAAGTCCTTCAGCAACTGCTGCGGATCGATCGTCACCTTGGCCCAGTTGGTGACGCCGCCGTCGAGCTTCGATCTGCTGACGAGGACGCCGGTGCGAAACGTCACCCCCTCGGCCTCCATCTGCACGACGCGGCGATCGATGTGCGACTTTTCCATCTTGAAGTCGGGGATGCCATAGCGCAGCAGGCCGCCCACCCGGTCGTTCTTCTCGAACACCGTGACGTCATGGCCCGCCCGCGCCAGCTGCTGCGCGGCGGCAAGCCCTGCCGGTCCGCTGCCGACGACGGCCACCTTCTTGCCAGTCTTCGACGACGGCGGCTGCGGGACCACCCAGCCCTCTTCCCAGCCCTTGTCGATGATCTTGTGCTCGATCGACTTGATACCGACCGGCGCGTCCTCGATGTTCAGCGTACAGGCCGCCTCGCACGGAGCCGGACAAACGCGCCCAGTGAACTCGGGAAAGTTGTTCGTGCTGTGCAGGACATCGAGCGCACTGCGCCAGTCCTGCCGGTACACGAGATCGTTGAAGTCCGGAATGATGTTGTTGACCGGACAGCCGCTGTTGCAGAAGGGGATGCCGCAATCCATGCAGCGCGCGCCCTGGATCGACGCCTGCTCGTCGCTCAGATGCACGACGAACTCGCGCCAGTGCTGTGCGCGACTTTGGCCCTGGCTCGCGCTGTTCACCGGCGCCGAGGTGGGAGCGGCGGCAGGTGCGGCCGCGGGCGCCGGGGCTGCCTGCGGAGCTGGCGCTGGCGTAGCCGCAGAAGTCCCGGTTGTCTCGGGGGCCGGCGTCGAGGCCGTCTCTTCCTCGATGCGCGCTTTGACGTTGCGCAAGGACTTGGAGATCTCCTTGGGCTCCGGCTGAAAGTATTCAGCAAGCTCATTGAGGCTTCCAGCGACGACACCGGCGATCACCCCTAAAACCATCAGAAATCGGAACAGTATCGGCATCGCGGGCGCTCGTGAACCAAACGGTTTATTGGTCGCGAACAGGGCGCTATTATGACCCAAAACCGCGCAGCGCTTTAACCTCATTCGCATCATGGACAATTCGACAGGGCGCGACCAGCGTGGGAATGTGCGCCTCCCCCTTAGTCGAAGGGTGCGCCTGGGCGATGCGAAACCCGCCCGATCCTCCATCAGACGACTGGACGAGCTGAGCTGGCCGAGCATAAGACAGAGGACCGGAACGAGCGGTTGGCGGGGATACGCGAGGCGCTGGGGCGGCGAAGCATCGTGCTGATCGGGCTGATGGGCGCCGGCAAGACGGCGGTCGGCCGGCGGCTTGCGAACCGGCTGGAGCTGCCCTTCATCGACGCCGACACCGAGATCGAGGTCGCCGCGGGGCAATCGATCAGCGAGATCTTTGCCGAGCATGGCGAGGCCTATTTCCGCCAGGGCGAACGGAAGGTCGATCGCGCGGCTGCTCGAAGGGGGCCCACAGGTGCTCGCCACCGGCGGCGGCGCCTATATGAATGCCGACACGCGGGCGGCCATCAAGGCGCACGGTCATCTCGGTCTGGCTCAAGGCCGAGCTCCGCGTCCTGCTGAAGCGCGTGCGGACGGCGCGACAACCGGCCGCTGCTTGCCTCCGGCGATCCCGAGGCGGTGATGAAGAGGCTGATGGCCGAGCGCTATCCGGTCTATGAAGAGGCCGACGTGACCGTCGAGAGCCGCGACGTGCCCCATGACGTGATCGTGACCGCCGTCATCGACGCGCTCGCGGCCAAGCTCGGCTGCAAGAACGAGCAAGCCAAGGTCCGCGGCTGCAAGAAGGTGCAATGATGCGCGACGGCGCAACCGCTTTCGCCTCCCGCGAGGGCGAGACAATCATCGAGGTCACGCTTCCCGGGCGGAGCTATGCCATCGTCATCGGCGAGGATCTCATCGCCTCGTCCGGCCGGCGCATCGCCTCCGCCCTTCCCGGTGCGCGCTGTGCCGTGGTGACCGACGACGAACGTGGCCGCGCTGCTATCTTGCGCGCGCTCAAAGCGAGCCTCGCGCAGCAGGGAGCTTCTGCTCGGCGAGGTGGTGGTCGAGCCCGGCGAGGCGAGCAAGAGCTTCCCCGTGCTCGCGTCGCTTTCCGAGCGGCTTGCTCGAGCTCGGGGTCGAGCGCGGCGACTGCGTCATCGCCTTTGGCGGCGGCGTGGTCGGCGACCTGGCCGGCTTTGCCGCCAGCATCTTGCGGCGCGGCGTCCGCGTCGTGCAGATGCCGACCACGCTGCTCGCCCAGGTCGATTCGGCGATCGGCGGCAAGACCGGCATCGACACCAAGCAAGGCAAGAACCTGATCGGCACCTTCCATCAGCCGAGCCTCGTCCTCGCCGATATTGCCGTGCTCTCCACCTTGAGCCCGCGCGAGTTCCGCGCCGGCTACGCCGAGGTGGTGAAATACGGGCTGCTCGGCGATGCCCCGTTCTTCGCCTGGCTCGAGGCGAACTGGCCAAGGTCTTCTCCTCGGCCGGGCCAGAGCGCCGCCACGCGGTCGAGACGAGCGCCCGCGCCAAGGCTGCCATCGTCGAGGCTGACGAGAAAGAGGAGAAGGGCACGCGCGCTCTGCTCAATCTCGGCCATACCTTCGGCCACGCGCTCGAGGCCTATGCCGGCTATTCCGACCGTCTGCTGCATGGCGAGGCGATCGCGATCGGCATGCGGCTCGCCTTCACCTTTTCCGTCGAGCTCGGGATTTGCCCCGCGGGCGATGCCGCCCGCGTCGAGCGGCACCTCGCCGCCGTCGGCCTGCCGACGAGCATCGCGGCGATCCCGGGCGCCAACGCCAACGCCTGAGGCTCTGTTGCGGCTCATGGCGCAAGACAAGAAGGTGAAGGGCGGCAAGCTCGCGCTCGTGCTCGTGCGCGGCATCGGCGAAGCCTTCGTCGAGCATGACGTGTCGCTGCCGCGCCTGACCGAGTTCCTGACCCGGGAGTGCGCCACAGGATGACGATAGGCTTGGGAATTACGCTCGGCGCGATCCTGGGTCTCCTGCTCGTCTCGGCCTTCTTCTCCGGCTCCGAGACGGCGCTCACCGCGGCCTCGCGCGCCAAGATGCACGCGCTCGAAGAGGACGGCAACGCCCGCGCCCGGGTGGTGAACTACCTGCTCACCATCCGCGAGCGCTTCATCGGCGCCATCCTGCTCGGCAATACCCTTGCCAACGTCGCCGCGTCCGCGCTCGCCACCAGCCTGTTCCTCACCTTGTTCGGCGAGGAGGGCGTGGTCTACGCGACCGTGGTCATGACCGTGATCGTGGTGCTGTTCGTCGAAGTGCTGCCCAAGACCTACGCCATCCTCAACGCCGACCGGATGGCGCTCGCCGTCGCGCCCGCTCGTCCGTTTCGTGGTGGCGGTGCTGGCGCCGGTGACCGCCGCCATGCAGTTCCTGGTCCGCCACACGCTTGCGGCTGTTCGGCGTCTCGATCAGCGACGACGCCGAGGTGCTCTCGGCCGCACGAGGAGATCAGGGGCGCGATCGAGCTCCACCACAAGGAAGGCGGCGTGGTGAAGACTCACCCGCGACATGCTGGGCGGCGTGCTCGATCTCCGCGAGCTGACCGTGTCGGACATCATGGTGCACCGGACCAAGATGGACACGATCGACGCCGATCTTCCCCCCGAGGAGATCGTCGATGCGGCGCTGAAAAGCTCGCACACGCGGCTGCCGCTGTGGCGCGGCGAGCGCGAGGAGATCGTCGGCATCCTGCACGCCAAGACGCTGCTCCGCGCGCTTCGCGACGCCAAGGGCGACGTCGGCAAGATCGATATCCTCGCGCTTGGCGACGCCGCCATGGTTCGTGCCCGACACCACCACGCTCAAGGACCAGCTCAACGTCTTCCTGAAGCGCAAGGCGCATTTCGCCATCGTCGTCGATGAATATGGGGAGGTGATGGGTCTCGTCACGCTCGAGGACATCATCGAGGAGATCGTCGGCGACATCACCGACGAGACCGACATCGCCTCGGCGCTGGCCAAGCCGCAAGCCGACGGCTCGGTGATCGTCGACGGCATGGTGCCGATCCGCGACGTGAACCGGCTGATGGAATGGGACATCCCCGACGAGGAGGCGACGACGGTCGCGGGCCTCGTGATCCACGAGGCGCAGACCATCCCCGAGGCAGGCCAGGCCTTCACCTTCCACGGCTTCCGCTTCGAGGTGTTGCGGCGTCAGCGGAACCGCCTCACGAGCCTTCGCGTCACCCCGCTCGCGAAGAAGCGCGCCAAGGCGAAGCGCAAGGCGAGCCAAGCCTCATGAGGGGCTAGGCCAGCGCGCGCCCTCGGCAGGCGTGAGCGCGCTGACGGCAAGCGCGTGGATCTTGCCGGCAAGCTCCTCGGCCAGCACCTCGATTGACCATGCGGTGACGCTCGACGCGCGACTTGCCTTCGAAGACGGGCGACACCACTTTGATGCTGAAATGGCTCTCGCCGGTTCCGGGCGAGCCGCCATGGCCGGCGTGGCGATGGGAGTCGTTGACGACCTCGAGCGCCTCCGGCGCGAAGGCCTGTTTCAGCTTATCGTCTGATCTCGTCCTCGACGCGCATCGCTTCCGTTCCAACTCTCTGCCGGTCTCGTAACGAGACCCATAACCGATCACCATATCCTAGTTCGCACCCCAAGGGCCATTCTTGTCGTGACTGCCACAGCTTCTCATAATGCCGGCTCATGAAGCTCAACTCGAAATTCTTCGACCGCCTGCGCGTCAAGCCGGACGAGAACCGGCTGTTGCGCGATGCGTGTCCGGAGTGCGAGTCGCCGGGCTGCAAGGAGCCAGGCCTCTACCCTGCGCCCAAGGGACGCGGGCACGAGGGCCAGTATCACCGCTTCTGCCTCGACCACGTGCGCGAGTACAACAAGTCCTATAACTACTTCTCCGGCCTTCCCGACGAGGACGTGGTCAAGCATCAGAAGGACGACACGATCGGCCATCGTCCGACCTGGTTCATCGGCGTGAACTCATGGTCGCGCAGCCGCGGCCGCCGAGAGCGGCGGCCGCCGCAACGGCTTCGCCCACCGCTTCACCACCTCAGATCCCTTCGGCCTGTTTCCCGACCGCGACGCCAAGGCCAAGCCGGGACCAGAGCCGAGCGCGGCCGCTCCGGCGTGCCGAGCGCAAATGCCTGCGCCAGCTCAATCTCGAGGACACCGCCACCAAGGCCGACATCAAGGCGCGCTTCAAGGAATTGGTTAAGCGCCTCCACCCCGACCGCAACCAGGGCGACCGCACCTCAGAGGACAAGTTGCGCGAAGTGATCCAAGCCTATAACTATCTGAAACAGGCGGGGCTTGCGTAAGAGTCGCATGCCAGCCCCCCCCAAAGATCTAGGCTTCCGCTTCACGCGAGCCCCCTTTGCAACGCGACCAAACAGGCTTCCACCACCCATGACACTCCAAACTTCTGAGCGCGCCGCCGGCTTGCCGGACATGTCGGTTTCCGTGCGCCAGGTCTTCGGCATCGACACCGACCTCGAAGTGCCCGCCTATTCGCGCCCGACGAGCACGTGCCGGACGTCGACCCCGACTACCTGTTCAACCGCGGACGTGACGCTCGCCATCCTCGCCGGCTTCAAGCACAACCGCCGCGTGATGATCCAGGGCTATCACGGCACCGGCAAGTCGACCCATATCGAGCAGGTGGCGGCGCGGCTCAACTGGCCCTGCATGCGCATCAATCTCGACAGCCATGTGAGCCGCATCGACCTCGTCGGCAAGGACGCCATCGTCATCAGCGACGGCATGCAGGTCACCGAGTTCCGCGAGGGCATCCTGCCTTACGCGCTGCAGACCAACACCGCGCTCTGCTTCGACGAGTATGATGCCGGCCGCCCCGACGTGATGTTCGTGATCCAGCGCGTGCTCGAGGTCTCGGGCAAGCTCACGCTGCTCGACCAGTCCAAGGTGATCAGGCCGCACCCGGCCTTCCGCCTGTTCTCGACCACCAACACGATCGGGCTCGGCGATACGAGCGGCCTCTATCACGGCACCCAGCAGATCAACCAGGGCCAGATGGACCGCTGGTCGATCGTCGTCACGCTGAACTACCTGCCGCATGACGACGAGGTGAACATCGTGCTCGCCAAGGCGAAGGCGTGGAACACGGAGACCGGGCGCAAAATCGTGGGCAACATGGTGCGCGTCGCCGAGCTGACGCGCAACGCCTTCATGAACGGCGACCTCTCCACGGTGATGAGCCCGCGCACGGTGATCACCTGGGCCGAGAATGCCGAGATCTTCGGCGATATCGGCACGGCGTTCGCGCTCTCCTTCCTCAACAAATGCGACGAGCTCGAGCGCGGGCTGATCGCCGAGTTCTATCAGCGCTGCTTCGGCGAGGATCTGCCGCAGTCGACCGCCAACGTGGCCTTGAGCTGACGATGACGACGGCGCGGCGAAAAGAGGCGCCGCTCGATCCATTCAAGCGCGCCGTGACGCAGACCACCCGCGCCATCGCGGCCGACGGCGCGGTCGAGGTGCTGTTCACGAGCGAGCCTCCAGGCCTTGCCGGCAAGACCGCGCGGCTGCCGGAGCCCTCGCGCATCCCGTCCAAGGGCGAGATCGCCGTGATCCGCGGACATGCCGACGCCGCGGCGCTATCCGTCGCCTGCCACGACCCCGTCCTGCACGAGGCCCTGGCGCCTGGGGCGGAGAGGCGCGCTCCGTGTTCGAGGCGATCGAGCAGGCGCGCGTCGAGGCGATCGGCGCAAGGCGCATGCAAGGCGTCGCCGCCAACCTCGCCGCGCGCATGGAGCAGCGTTACGAGCGGAGCCGATTCGCCGACGTGACCGACCGCGCCGACGCGCCGCTTCCCGATGCGCTCGGCCTCCTCGTGCGCGAGAAGCTGACCGGCCAGGCTCCGCCCGCGAAGGCGCGCGCCGTGGTCAATCTCTGGCGCCAATGGATCGAGGGCCGCGCGCGCTCGGTGCTCGACCGCATGCCGGACACGCTGTTCGACCAGGAAGCATTCGGCCGGCTGACGCGCGACCTGCTCGCGGCGCTGAACCTCGCCGACCAGCTCGACCAGCGCGAGGACGAGAACTCCAACGAGGAGAGCGAGAACGATCAAAGCTCGCAGAGGCCGACGACGAGAACGCCGACGGCGAGCAGCGCGCCGAGCTCGCCGCTGACGCCCGCGCCGACCAGGAGACGCTGAGCGAGGAGACGCTCGACGACAACGAGGACGGCTCGAGCGAGCGTCTCGACCGCGAGGCCGACGCATCCGATCTGCCGCGCCGCTCGGAGCCCTGGCGTCCGAACCTCTCGGTGCTCGATGACCCCGAGGCCTTCGGCTACAAGGTCTTCACCCGCGCCTACGATGAGATCGTCAATGCCGAGGAGCTGTGCGACGCCGACGAGCTCGACCGGCTGCGCGCCTTCCTCGACAAGCAGCTCGTGGCGTTGCATGGCGCCGTGGCGCGGCTCGCCAACCGGCTCCAGCGCCGGCTGCTCGCCCAGCAGAATCGCGGCTGGGACTTCGATCTCGACGAGGGCCTGATCGACGCGGCGCGGCTCGCGCGCGTCGTCGTCGACCCGATGCACCCCTTGAGCTTCAAGCAGGAGCGCGAGACCGACTTCCGCGACACGGTGGTGACGCTTCTCCTCGACAATTCCGGCTCGATGCGCGGGCGCCCGATCATGGTCGCGGCCTGTTGCGCCGATATTCTCGCCCGCACGCTCGAGCGCTGCGGCGTGAAGGTCGAGATCCTCGGCTTCACCACCCGCGCCTGGAAGGGCGGCCATTCGCGCGAGGCGTGGCTGAACGCGCTCAAGCCGCCGCTTCCCGGACGCCTCAACGACCTGCGCCATATCGTCTACAAATCCGCCGACGCGCCGTGGCGGCGAGCGCGCCGCAATCTCGGGCTGATGATGCGCGAGGGCCTGCTCAAGGAGAATATCGACGGCGAGGCGCTCGCCTGGGCGCATGCCCGGCTGCTGGCGCGGCCCGAGCAGCGCCGCATCCTGATGATGATCTCCGACGGCGCGCCGGTCGACGATTCCACGCTCTCCGTCAACTCCGGGTCATATTTGGAGCGCCATCTTCGCCAGGTGATCAACGAGATCGAAACGAGATCGCCGGTCGAGCTGCTCGCCATCGGCATCGGCCATGACGTCACGCGCTATTACCGCCGCGCCGTCACCGTCACCGACGCAGAGGAGCTTGCCGGCGTCATGACCGAGAAGCTTGCCGAACTGTTCGACGAGGACCTCGCCTGGCGGCAGCTCCATCGCTCGGTGCCGTCCGCGGCGCGGGCGAAGCGCCGGAAGCTCAATTAGCGTGCGGCGCCTGGCGCGCAGACGCTCGCGCTATCTCGCGACCGCTCTCGTCGCGCTCGCCGCAAGTCTCGTCATTGCGCCGGCGCTCGCCGACAAGCCGCCGACGGCGCTCGACCAGGCGATCTCCACCACCGTCACCGCGATCCCCATCGACTTCGATCGCGAGAATCCCGACCGCAAGGAGTTCGGCAAGCTCATCTTCAGGGGCGGGCTCAACCTCTTCGCCAAGTCGAGCTATTTCGGCGGCTATTCGGCGATGGCGCTCGACCCGACCGGCACGAACGCTGCTCGCCATCTCGGATGCCGGCACCTGGCTCAGAGGCCGACTCTCGACTATAACGGGCGAGAGCTGAAAGGCCTGAGCAACGCCATGCTCGGGCCGATGCTCGGCCAGGACGGCAAGCCGCTCCTCGACGACCAATATCGCGACTCGGAAGGCATGACGCTCGTCGACGGGCGATCCCAAGCGGGTGCGGCGCTCGTCTCCTTCGAGCGCAAGCACAGGATCGCGCGCTATCCCTTCACCGCCGACAAATTCGGCCCGCCGACCGGAACGCTCCCGTTGCCGGCGGCGCGAAGCGCATGGACGCCAATCGCGGCATCGAGGCGCTTGCCATGATCACTGCCGGCAGGCTCAAGGGGACGCTCGTCGCCTTCTCCGAGAGGCTTCCCGACAAGAACGGAAATCTCACCGGGTGGCTGATCGGGGGGCCCTCGCCCGGAACGATCGCGCTCAAGCCCATCGAGGGCTTCGACATCACCGACGCAGCGGCGCTACCCGATGGCGGGCTCGTCGCGATCCTCGAGCGAAGGTTCCGCTACAGCGAAGGCATCAAGTGCGCATCCGCCGCGTTTCGCCGGCCGAGCCAAGCCCGGCGCGGTCATCAAGGGCGAGGTGCTGCTCGAAGCGACCGACCTCTCAATATCGACAATATGGCGGCGATCGGCGTGCATCGCCGCCCCTCCGGCGAGACCATCATCACGCTGATGTCGGACGACAATTTCAGCCCGCTGCAGCGGACGCTAATTATGCAGTTCACGCTGCCCGACGCGAAATCCGCGGCTGCTGCTCCGAACTAACGCCTCGTCATCGCCAGGCTCGACCGGCGATCCAGTCCAACAGCGCCTTCAACCTGCCGAGACGTAACGGCGTCGATACCCGGACCAAGTCGGGCATGACGCTTCAACGGAGAT
>CAWDEO010000010.1:0-44866 GCA_963801405.1 uncultured beta proteobacterium | reverse complement strand
GATTCACCAAATCGTAGGTGACCTGAACAAGTTCGCCCGGATGCACCTGCAGGTGGCTAACGTGTGGCCGGAAGCGCCAGGCGCCCTGCTTGTTTGCATCGAACTCCACGGTGATCGTGCGCGTAGGGTCGATCTGCGTGTTGCGCGCCGCACGCGCGGCATCCGCGTCGCGCGTGGTGAGCACATTGATGCCCGTGACCTCGCAGATCTTGCGATAGAGCGGAACCAACGCCCAGCCGAAACCGAACATCAGTACGCTGATGATGACCAGCTTGCGGAGGATTGTCCTGTTGTCGCTGCCGACCGAAGACACGGGATCGTGGTCGCTCATCGCGTATACCCCGTCAAGTGCCCAGCAGCCAACGACGCGCAATTACGCCGGCGAAGAACACGAGTACGACGGTCGCCAGTATCAACGCCGTGCGACGGTTCTGGCGCCGCTCTTCTGCGTTCTGTTCCATCTCGACCGGTCCTGACCTCCGCCCGTTACTTGACGAGCGGGGGCGTCTCGAACGTGTGGAACGGCGCCGGTGAAGGCACGGTCCACTCGAGTCCGCCGTCCTCGGCGCCCCACGGGTTGGCCGCCGCCTTCGGTCCGCCCTTGATGCACGTCACGACGACGTACAGGAAGAGCACCTGCGTCAAGCCGAAGCCGAAGGCGCCGATCGACGCGACCAGGTTGAAGTCGGCGAACTGCAGCGGATAGTCGGCGTAGCGGCGCGGCATGCCGGCCAGGCCGAGGAAGTGCATCGGGAAGAAGGTGACGTTGAAGAACACCATCGACAGCCAGAAGTGCCACTTGCCGAGCGTCTCGTTATACATGTGGCCGGTCCACTTCGGCAGCCAGTAGTAGGTGCCGGCAAAGCAGCGCGAAGAGCGAGCCGGCCACCAGCACGTAATGGAAGTGCGCGACGACGTAATAGCTGTCCTGCAGCTGGATGTCGATCGGCGCCATCGCCAGGATCAGGCCGGTGAAGCCGCCCATCGTGAAGACGAAGATGAAGCCGACCGCGAACAGCATCGGCGTCTCGAACGTCATTGAGCCCTTGTACATCGTCGCGACCCAGTTGAAGACCTTCACCCCGGTCGGGATCGCGATCAGCATCGTCGCGTACATGAAGAAGAGCTGGCCCGTGACCGGCATGCCGGTCGTGAACATGTGGTGGGCCCAGACGATGAACGACAGGATCGCGATCGACGCGGTCGCGTAGACCATCGACGCGTAGCCGAACAGCGGCTTGCGGGCGAACACCGGAATGATCTGGCTGACGATGCCGAACGCCGGCAGGATCATGATGTAGACCTCGGGGTGCCCGAAGAACCAGAAGATGTGCTGGTACATCACCGGGTCGCCGCCACCGGCCGCGTTGAAGAAGCTGGTGCCGAAGTGGCGGTCCGTCAGCGTCATCGTGATGGCGCCGGCGAGCACCGGCATCACGGCGATCAGCAGGTAGGCGGTGATCAGCCAGGTCCAGACGAACATCGGCATCTTCATCAGCGTCATGCCGGGCGCGCGCATGTTGAGAATCGTCGTGATGATGTTGATCGAGCCCATGATCGACGACGCGCCGAGGATGTGGAGCGCGAAGATCGCGAGGTCCATGCCCGGGCCCATCTGCACCGTCAGCGGCGCGTAGAGCGTCCAGCCGGCGGCCGTCGCGCCGCCCGGAACGAAGAACGAGATGACGACCAGCAGCGCCGCCGGCGGCAGCAGCCAGAAGCTGAAGTTGTTCATGCGCGCGAACGCCATGTCGGGCGCGCCGATCTGCAGCGGAATCTGCCAGTTCGCGAAGCCGACGAAGGCCGGCATGATGGCGCCGAACACCATGATGACGCCGTGCATCGTCGTCAGCTGGTTGAAGAACTCCGGCTTCCAGAACTGCAGGCCCGGCTGGAACAGTTCCATGCGGATGCCGAGCGCCAGCACGCCGCCGAAGAAGAACATCGTGAAGCTGAACCACAGGTACATCGTGCCGATGTCCTTGTGATTGGTCGCGAACAGCCACCGGCGCCAGCCGTGCGGATGGTCGTGGGCGTGATCGTGTCCGGCGTGACCGGTCGGGGTGTGGACAACTGCGCTCATCGGTGCTCCTGATCCTGATTCTCTGTGCCGCTGACTGCGACTACTTTCGTGCCGACTTGAATTCCGCCGGCTGCACGTCGCCCGCGCTGTTGCCCCACGAGTTCTTCGTGTAGGTCGCCACCGCGGCCAGCTCGACGTCGGAAAGGCCCTTCCACGAGGGCATGGCATTCTTGCCGTTCAGCATGAGCGCGATCTGGTCGCCCTTGCTGGCCACTACCTTGCTTCCCGCCAGCGCCGGGAACGTGCCCTGCACGCCCTGTCCGTTTGCCTGATGACAGGCCTGACAATTGGCCTGGTAGACCGCCGCGCCGCGCGCCATCAGCTCGCGCCTGCGTCCACGTCTTGTTCGGAGTCGTCGGCCACGGCCGCCATCTGCTGCTTCCTGGCGCCGACCCACTTCGCGTAGTCCTCGGCGGAAACCACCTGCACGACGATCGGCATGAAGGCGTGGTCCTTGCCGCACAGTTCCGCGCACTGGCCGCGGAACGTGCCGACCTGCTCGGCACGGAACCAGGTGTCGCGCGCGAAACCCGGGATCGCGTCCTGCTTGACGGCGAACGCTGGCACCCACCATGCGTGGATCACGTCGCTCGCCGTCGTGATGATCCGCACCTTCTTGTCGACGGGCACGACGAGCGGGTTGTCGACTTCCAGCAGGTAGGTATTGGACTTGGGTTCGCGACCCTCGATCTGCGCCGCCGGGGTGGCCAGTTGCGAAAGGAACGAAATTCCCTCGCCTTCGCCTCGCAGGTAGTCGTAACCCCACTTCCACTGGTAACCCGTGACCTTGATCGTGAGATCGGCGTTGCTGGTGTCCTTCATCGCGACCACCGTCCTGGTGGCCGGCAGCGCCATCACGATGACGATGATAAACGGGATCACCGTCCAGATGATTTCGACCGTCGTGTTTTCGTGCCAGTTGGCCGCGACCGCGCCCTTCGACTTGCGGTGCTTCCAGATCGAATAGAACATGACGCTGAAGACCGCGACGAAGATCACGCGTGCAGATGATCAGCATCAGGTTGTGGAGGCTGTAGATCTCCGCGGCGACCGGTGTCCTGGGCGGGGCCAGGTTGTACCGGCTCTGGACCGCCACGGCGCCGCCAGCGGCGCCCCACATCGCGGCCGCCAGAGCAGCGCGCACCATCGAAACCGTCGACACCATCGTTGTAGCCATTGCCCGTCCGCTATCGGCTCATTCTTACTGGACCACCCGGGCGCCCCGCCAAACCAGCGTGCCGAGGGCCCCCCTGATTTCGCGCCCGAGTACCGAACGCCTTTCGTCTACCAGATACCGCCCGACTTCAATGCGCTGTCCCTTGCATACAAGGGACAACTGACTCTCTTGCTCAGGTCCGCGCCGCGCTCCTCCAATTCGACTCGAACCCGGGGCGCGTCGAAGCGGAACTCCGTGCTTCGACCGCCCTCCCGCTGTTCGACTGTCAGCGCGCTGCCGTTCAGATCGATGCGCTCGAAGTCCGCAGCATGCCGGCCGTACCAGAGAAATGCCGCCGCAACGGCCACGATTTCGATGCCGACGAACGGAAGCACCATCCAGAGCCCCTGTGCCGCAAAGGCGGCGCCAAGGCAAACGAAACAGCCACCAGCGACGCAAACACACCGGCCAGCTGCCACGGGCTGGCCGAGCAGTTCCGCTTGATCAACCACGTCGTGGGCTCGGCCACGTCTCCTAGTCCCTCTCCCTCGGCCGAGCCAGCGAGAAAGGGCCGGATTATATGCAAAGCGTCGACTGCCCCGGCGCGCGCGGACTGAAGCCCTCCGGCTATTCCGCCGGAATACGCAGGTTCTGCCCCGGGTAAATCTTGTCCGGGTGGGCCAGCATCGGCTTGTTCGCATCGAAGATCTTCATGTAAGCGTTGGCGTTGCCATAGAACTCCTTGGCGATCTTCGACAGCGTGTCGCCCTTGACGACCGTATAGAACTTCGCCTCGGGCTGCGACAGGTCCACCGTCATCATGTCCTCGACGCCAGCGACCCCGTGCACGTTGCCGGCGGCCAGGATGACCTTTTCCTTCGTCGTCTGGTCCTTGGCCACTCCGAAAACCTTGGCGATGCTCGTGGCGCCATCGAATGTCACCGTCAGCGCGGTCACGGTCAGCCCCAGCGTATTGATGTAGTTCTCGATCGCGGTCGCCGCCTCGCGGTTCGCTTCGGCCAGGACGGCCGGATCGACCTTTGCCGGTGCCGCCTGGACCTCCTGAACCTTCTTGCCGAACAGTTTCTCTCCAGCTTCCTTGAAAAATGAAATCAGGCTCATGTTGGCTCCTTGAATGGGACGCGAACTCGTTGCCCTGCGCTGTCGGGCGAAGCACACACTTTACTGCCTTCCGTGTGACAGGCCGTCGCGCAGGGATGCGAGAGACACCTTGCTGACCCCGACCGCACGCGGCGCGGGTCTTCCAAGCGTGCCCGTAGGCCACTTCGAAACTCAGCGGTATGCGTCCGCGTCGCCATCGCGACGTGCCGCGATTGCATCCAGCAGGAGCCGAGCCTGTCGTCCGGAAGGCAGGCGCAGGCCACCGGTCGTCCAGCGGGCTCGCACCCAGTGCGCGCACTTCGCCGAGCAGATCCCGCGGGCTGGGGTAGGTGAGCGTGATGGTTTCGACATCCATGACCGGCGTCGCGAAGCCGCTCGCCACCAGCATGTCCCCGAAGTCATGCATGTCGACGAACGGCATCGGCTGCGCATGCGGGAGAGTCTCGGCGACCGCCGCCCGAAGTTCCTTCAGCGTATCGGGACCGAAGCAGCTGAACATGAGCAGGCCGTCAACGCGCAGCACACGCTTCCACTCGGGAAAGACCACGTGCGGAGTCGGGTGCCAATGAAGCATCAGGTTCGAGAACACGAGATCCGCCGTCTCGTCGGCAAAAGGCAGGCAAGCCCCATCCGCGACAACCCACAGTGGCGCTCGCCGCCACCACCGTGCAAGGCCGAACGCACGCTGCTGCCCGTCACGGCCACCTCGCACCATTGGGAAGGAGAGGTCCACACCGATCCAGTCAGCATTCGGGTAGACATCGCGCAATTCGCCGCGGGCCCGCCCCAGCCCGCAGCCAACGTCGAGCATGCGAGTTGGAGTAAGTTTGATGTACTCCAGGCGGCTGATCAGTCGCCGCCCGACTTCGCGCAGCAGGAAGTCATGCACGGCCATCCGCCCGGCGCGCCGGTCAAACTGGCGGCACACGGTCTCTACGCGCGCCTGCATCCGGGGCGGTGCGACGATACCGGGCGTGAAATCAGAACTGCCTGGGCCGAGCGGCATGATGGCGGGCAGTATAGGGACGCCCGCTGGCAATGCTGGCAGGCACGCCAAGCACGAACATCGACCCTCCAGGTCATCGCCGTCGTCAGGCATTCGGCGCTGGAACGGGCTGGCCCCATGGCGCGCGCTGTGCGCAGTCGAGCCCGATGCTCCGGTATGCGCGCGCCGCGAGGCGGATTCCTCTCTGTCACAGGCGCCTCACGTCGTGCCCGTTGCGCCGTGCGACTGGAGACTGTCGATGCGATGAACGGCCACTGCCTGTCACGTGCGCCCGGTTTCGACTCACCCTTGACCCCGGCGGATAGCGTCACTCCAGCTTCCGGCGCGGTGGGTGCGCTCCAGTTACAGGCGTGGCCGGACCTCGCGGTCCTGGTCGCTTGCGTACTCGCGGTGCGCGAACCGCGCCTGCTGCACGCTGCTCAGACCATTGCCGTGCTGCTGTCACAGAACCGCGAGACTGAAGCGCGGCTGCCCCCAGTCGCGCGAGCTCGCACGGCGCTATGCCCGTCTGACCGGTATCGCGCTGCGGGATGGGATCGTGCTGCTGGCACGCCACACGGCGCCACAACAGTTGCGGGCCCGGAACGCGCGCCGCTGCAACGTCCGCGGCGCGCTCAGACGGACCGGCGACGCGCGGAGGGGCGGCGTGCAGTCGAGGTCCAGGACGTGGTGACCACGGGCAGCACTGTGGACGAGAACGCGGCCGTGCTGAAGCACGCTGGCGCGGCGCGTGTCATGAACCGAGTCGTCGCGCGGACTCCCTGACGTGTTCAATGTCGTCCTCGTTGAACCGGAGATCCCGCCCAACACTGGCAATGTGATCCGGCTGTGCGCCAACAGCGGCGCCCGACTGCACCTTGTCAAGCCCCTCGGATTCGACCTCTCGGACAAGCAGTTGCGCCGCGCCGGGCTCGACTATCACGAGTACGCCGAGCTCCGAGTGCACTCAAGCTTCGACGCGCTGCTCGAACGCGAGCGACCGCCGCCCGAGCGGTTATTCTGCTTCACCACCCGCGCGTCGCGGCTGTTCACCGACGCCGCGTTCCAGTCTGGCGACTGGCTGGTGTTCGGAGCCGAAACACGCGGGCTTCCATCGGAGCTACGCGCGGCTTTCGCCCCCGACCGGCAACTGAGATTGCCGATGCGCGAAGGCAACCGCAGCCTCAATCTCTCCAACGCCGTCGCGGTCGTCGTGTACGAAGCCTGGCGACAGAACGCCTTTCGCGGTGGCGGCTGACTAGCCGCGGCTCGGATCGGCCCTGCGTGGATGCGCCCGTCGCATCTCGGCGGCATGCAGTTCAAGTCGGTCGATCAGCAGCTCGGGCGTGTGATCGACGATCAGCAGGTCCCAGTGCTCGGGACGAATGAAGCCCTCGCCGGCGGCATGTCGCAGGAATTCGAGCAGCGGATCGTAGAACTGCTCGACATTGAGGATACCGACCGGCTTCGACTGCAACTGCAGCTGCAGCCAGGTCACCATCTCGAACATCTCCTCGAGCGTGCCGTAACCGCCTGGCAATACAACGAACGCATCGCTGAGCTCGGCCATTGTGCGTTTGCGCTCGTGCATCGACTCGACGACCCGCAGCTCGGTCAGCCGCCGGTGCGCCACCTCTGGACCCATCAGATGGCGCGGGATGACCCCAATGACATGGCCGCCGTGCCCCAGGGCTGCGTCGGCCAGCGCGCCCATGAGTCCGACGTGGCCGCCGCCGAACACCAGCGTAAGTCCCTTGCGCGCGGCGGCCTGCGCAAACTCGCGCGCCGACGCCACGTACTCGGGCCTCGCCCCCTCCTGCGAGCCGCAAAAAACGCAGACTGAGCGGAAGGTCATTCGATGCTGCTTTCGCGCTTCGGATCGCGCGCCAGGAGCCGATCGAGGGCCTGACGCGGCGTCGCGTTGGCTGCGAGAACTGCACACACCGCCTCGGTGATCGGCATCTGGATACCCACGGCCCGCGCGCGCGACAGCACGTGCCGGCGCCGAGCGGACGCCTTCGGCCACATGCCCCAGCTGCGCGACCGCGGCCTCAATCGTCAAGCCACGCCCCAGTGCCAAGCCGACCTGCCGGTTGCGCGACAGGTCACCGGTGGCCGTAAGGATCAGATCGCCGACCCCGGTCAGGCCCATGAACGTCTCGTGACGCGCGCCGAGCGCCACCCCGAGGCGGCTCATCTCTGCCAGCCCGCGCGTAATCAGCGCGGCACGCGCATTGGCACCGAGTTCGAGGGCATCGCTGATGCCCGTGGCGATGGCAAGCACGTTCTTGACCGTCCCGCCGACCTCGACACCGACGACGTCCGACGATGAATAGATACGCAGCGCACCGCCATGCAATGCGTCCGTCACCGCCTCGCAAAAACTGGCGCTGCCCGCCACCGTGAGCGCGGTCGGCAGCCCACGAGCGACCTCAAGCGCAAAGCTCGGACCGGAAAGCGGACCGCTGCGGTCGGTTGCCGCCCGCCACTCCTGTGCGACCACCTCGTGGGCCAGTCGGTGATCGGTTTCTTCCAGGCCTTTGCACAGCCACGCCACCGGGCCCGTGAAGGCCTGTTGCGGCCAGGTTTCGGCAGATCTCGCGCAACGCCCGGGTCGGTGTGGCGACAAGGACCAGCCCGTCGGCAGCATGCCTGATCGCAGCGCCAAAGTCGGCCGTGACGGCAAGCGCGGTGGGCAGCGTGACTGCGGGAAGGTACCGCTGATTGGCGCGCGCAGAGGCGATTGCGCGCGCCTGGGCAGGATCTCGCGCATGCAGCGCCACCGAATGGCGGCCGCTGATCGCGCAAGCAATCGCAGTGCCCCACGCCCCCGCGCCGAGCACCGCGATATTCATCGGATGCTAGGCGTTGGCTGCGCCGTTGCCGGACACCGTCGGCGCGACGGGTGGCTGCGGCCCGCCCGCCTGTTGCGCAAGCGCGGCTATGCGCTGTTGGTAGAAGGCTTCGAAGTTGATCTCGGCCAAGTGGATCGGCGGCAAGCCGGTGCGGCTGATCAGGTCAGCGATGTTCGCACGCAAGTACGGATAAACGATGCCGGGGCAAACGATACCCAGGATTGCCGGCTTCTGTTCGGCCGGGATATTCCGCATCTCGAAGATGCCGCCCTGCTTGCCCTCAACAAGAAACAGCACCTTGTCCTTGACCTTGGCGGTGACCGTCACTCGCACCACGACCTCATGCAGAGCATCCATCACCGGTGCATCGGACACCTCGAGTTGCACATCGACCTTCGGGCCCTCGTTCTCGAGGAAGATCAAGGGCGCCGCCGGCATCTCGAGTGAAGCGTCCTTTAGATATACACGCTGAACCTGGAACACCGGGGTCTGGGCGGTCGCGGCCGCAGGAGTGGTATCGGTCATTTGCTTTCCTGGCAGGGTTCCCGGCGGCGCGCCGCCGGGGTAATTGGGTTGGGAAGAACTACTGCGCGAGCAGCGTCGTCAGCTTGCCTTCGCGGTCAAGCACAGACAGCTCGTCGAAGCCGCCCACATGGGTCGGTCCGACGAAAATCTGCGGCACGGTACGGCGCCCGGTACGCGCAATCATTTCATCGCGGCGGGACGGATCGAGATCAATGCGGATTTTCTCGATTTCGTTCGCACCGCGTGCCTTCAGCAGCGCTTCGGCGCGCTGGCAGTACGGGCATACCGCGGTGCTGTACATCAAGACCTGGACCATCGCTTCCTCCACTTCAGGCGCGGACCGGCAGTCCGGCCTCGCGCCAGGCGGCCAAGCCGCCGCCAAGTACATAGACATCGCTGAATCCCTGGCCACGCAGCCAGTGCCGCCGTCCGGCCGGCACTGGTGCCGGTCGCGCAGACCAACAGCACCGGCTTGTCCTTCTTTAGATCACCGGCTCGCTCGGTCACCTTGCCAGCCGGGATGTTGCGCGCGTTGGGCAGCGATCCCTTTGCAAACTCGTCCGCATTGCGCAGGTCGACGACCTGCGGGTTGCGCGAGTTGATGAGCTGCGTTGCCTGCAGCGTCGACAGCGTAGGCCCGCTGGCGCGCCCACGCACCAGCGGCCAGACGAGCATGGCGCCGCTGACGAAGGCAACGGCGATAAGGATGATGTTGTCGAGGAAGAATTGCACAGCGGTATCGATCGGGCTGCGGGCGACATCTGTGCGCCGACAGCGGAGGACGAAGAACCATGGAATTATAGAATAGGCACATCACCTCTTCCGGCTTACGTTCGTCCATGTTCAAGCTCGTGCTGCTGCGCCATGGCGAAAGCCAGTGGAATCTCGAGAATCGCTTTACCGGCTGGACCGACGTCGATCTCACCGAGCACGGCCGGCAGGAAGCACGTGCGGCCGGCGAACTGCTGCGTGGCGAAGGCTTCGCCTTCGACATCGCCTACGCCTCGGTGCTGAAGCGAGCGATTCGGACGCTGTGGATCGCGCTCGACGCGATGGATCAGATGTGGCTGCCGGTCGTGCACAGCTGGCGCCTGAACGAGCGCCACTACGGCGCGCTACAGGGTCTGAACAAGGCCGAGACGGCGGCGCGCTACGGCGAACAGCAGGTGCTGATCTGGCGGCGCGCCTATGCCGTGGCCCCCGATCCACTCATTCCCGATGATCCGCGCTGGGCCGGGACGCGATCCGCGCTACAAGCACCTGCAGCCGCACGAAATCCCCGCCACCGAGTGCCTGCGTGACACGGTCGCGCGCGTGATTCCGTTCTGGAAGGACTCGATCGCGCCGGCGATCGCGCGCGGCCGCCGCGTGATCGTCGCCGCGCATGGCAACTCGCTGCGTGCGCTGATCAAGTACCTCGACAACATCTCCGACGACGACATCGTCGGCCTCAACATCCCGACCGCCCGGCCACTCGTCTACGAACTCGACGCAGCAGCTGCGGCCGACCGCGCACTACTACCTCGGTGACGCCGACGAAATCGCTCGCGCCACCGCGGCGGTCGTCGCTCAGGGCCGGGCCGTCGCAGGCGCTTGAGCGCGCTGCCAATCGCCCTCGAACCTGCTGCGCGGCGTGGCCGTCGGCTGTTCTGGCCGCTCGTCGTTGCGCTGCCTCGTGCCGGCTCACGGTCAGCAGAAACCTGCCGAGCGAAAGTCCCCGACAGCCGGGACCGTCGCGGCCGGGCAAAGCGGCTTCGCCGGCCGAGCCGAAGCCCTCCGACCACGGTCGCAGCGGCAGCGCGAACTCCAAGGCGAGCAGCGTGAGCTGCAGGCGGAACTCGCCAAGCTGAAGCGCCAGCTCGCCGCCAGCGAAGCATCGCATTCCGAAGCGACCGACGCGCTTGGCGGGGCTCGAAGCGGCCATCTCGGCGACCAACCGCCGCCTGCGAGAACTGGCGCGCCGCACGCCAGAGGGTCGAACAGCAACTCGCGGCGCTGGAGGCGCGGGAGCGCGACGTCGCGGAGCGACAGACGGCACAGGAAGACCAACTTGGCAGTGCTGCTTCGTCAGCAGCACGTGCTTTCCCTGCGCGATCCGCTGCACCTGCTCCTCGAAGGGCAGGATCCCGGTCAACTGTCGGCCGCGACAGCGAATACCTCGCCTATCTCAGTCGTGCCACCGGACGCGACGGTCGCTCGAGCTGCAGGAACGCCGCGACAGAACTTACTGAGCTTAAGACCCAATCGGAGCAAAAGAAAGCAGAACTACGTAACAATAGCCGGAAGATGAACAAGAAAAGTCGCACGACGCTGGAGCAGGAGAACGTGCGCCGGCAAGCGCACGCTGGATCAGCTTCAAAGCAAATTGCCGACCAGCGGCAATCGATCGCCGGCTGAGAGCGCGACGACAAGCGACTGAATTCGCTGCTCGAGCAGCTTTCCAAGGTGCTCGCCGAACAGGCACGACAGGAGGCCGAGCGCGCGCGGCGCGACTCGCAGCGAGCCGAGACGGCTGCGGCCCAGCGCGCGCGCCCAGAAGTACCGCGCCCGAGCACCTGCGCGCGAGTGCAGATCGTCGCCCAACTGACGCTCAATACTGCCGCTCAATCTGCATCGAACTTCGGTCAACGAAGGGAAAACTTGCCCTGCCGGTCCAAGGAACGATCACCGCGCGGTTCGGCACTGCCCGACGCGGCGACGGGCGGTTCAGCCGGTCCGACCTGGAAGGGGGTCTTCATCCGGGCGCCCGCCGGGACCGAGGTGACGGTCGGTCGGCGATGGTCGTGTCGTCTTTTCCGACTGGCTTGCGGGGCTTCGGCAACCTGCTGGTCGTGGACCACGGCGACGGCTTTCTGTCGGTCTACGGAAATAACGAGACGCTGCTGCGGAACGTTGGTGACCCGGTCGCTGTCGGAGACAGTAGTGGCGTTGGTCGGAAATACGGGTGGCAACGAGCACCCGGGCCTATACTTCGAACTACGTTTCCAGGGTCGTCCTTTTGACCCGCTTACCTGGGTCGCGGCGCGCTAAGGTTTCCCTGAGCGGCGTCCCGTCGCGGCTTCGGCTCCCGGAGGTGGCATGGCTGGCAGGCTACGCAGTGTTGGATTGATCGGTACAGGCGCCATCGCCGGCGTCCTGGTCAGCCTTGGAATTTCCGCGTACGCGTTCCGCGATTCGCGCGGCCAGATCCCGCTCGAGGAGATCCGCCAGTTCACCGAAGTGTTCGGGGCGGTCAAGCAGAACTACGTCGAGCCCGTCGACGACAAGAAGCTGATGCAGGAAGCGATTTCCGGGATGCTCGCCGGGCTCGATCCGCACTCGGCCTTCCTCGACGCCGACGCCTTCAAGGACATGCAGTCGAGCACCCAGGGCGAGTTCGGCGGGCTGGGCATCGAAGTCGGCGCCGAAGATGGCGTCATCAAGGTCATTGCACCGATCGACGACACACCGGCCGCACGCGCCGGCGTCAAGGCCGGGGACCTCATCATCAAGATCGACGACAAGGTCACGCGCGGCATGACGCTGCCCGAGGCCGTGAAGCTGATGCGCGGCAAGCCACGCACGCCCATCACCCTGACGATTGCGCGCAAGGGCGAGGACAAGCCGCTCGAGTTCAAGCTGATGCGCGACGTGATCCGCGTGCAGTCGGTCCGCGCCAAGATGATCGAGCCGGGCTACGGCTTCATACGCATCGCGCAGTTCCAGGAACGCACGGTCGACGACCTGGTCAAGCAGATCAACGAGCTCGTACAAGCAGGCGCCGCTCAAGGGCCTGGTGCTTGACCTGCGCAACGACCCCGGCGGCCTGCTGCACTCGGCCGTGGGCGTGTCGGCGGCGTTCCTGCAGCCGCGCGCGCTGGTGGTCTCGACCGACGGCCGCAACGAAGATTCGCGCCGCCGCTTCGTCGCGGCGCCCGAGGACTACCTGCGCGGTCGCGGCGAGGACGTGCTGCAGAAGCTGCCGCCGCAGATCAAGAGCGTGCCGATGATCGTGCTAGTCAATGGCGCCTCGGCCTCGGCGTCCGAGATCGTGGCCGGCGCGCTGCAGGACCACAAGCGGGCGACGGTCATCGGCACGCAGTCATTCGGCAAGGGTTCGGTGCAGACGATCATTCCGCTGCGACTCGACGGCGAGGGCCCGGCCGCGATCAAGCTGACCACGGCGCGCTACTACACGCCGAACGGACGTTCGATCCAGGCCAAGGGCATCGTGCCGGACCTCGTGGTCGAAGACACCCCCGAGGGCAACTTCTCCGGCTTCAACGTGCGCGAGGCCGATCTGATGCGGCACCTCGAAGAGCACCAAGGCCGAAGACGCAGCGCGCCGCGCGGCGACACCGCCGGGCGCCGCGCAACCGGCTGCGACCGCGGAATCGCGCACCCGCGAGCAAGGCGGCGCCGACGCGCCGCTACGAATTCGGCAGCACCGAGGACTTCCAGCTGCAGCAGGCGATGAACCACCTGAAGGGCAAGCCGGTCGAAGTGGCGAAGCCCAAGGGCTGAGAACGTCGCCAAGGCCCCCGCGCGCTAGTCGCGCCCGACGCATCGAACGGGCCGCACTGCGGCCCGTTTCTTTTTGAGCCCGCCGCCGTTGAACGACGAACAACTGCTGCGCTACTCGCGGCACATCCTGCTGAACGAACTCGGCATCGAAGGCCAGGAGCGCCTGCGCGCCGCGCACGCCCTCGTCATCGGCGCCGGCGGCCTGGGTTCGCCCGCGGCGCTTTATCTGGCGTCCGCCGGCGTCGGCGCGCTGACGCTGGTCGACGGCGACCGGGTCGACCTCACCAATCTGCAGCGGCAGATACTGCACACGACGGAGCGCATCGGCATGTCGAAGCCGACGTCGGGACGCAGCTGCGCTCGCCGCGCTCAATCCCGACGTGCGCATCGAGACGGTCGAGGAGCGCGTCGATGGCGCCGCGCTCGACGGCGCTCGTGGCGCGCGCGACCGATCGTGCTCGACTGTTCCGACAACTTCGCCACGCGCCACGCCGTGAACCGGGCCTGCGTGACACATCGCCGCCCGCTGGTGTCCGGGGCCGCCATACGCTTCGACGGCCAGGTCGCGACGTTCGACCTGCGCGACCGCGGCGTCGCCGTGCTACGCGTGCCTGTTCCCGCCGGGCGACGGCGAAGACGAGTTGTGCTCGATCATGGGCGTGTTTGCGCCGGTGACCGGCATCATCGGTACGGTGCAGGCCGCCGAGGCGCTGAAGCTTGCGGCCGGCATCGACACCGGCTGGTCGGCCGGCTGCTGATACTCGACGCGCTGGCGATGCAGTGGCACTCGGTCCGTGTTCCGCGCGACCCGCAGTGCCCGGTCTGCGCGGGACGCTGAAACGAGATTGGCTGGCCACTACCTGGGCTAGCCAGGGCTAGCGCAGGAGTCCGCGGTGGCGTGGCCGCCCTGAGTTGCGGCACCTCGGCCGCGTTGCCGCATCATCGGCCGGCGATCGCGAATCAAAATCTGGAGGGGCTGGCGCGCCGCCGCGCGCTACGGTCAGGCCACCAGCGTCGGCAGCTGAGCCTCGAGCGACTCGCCCGGCGGCTTGCGGAAGCCGCTCTTGGCAAAGCGGTGCCAGCGACCGACCACGAAGGCGACGACCAGCCCCGCGCGCGCATTCGCGTCGAAGTCCTCGGCGACTTCCTTCGTCGCTGGCCGCCACGCGAAAACTCTGCCGCAGCGACGATTCGATGCGCTCGATCAGCTGGTTCATGCGTTCCTGCAGGCGCTCGTTCTCGTTGACCAGCGCATCGCCGATCAGCACGCGCGTCATGCCCTTGTTGGTCTGCGAGAACTCGAGCAGCATCGCGACGATCGACCGCACCTGCTTCAGACCGGACGTCTCGCGCGTGCTGATCTCGTTGATCAGCCCGAAGACCGTCGTCTCGATGAACTCGATCAGGCCTTCGAACATCTGGGCCTTGCTGGCGAAGTGGCGGTACAGCGCCGCTTCGGACACGCCCGAGCCGTGCCGCCAGGGCGGCGGTCGTGACCTTTTCGCCCTTCGGGTCCTCCAGCATCGTCGCCAGCGTCTGCAGTATCTGCAGCTTGCGCGCGCCGGGCTTGCGCGGACTGGCGATCGAGCTGGCGGTCTCCATGGACGCGGCGAGCGGGCGTGGGTAGCGGTGTGCCGGGGACAGGCCCCAGGCCTGAACGTGAAGACATACTATCCCAGAAACCCGCAGCCGCGAACCATCTTCCCGACTGCCGGTATGCCGTCAGCGGCTCGAATTGGGCCGCTGCACGGCGCCTTACCGCACGATCGGATCAGCGCGCATCGCAGAAGCAGTAGGCGAGCGCCCGCGTCGGCTGGTCCCTCGCTTCCAGCAGCAGCCGCAGTTCCCGCGGCGCGCGCGCGCGGCAGCGTGCCGGCCAAGCGCGTGCGCCAGAGCGTCCCAACCCAGTTCGTCGCGCAGGGCGGCGCCCAGCCGGCCGAAGAACAGCGACAGATAGCGGTCGAGCCCGCGCGGCTCGTGTTCGACGTACTCGACCCGGTAGTGTCTCGCCGAGGCCGGCGCGGCGCGCGGCCGACTTCAGCGCCAGATCCAGCCCGCCGAGATCGTCGACCAGCCCGCGTTCCTTGGCCTGCGCCCCGGTCCAGACCCGGCCCTGCGCGACCTCGTTGATCTTCTCCGGCGTCGACTTGCGATTGGTCGCCACGACGTCGAGGAAACTCGCGGTACGTGTGGCCGATGCTCGGCCTCGATGACCTGGGCCAGGCGCTTGTCGAGCGGGCGCGTCAGGTCGGTCGCCTCGGCGATCCAGGTGGTGCCCGCGCCCGGCGCTGTTGACGCCGACCTTCTCCATCGTGCCGGTGAAGTTCGGCACCAGCGCGAACACGCCGATGGAACCGGTGATCGTCGCGGCATCGGCGACCACCTCGTCGCCGCCCATCGCGATCCAGTAGCCGCCGGACGCCGCCACGTCGCCCATCGACACGACGACCGGCTTGCCGGCCTTGCGCGTGAGTTCGAGTTGCTCGCGGATCAGCTCCGACGCACTCGCGCTGCCGCCGGGCGAATCGACGCGCACGACCAGCGCCTTGATGTCGTCGTCCTGGCGCGCGCGCTGGATCAGCTCGGCGGCCGCTCGCGCGCCGACCGTGCCCTTGCGCTCGTCACCGTCGACGATCTCGCCCTGCGCCACGACGACGCCGATCGCCGGTCCGGTCGCGCGTGTGTCGACGTACCGCAGGTACGAATACATCGAGATCTGCCGGAACGTCTCGGTGTCGTCGTCACTGCGCGGCGCACCGCGCTCGATCATCAGGGCGCGGAATTCATCGCGCCGCTTCAACCCGTCGACCAGCTTCTCGCTCTGCGCGAGCTTGGCGATGTCACCGCCGACCGCCTGCAGCCGCTGCGGCAGGTCGTTGATCGCCGCCATGACGCTGCCCGCCTTCAGCTTGCGCGAGCGTTCGACATCGGCGAGCCAGGTCGACCACAGTCCGTTGTGCAGGTACGCGTCGGCCTCCTGCGCCTCGGGCGTCGGACCGGTGCGAGTGAAGGGCTCACCGAAGCTCTTGTAGCGGCCGGCCTGGAAGGTGTTCACCTTCACACCGACCTTGTCGAGCAGCTCCTTGTAGTAGGCGCGGTTGCCGCCCACGCCGCGGATCAGCAGTGCCCCGGCCGGGTGCAGGTAGACCTCGTCGGCGTGCGCTGCGAGGAAGTACTGCGCCTGGGTGTACGACTCACCCCACGCCACGACCGGCTTGCCGCTGCCGCGCACGCGTTCGATTGCCGCTCCGATCTCGCGCAGCGTGGCGAGTCCGGCCGAGCCCATGTCATCCAGGACGAGCACGACCCGCGTCACCTGCGGATCGCGCGCCGCGCCGTCGAGTGCAGCCAGGATGTCGCGCATCCGCGTTTCGAACCGATCCCGTCCCAGTGCCTCGGCGATCGCCGCCTCCTGCGCGCCGACCGTGTATTCCTCGACGACATCGCCCTGGATGTTGAGCACGAGCGCCGTGTCCGGCTGCAGGCGCGGCGGCTTGTCGGACGCGAACCAGCCGAACAGCAGCACTGCGACGATCAGCAGGAACAGCAGGTTGAGGACCAGCCGGCGCGAGAAGTCCAGCACCGCTCCACAGGCCCCCGAAGAAACGCCGGATCAGTCCAGGGCGCGCCGCCATACCAGCTCCAGTTGCAGTATCGGGAAAGGGAGTGCGAGCTTACCGCGTCGCCGCAACTGCCCGCGTGTCAGCGTGGCGACGACGCGCGCCAGTGCGTGCAGGGTGTGGATGCGCAAGCCGACGAAACTTCCCGCCAGCCGCCGTTGCGCAGGCTGCGCGCCGTGGCGGGTGATCAGCACCGTCTTCAGGCCGAGCCCGCGGGCCGCCTTGAGATTGCGCGCGGAGTCCTCGATCAGCACCGCGTCGGCCGCCGCGGATGCGCTCGCGCGCCAGCATCGTCCGCAGCATGAGCCGCGACGGCTTCGGCCGGAAACTGCCGTGGATCCGCATGCGCTCGATCGTGTAGCGGGCGCTCGATATGCGGGTGCAGGCGCAGTTCGCGCAGCACGGAGCCGGCGTAGGCGCGCGGTGCATTGGTCAGCAGCACCTTGCGACCGGGCAGCCGCGCAAACAGACGCGCGAGCCCGCGCTCGGCGCGCAGCAGCTCGGCGACGTCGAAGTCGTGTGTCTCGCGCAGGAAGTGATGCGGCATCGACGCCATGGTGGCGCACCAGGCCGAGCAGCGTCGCGCCGTAGCGGCGCCAGTACAGCGTACGTAGGCGGTTGGCCTCGTCGCGTGCCACCTCGAGCTCGCGCTCGACGTAGTCCGTCATGCGGCGATCGATCGTGCGGAAGATGGCGTGCGATGCGTCGTGCAGGGTGTCGTCGAGATCGAACAGCCAGACGCGGCCGACGGCCGGGCCGCAAAGGCTCGATCGGCGCGTCACGTGTCGACTCGCGCGCGCTTTGCCCGCAGCGACGAATGACTCCCGCGCGAAGCGCAGTAGCGTCCGCTTGCTCCAATGCACGGCGGCGGTTCGCGCCAAGACGATCGCCTGGTCAGTGGCTCTTGATCATCGTGCCGACACCCTGGTCGGTCAGGATCTCGAGCAGCAGGCAGTGATCGACACGCCCGTCGATGATGTGCACCGCATTCACGCCGCTCTTCGCCGCCTCCAGCGCGGAGGAAATCTTCGGCAGCATGCCGCCCGAGATCGTGCCGTCGGCGAACAGGTCATCGATCTCGCCGTGCCGACAGACCTGTCAGCAGGCGACCGTCCTTGTCGAGCACGCCGGGCGTGTTGGTCAGCATGACCAGCTTCTCGGCCTTCAGGATCTCGGCGATCTTGCCGGCGACAACATCGGCGTTGATGTTGTAGGTCTCGCCGTCGTCGCCGAAGCCGATCGGCGAAATGACCGGAATGAAGGCGTCGTCCTGCAGTGCCTTCACGACGGCGGGATTGATCGTCTCGATCTCGCCGACGTGCCCAATGTCGTGCAGCTTGCTCGGATCGTTCTTGTCGGGCATGCGCAGCTTGCGGGCGCGGATCAGTCCACCGTCCTTGCCGGTGAGTCCGACCGCCTGGCCGCCGAAGCGGTTGATCAGCGTCACCAGTTCACCCTGGACTTCGCCGGCCAGCACCCACTCGACGACTTCCATCGTCTCGGCGTCGGTCACGCGCATGCCCTGGATGAAGGTGGACTTCTTGCCGACGCGCTCCAGCGCCTCGTCGATCTGAGGACCACCGCCATGCACCACGACCGGATTCATGCCGACCAGCTTCAGCAGCACGACGTCGTGCGCGAAGGCCTCCTTCAGATTCTGGTCGATCATCGCGTTGCCGCCGTACTTCACGACTATCGTCTTGCCATGAAAGCGCCGGATGTAGGGCAGCGCCTCGGACAGGATGTCGGCCTTCAACTGGGGGGCGATCTGCGCGGATTCCATGGCGGGTGAGCTTCGAAGGAAAGTAACGTGTACGACTTCGGCGCCGAGCCGATGCGCGCGCATGTTACCCCGCCGTTCCGCGTCCGCCGCGATCGGGGCCGGCCGCGCTACGATCTGAGGTCTTCGTCACGGGAGTCGTTGCATGGAGCAGGTCTTTCGCATTGCGGGCATGCACTGCGGTGGTTGCGTCGCACGCGTCACGCGCGCGCTGAAGTCGATCGCCGATGACGTCGAAGTCACGCTTGATCCGCCGCAGGCGAAGCTCGAGGTGCCGGGTGTGCTGAGCGTCGAGGTCGTGCAGGCCGTCGTTGCGACGGCCGGTGCCTACACCGTCACTGCCGCGTGACGATTATCCTTCCTCCATAGCCTTCATCAGCCTGGTGCTCGCGGCGGCGCGTTCGGCCTTTCGCGTCGGACCATGCGGCCCAGCCGGCGTTGGCGCACGCAGCCGCGATCGGATTCCGCGGCCGCGACGCCGGCATGACGAGGGCGGCTTCACGCTTCGCAACGACGCCTTCTCCGCCGCTAGTGCTTATGCCCAGCACTCGATGTCGACGCTGGCGCACGGGTCGCGACCTCGACCTCGATTGGCTGAGTCACCAATCGCTTGTCCTTGGTCTCGAATCGTAATTCCAGCGGCACGCGCTCCCCTGCTATGAGGGGGCGTTTGAGATCCATGAGCATCACGTGGTAGCCGCCGGGCTTGAGTTCGACGCTACGGCCCGCTGGCAGTTCGAGGCCGCGATCGGGCGCATACGCATCACGCTGCCCTCCATCAACATCTCATGGATCTCGACGACTCCGGCGATAGGGCTGGCGGCGCCGACCAGGCGTGCACCATCGTTCGACGTCAGCGACATGAACGCCCCTGTGGCCGTCTGCCCCTGCAACGCAGGACGAACCCACGCATCCTTGACCTGGACCTGACTATGGCTCGCGCCAGCCCACACCAACAGCGCCACACATGCGAAGAATCGAATCATTCAAGCTCCCCGGGGACGATGTGAAATTTTACCCGTCGTCGCCCATGGACTCACGACCACGCGGACCGCTCGAGGGCCGCAGGCGGGGATCGACATGCGCGGCCGCCTTGACCAGCAAGTGCGCCGCGACCGGGGCCGTCATGAAGACGAACACGGTGATCAGCAGTTCGTGCAAGCTGGCGCGACCAGCGGCAGCAAAATAGCCGATCGAAGCGAGCAGCACCGCCCCGACGCCGACCGTGCTTGCCTTGGTCGGCCCATGCAGACGCTTCAGGAAGTCCTTGAATTTCACCAGGCCCCACGCGCCGACCAAGCGCGAAGGTGGCTCCAGACACCACCAGCAGCGAGAGCACGACGTCAAGAACGAGCGGCAGATCCTTCATTCGATGATGTCTCCGCGTAGCAGGTACTTCGCCAGGGCCACGGTGCTGACGAATCCCATCATCGCGATGATCAGCGCAGCCTCGAAAAAAATGACCGTACCGAAATGGATGCCGATCAGCACCAGCAGCGCCACGGAGTTCACGTAGAGCGTGTCGAGCGCGAGAATGCGATCGGCCAGCGTCGGCCCGCGCAACAAGCCGCCATCCAGCCAGAGCCAGCGCGGCGACGAATGCGCCAGCGGCCCAGGGCAACACAGCGGCGAGCAGACTCATCGCTGGTCTGCCTCGAAGATCGCCATCAGCGGCCGCTCGTAACGCTGCTTGACCGAGGCAATCAGGTCCGCGGGATCCTCCACGTGCAAGGGCGTGCACGAGCAGATGATGTCGGTCCGCAGACAGGTCCACCGACAGAGTGCCGGGCGTCATCGTGATGATGCTGGCGAGGCTGGCGACACCGTGGGGATCGCGGATCGCAAGCGGGACCCAGACGAAGCCGGGGCGGATGCGGTCTTCGGGTCCAAGGATCTGCCACGCGACGACGACCGCAGATGCGACGATGTCATAGAGCACGATGAGCGCCAGGCGAACGACGGCGCCCCATGCGCCGACTCGCGCACGGTCCGGACGCATGCGCTCGGTCCAGAGCGGAATGGCTGTTGCAAGCGCGGCGGCCAGAACAATTTGGCCGGCCGACAAACTGCCCACCAGTAGCAGCCAGCTGACGAAGAGCATGGCCGAAAGGAGCGGAGCCGGTAAGTGACGCATCACTTGGTCTTCTTCATGTCGGTGCGCGGATGCCACGCCGGCGGTATCGGCTCGGCGCCGAGCACTGCGGCGATATAGCCAGTACGGTCGAGCAACTGGTACGCCGTTGCCTCGGCATAGTGGGCGAGCGGACCAGCCCACAGCACGATGCCACAAGCCGCCGCGACCAGCAGCGCCAACGCGCCGCGCTGCGGCGACGACGCGCGCGCGGCGGCCGTCTGCATCGCGTTCGGCACTTCCGCCTTCCAGAACACCGTCGAGCCGGCGCGTGCGAGCGCCACGACGATGCCAAGGCTCGACAGCAGCACGACCGCCCAGACGCCGACCGCCGAGGACTCGGAGCGGCTGGCAGCGAGCAGCATGCTCTTGCCGAGGAATCCACCGAACGGCGGCAACCCGGCGACCGCCACCGCCAGAAGGAAGTACAGCGCACCGTAGCCGCCGGCCCCGGCGAGCGGTGCCGGCACCAGTTCGTCGCCGGCCTCGCCGCGCGAAGCCACCGCCGAATCGACCAGCAGGAAAAGCGCGGCTGCCACGACCGTGCTGTGCACGAGATAGAACAGCCCCGCTGCGATCGTTCCCGCCGATCCAAGACCCACCGACAGCAGCAGCATGCCGGCCGAGGCCAGCACGAGGTAGGCCACCAGCCGCCGCAGGTGCCACGCCGCCAAGCGCGCCAAACGCGGCGAGCGCCAGCGTGGCGAGTGCCAGCCACGGCAGCCACGGTTCGGCAACGAACGCTGCCGCGCCAGCGTCGGCGCCGAACATCAGCGTGGTCGAACGCGCAACGCAATACACGCCTACCTTGGTCATGATGACGAACAGCGCCGCGACCGGTGCGGTAGCGGCCCCGTAGGTATCAGTCAACCAGAAATACAACGGAAAGATCGCAGCCTTCACGCCGAAGACGACGATCAGCAGTAGCGCTGCCGCCTGCAACAGAGCGGCGCTCTCGGCCGGGACGGCCGGAATGCGCTGCGCAAGGTCGGCCATGTTCAACGTTCCGGTCAGGCCGTACAAGCATCGACACCGCGAGCAGGAACAACGCCGAACCTGTCAGGTTGAACACGACGTAGTGCACCGACGCGCGTAGCCGAGCCGGCCCGGCGCCATACAGCAGCAGTCCGTACGAGGCGATCAGCAACACCTCGAAGAAGACGAAGAGGTTGAACAGGTCAGCCGTCAGGAACGCACCGTTGAGTCCCATCAGCTGGAACTGGAACAGCGCGTGGAAGTGCGGTCCGCGCTCGTCATGCCGTCCGCTCGCGCCGCGGCCGCACGCATAGAGCACGCTCGCGACGGCGACCAGCGCGGTCAGCGCGAGCATCAACGCCGACAGCCGGTCGAGTGCCAGCGCGATGCCGAACGGGCGCGCGCCAGTTGCCCAACAAGTAGGCACTGACCGCTGCCGTCGGCGGCGACCCCGAGGAGCCGCAGCGCGATCGCGACCAGCGCGAGCGTCGCGCAGATCGACACCACCGCCGCGGCGCGGGGTGAGCGTCGTTCGAGCAACAGCGCAAGCGCGCCTGCCAGCAGAGGCAGCACGATTGGAGCGACGATCCAGTGCGAACCGTTCATCGTGCGATCTCGCCCGGAGCGGTGGGCGGCGACTCAGGCTCGCCGCAGTCGACATGGTCGCTTCCGGTCTCAGCACGCGCGCGCAAGGCGATCACCAACAGCAGCGCCGTCATCGCGAAGCTGATAACAATAGCGGTCAGCACCAGCGCCTGCGGCAAGGGATCGGCATATAGCGCGAGCGACGCCGCACGCGCCCCATCGATGATCGGCGGCTGGTTGATCGCCACGCGACCCATCACGAAGATGAACACGTTGACCGCGTAAGACAGCAGCGTCATGCCCAGCACGACGTCGAAGGTGCGTGCGCGCAGCAGCAGGTACACGCCGGAGCCGGCCATCACGCCGATGAAGAGTGCGAGCAAGCATCTCCATCAGCGGACCTCCTGCAGGCGACCGAGTGCCCCGAGCATCACCATCGTGGCGCCGACGACGGTCAGGAACACGCCAAGATCGAACAGGCTCGCGCTCGCCAGCGGCACCGGCCCAAGCAGCGGCAGGTCCGGATAGTCGTAGGTGCTAGTCAGAAACGGGCTGCCCAAGAAGCCGCTTGCCAGCCCGGTCAGACCCGCGAGCAGCAGCCCGCCACCCACCCAGGGCGAGAAATCGCGCGGCAGCCGCTCCTCCGTCCAGCGCTGTCCGTTGGCGATGTACTGCAGGACCAGTCCGATCGCCAGCACCAGGCCGGCGATGAATCCTCCCCCCGGTTCATTGTGCCCACGCAGCAACAGAAAGAGTGTAACGAGCACGACGAACGGCAGCAGCAACCGGGAGACCAACGCCAGCATCAACGACACTTGACGCGGAAGCAAGAACCGGCTGCGCTGCTCGATGGTGCGCGATTGCCTTTGTGCCCGGGACCAGCAGCGCGGCGATGATCATCGCCGCGATCCCCAGCACCGTGATCTCGCCCAGCGTATCGAAGCCGCGGAAGTCGACGATGATGACGTTCACCGCGTTCGCGCCGCCGCCGAGCGGCACCGCATTGGCGAGGAAATAGGGCGAAATCGAGTTGAAGGGTCGCGTCATCACCATGAACGCAAGCGCCGCCGTTCCGAGACCGGCCGCCAGCGCGACGGCCAGCGTGCAGCACGGCTCGCACTCGCTGCGGCTCGCGCGGACTCGCCTGCGGCAGCCAATGCAGCGCCAGCATCATCAGCACGACCGTGACCAGCTCGACGAGCACCTGCGTGAGCGCGAGGTCCGGCGCTGACAGGTAAACGAACACCCATGCCACCACCAGACCCACCGCACCGAGGAAGAGCAGCGCCACCAGGCGTCGCCGGTACGTCGACCGCCGCCGCGACCGCGAAAACGGCACCCATCAGCACGACTGCCAACGCGATTGGCGCCGCGGGAGTCAGCGGCGCCACCGCGCCGACCGCACCGCCGCGCAGGAACGGCAATGCGCCGGCGGCGACAGCCAGCAGCACCAGCAACAGCAGGTACCACTGCAGACTGCCGTTCTGCAGCGCGAGCGTCAGCGCGCGTGCCGCTCCGATGCCGCGCTCGACGACGAGCAGGAATGCCTCTCGCCCGCCGCGCGGCAACAGGATTACGCGGTGCAGGTTGACGAAGCGCTGCAGTCCGAAGTAAAGCGCGAATCCACCCGCCAGCGCGATCACTGACATCAGGAGGGGCAGATTGAACCCGTGCCACAGCGCGAGGCTGTATTCGGGCAGCGGGCCGCCCAACGCAGCGCCCGCCGCAACCGCCAGCAGACGGGCCGACCGTCAGCGCCGGAGCAACGCCAACGGCCAAGCAGATCACGACCAGGATCTCGACCGGAACGCGCATGAAGCGTGGCGGCTCGTGCGGCGTTCGCGTCAGCCCGACCGGCTCGCCGTTGAAGAACACGTCGTGGATGAACCGCGCGCTGTACGCGACGCTGAAGATGCCCGCGATCGTCGCGCCCACGGGCAACGCGACGGCGATCAGCCGGGGCCCTTCGGCTGGCGACCGTCTCGCCGAAGAACATCTCCTTGGACAGGAAGCCGTTGAGCAACGGCACGCCCGCCATCGCCGCGCTCGCGACCATCGCCAGCGCGCCGGTCCATGGCATGTACTTCCACAGGCCATTGAGATGCCGCATGTCACGCGAGCCGGTCTCGTGGTCGATGATGCCGGCCGCCATGAACAGCGAGGCCTTGAAGGTCGCGTGATTGAGGATGTGGAACACGCCCGCCACGACCGCCAGCGCATCGTCCATGCCGAACAGCAGCGTGATCAGGCCGAGATGGCTGATGGTGGAGTACGCCAGCAGCCCCTTGAGGTCGTGCTGGAAGATCGCCAGATAGGCGCCCACCAGCAGCGTCGTCAGTCCGGTCAGGCTGACGAGCCAGAACCAAGCGTCGGAGTGCCCGAGGGCCGGATACAGCCGCGCCAGCAGGAACACACCGGCCTTCACCATCGTGGCCGAATGCAGGTACGCTGACACCGGCGTCGGCGCCGCCATCGCATGTGGCAGCCAGAAGTGGAACGGGAACTGCGCGCTCTTCGTGAACGCACCGAGCAGCACCAGCACCAGTGCCGGCAGGTACAGCGGATGGGCGCGGATCCCGTCGCCTGCCGCCAGCACCGCATCGAGCCGGAAGCTGCCGACGATATGGCCGAGCAGCAGCACGCCGCCGAGCAAGCGCCAGTCCGCCGGCGCCGGTGATCGTCAGTGCCATGCGCGCGCCCTCGCGCGCGTCCTCGCGGTGATTCCAGTAGCCGATCAGCAGGAACGACGAGAGGCTGGTCGCTTCCCAGAACACGACCAGCAGCAGCAGGTTGTCCGCCAGCACCAGTCCCAGCATGGCGCCCATGAAAAGCAGCAGATAGCGGAAGAACCGCGCTGCCGGATCGTCCGCAGCGAGGTAATAGGCGGCGTAGAGCACGACAAGCGCGCCGATGGCGCAGATCAGCAGCGCGAACACCCACGCCAGACCGTCCATGCGGAAACCGAACGTCAGCCCGAGCGTCGGTAGCCACTCGATCGACCAGCGCAGCACCTGACCGCGGAAGATCTCCGGCGCGGCCACCAGTACCTGTGCCAGCGCAGCCAGTGTCACGGCGCCTGCCACCACCGCTGCGGTGCGCCGCCGCTCATTCGGCACCACGCCCAGCAGGGCGGCGCCGGCGAAAGGCAGTAGCGCGAGCAGCAACAGGCTCATGAAGCGCTGCGGGGCTTGCGCACCAGCACGACGATCAGTGTGATCACAGTGATCGGGATGACGAAGCTCATCATCACCGCCGAGAACGGCTCCAGCGCGGCGTGCCTTTGTGCGGCCAGAATCAGATATGCGACATAGAGGAAGTAGTACAGCAGGAACACGCCGCCTTCCCAGCGCGCGATTTCGCGTCCGGTGATGAGTACGGGCAGACAGGCGAGCGCGACGGCCAGCATGACCCAGATGTCGAAGGCGAGCACCGCCGCAGGCATGATCAAACCCTGGCTACCGGACGCCAGTCCGGACAGCCCGAGGCAGCCGAGGATGTTGAACGTATTGCTGCCGATCACGTTCCCTACGGCGATGTCGCGCTCACCCTTGAGCGCGGCCGCAATCGAGGTCGCAACCTCCGGCATCGAAGTGCCGGCGGCGACGATCGTCAATCCGATCACAAGGTCGCCGACACCCATCGCCTTGGCGAAGTTGACGGACGCGGTCACCAGCCAGTCGGAGCCATAGACCAGCAAGACGAGTCCAACGACAATCAGTGCGATCTGTGCCGGCACCGTGGAATCCCATGCCCCGGTCTGCGCCGGCCTGAAGTCTTCGGCGTACTCAGCCTGCGCTTGGCTCGTCTGCCGCCGCGACTGCCGGACGAGGAATACGCTGTACCCGATCAGCAGCGCGAACAGAAGCGCCGCGTCGCCGAAGCCCAGCGTACGGTCCAGTCCCAGAACCAGCAGCAGCAACGACGCACCGATCATGATCGGCACTTCCTGGCGAATCAACTGGACGTTGACCGCGAGCGGCGCTATCAGCGCACTGACGCCGAGTATGAACAGCACGTTGAAGATGTTGCTGCCCACGACGTTGCCGATGGCGAGGTCGGCCTTGCCGTCGAGCACCGCACCCACCGACACCGCCACCTCCGGCGCGCTGGTGCCGAAGGCCACGATGGTGAGCCCCACGACCAGCGGCGAGATGCCAAACGAGAGCGCCAGCTTGGAGGCTCCGCGCACCAGCAGCGAAGCACCCGCCACGAGCGCCGCAAGGCCCAACAGGAAAAGCAGCAGGTTCATTGATTCCCCGTCGACAGTCGCCGGGCGGCCGCCCGGTCGCGGGAGTATAGGGAGACGGCCCCACGGACGAGTTCCGGCCGCGGATCAGTATTTCCGCTCCTTGACGAACGCGGCCACAGCCTCGGGTCGCCGCGCGACGGGCGTCACTCGCCAATCGGCAGCGCCGGTCGCAAGGCTCAGAGCACGTAGCGGGCGAGATCCTCGTTGCGCGCAAGATCGGCGAGGCGCGCATCGACATAGGCCGCGTCGATGCGAACGCGGCCCGGAGCGCCGGCCACCCCACTGCCGGCCTCGAACGAGATCTCCTCGAGCAGCTTCTCCATTACCGTGTAGAGGCGCCGCGCGCCGATGTTCTCGGTCTTCTCGTTGACCGCGTAGGCGATTTCCGCCATGCGATGTATGCCATCGTCGGTAAATTCGAGCGCGCAGCCGTCGGTGCCCAGCAGGGCGCGATACTGTTCCGTCAGGCTGGCGTCCGTGGCCTTAAGGATGTGTTCGAAGTCCTCAACGGTCAGCGAATCCAGTTCGACGCGTATCGGAAACCGACCCTGCAGTTCCGGAATGAGGTCCGACGGCTTGGCGAGGTGGAATGCGCCGGACGCGATGAACAGGATGTGGTCAGTCTTCACCATGCCGTACTTGGTGTTGACGGTCGTGCCCTCGACCAACGGCAGCAGGTCGCGTTGCACGCCCTGGCGAGAGACATCGGCGCCCTGAAGTTCGGCACGGGAGGTGATCTTGTCGATCTCGTCGAGGAAGACGATGCCGTTCGATTCCGCATTGGCCAGGGCCTTGGACTTCAGTTCATCATCATTGACCAGGCGCGCAGCCTCCTCGTCCGTCAGCGCCTTCAGTGCATCGGCGATGCGCATGCGCCGCGACTTGCGACGCTCCCGGCCAAGGTTGGCGAACATCGACTGGATCTGCTGCGTCATCTCCTCCATGCCCGGCGGCGCCATCACTTCCAGAGACGGCGGCACCGCGCTCACCTCGATGTCGATCTCCTTGTCGTCGAGCTCGCCCTCGCGCAGCTTTTTGCGGAACTTCTGGCGCGTCGCGTTATCCGCGTCGCGCGTCCCAGACGCAAAGCCGACATCCCGCGAGGGCGGAACGAGACTATCGAGGACCCGGTCCTCCGCCGCGTCCTGCGCGCGCACCGCCACCTTCTTCATCTCGGCCTCGCGTGTCTGCTTGACGGAGATGTCGACCAGGTCGCGGATGATCGTATCGACGTCGCGTCCGACGTAACCGACCTCAGTGAACTTGGTCGCCTCGACCTTGATGAACGGCGCGTCGGCCAGGCGCGCCAGGCGACGCGCGATCTCGGTCTTGCCGACGCCGGTCGGCCCGATCATCAGGATGTTCTTCGGCGTGATCTCGGTGCGCAGCGGATCCGGCACCTGCTGCCGGCGCCAGCGATTACGCAGCGCGACTGCGACCGCACGCTTGGCGCGGTCCTGGCCGACGATGTACTTGTTCAGTTCGTGGACGATTTCGCGGGGAGTCATCATGGGAACGTCGCTGCTCGTGTACACGACCGCTTGGCGGTCGCATGTGCACTCGGTGCGCTCAGGTTAGGCGCGCCGCCTTGAAGGGACTCGGCGACGGCGCGCGCAACGGAAGTTGAAGGAGCCAACCATCGCCGTTCAGTCCAGCGACTCGATCGTGTGGCTCTGGTTGGTATAGATGCACAGGTCGCCGGCAATGGTCAGCGCTTTCTTGACTATATCGGCCGGAGCGAGCTCGGTGTGATCGAGCAGGGCCCGCGCGGCAGCCTGGGCGTACGGGCCGCCGGAGCCGATCGCGATCAGACCCAATTCGGGCTCCAGCACATCGCCGTTACCGGTGATGATCAGCGAGGCCTCGTGATCGGCCACCGCCAGCATAGCCTCTAGGCGGCGCAGGATGCGATCGGTGCGCCAGTCCTTCGCCAGTTCCACGGCTGACCTCACCAGATGCCCCTGGTGCTTCTCAAGCTTGCCTTCGAATCGTTCGAACAGCGTGAAGGCGTCCGCGGTGGCGCCGGCAAACCCGGCCAAGATGCGATCGTGATACAGGCGGCGCACCTTGCGCGCGGTCTGCTTGACCACAATGTTGCCTAGAGTGACCTGACCGTCGCCACCCATCGCCACGGCGTTGCCACGGCGGACGGAGACGATGGTGGTTCCGTGAAAGGGTTCCATGCCAGTTCCGGGCCGTGGGGCACGGCCTGATATCGATCGACGCTAGATGGGGACGGTCAGACCCGGCGCAACTGGACGTCGGCGACCGTGTCGATGCCCAGCAATGAAAACAGCGCGGCGATCAGGTAGTTGACATTGCGAAACTCGACCGTTACCCCGCCCTGGCGCTGCTTGGTAAGGATCGTGAGCAGCGCCGTCGCAGTGGAAAACTCGATGCGCTTCAGATAAGTGCAGTCGACCGTCAGCCGTTTCTCGGTCTTGGCGGCAGCCTGCAGGCGTCCGAACTGCGGTTCACCGTTGGCACGGACAGTGCCGCGCCACCGTAGCCCGTCCTCAGTTTCTTCTGGGCGGTCCGCAGGTGTTGCGGCCCGGGTCTTCAGGCTCGGCGGGGCTGGCTCCCACGACGGCGGCGAAACTTCGTAGGTTATGCAGTACTGAATGCCAGTTTCCTCGAAGTCGTGCTGCCGCTGCAGCAGACGGAACACTTCGAGCAGCAGCATCCAACCGGCATCGCTCTGATCCCGGCGCCCGGGTTCCACTGCGGCCCGCAGCGGCGTGATGAGTTGATCTGCGCCCAGGACCAGAAGTTCGTGGCTCGCCCGCTTGAATGCGTTGATGACGCGCAACAGGAGCTCGGCCCCCACCAAGTCGACCTCGCGCACGCCGGACGCATCCAGCGTGAGCGCCTGGTGCTGCGCCGAGAAATTCTTGAGTTGTTCCAGCACCTTGACTACGTTGGCATCGACGACGTCCGGCAAGCGAACGATCGGTGCACCATCGGCGGTCTTGCCCGTCGCCGTGGTCGCCACCTCGTCCTTGTAGTCAATCCACGCCGGTGGCGAGCTTTCGAACCGGAGGACGTACTCGATCGTCAGATTGTCGAAACTTCCCTTGTCGCCGCGCTGCTGAAACAGCTCGAACAGCATCAGCCAAGCCCGCTGCGCTGCATCACCCAGCGAATCCGAGTGAATCGCGGCCCGCAGTCCCGCCTCGGCCGGCTCGATCAACCCGTTGGCAAATAGGATCGCGGCTTCATCGATCGCCGAGCCCGAGCCTTCGGCGTGCAGCTCGATTGCATTGGCATTGCCCTGCCAGTCGTCGGTGCTAAGGTCGATCAGGTCGATCCCGGTGTCCTTCTTCGCCAGCGTGGCAGACGGTAGCGGCTGTTCGACCGGTTGCTGGGAAAGGCGCCCCAGCGTGGAATTCGCGGCCGAGTTCGGAAACAGGGTCGCGCCGCCGGACGGGCGCATGAAATCGCGTGCCATCTCGGACTCGATCGCGTCGATCTTCGCCGCCGTCTCCATCGCGAGGGTCCGCGCGAGGTCCTTGTCGGGAAGGGAGCTGTCGGTATTGGGGGGCTTCGGTACCGTCGCCGACGCGTTGCGGCTGACCGGGGCCGCGAGCGGTCGTGCGCTCGGCTTGGCGGCGCGCGCAGCTCCGCCGCCTTTCGCCGCGGACGGCTCGGCGGTGTCCTTAGGATCCTTCTTGAAGAACGAGAAGACCACGCTGCCTTCTGGTTTCGTTAGCTCTGTAAACCCTGCAAATCGGCCATCCGTCCCCGCTGCGGCAAGTGAAAAACCTGCGCCACGGCGACCCTGCATGCCCGATCGGTCTGCGCGCAAAAGCGCAAAGGCCGTTGCCCCAGCGCCCGAGGTTCAGCCCATAGTAACAACTTTGCCATGCGGCAAACCGTTGATCTGGGCGACTATCCCGCCTGTCGGCTACCCGTCCCCCGACCGACCGGATTACTTTTCCGCCCCGGATAGCCGGGCGGGCAGCAAGCCTCGCTCCGAGGCCAAGGTCCGCAGGCAGCGGCGCGGCAGTCGCGGCGTGCTTCGCGCGACCGGCCGAGCCTGCGCGCCCGCGTAACGCTCGCCAGCGCGCTCAGACTAGCCAGCGGCGGCACGGAACCAAGGCGTTGACCCCACCACCGATCGTCGCGGCCGGCCGCCGATTCAAGGTCGCCGCCGTCGATCCGGACCTTCGCCCGGATCTCGGGTTCCGGCCTTGATGGGGAGGCGCGTGTTCTAGCCCTAGCCGCTTGGGCCGACCGGCGCATCGCGTTCGTCGTCACGCTGCTCGAGCGCCGGCGCCGGCAGGACTGCCGATCCACCGTGGCGACGGACGATGGGATGGGCCGACAGCGCCGACCTGCCCTTCAACGTGCGAGGTTGCCAAGGGGGGGAGTTCTAAGACGGGCCCTGCCCGCTCCTGCATCCTGGAGAGCTGTGTTCAGGGTCTGACGCTATGCATCAGTCCCCGAACATCTTCTGCTTGATTTCGCGCCGCTGCTGCGCTTCGAGCGAAAGGGTCGCCGTTGGACGCGCAAGTAGGCGCGGGATGCCGATGGGATCGCCGGTTTCTTCACAGTATCCATAGTCGCCTGCCTCGATGCGTGCCAGCGACTGCTGCACCTTCTTGAGCAGCTTGCGCTCCCGATCGCGCGTGCGCAGCTCGAGTGCGTGTTCTTCTTCAATTGTCGCGCGGTCCGCGGGGTCGGGCACGATCACCGTCTCGCGCAGATGCTCGGTCGTTTCATCGGCGTTCTGAAGCAGCTCGCGCTCCATTTGCTGGAGCCGGTGCTTGAAAAACGCCAGTTGCTGTTCGTTCATGTACGCCGACTCGGACATCTTCAGCAATTCGCCTTCGGTGGGAAGACGTTTGCCGTTGACCATCACGGGCTCCTCACTGCGCGTGGCCGAACGTGCCAGCAGATACTCGTGGGCCGCCGCGAGATCCTTGGGGCTCGGCGCCGGTACCGGTCGCGGCGCGACTGGCGCCGGTGCGGGCGCCCCGATCGGGGCGGGCGCAAAGGAAACCGGCGCCCGTTCGACCTTTGGCTGGCCTCGGAGGAGCCTTCTTCGGCGCGGCCTTCTCGACAACCTTCGGCGGCGCCTTAGCGACCACCTTGGTCGGCTTCGCGGGCGCCTTCGTGTGCACTTTTACGGCCGGTTTGGAAAGTTTGGCATGCGCCGCCTTAGCGCCGCGCGCTGCCGTCGTCGCTTTCTTCGCGACCTTGCCCTTGGCGGCCGGTGCCTTCTTGGCCGGTGCCTTCTTGGGCGCTACTTTCTTGGCAGCGGTCTTGGCCGCTTTCTTGGCCGGCGCCTTCTTTGCTGCAGCCATCGTCTGTCTACCTCGTTCTGTCTTTGATCTGTGGAGAGCCCGCATCAGCGCGCGAGGCACGCTTCAAGGCCCTTGAGAATGGTGTCCTTCGGCAGATTGCGCCCGATGAACACGATCTTGCTGGAAGGCTTCTCGTCTTTGCCCCAGGGCCTCCCGACGTCAGCTCCCATGAGCATGTGAACGCCCTGGAAGATCATGCGCCGGTTGGACCCATTCATGAAAAGCACGCCTTTATACCGGAGCATGTCAGGACCGTAAACTTGGGTCAGCGCGCCCATGTACTCCTCAAGCTTCGCAGAGTCGAATGGCCGCTTCGACTGGAACGCGAAGGCCTTGATCGCATCATCATGATGATGGTGATGATGGCCATGGTGATGATCCTGATCATGGTCGTGCCCGCATTGCTCGTCATGCACGTGGTCATGGGCATGCTCGTCGTCCACCTTGTTGCGCGCCGCATCCGGGTGCTCGGCCGCGAGAAATTCCGGGTCGATATCGAGGATCGCGTTGAGATTGAACCCGCGCAGATCCAGAACCTCCTTCAGCGGTATCTGACCGAAGTTGACCGGCTTGATCGGCGCACGCGGATTCATGCGGATGATCCGCTCACGCAGCGACGCGAGTTCCTCGGCATCGACGAGGTCAGTCTTCGAAAGCAGGATGCGATCGGCGAACCCGACCTGGTTTTGCGCCTCGACCTGCGCATCGAGCGTGTCGTGGCCGTGCTTGGCGTCGACGACGGTGATCACACTGTCGAGCAGGTAGTACGACGAAATGTCATCCTCGATGAAGAAGGTCTGCGTCACGGGCCCGGGGTTGGCCATGCCCGTGGTCTCGATGATGATGCGCTCGAAGTCGACCTCCTTCGCCTCGCGCTTGCGCTTCAGGTCCGCGAGGATGCGAACGAGGTCGCCGCGCACGGTGCAGCAGATGCAGCCGTTGTTCATCTCGACGATCTGCTCGTTGGTGTCGGTCACCAGCAGTTCGTTGTCGACGCCTTCCGGCCCGAACTCGTTCTCGATCACGGCGATCCTGTGACCGTGCTGCTCTGACAGTATGCGGTTGAGCAAGGTCGTCTTGCCGGCGCCCAGGAAACCGGTCAGGACGGTGACCGGCACCAGATTCGCTTCGTTCATCGGGGTTTATCCATGCCAGCCCGCGCGTCTTAAGCGGGCATCAAAAGCGGGGCGGTAGTGTAGTGGATCAGGCGGCCACGCCGTCGGACTCCGTGACGGACGGTGTACGGCCCTACCCGACCCGCATCAGCTGAAGGCCCTTGAGGTACTCGGACTCGGGCACGGTCATCATCAGGGGATGATCCGCACTCGCGCCGAGTCGGGCCACCATCCACACCTCGACCCCGGCGTCGATGACAGCGCCGGCCACGATCTTCTGGAACAGGTCCACATCGATGGCGCCGGAGCAGGAAAACGTCAACAGTGATCCCCCGGGAGCCAGCAGACGCAGCGCATTTAGGTTGATGTCCTTGTACGCGCGCGCGGCACGATCGACATGGTGGTGACTCGAAGCGAACTTGGGCGGATCGAGGACGATGAGGTCAAACGGCGGCGCGGCGTCCTTCAGGGCGCGCAGCGCTGTGAAGACGTCGGCCTCCTCCCAGCGCGCCCGTTCGCGCGCAAAGCCGTTCAGCGCCATGTGCTCATCGGCGAGCCGCAAAGCCTCGGCCGAGGAGTCGATCGAGTGCACGAATTCGGCGCCGCCGCCCAGCATCGCGAGCGAGAAGCCGCCCGTGTAGCAAAAGCAGTTGAGGCAACGCGGCGGCCCGGCCGGCGCGCGCGCGGTGGCGCGCGGCAAGCTCGCGGGCGAGCCGCCGATTGTCGCGTTGATCGACATAAAAACCGGTCTTGTGCCCGCGTCGCACGTCGACGCGAAAGCGCAGCCCGTGCTCCTGCACTTCGATCTGAGCGGCGGGCTCGGCGCCGCGCAAAACGCCGCTGATCGCCGGCAGTCCTTCGCGCACGCGCGTCGCGCCGTCGCTGCGATCGTAGGCGTCGCGGCAACCGGTTGCCGCCAGCAGCGAATCGATCAAGGCGTCGCGCCAGGCGTCCACGCCGGCCGCCTGGAACTGCGTGACGAGTTGATCGGCATAGCGATCGACGATGAGACCGGGCAGGCCGTCGGCCTCGCCAAAGACGAGGCGTGTCGCCGTCGTGTCGTGCGCCAGTGCGTCGCGTCGCCGGACGGCGCTCCGAACGCGTTCCGCAAGCAGGTCCGCCGTTACCCGCGTGGCCTCGGCAAAGCTCCAGGCCCGCGCCCTGATCGATGACTGCGGCGAATACGCAGCCCACGCGAGGAAACGGCCGTCTGCAGAGCGCACCTCGACCGTTGCGCCACTGCCCGGACTTCCGTCGACTCGCCCGATGGCGCTCGCATAGATCCAGGGGTGTCGGCGCGACAGGGACTTCTCCTTGCCGGGCTTGAGATGGAGGCGGCTCACGGCGATGTGGTCATGCGGGGCATTGCAGCGCTCGTAGTTGTCAGAACGGGCACGTTCATGCCTTCCGCTTGGCGCGTGGATGCGCCGCGTCGTAGGCCTTGGCCAGATGCTGCCAGTCGAGGCGCGTGTAGATCTGCGTTGTCGCGATGTTGGCGTGCCCCAGCAGTTCCTGAACCGCGCGCAGATCGCCACTGGACTGCAACAGGTGGGACGCGAATGAATGCCGCATGACGTGTGGATGCACGTGGACGCCCAGTCCCAGCTCGCGCGCACGCTGTGCGAGCCGGCTTTGCACGCTGCGGGCCGTCAGTCGACTCCCTCGCGCCGAGACGAACAGTGCCCGTGCATCGCAGCCCTTGATCGATGTGCGTGCGCCGAGCCACCGTGCCAGCGCCTCGCGCGCCGGGCCGCCGATCGGCACCGAGCGCGTCTTGCCCCCTTTGCCCAGCACCGTCGCCTCGCTGCTTTCGAGATCGATCCAGCTGCGCGAACGCGCCATGCCCGGCTCGGCCGCGAAGTGCCGACAATCGAGCGACAGCAGTTCGGCCAGGCGCAGGCCACTCGAATACATCAGCTCAACCAGCGCGTGATCGCGGGCAGCGATCCAGCCGCCCTTGCCTTCAAATTCCGCCAGGCGAACCGCCTGGTCCGCCGTCAGCGCCTTTGGCAGACGCTTTTCCCGCCGCGGCGCCCGGATGCCCGCCGCCGGATTGCAGTCGAGTCCTCGATGCTCGACCAGCCAGGCGAAGTACGTGCGCCACGCCGACAGGATGCGCGCCAGCGTCGCTGCCGAACGGCCCGCCCCGTGCAAGCGGGCAACGAAACTGCGCACGTCGTAGGTGGTCAAGCTGGCTGCTGCGCGACCGGCCGCCAGCTCGGTGAGTCGCCCAAGATCACGTCGATAGGCAGCGATCGTGTGAGGAGAAGCACGCCTCTGCGCTCGCAACTCTTCCAGGAATTGTTCGATCGAGGGCGCGAGAGCCATCTCAGGCGCGCATGCGGGCCAGCGCCGCGCTCGCGAGTTCGGCGATGCGCTCGAGAAACGCGGTCCCCATCGTGATGTGGAAGCGATCCTTGTCGGCCGAGCCGAGCACAAGAAGTCCGAAGGTCTTGGGGTCGGCGCCTACCCGCAGCGGCAACATCGCCAGGCTTTGAACCGACGTACCGTCTTCGAACCAGGTGGCGGCCTCGAAGCCGACGTTCGAGCCACAAAACGGCACCCGCATGCTGTTGGCCAGCGAAACCGTGTCGGCCGCCACCGGTGCGGCGCAGGTCAGCACCGCGTATTGCGGCTTCACGGACCACAGCCGCAAAGCGCAGTGCGGCACGCTGAAGACTTCCTTCATCGTCTTTACGAGCGTTTCGGGTAGCGTCGCCGTGTCCTCGGTCAGCAGTAGTTCGCGTGCCCATGCGATCAGGTGAGCCACGATCGCCTCATTCTCCTGCCCGTGACGGATCATCTCGGTGACGCGCCCCTCGAGCGACTTGATGCGCTCGCGCAGCATCAGGGACTGTCGCTCGACCAGCGAGATCGCCTGACCGTTTTGCGGATGCGGCAACTGCAACCCCGCGAGCAATTCCGGGTGCTGGTCGAAGAAATCCGGATGGCTGGTCAAGTAGTTCGCGATGTCCTGGACTTGCATGGGGCTCCTGTCAGAGTTCGATCTCGCCTTCAAAGACCTTGGTGGCCGGGCCTGTCATCATCACCGCCGCACCGTTCCATTCGATCGTCAGCTCGCCACCGCGCGTGGCAACGCGCACGGGCGACTCGAGTCTGCCGCGGCGTATGCCCGCGACCACCGCGGCGCACGCTCCGGTGCCGCACGCGAGCGTCTCCCCCGCGCCCCGCTCCCAGACCCGCAGACGAATGTCGTGGCGATCGACCACCTGCATGAACCCGGCATTCGCCCGTTGCGGAAATCGTTCGTGGTGCTCGATCAGCGGCCCTTCGAGTTCAACGGGCGCATCGTCGACGGCATCGACGAGTTGCACCGCATGCGGATTGCCCATCGACAGCGCCGATATCCACACCTCGCGCTCGCCCACGACGATCGGCCACAGTGTGTCTTCCTGGTCACGGCGTGGTTCAAGGCCCGTTGTATTGAACGGCACGCTGGCGGGCTCGAAGTCCGGCGCGCCCATGTCGACCGTCACCTCGCCGGACGCGGTCAGGTCGCGGCTCGATGATCCCGGACAGTGTCTCGACCCGGATCGAAATCTTATCGGTGAGCTGCTGATCGCGCACGAAGCGCACGAAGCAGCGCGCCCCGTTGCCGCACTGCTCGACCTCGCCGCCATCGCAGTTGAAGATTCGGTACCGAAAATCCACGCCCGCGAGCGCGGCCGGCTCGACCAGCAGAATCTGGTCGGCGCCGATGCCAAAGTGGCGGTCGGCGAGACGACGAACCTGATCGACGTGAGAGATTCGACCGTCTGCCGCACGCCATCGAGCATCACGAAATCGTTGCCCGTGCCCTGCATCTTGGTGAACCGCAGCTTCATATTCGGCGCAAGTGTACGCATCGGCTTCGCCGATTGCGGCGCCCCCGCTCCGGGCCGGCACTCGAGTTCACGAGCGACGCCTAATAGATGCTTGGCTCGCCCTCCGGCCGCGTCTTGAAGCGCTTGTGCGTCCAGAAGTACTGCGCTCGGCATGCGCAGCACCCAGCGTTCGATTTCGCGGTTCATGCGGGCGGTGTCTTCCTCGACCGACTCGCCTGGAAAGTTCTCCCACGGCGGTTCGACGTGAAGGATGTAGCCGTCGTCCGTCATTTCCGTCACCGTCATGATGACCTTGGCGCCTGTCATGCGCGCAATGCGCGAAACCATCGGAATCGTTGCGGTCGGAACGCCGAAGAACGGGACGAAGATCGAGTTGGTCGGACCGAGATCCATGTCCGGCAGGTAGTACAGCGGAAGGCCTGATCGCACCGTACGAACCACGCTGCGCATGTCCAGCCCCTGGCGCGGCAGCAGTACAGGATCGCTGAACCTTTGCCGGGCCTTTAGCAGCCAGGCGTCCCAGACCGGGTTCTTCTGCTTCGAATAAATCGAGGCTCCGCGCACGATCGCATTGGATCGGACTCCGCCGGCATCCAACCCCACGAAGTGAGGTGCGAGAAGTATTAACGGGCGATTCGCAGGATCGGCCAGGTACTGCGCGCCTTCGACCTTGATGTAACGCTCGATCGTGGCGCGATCCGCGTTCCACAGCACCGAGTGATCAAGCGCAGCCCGGCCCAGGCTACGGAAGGTGAGCCGGCCAAGGCGCCGGCGCTCCTCTTCGGACATCGTCGGGAAAGCACGCCCGCAGGTTGGTCAGTGTCACATGGCGGCGCGACCCGGCCAGCCACCACACGAGGTCCGATAGCGCGTTGGCCACGCGAGTACGCGTGCGTTGCGACCAGTGGCGCGTCAGGTTGATCAGGAAGATCCCGAACTTCGCGGCCCAGAGATTCACACCGGCTCCTGGCTCGGCGGTGACTCCGCACCGGCGGGGACCTTGTAGCGGTTATAGCCCCACAGATACTGAGCCGGGCGCTCGCGGATCAGCGCCTCCAGGCCGCGATTCATCACGGCGGCATCGTGTGCCGCATCTCCGGTGAAGGGTTCCTCGAGCCGCTTCAGATGAATGCGATAGCCGCGCCCACCTGGCAAACGTTCGCCGTAGACGAATAACACGATCGCGTCGAACTGCCGCGCGAGCCGCGCCGGCAGTGTCATCGTGTAGGCCCAGCGCCCAAAAAACGGAGCCCACGCGCCCTCGCCGCGCGATGGCACCTGATCCGGCAGGATGCCGACCACCTCGCGCTCTTTCATTGCCTTCATCAGCATGCGCACGCCCCTCAACTCCGCGGGCGCAAGCTTGAGCCCCTCTGCAGCGCGCCCGGATTCGACGATTCCGCGCAGGACCGACTTGCGTGGAATGCGATAGAGCACCGTCATCGGACGGGTCTTGGCCTCCGGGCGGAACGCGGCGTAGAACTGGGCCGTGACTTCGAAACTGCCAAGGTGAGGCGGCAGGAACATCACCGGCCGGCCGTCAGCGAGCGCCCGATCGACGATCGACATATCGGCGACCTCGGTCCGGGCAACGATGTCGACGCGCGGACGCATCCAGATCCAGGCCGTTTCAAGCGCCTGCTTGCCGGCCTCGGCCGCGGCAGCGCGAACCAGTGCAGGATCGTCGTAGCCCGCCTGAGCCAGGTTATCGCGCAGGCGCCGGCGGTAGGTGGGGGACAGCCAGGACACCATGGTCCCGAGCGCACCCCCGATCGCGTGTACCGTCCCAAGCGAGAGCGCTGCAATGCACTTGAAGACCAGTCTGAGCACGGGATTCTTGGGTGGCTGCCGGCTTCGTAGTTCAGGCGGCCGGAATGCGCAAAGCTTGACCTATAATCCCCGTTCGCCGTGTTAACCGACAACTTGCGGGGCGATCCTCGACAGCATAGCCGAGGCAAATACCGCTAAAGCGTCGCCGCTCCTCGGGAGTGCGCAACGCACCCGAAATCTTCTTGAAGGAGCGGACCATGTCCAGCGATTTTCTCTTCACGTCCGAATCGGTCTCAGAGGGCCACCCGGACAAGGTCGCCGACCAGATCTCGGACGCCATTCTTGACGCGATTCTGTCGCAGGACCCGCGCTCGCGCGTCGCCGCCGAGACGCTCGTCAACACCGGCCTGGTCGTGCTGGCGGGCGAGATCACGACCAATGCGCACGTCGATTACATCGAGGTAGCGCGCGAGACGATCAAGCGCATCGGCTATGACAACACCGAGTTCGGCATCGATTACAAGGGCTGCGCGGTGCTGGTGGCCTACGACAAGCAAAGCAACGACATCGCTCAGGGCGTCGACCGTGCTTCGGACGATTTCCTGAACCAGGGCGCCGGCGACCAGGGCCTTATGTTCGGCTACGCCTGCGACGAGACCCCCGACCTAATGCCGGCTCCGATCTACTATGCGCATCGTCTGGTTGAGCGCCAGGCCGACCTGCGTCGCGATGGCCGCCTGCCGTGGTTGCGTCCGGACGCGAAAAGCCAGATCACGATGCGTTACGTCGACGGCAAGCCGCACTCGATCGACACCGTCGTGCTGTCGACTCAGCACGCGCCGGAGATGAGCCTCGGTGACAAGATGAGGCCGGAGTTCACCGAAGCGGTGATCGAAAACATCATCAAGCCGGTGCTGCCGAAGGAGTGGCTAAAGGACACCAAGTATCTGGTCAACCCGACCGGTCGCTTCGTCATCGGCGGACCGCAGGGTGACTGTGGCCTCACGGGCCGCAAGATCATCGTCGACACCTATGGCGGCGCCTGTCCGCACGGCGGCGGCGCATTCTCCGGCAAGGACCCGTCGAAGGTCGACCGCTCGGCCGCTTACGCCGCTCGTTACGTCGCAAAGAACGTAGTGGCCGCCGGCATCGCGCGTCAATGCCAAGTGCAGGTGGCCTACGCGATTGGTGTCGCCAAGCCCATGAATATCACCGTGTACACCGAAGGCACGGGTGTCATTCCGGACGAGCAGATCAGCAAGCTCGTCGTCGAGCACTTCGACCTGCGTCCGCGCGGCATCGTGCAGATGCTCGACCTGTTGCGGCCGATCTACGAGAAGACCGCCGCCTACGGCCACTTCGGCCGCGACGAGCCCGAGTTCACGTGGGAAAGGACGGATCGCGCGGCGGTCTTGGCCGACGCGGTCGGCGTGAAACGCCGCGCCGCCTGACACCAGGTTCGGCGCGGCTCGCGCAGCCCACCTACGCGCTCCTAGCCTGCTCGGTCAGCCAGCTCGCCAATGCGCGAACGGCAGGACGATCCGCTGCACGCGGCGCGATGACCAGGAAGTAGGCACGGCGCGACGACAGCGCATCGCCGAACGGGGCGATGAGCTGTCGTCGCTTCAACAAAGCGTCGATCAGCGGGCGTCGCCCGAGTGCGACGCCTTGACCGGCGACCGCCGCCGCGATCGCGGCGTCGTACCCCGTCAGCGTGACCTTGCGGGCGGCGTCAAGCGCGCCGAGCCCCATCGCCTTCGCCCACAGGTCCCACTCAAGCAACACTTCCGACCCCATCTGCACCTCGACATCGAGGAGCGTGTGGTGCCTGAGGTCGCCGGGCGTCTTCAGCGGTCGCGCACGATTGCGAACGAGCGCAGGGGCGCAGACCGGCTGCACGGTCTCGTGAAACAGCGGCGTTCCCAGGCCGGAGTCGACGCTGGCATACCGGATTGCTAGATCGAAGCCGTCGCTCGACAGGTTGCGCTTGGCAAGGCTCGCGTCGATACGCACATCGATGCCCGGATGCTCCGTGATGAACGCTTCAAGTCGGGGAATCAGCCACAGCGATGCCAGCCCCGGGGTGGTTGTCAGCGCGAGCACTTCGCGTCGCGACGGCGCCCGGATCTGCTCCATCGTTCCGCGCAGCCCATCGAGGGCGCCGCGTACGGCTTCTCGCAGCCGTCGCCCATCGTCGGTGAGATCGAGCGCGCGATGCCTGCGCCGGAACAGCTCGACCCCGAGGTCATCCTCGAGCGCCTTGATCTGACGACTTATGGCCGACTGAGTCAGAAACCTTTCCGCTCCCGCTTTCGTGAACGACAGATGCCGGGCGGCCGCGTCGAAGCTGACCAGCAGGTCGAGCGGGGGCAATCGTGAGGGATCCTTTTGCATGCGCCGCAGGAATGCTAAGCGTTCCAAATGAACGTTTGAAGGAGACGCCGCTTAGGAAGAGGATGCCTTCCACACGACATCCGGACCGAATCCTCCACCATTCGCCATGTTCATGCAAGACGACATCGCCACCGCCATCGCCGCGCCTTCGTACAGCCGCGACAGCGCCCCGCCCGCGACCAGTGTTCAGGGCCACGGCACACCGCGGGAACGCGTGACACTGGCCAACGGACGCTCGCTTCACGTACGTCCGGTCGGTCCACTGGATGCGAGCGCCGAACAGGCCTTCGTCGCCAGTCTGTCGCCAGTCGCACGTTTCCGTCGCTTCCACTTCGGCCTGATTGAATTGCCGGAGGCGCTCCTGCGGGCGTTCGTGAATGCCGACCAGCAAGGGCACGTAGCGCTGGTCGCCGAAGCCACGGACGACCGCCGCATCGTCGCCGACGCGCGATACGTACTCGAGGGCGGCACCCGGACGGCCGAGTTTGCGATCGCCGTCTCGGATGCTTGGCAGGGCCTCGGACTCGGCCGGCAATTGATGCGCCGGCTCCTGGTTCGCGCGCGCCGCTCTGGGCTCGAGTGGCTATGCGGCGACGTACTGACCGAAAACACGCCAATGCTGGCGCTGATGAATCGACTTGGGGCGCGTCTCACGCCCCATCCGGAAGACGCGTCCTTGTATCGCGTTTGCCTTGCGCTCTGACGGGTAGCGCTCGGCTCGATGTCCATCGCGAAATCACCCGGAACTTGTCAGGAGGCCACCATGACTATTTCGAATCTGAATCCCGTCCGACTGATCTCATTCGGTTTCAAGGCCCCGGCGCCGTCGCTGGCGCGGCAGGCTTCGACTCCGGCGGCAGTCTCGGCCGAGGGCGCCGTCACACGGGTGGACGACCCAACCCGGTCGGCATCTGATCCCCACCCCACGGCGATGTACCGCCCGATCGAGCCGATGCTGTTGCTCCATCAGGAGCGCGTCAGGACCGTCCAGATCGTCCTCCACCACATCAGCCGCGCGCTGCAGACGCTCAAGAGTCGTTCGACGGCCGTTTGAGCCAACCCGCGCGCGACGGACGGGGTGATCGTGCGACCGCGTCATTCAGGTATTCCTGCAGCGGACGGCCGCGTCCGCTCGCGGCCGGCTCATTTCGCACCACCCTTCTGTCGCCGCCAGGCGGCGGGCGGCAGGCCGGTCGCACGCTTGAAGGCGCGCGCGAAGGCAGCTTCCGAGTCGTAGCCCACGTCGAGTGCGATCGACGCCACGTTGGCGTTGGTCGTCAGCAGCAAGCGAGAGGCGATCTGCATGCGCCAGTTCGCTAGGTATTGCATCGGCGGCTGGCGGATGAACTGCACGAAACGCTCGTGCATGGCGGAGCGCGACAGTCCGACCTGCTTGCCGAGTTCGTCGACCGTCCAGGGGTCGCCGGGCCGGTCGTGCAGCAAGGTCAGAGCTTTTCCGACCAGCCGGTCGCGCAATCCGGCCAGCCATCCGGAGGCGTCCTCCGGCAGCGCATCCAGGTAGCGGCGTGCCGCGTCCACAAAGACCATTTCGCTGACCCGCTCGAGCACGGCTTCACTACCAGGCCTGCGTGCGCGCGACTCTCCGACCGCCTGGTGGAGCACGCCGCGGACCCAGTCGCCAACACCGCCGGCCGGCAGGTGCAACATGCGCGGCAGGGCACTGATGAGTGGATTGAACGGGCGCAGATCGCAACCAATGAAGCCACACACAACCACGTTGCGCGCCTCCTCGGCCGGGAGCGGCGCGCCCGGGCGAAGCACGCCCCGGTGAAATGCCACGGGGATGGGTTTTGGATCATTGCGGGTTGCGAAGATCCAATCGCTGTCGTCCGGCGGAGCCCGCAGTCCCGGTGCACTCGACATCACATGCGCATTGCCCTGCGGAAACATGATGATGTCACCGGTGGCAAGCCGCGCCGGACTTTCGCCGTCCGTCGCCGCCCAGCCGGAGCCCCTCGCAACGAAGTGGTACTCGAGCACATGCTCGGCGCCTGGCATGACGGCGTCGGCGATCTCGCGCGCCGGAGGGGCTTCGGCCACCCACTGGTCACCGTAGCTCACGTAATAGAAGACCGCGCCGCGCAGGCGCACGCTGCGCAGCACGTCTGACAGGGGATCCTGGCTCACTGGACTACCCTCGATTCATCCGTGGGCGTCGGCGTTGGGCGGTGCAGGGTTGTCCACGGCGGCGGTCGGTGGGCGCTTGCGACGAACCGACCGAGCGCAGCGGTGGGCAACCCGTGTTCAGCGCACGAATTGGGATGGACGAGTGCCTTGACGGCGCAGGCCAGTCGCGCCGAAGGTGTGCTTCGACTTCCGTGCTCCCGGGGAGACTGCCCGCTTGGCTGGCCGCTCGACGGCCCGTATGAGACCCGCAGCCCGCAGGATGCCGGAAGACCCAGACGGGCTACAGGATGTAGCGCCAGGTGTCGCAGCCAAGAGCGCCAATCAGTGAGCGTCCCGCGTGGGCTTCCGGCACGGCAAGTCATAGCGCAACTCGCGGAGTCTGTCCATGACCACCTTCTACGCCGGACTGGACTGGGCCAGCCAATCGCACGCGGTGTGCATCATCGACGAACGCGCTCAGGTCATCGAGCGGCTCGACATCGAGCACAACGCCGATGGCTTGACTGTCCTGATACGACGGCTGCGCGCACTACGGCAACCCGCCCTGGCCATCGAGCGCCCATCCGGCCTGATCGTCGATGCGCTGGTGGAGGCAGGCCATACGGTGGTGCCCATTCACCCAAACGTGGTCAAGGCCTGCCGGCCGCGTTACCGCAGCCGCCGGCGGCAAGAGCGATCCCGGCGACGCCTTCATGCTCGCCGACATCCTGCGCACCGACGGCCACCGCTTCCGCCCGCTCGCGCCCTGCTCGGACGAGATCAAGGCGTTGCGCGCCCTGGTCCGCGGTCGCGACGAGCTGGTGGCCGGGCGGATCGCCCTGGCCAACCGCCTGCGTAGCCTGCTGGACAGCTTCTGGCCCGGCGCCGCCGCCATCTTCGCCGACGTCGACTCGCCCATCGCGCTGGCCTTCCTGCAGCGTTACCCCACTCCCGAGTCGGCAACGCGCCTTGGCGAAAAGCGGGTGAAGGCCTTCTTGGCGAGCAACGCTTACTGCGGTCGCCGCAGCCCGGCCGAGCTGCTCGCGCGGCTGCGCGCGGCCCCGACCGGCTTGGCCGCGGAGGCCGAAGCCGAGGCCAAGGGCGAAATGGTCGGTGCTCTCGCCGCCGTCCTCGAGCGCCTGGTCGGCGAGATCGCCAAGCTCACCAGCCGCATCCAGAACACTGTCGCAGAGCTGCCCGACGGCCAGATCGTCATGTCCTTCCCAAGGACGGGGCGCATCTGCGCCGCGCAAATCCTCGCCGAGCTCGGCGATGTGCGCCAACGCTTCCCGAGCGCCGACTACCTCGCCGCCGAAGCCGGCGTCTGCCCGGTCACCCACGCCTCCGGCAAGAGCCGCGGTGTCGTCTTCCGCTGGGCATGCAACCATCGCCTGCGACGAGCCGTCACCTGCTTCGCCGACAACTCCAGACACGCATCCCCCTGGGCAGCAGACATCTACAAGCGCGCTCGCAACCGAGGCTGCGATCATCCCCATGCCATTCGCATCCTCGCCCGCGCCTGGATACGCGTCCTTTGGCGCGCCTGGAACGATGGCAAACCCTACGACCCCACCCTGCATCGAGGCGCTCAAAACCTCCTCTACCCAACCATGGGTTGACACAGGATGTCTCATACGCTCCGCTTGCCGAACTCACGATCAAGTCCACGCGACATCCGAGCAAGACTGCCATCTAGCCAATCCGAAATCCGGACTCACGAGCAAATTTGAACGACATGAG
>CAWDEO010000009.1:0-419731 GCA_963801405.1 uncultured beta proteobacterium | reverse complement strand
TCCTCTACTTGGTTCAGTTGGTGTTGCTCCAGTTCTCGCCGGAGCGTCTGGCCCGCTTGACGCAGCAACGCCTGATCGCCCTTGCAACTCGATCTTCGCCTTCGTGTGCATCTGCCAGACGATCTCCGCGCCGGCCGCGCCTTCGATCTCGTCCTGCACGAGCACTTGCCGGCGGTCGAGCAGGGCCATGCCGCGCTGGGCCTTCTTCACCTGCTTGCCGTAGGCCGCCGTCAGGTCGGCCACGGCGTGCGCCCGCTGCGGCGTCGACGACGAAGGCGACGATCGGCGCCATGGCCTTGGGGTCCTGGTTCTGGCCGTCGATCAGCAGCGTGTTGTGGCCGATCGTGCCCAGCCGGTAGTAGGTCCAGCGCTTGTTGCCGAAGTAGCCGGGCAGGTTGTAGTCGTCGCCGCCGAGGTCGACGGCCCAGCGCTGGCCCAGTCGGCGTCGAGCACGAACGTGCCCAGGTCGAGGTGGCTGTGGTTGGCCTTGTTGTCGCCGCCCTTGAAGCCGACGAACGACGGCCCGCGGATCGTCCCACTTGCTCCGCAGGAAGACCACGTCGATGCCGCGGAACCAGCGGTCGAGCGGCGGAATCGCGTCGGCCGCTGCTGCCGCGGGGATCGATACCACCAGCAGGTCGCAGGCGCCGATTGCCGCCGATCGACGTCCCGCTCGTGCCAGGCGTAGACGCGGGCTGGTCGAACTGGCGGGCGAGCCAGAACATCTGCGGCGCGCCGGCCCGGCGTCGACCGGCGTCGGCGAAGTTGAACGCTCAGGCCGCGTCGGCCCGATGAAGTGGATGCGGAAGTCGCCGGTCTCCGAGAAGCCCGGCAGCGGCTCAGGCCGAAGTCGGTGCCCAGGGCGCTCTCCAGCGCGGCCAGCATGTAGACGTTGTAGCTGCGTGGCGTAGTTCCAGTAGCCCGGCCCTTCGGCCCAGCCGCCGTCGGGCGCGTAGCTGCGCCATCGCCAGCGGGACCGAGCTGACCGCCTGCGCGACGATGTAGGCGGCCAGTTGCGGCTCCTCGTCGGCGACGGCCAGCGCGCCGATCGTCATGCCGCCGTTGCAGACCTGGTTCCAGTTGTGCCGCGACTTGCGCCCACCAGCTGCTCTTGCGGTAGACCTTCAGTCCGCCTTGCGCAGCCCCTTCTCGACGATCGCCTGCGCGGATCGGCTTGCGCTGCTCGGGCGTAGAGCACGTCGTAGAGCCAGTCGTAGCCGATGGCCAGGGCGTGGGTCATCTCGGCCGTGTCGAGGAAGTGCGACGGGTTCCAGTCCGGGAAGGCCGCGGCCGTGGAGCATCTCCTTGATCGCCCGGTCGGCGTAGCGGCGGTCGCCGCTCGATGCGGTAGACCGTGGCCAGCGTGAGCACGCGGTCGAGGCACTTGCGGCTCTCGCCCAACAGCCGCGGGCCGATGAGCTTGTGCTCGACGGCGTTTCTCCGTCCGAGCATCTGGTCGGCCGACTGCTTGACCTTCCTTGTAGATCGCGCGCCGCGCGAGGATCGTCGGCGATCAGCTTCTTCACGCGATCGCAGGTCCTCGGCAGCCGATCAGCCGGGGATGCTCGCTGCCGCAGACGGCTCGAGGATCTCGGCCTCCGGCGGGAATGGCGACACCGCCGGGTCGGCAGCCATGCTCAGCAACAGTAGCGTCAACGCAAACATCGGGAACCTCCTGGAACGTAGTCGTTTACGGGTTGGCTGGGGATTGGGGGTCGGCTGGGGACTGGTCCATTTTTCGGCGGGAAGACATGTTTTGCGGGAAAGACGTTGGCCGAAAACATGGACCTGTCCCCTTCCGCGTGCTTTGCAGGTAATCGCAGGTCGACGCCGATATATGGTATCATAACCTGATCCAATGCGGAATCGACGAAACCCCAAGGAGACAAACCCATGCGGAAACTCGATGCAAACCGTTGGGCCATCGCGGCAACGCTGATTGCAGTGCTGATCGCGATGCTGATCGGGACGTCGTTGGCCGCCACTGGCCGTGCGGACGAACGTGGCCCCGCGCCGGCATCGCCGTCGCCATCGGCCCAGACGAAGTGGACCCCGAAGTTCTATCGGCTCTGCATGGAGACGCCCACGACGCGAAGCACCGCTCGACTCCCGAGCAGGCGAAGATGCTCCGCGAACTCGGCTTCGACGGCGTCGGCTATCCGCTCTGGCTCGACGAGAACCTCGACAAGGAACCTGCGCGACGCTCGACGACGCCGGGCTGAAGGTCTACCTGCTCTATGCGTCGGTCAACGTGAACCCGATGGCGCAGCCCTACGACCCGCGGCTTCCCGCGGCGATCCGCAAGCTCAAGGGGCGGCCGGTCGACGATCTGCGTGCTGCTGCGAGGGCTTCCGCCGGGCGATCCGCAGGGCGAGGAGCCGGCCGTCAAGATCCTCCGCGAGCTGGGCGACGTGGCCGCCGAGGCCGGCGTGCGGATCTCGATCTACCACCACACCGGCGACTGGACGGCGAGCCTGCTCTACGCTCTGGAACGTGGTCAAGAAGGCCAACCATCCGCAGGTCGGCGTCAACTTCAATCTCTGCCACTGGCTGATGGTCGACGGCGACAAGGACTACCGGCCCGTGCTCCGCGAGAACGCCGCCAAGATCTTCGTCGTGACGATCAACGGGGCGAAGCTCGGCGCGAAGACCTGGACCAACGGCCTGATCCAGCCGCTGGACCAGGGCGACTTCGACAACCGCGCAGCTCCTGGCCACGCTCCGCGAGATCGGCTACCGCGGCCCGATCGGCGCTCATGTGCTACGGCATCCCCGGCGACGCCCGCGAACACCTCCAGCGCTCGATGAAGACCTGGAAGAGACTGCGACCCTGAACGCGAATCTTTCCCTTTTTCGACGGAGAGGTGCCAAAGTCGGGTGCCATGCTCCACGCTTGCGAGGGCATGTGAGCCAGGTTGCCGGCCGGGTGCCATGCTCCACGCTTGCGTGGGCATGTGGGCTACTGTCCGCTTCGCTTGTCGTCAAGCGGCATCAACGTCGGCAGAGATCTCGATCGATCGGCAGCGGACGATCCTCACCGGTTTGCCATGCGTAGCAACTCGACCAGGGCCAGTCGGCGGCCGACGCAGTCAACCCGCGACGCACCGGGTTGTTGTGTACATAGTCGATCTTCTCGAACACATTGCGAATCGTTCGAAGGTTCCGATCATAACCGCCACCGCGTTGCCAGAACCGGTGTACATGCCGTCCGTCCGGCTGGAGGTCGGCAAGTCGCGGCAGAAAAGCCGCGGCGTTCTCATCAAGCTACCTCAACGCTCGTTTCGACACCGATTGCTTCAACGTGCTCAGGATCTGCGAAATCTTCACTCCCGCGTGCGGAAGCAGAACCACATGCACATGTTCGGGCATGATCACGTAGGCCCATAGTTGGTACTTGCCCTGTTGGCGGCCGAGTTGCAGCGCGTCGAGCATCCAGCGGCAGCAGCGGTCGCGACCGAGCAAGGGAAGACGCCGAAAGCACGAAAACGTCAGGCAATGGGCATCGCCGGGGACGTCGTATCGCTTGCATCGTTTTCGGTGGACTTCACTCATGCCGGCGAATCCAACCCGCTCCACATGCCCACGCAAGCGTGGACATGGCACCCAGCAACCCGCTCCACATGCCCACGCAAGCGTGGGCATGGCACCCAAAGCCTACACCTTCCAGGGGTCGCGTGCCGGTCGGGATCGCAGGCCGTTGGCTTCGTCGTCGTTGATGAACATTTCCTTCTCGGGATCCAGCGTGAGTTTGCGGTTGAGAATCCACGATAACGCCGCCGCGTGACAGGCCACGTGGGAGTGCCGCATCACGGACGAATTGCAGACCGTCGGCTGGCGGGTTTTCACGCTGTCGAAGAAGTTGCGGGCGTGAGCCGAGACATCGAGTCCCACGACACGCTTCGCGGACTGGGGAAGCGCTGCCGCGAGCGATTCGGGTTTGATCACCATCTCGCCGCTGTCGCCCGTTTCGACCGAGCCCTCGTCTCCCTCGAACCGCACGGGGCACGTTCCGAGCCGGGTGATGTAGTGGGGATCGCGATTGCCGAAGGGCTCCTTCAGGAAATCGAACACCAATTTGACACCGTTGGCGTACCGGCAAGTAATCTTGGTTTCCGACGGTTCGTACTCAATCGGCATCGTATTGTCGGCCTGGTTCGCCCACTGACACAGGTCGAGCGTGTGCGCGCCCCAATCGAGCAACTGGGCGCCGGAATCGAAGTCCCAGTAGCCGCGCCAATCACCTGCGACGTATTTCGCGTTGTACGGCCGCCATGGCGCCGGGCCCAGCCACAGATTCCAATCGCAACGTTGGGGTCGGGGGTCGGTTCGCCGGGCAACCATTGGGTCCGAATTTGCGGTGTGTAGATGCTCGCGTACAGAGTGTGGAGCTTCCCAAGCTTTCCGCTGTGGGCCAGCTGAACAGCCTGCTGGAAATTGGGCACGCTCCGGCGCTGCGTGCCTGCCTGGAACACCCGGCCAGTTCGTTTGATCGTCTCGTCCAATCGTTGGCACAGGTCGATGGTCAACCCGCACGGTTTCTCGCTGTAGACATCCTTCCCCGCCTCCGCGGCCATCATCGACGCGGGAGCATGCCAACGATCGCCCGTGGCGATCAGCACCGCGTCAATGTCCTTGCGGTCGAGCAGTTCCCGAAAGTCGCGATAGAGCCTGCAGTCCTGGTTGCCATAATGCTGGTCGACCAGTAGCTTGCCGGCATCGCGACGACTCGCCTGCACGTCAGCAATGGCGACGCACCGTACATCACTCAAACCAAGCATCGCCGTCAAGTCATACGTGCAGCGGGGACCGATTCCGATCACCCCCAACACAATGGTCTCGCTCGGCGCGACACCGCCATCCTTCCCAAACGTGTGCGGGCACGATGGCCGGCAAAGCAAATGCGGCACTGGTCATGCAGCCGACGCAGAAAATCCCGGCGCGTGGATTGGTCGCTCATCTGAATAGCCCTCGGTTGCTGTGGGTCTTCGTGTCAATGGACTCCCTACTCGAGAAAGCCGTACCCCCGATTATCGCCAACCTTCATCGCAAATGCCAGAGGCTTCGCAATTCGCTTCGCGTCGCAAGGTGCCACTGGCCATGCCAGTGCTCTTCTGCCGGACCTTTGCCGGGTGCCATGCTTACGCTTGAGTGGGCATGTGGGCTACTGTAGGCTTTGCTTGTCTTCAAGCGGCGTCAACGCGGGCGCCCACCGGTTTGATCCGGCGCCCCGCACATGGTTTCTGCTTTTCGGCTACCGGCCACAGCGTCGCCTTCGGGGAGTCGGAAGGGGACGCTGCTAGTGTTAGTAAGCTGGGTTACTGAAAACTAGCTGCGTCCCCGTTCCGTCCCCCTCGGATTCGCTCCACGGATTGCACCTGGCAGGCCGGTTGGCCACAATGGCGGGATGAAGAACCGGCGGCAGATCATCTTCGAGATCGAGACCGCGTCCAAGCTGGAAGAGAAACTTCAGTACGTCCACGAGAACCCAGTCCGGGCAGGACTCGTCCGGCGGCCGACCGACTGGAAATGGGGCTCGGCTCGTTGGTACCAATGGCGACGAACAGTCGGGGTGCCAATCCAATGCGTAGACTGACTGAACCAAACCTCTTGTGGCGGAGCCACCCCGGTTCGGAGAACCGGGGCCACCCGCGAGCATGGGATTGAGCCACGAAACTAGCTGCGTCCCCGTTTCGACTCTCAGGGCTCTTCAAGATTGGAAAGAATCGGAAAAGTGGAGTTAGACCCAACGATGCCGAATATAACCGAACATGCCTAGGATGCCAAAGCCGAGTAGCATGACATCAAGTAGCCGCGCAGCGCCTAAGCGCGGCCGCTGTCCGCACTGGGCGAGGCCGGCACCGCGTCCTCACGCTGTAACGCAGGCGGTTCCATTAGCATGGCGATCCCCCGCTGCCAGGCCCGCTCATGTCCGACGCTCCCGCTCCGCCCTCGCTCTCCCGCCTCGCGATTGATCGCCAGGCTCCGGCGGCGTCGCGTCGGCGCCGTCCACTGTGGAAGCGCTGGTGGGTATGGGCGCTGGTCGTGGCATCACTGGTCATCGCCGGAATCCTGATCCGCAGCCGCAGCGCGGCCCAGCCGGTGGAATTCGCCACCGTCGCGGCCGCGTATCCGTCGACGTCTGTGGCGATACTGAACGCGACCGGGCGCGTGGTTGCGCAGCGCCGTGCGTCCGTCTCCTCCAAGGGCACGGGCCGGCTCGAGTGGCTCGGCGTGCAGGAAGGGCAGATGGTCAAGGAGGGCGATGTCATTGCGCGCCTCGAGAACCGTGACGTCGCCGCGCAGCGGGAGCAGGCGGCCGCGCAGGTGCAGGCCGCGCGCGCGAACCTCGCGCAGGGCCAGGCCGAGCTCGAGGATGCGCAGTCGGCGCTGAAGCGCGCGCAAGACCTCGCGCGGCAGAACTTCATTTCTGGCTCGGCGCTGGACACGGCCGAGGCGCGCTACAACAAGGCCAAGGCGCAGATCGACACGCTGAAGGCCCAGATCGGCGTGGCCGAGGCGAACCTGCGCGTGGCGAGCGTCGGCTACGACCAGACGCTGATCCGTGCGCCATTTACCGGCATCGTGCTGACCAAGAGCGCCAACGTCGGGCGACATCGTCACGCCGTTTTCGTCGGCCGCGGGCACGACCGGCGCCGTCGTCACGATGGCCGACATGGAGACGCTCGAGGTCGAAGCCGATGTTTCCGAATCCTCGATCGCCAAGATCAAGGTCGCGCAGCCGGCCGAGATTCAGCTCGATGCGTTTCCCGAGCTGCGGATGCTCGGAGAGGTGAGCCGCGTCGTGCCGACGGTCGATCGGAGCAAGGCCACGCTGCTGGTGAAGGTGAAGTTCGTCGAGCGCGATTCGCGCGTGCTGCCCGATATGAGCGCGAAGATTGCGTTTCTCGCGCGCGCGCTGACGCCGGATGAACGCAAGTCGGTGCCGGCGCTGCGGCCCGACGCGATCGTCAAGCGCGACGGCGCGGACGTCGTGTTCGTCGTCGATGCCGGCGGCGCCGTCAAGCCGGTGCCGGTCAAGACCGGCGAGAAGGTTGGCGATCTCGTCCGAGTCGAGGGTGTCGCGCCGGGAACAAGGGTCGTGGCCAATCCGCCGGAGCGACTGGCCGCCGGTGCGCGCGTCGAGGCGGCGAAGAAATAACCATGACGCAGGCCGAGGTGGTGGCCGACCGGCGCGCGCTGGTCGAGATCGAGCACCTGTCGAAGTCCTACGTGCGCGGCGAGCAGGTGGTGCCGGTGCTGACCGACATCAACCTCGTGATCCGCGAGGGCGACTTCGTCGCGATGATGGGCCCGTCGGGCTCGGGCAAGAGCACGCTGCTGAACCTGATCGCGGGCATCGACAAGCCCGACGCCGGACGGCTGGCGATCGCCGGTGACGACATTACGCAGCTCGGCGACACCGAGCTGGCGGACTGGCGTGCTCGCACCGTGGGCTTCATTTTTCAGTTCTACAACCTGATGCCGGTGCTGACCGCGTTCGAGAACGTAGAACTGCCGCTGCAGCTCACGGCTCTGTCGCGCGCCGAGCGACGCGAGCGGGTCGAGCTCCTGCTCGGACATGGTCGGGCTGTCCGATCGCATGAAGCACTACCCCAACGAGCTGTCGGGCGGACAGCAGCAACGCGTGGCGATTGCGCGGGCGCTGGTGACTGATCCGCTGCTGGTGATTGCCGACGAGCCGACGGGCGACCTCGACCGCCAGTCGGCGGCGGACATCCTCGGCCTGCTCGACCGGCTGAACGTCGAACTCGGCAAGACGATCGTCATGGTCACGCACGATCCGCGCGCGGCCGACGCGGCGCACCACCTGATCTATCTCGACAAGGGCCAGCTGACGGACACGGCCCCATTTGGGCACTGAGGCGCGCGCGGTGTTCTTCCTGAAGTTCGTCCTGCGCAATGTCTTCCGTGCGCGGCTGCGCTCGGCGTTGACGATCCTCGGCCTCGTGATCGCAATCCTCGCGTTCGGGCTTCTGCAGACCGTGGTGCGCGCCTGGTACGCGGGCTCGGACGCGGCCTCCGCCACGCGGCTGATCTCGCGCAACGCGATCTCGCTGACCTTCTCGATGCCGATGTACTACCGGGAGAAGATCCGCGCCGTGCCGGGCGTGACCGGGGTCAGCGTCTCGAACTGGTTCGGCGGCATCTACAAGGAGCCGAAGAATTTCTTCGCGCAGTTTGCAGTCGATGCGCCGACCTTCTTCCCGATGTACCCGGAGTTCATCTTCCAGCCGGAGGAGTACCAGGCGTTCCTGCGCGATCGCCGTGGCGCCGCGATCGGGCGCCAACTGGCGGACCTCTACGGATTCAAGGTTGGCGACACGATTCCGCTGAAGAGCGCGATCTATCCGGGCAACTGGGAGTTCAACGTGCGCGCGATCTACGAGGCGAAGGACGAGACGACGATCACGCGCCAGATGTACTTTCACTTCGACTACCTGAACGAGCAGATCAAGAAGATTGTTTCCGCGCCGCGCCGACCAGGCCGGCGTCTTCGTCGTCGGCATCAGCGATGGGCAGGCGGCCGCGACGATCGCGCGCGATATCGACGCCGAGTTCAAGAATTCGCTCGCAGAGACGCTGACCGAGACCGAGAAGGCGTTCACGCTCAGCTTCGTCGCGATGGTCGAGACCATCGTCGTTGCGATCCAAGGCGTCAGCTACGTGGTCATCCTGATCATCATGGCGGTGGCCGCCAATACGATGGCGATGACTGCACGCGAGCGACTGTCCGGAGTACGCAACGCTGAAGGCGCTCGGCTTCAAGCCCGGCACCGTGGCGGCGATGATCATGGGCGAAGCACTTCTGCTGGCGCTGATTGGCGCTGGCCTTGGCATGCTGCTGACCGCTGCCGGTGATCAAGGTCTTTCACGCGGCCACCGTCAGCGTGTTCGCGAAGATGCCGCTCGTGGCGGAAACCTTCTACCTGCAGGCCGCGTGCGCGGTCGTTGTCGGCCTGGTCGCCGGCATCGTCCCGGCGGTCCGCGCGGCGCGCGTGAAGATCGTCGATGGACTGCGCCATGTCGCCTAGGCATGCTCGGGGAACGGGCGATCCAATGGGCGCGGTGCTGCGTGCGGGGCGGCCGGGCGTAGGGCTCGCCGTCGGCGGCTGCGGGCGGGGCGGGCTGGCGTGTTAGCCAAACGAGTTAACCGCGCATGGAAGGCGCCGCGTTCGAGTCGCGGCGACCTGCACAGCGTGATGCGCCCATGCAGTTGTGCATGGGCCCTACGCCTGGCCGCTCCGAAGCGAGGCCCACACGTCCTAGCGTGCGTGGCGCACGTGCGACCGCGCCGACGTCGCGTACACCCCAGTGAGAATCCCGCTTTCCTACGTGGCGCGCAACCTCTGGGTGCGCAAGCTGACGACCGGGCTGACGGCGGGCGGGATGGCCCTGGTGGTGTTCGTCTTTGCCGCGGTGCTGATGCTCGACGCCGGGCTGAAGTCGACACTGATCTCGACTGGGTCGGCCGACAACGTCGTCGTCATCCGCCAGGGCAGCCAGACCGAGGTGCAGAGCGGTGTGTTCCGCGACCAGGCGTCGCTCATCGAGACCTCGCCCGAGTTGGCGCGCGGACCCGACGGCCAGGCGCTGATCTCGAAGGAAGTGGTGGTGCTGAACTCGCTGCCGAAACTCGACGACCCGAAGAAGCGCAGCAACGTCGTCGTGCGCGGGCTGCCGGAAATGGGCAAGACATTGCGCCCGCAGGTCAGGATCACGCAGGGACGGATGTTTCGCGCGGGCTCATCGGAGATCGTCGTCGGCAGCTCGGTGGCGCGCCAGTTCGCCGGCGTCGAGCTCGGCCAGCAACTGTCGTTCGCCGGCCGCCAGTGGACCGTCGTCGGTGTGTTCGATGCCGGCAAGACAGCGTTCGATTCCGAGATCTGGGGCGACGTCGAGCAGATGATGCAGGCATTCCGGCGCATCGCCTACTCGTCGGTCATCGCCAAGCTGGCAGACCCAAACTCGTTCGAGGCGATGAAGGCGCGGCTCGACGACGATCCGCGCCTGAAGGTCGACATCAAGCGCGAGCGGCGCTTCTACGAGGACCAGTCTGCCAGTCTCTCGAACTTCATCACGCTGCTCGGCATGGCGCTGTCGGTCATCTTTTCGCTCGGCGCGATGATCGGCGCGACGATCACGATGTACGCGGCGGTGGCGACCCGCACCGCCGAGATTGGCACGTTGCGGGCGCTCGGGTTCCAGCGCGCCTCGATTCTGGCGGCCTTCCTGGCCGAGTCGCTGCTGCTCGCCTTGCTGGGGGGCGTGGTCGGGCTGATCGCTGCGAGCTTCCTGACGGCGATCACGGTCTCGACGACCAACTTCCAGTCGTTCTCGGAACTCGCGTTCTCGTTCGCCCTGACGCCCACGATCGTGGCGCAGGCGCTCGGCTTCGCGCTTCTGATGGGATTCGTGGGCGGCTTCCTGCCGGCGATCCGGGCCGGCCGGATGAAGATCGTCGATGCGCTGCGCGCCGACTGAGCCGATTGGGCCGCGCCGATGACGCCGAGGCCCGGCCTTCGGTATGCTGCCGAAGCTACGCGTTCCCCCACAACAAACGCAGCAGAGGAGATCTCATGAACCGTCGTGAATTCACGCTGGTGGCGCTCGCCGCCACCGCGGCCGCTCAGTGGCCCCTGACCGCTGTCCGCACAGGCGATCTCAAACCTGAAGATGATGATTCCCGGCCAACCCGGGCGGCGGCTGGGACCAGACCGGTCGCAACGCTGGCGGCCGCGATGCAAGCGGCCAAGGCGGTGCAGTCGGTGCAGTTCGACAACAAGGGCGGCGCGGCCGGCACGATCGGCCTGGCGCAGTTCGTCAACGCGTCCAAGGGCGATCCCAACGCGATGCTGATCGGCGGCATGGTGATGGTGGGCGGCATCGTGCTGAACAAGTCGCCGGTCGACCTCAACATGGTGACGCCGCTCGCGCGCCTCACCAGCGAGTACGAAGTGGTCGTGGTTCCGGCGAACTCGCCGTACAAGACGATGGGCGACCTCGTCAAGGCGTTCAAGGCGGATCCGGGCAAGGTCTCCTGGAACGGCGGCTCCGCCGGCGGTACCGATCACATTCTGGCCGGGCTGATCGCGCGCGCGGTCGGCGCTGGATCCGACGAAGGTCAACTACATCGCCTCGAAGGGCGGCGGCGACCAGATCGCCAACATCGTCGGCGGCCACGTGACGGCCGGCGTCGCCGGACTCGGCGAGTTCGCCGAGCACATCAAGAGCGGCCGCATGCGCGCGCTGGCGGTCTCCGGCCCGGCGGCGATCGACGGCATCCCGTCGCTGAAGGAGCAGGGCGTCGATGTCGTGCTCGGCAACTGGCGCGGCGTCTTCGGGGCGCCCGGGCATCACGCCCGCGCAGCGCGACGCGCTGATCGCGGCGGTCAAGGCGGCGTCGAGTCGGCCGCCTGGAAGGAAACGCTGACGAAGATGGGCTGGGAGTCGGTGTTCATCTCGCGGCGATGCCGTTCAAGACCTTCCTCGACGAAGACACGAAGCGCATCCGCGGCATCCTCGATTCGCTCGGCCTGGCGCAAGTAGGGCCATGGCTGCCGTCGACGCGCGGCGGGCGTGCTGAACTGATCCTGTCGCTGGGCGTGCTGGCGCTCGGGCGTCTTCGCGACCGTCGTCGCGTTCACGCTGCCCGAGGCGGGCGGCTACGCCGCGCATCGGCCCGAACTTCATGCCGAAGGTCGTCTCGGCCGGGCTGATCGTGCTCGGCTGCTGGCTGCTCGACGAGGTGTTCACCGGGCGGCTGGCGCGAGCGCGTTCCCGACGACCCGGCGGAGCGCGGCGAGCACGCCTTCCACTGCGGGCGCCTTCGCCTGGGTCAGCGCGGGACTGTTCGCGCAGATGGCGCTGATCCACAACGCCGGCTTCGTCGATCGCGGCGATGGTGCTGTTTGCGCTGCGTCGCGCGCGGCTTCGGCAGCACGCGCTGGGCGCGCGACCTTGCGATCGGACTGGTGCTCGGCGCTGGCGGTGTTCCTGTTCTTCGTGCGCTTCCTCAACGTCAACCTGCCGGCCGGCTGGCTGCAGCCGCTGCTCGGCGAACGGCGGGCCTGTGACCGAAACCCTGAGCGCGCTCCTCACCGGCTTCGGCGTCGCGCTGACGCCGATGAACCTGCTGTGGGGCTTCATCGGCGTGACGCTGGGCACCGCGATCGGCGTGCTGCCGGGCGTCGGACCGGCGCTCGACGGTGGCGATGCTGCTGCCGCTGACGGTGAAGCTCGATCCGACCGGCGCGCTGATCATGTTCGCCGGCATCTACTACGGCGCGATGTACGGCGGCTCGACGACCACGATCCTGCTGAACACGCCCGGCGAGTCGGCCTCGATCGCCACCGCGCTCGAGGGCAACAAGATGGCCAAGCGCGGCCGCGCGGGCCCGGCGCTGGCCACGGCGGCGATCGGCTCGTTCGTCGCCGGAACGATCGCGACGATACTGCTGACGCTGCTGGCGCCGCTGGTGGTCGAGGTCGCGCTCAAGTTCGGGCCGACCGAGTACTTCGCGCTGATGGTGTTCGCGTTCGTCACCGTGGCGGCCGTGCTCGGCGCTCGACGGTGCGCGGACTGACGATGCTGTTCCTCGGCCTGCTGCTCGGCCTGGTCGGCATCGACGACCAGACCGGTCAGACGCGCTTTGCCTTCGGCGTGCCCGAACTGATGGACGGCATCGACGTCGTCGTGCTGGCGGTGGGCCTGTTCGCCGTCGGCGAGGCGCTCTACGTGGCGGCGTACCAGAGCCGGCAGCGCGAAGACGATCGAGAAGATGTCGGGCTCGCTTTGGATGTCGCGCGAGGACTGGAAGCGGTCGTGGCCGGCGTGGCTGCGCGCCACCTTCATCGGCTTTCCGTTCGGCACCATTCCGGCCGGCGGCGCGGAGATCCCGACCTTCCTTTCGTATGCGCTGGAGAAGAAGCTCACCAAGTACCCCGAGGAATTCGGCAACGGGCGCGATCGAGGGCGTGGCCGGGCCGGAGGCCGCGAACAACGCCTCGTCAGCCGGCGTGCTGGTGCCGCTGCTGACGCTGGGCATTCCGACCTCGGCGACCGCCGCGATCCTGCTCGCGGCGTTCCAGAACTACGGCATCCAGCCCGGGCCGCTGCTGTTCCAGACGCAGGGCGACGCTGGTGTGGGGCCTGATCGCCAGCATGTACGTCGGCAACGTCCTGCTGCTGATCCTGAACCTGCCGCTGATCGGCCTGTGGGTGAAGGTGCTGATGATTCCGCGGCCGCTGCTGTACGCGGGCATCCTCGTGTTCGCCACGCTCGGCGCCTACAGCCTGCACCAGTCGGTCGTCGATCTGGTGACGCTGTACGTCTTCGGACTGCTCGGCTTCGTGATGCGGCGCTGGGGCTTCCCGGTGGCGCCGGCCGTGATCGGCCTGATCCTCGGGCCGCTCGCGGAGTCGCAGTTCCGTCGCGCGCTGTCGATCAGCCAGGGCGATCCGTCGGTGTTCTTCACGCATCCGATCTCGGCGTCGCTGCTCGCGCTGACCGCGGCGCTGGTGCTGGTGCCGTGGATCATTCGCGTCGTGCGCGAGAGACGAGGCCGCGCCGCGGCGTGAACGGGTCGGCAAACGCAAAGGCGGCCGCACCAGGCGAATCAGGCCGCGGCCGGGCGACGATGGCACGCATGGTCGCTGCGCTCGGAGTCGCGCTGATCGGTGCCGGAGTCTGCGTCTGGATCCATGCGCCGCTGCCGTGGCTGATCGGGCCGCTGGTCGCCGTCGCGCTCGCCAGCATGCTGCGCGGCACGCCTCGCTGCGCCACCGGGCGCGCGCCAGCTGGGCCAGTGGGCGATCGGCGTGGCGCTGGGTCTTTACTTTTCGCCCGACGTCATGCGCGAGGTCGTGCGTCTCGCGCCCTGGCTGCTGCTCGCCGTTGTCTTCGCGATCACGCTCGGCGGCCTCGGCAGCCTGGCACTGGTACGGGCGACCGGTGCCGACGTCACGACCTCATTCTTTGCGATGGCGATCGGCGGCGCGAGCGAGATGGCGGCGCAGGCGCAGCGACACGGCGGACGCGTCGACCGCGTGGCGGCGGCCCACAGCCTGCGCATCATGTTGGTCGTACTGATCGTGCCGCTGGTCCTCAATTGGTTCGATGTGCACGGACTGGATCCGTACATGCCGCTGGCGCGTGCTTTCGACCCGGTCGGCTTCGCCGTACTCGTGGCTGTTACGCTGGGCGCGGCCGCGGCGATGGAGCGGTTCGGATCCCCGAACAGCTGGATGATCGGGCCGCTGCTGGCCGCGGCCGTGATCACCGCGACGGGACACACGTTTTCGTCGTTGCCCGTCGCCGTCGTCAATGCGGGGCAGCTGCTGATCGGCATTTCGCTGGGGATCCACTTCACCCCGGAGTTCTTTCGCGCCGCGCCGCGGTTTCTGGCCGTCGTTGCCCTGATCACGCTCGCGTATCTGGCGGCGGCGGCGGTCTTCGGAGTCTTGCTGGCGCAGGGTTCCGGGCTGCACTGGTCGACCGCCGTGATCGCGACCACACCCGGCGGCATCGGCGAAATGGCCCTGACGGCCAAGGCGCTGCAACTGGGTGTGCCGATCGTGACGGCGTTTCATGCGATCCGCATGGCCGCGGTCGTGTTGACGGCCGGCGGGCTGTACGCCGCCTGGCGTCGCTGGGCCTCCCGGAGGGCGAATGCCGATTGAGTTGCGTCCGCTGAGGCGCGCAACGAGGCTCGACCCGGACGAGTTCCTCGCCGCAGCCCGCGAATCAGGCACGGCCCTGGCGCGCTGGATGCCTTGGTACCACGCGCAATACGGCCACGCGGACGTTGAGCGCTGGTTCGCCGAAGCGGATCGCATGTGGCAGGAGCGCATCGCGTTTCCGATGGCGATCGTCGAGGCGACCGACCGACGACTGTTGGGTGGCGTCGGCCTGCATGACATTCAGCTCTACGGCAAGCGCGAGGCCGAAATGGGCTACTGGGTGCGGCGCTCGGCCTGTGGGCAGGGCGTGGCCGCGACAGCGATGCGGGCGATTGCGGCGTTCGGCGTCAACGAGCTTGGGCTGATACGGGTCTCGATGCGCATTCGACTCGACAACCGCTCGAGCCGGCGCGCGGCGGAGCGCGCAGGCGCGCGCTTTGAAGGTGTGGCGCGGCACGGCCTGCTCGTCGGCGATGCGCGCTTTGACGCAGCGCTGTATTCGCTGCTGCCCGCCGATCTGGCGCGTCCCTGGGCGCCGTAGGGTGCCCCTGGCCGGCGTCGCAGACGGCGGGGTCGGATCGCGGATTTCAGTGTCTGGATTTTTCGAATGCGCTGGTGTAGCGTGAAAACGCAGCCGATCATTCGCTGTGGATTAGGAAAGCGGAATCAAAAAGGTCTATGCCAGCGGCGCTCAGCCGCTCCTGTCGCATTGCAAACCTCCCGGTAATCCCAACAGCACCATCGCTTGCGCGTCGCGGGCGCATCCCGTGTTCTTTGGAGTGAAATCCAATGCCGACAGGCACCGTGAAGTGGTTCAACGAGACCAAGGGCTTCGGATTCATCAAGCCGGACGACGGCGGCGCTGATCTGTTTGCCCACTACAGCGGCATCAAGTCCAAAGGGTTCCGCACGCTGAAGGAAAACCAGAAGCGTCGAGTACCAGGTGCAGCAGGGACAAAAAGGTCCACAGGCGGTCGAGATCAACGTACTCGGCGGCTGAAGCCGAATGGCCGGCGACGTGGGGCCCGCCCGGCGGGCCCCTTTTCATTGGCCCCTCGCCGCGGTGCTCATCGATGGTACGCGCGGCGAGCGCGGCTTCGTGCGGCTCCTCGGAGTGGCGAAGGCACAGGCCCGCGCGCTCCCGCTGCAGTGCAGCGAACGTTCTGATGGCCGGGACCGGAGCAGGCTGGCCGCAGCCGCTAAAATCACCGTCCTTCCCGTTACCGGCGAACGTCGGGCTAACCGCCCATCCTGCCGGTCACTCGCGGCCACGATCCGCGATGCGGTCAGAACACGACACTGGCGTGCCCGCGGGCGGAGCACGGCCACACAGGAGGCGCAGTCCATGAGCGCATTGCTTGCGGAGCAGCTTGTTAACGCTCCGTCGTATGTCCGGCACAAGAAACTGATCGCGTGGGTGGGCGGAGATCGCCCGTCTGGCGAAGCCCGACCGCGTCGTCTGGTGCGATGGCTCGCAGGAAGAGTACGACCGGCTGTGCGAGGACATGGTCCGCAGCCGGCACCCTGCGGCGGCTCAATCCGGCGAAGCGGCCGAACAGCTTCCTCGCGCTGTCCGACCCGAGCGACGTCGCGCGCGTGGAGGATCGCACCTTCATCTGCAGCGAGAAGCCGGACGACGCCGGCCCGACGAACAACTGGATGGCCCCGACTCGAGATGCGCGGCACGCTGAACGAGGTCTTCGCCGGCTGCATGCGCGGCCGCACGATGTACGTGATTCCGTTTTCGATGGGGCCGCTCGGCTCTCACATCAGCCAGATCGGAGTCGAGATCTCCGACAGCGCGTACGTCGTCGTCAACATGCGCATCATGACGCGCATGGGTCGCGCGGTGGTCGACCTGATGGGCACCGACGGCGAATTCGTTCCGTGCGTGCACTCGGTCGGCAAGCCGCTGGCGCCGGGCGAGAAGGACGTAGCCTGGCCGTGCAGCGACACGAAGTACATCGTGCACTTCCCGGAGACGCGCGAGATCTGGTCCTACGGCTCCGGCTACGGCGGCAACGCGCTGCTCGGCAAGAAGTGCCTGGCGCTGCGGATAGCCTCGACGATGGGGCGCGAGCAGGGCTGGCTCGCGGAGCACATGCTGATCCTCGGGGTGACCTCGCCGGCGGGCAAGAAGTATCACGTGGCCGCGGCATTCCCGTCGGCCTGCGGCAAGACCAATTTCGCGATGCTGATTCCGCCGCCGGCCTTTGCGGGCTGGAAGGTGACGACGATCGGCGAGGACATCGCGTGGATCAAGCCGGGCACAGACGGACGGCTGTACGCGATCAACCCTGAAGCGGGTTGCTTCGGCGTTGCGCCGGGCACCTCGGAGAAGACCAATCACAACGCGATGGCGATGCTGCATGAGAACGTCATCTACACCAACGTCGCCCTGACCGACGACGGCGACGTCTGGTGGGAAGGCATGGGGCCGGCGCCCGCGCATCTGATCGACTGGCAGGGCCGGGACTGGACGCCAGACGATGGCAAGGCGGGGCGCAAGGCGGCGCACCCGAATGCGCGCTTCACGGTCGCTGCCGCGCAGTGCCCGGTCGATCGACGCCGATTGGGAGGACCCGAACGGCGTGGCGCTCGATGCGTTCCTCTTCGGCGGTCGACGCTCGACGCACGGTGCCGCTGGTGACCGAGGCGCGCGACTGGGTCGAGGGCGTCTACATGGCGGCGACCATGGGCTCTGAGACCACGGCCGCGCAGCAGGGTGCCCAAGGTGTGCTACGCCGCGACCCGTTCGCGATGCTGCCGTTTTGCGGCTACAACATGGGCGACCATTTCGGGCACTGGATCAAGCTCGGCCGCGAACTGCAGGCCGGCGGTGCGCAGCTGCCCAAGATCTTCACCGTGAACTGGTTCCGCACCGACGCCGACGGCAAGTTCGTCTGGCCCGGGTTCGGCGAGAACATGCGTGTGCTGCAGTGGATCATCGATCGCATCGAGGGGCGGGCCGGTGGCGCGGAGCACTGTCTTCGGTGTCACGCCGCGCTACGACGACATCAACTGGAACGGCTTGGAGTTTTCGCGCGACCGCTACGAGCAAATCACGTCGATTGACGCGGCCGACTGGCGCAAGGAAATTGATTCGCATTCGGAACTGTTCGGCCGCCTGCATCCGCACTTGCCGCCGGAACTCGAGCGGACGCGCGCCGCGCTGGTCGCACGGCTTTCGACCTAGGGCCACGCCGCGCCCTTGGGGTTTGTCCGACGGCGCGGCGGGGCCTCTGACCGGCGCCCGCCGCGTGGTGATCTCGGACGACGCCCGGGGCGGCGCTGCGCTCCGATTGCGCCTGTCGCAATGGCCGGACATACTTTGCTTTCGCGCTGAGTTTGACTGTGCGCCATCCCACGACCGCCGGAGACCGCAGTGGGGCTCATCTACTACATCACGCAGGTCCAGTTCGACTTCGGCGCCATACGCCTGGTGCGCGGCGGAGTGCGAGCGCAGCAGCATTCGCCGCCCGCTGATCTGCACCGATCGCGGCGTGGTTGCGGCCGGCCTGCTCGACCGTCTACTGGCCCCGCTCGGCGACCGGCCGGTGGCCGTGTTCGACGCGACGCCGTCGAATCCGACCGAATCGGCGGTCATGGCAGCGGTCGAGGCCTACCGCGCCCACGGCGCCGACGGCCTCATCGCGCTCGGCGGCGGCAGCGCGATCGATCTGGCCAAGGGCGTTGCGATCATGGCGACGCACCCGGGCGCGCTGGCGGATTACGCGACCATTCTGGGCGGCAGCCCGAAGATCACGGCGAGCGCTGCGCCGCTGATCGCGATTCCGACCACGGCCGGCACCGGCAGCGAGGTGGCGCGTGGCGCGATCATCGTCCTCGACGACGGCCGCAAGCTCGGTTTCCACTCGTGGCACCTGGTGCCCAAGACTGCGATCTGCGACCCCGAGCTGACCTATGGCCTGCCGCCCAAGCTCACGGCCGCGACCGGCATGGATGCGATCGCCCACTGCATCGAGACGTTCCTGTCCACGGCGGTCAACCCACCGGCGGACGCGATCGCGTTCGACGGACTGGCGCGCGGACTCAAGCACATCGAGAAGGCCACCCTGGAGCCGCGCGATCCGGCGGCGCGCTGGAACATGATGAGTGCCTCGATGCAGGGGGCCATGGCCTTCCAGAAGGGTCTGGGTGCGGTGCACTCGCTGTCGCATGCGCTCGGTGGACTCAAGCTGGGCGCGGAGAAGATCGGTCCGCACCACGGAACGCTGAACGCCGTGCTGCTGCCCGAGGTGATCAAGTTCAACGAGAAGACGGTTCCGGAGCGGGTGCAGGCGATCGCCGGCGTGTTCGGTGTCACCGGCGGCGAAGCGCTGGCGGCGGCGATCCGCTCACTGAATCGGCGGCTGGGTCTGCCCGGCGGCCTCGACGGCATGGGCATCACGGCCGAGCTGTATGACGATGTGGCGACCAATGCGCTGAAGGACCATTGCCACGCCACCAATCCGCGCGTCGCCACGCACGAGGATTACGTTGCTATGCTCGCCGCCTCCGCATGAATCCAACTTCCGAAATCATTCTCGAGACGCGCGGCCTGACGAAGGAGTTCAAGGGCTTCGTCGCGGTCAACGACGTCAACCTGAAGGTTCGGCGCGGGGCGATCCACGCGCTGATCGGCCCCAACGGCGCCGGCAAGACCACCTGCTTCAACCTGCTGACCAAATTCCTGACGCCGACGCGCGGGCACGATCCTGTTCAACGGCATCGACATCACGCGCGATACGCCGGAGCACATCGCGCGCCGCGGCATCGTGCGTTCGTTTCAGATCTCGTCGGTGTTCCCCCACCTGACGGTGCTGGAGAACGTCCGCATCGCGCTGCAGCGGTCGGCCGGGCTGTCGTTCCAGTTCTGGCGCAGCGAGCGAATCCTCGACTCGATGAACGGCCGCGCGCTCGAACTGCTCGACCAGGTCGACCTGCGATCCTTCGCCGACGTCGAAACGGTGTCGCTGCCGTACGGCCGCAAGCGGGCGCTCGAGATCGCGACCACGCTGGCGACCGAACCGGAACTGATGCTGCTCGACGAGCCGACCCAGGGCATGGGGCACGAGGACGTTGCGCGCGTCACCGAACTGATCAAGCGCGTCGCCGCCGGCCGGACCGTGCTGATGGTCGAGCACAACATGAACGTCGTCTCGAGCATCGCCGACATGATCACGGTGCTCGCGCGCGGATCGGTGCTGGCCGAAGGGCCCTACGAGACCGTGTCGAAGAACGCGGCGGTCATGGAAGCCTATATGGGCACGACCGAGGCCGAGCTCGAAGGCGTGGGGCACTAGCATGCCGAACGCGCTCGACATCCGCGAGTTGCACGCCTGGTACGGCGAATCGCACATCCTGCACGGCGTCGACCTGCACGTCGATCGCGGCGAGGTCGTGACCCTGCTCGGCCGCAACGGCGCCGGGCGTACGACGACGATGCGCGCGATCATGGGACTGACCGGCACGCGCAAGGGATCGATCCAGGTCAACGGCACCGAAACGATCGGCATGGCCACGCATCGGGTGGCGCATCTCGGCATCGGCTACTGCCCGGAGGAGCGCGGCATCTTCTCCAGCCTGTCGTGCGAGGAAAACCTGCTGCTGCCGCCGCGGGTGGATGCCACGGGCGGCATGAGCGTGGACGAGATCTACGCGATGTTTCCGAACCTGAAGGAACGCGCCAAGAGCCAGGGCTCGCGGCTGTCGGGCGGCGAGCAGCAGATGCTGGCCGTGGCCCGCATCCTGCGCACCGGCGCGCACCTGCTGCTGCTCGACGAGATCTCCGAGGGGCTGGCGCCGGTGATCGTCAAGAAGCTGGGCGAGATGATCCGGGCGCTGAAGGCGCGCGGCTACACGATCGTCATGGTCGAACAGAATTTCCGCTTTGCGGCGCCGCTGGCGGACCGGTTTTATGTCATGGAGCATGGGCGCATCGTCGAAACCTTTGCCGCCGCGGAGTTGAAGGCCAAGGAAGCGACGCTGCATCAGTTGCTCGGTGTCTAGCTGTGATCACCCCATCGAGGAGGAGAAGTCAATGAAGTTGAAGAAGATCGCCGCGGCAGTCGCGGCATGCGGACTGGCGCTGGGATTGTCCAGCGCGCAGGCCCAGAAGCTGTCGGCCGACAAGATCGTCATCGGATTCATCACCGACATGTCATCGGTCTATTCGGACATCGACGGCGCAGGCGGCGTCGAGGCGATCCGCATGGCGATCGCCGACATGGCAGAAGGAGTTCCCGGGCAAGAAGATCGAGGTCGTTTTCGCCGACCACCAGAACAAGGCGGACATTTCCTCGTCGAAGGTGCGCGAGTGGATCGACCAGTCCGGCGCCGACGTGATCATCGGCGGCACCAATTCGGCGGCGCAGTTGGCCGCAGCCAAGGTCGCCACCGAGAAGAAGCGGCCCATCATCGTCGTCGGCGCGGCCACCTCGCGTCTGACCAACGAGGACTGCTCGCCGTACATCGTCCACTACGCGTACGACACCGATCGCGCTGGCCAACGGCACCGGCGGCGCAGTGGTCAAGGCAGGCGGCAAGAGCTGGTTCTTCCTGACGGCGGACTACGCGTTCGGCCACTCGCTCGAAAAGGACACCGGCGACGTCGTCAAGGCGGCGGGCGGCACCGTGGTCGGCGCCGTGCGAGCGCCGCTGAACGCGTCGGACTTTTCCTCGTTCCTGCTGCAGGCGCAGAACAGCAAGGCGCAGATCCTCGGCCTCGCGAATGCGGGTGGCGACACGATCAATTCGATCAAGGCGGCCAACGAGTTCGGCGTCACCAAGACGATGAAGCTCGCCGGCCTGCTGATGTTCATCAACGACATCCACAGCCTGGGCCTGAAGACGACGCAGGGCATGTACCTGACCGATGCCTGGTACTGGAACCAGACGCCGGAGACGCGGGCCTGGGGTCGTCGCTTCTTCGAGAAGATGAAGCGCATGCCGTCGTTCCTGCAGGCGGGTGACTACTCGGCGGTGTCGCAGTACCTGCTGGCGGTCAAGGCCGCCGGCACGGACGATCGCCGACGCGGTGATGGCGCAGCTCAAGAAGCAGAAGATCAACGACATGTTCGCCAAGGGTGGCGTGATCCGCGCAGACGGCCGCATGGTGCACGACATGTACCTGATGCAGGTGAAGAAGCCGGAGGAGTCGAAGGAGCCGTGGGACTACTTCAACGTGGTGCAGACGATCCCGGGCGACCAGGCGTACCTGCCGCTGGCGCAGTCGAAGTGCTCGCTGGTCAAGAAGTAAGACGCTGACGAACACCGGGCGCTGCGGCGCCCGGTGACTGCCTGTGCCCACGATGACCGAACTGTTCGGAATCCCGCTGTCCGCTTTGCTGTCCCAGCTGCTGCTGGGCCTTGTCAACGGCTCGTTCTACGCGATGCTGTCGCTGGGGCTCGCGGTGATCTTCGGACTGCTGAACGTCATCAACTTCGCGCATGGCGCGCTCTACATGATGGGCGCGATCTTCGCGTGGATGGGCCTGACGTACTTCGGCATCAACTACTGGGTGATGCTGGTCGTGGCGCCACTGCTGGTCGGGCTGTTCGGCATCATCGTCGAGCGGCTCCTGCTGCGCCACCTGTACAAGCTCGATCACCTGTACGGGCTGCTGCTGACATTCGGCCTGACGCTGCTGATCGAGGGCTTCTTCCGCTCCTTCTACGGAGTGTCCGGGCCTGCCGTACCAGGTGCCCGAAGCACTGACAGGCGCCACCAACCTCGGCTTCATGATCCTGCCCAATTACCGGGCGTGGGTCGTCGTCGCCTCGCTCGTTGTCTGCTTCGGGACGTGGTACGTCATCGAGCGCACCAAGCTCGGCGCGCTGCTGCGCGCAGGCACCGAGAACGCCAAGCTGACCGAAGCGTTCGGCGTCAACGTGCCGCTGATGGTGACGCTGACCTACGGTTTCGGCGTCGCGCTCGCCGGCTTCGCGGGCGTGCTCGCCGCACCGATCCTGCAGGTGCAGCCGCTGATGGGCAGCAACCTGATCATCGTCGTGTTCGCTGTCGTCGTCATCGGCGGCATGGGCTCGATCATGGGCTCGATCCTGACCGGGCTGGGACTCGGCGTGATCGAAGGCTTCACCAAGGTCTTCTATCCGGAAGCCTCCTCGACGGTCGTGTTCCTGATCATGGCGATCGTGCTGCTGATCCGCCCGGCGGGCCTGTTCGGCAAGGAGAAATAGCGTGAAGCTGCCGCGCGAGTTCATCCTGTACGCGGTGCTGCTCGCGGTCGTCGCGGTACTGCCGCTGTTCGGTGCGTATCCGGTGTTCGTGATGAAGGTGATGTGCTACGCGCTCTTCGCCTGCGCCTTCAACCTGCTGATCGGCTTCACAGGCCTGCTGTCGTTCGGTCATGCGGCGTTTCTCGGCGGCGCGGCCTATGCGGCGGGGCATGCGCTCAAGGTCTGGGGCGCGCCGACCGAGCTGGGCCTGCTGGTCGGCGTCGTCGCCGGCGCGGTGCTCGGTCTCGTGATGGGGATGCTGGCGATCCGCCGCAGCGGCATCTACTTCTCGATGATCACGCTCGCGCTTGCGCAGATGCTGTACTTCTTCTTCCTGCAGGCGGGCTTCACCGGCGGCGAAGACGGCCTGCAGTCGGTGCCGCGCGGCAAGTTACTCGGGATGGTCGGACCTCGAGAGCGACATCACGCTGTACTACGTGGTGCTGGCGATCTTCGTGCTGTCGTTCCTGCTGATCTATCGCACGGTGCATTCGCCGTTCGGGCAGGTACTGAAGGCGATCCGCGAGAACGAGGCGCGCGCGACCTCGCTCGGCTATGACACGGCGCGCTTCAAGCTGCTGGCGTTCGTGCTGTCGGCGGCGCTCGCCGGACTCGCGGGTGCGACCAAGACGCTGGTGCTTGGGTTCGCAACGCTGACCGACGCGCACTGGAGCACGTCGGGACTGGTGATCCTGATGGTGCTGATGGGCGGCATGGGCACGATGCTCGGTCCGATCCTCGGGGCCTTCGTCGTCGTCGCGCTCGAGAACAAGGTCGGCGACATCGGCATGTTCCTCGGCCGCGTGACGGGCATCGAGTGGTTCAACGGACTCGGCGAAGCGGTCACGGTCGTGATCGGCCTGATCTTCGTCGTGTGCGTGATGTCGTTCAGGCGCGGAATCGTCGGCGAGCTGAACGCCTGGTGGGCACATCGGCGCCTGCAAAGCGCCGCCGCCTCGCACTGACGTATTTGCGTGCGCGGGCGCCGCGTCCCGCGCCGCCCGCCTCGACTGACGTCTGTTGTGCCCGCTTATCGACCGAACGGCGGCGTGTGATTTCGCGCACTTCGCCGATACAATCGATTGATCTGTGACGATGCTCCGCACACGCGGGGCCCGCGCGAACGCTCATGGCGCTCAACGTTTCGATGATCTACCGACGCACGGATCGCGGTGTGCGGGAGGTCTATGAGAAGTCGCACAAGTTCACGCAGAGCGAGCGGCTGATCCTGATCCTGCTCGACGGGCGCCTCAACGTGGCCGGCCTGAAGACACGGCTTGCCCAGTCTCAATGACGAGCGTATCGAGCGCGCACTGAAGAAGCTGCAGGACGCCGGCCTTGGTCGAGCCGATGGGTTCGATGGAGGCGGTCGGGATGGGCGGCCCGGGCGCGCCCGATGGCCGGCTCGAGCCGGAAGCCGTGGCCCAGTTTCTCGAACAGAGCGACCTCGATCCGGTCACGATCTTCGGCGACTCCGACGAGTCCGTGGCGAGCGAGCTGGTGCGCGCACGCGTCGAGCAGGCGGCGGCGCAGGTGGCGCGCGAGGCCGCCGCGCAAGCGCGCGCGACTTCTGCTCAGCGTCAGACGTCTAGGGATTACGGCGACTCCCAAGTAAGCGTGCGCTCACACGAGACGAAGGCTGCGCCTGCCAGCACGACCAAGGCCCCGGACTGGGAAGCGGCCACCCACTTCGCGATCACCACGGTCAATGTGCCCGACCGCCTCGATCTGCAGGAAGAGCGCGACCGGGCGGACACCGAAGAACTCGTCGACGAGCAGCGCCGGCAGGCCGTGCGCCGCTGGATGAAGCGCCTCGTCCTCGTCGCGGTGTTTGCGGTCCTGGCCGCCGCGCTGTACAGCACGATTCAACCACTGCAGCGGGAAGTCAGTGCGCAGAAGGTGGCGGAACGACTGACCGAAGTCTTCCGGCAGCCGGTCGGCGGTGGCCGATACCGAATTTCGCTTTACGCCGTCGCCGAGGATGGTCGTTCGAGGCATCACCGCCGGCGACGATCAAGGCGGACGAGGTCTCGCTGCTGATCAACTGGAAGGACCTGTGGAGCGCGGCGCGCGGCGGCCAATGGGTCTGGGGTGAGGCGACGGTGGCGCCAATGAGCCTGACACTGTCCCAGGCCGGTGTGGTCGCGAGGACGCTGCCGTCCGCGGCGAACGGCCTGTCGAACAAGATCTCGACGATCCGTTTTGAGTCGTTCGCATTTCCGATTCCGAACTGCTGACCGACCGCTACGAAGCGACGATGCGGCGCGTTGACGATGGGCGGTTCGGCCCGCTCACCGTGCGCCAGCTCGATACGGAAGGCGCGATGCGTGTCGTGCTGCGGCCGGCGCAGTCAAGCGACGGCCGCGCTGTCCTTGATTTCCGGCTGGACGCCGAACGGTGGACGCTCCCGTTTGGGCCCAAGGTGCGCTGGAGCGAAGTCCGGGCGAATGGCCGGATCGACGGCAATCTGATCGAAGTCTCCAGCTACTCGCTGGCCGGGTTCTATGGCGTTACGAGCGGAATGCTGTACGCGGCGACAGACGTCGAGTGGGTCATCACCGGGCGCGCAACGGGAACCAACATCGATATCGAAACCGTCATACAGCACCTAAGAAACACGCCGTCCGGGCAGGAGCCGCCCCCACCACCGTTTCAGGGCACGGCCGCGCTCGACCTCACCGTCGTCGGGCGCGGTGCCTACCTTGGACGAGGCGATTCGGCAGAGTGTTGTCGGTGGGCCGTTCCAGGTGCGGTGGGCGGCGCTGAACGGAATCAATCTTGGCCTGGCGGCAACGCAGGGCGCGACCGCCGCCGGTCAGACCCGCTTCACCGAGTTCGACGGGCTGCATCGGCGCCTCCTCGGCCGGCCTCAGGTTCGAAGACACCGGCGGTCGGGCCGGCGCCCTGGCGGCGCGCGGCGATTTCGCCGTGACGTCTGATCTTGCCCTTGCCGGGACGGTCCGCGTCGAACTTGGCGGCCAACGGGGCGTCCAGACAATCACGCTGCGTGTCCGGGGTGACGCCCTGGCGCCGCGCTTTGGCCCCTAGCGCTTCCCCTCTCGACCCGGCCCGATAGTCGGCGGGGCGCGTCCCTTGCGTCGACCGGCCGGCTCCCGCGGTTGGCGTGTTCCACGTGGAACCGGGGTCACGTGTTCCACGTGAAACACGCCTCCCCGTCCCGTCGCGATCTAGCCTCCGGTCGCCGGAACTGACCGGGCGCCGTCTATACTTTCGCGCCTGGCGGCGGAGTGCTACTGCAGCATGAATTTCCCGGAAGCGTTCGATGTGATCGTGGTGGGCGGCGGGCACGCCGGGACGGAGGCTGCTCTGGCTGCAGCCCGCAGCGGCGCCCGCACGCTGCTCTTGACCCACAACATCGAAACGCTGGGCCAGATGTCGTGCAATCCGTCGATCGGCGGGATCGGCAAGGGCCATCTCGTCCGGGAAGTCGATGCGCTTGGCGGGGCGATGGCCGAGGCGGCCGACGAGGCCGGGATCCAGTTTCGCATTCTCAATCGCTCGAAGGGCCCGGCGGTACGTGCGACCCGCGCCCAAGCGGACCGGATGCTCTACCGGAAGGCGATCCGGCGCCGCCTTGAAAATCAGCCGAACCTGTGGCTCTTTCAGCAGGCGGTCGACGACCTGATGGTGGAGGGTGAGCGCGTGACCGGGGCGGTGACCCAGTCCGGCATCCGCTTTCGGGCCCGCGCCGTCGTGCTGACCGCCGGCACGTTTCTCAACGGTCTCGATCCACATCGGGCTGCAGAACTTCTCGGCCGGACGCGCCGGTGATCCGCCCGTCGTTGTCGCTGGCGGCGCGGCTGAAGGAGCTGCGGCTGCCGCAGGGGCGGCTCAAGACCGGGACGCCGCCGCGCATCGACGGGCGGACGATCGACTTCTCGCGGCTGCGAAGAGCAGCCGGGCGATCTCGATCCGGTTCCTGTGTTCTCCTTCCTCGGGTCGGCTGACCAGCATCCGCGACAGGTTCCATGCTGGATCACGCATACGAATGCACGCACGCACGAGGTGATCCGCGCCAATCTCGACCGTAGCCCGATGTACTCGGGAGTCATCGAAGGCGTCGGCCCGCGCTATTGCCCGTCGATCGAGGACAAGATTCATCGCTTCGCCGACAAGGCGGCGCACCAGATCTTCCTCGAGCCGGAGGGGCTGGACACCCACGAGGTCTATCCGAACGGCATCTCGACCAGTCTGCCGTTCGATGTGCAGATCGAGATCGTCCGTTCGATGGCGGGGCCTGGAGCAGGCGCACATCCTGCGGCCCGGGTACGCGATCGAGTACGACTACTTCGATCCGCGGGCCCTCAAAGCGTCGCTGGAGACCAAGTCCATCGTCGGGCTGTTCTTCGCTGGGCAGATCAATGGCACCACCGGCTACGAGGAGGCGGCCGCGCAGGGGCTGCTGGCCGGGCTCAATGCGGCGCGCTTCGTGCGCGGGGCGGAGGCCGTGGGCGCCGCGCGCGGGACCAGGCCTATCTCGGCGTGCTGGTCGACGACCTGATTACGCGCGGTGTGGCCGAGCCGTACCGGATGTTCACGAGCCGTGCCGAGTACCGATTGAGCCTGCGCGAGGACAACGCCGATCTGCGCCTGACCGAAATTGGTCGCGCCTTGGGCTGCGTTGACGACGCGCGGTGGGACGCCTTCAACCGCAAGCGCGACGCCGTGGCGCGCGAAATCGAGCGCCTGAAGTCGACGATGGTGAACGCTCGCATTCTTGCAGAAGCAGAGGCAATAAGCGGTCATCGGAAGACCGATCGAGCGTGAGTATACGCTCGCTGACCTCCTGAAACGGCCCGAGGTGATGTACGGCACCTTGGTGACGCTGCGGTCTGCCGATGGCGCGCCGCTGGGTGCGCCGTCCCTTGCCGGCGTCGCCGATCCGGCGGTGGCCGAGCAGGTCGAAATCCAGATCAAGTACGCCGGCTACATCGCGCGCCAGGACGACGAGGTCCTGCGGCACGAGTCGCAGTGAGTCGACGCGCATTCCGGATCGAGCTCGATTACGACGCCGTCCGCGGTCTGTCGATCGAAGTGCGGCAGAAGCTGAGCGCGCTCCGTCCGGAAACCGTCGGACAGGCCTCGCGCATCTCCGGCGTGACACCGGCCGCGATCTCGCTCCTGCTGGTACACATCAAGCGACTCAACAAGGCGGGTGGCGGAAAGCTCGCGGCCTGAGGTCGTGATCTCGCACGCGCGAACTCGCCGATGGCGTCGCCGAGCTCGGCCTGGACCTGGCGCCGGTGCAGCTCGAGCGCTGGTCCGATTTGCCGAGCTCTTGGCCCGCTGGAACCGCGTGCACAACCTGACCGCGATCGAGCCCGGCCAGACCCTTGCCCATCATCTGCTCGACTCGCTGTCGATCGTGCCCACGCTGAGCGCGCGGACGCACGGTGATGAGCCATTGCGGGTACTCGACGTCGGCGCCGGAGGCGGTCTGCCGGGCATACCGCTGTCGATCGCACTGCCGGGGGCGCACGTGACGCTGCTCGACAAGGTCGCGAAGAAGGTCGCCTTCCTGCGCCAGGTGCAAGTCGAACTCCGGCTTGCCGAACATCGACGTGGTGCATGCGCGAGTCGAGACGTTTCGTGCACCGGCATTCGACGTGATCGTCGCGCGCGCCTTTGCGTCGCTGCTGGAGCTGGTGCGTCTGTCACGTCCGTTGCTGGCCAACGACGGCTGCTGGTGCGCGATGAAGGGCGCGGTGCCGCGCGCCGAGATCGAGGAACTCGAGCATGCGCAACTCGGATGTGCGAATCGCGCAGCATCGTTAAACTCCACGTTCCGCGCCTCGACGCCGAGCGCCATCTCATTCTGATTGAGCCGTCCTGATGCTCGGCATTACCGATTACTGGGCCTTCGTCGTCGCCGTCCTCGTATTTCTGGCGTTGCCCGGACCCGGCACGCTTGCGCTGCTGACAGCGACCGGCAAGGGCGGATTTCGAGCCGGCGCTGCGGCCACGCTCGGGCTGATCGTCGGCGACCAGGTCCTGCTGTGGCTGGCCGCGCTGGGCGTTGCGGCCGTCCTGCAGGGTCACCCGATCCTGTTCAAGGCGCTGCAGTACGTCGGCGCCGCGTACCTGGTGTTCGTTGGGTTGCGCCTGATCCTCAGTCGAGGCAGCCACAGTTCAACCGCGGCTGATCCGCGCCGATCACTACTTCCGCCAGGCGTTGCTGATCACGCTGCTGAATCCGAAGGCCATCGTCTTCTACATGGCATTCTTTCCGCTATTCATCGATCCGGCGACGCAGCAGGGCGCGTCACCTTCGCTGCGATGGCAGCGCACGATCGCAGCGCTGACGCTGGTGTACTGCCTGACGCTGGTCGCGTTCGCGCAGTGCGTTGACCGCCCAGGTCAAGGCGCATCGTCGGCGTGGCGCGAGCGCTCGAGCGCCTGGCTGGCTTGGTGCTGGTGGCGTTCGGCATCAGGCTCGTGCAATGAACGCAGCCCGCTTGTCGATGGCAATCGCGGCCGCGCTGGTCGCCACAGTTGCGGCCGGCCGTGCCCCCGAAACTCCGCTCGCCACTGTCGGCAGCATCGATGTCGCCCGTTACGCCGGACTCTGGTACGAGATCGCGAACTATCCGAATCGTTTCCAGAAAGTTTGCGTCCGGAATACGACGGCCGAATACACCGTACGGGACGACGGCAAGGTGCGGGTCGTCAACCGCTGTGCGACTGCCGACGGCACGTCGAGCGTGGATGGGCTGGCACGCCGCGTCGGCGACGGCACCGCCAAGCTGGAGGTCAGCTTTCTTCCTGCGGCATTGCGCTGGCTGCCGATCGGATGGGGCGACTACTGGGTGATCGGACTCGCGCCCGACTATCGCTACGCAGTGGTGGGCGAGCCGTCGCGTCAGTACCTGTGGATCCTTTCGCGCACGCCGACGCTCTCGGCCGAGGATCGCCGCGCCATCGACGCACTGCTGCGCGAGCGAGGCTACGACCCGGCCCTTCTCGTCGCCACCGCGCAGGATCCCCGCTAAGTGGCGCGCATCTTCTGCATCGCCAACCAGAAGGGCGGCGTCGGCAAGACGACCACGGCGGTCAACCTCGCGGCCGGCATCGCGGCGCACGGACCGCGTGTGCTGCTGGTCGACCTTGATCCGCAGGGCAACGCCACGATGGGCAGCGGCATCGACAAGCGTCTGCTGCCGGCGATCGGTCTATCAGGTGCTGCTGGGGCTGAGCTGACGTCGCGAGCGCGCGGCAGCGCGCCGAGCAGGGCGGCTACGACGTGCTGGGAGCCAACCGCGAACTCGCCGGCGCCGAAATCGAACTGGTCGAACTCGACGACCGCGAGACGCGGCTCAAGAGCGCGCTCGTCGCAGTCGACGGCGACTACGACTTCATCCTGATCGACTGCCCGCCATCGCTGTCGCTGCTGACGCTCAACGGTCTGTGCGCGGCGCATGGCGTCATCATTCCGATGCAGTGCGAGTACTTCGCGCTCGAAGGCCTGGCGGACCTCGTCAACACCATCAAGCGTGTCGCCGCGACACCTGAATCCGGACCTGACGATCATCGGCCTGCTGCGCGTGATGTTCGACCCGCGCATGACGCTGCAGCAGCAGGTCTCCGAGCAGCTGGTCGCCAAGTTCGGCGACAAGGTCTTTGCGACGATCATCCCGCGCAACGTCCGCCTGGCCGAGGCGCCGAGCTACGGCCTGCCGGGCGTCGCCTACGACCGCGCCTCGAAGGGCGCGCAGGCCTACATCGCGTTCGGCGCCGAGATGATCGAGCGCATACGCGCGCTCTGATGCTCGATCCGCGCGGGGTGCCCGCACCGCTGCGGTCGGCCGCCGATGCTCTGGGCGCGCGGCTCGAGGACGCCGGACTGACCTCATCGCAGCCGCCGCAGCAGACGATCTACGACGGCTGGCTGCTGCGCTACTCGCCCGGCAAGGCGAAGCGCGCGCGATCGGTCAATGCGATCGGTGCCGGTCGGCTGCCGCTCGAGCGCAAGCTCGCCGAGGTCGAGGCGTTCTACCGGCGGGTCGCATTGCCGTGCCTGTATCGCGTGACCCCGTTTTCCGCAGCCTGCCGGCGCTCGACCGCGCGCTCGACGACGCGGGCTACGTCGCCGTGGATGAGTCGCGCGTGATGGCGCTCGACCTCGGTGCTCGGCCCAGCGTTGCCGCGTCGGCCGTCGAACCGGTGGCGGCGGATGTCGTCGAGTTCGCGCGCATTGCCGGTGCGCTGCGCGGCTCACCGCCGGGCGTGATTGCCGCCGAAGCGGAACGCATGGCGCGGGTCGCGCTGCCGGCGCGGTACCTCGTGGTGTACGAGGGATCGCGGCCGGTCGCCTGTGGCAGCCTCGTCGTTGACGCCGAGTGCGCCGGCGTGTTCAACATGGTGACCGCCGGCGAGCGGCGCGGTCGTGGCTATGCCTCCGCCATCGTGCAGGCGCTGCTCGCGCAAGCTGTCGCCGTGGGCGCGCGCCGGCCTACTTGCAGGTCGACGCGGCGAACGCGCCGGCCCGTCACATCTACGAACGGTTCGGCTTCCGCGACCGGTATGCCTACTGGTATCGCGCGGCCCCTGCCCACGAAGGAAAGACATCATGATCAAACGGCCCAAAGGCCTGGGTCGCGGCCTCGACGCACTGCTGGGCGGCGAGCCGCCACCTCCCGCTGCTGCCTCGGCGCCGGCAACGCTGCCGGTCGCGCGGCTGCGGCCCGGCAAGTACCAGCCGCGCACGCGGATGGATCCCGCAGGCGCTGGCCGAACTCGCCGACTCGATCCGGGCGCAGGGCGTCATGCAGCCGATCCTCGTGCGGCCGGTCGACGGCGGACAGTACGAGATCATCGCCGGCGAGCGGCGCTACCGCGCCGCGCAGATGGCCGGGCTCGACGAGGTTCCGGTGCTGGTCAAGCCGGTGCCCGACACGGCAGCGCTGGCGATGGCGCTGATCGAGAACATCCAGCGCGAAGACCTGAATCCGCTGGAGGAAGCGCAGGGCGTGCAGCGCCTGATCCGCGAGTTCGACTTCACGCACGAGCAGGCGGCGCAGGCGATCGGGCGCTCGCGCAGCGCGACGTCCAATCTGCTGCGCCTGCTGAACCTCGCCACGCCCGTGCAGGAGCATGCTGATGGACGGCCAGCTCGACATGGGGCACGCGCGCGCGCTGCTGGCGTGGATTCGGCGCGCACAGATCCAGCTCGCGCATCGCATCGCGGCGCGCGGGCCTGTCGGTGCGCGAAGCCGAGACGCTGGTCGCGCAGCACGGCAAGCCGCCGACGCCGCCGCGATCGAGTAAGCGCGCGCGCGCGCAGTCGCGACATCGTGCGGCTGGAGGAGGAACTGGCCGACGCGCTGGGAGCCAGCGTGCACCTGGACGCCAACGCGAAGGGGCGCGGCAAGCTGGTCATCGAGTTCTCCAGCCTCGATCAGCTCGACGGGATCGTGGCCCGCCTGCGGCGCCGCCTAGAGGCCCGCCGTCGATGGCGCGGCGCAGCACAAATTTGACCCGGGGTTGCGCCACCTCGTAGAATCTCACGGTTTTGGCGAAAACGGACTCAAGATCCCGCCGCAGGGCGCTCGGAGCGTTTCCATGTTCCGGATTGTCCTGCTGCAGATACTCACAACCGTCATCGTTTCGCTGCTGAGCGCGCTGATCGGAGGGGCGCCGGCTGCGATCTCCGCGCTGTTGGGGGGCGCCGCCTGTTTCATACCGAACGGGTTGTTTGCGCTGAAGCTGGCGGCGGCAGCACGCCGGCCCCAGGGGACCGACGCGGCCGTGTTCTTGATCGGCGAATTCGTCAAGGTCGTTTCGACGCATCGCGCTGCTCGGCGCTGATCGTCGCGACCTACAAGGACCTGGTGTGGCTGGCGATGCTGGTGTCGATCATCGTCGTGCTGAAGAGCTACGTACTGGCGCTGTTGATCAGATAAGGACGGGCTTCAAATCATGGCTGCTTCCGGCCACGCTCCCACCGCCACCGAATACATCGTCCATCACCTGACGCACCTGTCGACGGGCAAGCAGAAGATCGATCATCGATTTCTCCATCGTTCAACGTCGACACGATCATCTTTTCGGTGCTGATCCTTCCGGCTGTGCTCTGGTGCTGTGGCTCGGCGGCGCGCAAGGCGACGTCCGGCGTGCCGGGCGAGTTCCAGGCGCGCGGTCGAGATCGCTGGTCGAGCTGGTCGAGGAGCAGAGCAAGTCGATCGTGCACGGCGACCGCACCTTCATCGCGCCGCTGGGGCTGACGGTGTTCCTCTGGGTCGTCATGATGAACGCGATCGACCTGATCCCGGTCGAACTGCTGCCCTGGATCGCCGACAACTGTTCGGCATCCACTATCTGCGACCGCTGCCGACCGCCGATCTGAACGGCACGCTCGGCATGTCGCTTCGGCGTGCTGCCTGCTGATGATCTACTACGGCATCAAGATCAAGGGCTTCGGCGGCTGCGTGCACGAACTCTTCACCGCGCCGTTCGGCGCGCAGCCCGCTTCGCTGTGGCCGTTCAACTTCCTGCTCAACCTCATCGAGTACCTCGCCAAGACGGTCTCGCTCGGCATGCGACTGTTCGGCAACATGTACGCGGGCGAGCTGCTGTTCTTCCTGATCGCGCTGCTCGGCGGCTTCGCGGCGATGAACCTGACCGGCGTCTTCCTGACGATCGGCCACGTGATCGCCGGTACGGCCTGGTTGCTGTTCCACATCCTGATCGTCCTGCTGCAGGCCTTCATCTTCATGATGCTGACGCTGGTCTACATCGGCCAGGCGCACGAAGGCCATTGAATTCATCCATCAACTGCCATCACCTTTCTGCTACCGAGGAGTACTGGAAATGACGAACGTCGCATTCGTTGCCCTGGCCACCGGCCTGATCATCGGCCTGGGCGCCATCGGTGCCTGCATCGGCATCGGCATCATGGGCGGCAAGTACATCGAGGCCGCGGCGCGCCAGCCCGAGCTGATGAACACGCTGCAGACCAAGATGTTCCTGCTGGCCGGCCTGATCGACGCCGCGTTCCTGATCGGCGTCGGTATCGCGATGATGTTCGCGTTCGCCAACCCGTTCGCCGGCTGAAGCCGCGCGAACGTTCCCGAACCGATCAACCTCAGTTGCCGGGCGCCGGCGCGGCGCGCCCGGCGCGTTTACCGAGTTCCACTATGAACATCAACGCCACGCTGTTCGTCCAGCTGGTGGTCTTCTTCATCGGCGCCTGGGTCACGATGAAGTTCATCTGGCCACCACTGATCAAGTCGCTCGACGAGCGGCAGCAAGAAGATCGCCGACGGCCTCGCTGCTGCTGATCGCGGCAATCGCAGCCTCGACGACGCCAGAAGCAAGATTGCGCAGAGCTCGATGCCGAGGCGCGCGCGCGTGCCCAGGCACCTGATCGGCGAGACCGAGAAGCGTGGCCAGGCGCTGTCGACCGGCCAAGGGCCAGGCGAAGGTCGAGGGCGATCGCATCGTCGAGGCCGCCAAGGCCGAAGCCGAGCAGGAGATGCAGCGCGCCAAGGATGCGCTGCGCGACCAGGTCGCCGTGCTCGCGATCGCGGGTGCCGAGCAGATCCTGCGGCGCGAAGTCAATCCGCAGGTGCACGCCGACCTGCTCGTCACAGCTGAAGGCGAAGCTCTAGCCATGGCCGAACTGTCGACCGATCGCCCGTCCGTACGCCGAGGCGCTGTTCGCGGTCGCGCAGGGCTCGGGCAAGCCGCTGGACGCGCTGGCTCGCCGTCGTCGAGGAACTGGCGACCCTGATGGCGCACCCGCAGGTCGCCGAGGTGGTCGCCGACCCGAATCTCGATCACGCGCAGGTCGTTCGGTCTGCTGACCGGCATGACTCAAGCACGCCGCTGCCCGACGACGGGCGGCAACTTCCTGAAGCTGCTGATCGAGAACCAGCGCCTCGCGGTGCTGCCCGAGGTTGCCGTGCAGTTCCGGCGGCTGAAGAACGAGGCCGAAGGCGTGGCCGACTGCCTGATCGAAACCGCGTTTCCGCTGAACGACGCACAGGTGGACGACCTGCTGGCTGTCGTTGGCCAGCGAAGTTCGGCCGCAAGCTCAAGCCCGACGTACGGGTGAATGCGGACCTGATCGGCGGCGTGCGCGTCACGGTGGGCGACCAGGTGCTCGACGACTCGGTCCGTGCGCGGCTCTCAGACATGCAGACGGCGCTAACTGCCTAAGCCGCCTGAACTATCGGAGTTGAAAGATGCAACTCAATCCCAGTGAAATCAGCGAACTGCTGAAAGGCCGCATCAAGAACCTCGGCGTCTCGACCGAGCTTCGCACGCAGGGCACGGTCGTGACGGTGACCGACGGCATCTGCCGCATTCACGGCCTGTCGGACGTGATGCAGGGCGAGATGCTCGAGTTCCCGAACAACACCTTCGGCCTCGCGCTGAACCTCGAGCGCGACTCGGTCGGCTCGGTGGTTCTCGGCGACTACGAGCACATCCGCGAAGGCGACACGGTCAAGGCGACCGGACGCATCCTCGATGTCCCGGTCGGCCCGGAGCTGATCGGTCGCGTCGTCAACTCGCTCGGCGAACCGATCGACGGCAAGGGCCCGATCAACGCGAAGATGACGGACGTCATCGAGAAGATTGCGCCGGGCGTGATCCAGCGCCAGTCGGTGTCGCAGCCGGTGCAGACCGGCCTCAAGGCGATCGACTCGATGGTGCCGATCGGTCGTGGCCAGCGCGAACTGATCATCGGTGACCGCCAGACCGGCAAGACCGCGGTGGCAGTCGACACGATCATCAACCAGAAGGGCAAGGACCTGATCTGCGTGTACGTCGCGATCGGGCAGAAGGCCTCGAACATCGCCAACGTCCTGCGCAAGCTCGAAGAGTTTGGCGCGATGGAATACACGATCATCGTGGCGGCCACGGCGTCCGAATCGGCGGCGATGCAGTACATCGCGCCGTACTCCGGCTGCACGATGGGCGAGTACTTCCGCGACCGCGGCCAGGACGCGCTGATCATCTATGACGACCTGACCAAGCAGGCGTGGGCCTATCGCCAGGTCTCGCTGCTGCTGCGTCGTCCGCCGGGCCGCGAAGCGTATCCGGGTGACGTGTTCTACCTGCACTCGCGCCTGCTCGAGCGCGCGGCGCGCGTCAATCCGGAGTACGTCGAGAAGTTCACCAAGGGCGCGGTCAAGGGCAAGACCGGCTCGCTGACGGCGCTGCCGATCATCGAGACGCAGGCCGGCGACGTCACCGCGTTCGTGCCGACCAACGTCATCTCGATCACCGACGGCCAGATCTTCCTCGAGACGGACCTGTTCAACGCCGGTATCCGCCCGGCGATCAACCCCGGCATCTCGGTGTCGCGGGTCGGCGGCGCGGCGCAGACCAAGGTCATCAAGAAGCTCGGCGGCGGCGTGCGGCTGGCGCTGGCGCAGTACCGCGAGCTGGCGGCGTTCTCGCAGTTCGCATCCGACCTCGACGAGGCGACCCGTAACCAGCTCGAGCGTGGTCGCAGGGTCACCGAGATACTGAAGCAGCCGCAATATCAGCCGCAGCAGGTGTGGGAAATGGCTGTCACGCTGTTCGCGGTGAGCGCCGGCGCATTCGACAGTGTCGAGCTGAAGGACTGCCTCGACGGCGGAGAAGGCGCTGCGCGAGTATGTGAAGACCAAGCATGCCGCGCTGGCCGAACGCATCGAAAGCACGAAGGATCTGTCGAAGGACGACGAGGAGGAGCTGACGAAGGCGATCGAGGCGTACAAGAAGTCGGCCGGATATTGACGTGTAGTTGAACTGCGATTGAGCGCCGGGCCGCTCCCAAGCTCAATCGCCTAACTGGATGGTTTTGTTGCAGTTGCATTGTGTTTGCGCGCCGGGCCGTCCCAAGCGCGAACACCTAACTGGAGTCGGAGGGATGCACGTGCGGCGCGAAGCGCCGCGTACATCCCGACGAAACGTAGCCATGGCAGGTACCAAAGAAATACGCCTGAAGATCAAGAGCATTCAGAACACGCGCAAGATCACCAAGGCGATGGAAATGGTCGCGGCCTCCAAGATGCGCAAGGCGCAGGACCGGATGCGCCAATTCCGTCCGTACGGCGACAAGATCCGCAACATCGTCGCGCACCTGGCTCTGGCCAATCCGGAATACCGCCGCCGTTCCTGCAGAAGCGCGACGCGATCAAGGGGGTCGGGATCATCCTCGTCACTACCGACAAGGGTCTGTGCGGCGGGCTCAACACGAATGTCCAGCGCGCGGTTCTCGGCCGGATCAAGGAACTCGATGCGCAGGGTGTCAAGGTCCACACGACGGCGATCGGCAACCGGGGCTTCGGATTCCTGCAGAGGCTCAATGCCAGCATCGTGTCGCACTACGTGCAGATCGGCGACCGCCCGCATCTGGAAAAGCTGATCGGGCCGGTTAAGGCGCTGATCGACATGTATGCCGACGGAAAGATCGATGCGGTGTACGTTGCCTACTCCCGCTTCATCAACACGATGAAGCAGGAGCCGGTTATCGAGCAACTGGTTCCGCTGTCGTACGAGCACCTGGCGCAAAGCGAGGAAGAAAAGCGCGCCTACGCGTGGGACTACATCTACGAACCCGATGCGCCGGCGGTGATCGATGCGCTGTTGATTCGCTACGCCGAAGCGCTGATCTACCAGGCGGTCGCTGAGAACATGGCTTCCGAGCAGAGCGCGCGCATGGTAGCGATGAAGGCGGCGTCGGACAATGCGAAGAAGATAATCGAGGAATTGCAGCTCATCTACAACAAGACGCGGCAGGCCGGCATCACCAAGGAGATCATCGAGATTGTCGGCGGCGCCGCCGCCGTGTCCTGATCGCGACCGAATTTGAAGAGCAGAACTGAGGAAATCCTATGAGCACCGGAGCCACCGGAACCATCGTTCAGTGCATTGGCGCAGTCGTGGACATCGAGTTCCCGCGCGACCAGATGCCGGAGATCTACGACGCGCTCGTCCTCGAGGCGGACCCGACCAACAAGCTGGTCGAACAGGGCCTCACTTTCGAGGTGCAGCAGCAGCTCGGCGACGGCATCGTGCGGACGATCGCGATGGGCTCGTCGGACGGCCTGCGCCGCGGCATGAAGGCGAAGAACACCGGCGCCGGCATCACGGTGCCTGTCGGCCCTGGCACGCTGGGCCGCATCATGGACGTGCTCGGCCGTCCGATCGACGAAGCGGGCCCGATCAAGTCGGACGAGACTGCGCGCGATCCACCAGCCCGCGCCGAAGTTCGACGAGCTGAGTCCGTCGGTCGAACTGCTCGAGACCGGCATCAAGGTCATCGACCTGATCTGCCCGTTTGCCAAGGGCGGCAAGATCGGTCTGTTCGGCGGCGCCGGCGTCGGCAAGACCGTCACGATGATGGAGCTGATCAACAACATCGCACAAGCAGTACGGTGGCTACTCCGTGTTCGCCGGCGTCGGCGAGCGCACGCGCGAGGGCAACGACTTCTATCACGAGATGACGGATTCGAAAGTCCTCGACAAGGTTGCGATGGTGTTCGGGCAGATGAACGAGCCGCCGGGCAACCGCCTGCGGGTCGGCCTCACCGGCCTGACGATGGCCGAGGCCTTCCGCGACGAGGGCAAGGACATCCTGCTCTTCATCGACAACATCTACCGGTTCACGCTGGCCGGCACCGAAGTGTCCGCGCTGCTCGGGCGGATGCCGTCGGCGGTGGGGTACCAGCCGACGCTGGCCGAGGAAATGGGCAAGCTGCAGGAGCGCATCACCTCGACCAAGACCGGATCGATCACGTCGATCCAGGCGGTGTACGTGCCGGCGGACGACCTGACCGACCCGAGCCCGGCGACCACCTTCGGCCACCTCGACGCCACCGTCGTGCTGAGCCGCGAAATCGCATCGCTGGGCATCTATCCGTCGGTCGACCCGCTCGATTCGACCTCGCGTCAGATCGACCCGAACGTGGTCGGCGAAGAACACTACACGACGACACGCCGCGTGCAGGTGACGCTGCAGCGCTACAAGGAGCTGCGCGACATCATCGCCATCATGGGCATGGACGAGCTCGCGCCCGAGGACAAGCTGGCGGTGGCGCGCGCGCGCAAGATCCAGCGCTTCCTGTCCCAGCCCTTCCACGTCGCCGAGGTGTTCACCGGCTCGCCGGGCAAACACGTGCCGCTGAAAGAGACGATCCGCGGCTTCAAGATGATCGTCGATGGCGAATGTGATGCCTTCCCGGAGCAGGCCTTCTACATGGTCGGCACGATCGACGAGGCGCGCGAGAAGTTCGAGAAGATGCGCAAGGAAGAGGAATCCAAGAAGGAGGAATCCAAGAGGAGGAATCCAAGAAGGTCGCCGCTTAAAGGCGGACGTCCCGAGGAGGCATCATGGCCACAACGATTCAGGTTGACGTCGTCAGCGCCGAGGAATCGATCTTCGCCGGCGAGGCGGAGTTCGTGGCGCTGCCGGGCGAGGTCGGCGAACTCGGCATCTATCCGCGTCACACGCCGCTGATCACCCGCATCAAGCCCGGCGTGGTCCGCATCAAGGTGCCCGGGCAAGACCGAGGACGAACTGATCTTCGTCGCCGGCGGCATCCTCGAAGTGCAGCCGCACGTCGTGACCGTGCTTGCCGACACGGCGATTCGCGGCAAGGACCTCGACGAGGCCAAGGCGCGCGAGGCACTGCAACGGGCCGAGGAAGCGCGCCGGAACGCCAACAGCGACATGGACATCGCCAAGGCCGAAGCCGAACTATCATCGATGGCGGCCCAGATCGCGGCGATCCGCAAGATCCGCGGCAAGTAAGGCGGTCTAGCGCAAATCGGGGGCAGCCAAGGCTGCCCCTTTTGCTTTTTTCTGCCGAAATATCGGCTTGGAGGTTGGCATGTTCAACGGCAGAGTCCTCGTCGCAACCGATGGCTCGCCTTTGTCGGAGCGGGCCGTGGAAATTGCAGCGAATCTGGCACGAAGCGTCGGGCGCGCGACTGACCGCGGTGACGGTGGCAGCGCCCTATCCGTATAGCGCGATGGGCGAATCGAGCGCGATTGCCGGCGCGGACTACCAGGCGACCGTCGGCGCCGAGGCCAGCGCCCGCCTGGCGCGCGCGAGGCGAAATCGCCCGCAGTGCGGGTGCCGAGTGCTCAACGTCGCTGCAGGAATCCGCCGACGTCTTCCGCGGCATCCTCGCCGCGGCCGAACAGGTGGCGCCGGGCTGATCGTCATGGCGTCGCACGGGCGCAGCGGGCTTTCCGCCGTGGTGCTCGGTTCGGAAACCCAGCGGCTGCTTGACGCACTCCAACGTGCCAGTTCTGATTGTTCGATGACGAGTGAATTCGACATCCTGCCGCTCGTCCGCGACGCTTTCCCGTCTCGAGGAGCGTCGCCGTCGCTCGCGCCGATGGCCCTGGCGGCCACTCCTTGCTGCCTGTAGCGCCGCCGACACCGCCGCCGCCCGCTGTGAGTCCGGCCACGCCGACCGCGACGCGCCGGCATCCGGATGCCGCTGCGCCGAGGTCGTACGACGCGGCCGGTCAGGCTTGCGCCGCGCGATCCGGCGCTGGAGGCCTGGAAGCGAGCCGCGGCCGAACGCATTCACCGGCCAATCAGAAGAAGCTGTTCGAAGGCCGGCCCCACCATCTGCTGCAGGCCGTCATCGTGGTCGAGGCGACGGTCGACGAGTCGGACAACGTGGTCCGGTCCCGCGTCACGCGTTCGCCCCAAGATCAAGACACTCGACGACATGGCGCTCGCCTCGCTGAAGACAGCGTCGCCACTGCCGGCGCCTCCGGCCTACTCTGCTGGTACGCGGCAACCTGGTCGTTTTCTGAGACCTGGCTGGTCAACAACGAGGGCCGCTTTCAGGTTCGCACGCTGGCACTTGCCGCAGGAATAGAACGCGGAAAACTTGAGTTCGACACTCGGATTTTCCTGTCAACCGGCCATGGAGTCGGGCGTTAATCGCTGCTGAGCCCCAAGGTCGACGTGCGGCCCGGCGAGTGCTCAGCCTTTTAACCGTTCCAGGAACCTGAAATCATGAACAAACTGCTTGCTGCCCTGATCGCCGCCTCGTTCGCCTGTGGCGTTGCGTACGCCGCCGACGCCCCCAAGGACGCAAGAAGCCGACCGCCGAAGAGTGCAAGAAGGCTGCCGATGCCAAGAAGGAACTGGCTGGCTGCGAAAAGGCGCAAGAAGTAATTTCTCGGCTTCTGCAGTACCAAGGGCAGGCCATCGCGCCTGCCCTTTTCTATTTCGCGCCGCAAGACGGCCGCCGCACGAGCTCCTCCGTGGGCCCAGCGCGTCGTCGACGAAGAAGCGTTTGTCTCGACCGGGTGTCACCGGCCTCGAGCGTGACCGCGCGCTGTGGCAGACCCAATTTCGTGCTCAGTAATGCGACCAAGGCCTGATTGGCCCGCCCGTCGCGGTGGCGGCACGTTGACGGCGACCTTCAGGCGTCCGCCGTGTTGCCCGACGATCGCCGTGCGGCGCGCGCCGGGCTGGGCGTGAACCTCGAGGACGACACCGCCGGCCCTGGGCGCTGCAGCCAGGTCGGCAAATCGCTCGTGCGAGAATCGCCGCCCTGCACCTTCCCGCCATCTGCTCCCGCGCCGTGCGACCCACCAACGACACGCTGCTGCGCGCCCTGCTGCGCGAGCCGACCGAGTACACCCCGGTCTGGCTGATGCGTCAAGCCGGCCGCTACATGGCCGAGTACAACGCCACGCGCAAGCGCGCCGGCAGCTTTCTGAACCTCGCGAAGTCGCCCGCGCTCGCGACCGAGGTCACGCTGCAGCCGGTCGACCGCTTTCCGCTCGACGCTGCGATCCTGTTCTCGGACATCCTGACCGTGCCCGATGCGATGGGTCTGGGCCTGTACTTCGCCGAAGGCGAAGGACCGAAGTTCGAGCGCCCGCTGCGCACGGAAGCCGACGTCGCCCGGCTTGCAGCCGCCCGATCCCGGAACAGGAACTGCGCTACGTGATGGACGCGGTGCGCGCAGATTCGCGGCGCGCTGGCGAACCGGATTCCACTGATCGGCTTTTCCGGCAGCCCGTTCACGCTCGCGTGCTACATGGTCGAGGGCGGCGGTTCGGACGACTTCCGCCAGATCAAGACGATGCTGTACGCGCGCCCGGACCTGCTGCACCGGATCCTTCAGGTCAACGCCCGCGCGGTAGCGGACTACCTGAACGCGCAGATCGCGGCCGGCGCGCAGGCCGTGATGATCTTCGACACCTGGGGTGGCGCGCTGGCCGACGGTGCGTATCAGGAGTTCTCGCTCGCCTACATGCGGGAAGTCGTCTCGCGGCTGACGCGCGAGCAGCGAAGGCGAGCGCGTGCCCTGCATCGTCTTCACCAAAGGCGGGGGTCTGTGGCTCGAACAGATCGCCGCGATCGGATGCGACGCCGTCGGGCCTCGACTGGACCGTGAACCTCGGCGAAGCGCGGCGGCGCATCGACGATCGCTGTGCGCTGCAGGGCAACCTGGATCCGATGGCTCTGTTCGCGCCGGCCGAGCAGATCCAGACGCAGGCTCGCCGCGTCCTCGACAGCCTTCGGGCCGCCGCGCCGTGCCGACGGGCGCTGCGGCGGGCACGTGTTCAATCTCGGGCACGGAATCTCGCAATTCACGCCGCCGGAGGCGGTGCAGACGCTCGTCGATGCGGTGCACCAATACAGCCGAAAGATTGAGGGCCTGAGCCGCTCGGCGCTGAGTTGCCCAAAATTGACAGCGTCACTTGACTTATTCACAAAAGGGCGCTCAACCAGATTTCATGCGGCTTTGCAGGCGGTTGTGCCCGCGCGGCGCTTGGAGTGATCGTGTAACGTATTGATTTATAGAGATCTTGACAGAACCGTGACAGTGGCCGAGGCGAGCCGGATTCAATTCCCACGCGGGTTTGCGACGTCTTCCCACCGATTTTCCACAAAGTTATCCACAGGCGTTTGCGCACTCCAGGATCTGAGTCGTTAGAAATCAGCCAGTTAGCGACTCAACTTGATCCTTTAGCTCAGAAATTAGGCGTGCGACGGCAAACGGTTCCTGCGGGTCCTGCTCGACGTTCCTCTTTGAAGGGCCGTTGGACTACGACGGCGGCGAAGCGCTGACGTCGCTGGGCCGATCCAGTCGGCCTGCGCTGCGTCGTTCCGCTGGGTCGTCGCAAGCTGGTGGGCCTCGTCGTCGGTGCAGCCGAGCGATCCGCACTCGATCGCCGAGCGCATCAAGCCGGTGGTCACGGCTGCTCGCACGATATCGAGCCACTGAGCGCGCACTGGCTGGGGCTGACGCGCTTCGCCGCCGAGTACTACCAGCACCCTTGGGGCGAGGTCGCGCTGCCGGCGCTGCCGCCGGCGCTGCGGCCAGCTGCCCGGGCCACGCTATGCGCAGCGCCATCGCTCGATTGCGCGCTCGGTCTCGCTCGACCAGCGCATCGAGGCGCCGCGCGCGGTGCGCGCGTCACCCTGAACGCGCGAGCAGGCGGCCTGCGTCGAGCCGCTCGGCGGCCGACTGCGGGCTTCGTGCCGACGCTGCTGTACGGCGTGACCGGCAGCGGCAAGACCGAGGTCTACCTGTCGGCTGATCGAACGTCGGCTCGAGGCGGATCCCACGTGCGCAGGCGCTGCTGCTGGTGCCGGAGATCAACCTGACGCCACAGCTCGAGGCCCAGGTGCGTGCCCGCTTTCCGGCGTTCGGCGTGGTGGCGCTGCACAGCGGGCTCGCGGCCGGCCAGCGTGCGTCGGCGTGGCTGGCCGCCCACGAAGGTCGCGCGCGCGTCGTCGTCGGCACGCGGCTCGCGGTCTTCGCGTCGCTGCCGCGACTTGCGCTGATCGTCGTCGACGAGGAGCACGACCCGTCGTACAAGGCCGGCGAAGGCGTGCGCTACTCGGCGCGCGACCTGGCCGTGAAGCGTGCGCAGATGCTGGGCATCCCGGTCGTCCTCGGGTCCGCCACGCCGTCGATCGAAAGCTGGGCCCATGCGCGCTCCGGGCGCTACCGGCTGCTGACGCTGCGTCAGCGGGCCGTCGACCGAGACGTGGATCGCGCCGGCCATCGAGCTGGTGGACCCGGGCGCCGTCACTGGACGCCTCGGGCATCGCGCCGCCGATCCAGCGCGCGCTGCGAGGCGACACTGCAGCAGGGCGAGCAGTCGCTGGTGTTCCTCAACCGTCGCGGCTATGCGCCGGTCGTCGCCTGCGAAGCATGCGGCTGGCTGTCGCACTGTCCGCACTGCGCGGCCTTTGCCGTGTTCCACAAGCCCGACCGCACCCTGCGCTGCCATCACTGCGGCTGGAGCTCTCGCCGTGCCGCGCGCCTGTCCGACCTGCGGCAACAGCGCGCTGCAGGGCGTCGGGCGCGGCACACAGCGCATCGAGGAGTCGCTGCAGCAACTGCTGCCCGCCGCACGCGTGCTGCGCATCGATCGCGACTCGACGCGGCGCCGAGATGCGGCGGCCGCATGCGTTCGACGCGGTTCATCGGGGCGACGTCGACGTCCTGGTCGGCACGCAGATGATCGCGAAGGGACACGACTTCCGGAACGTCGCGCTGGTCGTCGTGCTGAACGCCGACAGCCAGCTGGCTTCGCACGACTTCCGTGCGTCCGAACGACTGTTCGCGACGCTGGTGCAGGTGATCGGTCGCGCCGGGCGCAGTGGCCGCGCCAGTCGGGCGCTGCTGCAGACCCGCTTCCCGCTGCACCCGCTGTTTGCCGCGCTGGTGCGCCACGACTACGCGGCCTTTGCCGACGCGCTGCTGGCGGAGCGCGCGCGCGCGGGCATGCCGCCAGCGACGCACCAGGCGCTGCTGACGGCCGAGGCGCGCGCGCATTGGACGAGGCGATCGCGCTTCCTCCGGGATGGCGGTCGACAGGCGGGAGCGCCGGCGGCGGTCACGCTCTACGATCCGGTACCGATGGCGATGGTCGCGCCGCGCCGGGATCGAGCGCGCACAACTGCTCGTCGAGTCCGCGCAACGCGGGCCGCTGCAGGCGTTTCTGCGCGCATGGCTGAGCGAGCTGCGCGCGCAGAAGTCGCGCGTCGCGGTGGCAGATCGAGGTCGATCCGGCCGAAATCTGAGTCCGGCGGGAATAAGTGGCCACGCGCGCGTGTTTGCAGACGGGTCTCAACCCGAAGGAGTAATCTATGCGCAAGAGTCTTGCCGTCGTCATTGCCGCCGCCGCAATCGGACTGGCCGGCTGTTCCACGATGTCGAGCGCGCCGCCGCCACCGACCAAGGTCATGGACGGTGTGCTGACCAACGCCGCCGGCATGACGCTGTACACATTCGACAAGGACGCGCGCGGGCAGCGGCAAGAGCGAATGCAACGGCCCGTGCGCGACGAACTGGCCACCGCTGCTGGCGGCCGCGGACGCGAAGGCGAGCGGTGACTACACGATCATCACGCGCAACGACGGGGCGAAGCAGTGGGCCTACAAGGGCAAGCCGCTGTACCTCTGGAGCAAGGACGCGAAGCCGGGTGATCGCACCGGCGACGGCTTCAACAACGCGTGGCGGGTTGCAAAGTCCTGAGTCCGCTGAAGTCGTGGCAGGCGTGGGCTTCAGCGCGGCAGACGCGGAACAGTGGATTCCGCGCCTGCGGCGCTATGCCCTCGCGCTCACGGGAAACCGCGAAGCCGCCGACGACCTGACGCAGGACACGCTCGAGCGGGCCTGGCGCAAGCGCGCGCTGTGGCAGCCCGGAACGGACTTGCGGGCGTGGCTCTTCACAGTGATGCACAACGTCTTCGTCAACGGCGTGCGCTCGGCGCGCGCGACGGAGTCCCTGGATGACGAAGGTCCCGCTGTCGAAGCCGTTCACGCGACTGCAGGCCGGGTCCGCGGCGGAAGGCGGCATCGTGTTGTCCGAACTGCGCACGGCCCTCGCCGCGCTTGCGCCGGAGCAGCGCGAAGTCGTGTTGCTGGTCGGCCTCGAGCAGATGAGCTATGCCGAAGCGGCGGCGGTCCTGGAGGTGCCGATCGGCACCGTAATGTCGCGTCTGGCGCGAGGGCGCGAACGGCTTGCGCCTGCTGCTGGATGACGGCGCTCGCACCAGCGGCGGCGCGTCCCTGCGGCGAGTGAAATAGCCACCATGAACGACGAACAACTTCACGCCTACGTCGATGGTGCGGCAACCGAAGAGGATCGGCGCGCGGTCGAGGCGGCGGTCGCGCGCGATCCCGAGCTTGCGGCGCGCGCTGCGCGCCTACACCGAGCAGAACCGCGCACTGCACGAGGCCTTCGACTCGGTGTTGGACGAACCGCACTCGCTCACGGTGCCGCCTGCGCGCGATCCGTGCGCCTGGAACCGCTGGGGCGGCACTGGCGGCGACGCTGTTCATCGGCATTGCATGCGGCTTCCTCGGCCCGCGGGTTGGCTGGTGCTGCCCGGGGCTGCGCCGACGCTTGCGACCGAGGCGGTCCTTGCGCATGCCGCCTATGTGCCGGAGGTGCGCCATCCGGTCGAAGTCGGCGGCGGCGGAGGAGCAGCACCTCGTGGCCTGGCTGTCGAAGCGATTGTCGACACCGCATCAAGGCGCCATCGCTCGCTCACCGCCGGCTACCAGTTGCTGGGTGGACGCCTGCTGCCGCCGACGAGCTCGACAGATCCTGCTCCGATCGCGCTGCTGATGTACGAGAACGCGCAAGGTCAGCGCCTGTCGCTGCTGATCAAGCGCGATTCGACCAACACCGAGACCGCGTTCCGCTTCAGCGAGGATGGCGCGAACGCGCGTCTTCTACTGGATCGATGAATCGTGCGGCTATGCACTGGCAGGCGACTTGCCGAAGGATGAATTGCATGCCATCGCGCGCCTCGTCTATCGGCAGTTGAATCCCTGAACGGTCCGGCGCAGCCGGACGCTGTTGCAATGAAAACGGGCGCCGTGGCGCCCGTTGCTTCTGTGACCAGAACTGTGCTGCGCGAAGGACTACTTCGCAGCGCGCCAGCATGTATTCGACGGCAGCACGCAACTCGGCGTCCGCTCGCACTCGCCAGTCCGCCCTTCGGCGGCATCGCGCCCTTACCCTTCGTGACCGACGCCACCAGGCATCGACGCCGGCCTTGCTGCGTGTGGCCCACGCGGCCTTGTCACCGAACTTCGGCGCACCGGCGACGCCTGCCGCGTGGCAGGCATTGCAACCCATCGCATAGACCTTCGCGCCATCGGGCTTTGTCGCGGCGGGCGCCACAGCGGCGACTACCGGAGCCGCCGCCGCTGCCGGCGCGCCAGTCGAGTGGCTGAACATGTACTGCACGGCCGACTTGAGTTCGGCATCGGTCAGATCGGACATACCGCCGCGCGACGGCATGCTGCCGTGGCCTTTGATCGCCGAGGCGACCGCGGCATCGATCCCAGTGGAGGCACGCTTGATCCAGGCCGCGCGGTCGCCGATCTTCGGCGCGCCGTTCAGGCCTTCGGTGTGGCACTTGCCGCAGGTCGCCTGGACGATCTGCTCGCCGGTGCGTGCAGGCGGCCTTGGCCGTCGCAGCCGGGGCCTCCGGCTCCTTGAACTTCGCACCCGCCTGATTCGCGATGTAGACGACGGCACGCGCCACTTCGATCGGGTCCAGAGCGGCATTGCCGCCCTTGGCCGGCATGCCCTTGAATCCTTCAACCGCGTGCTTGACCAGCGTGTCGTAGCCCTGCTTCAATCGTGGTGCCCAGGCGGCGCTATCGCCCGCCTTGGGTGCGCCGGCTACGCCCGCGGCGTGACAGGCACCGCAGGCCAGCTTGTAGACCGCTTCTCCAGTTTGCAGCGTCCTCGGCCCGGAGGGCGTACCCGCGAACGCCACCGTGCCGACCGGCCGCAGCCTCTCCGCGATGGCCTCGGGTGTCATCGCTTCTGTACCTGCACCCCCCACCTTTTGTCCGGTCACAAACGTGACGAGCAGGATGATCAGGAGCACCGGTACGACGAACGCCAGCACGACCACAGTGATCAGTTGGCGCGGGGTCTTGATCGGCGAAGCGTGTGGGTCGCTCGACATAGGGCTCCTGACGGCGTGGGGCGGATGGCGGCAATTGGCAGTGCGGAAAATCGTCTGCGGTAGAGCGAAAAACGTCCGCGTTGGGAAGCACGCAAGTATAGCGTGCAGGCACTCTTCGACCGAACCGCGGCGACGCGATCGGACGTGCGTCTGGAGCAGTAGCGGGCGAAACCCGTTACCATTCCGGCTTCGCTCGCGTCCGGAAGCACGCCTCAGCCGTGCACTGCCCGCCAACACGGACCGTCGCGCGCGATCGCACCACAGGCACGCGCCTGTAGCTCAGTGGATAGAGTACTGGCCTCCGAAGCCAGGGGTCGTGGGTTCGAGTCCCGCCAGGCGCGCCATCTTCGTTCCGTCGTTGCGACTTTCTTCTGGGGCCAACGTCCTGCCCCAGTGGACGAGCCATCGCCCCTGAGTGGTAACCACCGGATGTAACTCCTAGGGCCGCCGCGCCGACCGATCCGAGGACGGCGCGCAGTAACGCAGTGCGACATGACCCTGCCCGATTCCTATCCATGAACATTGCGAAGTAGCATGCCGCTGGCGGCCGGATGTCGTCTCATGGCCAGCCGACCTCGAGCCGTCGATGCCAAGTTCAAATCGAAAGGTGAAGTCAAGTCCGCGGCGTACGTCGGATGGGCTGGACGGCGACGTCAGCCTGCGGCAACGGTTCGAGCGCCTCGCCGACATCGGTCTGCGGTTAAGCGCAACGCGCAGCACTGCCGAGTTGCAGGAGGTCCTGATCGAGGCAGCGATCGAGCTCAGCGGCGCCGCGCGCATGCTGCTGGTCCTCGACGAGGCGGGCGGTGCGCGCATCGCCGGCGCGCAGTTGCCGGCGGGCGAAGCGTCCGTGCCGCTGTTGCAAGCGATCACGCCGTGGATCGACGAAGCGCGTCGCACACGCGCCGTCAGCCTGCGCCATGGACCCGCGGGCGCGGCCGCAATCGACCAGCGCAGTTGCCTAATCGCCCCGCTGGTGGCAGGCACTGAGCTATTGGGCTTTTTCTACGCCGACATAGAAGGCCTGCACGGGCGCTTCAACGCCGCCGACCGTGACCTGCTTGCGAGGCTGGCGGCACAGGCTGCCGTGGCGCTGGCCGCTGCGCGCTTTACCGAGGGCCTCGAACGTGCGGTGGCTGAGCGCACCGCCGAGTTGGCGCTGATCAACGGCGTGCAAGCGGGCATTGCCGCGCAGCTCAACTACCAGGGCGTCGTCGATCTGGTGGGCGACAAGCTGCGCGTGCTGTTTGGCACCGACAACCTCGTTATCACATGGCTCGACGCACCCGCGGGCCTGCTGCATTCGCTGTACGCCTATGAGCATGGTGTGCGCCTGCAACTGCCGGCGTTCGAGCTCGCCGTGGTAGCCACCGGCAGGCGCTGGTTCCACGCCATGAACGCGCGCCAGGCGGTGGTGTGGAAGAGCCGCGACGACTACAGCGCCTGGGAACTCTTCGTAGCGCCGGGCACCGACATGAGCCGCTCCGGCGTGGGCGTCCCGATCTTCGCCGGCGAGCACCTGTTCGGTTTCATTGCGCTGGAGAACCACGAACGCGATTCGGCGTACGACGAGGCCGATGTGCGGCTGCTGACCACCGTGGCGGCCGGCATGGGCGTGGCGCTGGAAAACGCGCGCCTGTTCGACGAGACGCAACGCCTCCTGAAGGAGACCGAATCCCGCAACGCCGAACTCGCCGTCATCAACAGCATCCAGGACGGCATGGCGAGGGAGCTGAACTTTCAGGCCATCGTGGATCTTGTCGGTGACAAGCTGCGCGATCGGTTCGGTTCCAGCATCGGCATCTTCTGGCTGGACGAGCCGGCAGGCCTGCTTCACTTCCCGTATGCGTACGAGCACGGACAGAAACTCCAAGTGCCACCGCTGGCGCTGGCGGACATCGCGACCGGCAGGCGGTGGTTCAAGGCTCTAGGCGCGCGTCAGCCGGTGCGCTGGAACAACCGGAACGACTACCGGGAGTGGGAAGTTTTTTTGGTCGAAGGCACCGACATGAGCCGATCGGGCATCTTCAGCCCGATCTTTGCCGGCGATCGATTCGTCGGCATCCTGGACCTCGAGAACCACGATACCGACAACGCCTACGGCGAAGCGGACGTGCGCCTGCTTTCAACGGTGGCGGCCAGCATGGGCGTGGCGCTGGAGAACGCGCGCCTGTTGGAGGAAACCCAGCGTCGCGCGCGCGAAGCGTCGGCACTCTCAGACGTTGGCCGGGACCTGTCCTCGACGCTGGACCTGAGTACGGTGATGGACAGCATTGCTGCCCATGCCAAGGAACTCCTTGCGGCGGACAACAGCGCGATCTTCCTGCCGGATGCCGGTGGCAGTTCGTTTCGAGCGATCGTCGCGCTGGGCGATAACGCCAAAAAGGTCAGGGCGACACTCATTGAGCCGGGCCGCGGCATTATCGGCGGCCTGCTGCAAACCGGTCGACCGGAACTCATCAACAGGACTGCGGGGGATACGCGCGCGGTGCAGGTTTCCGGCACCGAGCGCGGCGAAGACGAACGCCTGCTCGTGGTGCCTCTGCTGGCGGTCGATGAGGTTGTGGGCGCGATGGCCGTCTGGCGGATGGGCGGCAACCCGTTCGAAGCCCGCGAGCTGGAATTTCTCGTGGGGCTGTCGCGGCAGGCGACGATCGCGCTGCAAAACGCTCGGCTCTTCAACGAGACCAAGGAAGCGTTAGAACGGCAGACGGCGACCGCCGCCGTGCTGCAGGTGATCAGCAGCTCGGTGGAAGACACGCAGCCGGTGTTCGAGAAGATCCTCGACAGCTGCGAGAAGTTGTTCGGTACTCAACACCTTGGCATTGTGGTCGTACACGACGACGGGCTGGTGCACCCGGCCGCGATCCGCGGTTCAATCGTGCAGGCGATGACCCGCACTCTGCCGATGCCGGTGGATAAGAGCACCACCGGACGAGCGATACGCGAGCGCGAGATCGTGCAGATCCGCGATGCACAGGAGCTCGCCGCGTCCAGCGCGTGGGCGCGCGAAACCGTAGAGCAGGTTGGCGACTTTTCGGCGGCATGGGTACCGATGCTGTGGGACGATCGCGGCGTCGGATCGATCATGGTGGTGCGCCAGCCTCCGAGTCCCTTCTCCGAAAAGGACGAGGCGCTGCTCCGGACCTTTGCTGACCAGGCGGTCATCGCGATCCAGAACGCGCGTCTGTTCAACGAGACCGAGGAGGCGCTGGAGCGGCAAACCGCGACGGCCGACATCCTGCGGGTCATCAGTGGTTCTGTCACTGACACGCGCCCGGTCTTCGACGCGATCGTGCAGAGCTGCCGCAAGCTGTTCGCCGGCAGGGCGGTCGCCTTGGTCATGCCCAGGGGCGAAATGATCGAATCGGTGGCCTATGCGAGCGATAACCCGGGCGATGACGCCGGCAACATCCTGAAAGCCTGGCCGCTGGACCGCGCCAGCGGGGCCGGCACTTGCATCCTCGAATCACGGGTGGTCGCCGTCGCCGATACCACTGAGGGGGCGAAGCAGTTTGCCCGCATGCCCCAACTGGCGACGGCACTGGGGTATCGCTCCTGCCTGTTTATCCCACTGCTGCGGGACGGCCGCGCGCTTGGCTGCCTCACCATCCTGCGCGCCGTCACCGGCGCGTTCGACGAGCAGGAAGTCGGCCTGGCGCAGACCTTCGCCGATCAGGCGGTGATCGCGATCGAGAACGCGCGGCTGTTCAACGAGACCAAAGAAGCGCTCGAACGGCAGACGGCGACGGCCCACATTCTTTCCGCGATGAGCGAATCGCTCACCGACGTACGGCCGGTCTTTGACGCCATTGTCGCGAGCTGCCGCTCGCTCTTCTCCGACAGTGTCGTCGCGCTGCGCCTGCTTCGTGACGGAGTCCTGCACGTTGAGGCAAATGTTGGCATGGACACGGGGCCTGTCCCGCTCGATTCGAGCAGCGCGGTGGGTACCTGCGTACTCGAGGCCAAAACGATTTACGTCCCCGACCTCGAGGCGGTGGATGCGAAGTTCCCGCGTACGCGCAACATGGCGCTTAAGCAGGGCTATCGCTCAGCGATCTTTGCCCCATTGCTGCGCGCTGGGGCCGCGTTGGGCACGATAGCTGTGTTCCGGCGCCAGCCAAGCGGGTTCAGCGACAAGGACGTTGCGTTGCTCAACACCTTCGCGGATCAGGCGGTGATCGCGATTGAAAACGTGCGCCTGTTCAACGAAACGAAGGAGGCACTGGAGCAGCAGACCGCCACCGCCGAAGTACTGCAGGTCATCAGCGCCTCGGTGGCAGACACTGCGCCGGTGTTCGAGAAGATCCTCGACAGTTGCGAGCGGCTGTTTGGCACCGACCAACTTAACCTGTTCGTCGTCGGCGACGACGGCATCGTGCGTTCGATGGCGCGGCGTGGGTCGATCGTGAAACACACCACGCATGCTGACGGACTGCCGCTCGACAAGAGCCTGACAGGCTACGTCCTCCGCAAGCGCCGCACCCTGCACGTCCCCAGCGCCGCGGGCGTTGCGGACATGCCGCAGCACCTGAAGGAGCTCATCGACAGCGCGGGCGATCTTTCGGCCGTGTATGTGCCCCTGCTGTGGGAGCAGGGCGGAATCGGATCGCTGTGCGTCATGCGCCAGCCGCCCCAGCCCTTCAGCGACAAGGAACAGGCTCTGCTGAAGACCTTCGCCGACCAGGCGGTGATCGCGATCCAGAACGCACGCCTGTTCAAGGAAACGCAGGAAGCGCTGGAGCGACAGACCGCGACGGCCGAGGTGCTGCGCGTCATCAGTGAATCGCCAACCGACGTGCAGCCGGTCATGGAGGCCGTGGCGCGGCGCGCCGGACTGTTATGTCGGGCGGAAGGCAGCCGGGTCTGGCGTCTCGTCGATGGCCAGTTGCGCGCGGTGACCAGCTATGGCCCGACGTACGAGGCCATGGCAAGCCTGGAGGTCCTGCCGCTATTAAGGACCTCGGTTGCGGGGCGCGCCGTGCTCGAGCGCCGGACCATACACGTCGACGACGTCGCCGCAGTCATTGACTCGGAATATCCGGACATACGCGCGATCCAGCAGCGTTACGGCTTTCGAACGGTTTTAAACGTTCCGCTGCTGCGTGAAGGCGAGGCGCTGGGCGTGATCTCCGTGTTGCGCCATCAGGTCCGTCCCTTTTCGCCCACGGAAATCGGCCTGGTGCAGACCTTTGCCGACCAGGCGGTGATCGCGATCGAGAACGTGCGCCTGTTCAATGAAACCAGGGAAGCGCTCGAGCAGCAGACCGCCACGGCCGAGGTGCTCCAGGTCATCAGCGGGTCGATGGCCGATCCGAAGCCCGTATTCGACAAGATTCTGGACAGCTGCAAGCATCTGTTCGGCAGCGACGACACGGCTGTGCTTCTCGTCGACGAGCAGGACCAGGTCCACCTTGGAGCCTATGTTGGCAAGGCGCGCGACGCGGTGGCCGCTACCTTTCCGGCGCCGCTGGCGAAATCCCCCGCGGCCCGCGCGATCCGCGAGCGGCGGGTGGCCCACTATCCCGATGTTGCCAACGATCCTGGAGTCACCCGCGCTGTGCGCAGCGTTGCAGAGCTGGCGGGCTACAAGGCGATGGCCTACGCGCCGATGCTGTGGAACGAACGTGGCATTGGCGCGATCGGTGTATCGCGCGCCGTCGGCGGCTTCAGCGCAAAAGAGCTCGCGCTGCTCCAAACCTTTGCCGACCAGGCGGTGATCGCGATCCAGAACGCACGCCTGTTCAACGAGACCAAGGAGGCGCTGGAGCGCCAGACAGCGACAGGAGAGATTCTGGCATCTATAAGCGGGTCGATGACCGACACCCAGCCGGTGTTCGACGCCATCGCGCGCAACCTGTTGCGGCTGTTCAGGACCGAATTTGCAATCGTTGCGTTGGTACGCGACGGTAGGGTGGAACTCGCAGGAATTCAGGGCGCACCAGGGTTCGAGAAGCTGGCGGTGAGCTATCCACTTCCGCTCGATGAATCAACCCACGTGGGTCAGACGATTCTTGCAGGAGAGGTTTCGCAACTCACTCCGATCGTCGGCAATCCGGCAGCGCCACCTCGGACCGAGCAATTCGCGCGCGACTTTGGATTCAACGCGCAGATCGCGGCGCCGATGGTCCGGGAGGGCAAGGTCATCGGCGCGGTCGTCACTGCGCATAGAGATGCCGTGCCGTTCGACGACAAGCAGGCCGCTCTCATCATGTCCTTTGCCGACCAGGCTGTGATCGCGGTCGAGAACGTGCGCCTGTTCAACGAAACCAGGGAGGCGCTGGAGCGGCAGACCGCCACCGCCGAGGTGCTGCAGGTGATCAGCGGTTCGGTGGCCGACGCCAAGCCGGTGTTCGAGAAGATCCTCGAAAGTTGCGTGCGACTGATCCCGAGTGACGGTCGAGCCATTCTGGTGGTCGATGAGCAGCAGCAGGTCGAGGTCGGCGCGATCCACGGCGATGCAGACGGGATGTTCGCGCGCGGCTACCCGCGCCCGATTGAGCGGACCGTGCTCGGGCTGGCGTTCGATTCGCGTCGGCCCCTGTACTACCCCGAAGCCATCACCGCCGAGGGCGTACCCGATGTCGCGAGGCGCTTCGCGAAGAAGTCAGGCTTCGCGTCAATACTGGTAGCGCCGATGATCTGGGAGGGCCGGCGCATCGGCTGCATCTCGATCGCCAGGCAAGCCGCTTTCGCGTTCTCCGAGAAGGACATTGACCTTCTGCAGACCTTTGCCGACCAGGGTGTGATCGCGATTCAGAACGCACGGCTGTTCAAAGAAACGAACGAGGCGCTGAAAAGGCAGACGGCATCGGCCGAGATCCTCAGTGTGATCAGCAGTTCGGTGGCGGACGCGGCGCCGGTGTTCGAGAAGATCCTGGAGAGCTGTAAGAAGCTCTTTGCAAGCAGCGCAAACGGGATACTGTTGATCGACGAGCACGGCCGTGCGCGGATCGCCGCACACGACGGCCCGGAGCGTGAGCGGGTGACCGAGTTGGTCGCGGCGGGATTCGCCGACGGACTGGTCCAGGTGGAAGCGCTGCAGAACCGCCAACCGCTGCATTATGTCGATGCCCTCTCCGAGGAAGCTCGTGGTCCGGTGGGGCGCATCGCGAAGCGGCTTGGCATCGGGTCTTACTCGCAGGTTGCGGCGCCGATGATGTGGCAGGACCGCCCGGTCGGCTGGTTGTATGCGATGCGTCAGCCCGCCACCGGTTTCAGCGAGATCGAGATCGCGCAGATGAAGACTTTCGCCGACCAGGCGGTGATCGCGATTCAGAACGCGCGACTGTTCAACGAGACCCAGGAATCGCTCGCACGGCAGACGGCCACCTCCGACGTGCTGCAGGTGATCAGCGAATCACCCACCGACGTGCAACCGGTGTTCGAAATCATTGCCGAGCGCGCGGCGGCGTTGACGGCCGCGCGTTACTGCCTAGTCACGCGTCTGGACGGCGATCAGTTGCACCTCGTCAGCCTGCATGGGGTGAACGCGGCCGGCACGTCCGCGCTGCGCGCTGCCTGGCCGCAGAATGTGACAGATAGCACGGCGATTTCCGCTCGCGCGATACGCCAGCGCGGCGTGGTCAACGTGGCCGACCTGCTGGCTCTGCCGGACGACGAGTACGCGCCGGAGATGAAACAGGCTTGCGAACTCTCCGGTTTCCGCAGCGGCCTCGCCGTGCCGATGATGCGCGACCAGCAGGTAATCGGCGCGATCACGGTGAACCGCGCCGAGACGGGCCTGTACGCCGCCAAGGAAGTGGCACTGCTGCAAACCTTCGCGCGCCAGGCCGTCGTGGCCGTCGAAAACGTTCGCCTTTTCAATGAAACTAAGGAGGCGCTGGAGCGGCAGACCGCCTCGGCCGAGATCCTGCGCGTGATCAGCAGTTCGGTTGCCGACGCGCGCCCGGTGTTCGACAAGATCCTCGAAAGCGCCGCACGGCTGACGAGTTCGGACTTCGGCATGGTGATGCGCTATGAGGCCGGCCACTACAGCGCAATCGCGACGACGTTGGTGCCGGATCCGGCGTTCGAGCAGTTCATGCGCGCCCCACGACAGTGGAGCCCGACCACAGGGTTGGGCCGGATCGCGTCGACCCTGAAGCCGGTAAACATTCCGGATCTGCTTGACTATGAGGCCTACCGGCTGGGCGACCCCAACGCCGTGGCGGCCGTGAAACTGGGCACCGTGCGCTCCTGGCTCGGAGTGCCGATGCTGCGTCATGGTGAGCTGATCGGGGCGATCCTCGTTTATCGCAAGGAGCTGAAGCCCTTCGACGATCGCCAGACGGCCTTGCTGCAGACGTTCGCCGACCAGGCAGTCATCGCGATCGAAAACGCGCGCCTGTTCAACGAGACCAAGGAGGCGCTCGAGCAGCAGACAGCAACCGCCGAGGTACTCAACGTCATTAGCAGTTCGGTCGCGGATACGGGGCCGGTCTTCGAGAGCATCCTCGACAGTTGCCGCCATCTGTTTGCGAGCTCCCAGGTCGGCATTCTTCTGGTCGGTGCAGACGGCCAAGTCCACGTCCGCGCATGGCGCGGCTCCGCAGCCGAGGCGATGCGCCAAGCCTTTCCGCGTCCGCTGGAAAATTCGATGACTGCGCTGGCGATTCGCGAACGCCGCACGGTGCACATCCCCGACGTCGCGGCGACGCCGAACCCGCCTCCCGCCGTGCGTCGCGTGGTGGAGTTGAGCGGCAACTGTTCGGTCGCGTGGGCGCCGATGCTGTGGGAAGACACCGGCGTCGGTGCCATCTGCCTGATGCGACAGCCGCCAAAGCCATTCAGCGAAAAGGAACTGGTGCTGCTAAAGACTTTCGCCGACCAGGCGGTGATAGCGATCCAGAATGCGCGGCTGTTCAACGAGACGAAGGAAGCGCGCGCGGCGGCCGAGGCGGCCAACGAGGCGAAGAGTTCCTTCCTGGCCACAATGAGCCACGAGATTCGCACGCCGATGAACGCGGTGATCGGCATGAGCGGCTTGCTGCTCGACACGCCGCTGAACGACGAACAGCGTGACTACGCGGCGACGATTCGCGATTCGGGCGACACGCTGCTGACGATCATCAATGACATCCTCGACTTCTCGAAGATTGAAGCCGGTCGCATGGACATCGAGTCGCACCCGTTCGATCTGCGCGAGTGTGTGGAATCGGCGCTCGACCTGGTTGCGCCGCGCGCGATCGCCAAGCATCTCGAGACCGCTTACTTCTTCGAAGGCGACGTGCCGGTCGCGATTCGCGGCGACGTGACGCGGCTGCGCCAGATCCTGCTGAACCTGCTGGCGAATGCAGTCAAGTTCACCGAGGCGGGCGAGGTGGTGCTGATGGTCAGCGCTGGCTTGGTGACCGATGGCGCGGTAGAACTGACCTTTGCCGTGCGCGACACAGGCATCGGGCTTACGACGGAAGGTATGGGTCGGCTCTTCCAGTCGTTTTCGCAGGCCGACTCGTCGACCACGCGCAAGTACGGTGGCACCGGCCTCGGGCTCGCAATCAGCCGGCGGCTCGCCGAACTGATGGGTGGCCGGATGTGGGCCGAGAGCGAGCGGGCCAGGCCGTGGCGCGACCTTCCAGTTCACGATCCGCGCACCGATTGCGGAGCTGCCGCCGGCGCGCAGTCGCGACTTCGTCGGTGCGCAGCCGGAACTTGCTGGACGCCGCGTGCTGGTCGTCGACGACAACGCCACCAATCGCCGCGTGCTGAGTCTGCAGACGGCCAAGTGGGGCATGCAGGTGCGCGAGGCCGAATCGCCTGCGGAGGCGCTGCGAGGCCTGGATGCCGGCGAGGCCTACGACCTCGCGATCCTCGACATGCACATGCCGGAGATGGACGGCATCGAACTCGCGCAGAAGGTGCGCCAGCGGTACCCGGGACTGCCGCTGGTGCTGTTCAGCTCACTCGGCCGACGCGAGGTGGGCGACAGCGAAGGCCTGTTCAGTGCCTACCTGGCGAAGCCGGTGCGGCAGTCGCAGCTTTTCGACACGCTGGTCAACCTGCTCGTCCACAGCGCGACACCGCGCGGAGCCCGGCGCCGGCCACGGCGAAGCCGAAGATCGACACCGACATGGGTGTGCGCCATCCGCTGCGCATTCTCGTCGCCGAGGACAACGTCGTGAACCAGAAGCTCGCGCTGCGCATCCTGCAGCAGATGGGCTACCGCGCCGACCTTGCCTCCAACGGCATCGAAGCGATCGAGTCGGTCGAGCGGCAGCCCTACGACGTCGTGCTGATGGACGTGCAGATGCCCGAGATGGATGGGCTCGAGGCCTCGCGACGCATCACGGCGAAATGGCCGGCCGACGCGCGCCCGCGCATCGTCGCGATGACGGCCAACGCGATGCAGGGCGACCGCGAAATGTGCCTGGCCGCCGGCATGGACGACTACATCACCAAGCCGATCCGCGTCGACCAACTGGTCGAGGCGCTCAACCACGTGTCGGCGCGCAAGGGAGCATGAAATGACGTCGCCCGCGATCGACCCGGCGCGCTATGCCGAACTGCAGGACACCGCCGGTGCCGACTTCGTCGTGGAGCTCGTCGACACGTTCCTCGAGGAGGCGCCGGGAATGCTGGCGGAGCTGCGCGAGCGCACGCGCCGCCGCCGATGTCGATCGCTTTCGGCGCGCTGCGCACTCGCTCAAGTCGAACAGCCACACCTTCGGCGCGCTCGACGCTCGGCGCGCTCGCGCGCGAGCTGGAACTGACCGGCATGAGCGTCGATGCCGCGCAGGATGCCGCGCGCCTGGACGCGCTCGAGTCCGAATACGCGCGCGCCGCGGCGGCACTGAAGGAGCTGCGTCATGGCTGAGCGCGGCGCGCGCCTGCTGGTCGTCGACGACAACAAGGTCAACCGGCTGCTGCTCGCGCGCAGCCTCGAACTGCAGGGGCACAGCGTCGCGCTCGGCCGAGAACGGCCGCGTCGCGCTGGAGATGCTGCGGCGCGAGCCGTTCGACCTGCTGCTGCTCGACATCGAGATGCCGGAGATGGACGGACTGCAGGTACTCGAGCAGCTGAAGGCCGACCGGCAACTGCGCGACCTGCCGGTCATCGTCACCTCGGCGATCGAGGGCCTGGACAATGTCGTGCGCTGCATCGAGCTCGGCGCCGAGGACTATCTGCACAAGCCAGTCAATCCGGTGCTGCTGAAGGCGCGCATCGACGCGAGCCTGGAAAAGAAGCGCCTGCGCGACCAGCAGAAGGAACTGGTGCGGCGCTTTGCGACCCAAGAGGTCGCGCAGGATCTCGACGCCTCGGGCTTCGCGCTCGGCGGACACCGCGTGCAGGCCACCGCGATGTTCTCCGATATCCGTGGCTTCACATCGATGGCCGAGCAGCTGCCTCCCGAGGAAACGATCGAACTGCTCAACACCTACTACACGCTGATGTTCGACGCCATCAGCGGCCAGGGCGGTGTCGTCAACCAGATAGTCGGCGACGGGCTGATGGCGGTCTTCGGTGCTCCGCTGCCGCTGGCGGACCCGTGCGGTGCGGCAGTGCGCGCCGCGCTCGACATGATCGAGATGGTCGAACTGTTCAACCGCGAACCCGATCGTGCCGGCAAGCCGGTCATCGCGATCGGCATTGGAATTGCGTCGGGCAGCGTGATCGCCGGCTACACCGGCACCCAGCAGCGCGCGACGTACACCTGCGTCGGCGACGCCGTGAACCTAGCCGCGCGGCTCGAGGCACATACGAAGGCGGCGGGACATCCGGTGCTGACCGACGAGGCCACCCGGCTCGGGCTCGGCGAGCGGTGCCAGTTCGAGTCACTGGGCGAGGTAATCATGAAGGGCAAGGCAGGACCAGTCGAAGTGTTTTCACTTCGGCTGGGGCAGAAGTTCGGGTAACTGCTGCCTGTGGTGCGCGGTGTACGATCATCGTTCGTCGCAACTCGAGGCGACTCTGAAAGTGGACCTTCCGCATGTCCGCCACCAAGCCACGCGTGCCCTCCCCGTCCAGCATCGTGCTGCACACGGCTTCGCGCGTGCTCGAGATCGCGTTCGACGACGGTGCGAGCTTCCGCCTGCCCTTCGAGTTCCTGCGCGTGTACTCGCCGTCGGCCGAGGTGCGCGGACACGGGCCGGGCCAGGAAACGCTGCAGGTCGGCAAGCGCGACGTGACGATCAACGACGCTGCAGCTCCGTCGGTCATTACGCCGTCCAGCCGGTGTTTTCCGACGGGCACGACAGCGGCATCTACGCCTGGGACTACCTCTACGAACTCGGCGCGAACCAGGAGCGGCTCTGGACCGACTACCTGGCGCGCCTCGAAGCCGCCGGAGCGAGCCGCGAGCCGGCGGTCGGCGCGCCGCGCGCCCAGCCGCGGCCAGCTGCGGCCACCACTGACGGCGGCGACTCCGAGATCGGCGATGAGCGAACGCGAGCGCAAGGCCACGCACTTCGGTTTCGAAGCAGGTGGCCGAGGAGGAAAAGGCCACACGCGTGGCCGGAGTGTTCGACTCGGTCGCCGGCCGCTACGACCTGATGAACGACGTGATGTCGGTCGGGCTGCATCGGGTGTGGAAGGCATTTGCCGTGCGCCACGCCAACGTGCGTCCGGGCATGAAGGTGCTCGACATCGCCGGCGGCACCGGCGACCTGGCCAAGGCCTTCGCGCAGCGCGCCGGGCGCGACGCGGCGAGGTCTGGCTCACCGACATCAACGGCTCGATGCTCGCCGAAGGCCGCGACCGTCTGCTCGACGCGGGGCTCGACGCTGCCGCTCGCGCAGTGTGATGCCGAGAAGCTTCCGTTCGCCGCCGCGCATTTCGATCTGCGTGTCGGTGGCCTTCGGGCTGCGCAACATGACGCACAAGGATGTCGCGCTGGCCGAGATGGCGCGCGTGCTGCGGCCCGGGCGGGCGCCTGCTCGTGCTGGAGTTTTCCCGCATTTGGCAACCGCTCGGCCCCCTGTACGATGCCTACTCCTTCAACGTGCTTCCGTGGCTCGGCAAGAAGCTCGCTGGCGACAGCGACAGCTACCGCTACCTCGCCGAGTCGATACGCATGCACCCGCCGCAGGACGAGCTCGCGCAGATGATGGAACGCGCCGGCTTCGACCAAGTCCAATGGTTCAACCTGACGGCGGGCGTGTGTGCCCTGCATGTCGGCACCAAGTTCTGAACCTGGAGATCGCATGAACAAGTGGGTTGCAGCAGTCGATCATCGGCGTCATCGCCGCGACCTTCGCGCTCGACGCCGACGCGCAGCGTCGCTTCGGCGGCGGCAGGAATCTCGGCCGGCAGTCGCCGCCGGTACAGCAGCGTCAGGCCACACCGCCCGCGCAGACGCCGCAGTCAGGCGGCAGCCCGGTGCGCAGCAGGCTGCGCCGACCAAGGCCCCGGCCGCCGGTGCTCCGACCGCGGCTCCGCGTCCGGCCAGCCCGTGGCGCGGCGCCCTGATGGGGCTCGCCGCCGGGCCTGGGCATTGCTGCGCTCGCCTCGTGGCTCGGGTTCGGCGAAGCGCTGACGATGTTCCTCACCGTACTGCTGGTCGGCATGGTGCTGATGCTGCTCGTCGGGCTTCTTCCTGCGCCGCGCACGGCCGACGCCGGTGCCCGCCGGCGCTGGACGCGGTCCCGGCACGTATTCGAACGTAGGCTATGAAACGTCGCCAACGCCGGCGCAGGTGCCAGTGCAGCGTACGAGCGTCACGCCACAGGAGATCGGAGCGCGCCCCGGCTCGGCGATGGATCAGTTCATGCGGGGTGGTGCGAGCGGCGGCACCGTGGGGCATTCCTGCCGGTTTCGACACGCGCGCAGTTCCTCGCGCACGCCAAGGAGCATTACTCGCGCCTGCAACAAGCCTGGGACAGCCGCAATCTCGACGAAATCGCCGAATTCACGACCAACGACATGTTCATCGCGCTGACGCACGAACTGCGCGATCGTCCGGGGCAGACCCGCACCGAGAGTCGTGTCGCTCGACGCCGAGCTGCTGGGCATCGAGTCCGACGCCAACGAGCATGTGGCGAGCGTGAAGTTCGACGGCACGCTGCGCGTCGATGGCGAGGTCGAGCGTGTCTCCGAAGTATGGAATCTCACCAAGCCTGTCAACGGCCGCGGTGGCTGGGTGCTGGCCGGGATCCAGCAGATGGCGTGACGCCGCGTCGGCCGCGCCGCAGCCGGCGCGGAAGACGGGGCGCCGCGGCGCCCCTTTTCTGTCCTTGCCGCGGCTGCGTAAACTTCCCGCATGATCGAACAACTGCACGACGGCCGCTGCCCTCGGTGTGCTCAACCGCATGCTCGCGCGCGAGCAGTGGGCGCGCGAACGGCTGGCGCCCTTCGCCGGGCGCGTGTGCGCGATTCGAGGCGCCGCCGTTCGCGCTCGCATTCAGGATCGGCGACGGCGGCGTGTTCGCCGACGCCGAACGCGCCGAGCCGGCCGTCACCGTCGGGCGCCGACCTCGCGGCGCTGCCACTCGCGCTCGGCGATCCGCAGGCGATGATGCGCAACGTGTCGCTGAAGGGCGATGCCGACTTCGCCCAGGCGCTTGCCTTCGTGCTGCAGAACCTGCGCCCGGAGCCAGAGGAAGAGCTCTCGCGCTTCGTCGGCGACGTCGCCGCACAGCGCATCGTAGGCCTGCTGCGCAACAGTGCGTCGCACTGGCGCGAGCTGGCCGAGCGCATGCTCGACAACAGTGCCCACTATCTCGTCACCGAGAACCCGATGATCGTCGGCCGCGACGAGGTGAGTGACTTCAATGCTGACGTCGCGCGCCTGCGCGACGACGTGGCCCGGCTCGAGAAGCGGGTCGAACTGCGCGAAGCGTTCGCGCACGTAGTTGCCCATCGCGGGCCGCCAATGTGCGGCTCGTACAATCGCCGCCATGCGCCTGCTGCGCCTCGCTCGCATCTTCACGGTCGTCTGGCGCTACCGCCTCGACGAGATCGTCGTTTCCAGCCTGCAAGAATCCGACGCTGGTCCGCTTCGTGCGCTGGACCACGTTCGGAGCCCCGCGCGCCACGCGCGGCGTGCGGCTGCGCCAGGCCCTCGAGGACCTCGGCCCGATCTTCGTGAAGTTCGGCCAGGTGCTGTCGACGCGGCGTGACCTGCTGCCGCCCGATGTCGCCGACGAACTCGCCAAGCTGCAGGACCGCGTGCCGCCCTTTGCATCGGTCGTGGCGCGGCGCGAGATCGAGCGGGGCCTGGGCCGGCCGATCGACTCCGTCTTCACGGACTTCGAGAACGAACCTGTCGCCTCCGCGTCGATCGCACAGGTGCACTTCGCGGTCATGAAGGACGGTCCGCACGCCGGCAAGGAAGTCGCCGTCAAGGTCCTGCGGCCGAACATGCTGTCCGCGATCGACAAGGATCTCTCGTTGCTCGAGACCGGCGCAACGCTGGTCGAGAAGCTCTGGCGCGACGGCAAACGGCTGCGCCCACGCGACGTCGTGCGCGAGTTCGACACCTACCTGCACGACGAACTCGACCTGATGCGCGAGGCGGCCAACGCCTCGCAGCTGCGTCGAAATTTCGCCGGCTCGCCGCTGCTGGTCGTGCCCGAGATGTACTTCGACTACTGCGCCGACAACGTGCTGGTGATGGAGCGCATGCACGGCATCCCGGTGAGCCAGATCGATCGCCTGAATGACGCCGGCATCGACCTCAAGAAGCTGTCGCGCGACGGCGTGACGCTGTTCTTCACGCAGGTGTTCGACCACGCGTTCTTCCACGCCGACATGCATCCGGGCAACATCCTCGTCGGCGTCAACGGTGACCAGTTCAACAAGTACATCGGGCTCGACTACGGCATCGTCGGCACGCTGACCGAGACCGACAAGAACTACCTGGCGCAGAATTTTCTTGCGTTCTTCCGGCGCGACTACAAGCGCATCGCCGAACTGCATGTCGAGTCTGGCTGGGTGCCGGAGGGCACGCGCATCAACGAACTCGAGGGCGCGGTGCGCGCCGTCCTCGAGCCCGTGTTCGACAAGCCGCTGAAGGACATTTCGCTCGGGGTGGTGCTGCTGCGGCTGTTCCAGGCGTCGCGCCGCTTCAACGTCGAGATCCAGCCGCAACTGGTGCTGCTGCAGAAGACGCTGCTCAATGTCGAAGGGCTGGGCCGTCAGCTCGATCCGGAACTCGACCTGTGGAAGACGGCCAAGCCGTTCCTCGAGCGCTGGATGGAGCAGCAGGTCGGCTTGCGCGGCCTCGAGGCCAAGCTGCGGCAGGAGGCGTTGCAATGGAGCTACCTGTTGCCGCAGCTGCCACGCCTGATGCACGGCGCGCTGACGCGGCACAGCGAAGCCGACCGGCTGATCGAGGAAGTGCGTGAACTGCGGCGCGAGCAGCGCGTGACGAACCGCTGGTACGCCGTGGCGACCGTGCTGCTGGTCATCGTCGTCGGCCTTGCCGCGTGGGCGATCTGGCGCACGTGACGCCGACGCAGCGGTGCGCGCGTGAAGCGCTCGAATTTCGCCTTTGTATTAGGCCAATCGCGGCATTGACCGGCGGCGCGCTGCCGCTATCTTGCGAGCTTCCCTCCTTGCGTCCTCCGCAGTCACCATGACCCTATTCTTGCGCCGTGCGCCGGCGAGTGCCTTCCTGTGCACGGCCCTGCTGCTGGCGGGCTGCGGCGGAGATTCGTCGACCGGCAGTCCCGCGCCGCCGGCCCCGCCCGTCAACCCGAGCCCCACCTGCACCAACACGGCACAGCCCTTCAGCGTCGTTGCGGACGTGTCGGTGGCGGTCGGTCGCACCGCCGGCGCCGTGGTCGCGGGGTGCGCCGGTGCGCTGCGCGACGTGTCGTGGCAGCAGACCGGCGGCCCGGCCGTGGTGCTGCTGTCGGCCAAGACGCAGGCGATCAGCTTCGATCCCCCAAGCGCCGGGACTTACGCCTTCAACGTGTCCTTTGTCGACGCCGCGGGCAATGCGCGGACGGCGACGGCAGCGATTAACGTCGCGGCGGCCGTCACGCCGGTGTCGGTGGTCGCGCGCGCCGACCAGGCTGTGCGCGCCGGCGGCAAAGCGTCAGTGCGCGCCTGGCCCGCGGCGGCGAGTGGCGAAACGCTGACATGGAGTCAGACCGCAGGCCCGTCCGTCGCGCTCGATACCAGCGATCCCAACCGCATCATTTTCACGGCCCCGACGGTGACGCAAGACACGGCACTCGTCTTCCGCGTCACCCGCGCGGGCAGTGGCACGACGGACGCCGACGACGTCATGGTGCTGGTCGAGGCCTACGGACAGGCGCCCGCAGGCGTCGATGCGTATGTATTCAGCGACATGCACGTGTCGCGCGTATATCCCTACATGGCGTCGAGCCCGTACGCCGGCGTGCTGGCCGGCTGCACCTACAACGCCCAGCTGCAGTACGCCGGCGCGGGAGCGAACGTGTGCTCCCTGACCACGCTGCCGCTGCTCCACACCACGGCCGGCGGCAATGTGCCGACGGTGGCGCAGATCATGGACCGGGTGCTGGTGTCGCACGACTGGATGGGCAAGAACTTCGAAGCGCTGCTGCTCGCCAATCAGGACAAGACCGACCTGCTGCGCCTGTTCAACGGCGTCACCGCGATCGTCATCGGCGCGCATGTGCGGCCGAGCTTCTACTACGCGCTGACCGGCGCGATCTACCTCGATGCCGACAACTTCTGGCTGAACGCCGACGAGCGCGACGTCATCGACGAGGCGCCGGACTTCCGCTCCACGTTCGACCGCGACCTGCAGTATTCCGGTGCCTGGCGCTATGCGAACAGCCATGAACCAGAACATCTTCCTGCCGTTTTCGGCCACGTCGCGCATTTCGCGCGACCTCGGCTACCTGCTGCAGGAATCGGGCTGGCTGATGTACCACGAGCTGGGCCACGCGTCCGATTTCGTGCCGGTATCCGTGCGAGGCACTCTCAACCTGTCGACGTCCGTGTGGAACAACATTGCGGCCCGGTATCAGAGCTCCCAACTGCCATCGGATCAGCTCGCCACGCATGTTTCCGCTGACGTCAGCGCAGATGAAGGCGCTCGCGCAAATCAAGTTCGTGACCGGGCCTGTCAGCGACACGACGCTGGTCAACGGCATTCCCTACTCAACCCTGAAGGTCTGGTCACCGAACGACGTCGCGGGCTTCTTCTCGGCAGACCGCGCCACCGATGAGTACAACTACACGACGACACGCGAGGACATCGCGATGACCTTCGAGGAGGTCATGATGATGCGCAACCACAGCTGGCGGCGCGACGTCGCGATCACCGACAAGATCACCGCGACGACCACCAGCAACACGCTCACCGTGCGGTGGGGACAGCGCGGTCGCGTCGGCGAGGCGACGATCAAGCCGCGAGCGCAGTACGTCGTCGGCCAGCTTGCGCCGTGGGTGCTGCAGGCCGATCCGGGCGCTGTCACTAACCTTCCGGGACCGATCGCGATGCGCCCGGGCGAAAGCTGGGCGTCAAACCTCGTGCTGCCGGCGCCGCCGTCGGGGATGGCGACCGCGCAGGCGTTGCTGGGGCCGCGGCTTTCATCGGAGCAGGAGCAGATCCTGTTGCGCCGGGCGGTCAGCCGGCAGCTGATCGGCATCGCGGGACCGGCCCTGCAGCACGGGACGCCGAACGAGCGCGCGCTCCAGCGGCTGCCGCGCTGACGGCATGGCCGCGGCAGGCGCCGGCACTCCCCTTGCGTTCGACCGCGTGTAAGCCGGCGCACGTTGTCGCATAATCGCGCGAATTTTTCGCGCGTGCCGCCATGACCCTGATCGCTTTCGTCGCCCTGTACCTGCTCGCCTCGGTCGCAATCGGCCTGTACGCCGCGACGCGGGTGAAAAACACCGCCGACTACGCGGTGGCGGGGCGATCGCTGCCGTTGATCATGATTGTGACCACGACGTTCGCGACGTGGTTCGGTTCGGAGACGGTACTCGGCATTCCGTCGAAGTTCGTCGAGGGCGGGCTGCGCAAGACGGTGGAAGACCCCTTTGGCGCGGCGTTCTGCCTGATCTTCGTGGGCATGTTCTTCGCGCGCAAACTCTACAACATGAACCTGCTAACGATTGGCGACTTCTATCGCCAGCGTTACGGCAAGGGCGTGGAGATCTTCAGCGCGGCAGTGATCATGATCTCCTACCTTGGTTGGGTGGCAGCGCAGATCACGGCGCTGGGGCTGGTGTTCCATCTGCTCTCCGCCGGCGGGATCTCGACCGTGCAGGGCATGGCTTTGGGGACGGCCATTGTGTTCGTCTACACGGTGTTCGGTGGCATGTGGTCGGTCGCGCTGACCGACTTCCTGCAGATGATCATCATCGTCGTCGGACTTTCGCTGATCGCATGGTTCGCGGCCGATCTCGCAGGCGGTGCCGCGAAGGTCGTCGACTACGCGGCTGGCAAGGACATGTTCCAGTTCTTCCCGGAGTCAACGGCTCACGCGTGGCTGTTCTGGCTCGGCGCCGCCATCACCATCATGATCGGCTCCATTCCGCAGCAGGACGTGTTCCAGCGCGTGATGTCGGCCAAGAACGCCGACACCGCCGTCCAGGGCCCGATTATCGGCGGTATCTCGTATCTGGTTTTTGCGTTCGTGCCGATGTTCATCGGTGTGTCGGCATTCATCGTGATGCCAGAGGTCGCGGCCCAGCTCGCGGCCGAGGATTCTCAGAAGATCCTGCCGACCCTGGTCATGGAGCGTATGCCGGTCTGGCTGCAGGTCATGTTTTTTGGCGCGTTGCTGTCCGCCATCATGTCCACGGCGTCCGCGACCCTGTTGGCGCCCTCGACGACCTTTGTCGAGAACATCCTGAAGAACTTCCATGCGCTGTCCGACAAGCGCGAATTGCGAGCGATGCGCATTACGGTGTTCGTCTTCACCGTGTGCGTGCTGATCTACTCGATCGTGATGGAAGGCACGCCGATCTACGAACTGGTCGCGATGGCCTACCAGTTCCCGGTCGTAGGAGCGTTCTGGCCGCTGGTCTGTGGCCTGTACTGGAAGCGCTCGACAACGCAGGGTGCGATCTGGTCGATCGTGCTTGGCATGAGTACGTGGGCGATTCTGGCGGCGACGCCGCTCGGTGAGGTCTTTCCGTCGGTGCTCGGCGGGTTCCTCCTGGCGGGCGTCGGCATGGTGGCCGGTTCGTTGTTCCCGACCCAGGGTAATGCGGCGCACCGCGCCCGCACTGCCTCGCACGGCCCGCACTCGCACGCCGGACACGGCCACCGTTCCACGCAGGCGGAAGGGCACCGGGCCGCACACTAGCGGCGCACGCCGCCGGCGCTCAGCCCGGCGACGGACCGATCCGCTCCGACGCGAGCGAGACAAAGTCCTGCGCGTAGCTCGCGAGCTTGCCTGACAGTCTCGCCTTCTGTTCCGGCGTCGCTGCGTTCACGAGCTGCGCGATCAGCTCCGCGTTGACGGCGCGAAATTCCATGACGCGTGCGCGCCGCTCGGCATCGCCCGGGAGCTGTAGCTGTGCGAAGTAGGCGCGCAGCCAGACTGCGGCGACCTCCTCGCCCGGGCGCTCGGCCTGGATCCGCTGCAGGATCGAGACGAGGTCGCGTTGCCGCCGTTCGCGCTCCTCGATCCACCAGGCGGCGCTGTCCGGGCGCTTTGCGAGCGAGGCGCGGACGAGTTCCAGTTGCTCGCGCGTCAGGCTGCCGAACCAGAAGTCGGCGCGTTCGGCGTACTTCCTGACCCGGTCGTCCAGCGTCTCCTTGCCCGCGAACTGCACCAGTTCGCGCCGCGCCTTCACGGTGTCGCTCGCGAGCTTGCGCTGCATGCGCGCGATCTGCTCGGGCGTCAGCGTGAGCGCGAGCTGGGCGAGGTCGGGCGCGGCGCGCTCGCCGAGCGCCGCCAGCCGCGCATTGATCGCCTGATTGAATGCGAGCACGTCGGTCGCTGTGACTTGACCGTCGAGCTGCCGGCGGGTCGCCTCGATCAGTTGCGCGTAGTCGCGCAGTTGCGTCGCGCGGTGCCAGGTAATCAGGGTGCCGGCGCGCTCCTTGACCAGCTGCTCCTGTTCGGCCGTAAGCCCAACGTAGCCGTCGATCGTGTAGACGAGCAGCGTGTCGGCGTTGTTGTAGCCGAGCCGCACGCCGGCGCTGCACGCGGCGAGCAGCAGGGCCGTCAGCAGCAGCCAGCGGCGGAGCCGAACAAGCGGTGACTTAGAATCGCTGCGCAATCAACGATCTCCTGCGCGCAATGAACATCGTGATTCTGGCGGCTGGGCAAGGCAAGCGGATGAAATCCGCGCTGCCCAAGGTGCTGCATACGGTTGCCGGCCGGCCGATGTTATCCCACGTTCTCGATACAGCGCGCAGCGTCGGCGCCGAGGCGGGACCGGTGCGGCTGATCGTCGTCGTCGGGCACGGCGGTGAGGGGGTGCGTGCGGCCTACCGCGAAGCCACCGACCTCGTGTTCGTCACGCAGTCGACGCAGCTCGGTACCGGCCATGCGGTGCTGCAGGCGGCACCACACATGGACGATGCCGGTCCGACGCTGGTGCTCTACGGCGACGTGCCGCTCACCACCGCCGCGACGTTGCGGCAACTGGTTGCGGCGGCCGGCAAGGGCCTGGCGCTGCTCACGGTGCGCCTCGCCGACCCGGCTGGCTATGGCCGCATCGTCCGCGATGCGGGCGGCAAGGTCGTGCGCATCGTCGAGGAAAGGGACGCGACGCCCGTGGAGCGCGCGATTGAAGAAGTCAACACTGGCATCCTCGTCGCGCCGACGGCGCAACTGAAGACGTGGCTCGCGGCACTCTCCAACCGCAATGCGCAGGGCGAGTACTACCTGACCGACGTGATCGCGCAGGCAGTCGCCGCGGGCGTGCCGGTGTCGGCCAAGGTGCTCGCGGACCCCGACGAGGCGCTCGGCGTCAACAGCCCCGCGCAACTGGCCGAAGTCGAGCGCATCGCACAGCGGCGCACGGCCGCGGCGCTGATGGAGAGCGGCGTACGGCTCGCCGATCCGGCGCGCATCGACGTGCGCGGCTGCGTCGAAGCGGGCGCCGACGTCTTCATCGATGTCGGCTGCGTGCTCGAAGGGCGCGTCGTGCTCGGCGACGGCGTGCGCATCGGTCCGCACAACGTGCTGCGCGATTGCTCGATCGGTGCTGGGACGGAGGTGTTCGGTTTCTGCTACCTCGAGAGCGCCACGATCGGCGCCCAGGCTCGCATCGGTCCGTTTGCGCGCATGCGCCCGTCCGTGACGCTCGGCGATGAGGTGCACATCGGCAACTTCGTCGAAGTGAAGAACTCGCAGATGGACATGGGCTCCAAGGCGAACCATCTCGCCTACGTCGGCGATGCCACCGTCGGTCGGCGCGTCAACATCGGCGCCGGTACCATCATTGCCAACTACGACGGCGCCAACAAGCACCGCACGTTGATCGGCGACGACGCGCACACCGGGTCGAACTCGGTGCTGGTGGCGCCGCTCGAAGTCGGCGCCGGCGCGACGATCGGAGCGGGCTCCGCCATTAGCAAGGACGCGCCCGCCGGCAAGCTCACCGTCGCGCGCGCCAAGCAGGTCACGCTCGACCACTGGAAGCGGCCGATGAAGAAGCCGAAGTAGTCAGTGCGGCGGTGTCCCGCCGCTTCGCTTTGTATAGCTGGGTGCCGCGCTACACAGGCAGCGCCGGAGCGAACTTCACGCGCTTCACCGAAAAGAAGCTGCGCACGTTGCGCACGTTGTTGGCCGCCGTGAGCGTGCGGTGCACGAACGCGTGATACGCGGTCATGTCGAGCACGTAAACGACGAGGACGAAGTCGGGGCCGGTGGCGACGCGGTAGCACTGCTGCACCACCGGATCCGGGTCGATAAGCGCCTCGAACGCGGTCTGTGCCTCGGCGCTTTGCACATCGAGCGTCACCTCGAGGATGGCCGTGAGCCCGGCCAGCGCGTCGGGCGAGACCACCGCCATCTGCCGCTCGATGACGCCGGATTCGACGAGCCGCCGCACCCGCCGCAGGCAGGTCGCCGGCGAAATGTGCGCCGCGCGGGCCAGCGCCTCATTGGTACGTGCACTGTCTTCCTGAAGCAGCGCAAGCAGCCGACGATCGGTGGCATCAACACTTGCAAGCGATACCGATATCATGGTCGAAGTTCGTCACTTCTAAGATCAAGAACACAATATTATTGCACGCTGCTGACGTGTGAGCAAGAATATTTCATTTCCATTGACAAAATCGAAAGCCTATTGCTGTCGATTCCCCCTACGATGCGTGCCGTCACTTAGGGAGTGCGTCATCCATGTGCGGCATCGTCGGTGCGGTTTCCCAACGCAACATCGTTCCCATCCTGATCGAAGGTCTGCGGCGCCTCGAGTACCGCGGCTATGACTCTTGCGGCGTCGCGGTCCACGCCGACGGCGTACTCAAGCGCGCCCGCAGCGTGTCGCGCGTGGCAGAACTCGACGCCCAGGCCCATGAAATCGGCGCCTTTACCGGCATCGCGCACACGCGCTGGGCTACGCACGGTGCGCCCAGCACCGCCAATGCGCATCCGCACTTCTCGGCCGGTCCGGTGCCGGCACGTGGCGGACTGGACAAGGCGGCGCGCAGTGCCCGTGTCGCATTGGTGCACAACGGCATCATCGAGAACTACGAAGCGCTGCGCGAGCGGCTGAAGTCGATCGGCTACGTGTTCGAGAGCCAGACGGACACGGAGGTCATTGCCCACCTCATCGACAGCCTGTACGAGGGCGACTTGTTCGATGCCGTCCAGCGGGCGGTGCGCGAACTGCGCGGCGCTTATGCGATTGCGGTGTTTTGCCGCGACGAGCCACATCGCGTCGTCGGAGCGCGCGCGGGCTCGCCGCTCGTGGTGGGCATCGGTGACGGCGAGAACTTCCTCGCCTCAGATGCGATGGCGCTGGCGGGTACGACCGACCAGGTCATCTACCTCGACGAAGGCGACGTCGTCGACATTCAGCTGACGCGCGTGTGGATCGTCGATCGCGATGGGCGCCCGGTCACGCGCGACGTGAAGACCGTGAATGCCGGACTCGGTGCGGTCGAGCTCGGACCGTACCGCCACTACATGCAGAAGGAAATCTTCGAACAGCCGCGTGCCATCGGTGACACGCTCGAGACTGTCACTGTCGGTCGAGCCAGAGCTTTTTGGCGAGGCCGCGGTTGATGTTCTGCCGCGTGTGAGTTCAGTGCTGATCCTCGCCTGCGGCACCAGCTACTACGCAAGCAGTGTTGCGCGGTACTGGATCGAGGCCATCGCGCAGGTGCCGGTTACCGTCGAGATCGCCAGTGAATACCGCTATCGGGTCTCGGTGCCGGACCCCACTGCGTTGGTGGTGGTCGTTTCGCAATCGGGCGAGACTGCCGATACGCTGGCAGCCCTCAAGCACGCGAAGAGCCTGGGGATGCACCGCACGCTCGCCGTGTGCAACGTCGCCACCAGTGCAATGATGCGGGAGACCGCACTGCAGTTCCTCACGAAGGCCGGCGCTGAGATCGGTGTGGCGTCGACCAAGGCGTTCACGACTCAACTCGTTGGGCTGTATCTGCTCGCTAACGCGATCGCCAAAGCCAAGGGCCGGCTGTCTCCAGAGCGCGAACAGGCCGCGATCCGCCGGCTGCGCCACCTGCCGTCGGCCGTCGCCAGCGTGCTCGCGCTCGAGCCGCACATCATCGCGTGGAGCGAAACCTTCGCGCGGGTCGAGAACGCACTCTTCCTCGGTCGCGGACTGCACTATCCGATCGCGCTTGAAGGCGCGCTGAAGTTGAAGGAGATCAGCTACATCCATGCCGAGGCTTATCCGGCCGGCGAACTCAAGCACGGCCCACTCGCGCTCGTCACTGAGGCGATGCCGGTGGTGACGGTTGCGCCCAACGACGAACTGCTCGAGAAGCTCAAGAGCAACATGCAAGAAGTGCGCGCCCGCGGCGGGCATCTCTATGTCTTCGCCGACGCCGACACACAGATTGATTCCAGTGAAGGAATACACGTCATCCGACTGCCTGAGCACTACGGCGACCTATCTCCCATTCTGCACGTCGTGCCGCTTCAACTGCTCGCGTATCACACCGCGGTGGCGCGTGGCACCGATGTCGACAAGCCGCGTAACCTGGCCAAATCGGTCACCGTCGAATAGACGGCCTTGAGATTGGTGGTGCAGAGGAATTAAGTTCAGAACAAGGGAACAAAGTTCGGAAATGCGAACAGGTGAGACGGAATTAACTTCAGAATCGAAGCCTAGTCGCTCCGTGCTCACGGCCGAGGTCGGCCAGGAACTGCCGTCCCGACACTGCGGCCATTCGTCCCGCAAGCGGACATCGCGGCGTGTCTCGGCTCGCCCCATTGCAGACGACTCGCTGCTGGGCAAAGCTTCCGGATAGCCGACCTTCCTTTCACCCCTTACGCACCAATCAGTGGAACCGCGCCGAGTTGTCCTTGCCTGGGCGGAGGCATTCAATCGGGCTGATGTCGACGCTCTCGTTGCGCTCTACTCTGAAGGCGCGGTTAATCACCAGGTTGTTGAAAAGCCGGCTCAAGGGCGAGAGAAAATCTGTAGCATGTTTGTAACTTCATTCGCTTCGGCCACCATGGTATGCATCGTCGAGAACATCTTTGAGGATGGCGAGTGGGCGATACTTGAGTGGCGAGATCCTCTCGGCCTTCGAGGGTGCGGGTTCTTTCACATCGTCGACAGACTGATCGTCTTCCAGCGCGGCTACTGGGACAAGGCGACATTTCTGCGAGTTCAGGGGTTAGGGTGACCGGCGGGCAACTTCCCAGAACGGCCATCTGCCGTCGTACACGGCCGACCGCTTACCGACAGGCCAATCACATCACTGCAATCCTGCCCGCGCCGACAATGCGGTTCGCGCATGCACCGCGCGGCATCAGAAAGATCCAATCTCATGACCTTCCGTCCCGCCAATTTCGATCCGTCCATCGACCCCACGGCCGATCAGGTGCGCGCATTGCGTGATGCCGGCCCCAATGGCCCGGTGGTGATGCTCAATCTTTTGAAGTTCCGCGAGCAAGCGAACTACCCCGCAGGGTCTCCCCACGCGCCCTGCTCGGGTGCCGAGGCCTACCGCAGGTACCAGACGGCATTCGTGGAAACCGTGGGCGACGTGAGCCGTGCCGAGGTGGTGTGGGAAGGGAAGATCGACAGACCCTTCATCGGCGATGCCAGCCAGGACTGGGACAAGTGCCTGTTGGTCCGCTACCCGAGCCGCCAGCACTTCCTCGCGATGATGGCCAGCGCCGCGTATCGCGAGGCGCTAGTCCATCGCTACGCGGGCGTCGAGCGCACTATCCTCTTGCAGATGCAGGGCTGACGATTCGGCCTGCGGGCAAGGAGGCGTGGCAGTGCCTGAGCCTCGCGGCTGGACAGGTTGTCCCTGGAGGACGCGATCTGCCATCTGAATGCGTGATGATAGGTCGACCAAGGGCGCGGCGATCGGAGGGCAGTGCTTTGGGGCTGCGGCCTACAAGCCGGTCAGCAGACATTGCCGTTGTGGCAAATGGAGCATCCAGGGGTGGTCGCAGTCGGCCAGGAACAGACGTTCAGAGCGGCACAAAACCGTTGCGGCAATCGTCGGGTCCTACCGCAATGCCGACGCTTGAGCCGGTGCACTCACGGCGGCAGTGCAATGGTTGCAGTCGGTGGCGCCTGAACCTCGAGTTCGCGCCTTCAGCCTTCAAGCACTTCGACTTCAAATCACTGTAGACGTGTCAGGCCGTACGTGAACGCGACGGGCCAAGTTGCCTGAAACCTAGCAGAGTGAATGGGGCACCGGCGCATCGCGCGCTGGATCCTCATCTGCGCAGTGGCGCGATCCAGGCCACGATATCGACCACATCACGACCGACTCACGCCTGCGCCCAGGGCTGCAAGAAGCTCGTCGAGTTGATTGAATTGCTCGGCCATCCCACCACTCGTGCTGCCGGAGGCAATGGCTTCGTCGAGTGCCTGTTTCGAGGGATAGAGGTCGTGCATGACGAGCAGCGTCTTGCCAGCCTTCTCCTCGAACGTGACCGTGGTGAGGTGCCCGTTGCCGCCTGCCTCTTCATTGGTCCAGACCAGGCGCGAGTGCGGTGTTACTTCGAGGTACCGGCCGTGGAACGCCATGGGCTCCGGGCCGGCAGGGTTCTTGAACACGAGGCGGTACACGCCGCCCACGCGAACATCGAGTTCGCAGGACAGCAGAGTCAAGCCAAACGACTTCGGCACCCACCACCGCTGGAACAGCTCGGTCTGGGTCCACGCCTCGAACACCAGGCGTGCTGGGCCGTTGACGGTTCCCGTCACGACAAGCTCACGCTCGGACTTCCGTTCCACAGTCGTGCGGCTCATGGGGCTTGGCCCACTATCTCTTCCTTCGTGCATCGACTCTCTCCTTGCGTTTCAATTCCTGAACGACCTTGTCCAACTCGTCGAAGCGTGCGTCCCAGAGCTGGCGGTACCTCTCGATCCACATCGCTTCTTCCTCCAGCCGACGCCGGCCCAGCTTGCAGGTCCGCACGCGTCCGACCTTTTCCGTGGTAACAAGCCCCGCCTGCTCCAAGACGCCGACGTGCTTCTTCATGCCCGTGAGGGTCATGTGGAACTTGTCAGCAAGGGCCGAGATGGAAGCGTCTGCACGTACAAGCTGTTCCAGAACGCCGCGTCGGGTGGCGTCGGAGAGGGCGGCGAACGAGGCATCGAGGTGGGCTGCCATATACTGAACCATGTGGTTCACTATAGTGCACGGATTGGCGGTATGCAAGTGGAGGTCCAGCGCACGCATCACCGCCAGCCGTCTCCCACCGCGGAACGACCGCTGCGGGGTCAGGAGGGTGCGCTTGGGCCCGCGCCATCAACGTTGGCATCGTAGCCACAGCTGACGGCCAGGTCCTGCCGTCTGCTGCGACGGCTTCGGGTCGCGTTCTGCCGAGAGGCGGCTCCCCCGAAGCGGTCGTTTCGTGTCGTGGCGGCTTTCGGGCTCTGAAATCACGTCAGCTATCGGGCGAACGCGATGTCAGGAGTGGGTCGCGAGAGGCTTTTCGAGATAGCCGTTCGGTCTTCGCTGTCAGTCCAGCCTTCCGGAAGGTTGACCCAGCGTCGTGCAGCCAGGTCAAACTGCAAGGCCAGAATCTAGTGCCTGGGATCGGACGCCGCCCGTGGGAAGAGCTTCGAGCTGGTCGCCGAGCGCGGCCCTGTCCCGACGAACCTGGAACCGCTGTTCGCAGCGCTGGATGCGGACGCGGCAGGCGCTCTCGATGCCGTGCGCGACACCGCGAACATGCCCTTGGCCGACGAGCCGACGCGCGTGCGCGAGGACCTGGCACAGGTGTCGGCGCGAACGAATGTCGTGCCCGCTACAACGAGCGGAGATTGAAATGAAACCCTTGATCGCCGCCGCTGCCATGGTCCTTTCGATGATGGAACCGGCGGGCGCCGCCGAGCCCGAGCCGACGATCACGCGGGCCGGCGCTCGACCGGTCAATACAGCGCCCGCGCAGAACCTCACCGGGGCGGTGAAAGTCGAGAGGCTCTACACGCCTGTAGGCCCCGAGCGCGCGTCGGCCGGCATGGTCAGCTTCGCTCCCGCCGCCCGCACAGCCTGGCACAGCCACCCGCTGGGTCAGACCCTGGTCGTGACGGCCGGCATCGGACGCGTCCAGCGCTGGGGTGGCCCGGTCGAGCAGATCCGCGTCGACGATGTCGTGCACATCCCTGCGAACGTCAAGCACTGGCATGGCGCTGCGCCTGACAGCGCGATGACGCACATCGCCATCACCGAGGCGCTCGACGGCACGGCCGCCGAGTGGATGGAACAGGTCAGCGACGCGCAGTACGGACTGATCCCCATCAACGATCCCGCTCGCTGTTACGATGACGAAATCGGCAGGAAACTCACAGTTTCCACGGGAAGACCTTGGCCATGAAGCGGATTGCGCAGCGCATTCTTCTTGCCTGCGCGCTCATCTGGCTGCCGGCCACCGCCCAGGCCCAGTCGTTCCCTGCCGGCCCGATTAGTCTCGTGGTTCCGCTTGCCCCGGGTGACGCTGCAGACATTGCCGCGCGCGCCCTTGGCGAAGAGATCTCTAGGCTGCTGAAGACGCCGGTGGTCTCGATCAATCGTCCCGGCGCGGGCGGCGCGGTCGGCACCAACGCAGTCGTCCACGCCAGAAAGGACGGTCACACGATTCTGTTTGCGCAAAATAGCGCGCTTACCTTTCGTGCCGTCCTCGACCCACAGTCGGTCACCTACGATGCGCTCCGGGATCTGGTGCCACTCGGCATCGCTTCACGCACGCCGACCATCCTCGTCGTGCGCAGCGATGCACCGTACAGGAACTTCGCGGAGTTCATCGAATACTCGAAGAAGAGACCGGACCAGGTGCGTATTGGTCACCCTGGCTCCGGCTCAGTCGGTGATTTCTGCGTGCAATTGATCAATGCGCTCACGGGTGCGGAACTCGTGCCGGTTCCCTATGCCGGCGCCGGCCCGGCCATCGTCGCGTTGCGCGGAGAACACATCGAAGGCGTCGTCCTGTCGCTCGGTGCGCTCAGCTCTCACATCAAGTCAGGGGCGTTCCGAGGCCTCGTCGCTTCGAGCCGGTTTCCCGAGTTTGTCGACATACCCACGATGCGCGAGCTCGGCTATCAAGAGGAACTGTTCGGTATCTGGTTCAGCTTTCTCGCGCCGGCAGGGATCCCCGAAGACGCGAGGAAAGCCCTCGTCGGCGCGATCGAACGCGCGGTCAAGGCCCCCGCTATCACGGCAAGACTGGCGTCGATCGGCATCGTGCAGAGCTACGCCACACCCGAGCAGACTGCGGCCGAGATCCGCGCGGAGTTCAAGCGGGTGAGCGAGATGGCCAGGAAAACCGGCTTTGTCAAATGAAGCCGGTCATGCAGGGGGCCGAAAGAGATCTATTGCGGCAGGGCTGCCGCGGCGGCGCGCGCATCTGGCACCATGTCGTAGGAAAAAGGTGCTTGCGGAATTCGGCGGGCGCGTCGAGCTCTGCATCGCGGCGCACTGAGTTCGGCATAGGCGGAATCCAGACGCAGTCCATTCTGCCGCCGACATCGGCGGACCGAGCGCGGAGGTTCTGATCACGTTCCACAATGAGTTCGAGTGCGACCGAGTCGCCGTCATTCGCTTCTAGGTGGCGGGGTCGTATGGCGATGATGCCCAACCCCTCCATCGAGCGGACGCCCTCCAGCCTGCTGCGCAGGCCTCCGGCCGCCGCTCATGTCGAACGGTTGGGCGGTCGCAGAATGCACACTACTTCTGGAGCATCAAAGTGAGCGAGCTGGATCCGTATCTTCTCGGCTACCGACAGGCCGAGCAAGAACGACTGGAGCAACAATCGCACCAGCTCGCCCACGAATCAGAGTGGCTATTCGAGCAGATTGGCGTTCGTGAGGGGTGGCGAGTGGTCGAGATCGGCTGCGGCCCACGAGGCTGCCTCGGTCTTCTCTCCAAGCGCGTCGGTGCCTCGGGCAGGGTAGTCGGGGTGGAGCGAAGTACCGAGCAAGTGGAACGCGCCCGGCACTTCGTCTCCGACAGCCAGTTGATGAACGTCGAAGTCCTTGATGCGGATGCTCGCGCCACAGCACTTCCCGAGAAGACGTTCGATCTCGCAACGGCGCGCCTCGTACTTGTGAATGTGCCGCGACCGGAGGAGATCGTCGCAGAGATGATCCGTCTTCTGAGGCCTGGCGGCGTCATCGCCCTACATGAGCCGGATTCAACGGCGCAGCGATGCGATCCTCCTCTCGCCGCTCAGACACGTCTCTTGCAGGTATTGAACGCCTATGCGGAGATGAACGGCATTGATCGGTCTATCGGTCTCCGAATGCCGCGCATGCTGCGAGAGTTGGGCGTCCTCGATATCCGTGTGAATCCTCTGGTTCACGTGTATCCCCTAGGCCACGCACGTCGCATGCTGTTGCTCGAGTTCGTCGAGAACGCGCGGAGTCGGATCCTGGAGACGGAGCTGATTGCGGAAGCTGAGCTCGATGAACTCATGGCGGCTCTAAGGCAGCACCTGGAGAATCCCTCCACACTGGTCGTCTCCTCTCTCTTCCTTCAGACGTGGGGACGGATGCCGGAGCGATAGTTAGCGCCGCCCCGCAATGTGCTGCACTTGACGCGGCCCAGCGGCGCTGCAGTGTGGCGAGGTGGCATCAAGGTTTGCTTCGTCCAGTGCTCGGCGGCCGCCGGGCCGCGCGGGTGAGCACCGAGCCGTTGAACGTCGGCTATCGGCGTCAAATTCGCGTCGCCTTTACGGCGACACGCCTGTCTGCCCGGAGTCGACCGCTGACTGAACGGCCGCCCGAAAGTTGTCATCGCCATTCCGCTCCGAACTTAGTTCCGTCGGCATGCGATCAATCGGGCGGCAGGTAGAGTCCGTTCCGAACTTTGTTGCCTCAATGTCTAATGGGCCCTCCCTCTGAAACTGGTTCCGAAGTTGATTACACCGGACCAAACGGTGGAGAGTGTTCCAAGACATTATTGTCGTAAACAGAACATCAAAGTCGTAAACACGGCAACAGAGTCGTAAACAGGTCGCGAGCGTCACTGATTCAACTCGTCCAAAATCCGCCATCGAGCCACGATCGCGATCTGCTCGATAGCGGCCGCCTCAATCAAGCAGAGCGGTGGACTTTTCACCGCCCCGTTCGGTCAGCCTCGGCAATCACCGCGTCGCGCCTACTTGCGGAACTTGAGCTCTTGCAGCAGAGAACTGCTGCCGATCTCGCGGATCTCGAGGCGGTTGCCCGACTCCTTCTGCATTTGCGCTTGGGTCTTCTTCTTCCAATCCATGTACTCGTCCCCGCGCTTATCTCCCTCGGGCCCACTCGGGAGGCGCTCCGAGACGACGATCAGGTAGAGATCTGGCTCGCCCTTCCCGGGGGTACGCGTTGCTAAGGATCATGTAGCTCTTGATCCAGCCTTTGGACTTGGCAAACTCTTGGTCGGCTCTCCATTCGGTGGCTAGGAAATTTGCGTAGGCGAGCGCTCCTCCGTCTTTAAGGCTAATGCCCGTCACTTCATAGAAATCCCCGGGAACCATCGGCCAGTCACTGGCCAATGCGTGCGTTGGTAGCGCAGCGGAAGCGGAACAGAAGATCAATACCAGCAATCCCTTCACTAATCCCTTTTTCATCTTTCCCCCTTTCAGCCGTTTCGGCTGGGAGGAGGAAATTAGCACCAGACGTTGACGCGGGCCATGGGCTGCCGCGAAGGCGGCCAGCAGCGGCCTCTGAGTTTCGACGCCAGAATCGCTTTGAAGCGGACGTAACGCCATCGCCTAACCTCGCGCTGGCCGGCACTCACGGTCTTCAGATCTGTTGTCGATAGGTGGTTCGGCGCAATGGTGATTGAAGCAACCGCGGTCTCCGCGCGACGGTTTAACCGCTGTTGCGTGCTGGCCAGGGCGCACATCTCGTGTGGGAGGTGGGCACCCTGTTAGTCGCGGTGGGCCTGCCCGTCTGGCTGCGCCTTTCAGCTTCATGCCGGGTCGACGCTCAGTCACTGCACGTTCACTCCGGCCCGTTCCACTGGATCATTCCGTTGATCGAAATTCAGGCGGTGCGGACGAGCCGTTCAGTTCTGTCGTCGCCGGCGTTGTCGCTAAATCGCATCCAGGTCCACTACGGGGGCGGCAAGAGGATTTTGATTTCGGCGGCCAATAGGCAAAGGTGACTCGACGCGATCGGTCGGAAGCTCGATGGCGCGGGGAGTTAGCCGCGATGCGGTCAGCGCCGGACAGAGCCAGACATTGAGGCTGCACCGTGCGCCTGCCCGAGAGCGGATCAACAGGATGCGCGGCGACCCGATTGCCAGTGCAGAAAGCGGCGCGCGACAATTGAGTGGCAACGGTCGCACGGAGGTCGATATGTTCTTGAATGAGCCGACCAGCGTTGAGGCGCGCGAGTACCTCGACAGGGAAAGGACTGCGAGCGGATATGTTATGAATCTCGAGCGTGGTTGGGCGTGGCGCCCGGACGTTGCCGAGGCGTTCGCCAACTTGCGCAAGCAGTTGTCGGACGAATCGACACTGTCGCTACGCGAGCGCGCGGTCCTCGTTTGCGCCCAAGCGCAGGCGCTCGGTGACTCCTACTGCGCGACCGTGTGGGGCACCAGGCTCGCTGAGCTGACCAGCACCGGCACTGCTGCCGACGTGTTGCGCGGGGATGAAGCGTCCGCGCTGTCTGCCCGCGAGGCTGCACTGAGACGATGGGCCGCCCACGTCGTGCGCGCTCCGAACGAGATCCAGGCGGCCGACATCGACGCGTTACGTTCGGTGGGTCTGACCGAGCGCGAGATCTTCGAGGCAACGGCCTTCGTTGCTTTCCGACTTGCATTCTCCACCGTCAATGACGCCCTCGGCACACAACCCGATGCGCAGTTGATCGCGGCGGCACCGTATGAAGTTCGCGCGGCAATAACCTACGGTCGGCCGCAAGCGTAATTGTCCGAGAGTGGCTGCGACAGTGATTCGTCGTCGAACACGATAGCCAGACTCGCAACAGATGCACAAGGCAGCGGGCGGCCAAGACGGCGACCGTTTGCGCGTGCTCGGGCCAACTCGCATCACTTCACGTCGCCTGCACGATCTCAACGGTAGTTATACCGGCCGGAAACAACGGTAACTCCCCGCAGACCGACTCTGGACAACGCTTTCCGTCCGGGCGCAAGATTTGGTTATCGTGACCGGGTGACCCGGTCATCCGTCAAAACATTCCGATAAGCCAAGTAGGCCGCGCAAAGACGCTACTCGCCGGCCCCGAGTCGGCGACCGCGTGCGGCGCCCAGAGTGCCACTTCGCAAACGTGGAATAGGATGGTTGCGATGCCGCCCCTTCGCTACCTGATTGTTGGGTTGCTGCTCGATGGCTGCGTGGCCCGCGTCGGCCGACAGCCCGACGAGGCACAGGCAAGAATTTGTGGAAGTACGTGGCTCGCGGCTGTACGTTCAAGTATCTGGCAACGGTAGGCCCGTAGTCTTCCTACACGGTGGACTACATCACTTCGACAACAGCTTCGCCAAGCAGCGCGACGAGTTTGCACTTTCACACACCGTCATCGGCATTGATCAGAGAGGTCACGGCCACAGCCCCGACGACGCGCGTCCGTTCTCGTACGAGGACATGGCCGAAGATACGGCCGAGGTCATCCGGCTTCTCCGACTGGGCACCGTCGATGTCGTCGGCCACAGCGACGGCGGAAATGTCGCGTCTCAGACTTGCGCGGACCCACCCGGAACTGGTGCGGCGGCTCGTCATCTCGGGCGCGAACCTGCGGCCAAGCCTTCCGCAAGACGAGTTGCAGGTGCGGCAACATTGGTCTACTCAGCAATTGACCGAGTTCCTCTCGAAGTTCGAGCAGCAATTACCGCCGACCTTTCGTAACGAGTATCAAGCGGTAACCCCAGACGGAGCCGGCTCATTGGAGTGTTGTTTTGGCGAAGTCGTATCGCCTGTGGTTGACTCCAGTAGTAATAGATTCTGCTGATCTGGCAGCGATTCAAGCACCAGTGCTTGTAATTGCCGGTGACAAGGACTTTTCATCAATCGAGGAAACAGCAGAGATCTATCGAGGACTTCGCAAAGCTCAGCTCTTCATCGTTCCCGGAGCAGGACACGGGACGTTCTCGGATAAACCTGAGCTTGTCAATCTTGCGATTCGTCAATTTCTTGACGCGCCTTAGACCGTGGCCGACCCGCCGCCATGGCAGGTCGCCCGCACCCCGCCGTACGTCGATAACGTCTTCTGCGCGATGAACTCGCTTCAGCTGCTGCTTGTAACGAGGCGCCGCGGTGCTCGCGGCTTCCATGTCGGCACGGACCAAACCGAATCCACGCCAGGTGCCGGATATACGACTGCAGGCGATCCAAAAGCGCCAGACCTATCGATCCGTCCGCTTGCATTGGGGGGAGTTCATATTCGACAAGAGGCCCGGGCCGAATGCGGCGGAGACTGGGTGGACGGTCAATCGAGTGAGCGTGAATATTCGACCTGTCCAATCCGGAGTATCCGACTCGACACCTAGTGCCTGCCAGGACATCGTTGAGTCACGGCATGCGCGTTGCGTGCTGCGCCCGGTGAAGCGGCCGGACCCAACTGGAAACGAGGTGCCGACATGAACGCAAAGTTGCTGATTCCGATTATTGCCGGAATATTTTTCACCCTCTCGGCCGAAGCCCACGACTGTTCAGGAGGCACGGACGGCGGCATGGACGCCACCGGAAATCAATGCAACGACGTTGCCGCTGTCGCGACGGACGTCTCGTCTGGCCGCCCGACATCCCCGTCGGCACACGCGCCAAAGGCTGAAACGACCAAAGCGCCATCCGACAACCAGAGCGCGGCCAAGCGCACTGTCGTCGCGCGGGACGCGCCCGCACGCTCCCGGAACAAGCACGGCTGAGGCAGCGAGAGTGGCAGGCATTCGAGAGCACTCCGATTCGCAGTGCAGCCTAACTTGCTCTAGTTCGAATTTGGCCGCGCTCTGCCACCCGCGACACACGCCGCCGCACTTCACTCATTGAAGTCTGATTTCGCCGTCAAATCTGACGTTCAACTTTAGGCCAGCGACATCGAGCGTCACCGTTGCCGGGAAGGATTCCGTACCCGAGATGGCGTGCGCCGCGATCGCCTTTGCCACCGCTTGTTCGATCTCACGCTGCGAACTGACGCCAACCATCTTTAGGAATTTGCGAATGCTCAGGTTGAATGTTTCCTCGTTCATGGACATCTCCTGTTCTCTGATGAAGGAAAGCGGTGCCTCCGGTCGACAGCGATTATGGGCGTCGGTCGCCTGGTTCCAGTACTCCGTTCTTCGCAGTCGTTCGCGTCGGCCGAAAGCAGGCTCTCGGTGCTCGCCACGGCGCGAACCGTGCACCTTAGGGGATGCGGGCGAGCCCCTGCTTAGCCAGCCAGGCGCCGAGCAGGGCAAAGTACGCTGCAGACTGCGGCGCTTCTCGCGCCGAAAGCGCGGGATCAATCTGGTCGGCAACTGAGACCGAAGTCGCCATCGCATGGTCGGCACCGGCAATTATGGCGACTTCGACATTGGGATGCCGCGCCGAACTCGCGCGCAAACGCTCGAGTGAAGTCTGCACGGGCACCCACGGATCCGCTGATCCATAGATCACGAACGTCGACTGCTTGACGGCGTCCAACGTCGCCATGGGATCGTGGCGCATCTCCTTCGCCCACCGTGACTGATCGGGATCCTTGAAGGTCTTCTCCAGATAGGTATGCACGAACCACGGCTTCGTCATCGCCGCATCGAGAATGCTCTGCGCACTCGTGCGGTCGCGCTTACCGCGCTGGAAGTCATCGACAGCGGTCCGAGTCGCAACCGCCTGGTCGATGTCCGCCTGAGAAAACCCCTTGATTCGCAGAATGTTGGCGACGGCAAAGTTCATCTGCACATCAGGCGTGGTCATTGGCGCGGAAATCGAGATCGCGAATGCGGTCTGTGGGCTGCGCGAAGCCGCCAGCAGCGAAAGCCAGCCTCCCTGGCTCAGCCCCCAGAAGCCGATCCGTCGTGGATCGATCCTGGGGTCCTGCGCCAGAATACGTTGGGCGGCAATTCCGTCATCGGCCAGTATTGAGTAGTCACTGCTTTCGAGCGTCCCACCGGATCTGCCACTACCGCGCCGGTCGAAAACAAATACGGCGATTCCCAGCGGTGGCAGCATCTCGACCAGGTGCGCATACAGCGGGCTGTCACGCGTTGGGCACGATGCCGCGTGGAAGACGACCACCGCCGGAATTCGAGCCTCAATCTTCGGCACGTACAGGGTCCCGCTGAGCGTCGCCGCGTCATTCTGAAAGGTCCGCTCCTGTACATCGACCGCTGTGCTCGCTTGCGCACTCCACAGCGGTGAAGCGGCGGCCATGTGTGGTTCCCGCGCTCGGGGCCCGCTCTGTGCAGATAGCGCCAACGCCGCAACCAGTGCGAGAGCGGCCCGTTTCCGACAGGAAGATTTGCGGCTCATCATTGGCTCTCAGTTTGCCGGAAGGCGTTTGAGAACTCACCTGGGGGCCCGAGTTCCCCGCGGTGAATTGTTGGTGGCCCGCGGGCGCCGCCAACGTCTGGCGAACCATCGGACCCGAGGTTCTTGTGGCTCAGCCGGCGAGGTTGCGCAACACCGCGTGCGTGAAGGTGGCGGTGTTGCCGCTGCCGCGGATGTCGCCCGTGCGGGCTTGCGGCTCCGCCAGCGAAGCGGTCAGTGCACGCGATAGATCGGCCGCGGCGGCCACGGCCTCGGGGCGATTCCGGCTATGGCCCAGCCACTCGAGCAGCATGCGGGTTGACTCCATCATGGCGTAAGGATTGGCGATGCCCTTGCCTGCGATGTCGGGTGCCGAACCGTGCGTAGCCTGGGCCATCGCGATGTCGCCGTCGCCGATGCAAAGTCCCGGCGCCATGCCTAGCCCGCCGACGAGACCCGCGGCCTCGTCCGAGAGGATGTCGCCGAACATGTTGGTGGTAACCACCACGTCGAAGGTCTGTGGGTCGCGGACCAGCCGCATTGCAAACGTATCGACAATCACGTCGTCCACGGCCACGTCCGGGTAATCAGAAGCAAGTCGGCGGCACTCCTCGACAAACATGCCGCAGCTCAACTTGAACACCGTGTCCTTGTGCACGTAGGTCAACTTTCTGCGGCGTTGCCGTGCCAGCTCGTACGCGGCGCGCGCGACCCGGCGGCTGCCCGTGCGGGTGATCACGCGCACTGACAGTGTCACCTCATCGGTCGGTCGGAATTCCCCCGAGCCCGCAACCATATTGCGGTCCGGCTGGAAGCCTTCGTTGTTCTCGCGCACGATCACGAGGTCGACGCCGTCGTGCAGGCAGCCGAGGTCCGGGTACGAGCGCGTCGGCCGCACGTTGGCGAACAGGTTGAACTGTTTGCGCAGGATCGGATGCGGGTTGATCGCGTTCGGTCCCTTCGGATAGGCGCGGTGACCGATGGGGCCAAGGATCCAGCCGTCCAGCGCGGCGAGCGCCGCGAGCGTCGACGGCGGCAGCGTATGACCGTGGGTGTCGAGTGCGCTGCGCCCGATCGGCAGCGGTCGCCAGTCGATGGCGAGGCCCTGCCGCTGTGCCGCCGCGCGTGCGACAGTGACCGCCGCGGGAACGATTTCGCGGCCGATGTCGTCGCCGTCGAGGATGCCGATGCGCAACGCAGCGTTCACGGCTGGCACAACGCGGTCAGCGCGCGCACGTCGTCGAGCACTGCCAGCGCGCGGCATGCTTCTGCCAGTGCGCTCGCTTTCCCTGCGCCGAGCACCGGTGACACGAGGGCCGAAAATTTGGCGTCCAGCTGCGCGTCGGACATTGGCCGCTGCAGCGAGCCGATCGCGTGTTCGACGTGAACCTCGACGCGGCGGCCATCCATCATCACGGCGGTGACATGGGCGGCAGCTTCATCGATTGCGTCGTCGACGGTGGCCTGCACCTTGCTTCGCAGCGCCACCACGTCGGCCCGATTGACGATTTCGTCGGAAAATTCCGGCTCCCCGGCGCGGCCGAAGATCAGGCCGGCCGCCACGCCGTGATACACGCTGAACTTGCCCTGCAGCCCATCGCGCGGCTCCTTCTTGCCGGTGAGCTCCAGGACCAGCGAGTGCACCCGAAGCTCGATGCGCGCGACCTGTTCCGGCGCGATGCCGCGTTCGCGCAACTGAACCGCGGCGTCGATGCTCGGGTGGATCACGATGCCGCACGCGAACGGCTTGTAGGTGTTGAACGAGATCTCGAAGCGCGTGCCGAGTTCCTCGGTCGCTTCACTCCACGCGCGCTTGTCCGACACCACCTGCACGAAGCCGCGCGGCGCCTCCAGGGAACGCGCGCTGGCGGTGAATCCGTGCATCGCCAGCAGCGCCGAAGTCAGGCCGGCGCGTGCCGCGGCCCCGGGATGAAAGGGCTTGGTCATCGTGCCGAACTGCTCGCGCAGGCCGACGGGCTGGGATGCGGCGATGCCCAGCGCCATTGCCGTGCGATGCGCATCGAGTCTCAGCAGGCGCGCGCAGCCTGCCGCGGCACCGAGCATTCCCGTCGAGCCGGTGATGTGCCAGCCGCGGTCGTAATGATCGGGATAGATGATGTTGCCGATGCGGCACGACACATCGATGCCGAGCACCAGGGCGTCGATGACGTCGCGACCGCGCGCGCCCCGCTGCTCCGCGAGGGCCAGCACCGCCGAGGCGACCGGCCCGGCTGGGTGGATGATGGTCTTCAGGTGGGTGTCGTCAAAATCGAAGGTGTGCGAAGTGATGCCGTTGACCAACGCGGCACTCGCCATGTCGACGCGTTCGGTGCGGCCCAGCACGCTCGCCTGCGGGGAAGGCACGAGCATGGCAATGGCCGCGAGTGCCGCATCCGCGGCCTCGTGACGCGCGGCGCCGATCGCGCACCCCACCCAGTTGTAGAACGTGCGGTGCGCCTCGCGCTCGACCGCGTCGTTCCAGCCGCGGGTGGGATGCCCGGCGACGAAGCGCGCCAGGAGGTCGGTGATCGGCGGCGCCTTCGTGTCGGCCACGACCTGAGTGTTGCGAGCCACGCGCGGTTCCTAGTGATGGGATTGGGATAGTTCGTGAAACGAAGGGCCAGCCTTTGGCCAGCGCTGTTCAGTCGTCAAGCTTGATGTTGCGGGCCTGGGCCAGCGCGGTCCAGCGCTGGATCTCGCTGCGGATGTACTGGCCGAACTGGTCCGGCGTCATCGGCCACGGCTCCACCGCCTCGGCCGCGAGCTTCTCGCGCAGCTCAGGATCCTTGAGTACGGTCACCTGGGCATCGTTCAGACGCTTGACCACGTCGGCCGGCATGCCGGCCGGTCCAACCGATCCGTACCACTGCATGGCATCGAAGCCCTTGAAGCCGGCCTCTTCCATGGTCGGCACGTCCGGTAGTTGCGGGCTTCGCTTTGTGCCGGTGACGGCCAGAGCGCGGACGCGCCCGGAACGCAGATGGGGCAATGCTGCGGCCAGCCCCGGGAACATCGCCTGCGTCTGTCCGCCGAGCAGGTCGTTGAATGCCGGAGCGATGCCCTTGTAGGGGACGTGTGTCATTGAGAGGCCGGCCTGCTGCTTGAAGAGCTCCATCGTCAGGTGCGTCAGCGAGCCAGGACCCGCCGAGCCGTAGTTCACCGCGTCGGGGTTGCGCTTCACGTACTCGATGAACTCGGCAACCGTCTTGGACGGCACCGTCGCCGCGACCACGAGAACATTTGGCGTGGCCCCGATCATGCCGATCGGCGTGAAGTCCTTGATCGCGTCGTACGGCACCTTGCGCGTCGCCGGATTCGTGCCATGGGTGGCGACGTAGCCCTGCATCAGCGTGTAGCCGTCCGGCGCGGCACGCGCCACGGTCTGGCTGGCGATTACCCCTCCGCCGCCGCCCTGATTTTCGACCACGAACGGCTGACCCAGCACAGCGCCCCAGCGCTGGGTTACGACGCGAGCGATCATGTCGTTTCCGCCGCCGGCCGCCACCGGAACGATGTAGCGAATGGGCTTCGCGGGGAAACCCTGGGCGCGAACGAGGTGAGGTAGGCATAGCAGCGCCGCCGATGCCTGCAACAACGGGCGTCGTTTCACGGGAGTCTCCTGGGCAGTGGCAGACCCGCATGGTGACGCCGCGGCGACCGGCAGTAAAGTGGAGAGCCTGGGCGCTTGAAGTCATTGGCCGCGAGTGGCGCACGCGAGACTCGCCAGAGGCCGCGGGCGTACCGCAGCACCCCGTGCGCCCAGCAGATTCGCGGTGCAGCAGCTGCGCGGGCAGCCAACAGCCCGTCGCTCGGGGCCTCCGCCGTGCATAGGCCACGGCGCCGTCCAGGCCCTGGCATGTCCTCCGTTGCCTCGGAGGGATTGGACCGCGTACCACGGGACGGTGAGCGCGATCCGGGGCTGAGGGGCTCATCAGCATGCAGCGGGTCGGCACTCAATCGCCGCGTTTATCGCCCTTCGGATGCGGGATGACGCGCCAGCGTGTGTGCGTGCCGCTCGCACACGTTCCGATCCCGATCGGGCCCGGTGCGATCGGCGCAGGCGTCGATGACGAGCAGGGCCATACGGCAGCCACGAAAGGCGCCACGGGGGCGCATCGTGTGCGAGTGCAGCCCGATGCCCGGACGAGCAAAATAGGGTCGTGCACTTGGCGACTTGAAGGGGAACGGGGATGCTCGAACTTACCGTCAACGGTCGGCGTCAGACAGTCGATGTCGAACGCGAAATGCCGCTTCTGTGGGTCCTGCGCGACCATCTCGCACTGCCGGGTACGAAGTACGGCTGCGGGATCGCGGTTTGCGGAGCCTGCACCGTCCATGTCAATGGCGAGCCCACGCGCTCCTGCACGGTGCCCGTGTCCTCGGTGGTGGGCAAGCGAATCGTGACGGTCGAAGGCCTGGCCGCCGAAACCCTGCATCCAGTCCAGAAGGCGTGGATCGAGCATCAAGTTCCCCAGTGTGGCTACTGCCAGACTGGAATGATCATGTCCGCCACCGCGTTGCTGGCAACGAAGCCGAATCCCACGGATGCGGACATCGACGCGGCGATGACGAACTTGTGTCGGTGCGGAACCTATGGCCGGATCAGAAAGGCGATCCATGCGATCGCCGCGAACCCGGCCGCGGCGGCCGGCAAGAAGTCCTGAGGAGAGTCACCATGACGATCGCAGCGTCTCGGCGCACATTCCTCAAGGCCTCAGCGGCACTCGGTGGCGGCTTCGCGCTCGAGTTCTGCTTTCCGCTTGCGCCCGTCGCGGCGCCGAGCGTGACCGCGACCGAGGTGAACGCCTGGATCCTGATCCATCCGGACGACACGGTCGTCATTCGCATCGCACGTTCGGAGATGGGGCAGGGCACGCTCACCGCGTTGGCGCAGTTGGTCGCCGAGGAGCTCCAGTGCGACTGGGCCCAGGTCCGGACCGAGTTCGCCTCGCCCAACGAGAGCGTGCGGCGCAATCGCATCTGGGGCTCAATGTCCACGGGCGGCAGCCAGGGCGTGCGTGCGTCGCAGGACTACGTGCGCAAGGCTGGGGCCAGCGCGCGCGAGATGCTGGTGGCAGCTGCGGCGGCGCAGTGGAAGATTCCGGTGTCCGAATGCGCGGTCGACCGCGGCGTCATTTCGCACCGTCCGACAGCGAGAAAGGTCCGCTTTGGCGAGGTCGCCGCGGGCGCGGCTCGATTGACGCCCCCGCGGGAGGTAACGCTGCGCGATCCGAAGGACTGGAAGATCGCTGGCAAGCCGGTTCACCGACTCGACATTCCAGACAAAGTGCTGGGCAAGCCGGTGTTTGCCGTCGACGTTGCACTGCCGGGAATGCTGCACGCCTCCATTGCGCAGTGTCCGGTCTTTGGCGGCAAGGTCGCCAGCGTCGATGCGCGCGACGCCGAAAAGTTGCGTGGCGTGAAGAAGGTCGTACGCGAGGAGGATTTCGTCGCCGTCGTGGCGGACAGTTGGTGGCGTGCGAACGAGGCCCTGAAGAAGCTGAAGATCCAGTGGGACGTGGGTTCCAATGGCAAGGCCAGCAACGGAACCATTGAAGCGATGCTGCGCCAGGGGCTGGCGGACACGAATCTTCCGCGCGCGCGCGACATCGGAAACGCGCAGTCCGCACTGGCCAGTGTGGCCAAGGTGGTCGAGGCCGAGTACCGATCGCCGTATCTGAACCACGCCACGATGGAGCCCCAGACCTGCACCGCGTGGTTCAAGCCGGACGGGTTTCTCGAAGTGTGGACCGCCACCCAGAACGGTGAGGCCTCGCTGGCTGCAGCGGCGGCAGCCGCCGGCTTGCCGGCGGAGAAGGTGGAAGTGCACAAGATGATGCTCGGCGGCGGATTCGGCCGTCGTGGCGGTCCCCAGGACTTCGTCCGTCAGGGCGTTGCGATTGCCAAGGCGATGGCCGGGGTACCGGTCAAGATGATGTGGTCGCGCGAGGAGGACATGCAGCACGGCTTCTACCGCCCCGCCAGCATCGTTCAGATGAAAGCGGGCCTCGATGCCCAAGGCCGGTTGATCGCGCTTCACACGAAGATTGCGTGCCCTTCGATTGTCCGCACGCTGTCGCCGCAAGCGACGATCCAGGGCGGCATCGACAACTCGTCTGTGCGCGCGTTCAACGACATGCCCTACACCGTGCCACATCAGCAAGTCGACTATGCGATGCGCAACGGCCACGTTCCCGTCGGCTACTGGCGCGCACCAGGGCAGCAGAACGAGTTCTATCGCGAGTCCTTCATTGATGAATTGGCGATACTCGCCGGCAAGGATCCGGTGGACTACCGGCTCGGCATGCTCAAGGACGGCGACAAGAACCGGCTCGTGCTCGAAGCGGTTGCGAAAGCAGCGGGCTGGGGTACGGCCTTGCCGGCGGGCGTCTACCGGGGGGTGGCCGTCGCCAATGGCTTCGGCAGCTACGCCGCCGAGGTGGCCGAGGTCTCGATCAATGCGAAGGGCGAGGTCACGGTCCACCGTGTCGTCGTGGCCATCGACTCAGGCCACGTCGTGAACCCCGATACGTGTCGCGCCCAGGCCGAGAGCAACGTGGTGTTTGGCCTGGGTGCGATCCTGTACCAGGAGAACAACGTCACGGACGGGCGGATCACGGAATCGAACTTTCACGACTTTCCTTTGCCGACCATCGCCGCGATGCCGAAGGTCGAGACCGTGCTCGTCCCCACCGGCGGATTCTGGGGTGGCCACGGCGAGCCGGCGATCCTTCCGCTCGCGCCCGCAGTGTGCAACGCTGTATTTCGAGCGACCGGCAAACGCATCCGCTCGCTGCCGCTCAAGCACCATGATTTGCGCAAGGCGTAGGCGCTGATTTGATCGCACTGATCTGCCGGAGCGCGCAGCGATTTGGGCCACGCTCGACCACGTCGAAGACAGAGAAGTCCTGGCCGTCTGCTTCGGCTCTCTGCCGTGCGCGAGCCGGCTCGCACTTTCCGAAGTCATCGGCCAGGAGCCGGACGGGTGTAGATCACCACCAGCCGGTCCGTGCCCGATTCGGCGCCCCAGACTTCGCCCGGTCTGCCCAGCATCTGGCGCACCTGCGCATTCGGCCGGTCGCTCGGGAACCGCTCGAACTTCTCGTTCTCGGGATCAAAGCGCAGGATGGTGTTGGTCGACCACTCGGTAAGCCACACCTTGTCGCGCTCGTCGACGTAGACCGAGTACATCTGGGCGCCCGCCTCTGGCTTCCACGCCTTCCACGACTTGCTCGATGGGTCGTACTGGCTGACCTGGCCCGACAGCCACTCGCTCACCCACAGGCGTCCCTTGCTGTCGCTCCACACGCGGCGCGCGCCCTGTCGCGCGGTGGGCGGTTCAATGATGGTGGCCGCGCCGGTGCGCGTGTCGATGCTTGCAAGATGGCTGCCGGCGAGGGAGACGTAGTAGATGTCCCCCGTCGGCGTTGCGGTGATGCCATACGGTCCGCGCCCGCGCGGCGCATCCATCACGCGCGCTTCGCCCGACTTTGGGTTGACGCTTCCGTAGTAGCCGGACTGACCGGTCCACCACAGCACGCCGTTGCCATCGAAGGCTGCCGTGTTCATGTTCGTGTACGGCGTGCCGGGGGGCAGTGGGAACACCCGCACCGCCTTTGTGCTCGGATCGACTCGTACGACGGCGTTCTGCCCACTGTCGGTGACCCACGCCGCCCCGTCGGGTCCGACGATCACTCCGTGCGGGGCCGAGCCGCGGCCAAGAGGAATCTCCTCGACCGTGCCGGTGCGGGGATCAAGCCGACCCAGATGCCCTGTGCGCTGAGCCGTGTACCAGACAGTGCCGTCGGGCGCCGGCGCGACGTCGTGCGGCCCGCTGCGCGGCGGAAGTTCGAAGTAGCGCACGGTCTGAGCGAGCGCCGGGCCCGCGAGCGTCATCAGCATCAGCAGGGCAGAACAAGGCTTCGTGATTGCCAAGGTGCTCATCGGCGACTCCTGGGGCGCGCGAGAGCCGATCATAGGTCGCACTTCGGCGCCTTGGCACGCCGAGTGGCGCCGGCGGGCTGCGCTGTTCTCGTAAGGGGGTCTCCCTGGCTGGTTAGGCCCGCAGTCCGAGGCTGGCCACCGCGACCGGCCAATTCCTGCAACCTTGTGGGCCACCGCGGCCGTCGCGCGCGAGGAGCAGCGTGCCCGCGGCCCAGCGGCTGATGCGAAGTGTTGCGCCGAGGCCATCCTCGCTTGACGACACACAAGCTTTGCTGCGCCATAGCTACTAGCCTGAAGCAGTTGTTTGTGATCTCTGCAACGGAACTCACCATGCCGAAGACGCTGATCGTTTATCACTCCCGCACGGGCTACACGCGACGCCTCGCGCAGGCGCTGGCCCGCCGGCTAGAGGCGGATCTCGACGACATCCAGATCGTGCAGCCACTGGCCGGGTTGCTCGGCTATGTCATGTGCTCGATCGAGGCGATCAGCGGTCTTGCCCCGGCGCTGCGGCCGACGCGAAAGCGCGTGGCGACCTATGACCTTGTCGTGGTCGGCACGCCCGTGTGGTTCTGGAGCCTGTCGAGCCCCATGCGCAGTTGGCTCGAGACGCATCGACTGCAGGGCAAGCGGTTCGCCTTCTTCTGCACCATGGGGGGTTCGGGTGCCGCGTGCGTGTTCGCCACAATGAAGCAGCTGGCGGGCGGCGAGCCCATTGCGACCCTGGCGCTCACCGACGCCGAGGTCGATGCGGGCGCGGAGGCAAAGCTCAATTCATTTGTCGGCGCACTGCGAGTCACTAGCCGGCAAGCCAAGACGGTCGGATCTGCCGCGGCCGCGGCCGCAGCCTGAGCGCGGGTGGCGCGCGCCGCGCGTGGGCCGCGGTACGCCTCGTCGATGGAATCTCAGGTTCGATCCCGCGCAATGGCCCAACGTCGCTCGGCCGCCCGTCGAACTGCCGGCAGCAAGAGCAAGCGAATGGAAATGATGCCGAAACGCGCCCAACGCCAATAGCGGCCGAAGCGGATCCGCGCGACTTCATCCGTCGCAACGGCGCGCGTTTCTTGGGCGAACCGCGTGAGCGCAGGGCCGAGTTCGGTGGCTTCCAGCGTCCACGCGATTTTCACCTGGCCCGGTTCCGCATACGCCTCGAAACCGTCCGGCGGCAACGCCGCGAACGTGACGTTCGGCAGCCAGGGCTGGCACCTGGCACCGCAGATAACCAGCCTGCCTGGCTGCTCTGCCAAAAGTCCCCAGCCCAGCGCCTTCGTTTCTTCCAGAATGCCGCGCGAGCGGCGCGGCGCGTGGGTGCCGCCCCGCATCGCTTTGTCCCGCAGCCAGAAGATCGCTCTCACGGTCGGCAGCGACTGCATGTCGAAGTTGGAAGCAACCTCCATGACAAGACTTGCAGGGGCACGGATGGACGTCTCGAAACGTTCCGTGACGTCAGGGTGCGGGAGGAAGCGGTCAAGCAACGACGGACTGGCACTCATTCAGGTCGGCACGGGAAGCGGGCGCTGGGTCTCATTGCGAAGGCTAAGGCGGATCGACCGACTCCACCGCAGGGGTGGTTCTGGCCTGGCCCGGTCTTTCGGGTCGCCGCAACCGCCGTCGCTGCCATGCCTTGCGCGCCTCCTCCAGCGCCCCCATCAACGCTGCTCCGACGAGGGCCAGCAGCCACGGTTCGGCGCCGATAGGGGCCGTGCCAAACAGCCAGTTGCCGGCCGGTGTGTAGATGATGAACAGGATCACAGCCAGTTCCGCCGCCAGGCCCAGCAGGATGTAGGGGTTGTCGAAGGCCTGAAGGACAGCGACGACTGCGTCGGGTGGCGACACAGAAAGACGTTCAGCATCTGCATCACCACGATCGTCGCGAGGCAGGCGGAGGTCGCCTGCAGATACAGCGGGTCATCACGGTCGAGGCGGCGCCATAATGCCAGCCGGCGGCGTCAAGCACGAAGAAGAACACCGCCATCGCCGCCGTCGCTTCCAGCACGCCCAGAAACAGGTAGGCGCGGGCCAGCAAGCCCCACGACAGCAGTCGCTCCTCGCGCGCCCTGCGGCGGGCGGAGCATCACGCCGGCATCGGGCTTTCTCGGCGCCGAGGGCCAGTGCCGGCAACATGTCGGTGCCAAGGTCGACCGCGAGGATCTGGATGATGGTCAGCGGCAACGGAATGCGGAACAACACGAACGCCGAGATACGGCACCAGTTCGGGAATGTTCGAGCTGAGTATGTAGGTGAGGAACTTACGGATGTTCTCGAATACCGCGCGTCCTTCCTCGATGGCCGCCACGATGCTGGCGAAGTTGTCGTCGAGCAGGATCAGATCGGCCGCTTCCTTGGCCACGTCGGTGCCGGCAATGCCCATGGCGATGCCGATATCGGCGATTTTCAGGGCCGGTGCATCGTTTACGCCGTCACCGGTGACGGCGACGATCTCGCCCTTCTTCTCAAGGCCTCGACGATCAACATCTTCTGCTCGGCGGCGACGCGGGCGAAGATGATTTCCTTTCGCGTCGAGTGCCAGCTTGCAGTTGCGCCGGCGAGATCGAGCGCAGTTGGTCACCGCTGATGATCACCGGCTGCGTCGGTTTTCACCAGTCCGATCTGGCGGGCAATCGCCAGTGCCGTGTGCGGGTGGTCGCCAGTCACCATGATGATGCGAATGCCGGCCGACGCGCAGCGCGCGATGGCATCCGGCACTTCTGCTCGCGGCGGATCCTCCAGCCCGACAAGTCCGGTCAGGGTCATGCCGCTGCTCTTCGCTCGGCATGCCGTCCTCGACCGTGCAATGGGCGAAGGCCAGCACGCGCAGACCGGCCTCGGCCATCTGCTCGCTGCGCCGCGAGCAGGCGTGTTCTTCGCCGCCGAATCGAGCGGTGCGATGCCGGCATCGAACCTGACAAAGTCGCAGGCGGCAAGCACCGTCTCCGGTGCCCCCTTGCAGTAGAGCATGCGGCCCTGCGGGCTTGCGCACAGCACCGACATGCGCTTGCGGTCGGTGTCGAAGGGAATCTCGTCGAGTCGCTTGTGGTCGGCAAGCTCCCCGACCACCTGCCGTCCCATGCCCGCCAGCGCTACTTCCATCGGGTCGCCCACCAGCTTGCGCTGACCGTGCTCGTCAATCGCCTGCAGGCTGTGGCAGAGCGCTGGCATTGACGAACAACTGCCGGTGGTCCAGCGGTCAGACGCGGTTGCGCAGCAAGATCGACAACGTCAAGAAATCCGCCGCCCAGCCACAGGCGCTGTACCGACATGCGGTTCTGCGTCAGCGTGCCGGTCTTGTCGCAGCAGATCGTCGTCGTCGAACCCAGCGTCTCGACCGCAGGCAGGTGGCGCACCAGCGCATTGCGCCTGGCCATGCGCTGTGTCGCCATGGCCAGCGAGAGTGTCACCGTCGGCAGCAGACCTTCCGGAACGTTGGCGACGATGATGCCGATGGCAAACAGCAGATTCGCCCAGATCGGCAAGCCCCATGGCCTGACCGATGAAGAACAGCGCCACGCCCATGCCCGTGGCGAGCGCCGCCACGATGCGGGAAAGGCGCGCAATTTCACGCTGCAGCGGTGACGAGGCCGCGCCGGCCGTTTGCGTGAGATGGGCAATCCTGCCGAACTCGGTATGCATGCCGGTGGCGTACACCACCGCGCGCGCCTGACCCGACACCACCGACGTGCCGGCCAGCACGACGTTCTTCGCATAGAGGGGCGAACGCCTCGGTGCTGGGCTCGGTATTGCGCGCCTTGGGCAGGGATTCACCGGTGACCGTCGCGGTGTTCACGCGCAACCCGAAGGCCTCGATCAGGCGGCAGTCGGCCGGAACGAGATTGCCCTCCTCCAGCAGCACGATATCGCCAGGCACCAGATCGGTGGCGAGCATCTCCACGATCGTCGCCGCCACGCAGCGCCTGCACCTTCTGCGGCAACAACTGGACGCAGCGCGGCCACGGCCTGCTCGGCCTTGTATTCCTGCCAGAAGGAAAAGATGCCGTTGACGATGATGACGCCGACGATGGCCACGCCGAGGCGGGCCATTCCCTGGCCCGGATCGAAATGTTCGGCGAGAAAGGCGAGCGCAGCGCCGATCCACAGGATGATGGCGAAAAAGTGGTGAATTCGCGGGCGAAGCTGAGCAGCAGATGGCTCGCGGCCCACTTCCTCGACATGGTTCGGTCCGAACTCCGCCAGGCGGCGCGCCGCCTCCACTGCCGACAGGCCGGCAGCCGTGGTCTTCAGACTGGCGAGCGACTGCTCGACGCTGAGAGCATGGAACTGCATTGAACGTGGTCCAGCGCTGGTGGGTGGGCCTTGTGGTCCGCAGCAGCTAGTGCAAGACGAACGCGCGTTCTACCCGCGCGCTAGCCCGAGCAACCGTCCGCCGCACGTTCCACACTTTAGAGCGGTCAATTCCGTCGGGGTGAGTTCAAGACAAGACACTTGGCTAGCGCGATGGCGGCGGTGTTGCCGGAGCGCTACGCCCGCCTCGCACCGCGCCGGCCGCGCCGCGCAGCACGCTGCCCACCGCTTCGCCCGCGCCACGCGCAACATTGGGCACCGAGCGCACGGCGACCCCCGCGGTGACGGTCGGCCAACGTACCTGCCACTGCACATCGCCGAATGGGCCCTGCAATTGCACGGGCACCATCACTCCGTTGAGCATCACCATCTCGGGGCCTGCCCGGCCCCCGGCTGTGTTGACCACACGCGCCCGCAAGAGATAGTCGATGCGGCTGCGCGCGAGGTCGATCGAGCCTTCGCCAGCCACGCGAAGAAAGTCGCTGCGACCATCGAGGTCGGTGCTGTGTCCCACGCCGTCACGGATGTCAAAGCTCGCGTCCAGCTGGCTGAAATCGGTCTGGCGGGTTGCGTCGCCGGCCACGGTCGTGCTGCCGCCCTCTGGCGCTGTGCGCCAGCCGCGCAGGGTCTGGGCGAGGTCGATGCCACGGATCGCGGCCGGCCGCAACGCGAGCGCGGCGCGACCGTGGAGCGCGGCGCGCACTGCGCCCACGGTGCTGCCACGGCTACGCAAATCCGCGTCGAGCCGGCCGCGGCCGCGCAGACCGTCGTATCCGATGGTGTCGGTCAGCAGCGCGCGCAAGTCCACATCGTTGGCGCGCAGCCGCAGCGCAAGCTGTCCGCTGCCAGCATCGGCGCCGCCACTGGCATCGAAGCGTCCGCCCCAGGCGCGGCCGGCGAGCCGCTGCAGATCGAGCACACCGTTGTCGATGCTGGCCTGCACGTCGAGTCCGTCGACTCGGTACGGCGGCCACACCAGGCGCGCCACCTGTAACCGCAGCCGCGCGTCAACCCAGGTGAGGGGCTGCAAGTTCACCGCCGTGGCCGCGGCTGTCGGCGCCGGCGTCGTGCTTTGTACGGCCGGGGCGACGAACCGAATCAGGTCGAGCGTACCGAAGCTAGCGTCGACTTCGACCTGGGCTCGCGGCCGGCCCAGTGTCGCGTCAATGCGGGCCTCGAAGCGCTGGTCATTGATCGTGCCCTCGACGCGGCCGCCGCCGGCCACGGTCGAGAGCTGTGCCTGTCCGCCGAGCGCCAGTTGCAGCGGCGGCAGCGACGGATCGCTCATGTGCAATGCAATCGACAATGCGCCCAGCGCGACGACGAAGGGCTTCGGTGTAATCACCAACGTGGCTTCAGCCTTCCCCTTCAGTGTGCTCGACCCGTGCGCGCCATCAACCTCGACGTGCAGCGCCGGTACCGTAATGCGTTCGAACACACCGCTCGGCGCTTGCGAGTTCAGCTGCAGCAGCAGGCGCTGGTCTCCGCCGAGCGCCAGGCGCCCGACCATCGCGGCGCCTAGCAGGTTCTCGCCGACCACCTTGAGTGCGGGCCAATCGAGCTGCGCGTCGATTGTGGTCTCGTGCCGGCGCCCCTGCAGTCGGAGTGCCAGTTGCTCGAACTCGAGGCTGCGGCTGAGGGTGTCCAGCCGTAGCCTGGCAAGGTCAAGCCGGCCCGTGTCGACCCGCCAGCCGAGCCGGGCGCCGCGGAACTGCAACTGCACGCCGTCGAGTTCGACGTGGCTGTCTGCAACGCCCGCCGCCGACCCATAGTCCAGCTGAATCGCATCGGCCTGCAGCCGTGCATCAAGATCCTCGAAACCGTAGCCCATTCCGCGCAACTGCAAATTGGCTGTGACGAGGCGAACGATCGGCGGCGCGTTGGGCTTGGGCGCCGGCCGCAACTCCAGCCCGGCATCGAGTGTCAGAGAGGCGTTGAGCAGCGGCTCCTTCAGCTCGGTCTGCGCCTGCAGATGCAAAGGCAATCGCCGCCCGGCGCCGTAAGGGCCAAGGCTGAGCTGATGCACGATGAAGCGTCCCTCCACACCCGCCAGCGCGTCTGACACGTGCAGCTCGGCATCGGCGAGCTCGATGGTTTCGATCATCACCGGCCCACGCGAACCGGTGCGCGGCTCGCCACGGCCCGCGGCGTGGGCAAGCAGATCGTCGATGTTGCGCCGGCCGTCGACGTCGCGTCGAACGCTCAATCGCACGCCTTGGGCCGCCACGCGGTCGATCTCGATCTCGCGCTGCGCCAGCAGGGTCGCCAGGCGCACTGACAGCGCCGCGTTCTCGATCGTGGCGAAACGCTGCTGGGGCTGCCCGGATTCGGACAGGCGCACGCCGTGCACTTCCACGGCGGGCTGCGGCCACAATCGAAGCGTGATTGGCCCATCGAAGGTAAGTTCGCGCGCGTAGGTGACGTGCATCCAGTCGATGGCCGCACGCTTGAAGCGCTCGCCATCGAAGCTGAGGGCCAGCCACACCGTCGCACCAATCAGGAGCAGCAGCAGGAGAGCCATCACGTACAAGCTTCGACGCAACCAGGGTCGCATGGGTGCTTCTCAGAGGCGCACTGCGGGCCGTCGCCGGCCGGGACACGAATTGTGCGTCAGGCGCGTGAGGTGGGCGGCCGTTCGGATGCCGTGACGGACGCGGGTCCCGTTGGGCGGCTTCGATCATCGAATTGCATGGTGGCAGTGCCACGCCCGCGCGGCGAAGTCGAATCCGGGCTGCAGCGTCACCCTGTGCGCGTGCAGGTTGGGCTCGACGGCGTCGGTGCGGTCGGACAACGTGTTCATGACGACGCTACGATTGCCCGCCTTCGCGGCCGGGTCGCGAAACCGCGCAGCGTCCGGCCGGCCAAGCTGGATGACCGGCGCGCGTTGCCGGCCGCGTGACGGGGGTGGGCCGCAGCCCAGGATCGGCGTTTTCGAATGTGATTTCGCCGATGCTCTATCCTGCGCCGGCCATGTCATCCGGTAGCCGGCCGACACCGGTATCGAGAGAGGCAATCAACAATCATGTCCTTCTTGCCGCGCGAGTTCCAGGTCCCTGCCGTCGTCGAGACAGCGCGGTTCCGGCTGCGTTCGATCACGATTCATGACGCGTTCAAGGACTACGACGCCGTCATGTCGAGTCGCGAGCATCTTTGGGCTCGCTTTGGCGAAGCCTGGGGATGGCCAGCCGAGGACATGACGATCGAACAGAACATCGTGGACCTTGGCTGGCACCAGAAGGAATTTCAGTTGCGTTCATCCTTTGACTACGCCGTCATGTCCCTGGATGAGAAGCGCGTGCTGGGTTGCGTCTACATCGATCCACCACACGTGCCGGGTACCGATTCCGACGTCTGGTTCTGGGCCAGGCGGAGCGAGCTGGCGAGTGGACTCGAAACCGAGCTGGCATCGTTCCTAGATACATGGCTTGCACAGGCCTGGCCGTTCAAAACGGTCACCTTCAATGGTCTACTCAGGAGTCTCAGGGAATTGCCGAACAGGACCTAGCCCGCACCGCGCGGATGCCACAATTCGGCGCGCCTTCGGCCGCGGCCGGGTCGAGGGTGCCGAAAGTGGCCAACGCATCGGGGAGAAGAACTGTGCACACAGTCATGTCATCGGCGGCGCGCCTGATCGGCGGCGCCGCGTTGACGGTCGCTGCGTTGTCGGGCGGCGCGGCATGGGCGCAGGATGGCTGTCGCGCCGATCTGGCGAAGTTCTGTCCGCAGGCGACAGCGGGCGGCGGGCAGATCGCGGCGTGCCTCGAGACCAACAAGGCGCAACTGTCGGCGCCGTGCCAGGAGCACGTCGCGAAAATGACCGAGCTGCTGCAGGAAGTCGACAAGGCCTGTGAGGAGGACATTCATGCCTACTGCCCTGGGGTGCAACCCGGCGGCGGACGCGTTGCAGCCTGCCTCAAGCAATACGTGAGTTCCCTGTCGTTCCGGTGCAAGGTAAAGCTTGCGGAAGCCAGGGCGGCCAAGTAGCGCTGGCACAGGGATCCAGACCCCATGGCATTGCTGCAGCTCGACGAAGCACAGGTCCGCACCTGGACGCGGGCCCAGAAGGACGAGTGGTGGTTCAAGAACGTCTTCCGCGGCGACATGCCGCAGCTGACGATCCGTTCGGGGCTCACCGGTTTCCTGCTCGGTGGCGTGCTGGCTGCCACGGCGATGTACATCGGCGCCAAGACTGGCATCAGCATCGGCGTCGGACTGACAGCAGTCATCCTTGCCTTCGCGATCTACCGGATCATGGCGAGTGCAGGATTCGCCAAGGACTTCACGATCCTGGAGAACAACTGCACGCAGTCGATCGCGACCGCTGCCGGCTACATGATTGGCCCGATGATCTCCAGCCTCGCGGCCTACATGCTGGTCACGGACAAGATCATCCCGTGGTGGCACATGGTGATCTGGATGTGCATCGTGTCGATCATCGGGGTGCTGCTGGCGTTTCCGATGAAGCGGCGCTTCATCAACGACGACCAATTGCCGTTTCCCGAAGGACGCGCCAGCGGCGTGGTCCTCGATGCGCTGTACACCGGCGCTGCCCATGCCGGCATGTTCAAGGCGCGGCTGCTCGGCATGACCGCACTTCTCACGGGCGTCTACCAGGCCATCGTCAGCGATGGCTGGATGAAGCTCCTTCAGTTCAAAGTCTTGCGCCTCGATCAGTGGGCCGGGCTCACGGAGCCGTGGACATTCCACGAGCGGCTCGACACGTACTACTACGCCGCGGCCACCAAGGTGAACGGATGGATTCCAACGATTCTTGGGACCGACATCCGCCAGCTCGGTCTGCGCCTGACGCTCGATGCCGCGATGCTGGGCGTGGGCGGCCTGATGGGAATCGCGGTGGCCACGAGTTGCCTGCTGGGCGCTTTCATCAACTTCGTAATCCTCGCACCGATCATGATCCAGGCCGGCGACATCGTTGCGCGCGTGGGGCCGACCGGCGCAGTCGTACCGATTTCGCGTGCGGAGATCGTCAACCAGTGGTCGCTGTGGTGGGGCGTGACGATGATGGTCGTCGGTTCGCTGGTCAGCCTGGTGGGGCGGCCGGAAATCTTCAAGGGAATCTTCAAGCGCAGCGAGAAGTCCGCGGGTGTGGATGTACTCAAGGACATCGAGTTTCCGCTGTGGATCTCGGCCGTCGGCATTCCGGCCTTCAGCGTGCTTGGCGCCTGGGTTACCCACGAGTTCTTCGGCGTGCCATGGCTGCTCGCTTTCATTTCGCTGCCGCTCATCTTCGTGCTGTCGATCATCTGCACGAACTCCATGGCGCTGACCTCATGGACACCGACCGGTTCGATGTCGAAGATCACCCAGTTCACCATGGGTGCAATCGATCGCACCAATCCGGCCAGTAACCTGATCCCGGCCGCGATGACGGCCGAGATCGCGGCCAATTCGGCGAACCTGCTCTCGGACATCAAGCCCGGCTACATGCTGGGCGGCAAGCCGCGCCAGCAGGCGATTGGCCACGTGATAGGCATCTTTGCTGGCGCACTGGCCTGCGTGCCACTCTTCTTCCTGCTGTTCCTGCAGCCCGATGCCAATGGCCTGCGCTCGGCGTCCGCAATCGTGTCCGAGCAATTCGCCTTTCCTGCCGCGATGCAGTGGAAGGGCGTGGCCGAGATCATCGCCAAGGGGGTAAGCGCACTGCCCTACACGGCGATCGTCTCGATGATCGTGGCGGCCATCAGCGCAGCGGCAATCGAGATCGCGAAGATCGTGACCAAGGGCCGCTTCCCACTGTCCGCGGTATCCATCGGTCTCGGTGTCGTGCTGCCGCCGGAGGCGACCTTCGCCATGTTCGTCGGCGCGCTGCTCTTCTGGATCATGGGCCGGCGCTACCCGACCAAGGGCACGCGCGGCAACGAATTCTGGGTCGAGGGACTGGAGCCGATCTGCGCAGGACTCATTTCCGGCTCCGCGTTAATGGGCATCGGCAATGCCATCGTCAATGTGCTGATGAACTGAACGATAGGGCGCGGTGGACGCGTTCGGGGCGGTGTGGTTCAGAAACCCCCCCAGCCCGTGCCAGCGTCCGTGCGAGCGACCTGGAGTCGACCTGCATCGAAGCGATCAGTACAGACCCGGCATGAAGCGGCGCGTATGGCGCTGATACGCGCGATACGCGGGATAGCGCTCGGTCAACGCGCGCTCCTCGACGTTGGCCTTGATCACGAGTACGACGGCAAGTGCGGCTAGCACCAGCCAGGTCTCGACGTCCCCCGCGCCGCGCGCCGCGGCCACTCCGGCCAGCAACAGGGCGCTGTACATGGGGTGTCGGATCCAACGATACGGCCCGTGCTGCACAAGTTGACCGCCCGCGCGGGGCTGCGGTCGGATATTGAAGTTGCCGGGTCGGTTTGCTGAGAGTGCCCACAGACCCAGAGCGACGGCGGCGGCAGCCACAAGGACGGCATCGACCGGCAATCGACCGGCCCAAAGGCCTGCGACGCCCTTGAGGGCCAGCCACGCAAGAAGTGCCAGTTGCAGGACCACCAGCATGCTGCCGAGACGCGCGTCGGATCCGGAGCGTGTCGCCATGCGAGGACGTGTTCAGCGCTTCCGGGCAACGAGTCCGATCAGCGCCGATCGGCCACGGTGTCCGCTGCCCTCAGCGACGTCAGCTTCGTAGTCTCGAAGTTCGAGAATCTCGAGTTCCGCGAATGCCGCGCGCAGGAGTTCGGGCGTGTACAGGTGCGACACAAATGGCGGGCCGCCGGTGCCGAATTCGATCTGCTTGGGCGTGTAACCCTGTAGCAGCAGAATGCCGCCGGGCTTGAGGCTTGCTGTCAAGTGCGAGAACAGCCGCTCCCGTTGTGCAGGGTCTGCAAACTGGATGAAGATCGCGGCCACACCGTCGGCACTGGCCTGGGGCCAGTCGTAGGTGTTGCAGTCGGCGACGCTGAAGTTCACGCAAACACCCTGCCGCGCTGCGAGTCGACGCGCCTTCGCCACGCCGACCGCGGCGATGTCGAACGCGTCCACCACGAAGCCCTGCCCGGCCAGCCAAACGCTGTTGCGCCCTTCGCCGTCGGCGACGGAGAGGATCCGTCCACCCGGCGGCCAGACCGCGACGTGCTCCCGCAGCCATTCGTTGGGCTCGACCCCGAACAGAAACTCGTCGCCTTCGAAACGGCGATTCCATGTCGCGGCGGCGTCGGAAAACGTTGTCAATGGGCTTGAACTCATGCCACCAGTCTACGCAGGACGCCTGCCGGCACGCAGACGAAGCGATGATGGACAATCCGCGCTGTCGATGTTCATCTGCGGCACACCGCATCCGCAGTTCAGCCGATGAAGCGTTCAACCCGGTGGATCGGGGCAGGCGGGCTGGCGCTGCTCGCCGTCGCTATCGCCTTGCTGCTGTGGCCGCGCGAGCCCAGCATCGATCACACCGATCGCGCGCTCGTTGCGCGGGGCGAGCCGCTGTATCAGCAGCACTGCGCCTCGTGCCATGGCGCGCGGCTCGAAGGCCAGCCCGACTGGCAGTCCCGCAATGCGCAGGGGCGCCTGCCGGCGCCACCCCACGACGACAGCGGGCACACGTGGCATCACGACGACGTGGTGCTGTTTGAGGTGACGAAATACGGGATCGCAAAGCATGCACCGCCGGGCTATCAGTCCGACATGCCGGGGTTTGGCGACCGGCTGAGCGACGGCGATATCATCGCGACGCTGGCGTACATCAAGACCCACTGGTCGGCTGGCGTGCACGAAAGGCGCGCGGCGGCCGGCATGAGGTGATGGGGAGCACGGCATGGCCGGGACGCTGAGGCAGAATCGGCGTTTCCTGTGACGGAGGCTGGAATGAAGGTGGTTTCGCTCGCGGCAGTGGCATTCACCTTGGCGCCGGCGCTGCCGGCAGTGGCGCAGTCGGCGGCGCCGCAGGCGCCCGGCACCATGGCGGCGAAGGCGGCGACCTCTGAGATGTACGACGGTCAGGTGCGGCGCGTCAACAAGGAGACGCGCCGGGTGACGCTGGCGCATGGCCCTTTGAAGGGTTTTGACATGCCTGCCATGACGATGGCCTTCCCGGTCAAGGATCCGGCGCTGCTGGCCAACCTCAAAGAGGGTGACAAGGTCCGTTTCGCGCTCGAAATGTCCGGCGAGAATCTCGTAGTAACCCGAATCGAGCCGGTTAAATAGACCATGGGTCCGGGGCGCTTGACTACAGTCAAGCTCGTCGGACCCGCGCTCCGGATACTGCTCGCTCGATGCTGACCTTGAAGCCCTTCGGCTCACATACCCGCCGCGCAAAGCGCGTCGCGGCGGGCGTGCTGGCGTTGGCGCTCGTCGCGAGCAACGCGTGCGCGGCAATGGGCGTCTGCATCGCGAAAACGCCGGTGCGGACGGCGTCGCAGGTGTCGGCGGCCGAGGCGCCGTGTCCACAGCACGGGGTCGACGCGTCGGTGCCGGCCGGGGAACTGGGCTCGACGCATTGTCCGCAGGACGATCCGGGCGCCCAGCCCCGTACCGCGGACCTGCCTGGCGGGGATTGGGTCGCAGCGCCCTCCTACACGCGGATCGACATCGCGCCGAGCGTCATCTTCACCGCCCGCGTCACCGCCCTCGACCAAGCTCCACCGGAGCCGCTGTACACGCGGCTGTCCCGCCTGCTTCTGTAGCCCTTCGGGTCGGCGCACGTTGAGTGCGCCTGTTCGCTGCGCGCGCATTGCGCGCGGCCTGCCATGACCGGAGGTTCCCATGCAACGACATCCTGGACGTTTGCGTCTTCCAATCCTGTTCGCGCTTCTCGCTGCGGGCGCGAGCGTGCACGCGCAAGCACCGGGTTCGACCACCGAGGGCGAACTGGGCGCGACGCTCCGGGGTGTACTGGCCTTCGTCGAGGCGCGCAATCCCGAACTGCGCGCGATGGGCTACGAGGCCGATGCAGCCCAGGCGCGGCTGCGCGGGTCCGGCGCGTTACCCGATCCGGTGATCCAGATGGAACTGCGCGACATCCCGTTCTCGGAACCGACCCTCTCGCCGGCGAACGCTGGCAGCACGCGCTACTCGCTGCGGCAGATGTTCCCGCTCGGTGACAAGCGTGAACTGCGGCGCGGCGTCGCCACAGCGGAGGCGTCCGTTGCCGATGCGCGGCGAGGGGCCGTCGTGGCTGAGACGCGGATGCGCGCCAAGACGGCATATAGCCAATACTGGTACGCGGCTCACGCCCAGCAAGTCACCGAGAGTCTGCGCGCCGTCATGTCGGACCTGGAGCAGGTCGCGCGCGCCCGCTATTCCAGCGGACTCGCGCCGCAGCAGGACGTGATCAAGGCGCAGACCGAACTCACCGGGCTGCGCACCGACCTGGTCATGCTCGGCTCGGAACGGCGGCAGGCGGCGGCGCGCTTGAATGGCGTAATGGCGCGACCCGCCGACGCATCGCTGGCCGAGCCGCGCGAACTGCGTCCCGTGCCGAGCCGTGCGTTCGACTTCGCCGCACTCACCAAGACCGTGGGCGAGCGCAGTCCGACGTTGGCCATGAACGCGGCGCAGATCGCCGCTGCGGAGCGCAATGCGCAACTGATGCGCGCGAGCCGGATTCCCGATCTGGGGGTCGGCGTCGCCGTCATCCAGCAAGGGACGCGGCTCACCGACTACGAGCTGATGCTCGAAGTCAACATCCCTTGGCAGACTGACATCATCCGCGCCAACGTCAACGAAGCCTTAGGCCATGAGTGATGCCGCCACGGCGCGCCGCGATGCGGCCGCCGTGCAGTTGCAGTCCGAACTGGGCCAGAACTGGGCCTCGCTGGACGCGCTGCGGGAGCAGGGCGAAATCGTGCGTTCAACGCTGCTGCCCCAGGTCGAACTGACCTACCAGTCGGCGCTGGCCAGTTATCAGACCGGCCGCGTGGATTTCACGACCCTGCTCGACGCCCAGCGCCAGATCCGGCGCACCCGGATCGACCTGCTGAAGATCGAACTTGAACAGCAGATGCGGCTTGCCGAGATCGAGCGCATCGTCGGAGAGGACCTATGAACTCCACTGCGCGAACCAGCGTCGTCATCGCGTTGCTTGGCGGCGCGCTCGGCCTCGGCTACTGGCTCGGGCGCGGCACGTCGGGCCCGACGCCGACCGCCACAGCGGTGGTCGAGGCGGGCGCTGCCGGCCAAACCGGGCGAACGCAAGCTGCTGTACTACCGCAACCCGATGGGCCTGCCCGACACCTCACCGGTGCCCAAGAAGGACCCGATGGGGATGGACTACGTCCCTGTCTACGAAGGCGAGGACCAGGGCGCACCTGGAACGGTCAAGGTGTCGGCCGACCGCATCCAGACGCTGGGTGTGCGCACGGAAACAGTCAGCAAACGGTCGCTCGCGCGCGTTGTGCGCGCCGTCGGCACGATTGAAATCAACGAGCGCGGGCAACACACGGTCGCGCCAAAGTTTGAGGGCTGGATTGAAAAGCTTCACGTCAACACCACCGGCCAAGCCGTCGTACGCGGCCAGCCGCTCGCGGAGGTCTATAGCCCCGAGCTGGTGTCGGCACAGCGTGAATATCTGATCGCCTACAAGGCAACAAAGAGTCTGAGCGGTGCAGGCTCCGACGCCCAGGCGGGTGTTCAGCAACTGGCCACGGCGGCGCTGGAGCGTCTGCGCAACTGGGACATCAGTGAGGAGCAACTGACGCGCCTGCGTGAAGGCGGCGAGCCGCGCCGGACACTGACGCTCACGGCGCCCGCCTCGGGAGTGATCATCAAGGACCCGCCGGTGGCCGGGATGCGGTTCATGCCGGGCGAAGCCCTGTTCAAGATTGCCGACCTGTCGCGCGTGTGGCTGATCGCAGACGTGTTCGAGCAGGATCTCTCGCAGGTGCGGGTTGGCACGCGGGGCTCGATCACCGTCAACGCCTACTCCGACAAGTCCTTCCCCGGCGAGGTCACCTTCATCTATCCGACGCTCAACACGGAGACGCGCACCGCACGCGTTCGCATCGAGCTCGCGAATCCGCAGGGTCAGCTGCGACCGGGCATGTACGGCACGGTGCAGATCGAGGCCGGACCGAAGCGCGAAGTCCTCACCGTGCCCGACTCGGCCGTGATTGACAGCGGCACGCACCAGACCGTGCTGGTCGCCCTCGGCGAAGGCCGCTTCGAGCCGCGCGAAGTAAAGCTCGGCGGCCACGGCGAAGGTTTCGTTGAGATCGTGTCCGGCGTAAGGGACGGGGAGTCCGTTGTCACGCGGGCCAACTTCCTGATCGACTCCGAGAGCAACCTGAAGGCTGCATTGTCCGGCTTCAGCGCCGACAAGAATGCTTCGGGCGGAGGGGCGGCGGGGACGGCCAGCGGCGAAGGCTCGGTGGTCGAGATCGACGTCGCAGGCAACCGCGTCACGCTCGACCACGATCCGATTCCGGCGTTGAAGTGGTCACGCATGGAAATGGAGTTCGGCGTTGCACCGGGCGCGTTGCCAAAGAACCTCAAGCCCGGCGACCGAGTGCGGTTCGACATGAAGGCGGGCAAGCCCGGCGAGTACGTGATAACGAAGATCGAAGGCGTGGTCACGCCGAAGCCGGTCACGTCCGCGTCGCCGGCGGCAGTGAAGCCCGACGCGGCCAAACACTGAGGACGATTCCATGCTCGCCCGTCTGATCGACTGGTCGCTGCGCAACGTCTTCCTCGTGTTGCTGGCGACGGCGTTCGCCGTCGCCGCCGGAGTCTTTGCGGTGATCAAGACTCCGGTGGACGCGATCCCCGACTTGTCCGATGTGCAGGTCATCGTGTTCACCGAGTTCCCCGGCCAGGCGCCGCAGGTCGTCGAGGACCAGGTGACGTACCCGCTGACCACCGCGATGCTCGGCGTGCCGCGGTCGAAAGTGGTTCGCGGATTCTCCTTTTTTGGCGCTTCGTTCGTCTACGTCATCTTCGAGGATGGCACCGACATCTACTGGGCGCGCTCGCGTGTGCTCGAGTACCTGAGTGCCGCCGCGGCGCGCCTGCCCGCCGGCGTGTCCCCGGCGCTCGGGCCCGACGCCAGCGGCGTCGGCTGGGTCTACCAGTATGTGGTGACCGGTGCCAACCGCTCGCTCGCCGAACTGCGCACGCTGCAGGACTGGTTCATCCGCTACCAGTTGTGGAAGGCCTCCGGCGTGTCCGAGGTGGCATCGATCGGCGGCTTCGTGCAGCAGTACGTCGTCACGGTCGATCCGCGCAAGTTGCAGGCATACAACCTGCCACTGTCGAAGATCATCGAGACGATCCGCATGAGCAACCGCGACGTCGGCGGCAGGATCGTGGAGTTGTCCGAGACCGAATACATGGTGCGCGGCATCGGTTACCTGCGCGGCGCCGGCGGATCTCGCGAAGTTGACGGTGCGTGCCGAGAAGGGGGTTCCGGTCCGGCTCTCGGACGTCGCCCACATCGAGCTTGCGCCCGACGAGCGTCGGGGTGTGGCTGAACTGAACGGCGAAGGCGAAGTGGTCGGCGGAATCGTGGTGGCACGCTACGGCACGCACGCCATCGACGTGATCGACAACGTCAAACAGCGGATCAAGGAGATCGCCACTGGCCTGCCGGAAGGCGTGAAGATCGAGACGGTATACGACCGCTCGGGCCTGATCGAGCGGGCGATCGACACGCTGAAACGCACGCTGGCCGAGGAGGCACTGATCGTGGCCGTTGTCTGTGTCGTGTTCCTGATGCATGCCCGTAGCGCGCTGGTTGCGATCCTGATGCTGCCGGTTGGCGTGCTGATGGCTTTCGTTGCGATGCGCTGGCTCGGCATCAACGCCAACCTGATGAGCCTAGGAGGGATCGCAATCGCGATCGGCGCCATGATCGACGCCGCGATCGTGATGATCGAGAACGCACACAAGCATCTGGAGCGCGCACCGCCCGACGCGCCGCGCCTGCCCCTGATCCGTGCCGCTTGCATCGAAGTCGGCCCGGCACTGTTCTTCAGCCTGCTGATCATCACGGTGTCGTTCCTGCCGGTGTTCACGCTGGAGGCGCAGGAAGGACGCATGTTTGCACCGCTGGCCTATACGAAGACGTTTGCGATGGCGGCTTCGGCGCTGCTGTCGGTCACGCTGGTACCGGTGCTGATGCTGCTCTTCATCCGCGGCAAGGTGATGCCGGAGAAGAAGAACCCGATCAACCGCTTTCTGATCTGGATCTACCGGCCGATCATCGACCTGGTGCTGCATCACCGCGTCGTGACGATTGCGCTCGCGCTGGTTGTCCTCGTGGCCACCTGGTACCCGGCCTCGCGCCTGGGTTCCGAGTTCATGCCGACGCTGAATGAGGGCACACTCTTCTACATGCCAACCGGCCTGCCCGGCATGTCGATCACCAAGGCGACCGAACTGCTGCAAACCCAGGATCGCATCATCAAGAGCTTTCCCGAGGTCGAGTCGGTCTTCGGCAAAGCGGGCCGTGCGATCAGCGCCACTGACCCGGCGCCGGTCGAGATGTTCGAGACTGTGATCAACCTGAAACCGGAGTCGCAGTGGCGGCCGGGCCTGACCACCGACAAGCTGATTGCCGAGATGGACCGTGCCCTGCAGTTCCCCGGCATCGCCAACTCGTGGACGATGCCGATCCGCGCACGGATCGACATGTTGTCGACTGGCATCCGCACGCCGGTGGGCATCAAGGTGTACGGACGCGATCTCGGCGAGATCGAGCGGTTGGCGAAGGAAATTGAGGCCGCAGTGAAGTCGGTGCCGGGAACGACGAGCGCCTTTGCTGAGCGCATCACGGGCGGCTTCTATCTGAACATCGAGCCCGACTACGAGAAGATGTCGCGCTACGGCATCCGAGTCAATGATGTGCAGGAGGTCATCGCCTCAGCCCTGGGCGGCGAGATGATCACGACAACCGTCGAGGGCCGCGAGCGTTTCGGTGTCGCCGTGCGCTACCCGCGCGATTACCGCAGCGATCCGCAGGCGATTGCCACGCAGGTACTGGTGCCGGCCGAAGGTGAGATGGGTAAGCCGGCACCGATGGTTCCGCTGGGCCAGGTCGCCAAGGTGAGTCTGTCGAAGGGCGCGCCGGCGATCCGCACGGAGAACGCGCAACTCGCCGCCTACATCTACGTCGACATCCGCGACCGCGACATCGGCAGCTACGTGCGTGATGCCCAGCGCGCAGTGCGCGAAAACGTCAACTTCCTGCCCGGCTATACGGTGCAGTGGAGCGGACAGTTCGAGTACATGGAGCGCGCCACCGAGAAGCTGAAGCTGGTCGTGCCGCTGACGCTCGTCATCATCTTCCTGCTGCTGTACCTGAATTTCCGGCGCATCACGGAGACGCTGATCGTCATGCTGTCGGTTCCGTTCGCGCTCGTGGGCGGGGTCTGGCTGCTCTGGCTGCTCGACTACAACCTCAGCGTCGCCGTGGCGGTCGGATTCATCGCCCTGGCGGGAGTCGCCGCTGAGACCGGGGTGGTCATGCTGATCTACCTCGACCATGCGCTTGAGCGCATCCGGGCGGAGCGCGCGGCCCAGGGGCGGCCCTTGACGCTGCAGGACACCTACGACGCCATCATCGAAGGTGCGGTGGAGCGCGTGCGGCCGAAGATGATGACGGTCGTCGCGATCATCGCGGGCCTGCTGCCGATCATGTGGGGCACCGGCACCGGCAGCGAAGTGATGCGACGCATTGCCGCGCCGATGGTAGGCGGCATGATCTCGTCGACCGTGCTGACTCTGATCGTGATTCCTGCCATCTACATGCTGGTCAAGGCCCGCGGTACCGACGCCCGGGCGACCCCGGTACCATCCGCAGCATGAGTGCAGAACTGATACGTGCGCGCCTCGATGCGATCGGCGCACGCTGGATCTATGTTTCGGTGGCGCTGGTGGCGATCGGACTGATCGGCGCCGCGCTCTTCATGCAGCACGTCGTCGGACTGAATCCCTGTCCGCTCTGCATCTTTCAGCGTATTGCGTACCTGTTGCTCGCCGTGACGGCGGCGCTGGCGGCGTGGCGTTCACCGCGGGCTTCGGCGCGCAGATTCGCCGTGGCGGGGGTCGTCATTGCGCTGTTCGGGGCCGGTATTGCGGCGTGGCACGTACGGCTCTTCCAGGCGCCGGAATCGCTCGCCTGCGGCCCTGGCCTTGGCGCCATGCTCGAGAACTTTCCCTTGACGCAGGTTCTGCCGCGCATCTTCAAGGGCAGCGGCGACTGCTCCGATGCCAGCGCGGTGATCTTCGGCATCTCGCTGGCCGGCTGGTCGCTGGCCGGCTTCCTCGTTCTGACGCTGGTCCTGTTCACCGCCATGGCCCGCCGTTAGTCGGCCTCTTTACAGCTCGTTACATCGTTCGCAGTTGCGAAACGGACAGCCGTCCGCCTGCGCTCCTACGCTGCCGTTCACCGAGCAGAGTCTGAGCCGCACCCCGCGGCGAGCTCGGTCGACCTTCGAGGAGCGAACGATGAAGAGCACGACACGGACACCCGTCACCGCACCGCTGCTGGACTTTCGCGTGATGGTGCTGGCGGTCGCCGCGATTCTGGTGCTGGCGGTGAACGCCAGTGAAGCGCGCCAGGGCGGGGCGCAGCGCCAGGTCACCGGTGGACAGCATGCGCCAGCCACGACCAGCGTACAGCGCAGCCGCGGCGCCGACGGCGCCGTGGACGCGACACGTACGGGGCGGCATGGCGGCACGACGACTGCGTCGACCGGTATCGCGATGGCGCGGGTACGACCGACGCGCGCATCACCGGGCCGAAGGGTGGTGTCAGCACGGTCGATCGAACGCGCGGTAGCGGATGGCCTCGTCGACAAGCACGGTCACCGCGCCGAACGGCCGCGTCACCGACCACTGACCGCACGCGTGGCACGGACGGTCTCGTCGACAAAACGGTAACGGGTGCCAACGGTCACAGACGGCGACCACCGACCGCATGCGCGGCTGCGACGGCCTGATCGACAAGACAGTCACGCGACCGAACGGACAGACTGCCTCCGTCGATCGAGTCGCGGGGCAGTGACGGTGTCGTCGACAACGACGGTGACCGGCCCGAAGGCACCGACGACGTAGATCGCAGTCGCGGCGCCGATGGTGTCGTCGACACGGTACGCGTCGGCGTCACAACGGGCAAGGTCGACGACCGTCGATCGCGCGCGAGGGACCGACGGCCTCATCGACAAGACCGATCACCGGTGCCAACGGCGGACTGACATCGGTCGACCGGACTCGCGGCGCCGACGGCGCGATCGACTCGCTGGCGACCGGCCCGAACGGTGGCACGACGTTCGTCGATCGCAGCCGCAATGCGGACGGTACGGTGAACCGCATCGTCACGACGACGCCCCCAGCCGGCCGTTAACCTCTCCTGCGTTCGGTGGCGCGGTCGCCGCTCGGCATCCGCGCCATACCGTCTGTAACGCGCGCACTGCATCGACCCTCACGGTCTGCTCGCCAGGTGAACAAAGTCGCCATTTGTTGACCGGACTCGCACGACGCCTCGCGATCGGTCCTTGCGGGCCACTAAACTTGCGCCATGCATGTCTGTGTCATCGGGGCCGGCGTCGTGGGCCTCACGACCGCCTACTTCCTGCAGGCCGAGGGCCACTCCGTCACGGTGTTGAACGTGACGCGGCCGCGGCAACCGGCGCCAGCCGCGACAACGGCGCCCAGCTGTCATATTCGTACGTCGCACCGCTGGCCGATGGTTCGATGCCGGCCAAGCTGCCGTCTGCTGCTGTCTCGGGCGCGATTCGCCGCTGAAGTTCCATCCTGCAATTCGATTCTGCACAGCTGGGGTGGGCGCTGGGCAGTTCCTGCGCGTCGGCCAACACGACGGCGGCGCGCGCGACGACGGCAGCGCTGCTGCCGCTCGCAGAACTGTCGCGCGAATTCATCGAGCCGCTGATCGAGGGCGAGCGACATCGAGTGCCACTTCACGCGTGGCGGCAAGCTCGTTGTCTATCCGGACTCGCCTTCGCTCGCGGCGGCGCGTGCGCAACTGACCTACCAGGCGGCGCTCGGCTCGCGCGGGCAGGTGGTGCTCTGAGCGCCGCGGAATGCGTCGAACGCGGAGCCGGCGATCGAGGGCTAGTCGGGACCGCATCGTCGGCGGCGTCTGGACCGCCGAGCGACGCCGCGGCCGACTGCGGCGCTTTCTGCACGCAGCTTGCCGCGCTGCTCGCGCGGCGCGGCGTGGAATTCATCTACGGCCGAACGGTCGACCGCATCGACCTCGATCGACGGTCGGGTGCGCGCCCTCGTCACCGACGCGCGGCGCCGCTGCGCGCCGACGCCTTCGTGCTGGCGGCCGGCGATGCAGCGGCGCTGCTTGGCCCGCAGCGCCGGCCTCGACGTTGCCGATGCTGCCGCTGAAGGGCTATTCGATCACCGTCAGGCCCGAAGCGGCGCGAGGCTGCCGCGCGCGTCGATCACCGACGTCGCGCCGCAAGGTCGTCTTCGCGCCGCTCGGTGACGCCGTGCGCGTGGCGGGCTTCGTCGAGATCGGCAACGATGACCGCTCGATTCCGCCGCGCCGCATCGGCGCGTTGCTCGAGGCCGCGCGCGAAGTGCTCGGCTACTCGCGTGTCGACGGCGACCTGCAGCCATGGGCCGGCCTGCGTCCCGCGACGCCGAGCGGGCGGCCGATCATCGGCCGCACGCCGCTCGCGAACCTCTATCTCAACGTCGGTCACGGGGCGCTGGGCTGGACGCTGGCGGCGGGCAGCGCGCGCCTGGTCTGCGACGTCGTCGCCGGCCGCACGCCGACGATCGGCATGACGCCTTTGCCTTCCGCACGCTGAGGCCGCGCTCGGCACGGCTTGCGTGCGCGCCTATCATTCGCGCATGCACACCGACTCGAAGATCCTGCACCGGCAGCTGCGCGGTCACTACCCGATCGCGGTGGCCGCGCAGGGCTGCTGGATCACCGACGCCGTCCGGCAGCCGCTATCTCGATGCGTCGGGCGGCGCGGCGGTGTCCTGCCTCGGGCACGGGCATCCCGACGTGCTGGCGGCGATGCACGCGCAGATCGATGCGCTGGCCTATGCGCACACCAGCTTCTTCTCGACCGCGGTCGCCGAGGAACTCGCGCAGACGCTGATCGCGCAGGCGCCGGCCGGCATCTCGCATACCTATCTCGTGTCAGCGGCGGTTCCGAGGCGATGGAGGCGGCGCTCAAGCTCGCGCGCCAGTACTTCGTCGAGAAGGGCGAGCCGCGGCGCGCGAAGTTCATCGCGCGCCGCAACAGCTATCACGGCAACACGCTGGGCGCGCTGGCGGTCGGCGGCAATGCCTGGCGGCGCCGGCAGTTCGCGCCGCTGCTGATCGATGTCGAGCATGTCGCGCCGACCTATGCCTACCGCGACCAGCGCGGCGGCGAGACGGACGAGCAGTACGGCGCGCGACTGGTGCCGGAGTTCGCGGCGACGACCGTCGCGCGTCGGCGGCGAGAACGTCATCGCGTTCGTTGCCGAGACCGTGGGCGGCGCCACCAGCGGCTGCCTGACGCCGCCGCCGGGCTACTTCCGGCGCGTGCGGGAGCTGTGCGACCGCGCACGGCATCCTGCTGATCCTCGACGAAGTGATGTGCGGCATGGGGCGCACCGGCACGCTGCACGCGTGCGAGCAGGAGGGCGTGGCGCCGGACCTGATGGCGATCGCCAAGGGTCTCGGCGGCGGGTACCAGCCGGTCGGCGCGGTGCTGATCGGGCGGACGCGTCATCGACGCGATCGCCGCCGGCAGCGGCTTCTTCCAGCACGGCCACACCTACATCGGCCACCCGGTGGCCTGCGCGGCGGCGCTCGCGGTGCAGCGCGTGCTGGTGCGCGACAGGCTGGTCGAGCGCTGTGCGCGGCAGGGCGCGCGGCTGCGCGATGAACTCGACGAGGCGTTCCGCTATCACCCGTACGTCGGCGACGTGCGCGGGCGGGGACTGTTCCAGGCGATCGAGCTGGTGGCCGACCGCGCCAGCAAGGAGCCCTTCGATCCGGCGCTGAAGCTGCATGCGCAGGATCAAGCGGGCGGCGCTCGACCTCGGTCTGATGTGTTACCCGATGGGCGGAACGATCGACGGCGCGCGCGGCGACCACGTGCTGCTGGCGCCACCGTTCATCATCAGCGACGACGAGACTGGATCTGCTGATCGAGCGGCTGGTCGAGGCGGTGGATACGGCCATCGCCGCGGTCCGCTGAACCGGGTCACCGGGCGTCGTCCGCGAGGATGTCCCGCCTTGCGCCGCCGGCCGCCGGGCGCTAAGGTGTCGACTCCCCTCGGGGCAACAGGAGACTTTCCAGATGAACTTCAAGATTTCCATGTGCGCGGCGGCATTCGCGTCGGCGTTTGTCGCCTTCGCCGCCGCGCCGCAAAGCGCGAACGCGCAGCAGTCGCAGCGCTTCATCACGATCGGCACCGGCGGCGTGACCGGCGTGTACTACCCGGCCGGTGGCGCGATCTGCCGCCTCGTGAACCGTGACCGCGCCAAGCACGGCCTGCGCTGCTCGGTCGAATCGACCGGCGGCTCGGTGGCCAACGTCAACCTGCTGAAGTCGGGCGAGATCGAGTTCGGCGTCGCGCAGTCCGACGTGCAGTTCAACGCCACCAAGGGCCTGGGCCAGTTCCAGAAGGACGGCGCGATGGGTGACCTGCGCGCGGTGTTCGCGCTGCATCCGGAGCCGTTCACCGTCGTGGCGCGCAAGGAAGCGAACATCACCAAGTTCGAGGACTTCAAGGGCAAGCGCTTCAACGTCGGCAACCCGGGCTCGGGCACGCTGGCGTCGATGAACGAGCTGCTGGCGGCGATGGGCTGGAAGATGAGCGACTTCGGCCTGGCCTCCGAGCTGCGTCCCGACGAGCACGGCCCGGCGCTGTGCGACGGCAAGATCGACGGCTTCTTCTACGCCGTCGGCCATCCGTCGGCCAACATCCAGGACCCGACGACGATCTGCGGTGCGAAGCTGATTTCGCTGACCGGCCCGGCCGTGGACAACGCTCGTCAAGGACAAGCCGTACTACGCGATCGCGACGATCCCGGGCGGCATGTATCCGAACAACCCGAATCCGACGACGACCTACGGCGTGCAGGCGACGATCGTCAGCTCGGCCAAGGTGCCCGCCGACGTGGTCTATGTCGTCGTCAAGACCGTGTTCGACAACCTCGACGAGTTCAAGAAGCTGCATCCGGCGCTCGCCAACCTGAAGCCGGAAGACATGGTGAAGAACGGCCTGTCGGCGCCGCTGCACGAGGGCGCTGCGCGCTACTACAAGGAAAAGGGCTGGATCAAGTAGCCTGCGCGGCGGCAACACGTGCAACGCGTAGAGTTCGACGGGCGGCTGCGGCCGCCCGTCGTGTTTCTGGGAGGAAGCGTGGACAAGAACAAGCTCGAAGGAACTGAGAAGCTCGAGGAAGAGCTGCCCGACCGCCGAGATGCAGCTCGGCGAAACCGACGTCCTGCAGCTGGTCAAGGACACGGACTTCGGCGGGCGCTCGACCGCCGGTTTCGCCGGCAAGGTGATGCTGGTGGTCGGGCTGGTGTGGGTGGCGTTCCAGATGTGGTACGCCTCACCGATACCGTTCTCGTTGCCCTCGGGGTTCCGGTTCGGCCTGTTCAACGACACCGAGGCGCGTTCGATACACCTCGCGCTCGGCCTGTTCCTCGCCTTCCTGGCGTTTCCCGCGTTCAAGCGTTCGCCGCGTGACTACGTCCCTTGGCAGGACTGGCTGTTCGCCATCGCCGGCGCGGCGACGGCGCTGTACCTGATCGTCTTCTACAAGGAACTGTCGCTGCGACCGGGCAACCCGACCGGGCTCGATGTCGTGGTCGGCACCGTCGGCGTCCTGTTGCTGCTCGAGGCCACGCGCCGCGCGGTCGGCCTGCCGATGGCGATTCTGGCGGTGCTGTTCCTCGGCTACGTGATGGCCGGGTCCGATGCTGCCGGACGTGATCGCGCACAAGGGCGCTTCGGTGCCGCGCGTGATCTCGCACATGTGGATGGTGACCGAGGGCGTGTTCGGCATCGCGCTCGGTGTGTCGGTGAGCTTCATCTTCGTCTTCGTGCTGTTCGGCACGCTGCTCGATCGCGCGGGCGGTGGCAATTACATGATGCAGGTGAGCTTCGCGCTGCTGGGGCATCTGCGCGGCGGGCCGGCCAAGGTTGCTGTCGTTTCGTCGGCGCTCAACGGCCTGATCTCCGGCTCGTCCGTCAGCAACGTGGTGTCCGGCGGCATCTTCACGATCCCGCTGATGAAGCGCGCCGGCTACGGCGGCGTGAAGGCAGCGGCGATCGAGACCGCGTCGTCGGTCAACGGCCAGATCATGCCGCCGGTGATGGGCGCGGCGGCCTTCCTGATGGTCGAATATGTCGGCATCCCGTACTCGGACATCGTCAAGCACGCGTTCATCCCGGCGGTCATCAGCTACATCGCGCTCTTTTACATCGTGCACCTCGAGGCGCTGAAGCTCGGCCTGGCGGCGACCGCGCGTGAGCGCGACCGCACGATGGGCAACCGCGTGACGTCCTGGGCTACTGGGCCTGGCCGGCAGTGCCGTCGTGCTCGGCGTCATCTATTACGTCGCGCTGGGCGCCCAGGCGGTGTTCGGCGCCGCGGCGCCGGTGATTCTCAGCGTGCTGCTCGGCGCGCTCTACGTCTACAGCGTGTGGGTGGCGGCGAGACAGCCGGACCTGCCGACCGAGATCGACGTCAAGAATCCGATCCTGCCGCCGACGTGGCCGACGGTGAAGGCGGGCCTGCACTTCCTGATCCCGGTCGGCGTGCTGATCTGGTGCCTGATGGTCGAGGAGCTGTCGCCCGGGCTGTCGGCGTTCTGGGGCGTGACCACGCAGGTCGTGCTGATGGTGACGCAGCGACCGCTGATCGCGTTCTTCCGCAAGCAGGGCGATTTCGCGCGGCAGTTTCGCGTCGGCCTGAAGGAAGTGGTGGACGGCTGCGACGACGGCGCCCGCAACATGATCGGCATCGCCGTCGCGACGGGCTGCGCCGGCATCATCGTCGGTGCGATCACGCTGACCGGTCTGGGCCTGCGCATGACGGACTTCGTCGAGTTCGTCTCCCAGGGCAACATCATGGCGATGCTGCTCTTCACGGCGTTCGTCTGCCTGGTGCTCGGCATGGGGGTGCCGACCACCGCCAACTACATCCTGGTGGCCACGCTGATGGCGCCGGTCATCGTCGAACTCGGCGCGCAGTCCGGCCTCGTGATCCCGCTGATCGCCGTGCACCTGTTCGTCTTCTACTACGGGATCATGGGCGACATCACGCCGCCGGTCGGTCTCGCAACCTTCGCCGGCGCAGCGATCGCGAAGGAAAACCCGATCGACGTCGGCCTGCAGGGTTCGGTGTACGCGTTTCGCACGGTCGTGCTGCCCTTCATCTGGATCTTCAATCCGGCGCTGCTGCTGATCGACGTGCACGGCTGGGGCGAAGCGCTCCTGGTCGCCTTCGCGTCGACCATTGCGTCGCTCGCCTTCGCCGCGGCGACGATGGTCTGGTTCCGCATCAAGTGCCGCTGGTGGGAGGTCGTGCTGCTGCTGATCGCGACTTTCTTCCTGTTCCGGCCGGACTGGTTCGCCGACCAGATTGCGCCTGAATACACGGATGCGCCGGCGTCGAAGTTCTACGAGGTGGCCGCCGCACTCGAGCCGGGCGACCGCTTGGTGTTCCTGATCAAGGGCCAGTCGCTCGAGGGCGAGGACACCCAGAAGACCGTCGGACTGCAGTTGCTCGGACCGAAGAGCGCGACAGGCAACGCGGTCGCCGACGCCCGCAAGCGCCTATCGGACGCCGGTGTCTCCGTGTCCGGCATGGGCGAGATGCTGCAGGTAAGCACGGTGCGCTTTGGCAGCACGGCCGCCAAGGCACGCATCGAGCAGGGCTTCGAGATCGTCGGCGTCAAGGTGCCGACGGACCGGATCAACGCACACTGGTTCTACATTCCTGGGCTGGTGATCGTTGTCGTCGTGTGGCTGCTGCAGGGTCTGCGCATGCGCCGCGCTGGCGCCGAGGCAACACCGTGAAGGACGCGCGATGCGACTGATCACCGATGCCGAGGTCGCCGTCGGCCCTGACGATGCGCGACGCGGTCAGCGCGATGACGGCGGCCTTCGAGCAGTTCGGCAACGGCGCGGGCGGCCGTCGCGCCGCGCGTGCGCGCGGCGGCCGGACATCACGCAAACCGTCGCGGCCGTTGCCATGATGGGCGCGGCCCTGCCCGCCGCCGGCGTGGTCGGCGCCAAGGTGTACTCGACGATCCAGGGGCGCTTCCATTTCGTCATCGTGCTGTTCTCCTCGGTCACCGGCGAGGCGCTGGCCACGATCGAGGCGAACGAGATCACGCGTTTTCGCACGGCGGCCGCCACCGCGGTGGCGATGCAGCGCCTGGCGGCGCGCGACGCCCGTTCGCTGGCGATCTTCGGCACCGGGGTGCAGGCGCGTGCCCACGCGGAAGCGCTGCTGCTGGTGCATCCGTTCGAGCGCGTGTGGGTCGCCGGGCGAGCGTCGGCGCCGGAGTTTGCGGACTGGATACAGACGGAATTTGGGGTGGCCGCGAGCGCTGTCGATGCCAAGACGGCGGTGCGCGAGGCCGATGTCATCGTCACTGCAACGCGCGCGACCGAGCCCTTGTTCGACGGCACCTGGGTCAGGCCGGGCACGTTCGTCGCGGCGGTGGGCTCGAGCAAGCCGGCGGCGCGCGAACTGGACGACGCATTGCTCGCGCGGGCCGAACTGATCGTCGTCGAGTGGCTGCCGGCCGCGCAGGCCGAGGCCGGCGAGTTCGTGCGCGCCGCGCCCGGGACGATTGATCCCGCGCGCGTCACCGAACTTGGCAAGCTACTGGTGAGGGGAACCGCCTACGACCGCCGCGCGGGCGACGTCGTCGTCTACAAGTCGGTCGGCATCGGGCTGGAGGATGTCGCACTGGCGCACCTCGTCTACCAGCGCTGCGCCTAGCCGACCAGCCGCGAACGTCGACCGATGTGCGGCCGCTACGACCTGTCCCAGAACCCTGCGGCGATCAAGGCGCACTTCCGCGTGCCGAGCGTGCCGGACTTTCTGGCGAGCCCCGATGTCCGGCCCACCGAACGTGAAGCCGATCGTGCGGCTCGCGCGCAGACTGGCGAGCGCGAATGCGTGCTGGCGCGCTGGGGGCTGGTGCCGACGTGGGCGAAGGACCTGAAGTTCGGCAATCGCTGCATCAATGCACGTGCCGAAACCATTGCCACGACGCCGTCGTTCCGCAGCGCCTACGCCAAGCGACACTGCCTGGTGCCGCTCAACGCGTTCTACGAATGGACCGGCGAGAAGGGTCACAAGATCCAAGTGGCGCATCCGCCTGAAGGACGCGCCACTGTTCGCGCTGGCCGGACTGTGGGAGTGGTGGCGCGATCCGGCCACGGAGCAGGGCGTCGAGACCTACACGATCATCACGACCGAGGCCAACGCGGCGATCGCGCCACTGCATGACCGCATGCCGGTGATCGTCGGCGAGCGCAGACTATGCGCGCTGGCTCGATGCCGCCGCGAGCGATCTCAGATCTGCTCGCGCCTTACCCCTCGGACGACATCGTCATTGAGCGCGCGTGATCGGGAGTGCGCGCCGGAGTACGCCGCCCTTGCCGCGGCCGGGTCTTTGCAACGGTGCGGCGGCGCAGGCGCCGGCGGCAACGTGCCACGCCCGCCGGAAGGTGCCTGACTGCGGCTCGCTCGTGATCGTCAAATGCGAGCGACCCGAGGCCACGACGCGCAACGCACGCGCCGCGCGGCCGCGCGCCGCAGTCGAGAATCGCCGCGGCGACAGCGCAGTCGATGTCATGGACCAGGTGATCATCGAGGACGACGCGATGCGACCCGACTCGCCCGAAGCGGCGATCAACCGTGCGCTGTCGCGACCTCAGCTCCGGCAGGGCGAAAACTCGTTTTCCATCGGCGAATCGGCGCAGTGCACGTGCATGAATGTCTGTCCGCCACCGCCGTTTCCCTGCTGCCAGTGCACCGACCGGGTCGGCAGCCGACACAGCACGGCGCCCGGCTGGGCGCCGACGCGCTGAGCCTGTCAGGCGCGGGAGCGCGCTGCGCCCTCGCGTCGACCATCGCTCAGCCGACCTGCACGGGAACGAACACCCGTTGGCCCTGTCGCTCGATCAGCACGGCAACGTTGCCCTTCGCCTCGTTGATCCGCGCGCGCAGTTCCTCAACGGTACGCGTCGGTCGACCATCGACCGCGACGATCACGTCGCCGGCGCGAAGGCCTGCCTTGGCGGCCGGCCCGGTCGCCTGCTGCACGAGCAGGCCGCCCTCGCTCTGCAGCGTGCGCGCTTCGTCACTCGTCAGCGGACGCACCGCGACCCCGAGCTTTCCCTTTGGTGCTGCGTCGTCGCTTGGCGCCTGCGCGACGCGTTCGTTCGACAGGTCGCCGACGGTGATCTCGAGCGACTTCTCGGCCCGATCGCGCCAGACCTTCAGGGCGACTTTCGCGCCGGGGCGCGTGCCGGCCACGACGGCCGGCAGGTCGCTGGCATCCGACGATCGGCCGGCCGTCGAACTCGACGACAACGTCGCCTTCCTTCAGTCCAGCCTTGCTCGCCGGCGAGTCGCGCTCGACTTTGCTGACCAGTGCGCCGCGCGGCTTGTCCAGTCCGAAGGTCTCGGCCAGCGGGGCGTTCACTGACTGGATACCGACGCCGATGCGGCCACGCGTGACCTTGCCGTGCGCGACCAGGTCGTCCTTTACCTTCAGGGCGAGGTCGATCGGGATCGCGAACGACAGCCCCATGTAGCCGCCGCTGGTGGAAAAGATCTGCGAGTTGATGCCGACGACTTCGCCCGCCATGTTGAACAGCGGCCCGCCCGAGTTGCCCGGGATTTACCGCGACGTCGGTCTGGATGAAGGGCACCAGGGTTTCCTGCGGCAGCGCGCGTGACTTGGCCGACACGATGCCGGCAGTCACGGAGTTATCGAGCCCGAACGGCGAACCGATCGCCGCCACCCATTCGCCGACTTTCAGTTGTGCGGGATTGCCGACCCGCACGGCCGGCAGGTTCTTCGCATCGACGCGAACGACCGCGACATCGGTCAGCCGGTCCGTGCCGACGACCGTGCCCTTGAACTCGCGCTTGTCGGCGAGGCGCACCGTCAGTTCGGAGGCGCCGTCCACGACATGCGCGTTGGTGAGGATCAGGCCATCGCCGACGATGAATCCGGAGCCGACCCCCTGGCCTTCGCGCCCTTGCGGAGCGCCGTCGGGCCGCGGCACGCCGAACCGACGCAGCATGTCGCCCATCGGACCATCTTCGTCGAACTGCGCGGGCGTGCTCGACATGCGCTTGGTCACAGAAATTTGCACGACGGTGGGCGCGTTGGCTTCGACCAGCGCGCTGAAATCTGGCAGCGACGAGGATTGACGCGCCGTCGGCGCGGCTACGGTGGCCACCGATGCGGCAGTCGCATTCGGCACTCCATTTACGTGCTGGCCGGCGGCGAAGGCGCCTGCGACGGCGGCGGCGATCAGTAGCGGCTTGGTGAAGCGAATGACGTTCATGCAGTGCATCTCCAGAGTTGAGGGAGACCAATGTGTGCACTGCAACTTAGTTTTCACTTAAGCCGTGGCGGCTGGCTGACCAGCGGCGATCCCAGGGGCCTGAATGGCCGTGAGGCTTAAGCAGGGCTTAAGGGCCTGTTGGTCGGTGTCGGCGCGACGCGCTTGGACCCACAAAAAAATAGCGCCGCAGAGCGGCGCTGAATTTCGAGTGAGTGAGGAGCGACGGAATTGGCCGTCGACCACGGTGCGAAAGCTAGGCCGGCGAACTTAACGCTAACTTAAGGATCACGCCGTCTGTCGGATCGTGCCGCGCGCCGCCGCCGACATAGAATTGGCGGGTCGCCAACATTTCCCGTTCAAGCAAGGTTTCGCAGGCTATCGCTACGTAAGCGGGCGCTCGCATCTAACGGGTCATTGGTCACATCCGCGGTTCCGTCAGCTGCCAAGGGCAAGCGCACCAGGACCCGCAGTCCCCCCTGAGGCCCGGCATCGAGGGTGACCCGACCGCGGTGCATCTCGGCGACCTGCGACACGATCGCCAGACCGAGACCCGTGCCGGATCCCTCGGCCGACTGTCCGCGGTAGAAGCGGTCGAACACGCGTTCACGTTCGTCTTCGGGAATGCCGGGTCCGGTGTCCTCTACGGCGACCTGCAACGAGTCGGCATCGCGCTCGCACCGCACGGTAACGCGTCCTCCCACGGGCGTGTAGCGCACGGCGTTGTCGACCACGATTGTTGAACAGGATCCGAAGTGCATCTTCGCTGCCGCTGACGGTGGCGCCGCCGCTGATGTCCTGCCAGGTGAGCTCGATCGAACGATCGCTGGCAGCTTGCCGCGCATCCTCGACGACAGAGGCGACCAGCGGCCCGACATCGACGGCGGTCGACGGCGCGGCCGCGGCGTCCGGATCGAGCCGTGCCATCGTCAGAAGTTGCTGCACCAGGCGTGTCGCCCGGCGGAGGCCCTGACGCAGGCGCTCGAAGGCGCGCGCGCGCTCCTCGGGCCCTGCGCCCGCTCGGCCAGTTGCACCTGCAGGGTGAGCGCGGTGAGCGGCGTTCGCAATTCGTGGGCGGCGTCGGCTGCGAAGCGACGCTGCAGCGAGAACGACTGGTCGAGCCGCGCCAGCAGGTCGTTCAGCGAATCGGCGAGCGGCCGGATCTCCTGCGGCAAACCGTCGTTCGGCACCGGCGTCAACGCCGTCGGACTGCGTTCCTTGACCGCGCTTGCGATGCGGCCGAGCGGCGCCAGGCCGCGGCCGACGATCCACCAGCCGGCGAGCCCGAGCAACGGCAAGCAGGGCGAGCACCGGCACCAGCAGTCGCCATGCGGTGCGCGCCGCGAGTTCGGTGCGCAGCGCCGTCGGCTGCGCCACCTGGATCAGCTGCCGGCCCGTGAACAGCGTGAAGACGCGCCACGATCGGCCGTCGTGCACGAGCGTCGCATAGCCCTCGTCGGTGCGCGGCATCGGGACCGGACCGACGATGCGTGAGACGTACGGCCGATCGAACGCCGGGTCCCAGATCTGCACCAGCACGCGCTGGTCCGGGTTGGCGGCAACGCTTTCGAGCCGCCGCAGGTCGAGCACGGCGTGGTCGCGCAGCGACAGCGCGACCTGCCGCAACTCCTCGTCGAGCAGGCGTCGACCTCGTCGCGCGCCGAAAAATAGGTCGCCGCCGCGGCGGCGAGTCCTGCGACGGCCAGCGCCGCCAGCAAGGCCGCGAGCAGCCAGCGACGAATCGACGTCACGCGGAAGGACCTCATGCGTCGCGGCGTCACTCGGACGCCAGCGTGTAGCCGAGGCCGCGAACCTTGCGGATCACGTCGTCGCCGAGCTTCTTCGCACGTTGTGGATGTGGACCTCGACCGCATTGCTGCCGACCGCCTCGTTCCAGCCGTAGAGCTTCTCCTCGAGCTGCGCGCGCGACAGCACGAGCCCGGGCCGTTCGGCGAGCGCGGCCAGCAACGCGTACTCGCGCGCCGACAGCGCGACGGCCCGCCCTGCCAGCGTCACTTCGCGCGTGGCCGGATTGATGACCAGTGGCCCGCGCTCGATCACCGGCTCGGCGCGTCCCGCCGCGCGCCGTACCAGGGCGCGCACGCGCGCGGTCAGTTCGTCGAGGTCGAACGGCTTGACCAGATAGTCGTCGGCACCGGCGTCGAGGCCCTTGATGCGGTCGCGCACCGTGTCGCGCGCGGTCATCACCAGCACCGGAACATCGACGCGGCGCTCGCGCAGGCCTTTCAGCACCTCGATGCCGTCGCGCCGCGGCAGTCCGAGGTCGAGCAGGACCAGCGAGTACGGCGTGGCGGCGATGCTGACTTCGGCTTCCTTGCCGTCGCGCACCCAGTCGACCGCGTAGCCTTCGGCCTTCGAGGCCGTCGGCCACGCTCTCGCCGATCATCGGATCGTCTTCAACGAGCAGGATGCGCATTGCGGGCGGGTTGAGAAACAGTCGATTGAGCGGCCGCTACGATAGCGCGCCGCTTGCCCGGCTACCCCGGGTCTCAGTCGTCCGCGCGCTTGGCGCGCCGGCGCAGCACCGTGTGCACGATGATTGCCGCGACGACGATGACGACCGCCAGCGCCAGCAGCGCCTTCTCGGCCTCGACCACGCTGCCGAGCATCCGTTCGACGGCATGCCCCGCCGCGTAGCCCAGCCCCGCGATCACCACCGCCCAGAGAATGGCGCCGAGCGCATTGGCCGCCATGAACTCCCATGCGGGCATTGATCCCGCACCGATGATGATGGGTCCGGCCATGCGTAGCCCGTACATGAAACGCAGCGCGATGACGGCGACCCAGCGCCAGCGGGCGATCAGGCGGTCGACCCTTGGCGCCGCCGTTGCTACCCACGGCAAACGCTCACGCCACATGAGGACCCAGGCGGCGGCCGATCAGGAAGAAGAAGTTGTCGCCGAGGAATGCGCCGAGGACGGCCACCGCAGCGACGGCGCGCAGGTCGAGCAGCCCGAGGTGAGTGCTCGCACTCGCGATGCAGCAGCACGGTTTCACCCTCGAAAAGCGTACCGACGAATACGGCGGCGAGCCCGTAGTGCTGGATGAGCGAAGGGATGTCCATTGGAGGCCAGGGCTGCTACCGCGCAGAATAGGCGCGTGGGACGTGCTCGGATGCGACGGACAACAAAATGACGGCGACAATTTCCCGGCTCGCGGTCGCCGCGACCGGGGTCGTCGTGATTTTCCTGGCCCTGCGCTCGACGTGGGCCGCTGACGCGGGTGCGCGCGCCGAACGTCGCAACTGGTTCGAGACCCCATTTGAGCAGGCCGTCGCCGGCGCGCCGCGCTGTCCGCGACCAGAAGGCCCGCTGATCACTGAGGCGGAGATGCGGCAGCAGGCGCACGGACGGATCGAACGTGGGACGTCGTGTTGGCTCGCGAAGAAGTGTGAAGACAGCAACGTCTATCGCCGTGACCCGGAGATCCAGCAGCGCGTGCTGAAGTCGATCCGAGCAGACTCCGAGATTCGCGACGTCCAGCGTGTGGGTCAGCACGGAGCGCCGCTACGTGACGCTGCAGGGCTGCGTCGGCTCAGCAGAGGCGAAGTCGAAGCTGCTCGCGCGGGTCCGGGCCGTCGAAGGCGTCGAACAGGTGTTCGATCAGCTCAACGTCGGAACGGCCGATCCGCCGCGCTGGACGGTGGACCCCTCATGGGCGCCGGTGCGCTGAAAAAAAAGCCGACGCGGCAAGCCGCGTCGGCGGGAGGGGCGCGCACATGGGAGACAGACGCGGACGCGCCAAGGAGACACTCGGTGTTCAGGCGTGGAAGCTTTCCTCGCCCTGCTCGATCTTGTGCAGCCGTTGTGAGGCCTCGCGCGGGTTGCTGGCCGCGCCGACATAACGATCGTGCTCGCGCATCTGGCCGCGTTCGAAAGCTTCGGTCAGCCATGCGAAGAAGCGGGACAGCTGGTTGCGCTCATCGGTTCGCTGAAGTACTCGTTCCATCGTGATCCTTTCACCCCAAGTGGCAGACTTGGGTGCGTTGCAACAATGTCATGGTGATCCGTCGAAGGCCAAAAATAAAATTGAGATTGCAGATACGGGGGATCGGAATTTGCGATCGACCCTTGGGGAAGAAGCGGTTAACCATTGCTGCCAAGCGGCGCAGTGTGCGGTCACTCATGATTCGGGTTGCGGGGTCCGGTCAGCGCTTGCGATCGGTCAAGGCGAAACCCGCTTGCCTGCCGTCAGTCCGACCAACGAAACTGGTCGCGGCGTTCCACATCCCGAATGCGACGTTCCAGATCCGCGATGTCCGTCGCCTGCGACAGGTAGCGTTCGATGACGATCGCACGCCAGAGATCGGAGCGGCGCGCATACAGGCTGTAGAGCATCGGAAACAGCTTGCGCAGGGCGGCCGACCGGCGTTCGCCCAAGGATTCCGGCGGCAACGACGGTGACCCGGCGGCGCCAGCGGGTTCAGCCGATGGCGTGACGGCGGCGGCCGGTCTGGGGAACGAAGCGGCGGTCGGACTGGGCGGAACGGTGGTGACGGCAGCCGTCCGGCGCGGCAGAAATCCGGGGGGCCAAAGCAAGAGGCGCGTGAAGATGGGCATGGGCAACTCCGTTAGTGGGCGAAATTGCTGCTTCGCACAACCCATAATCGGTGCTTTATTTGGAAAAATACAATCGTAAATTCAAATAGTTATCATCATGAGCCGCGATTGGAGTTGTTACAGTATTGCGGCGGTGCACGATCGCGGTTAGTCTGCTCTCTAGGAGAATGCCGTATGGAGCTTTACCAGCTGCGAACGTTTGCTGCAGTGGCCGAAGAAGGGCATCTGACGCGTGCGGCCGAGCGTCTCCATTTGAGCCAGCCCGCCGTCAGCGGCCACATCAAGGCGCTGGAGCAGGAACTGGACGTTCGACTGTTCGAACGCACCGCGACCGGGATGGTGCTGACCGAACCCGGCCGGCAGTTGCTCGCTCACACGAACAAGGTGCTGAGCGCGGCCGAGGGTGTCAAACGGGCGGCGCAGCAGTTGCACACCGAGGTCGCCGGGCTGCTGCACGTCGGCACTGTGGCCGATCCGGTCGACAACCGGCTCGGCTCCGTGCTGTCGGCGACGGTACAGCGCTATCCGCTGCTGCGTCTCGAACTGCATCAGACGATGTCGGGGACGGCGCTCGAGAGCGTGCGCGGACGGCCGTCTCGACGCAAGCTTCTACTTCGGCGACGTGCCGGCCGCGCCGCTGTTTGCGCTGCCGCTACGGCAGCTGATCTATCGCGTTGCAGCGCCCGCGGCCTGGGGCGCGCAGGTGCGCGACGCCCGCTGGCCGGACATCGCGGCGATGCCTTGGATCCGAACGCCCACCTTGAGCACGCACACGCGACTGGTATCGCAGCTCTTCACGGCGCATGGGCTCGAACCGCCCGAGCCGGCGGTGCAGGCCGACGATGAAACAGTCATCACCAGTCTCGTGGTCGCCGGCCTTGGCGTCGCCCTGGTGCGTGACGAACTGGCGCGCGCGCGGGCGGCGGAGGGCGAACTGGTGATCTGGCCGGGCGCCGCGATCGAAACCACGCTCTGGTTTGTCTGCCCTGCGGCGCGCATCGAAGAGCCGCCGCTGGCGGCACTGCTCGCGCTTGTCAGCGAGACCTGGAATCTGCGCGAGGCCGCACCGGTGGTGACGCCTGCCGCGGTCAAGTCGACGGCCGCCTGACGGTAGCGGCGAAGATTTCTCCGGCGGCCTTGCCGCCGTCCCTACTGCTGATCGCGGCTGCCGGATGGCTCGCCGAGGTTGACGTTTACGTCAACGGCAGCTAGCTTTCCCCTCCTGTGTTGTCCTTGGTTGCCCCGCGGTTGCTCTCCAGCCCCGCACGCGACGATGATTCGACTTCCAGCCGGCGGCCGCCGGCGCAGGAGTGCCCGATGACCGACCTGTCTGAGATCAGGAAGCTCGCCAGCTACCGACCGAAGCACAAGGTGCGCTTCGTCACCGCGGCGTCGCTCTTCGACGGCCACGACGCCAGCATCAACATCATGCGGCGCATCCTGCAGAGCATGGGCGCCGAAGTGATACACCTCGGGCACAACCGCTCGGTGGAAGAAATCGTGACGGCCGCCCTGCAGGAAGACGTGCAGGGCATCGCGGTGTCGAGCTACCAGGGCGGCCACGTCGAGTTCTTCAAGTACATGCTCGACCTGCTGCGGCAACGCGGCGGCGAAAGCATTCGCGTCTACGGCGGTGGTGGCGGCGTCATCGTGCCGGCCGAGATCAAGGAGCTGCACGACTACGGTGTCACCCGCATCTTCTCGCCGGAGGATGGCCAGAAGATGGGCCTGCAGGGAATGATCGGGCTGATGGTTGCCGACTGCGACCGCGATCTCGGCTCCGCGGCTCCGACCTCGCTTGCCGCACTCACGGACAAGGATCTGACGAAACGCTGGCGCGCGCTGGCCCGCATGATCAGTGCGCTGGAGCTCAACGCGGCCGATGCCAAGCTAGTCGAGGCGCTGCACAAGGCGGCGGACACCGCCAAGGTGCCGGTGCTCGGTGTGACGGGTACGGGCGGCGCTGGCAAGAGTTCGCTGACCGATGAACTCATCCGCCGGCTGCGGCTCGACCAGGCGGACAAGTTCAACATCGCGGTCATCTCGATCGACCCGTCGCGCCGCAAGAGCGGCGGCGCACTGCTCGGCGACCGCATTCGCATGAACGCGATCAACCCGTGGGCGGCGGGACCGAAGGTCTATATGCGGTCTTTGGCGACACGGGAGGCCGGCAGCGAGATCAGCCAGGCGCTGCCGCACGCAATCGCCGCCTGCCGGGTGGCAGGCTTTGATGTTGTCATCGTCGAGACGTCGGGCATCGGCCAGGGCGATGCGGCAATTGTGCCGCACGCGGACCTGAGTCTGTACGTGATGACGCCCGAGTACGGCGCCGCGAGCCAGCTCGAAAAGATCGACATGCTGGACTTCGCGACGTTTGTCGCGATCAACAAGTTCGACCGGAAGGGTGCGTCGGACGCCTTGCGCGACGTCGCCAAGCAGGTGCAGCGCAACCGCGGTGACTTCAGCAAGCGGCCGGACGAGATGCTGGTGTTCGGCACGATGGCCGCACGCTTCAATGACGATGGCGTCACGGCGCTCTACCAGGCGCTGTTGCCGTGTCTGAAGGATCTGGGACTCAAGGCTGGGGACTCGGTGCTGCCGTTGGTTACGACCCGCCACTCGACACATCAGGTCCCGATCGTGCCTCCGCAACGCACGCGTTACCTCGCCGAAATTGCCGAAAGCGTGCGCGGCTACAAGCGGCACGCACGCGATCAGGCGCGCATCGCGCGCGAACATCAGCAACTGCAGGCCGCCCGGCACCTGTTGGCCACTGAGTGCAAGGAGGACAACGCGAATCTGGCGGCGCTGGCGTCCGGCCGCGAAGCGAAGCTCGAGACGCGCAGTCGCAAGCTGCTGGCGATGTGGCCGCAGATGCAGCAGGCCTATGCCGGCGACGAGTACGTCGTGAAGATCCGCGACCGCGAGGTGCGCACGAAGCTCACGCACACGTCGCTGTCGGGCAGCAAGATCCGCAAGGTGGCTCTGCCGCACTACGAGGACCACGGCGAACTGTTGCGCTGGCTGTTGCTTGAAAACGTCCCCGGCAGCTTCCCCTACACCGCGGGCGTCTTCGCGTTCAAGCGCGAGAACGAGGATCCGACCCGCATGTTCGCCGGCGAGGGCGACCCGTTCCGCACCAACAAACGCTTCAAGCTGCTGTCCGAGGGCATGCCCGCCAAGCGGCTGTCGACCGCGTTCGACAGCGTGACGCTCTATGGCAACGATCCCGCGGTGCGGCCGGACATCTATGGCAAGGTCGGCAACAGCGGCGTTTCGATCGCCACACTCGACGATCTGAAGGTGCTGTATTCGGGCTTCGACCTGACGGCTCCGAACACGTCGGTCAGCATGACGATCAACGGGCCGGCACCGACGATTCTCGCGATGTTCATGAACGCCGCGATCGACCAGAACCTCGACAAGTTCCGTGCTGATAACAAGCGCGAGCCGACCGAAGACGAGGCGGCGAAGATTCGACAGTGGGTGCTGGAGAACGTGCGCGGCACGGTGCAGGCCGACATCCTGAAGGAAGACCAGGGCCAGAACACCTGCATCTTCTCGACCGAGTTCTCGCTGAAGGTGATGGGCGACATCCAGCAGTACTTCGTCCACCACAACGTGCGGAACTTCTATTCCGTATCGATTTCGGGATATCACATCGCCGAGGCTGGAGCCAATCCCATCAGCCAGCTCGCGTTCACGCTGTCCAACGGCTTCACGTTTGTCGAGGCGTATCTCGCGCGCGGCATGCACATCGATGACTTCGCACCAAACCTGAGTTTCTTCTTCAGCAACGGCATGGACCCGGAGTACACCGTGATGGGTCGCGTGGCGCGGCGTATCTGGGCGGTGGCGATGCGCGACAAGTTCGGCGCAAACGAACGCAGCCAAAAGCTCAAGTACCACTGCCAGACCAGCGGCCGATCCCTGCACGCGCAAGAGATCGCGTTCAATGACATCCGCACCACGCTGCAGGCACTGATCGCCACCTACGACAACGCGAACTCGCTGCATACCAACGCCTACGACGAGGCGATCACGACGCCGACCGAGGAAAGCGTGCGGCGCGCGATGGCCATCCAGATGATCATCAATCGGGAGTGGGGCCTGGCGAAGAACGAGAATCCAAACCAGGGCAGCTTCATCGTTGACGAGCTCACCGAACTGGTCGAAGAGGCCGTGCTGAAGGAGTTCGAGGCGATCAGCGAGCGCGGCGGCGTGTTGGGTGCGATGGAACTCGGCTACCAGCGCGGCAAGATCCAGGAAGAGTCACTGCACTACGAGCACCTCAAGCACACGGGCGAGTATCCAATCATCGGCGTCAATACGTTCCGCAATCCGCACGGCGAAGCGGTGCCCGATCACATCGAGTTGGCGCGCTCGACCGAAGAGGAAAAGCAGAGCCAGCTCAGGCGGCTGCAGGACTTCCAGCAGCGCAATGCCAAGGAAGCGCCAGCGATGCTTGCGCGCCTGCAAACGGCGGTGATCAAGAACGACAACGTGTTCGCAGTGCTGATGGACGCGGTGCGCTGCTGCTCACTGGGGCAGATCACCAGTGCGCTGTTCGAAGTCGGCGGGCAGTATCGACGGAGCATGTAGCTCACGGATCGACCCAGGGCGAGAGCGTTCCCGGCCGGTCGTCGCGGAGCGGCTCCCGCCCCGCGCGCAGCCTGAATCTTCCACGCCAGCGCGAAGGGACCGCCCCGGCGCGGTCCGCCGCGCCGCCGTCATGGAACGTTTCCTGCTTGCTGCAGCGCGTCATCGCGACCAGGATCGGAGGGTTCCATGCTGGACAAGACCGGATCGTTGTTCTCCCACGTGACGCCGTCGGACACGCCATGGCGCGCGGACGGCTTGCGCGACTTCTTCCTGTATCGCGATCTGGGCATTGCCGATGCCACGCACGGCAAGGTCCTGGCGCAACTCGTGAAGGCGCAATCCGCACCCGAAAGGGGCACCGGCTGGCACCGGCATGAGGCAGCATTTCACATCGTCATCATGCTGAAGGGCTGGGCACGCTTCATGTACGAAGACACGGAAACAGTGGTGGCGACCGGCGACTGCGTGCACCAGCGGCCGGGAATCCGCCACTTCCTGTTCGACTATTCGCCGGACATGGAGTACCTGGAGATCGTTTCGCCGGCGGACTTCGGAACCCTCGACGTCGAGCCGCCCTGCGACGTACCGGAGCCGACCCCCTGGACGTGACCGACGCGCGGTGGCGTGTCAGAACTCCGCTTCGAGTTCCTCGATCTCCGTCGGCTCCTTTTTCGCGGCAGCGATCCATTCGACCATCTCGGGCATCGTGATGATGGTCCTGCAGTAGGCCGCGCAGTCGTTGGGCAGCTTGACGTCGTAGGTGAGGAAGCGCGTGACCACAGGGGCGTACATCGCATCGGCCATCGTGCGGCCCTTGCCGAAGAGGTAGGGGCCGCCGAAGGTCTTCAGGCAGCCGCGTCCAGATCTCGACGATGCGGTCGATGTCGGCCTGCGCCCGCGCCCAGATGCGGAAGCCCGGAAAGTGCCCGCGCAGGTTCATCGGCAGCGCCGCGCGCAGGTTGGCGAAGCCGGAGTGCATCTCGCCGCAGATCGCGCGGCAATGCGCCCGCGCGACCTTGTCGGCCGGCACCAGACCCGCCTTGGGGCGGATCTCGTTCAAGTACTCGGCGATGGCCAGCGTGTCCCACACTTTCACTGGCCCGTCCTTCAAGCTGGGCACGCGGATCGACGAGGCGAGCAGCAGCATCTCGGCGCGCACCTCCGGATCGTCCGGCGCGACGACCTTTTCCACGAAGGGCAGGCCGGCAAAGCGCGCCAGCAGCCAGCCTCGCAGTGACCACGATGAATAGTTCTTGCTGCTGATTGTCAGCACCGCCTTCGTTGTGGCCACTGCCACTCCCTTGAACACCGCGTCCGTCCCGAGAGCAACGCAAGCGCCATGCCAGTGGCGCGCGTTTCATCGCCGCAGCTGTGGCGCGGTCCTTGCGTGCTTTTCCGGAATGATCACACTGCTGAGGCATGCCCATGCTGTACGAGGCTTACCAGGCCCACACGGACCTGCTGTATCCGCTGCGCGCGACCGCCGGATCGGCTCTGACGCTGCTCGAACATCCCGGTCAGGCGCTGAGTTCGGCCCGCCTGACGTATCCGGGCAGCGACGCGAATGCGCGGGCCGCCGCCGCGTTCGAACTGATTGCGCGTGCGCAACTCACACACACGCGGCCCGCGTTCGACATCGACACGGTGGTTGTTGGCGGACACGAGTTTGCGGTGACAGAAGACGTGATCGTCGAGACGCCGTTCGCGCAGCTCCTGCGGTTTGTCAGGGACGTCCCGGGTGCGCGGCCGCGGGTGCTGCTCGTGGCGCCGATGTCGGGCCATTTCGCCACGCTGCTGCGGGACACGGTGCGCACGCTGCTCGCCGATCACGACGTCTACGTGACCGATTGGGGCAATGCGCGCGATGTCTCTGTCTGGCACGGCGGCTTCGGCCTCGATGAGTACATCGCGCACCTGGTCCACTTTCTAGAAGCGATCGGGCCTGGCGCGCACATCGTCGCTGTGTGTCAGCCCTGCGTGCCGGCGCTGGCCGCGGTCGCGTCGATGGCACAGGGGTGTCACCCGGCGCAGCCGCTCAGCATGACGTTGATGGCGGGGCCGATCGATTGCCGGATCAATCCGACCAAGGTCAACGAGCTCGCCACATCACAGGCGATCGACTGGTTCGAGAGCCGCCTGATTGCGACGGTGCCGTTGCGCTACCGCGGCGCGTTTCGCCGCGTATACCCAGGCTTCCTCCAGCTGAGCGCGTTCATGAGCATGAATCTGGAGCGGCACGTGAAAGCCTTTGTCGACCTGTACAACGCGATCATCGACGGCGAGCATGAGAAGGCCGAGGGCACGCGCAGCTTCTATCGGGAGTATTTCGCGGTCGCCGACCTGCCGGCGGAGTTCTACCTTGACACGGTGCGGCTGGTGTTCCAGGAATACGCGCTGGCGCGTGGCGAGCTGACGTGGGAGGGCCGGGTGGTCGAGCCGGCTGCGATCCGCGGCACCGCGCTGCTCACGGTCGAGGGCGAACGCGACGACATCTGCGCGGTCGGCCAGACGATGGCCGCGCACGATCTGACTCCCGGCATCCGCCCCTATCTCAAGCAGCATCACCTGCAGGCCGGGGTCGGCCACTACGGCGTCTTCAGCGGCCGCCGCTGGCACAACGAGATCTACCCGATCGTGCGCGACATGATCTACCAGATGGAGGCGCGCCGGGCCATGGGCGTCGCGCCCGTCCAGCGGAGCGCCGATCGGCGGGCGACAATGGCGGCCTCAACCGATCTGGAGCCGCGCGATGATTCTTGAACTGGCCGAAATCACGATTCGCCCCGGCGAACAGCAGGCGTTTGATGCCGCCATCGCCCGCGGGATCGGGACCGTCATTTCCCGGGCCAGCGGCTTCCGACGCGCCAGCGTTCACCAGGGCATCGAATCGCCCGAGCGCTACCTTTTGCAGATCGAGTGGGACACGCTCGAGAACCACACCGTGGAGTTTCGCGGCTCGGCTGCGTTCGCTCAGTGGCGGGCGATCGTGGGGCCGTTTTTCGCGCAGCCGCCGCGCGTCGAACACTACACGCTTATCGCGACCCCATAGCCGCTGACGCATCAACGCCGTCCGTGCGAGCGCTCGCACATTCATCCGGTTTACCGTTCAACCATCGACCGGGAAATCGGCGACAAGCGTCGAAGCAGAGCACGTGAAGTCCGTGGTCGCATCCGTTGCAACCGCCTGGAGGCGACCTGAAATGGCGGCGTTTGCAGGCCTCTTCACCGAAGACGCTCAGCGCGTCTCGCTCTGGCCGGACGCGGCGGAGCAGAATTCTGGGCATGCGTGTCCTGGTCCTTGGCGGCACCCATTTTGTCGGCCGTCACATCGTCGAGGCCTTGGTCGCGGCCGGCCACGCGGTGAGCATCTTCACGCGCGGCCAGTCGCCGGACGAAGTGCCTGCCGTCGTGGAACGAATGCGAGGTGATCGCGACCTGGGCCGAGCGGGCTTGACGACGCTGGAAGGCCGCACCTGGGACGCCTGCATCGACGTCATCGGCTACACGCCGACACAGGTGCGGGCCAGCGCCGAACTCTTGCGCGCCGCTGTCGGCCGCTATGTATTCATCAGTGCCGTCATGGTCTACGGCGATGCTGTGGTCCGCCCGGTACTCGAGACCCATGCGCGCGTGCGTGCGGCGGAGGAACACGTCACTGACGTCAACGGCGAGACCTACGGCGCGCTCAAGGTCGCCTGCGAGGACATCGTCCAGGAGATCTACGGTGATCGCGGCACTGTCTTGCGTCCCCAGGTCATCGCGGGTCCGCACGATCCGTCCGGGCGGTTCACATACTGGGTCGGTCGCGCCGGGCGGGCGGGGACGATGCTGGCGCCCGGGGACGGCACGGACCATCTGCAGGTCATCGACGTGCGCGACGTGGCCCAGTTCGTAAAGACTGTCGTCGAAGGCAATCTCGGCGGCCGCTTCAATCTCGCCGGGCGCCGACTGACGTGGGCTGAGTTCATACGCGCGCTGGGCGCGACGGACGTCGCCTGGGTACCCGCGCCGATCCTGCAGTCCGCTGGTCTGACCTTCATGGACCTGGCGCTCTACCGACCGGAGCAAGGCGCCCTCAGCGGACTCATGGAGGTCAGCAACGATCGGGCGTGCGCTGCGGGACTTCGCCTCACCAACCTGGAACTGACGATCGCGGACACGCGGGCATGGCTCGCGGGGCAGGAGCTGACGCTCGCACTGTCACCGGAACGGGAGCGTGAACTGATTGCTCGCGCGCGACAGGGCGGGGACGACAGCGACGGCGCGCCCGCATGACGCTGACACTTGCTCGGCACTTGATCGATCGCGACGCCCACGCTGCGCGTTTCGTGCTGCGCCGTCGATGGTGGGCACGGGTATCCTTTTGACCGGTGGCACTGGAAGCCGCAGCGCGACCGAAGGAGGAGACCCATGAACAAGCCTGCGAGCCTGGCGGAACTGGACAAACTGCAGTCCATCCACCCGTTCACCAACCTGCGCAAGCACGAGGAGAAGGGGCCGGTCGTGATGACGCGCGGCCGCGGCATCTACGTTTACGACGACCAGGGGCGCGAGTACCTCGAGGGCATGGCCGGGCTCTGGTGTGCGTCACTCGGCTTTTCCGACGAACGCCTAATTGCCGCGGCGACGCGCCAGCTCAACACGCTGCCGTACTACCACGGCTTTGCGCACAAGACGTCCGACGTGGCCGTGCGCGCCGCGGCCGATCTGCTCGAACTTGCACCCGGACGAATGGCGCGCGTCTTCTTCGGCACCAGCGGCTCGGACGCGAACGACACGGCCGATCAAGCTGGTGCGCTACTACAGCAACGCGCTTGGCCGGCCGACGAAGAAGAAGATCATCGCGCGGACCAAGGGCTACCACGGCGTAAGCGTCGCGGCGGCGACACTGACCGGCCTGCCGCACCTGCACACTGGCTTCGACCTGCCCGGACCGGATGTCGTGCGCGCCGACTGTCCGCACCACTATCGCTTTGCCCAGGTTGGCGAGGGCGAAGAGGCGTTCGCAGCGCGCTTGGCCCGACAACTGCAGGCCTTGATCGAGAAGGAGGGTGCGGAGAACATCGCGGCGTTCATCGCCGAGCCAGTGATGGGCGCGGGCGGCGTGATTCCGCCGCCGGCCGGGTACTTCGACCTGATCCAGCCCATCCTGAAGCATTACGACATTCTGCTGATCGCCGACGAGGTGATCTGCGGCTTCGGGCGCACGGGCCGCCTGTGGGGCAGCCAGACCTACGACATGGAGCCCGACATTGTCACGTGCGCCAAGGCGTTGACCGGCGGTTACGTGCCGTTCTCGGCGACGATGGTGTCGGAGCGTGTCTACCAGCCGATCGCCGATCAGTCGGCCAAGATCGGCATGTTCGGGCACGGCTACACCTACTCCAGTCATCCGCTCGGCGCGGCGGTCGCCATCGCGGCGATGAAGGTCTATCGCGACACTGACATTGCTGCGCGGGTGCGCGAGCAAGCCCCGCAGTTCCAGGACGGACTGCGCAAACTGCTCGCGAGTCCGATCGTCGGTGAAGTGCGCGGCTTGGGACTGATCGCGGCGGTCGAACTCGTGAAGGACAAGGCAACGAAGGAGTCCTTCCCGGCAGCCGCGGCCGTGGCGTCGTACTTCACCGAGCGCGCGCTCACGCACGGCCTCGTGGTGCGTCCGCTCGGCGAGGCAGTCGCGCTGTGCCCGCCGCTCGTCATCACACCCGCCGAGATCGATGAGATGCTGGCGCGCTTCACGCGCGCGTTGCACGACACCGAGGGCTACGTGCAGCAGTGGCTGTGACGCAATTCGTCGAGTTCGACGCGGTCTGCAAGACCTACGACGGCCGCTCGAACGTCGTCGATTGCCTCGACCTTGCAATCGCCGAAGGCGAGTTCCTCTCACTGCTCGGTCCGTCCGGCTCGGGCAAGACCACCACGCTGATGATGCTGGCTGGTTTCGAACGGCCGACCGCGGGGCGCATCCGCCTGAAGGGCAAGTCGATCGAGTCGCTGCCGCCGTACAAGCGCAACTTCGGCATGGTGTTCCAGAACTACGCGCTGTTCCCGCACATGACAGTGGGCGAGAATCTCGCGTTTCCGCTCTCGGTGCGGGGCATCGGCAAGGATGAGGCTGCGCAGCGCGTGAAGCGCGCGCTCGACATGGTGCGGCTGCCGGGTATGGAGACACGCATGCCGGCGCAGTTGTCCGGCGGGCAGCAGCAGCGCGTGGCGGTGGCGCGTGCACTGGTGTTCGAGCCGCAACTGATCCTGATGGACGAACCCCTCGGCGCACTCGATAAGCAGTTGCGCGAGGAGATGCAGCTCGAACTGCGCGGACTGCACGACAGACTCGCCATCACGATGGTCTACGTAACGCACGACCAGTCCGAGGCGATGACGATGTCGGATCGCGTCGCCGTCTTCCAGCACGGCCGCATCCAGCAGATTGATGATCCGCGGCGGCTGTACGAGCGGCCCGCCAACCTCTTCGTCGCATCGTTCATCGGCGAGAACAACCGGTTCAGGGCGCGTGTCGTGGAAGACGGCGGCGCCGGCGAATGCGTGGTGCAGATCGAAGGTGGCGGCACGGTGCGGGGCCTCGCGGCCGGCGTGTGCCGCGCACAGGCGCCCGCCACGGTCTCAATCCGACCCGAGCACGTCAACGTGGTCGCAGCGACGGCCCCCGCAAACGCGGACAACCGGTTGTCGGCGCGCGTGGCCGAGACTATTTTTCTCGGCGGCCACGTGCGCGTGCGCCTGGAAACGGCCGCGGGTGAACTCGTCGCCAACGTGTCGGTGCAGGCAGCGAACGCCCTTCCGGCCGCGGGCGCGGAGGCCGTCGCGCTGTGGGCGGCCGCGAGTACAGTCGTGTTTCCAGAGTGAGCCGAGGTTAGAAGCCGAGGGCAAGGAGGAGGAAAGATGAACAGCAGCACGAAGAGATGGAGCGTCGGAGCAGCGGTTTTCGGAGTCGCGCTCGCGGTGGTAACGGGAGGCGCACTGGCGCAGGGACGGCCGCTGTCGGTCGTTTCGTGGGGCGGCGCCTACCAGGACGCGCAAAAGGAGGTCTATTTCAAGCCGTTCATGGAGAAGAGCGGCATCAAGATGGTCGACGAGAGCTGGGACGGCGGCATCGGCGTGCTGCGCGCCAAGATGCAGGGCGGCGCTAACAACTGGGATGTGGTGCAGGTCGAAAGCGAGGAACTGCTGATCGGCTGCGAGGAGGGTCTATTCGACAAGCTCGATTGGGCCAAGCTGGGTGGACGCGACAAGTACCTGCAGAATGCCGTGAACGACTGCGGCGTCGGCGCGATCGTCTACAACTTCGTGCTTGGCTACGACGGCGACAAGATCAAGGACGCGCCGAAGGGCTGGGCCGACTTCTGGGACGTCAAGAAGTACCCGGGCAAGCGCGCGCTGCGCAAGGGCCCGAAAACCAACCTCGAGATTGCGCTGATCGCCGATGGCGTGGCGCCGGCCGACGTCTACAAACTCCTGTCGACGCCAGCCGGTGTCGATCGCGCGTTCAACAAGCTGTCGCAGCTCAAGCCCAATCTGATCTGGTGGGAAAAGGGCTCGCAGCCGCCACAAATGCTCGCTTCCGGTGAGGCCGCGATGGTCTCGGCCTATAACGGGCGCATCGCCGCGGCGAACAAGACCGACAAGAAGAATTTCAAGATGGTCTGGAACGGCAGCCTTTACACCATCGACTCGTGGGTGATCATGAAGGGTTCGCCGAACAAGGCTGCGGCGGAACAGTTCCTTGTGTTCGTCAACGATCCGCAGAATCAGAAGAACCTGCCGCCGCGCATCCCCTACGGTGTGACGCACAACGCCGCCACGGCGCTGGTGGACAAGGCGGTTCTGCCCGACCTGCCGACCAATCCGGCAAACCTGAACGCCGCGCTCTATATCAACGACAAGTTCTGGCTCGAGAATCTGGACAAACTGAACCAGCGCTTCAACGCCTGGCTCGCGAAATAGTTTGAATCGTATGCCATGGCCGACGTCGGTCCTCGGCGCCGGCCCGGTGCGCGGCATGGGGTGAACGCGCGTGCAGGCTCGGCAATCAGCGGAAGCGGTTGACCACGCGCACGTGGGGCGGGGCGCGGCGCGCTTGCCCGCCCCGGATGCCTCGCTCGCCCGGCAACTGGCCGCCGCGGACCGGGCCAAGAAGTGGCGCGCGTTCCTGCTTGTTGCGCCGCTTCTCCTATTCCTGCTGCTGACATTTCTCGGACCCATCGGCGCGCTGCTGACGCGCAGTGTCGTTGATACGGAGTTTGCGTCGGCGCTGCCGAACGTCGCGCGTGAGATCCGGCGCTGGGACGGCCGTGCGCTGCCGGACGAGGCGACATTTGCCGCGCTGATCGTTGACGTGCGCACGGCGCGCGAGGCCGGCACGCTGGCGCCGGCTGCCACACGACTCAACTACGATGTCAGCGGCTTTCGATCGCTGCTGTTCACCACGGGACGTCAGCTGCCCGAGCAGCCGCAGCGCTCGGCGCGTGACGTTCTGACAGAGATCGACTCGAAATGGGCCGACGTCGAGACCTGGGGGGCAATTGCGCGCGCATCGGGTCCAGTGACTTCGCTCTTCGTCCTCGCGGCGGTCGACCTCAAGCGCACGGCCGGCGGCGAGTTCGTCGGCGCGCCGGCTGACGAGAGGATCTTCGTGCAGGTGCTCTTCCGCACCTTCAGCATCGCGACGGCCGTGACGATCCTGTGCCTGCTGCTCGCTTATCCGCTTGCGTACGTGCTGGCGTCGCAGCCCACGCGCACTGCGAACATGCTGCTGGTGCTGGTGCTACTGCCCTTCTGGACCTCGCTGCTCGTGCGCACCTCGGCGTGGATCGTGCTGCTGCAGCACGAGGGGGTCATCAACTCGGCCTTGCTGCAGGCCGGAATGATCGAGGCGCCGTTCGAGCTCCTGTATCGCCGCGCCGCGGTCTATGCGGCGATGACCCATGTGCTGCTGCCATTCATGGTGCTGCCGCTGTACGCCGCGATGCGCTCGATTCCGGCGGCGCATGTCAGGGCCGCGTTGTCGCTGGGCGCGCCGCCGCTCACGGCGTTTTGGCGCGTCTACGCACCGCAGACGCTGCCCGCAGTGGGCGCCGGCGTGCTGATGGTGTTCATCCAGGCGCTCGGCTACTACATCACGCCGGCGCTGGTGGGGGGGCCCGACGACCAGATGCTCAGTTACTTCATCGCGTTTTACGCGTCGAAGACGATCAACTGGGGCATGGCGGCGGCCCTTTCACTGGTGCTGCTCGCCGCGACAGTCGCGCTGTACTGGGTCTACGACCGTCTGGTTGGCATCGACCGGATCCGCATGGCATGACTTCGACGCGACCCGCCTACGAGACGCTGGGCCAGCGGTTTGGGCGGTACGCTTTGTGGTGCTTCGCCGGGACGGTGCTCGTCTTCCTGATGGCGCCGATCGGGGTCATCGTGCCGCTGTCGTTTTCGGCGGGATCTTTCCTGCATTTCCCGCTGCCCGGACTGTCGCTGCGCTGGTACGAGGACTTCTTTTCGTCCGAACTCTGGCTTCCTGCACTGAAGAACAGCCTGGTCGTCGGAACCGGTGCAACGCTGATCGCCACGACGCTCGGCACGCTCGCGGCATTCGGCTTCTGGCGTGCGCGCTTTCCGTTGCGCCGACTTCTGTTCGGGGTGCTGCTCGCACCGCTGGTCGTGCCCGTGGTCATCGTCGCGGTCGGTGTCTACTTCGCGTTTGCAAAGGTCGGGCTGGTCGACGGTTATCTCGGATTGATGCTGGCGCATGCCGCGCTTGGCGCGCCGTTCGTGCTGGTGACCGTGCTGTCGACCCTGTCGGGCTTCGATCGCAACCTGCTCAATGCTGCCGCGAGCCTCGGCGCGCCGCCGTGGCTCGCATTCCGTAAGGTGGCTCTGCCGATCATCTTTCCCGGCGTGTTCTCGGGCGCGCTGTTTGCGTTTGCGACGTCGTTCGACGAGGTGGTCGTGGCGCTGCTGCTGACCGGCCCGGGCCAGCGCACCTTGCCGCGCCAGATGTTCGCCGGAATCAACGACAACATCAGCCTCACGATCACGGCCGCCGGCACGCTGCTGATACTGCTTGCCTGCGTGCTGCTGATCGTGGCCGAGACCCTGCGCCGGCGCTCGGAGCAGCTGCGGATTGGCCGGCCGGCCTGACGGCGGGCAAGGCGGGCCGCGAGCAGGCCTTGGACCGCTGCGCGGCGATCGGTCAGCCGCTCACCAGTGGCGCACGCGACCCGTGTCGATGTGCACGAACTGCTGAGACTGGTAGAAGCCGACGCCGCCCGCCTTGAGCGATAAGGCGGCATCGCGCAGGTCGGCGAGCGCCACGCCGGGCAGGCGCACATCGATCGCGCGACCTTCCATGTGCAGGCTGTTCTTGGCGACGCCGCCGCCGCGTGTCTCGCGCAGCGTCGCATTGGTCGTCGGACAGCGGTAGCCGGAAATCACTTCGAACGGCCGCGCGCCGCCGACGAGCGCCTGGGCCTGATGCAGAAGGTCGAAAAGCCGCGGATCGATCGGGCCGACGTCGCCGCTGTAGTGGTCGCGCAGGAAGCGGTTCAACGCTGTCAGCGCCTCCGGCACATAGCTTTCCGCGACCGCATAGACGAGCTGGATGCGCTCGTGCGTGTGCGTGTGGACCAGCGACAGCGCGCGAACATCCGCCACGCTGCCGCGCGCGGGCGCCAACGGCAGCATGGTGCCGGCGGCCAGGCCAGCGGAGCCCTTCAGAAAACGACGGCGGGCGGATCGGCGTGGATCATTCATGCATCAGTCAGCGGGTCGGTAACGGTGGCCGGGGTGCGCGCAGTGCAGCGTCGAGCGCGCGGTCGTGTCCGTAGAAGTCTTCGAAGAAGTGTATGCGACCGTCCTTGACGATAGCAGTTCCGTAAGCGACCACGACGGGAACCGGTTCGGCGAGGCGCAGCGTCCGGGATTCACCATAGGCCATCGCCTGCCGCACGCGGTCTTCCGTCCAGTCCGGCATCCCCTTTAGCACGAACATCGCCAGCGCCACTGGCCGCTCGATGCGGATGCAGCCATGGCTGAAGTCGCGCCGATCGCGCTCGAAGAGCTGCACCGACGGCGTATGGTGCAGATAGATGTTGTCGCGGTTCGGAAACACGAACTTGATGTCGCCCAGCGCATTGCGCGGTCCGGGCCGTTGGCGAATGCGGGCGCCGCCGGCGACGACGGTGTCGAGCATGCCGGCCGCCAGGCTATCGACGACCTGCCCCTGTGCAGTCACGAACTCAAAGCCCTCGCGCTCGAAGTAGCCCGGGTCGCGACGCAACCGCGGCACGACCTCACTGCGTGCGATTGACGGTGGCACGTTCCAGTAGGGGCTGAACTCGATGAAACGCATCTGCTCTTCGAGCAGCGGTGTGCGCGTGTCCATCGACTTGCCGACTATGATCTTCATCGCCTCGCCCACGACGATCCAGTCGCCGTGCACTTCGTAGGCGCGCAGCACGAACTCCGGGATGTTGATCACGATCATGCGCGGGCCCTGACGCAGCGGAGTCCAGCGCAGCCGCTCGAGCGAGAGCGCGATCTGGCGCGCGCGCGCAGCCGGCGAAACCTGCAGCTGCGCCTGCGTCGCCTTGCCGATGATGCCGTCGGCGGTCAGGCCGTGACGACGCTGGAACGACCTCACGGCGTCGACCATCGCGCCGTCGTAGGTCGGCGCAGGTGGCGCATCCGCCGCAAGGTCGCCGAGCGCGATCAGGCGATCGCGCAGCCGGGCCAGGCCAGCGTAGGTCTGGCCCGGCTCGAGCTTCGACGGTGTGCCAAGCCGACCAGGCGGCAACGGCGGCAGCGGCGAATTCCACGCCGGTTCGTCGATCAGCGCGCGGTAGTGTGAAAGGGCGACGCGCAACCGTTCGTACTGCGTCAGGCGCGGCGCCGCTTCACTTGCCGCCTCGCGCAGCCGTCCGCGGGCCAGCGCTTCCTGCAGATAGGCGGCCGGGTCGAACGGATTTCGGTTTGGGGCGGCGCTGCCGTATGGAAGCTGCTGTGCGGCGACGCGCCCGCCATGCACATCGGCCAGGTAACGCTCCATCGCCGCGGTCAACGTCTGCTCCAGCCGGGCGATCGTGGCGGCATCGAGCGGTTCCTGTGTTGCACGCTGCATCGTGCGCGCGAGCGCATCTGCGTCATAGTCCCCCGGTTCCAGCCCATGGCTGGCGGACGCCGTCAGCAATTCCACCGCCTGCTGTGCCGACGCTGTCGGCCACGCGCCGTCGAACCATGTGCGTCGCTCGCTCGCGACTGGTGTACCGAGCAAGACGACCGCGAACGTCGCGCCCAGCACCGCGAACGCGATGGACGAACGAGTCAAGAGGCACCGCATCCCGCATTGTTGAACAGGCGGGCGCGGATGTGATGACCCTCCTCACGCAAGCCCGAGTGGGCCGTCCGCCGTTGGGTCGATGTTAGGGGACTGTATCCCTCGCGCGCGTTTCAGTGGCCCAGCGCGCGCGGTCGAGCGGTCATCAACCCGCGGGCACGGGCGACCCAGGCCGCGATGCCGCTGCCGATATGGCTTGCGACACGCCCCGCTTCCGCCGCGCGCAGTTGCACGGCCCGCGCGCGCAGGAAGGCATGAACCTCGCGCTCGTCACTGTGGCGCGCTTCGGCGGCCGCCACCACATGAATGGTCGCGGACCCCTTGATGGCGCTGGCGAGGATGAGCTCGGTGCCCTTCACGTCGAAGCGCTCGCCGGCCGCCAGGACGACGTCATCGCGCAGCCGCTCCTGCGTGATCCAGACCTTGCCGCGCAGGGCGAATATTGCCGCGCCGACGGGCAGCTGCAGCGGCACAGGCAATTCGTCCAGACTCAGTGTGACGTCGGCGTCGAAAATTTCCAGGTTCCGGTTCATCATCTTCACCTCAGGCGTTTGACGGGAGACACTGTGGCTTCAACACCACCGGACGACAAACGACTTTCCGGGATGAAACGCATGACTGACGGGAATGCCTAGGCAGCGGGATCTGCCGCTCTCGCTCGATTTGCTGCGGGGATTCGAGGCGGCCGCTCGCCTGCTGTCGTTCACGGCGGCGGCCTCGGAACTCTTCATAACCCAGTCGGCCATTAGCCGGCAGGTGCAACAGCTCGAGGAGCAATTGGGTGTGAAGCTCTTCGAGCGGCGCACGCGCGCGCTGGTGCTGACCGAAGCGGGCGCGCTCTACTTTCGAGAAGTGTCAAAGGCACTGCACCTGCTGCGGGAGGCGACCGCGATCGTGCGGGCTCGCACCACGCCGGTGGTGCGCGTGACGACGACGGTGACGTTTGCGGCGCTCTGGCTCGTGCCGCGGCTGGCGGCATTTCAGGCACAGCACGACGAGATTTCCGTGCATGTGGTCGCGGACAACACGGTGCGCGACCTGGAACGACACTCGCTCGACGTAGCGGTTCGCTATTGCCCGCCGGACCTGGCTGGGGCCGATGCGATCCGCCTCTTTGGCGAGAGCGTCACGCCGGTCTGCAGTCCCGCGTTCCTCAAGAAGCATCGCGTCCGCCGTCCGGAAGACCTGATGGCGTTGCCCCTGATCGAACTCGAGGATCAGTCCTCAAACACAATCTGGTTGTCCTGGAAAGTCTGGTGCGAGGCCATGAAGCTCGCGAGGCCACGCGATCGCCGCGGGCTCGTCTTCAGTCACTACGACCAGGTCATCCAGGCCGCAATGGCCGGACAGGGCGTGGCGCTGGGCCGCTTCCCGCTCGTCAATCAGATGCTGGACGATCGCCGCCTTGTCGTTCCGCTCAAGAGCAAGCAGTACTCGACGCCGCAGCAGCGTGCGTACTGGCTGATGGTCACACCGACATCGGCCGAACGGCATGAAGTGAAGACGTTTACGCGCTGGCTGCGCGCCCAGGTGGCCGTCGGCGAGTCGGGCGACGCCGATTCGTAGTCAGCGGGGCGCGCGCCTGACCGGGGCGCCATGATCGGGCCTTCCGACACGCGCCCACGCGGCCGCCAGGAACCACCGCCACCCCCACCCAGTCCGGCTCACGGCCTCATAGCGGCCCAGCGTCCGCGCACGGGCTTGCCACGGTGACGCCTCCCAGTCCTCCGACATCGCCCGCGGAGCGCAGCGAGGCGCCTTAGGGGATTTTTAGGGAACGCTGAGCAAAGAATTACGAACGCCGTCGCGACTCGCTCGCTACTGTGCAGGCCGAGGATTGCTTGACGTTGCCGAGCGTGCCGAATACCCGGAGTCCGTTGCCATTGCAGACTCACCGACCCTGAACGACCCTGACCATGAAGGCGCTTATCCTGTTCTGCTCAATCGTGGCCGCCGCCGCGATGGCCGCGGCCGGCGCTGTGCAGCCCGCCGCTCCGGCACCCCTGCCGCGCTTGTTGAGTGAGACGGGAATCTTCGAGGCAAACTCAAGGACCGTTCGTGCCGACGTCATCGCGTTCGCGCCGCAGTACCCGCTGTGGTCGGACGGCACGCGCAAACAGCGTTGGATCTATCTGCCGCCGGGGCGCACGATCGATGCCTCGCAGCCGGACGCGTGGCAGTTCCCGGTCGGCACGCGGCTGTGGAAGGAGTTCGGCTTCAGCCGCCGCATAGAGACACGCTACATCGAGCGGCTTGCCGATGGTTCGTGGCGCTTCGCGAGCTATGCGTGGAATGAGGGCGGGACGGACGCCGTGCTGGTGCCGGAAGATGGTGCCATCCTTGCCGCCGCCGGCGCGCCGGGCGGGCGCTATACCGTGCCGTCGCGCAACGACTGCCTGGCCTGCCACGAAGGCCCGGCCGTGCCGGTGCTCGGCTTCAGTGCGTTGCAACTGTCGCCGGACCGCGATCCGCTGGCGCCGCACGCCGATCCCGCACGGCGCGACTACGCGGACCTGCGCAGCCTTGTCGCTCAAGGCCGACTCGTAAACCTGCCACCGCAACTGCTTGCCGTACCACCGCGCATTCGGGCGCGCACGCCGATCGAGCGCGCTGCGCTGGGCTACCTGCATGCGAACTGCGGTCATTGCCACAACGCCGCCGGCGCGCTCGACGGACTGGAACTCGCGCTGGCCCAGTACACCGACGCCGGCAGCGACAGTGTCGAGCAGACCCTGCGGTCGCTGCTCGGCCACTCCAGCCGATTCCGTCCGCAAGGCGCCGCAAGCGCGCAGCGGGTCGCACGCGACGGCAGCGGCAGCCACATGCTGACACTACGGATGAAGACCGCAAACCCGCTCGCCCGCATGCCGCCACTCGGGGTGCAGGTTGTGGACATCGAGGGTGTGAGCCTCGTCGAACGCTGGATCGCAGATGACCTTCAACGCCCGCATGACCTTCAAACTTCAAGAGGAGACCTTAGATGAAACGCATCCCAGTGGAATATGCCGTTCTCGCCATCGCCGTTGCGGCGACCGTCGCCGTCGTGCTGCCAGCCAGCGCGCAAACCCCGGCCAAGGCGACTGAAACCACCGCCGAGAAGATCGCGCGGGGCAAGTACATCGTCACGACGTCGGGCTGCAATGACTGCCACACGCCGTGGATCATGGGCCCGAAGGGTCCGGAGCCCGACATGAGCCGCATGCTGTCCGGTCATCCGGAGAGCGAAGTGCTGCCGCCGGCGCCGGCGGCGCAGGGACCGTGGATCATGACGGCGTCCGCGACCAACACAGCGTGGTCCGGCCCGTGGGGCGTGAGCTACACCGCCAACCTGACACCGGATGCCGAAACCGGACTGGGCAAGTGGACCCAGCGCAATTTCACCGAGACAATCCGCACCGGCCGCCACATGGGCCGCGGCCGTCAGATCCTGCCGCCGATGCCGATTCAGATGTACAAGAATTTCACCGATGCCGACATGGAAGCGATCTTCACCTACCTGCAGTCGATCCCGGCGGTGAAGAACCGCGTGCCGGAGCCGCTGCCGCCGGCGGCCTCGGTCGCTGCAACGTCGAAGTGACCAAAGGAACCGTCGTCGCCGGGTTCGTGGGGTCGTTGGCGCTCCTCGCCAGTGGCCCTGCGACCGCAGAACTGAACTGCTGGGTTCCGATGCGCGACCAGACGCAGGCGCGTTACGCCTCAATGCCGCTCGCCAGCATGCGAAATGCCGTGCTGCAAGCGGAGCGCGTCGTGCGCGACTGCGCGTCTACGAAGACATGAAGAAGGTCGACCCCAAGGCGGCCGAGGACTTTCGCGCGAACAGCGAGCGGCAGATGGCGCCGGCTGCCGCGCAGGCAGAGCAGCTGGTCGAGTTGCAAGCGTCGCTGAGGCCCGAATAACTGCGAGCGCAGGCGCACCACGGCGTAGGCCCGCTCAACGTCGGCCGCGCGGACGATGCGCGCCCGCGGCACCTAGTCAAAATCGATCCCCCGTTTCCCGACACGTCCAACCCGAACCAGGGGCAGCTGATCAGCGTTTTCGTCGGCGTGGTGCCGAATGACGAAGTCGCCGCGCGGCGCGAGACGCTGCAGCGTACCAAGGACACGCTGGACTACGCTGCGCTGGCGCGGCAACTGCGCTGACGCCGCCCGCGCTTAGCCGGTGGCCCCACACTCCGCCGCCCGCTGCAGCATCAACGCGCGCTCGCGTTCGTTGCGCGTCAACGTCGCCGCACGCTCAAACTCGGCGCGCGCCTCGCGCTGCCGGCCGAGCTTGAGCAACAGATCGCCGCGCACGGCGGGCAGCAGGGGGTAGTCCTTCAGTTGCGCAACGTCGCGCAGTGCATCGGCGACTTCGAGGCCCACCGCCGGTCCGAAGGCCATGGCCAGCGCGACAGCGCGATTCAGTTCGACCACGGGCGAGGGCGCGAGCTGGGCGAGCGCGTCATACAGCGCGGCGATGCGCGGCCAGTCGGTGTTGGCCGCCGTACGGGCACGTGCGTGGCAGGCAGCGATCGCCGCCTGCATGACATAGACGCCAAGTCCGGAAGCGCCGCGCGCTGCCGCGAGTGCCTCGGCGCGATCAAGGGCCGCGAGTCCGCGCCGTATCAGCAGCTGATCCCAGCGGGCGCGGTCCTGATCGAGCAGCAGGATCGGTGTGCCGTCCGGGCCGGTGCGCGCGCGCATGCGCGACGCCTGGATCTCCATCAGTGCAACGAGGCCGTTCACCTCAGGCTCCTGCGGTGCGAGACCAGCGAGGACGCGGCCGAGCCGCAGCGCCTCCTCCGCGAGCGCCGGTCGCATCCAGTCGTCGCCCGCGGTTGCGGCATAGCCCTCGTTGAAGATCAGATAGATGACCTCGAGCACGGACGCCAGGCGCGCAGCCAGATCCGCGGCGGGCGGCAGTTCAAAGGGCACGCGTGCCTCGGCCAGTGTGCGCTTGGCGCGCACGATGCGCTGCGCGATCGTCGGCTCGGGCACAAGGAAGGCGCGCGCGATCTCGTCGGTGGCGAGGCCGCCCAGCAGCCGCAGCGTCAGTGCCGTGCGCGCCTCGCGCGACAGCACGGGGTGACACGCGATGAACATCAGGCGCAGCAGGTCATCGCCGATCGGATCGTCGAACGCGGCCTCAATCTGCGCCTCGAGATCGGGCGCAACATCCTGCAGCTGCGTTTCAAGTTCCCAGGTGATCGCGTCCCGCTGGCGCTCATGCAGCGCGTTGCGGCGGATGCGGTCGATCGCGCGGTGCTTCGCCGCCTGGGTCAGCCAGGCCGCAGGGTTGTCGGGCACACCCTCGACCGGCCACTGCTCGAGCGCGGCGACGAGTGCATCCTGGGCCAGTTCCTCGGCGAGTCCGACATCGCGCACCCGCCGCGCCAGTCCCGCGATGATGCGTGCGGACTCCATGCGCCACACCGCATCGATCGTGCGGTGGAGACCATCGGCGGACGTATCACTCAACGGATCAGGTGAAGCAGGGCCCGAACTCGCGCACCTCGACGCTAGCCCACTGAGCGGCGGGGCACTCGGCCGCGATCGCCACCGCTTCTGCCTTGGACTTGCAGGTGAGCAGGAAGTAGCCGCCGACCATCTCCTTCGCCTCAGCGAAGGGGCCATCGGTCAGCGTGCGTTTTCCCGCCCGCACCTGCACGCGCACCGCTTCGACATCACTGCGCAACGACTGGCTGACGGTCAGCAGACCGCGTGCCTTCAGATCCGCGCTGAACTTCAGCATGCTGTCGTACAGCGCGCGGCCTTCGTCTTCGGTGCGCTCGCGGCGCTGTCCCGTGGGCTCGACGATCAGCAGTATGTAACTCATGCGGGGCTCCGTGCGGCCGTGCCGCGCTAGCGGGTTCGCCGATAGCGCGAGGTCATGAACTGGAGCCATTGCCCATCGGGACCTTTCAGGTGGCTCAGCAGGAGCCGCTCATCGGGACCGATCATTTCGATCGAGTCGCGATACTGCGCCACCGTTCCCGGTGGCCCGTCGAACGCCGGCCCTTCGGCGTACAGCGCCAGGGTGCGGCCGGCGGCATCGAGCTCACCGCGGTGGTAGATCCACAAGTGCGTCATCATCGAACCGATGAAGGTCCCGACGAAGTGTCCCTTGGCCGGGTCGTAGCCCAGGGTGAACTGCGTGAGCGCGAGCCCGCCGCCCATCGTATCGGGCATCTGCCCGCGTCCTTCGCAGAGCACCCACGCATCGCCAAGCTTGCGGACGCTCTCGGTGCCGCTCGTCTTCATTGTCGGCTCACCGTCAGCGCCGACCGATTCGCCTTCGTACTGCCAGTCGCCCACCAGTTGATGCAGCCAGGCGTGCTGCGGGGTGATCTCGGCCTTCATCAGCCTCTCCGCGGATCGGGTTCAGGCAGTCGGCACGACGGTGACCATCCAGCCGACGCCGAAGCGGTCCGTCAGCATGCCGAAGCATGGCGACCAGAACGTCTTGCCGATCGGCATCGTTACCCTGCCGCCGTCGGCGAGGGCGCTGAACATGCGTTGCGCGGCCGCCTCGTCGGGCGCCGTGACCGACAAGGAAAAGCCGCCGAAATTCGGCTTGCCCGAGCAGTGTCCGTCCGACAACATCACGTCGGTGTCGCCGACCTTGAACGAGGCGTGCATCACCTTGTTCTCGCTGCCCGGCGGCAGCATGCCGGGGGGCGGCGGTTCGGGCGCTTCGCGGTTGCGCATCAGCATGTCGACCTTGGTTCCGAGCGCCTTCGTATAGAACGCGAGCGCCTCTTCGGCGCGGCCTTCGAAGAACAAGTACGGTTGAACGTTCATTGAATGTCCTTTCTGGTCTGTTTCAGCGGGCCGCGGCCTGCATCGCCGCGAGGTCGATCTTCTTCATCTTCAGGACGGCGGCCATCACTCGGTCAGAGTGCGGGCCGGTCATCAGCTGCCCGACGATGCTCGGCACGATCTGCCACGACAGCCCGTAGCGGTCCTTCAGCCAGCCGCACTGCTGTGCGCGTGGGTCGCCGCCGGCGCCAAGCGCGTTCCAGTAATGGTCGATCTCGTCCTGCGTATCGCAGTGAACGACGAGCGAGATCGCCTCGGTGAACTTGAACATCGGCCCGCCGTTGAGGCCCATGAACTCCTGGCCGTCGAGCTCGAAAATTACCACCATGACCGAGCCGGCCGGTCGCCGGTGCACCTCAAAACCGGCCTCGCCATAGCGCGAGATCGTCTTGATGCGCGAGTTTGGAAAGATCGAGACATAGAAGTTCGCGGCGGCCTCGGCGTCGCTGTCGAACCACAGGCAGGACATGATGCGTTGCAAACGGGGCATTTTGCGTCTCCTTGGCCCGAGTTCGGTTACTTGCTGCGGCCGGCCAGCTGCTCGGCCTGCGCCCGCAGGCGGTCTTCCTGTGCACGCAGCTCCGGCGTGAATTCAGCGCCGAAGTCCTCGGGCTCAAACACCGGTCGGATCTCGATCTCGGATTCGGTCGGCATCGGATTCGGACAGCGTTTGACCCACTCGACCGCCTCTTCCATCGACTTCACCTGCCACAGCCAGAACCCAGCGACCAGTTCCTTGGTCTCGGCAAACGGACCATCGATGACTGTGCGCATGGCGTCCGCTGAAGCGCACTCTCTTGCCCTTCGCGCTGGGGTGCAGGCCTTCGCCCGCTAGCATTACCCCAGCCTTGACCAGTTCCTCGTTGAACGCGCCCATCGCCGTCAGCAGTTCCTCGCTGGGCATCGCGCCGGCCTCGGAATCGCCGGTTGCCTTCACCATGACCATCACTCGCATCTCAGATCTCCTTGCGCGGCGCCGGCGGGCTGCCGGTTTCAGAGGTACGTCGAACGAAGCCGCACAGAATCGACATCCAACTCGACAACTTCTCGGCGGCAGCCGTTCCGGGCCGGGCGGCGCGACGAACGCGTCAGCCGCGCAGCAATCCCAATACGCGCCGCAACGGGCAGGGCCGAACGGGCGGCAAACGGCATCCGCCACAGCCCGCCATGGAAGGCGGCATCCGCCATCAATTGCAGCGGATGATCGAGCGGCACGTCCGGATTGGCAACCGCGTCCGTATGTCGCAGGTCGTGCACGAGCAGCGCGGCCATCAGCGCGGCAGCGGTGGCCGGCTCGAAGCCGTGTGCACCGAAGTGATGAGCCGACCGATACACGGCGGCGATCAACCGGTTTTTCGTCACCGATTTCGTCAGCGCCGGTGGTGCAATGCGGAATGACACGCGGGTGCCGGTCGCTCGCGCGACCAGTGCCCGCCACAGTTGCAGCCGTTTTGCCAGCAGGTAGTTCGGCCCCTGCTGAACGACGAGCGCATCGACGAGGCCGCCGAGCGCCGCGTCGGCGACGCGCTCGGCCACGCGCCAGTCGCCGTTACGGGCGAAGGCCCGTCCGGCCGTGGCGGCGTACGCCAGCTTCGCCGCCAGGCCCCGCACGGCAAAGCGCGCGTGTGCCATTTTCAGCGCGCCGGCCGGGACCGCGCAGACATCGGTCGGCGTGGCAAGCATGGCGAGCGTGACGTCGCGTCGTTGCGCCGCGAGCTGCGCCTGAATCGAATCCATCGCCGCCGCAACGCGGACATGCCGGGCGCTGTCGAGGTAGGCATAGGCCCCGACAGTCAGCGGTCCCTCGGCCGGGGCGAGCCAGGCGGCGATCTCCGGTGTGTCGACGATCAGGTCGGCCCCGGCCCGGCGCGCGAGTTCATGGGCGGGTAGCGTCCGGGCCGGGATCGCTCTTGCAGGGCAGCCATCAGCGTGCCATTGCCTTCGTGCGCGAGCTCCAACAGGTGCTGCCAGATGTGCGGGCGCGGCAGATCGATGGCGTAGACCGTCGCACGCCACTGGAGCAGCCACGGCAGCGGCGACATCTCGGCGTGGGCGCCGAGCAACACAAAGGTCTGGTCCGACAGGTCGAGCCATTCCGGGTGCGCCTGCACGCGTGCGATGGCCGCGACGAACGACGGCTCAACCAGTCCTTCGCCTTGCCAGCGATCCAGCTGGCGCCGCAGCGCCTCGCCGCGAATGAGTCGGCCTTGAAGCGGAATTGCGAGCGGGGTCGGACCGAAAGTGCCGGTGCCGACCACGCGGCGTGTCGCGAACGGCGGGCGCGGCGCGGCCATCAGCGCGGCAAGCGCTGACTCGCTGCCGTCACGCGCGAAGCGCAGTCGCGCCCGCACGGAATCCAGCCCGGCGACGGCGGTGTCCTGCGCCACAGCAGCAGACCCGAACGCGGCTTCGGTGAGACGCCGGGCGTGCACGAAGTAGCGGCGGCGCCAGTCGCGTTCCTGTTCGGCCGCCGCGGCGGCGGCGGGACTTGCCACGCGCAGCGCATCGACGAACACGGCGCGGCCGAGTTCCAGTGTGCTGCGACGACCGTCGCCCGCGCGCGGAAAGACCACGCCGTCGTTGTCGCCTCCGCCCACGCCTGTCGAGGACATCGAAGCCAGGAGAACTCCCCTACCGACTGGAGTGAAGAGAACCCGATTCTGGAGGAAGTCGATGGCGGCGACGAGTGAGCGCCGCACTGTGCGGGCGTTGCTCTCAGTCGACCGCTTCGCGCTCGAGCAGCGCGCGTTTGCGCTCGACCCCCCAGCGATAGCCGGCCAGTGCGCCGTCGTTACGAACAACGCGATGGCAGGGAATGGCGACCGCCAGCCGATTGGACGCGATCGCCTGCGCAACGGCACGCACCGATCGCGGCGCGCCGATACGTGCGGCCACATCGGAGTAACTGACGGTGCGCCCGGCCGGGATCTCACGCAGGGCCTGCCACACGCGCTGCTGGAACGCAGTGCCGCGGATGTCGAGCGGAAGGTCGAGGCCGCGGCGGGGGTGTTCGACAAAACCGACCACCGCCGACACGAGGCGCTCGAAATCAGGGTCGCCGCCGATCAGACGCGCGCGAGGAAAGCGGTCCTGCAGGTCGTGCGCGAGCGTGTCCGGATCGTCGCCGAGCAGGATCGCGCACACGCCCTTGTCGGTGGCGGCGACGAGGATCGCGCCGAGCGAACATTCGCCAATCGCGAAACGGATCTCGACATCGGTACCGCCCGCGCGGAAGCGGGTCGGTGTCATCCCGAGAAATCCGGCGGCCTCATCGTAGAAGCGGCCACTCGAGTTGTAGCCGGCGTCATAGATCGCCTGTGTCACCGTGCGGCTGTCATCGAGCGCAGCGCGGAGGCGGCGCCCCCGGTTCGCTGCCGCGTACTGCCGCGGCGTCACCCCAGTTGTGGCCTTGAACATCCGATGCAGGTGAAACGGGCTTAGTCCCGCGCGTTGCGCGAGTTCGGCGAGACTGGGAACGTGATCGGCGCTCTCGATATAGCGGCACAGTGCCGCGATGCGACGATCGAACGTGTCGCCTGGCGCGGGTTCCGCGGGACGGCAGCGCTTGCAGGGGCGGAAGCCCGCACGCTCGGCGTCTGCCGCCGTGGCGTGGAACGACACATTTTCCGGACGCGGCGTGCGCGACGTGCACGACGGGCGGCAGTAGATGCCGGTCGTCTTCACCGCATAGAAAAACGAGCCGTCTGCCGTGCGGTCGCGCGCGGCCACCGCGGCCCAGCGGGGGTCGCTGAGTGTCGCTGCGGCGCGCATCTCGGTCCGGGTAGCCATGTTCACGGGCGTCTCCTGTCATCTTATCGATGGCGGGACGGTAGTCGTTGCGCTCAGGGCATGAACTCCGCGGCTTGCTCTTCAATTCGGTCGGTTCACTCCGACAGGACTTGACACCGAAACCGGTGCGACTAGCCTGCGCGGACACCGAACGGCAGCGGACGCGACGTTGTCGCGACCGGGCACGCAGCGAGAGGAGGACAAACCGATGGCGAGCACAACTCGCAAGTCAGTGGCACGCGCCCCGAGGAAGCCAGCGGCGAAGAAGGCGCCGGCCAAGGGGTCCCGCCGGGTCCTGTTGCTCGTGGCCACCCGCAAGGGTGCGTGGTTATTGCACGGCGACGCGACGCGGCGGACGTGGCGCGTCGACGGCCCACACTTCCTCGGCCACATCGTCCACCACCTTGTGCTTGACCCGCGCGACGGCCGCACACTGCTGGCGGCGGCCAAGACCGGCCATCTCGGCCCGACCGTGTTCCGTTCCACCGATCGCGGCCGCAACTGGAAGGAGGCGGCACGGCCACCGGCGTTCACGAAGGCGGCCGACGGCAAGGGACGGGTGGTCGATCACACATTCTGGCTGACGCCCGGTCCTGCAAGCGAGCCGGACGTCTGGTATGCGGGCACCTCGCCGCAGGGTCTGTTCCGCTCGGACGACGGCGGCGTGACCTGGAGCCCGTTCTCGCACATCAACGACGACCCGAAGTACGTCGAATGGATGGGATCGGTCCAGGACGGCACGCCGGACGGGCCGAAGCTGCATTCAATCATCGTCGACCCGCGCGATCCGAAGCACATGTACTTCGGGATGTCCGGCGGCGGAGTGCACGAGTCCGTCGACGGCGGCAAGTCGTTCGCGCCGCTCGTCGAAGGCATGCAGGTCGTCGAGGGCTTCGATCCGGCCGTCATCACGTTCCATGACCCGCATTGCGTGCGCCTGTGTCCGAGCCAGCCGGACCGGCTCTACCAGCAGAATCACTGCGGCATCTATCGGCTCGACCGGCCGTCGCGCGCCTGGGTGCGCATCGGCGTGTCGATGCCAAAAAAGGTGGGCGATATCGGCTTCACGATGGTCGTGCATCCGCGCGACGCCGATTCGGTGTGGGTCTTGCCGATGGACGGCCAGACCGTGTGGCCGCGCACCAGTCCGGGCGGCAAGCCGGCCGTCTACGGCACGCGCAATGGCGGCAAGACCTGGCAGCGCCTGGACGCTGGGCTGCCGAAGCAACAGGCGTGGTGGACGATCAAGCGGCAGGCGATGGCAGCCGACGCGCGCGACCCAGTCGGCCTTTACTTCGGGACAACCGGCGGCGAACTGTGGATGAGCCGCGACGAAGGCCAACGCTGGAGTTGCATCGCCCGCCACCTGCCGGAGATCTACGCGGTGGAAACGGCCGACGTGGCCTAACCTGGCTTCGCGATGAAGGTGCTGATACCAAGTCCGCTGCGCTCGTACACGCAGCGGTCGTGGGTGGACGCCACCGGATCCACGCTCGGACAGGTGCTGGACGATCTCGACCAGCAGTTCCCGGGTATCCGGTTCCGCATGATCAACGAGCAGGACGCCGTGCGCCCGCACGTGCGCTTCTTCGTGAATGGCGAGGCGCTGTTTCGGCTATCCGAAACGTTGCAGCCGAACGATGAGCTGCTGATCGTGCAGGCCTTGAGCGGCGGCTGACAGCCTGCGGAGGTGAGTGCTCGCCTCCGTGCTGTTGGTCGTCAGCTGCTGCGGCGTCGCCGGGCGTTGCCGATCGCAACGAACGTCGAGAGGCCGAACAGGCTGACCCATCCGAGCGCGCCACCGCCACCGTCGCTCGGTGCGTTAGCCGACGAACTCGTGGGTGCGGTCGCAGCCGTGGACCCGGCGGCAGTTGCGATCGCCGTGCCTTCCAGCGTGACTTCCACGGCCGGGACGCTACCTTCGAACTTGATCGTCCACTTCTCGGTGCGCGGGCCGGCGTTCAACGGCGCGAACTGCACTCCGAACGAGCAGCTGGTTCCGACGTCCAGCAGGTCAAGTGGCTTGCACTCCTTTGTACCGGCCGGCGGCTTGGCGATCACGAACTCGAGGGTCGTGCCGGCCGGCGGTATCAGGGCCGGGTTGGACAGGACGATCGGCGCCGAGGTGCTGTTGGTGACCTGCAGTCCAATGGTCTGGCTGTACTTGCTGACCTCGGTGCTACTGAACATCGGCGAACTCATCGCGACGCTCGGCTTGTTCGACGGCGTGCCTGGGGCCGGCGCGGGTGCGGGCGCCGGAGCGGGCGTCGGGGCTGGGGCCGGCGAGCCGGGCGGCAGCGCGAGCGGTGGCGTGGTGGGCGGCATCGCCGCATCAATGTAGGCCGCGATGTCAGCGACCTGGGGCGCAGTCAGCGTCGAAAAGGCGTTCATGCCGCCGCGGTTGCCGGCGATCGCGGCGCTGATCTGAGCGGCGCTGCGCTTGAAGATAAATGCCGGGCCATGGCAGTCCTGGCACGCCAGCTGCACGCCGTTGATCGTGACAGCCTTCTTGTAGAGCATTTCGCCATTGGCGGTGGACTGCGCGAGCGCCGAGCCGCTCACGCCAACCGCGGCAAGCGCCAATACGGTAGTGGGCAGCGTGCGTAGGTGAAACAGGGCTCTTCGGTTCGACATGGCGGGTCCTACGACGGTGAGTGTCTGCCGGCGAGTCTATGGACAGCAGGCCAGTTTTTCTCTCGTACAAACGTCGTAACCCCCCCGTACGAACGCATGAGGCGCCATACCCTGCATCGGCGCGTCCGCCGTGCCTGCCGGGACACCAGGAAGCGCGCCGGCGCGACCACTCGGGGCGCCCGTCAGGGAAAACGCGCAGGGTCGGTGGCTCCTGTCGCGGCCCCGTCCGTCACTGCCACGGCCAATTTGCGGCGGCTTTGATCCGCGTGAACTTTCGAGTGTGTAACGCGTGCGGTAACGCAGGAAGTGCGGGCCGCCGGTTCGTAGACTCGCGCCGTTTGCACCAAGCTTCACGCTGGACGGTGCCGAAGCTGAATTTCCGAGGACGGTTGACGTGAATGGTGTGTGGAAGACCGCAGGGCGGGCGCTGCGAGGCGCGACGGTGTTGCTCATGCTGGGCGGATTGGGCGCGGCTGCGGTGTCGCGGGCGACGGCCGCGCCGACGCGTGTGGAACAGTCGGCCCCGATTGAGGCATTCGTCCGCGAGGGCTGCCCGCACTGTGCCAAGGCCGAAGGGTTTCTTGCGCAACTCGGGAAGGAACGCCCCGGTCTGACGATCGTCGTTCGCGACGTGCAGAAGGATCCGGCGGCCCTCGACCGGCTCAAGGAGCTCGCGCGCGGCCAGAGGGGCGCGGGGGCGCGGGTACCGGCGGTCTACGTTGGCGGCCAGTTGATCGTCGGCTATTCGGAGTCGGCGCACACGGATCGCTTGATCCTTGCTGCACTGGGAGGGGGTGGCACGGCTGGGCCGGCGCCGCCTCGAAGCCGGCACCTGCGAGGCCGAAGAAAGTCTTGCGTGCCCGAAGACCGGGGGCGCTGAAACCGAGGTGGCCGCACCAACGCCCGCAGAACAGTTCCAGCTCGAGATCTTCGGCCGCACGGTGACCCTCGATGACGTCGGCCTGCCGGCGTTCACCTTTGCGATGGGCCTGCTCGACGGCTTCAACCCTTGCTCGATGTGGGTACTGCTGCTGATGATCTCGCTGCTGGCGCCGCTGAACGATCGCCGCCGCATGCTGGCGATCGCGGGCACGTTTGTGCTGGTGGAGGGGATCGCCTACTTCCTGTTCATGGCTGCATGGTTGAACCTGTTCCTGCTGATCGGGCTGTCACGCGCCTCGCAGATCGTCATTGCCGCAATCGCCATCCTTGCCGGCCTGATCAACGTAAAGGATTTCTTCGCATTCAAGTGGGGCGGCATATCGCTCGGCATTCCCGAAAAGGCAAAGCCGGGCATCTACACCCGCATGCGGAGCATTTTGCACGCCGACAGCCTTAAGGCGGCCGTGATTGGCGCTGCGATCCTGGCGGTGCTGGTCCAGGTCGTGGAATTTCTGTGCACGTCCGGCTTCCCGGCGCTGTTCACGCGCATCCTGACGTTGCGCGCGCTGGATACCGCGACCTACTACGGGTACCTGCTGCTCTACATCGTGGCGTACATGATCGACGACATCATCATCCTCGGCATCGGCGTGGCGATGCTGAGCCGGCACCGTTTGCAGGAGCGCGAAGGGCGGGTGCTCAAGCTCATTAGCGGCCTCGTCATGATCGGCCTGGGCTTGTATCTGGCGTTCGACGGCTGAGCGCATGCCGCATCCCTGCGATGGGCCCGGCGTACGGTCGTGACGGCGAAACGATAAGCTCGCACGATGGCGGGGACGATGGTCTTGAGCCGGGTTGACGTAATCGTCGACGTGGTGTGTCCGTGGTGCTACATCGGCAAGCGCCGACTCGAGGTCGCGCTCGCCGGGCGTGCCGAACGCGAGGTGCCACGCGTGACGTGGATGCCGTATCAGCTCAAGCCCGACATCCCGTTGGGTGGCCACGACCGACGCAGCTACCTCGAGCGCAAGTTCGGGGGCGCCTCCGGTGTGCAGCAGTTCTACGACCGCCTGTCCGAGGTGGGACGCGAGGTCGGCATCTTCTTCAATTTCGAGCGCATCGAACGGCAGCCGAATACGCTCGACGCTCATTGCCTGATCGCGTGGGCACAGGCCATGAGTCCTGCTGCGGCCTCCAACCTGGTCGAGAAGCTGTTTCGCGGCTACTTCGTCGAGGGCGTCGACATCGGCGATCGCCAGGAGCTTGCGCGGCTGGCCGCCGCGGCGGGGCTCGATGCCTATCGGGCCGCAGCGTGGCTGGTCGCGGGCAATGGACGCGAAGGGGTGATGGTGGCAGACGAGCGCGCGCGCCGCCTCGGGATTGCGGGGGTGCCGCTTTTCATTTTCAACCGGCGCGTCATGATCTCCGGCGCACAGCCGACGTCCGTGCTGATCGAGGCCATGGCTCAGGCGGCGCGGACCGAGTAAGCGGAGACTCCGCCGAGCGCCCGGCGAAGATTGCCCGCGGCCGGAACGTGCACTGCGGTGGCGTCGGCGCAAGCGCAGGGTGCGCGCGGCTGACCGCTCCGGTACGCTTCGGCCCCCCGCCGGACATCCGCCGGCGCTGTCCGCCCATCGTGAAGCTCACCGTCCTCCCTCTACCGTACGCGTGGCTGCGACGGTTCGCGCTCGCGCCGGACGACCTGCTGCGCGATGTGACGTACCGCCGACTGTGGACGTCGATCTTCATCAGTTCGTTCGGCGGACAGGTGACGATGCTCGCGTTGCCGCTGACGGCGGCGGTGTTGCTGCACGCCACCCCGACGCAGATGGGCGTACTGACGGCGATGGAAGTGCTGCCGTTCGTGCTGTTCTCGCTGCCGTCCGGGGTCTACCTCGATCGCGTGCGCAAATTGCCGGTCTATGTCTGGGGCGAACTGCTGCTGGCGCTCTTCGTCGCGAGCGTGCCGCTGGCGTGGTGGACGGGATGGCTGTCGATGGCCTGGCTCTACTTCGTCGGCTTTGCAATCGGCACGGTCTACACGATCGCCGGCAGCGCGGCGCAGATCGTCCTCACGCAGATCGTTCCGCGCGAACGGCTGGTCGAGGCGCATGCGAAGAACGCGCTGGCGAGTTCCTCGGCTGAGGTGGCCGGCCCGGGACTGGCGGGCGCTCTGATCAAGCTGGTGGGGGCGCCATTCGCGCTGCTGGCTGACGCGGTGCTACTGACGATCTCCGCCGTGATCCTGCGCGGCATCCGCGTCACCGAGGGGCCGCGGCATGTCGCGGGCGAATTCTGGCCGGCCCTGCGGGCGGGCATGCGCTTCGTGGCCAGTCATCGGCTGCTGGTGACGATGGCGGTGATGGTCGGTGGTTGGCAGATGTGCCACCAGGCCGCACTGGTGGTGCAGATCCTGTTCGCGACGCGTACGCTTGGCTTGAGCGAGGGCGGCGTCGGCCTCGCCTACGTCGCGCTCGGCGTCGGGACAATCGTTACCAGTACGGTCGGCAACCGTATCTCGAAGCGCTTCGGGCCCGGGCCGACGTTGGTCATGGGATTCGTCGTGTGCGGGCTCGGCTGGCTGCTCGGCGCCGTCGCGCCGGCCTCACCGCTCGGCATCGCGATGTTCGGCCTGATGCTGATGCTGTTCGGCGTCGGTGCGGTGCTGATCTTCATCACCTTCCTGGCGCTGCGCCAGGCGGTTACTCCGCCGCATTTGCTCGGGCGCATGACGAGCACGATGCGCTGGCTGATCTTGTTGCCCGCCGGGCCGGGCGCCCTGCTGGGCGGCTGGCTGGGCGAACACGTCGGCTTGCGTGCCTCACTGGGGTTCGCCGGGGTCACGGTACTGGTCCTCGCGTGGGCCGCTTGGCGCCAGCCGGTCATTCGAGACACGCGCACGCTGCCGACCGTGCGGGATCATCCCGCCGAGGTCGCGCCGTCCACGGCCACCGGACCGGCCTGATCAGCGCGCGGTTGGATACGGGTCGGTCGCGAAGGACGGGAATTCGCACCCCAGTGTCGGGCCTCCGTCGCAAGTCCGAGCGGGCCATGCCCGGCGTCGGTAGCGTGCGCGGCGGGAGATTGGGGCGGGAGAGGTGACCGATGCGGATGGCGCGCTACGTTGGCATGCTGGCGGCCCAGATCGGGGCATCGCTCGCCGTGGCGGCGGACCGCGCCCCCGACCTCGCGCAAATCGTCGCCGCCGAGCGCGCCTTTGCCGCCCGCGCGCAGGTCGTCAATGCCAGGTTGGCGTTTGCCGAATACTTCGCCTCCGATGCGATTCTGTTCGCGCCGTTTCCAACGCCAGCCTTTCCGCGCCTGCGCGAGGCGCCGGATTGGTCCGTCAACATCCAGTGGCGTCCGGTTGCGGCCGCCGTGTCCGGTGCGGGCGACATGGGCTACACGACGGGGCCATCGGAGTACCGACGTGCCGCCGCCGACGCACCGATCGGTTTCGGCCACTACACATCGGTGTGGCAACGTCAGCCGGACGGGCGCTTTCTGGTCCGCATCGACATCGGCATCGATCACCCGGCCCCAGCGTTACGTGGGGCGGACTGGGCGCCGCCGAGCATGCCGCCGGCGGACGCGCCCGTGCTCGACACTGCCGCGCGCAGCGCCGCAGCGCGCGAGTTGCAGGCGATCGACACCCGCCTCGGCGCGTCCTCACGTGGTGATGCGCCGCTCGCGCTTGCCTCGGTTCTGGCCGACGATGCGCGCTGGCACCGCGGCGGCCATCTGCCCGTCGTCGGCCGCACCGAAGTGCTGGTGGCGAATGAGGCGAGCGGCGATGTCATTGGATGGGCGCCTACGGAGACCGCGGTCGCGGCGTCCGGCGACTTCGGCTTTGCGTACGGGCGTGGTCGCTGGCGGCGCACCGCTGGCTCAGAGGAAGGGGACTTGGTGTACCTCAACATCTGGCAGCGGCGCGAGGGCGCGTGGCGTCTGCTGGTGCACGTTTCGCACCCCGTGGCCCCCCGCTAGGCGCCGTGAGCGGTGGGCGCCTACGCTGCGCTCGGCTGAGGCGCCGGCAGCGTGACGGAGGGCATCCGCGATACGACGCAGTCGCGTCCGTTGGCCTTGGCCGCGTAGAGGGCGTCGTCGGCCCGACGCAACAGGTGGGTAACGGTGTCGCCCGGTGCCGCGACCGTGAGCCCGATGCTGATTGTGAGTCGCCCGCCTGGAACGTGCCGTGCCAGATCAAGTGAACGCACGCTTGCCAGCAGGCGCTCAGCCAGGCGCCGGGCCGCAATCTCGCTGGCTTCGGAGGTGGCGATCAGGAATTCCTCGCCACCGAGTCGACCGAGTTCGATGGGTTCGTGCGCAACGGTGCGCAACGCAGCCGACACGGCGCGCAGGATGTCGTCGCCGACCAGGTGACCGTGCTGGTCGTTGATCGTCTTGAAGTGATCGATGTCGACGATCAGCACGGAGCATCCCTGTCCGGTCGCGAGCAGCCGCTCCAGCCGCGCCAGCACCTGGCGGCGGTTCGGAACTCCGGTCAGCTCGTCGGTCATGGCGAGTGTGCGCATGGCCGCGCTGGTGCGCCGGCTGCGCCAAGCCAGTGTGGCGAGCACGGCGGCCAGGGCCACGACCAGCATGATCACGGCCTCCTGCAGTCGCGTGGCGCGCTTTTCTTGGTTCAGGGCATGCATCGTCGCGCTCTGCTGCTGCTGCAGCAGAGCGTTTTCCTTGTCCTTCGCTGCCGTCAGGCCGGCGTAGCGCTGGTCGAGCTGGCGCTGCAGCAGCGCGTCGTTCGCGGTCTGGAATTGAACATGCTGCTCGTAGGCGCCCTGCCAGTTGCCGGTGGCCGCCAGCGCGCGAGCCAGTTCCGCACGCGTGGCCGCGATTTCGCCGACGGAATCGGCCTTCGCGAAGATGCCGAGGGCGCCTTGCAGTGTCTCGATGCTGTCGAGCGGTCGCTGCAGCCCGCGCAGAGCAATACCCCGTTGCAGCTGGATCTGCGCACGCAGGAGTTCATCGGTCGTTTCGCCCTGCTGGCGGGCGGCCCGGTCGAGCAGGGACAGCGCATCGAGGTAATTGCCGCGCGCGTTCTGCACCTGGGCGAGGCCGCGCAGCGCGTAGGCCTCGCCGCGGACGTAGCCGATCTGGCGGCTGAGCCTCAGCACCTCGTTGAACGATTGCTCGGCTGCGTTCCAGTCTTTCAGCTTCTCCAGCACGCGGCCAAGGTTGTAGCGCGTCACGACTTCGTCGCGCGTCAGACCTTCTTTGCGCTGAATCTGCAGCGACGCTTCGAAGTGGTCGCGCGCCTGCTGAAAGTCGCCCACGCGGCTGTAGAGCCCGGCGATGCCGTTGATCGTGTTGCGCACCTGCTGCGGCAGGTTCAGCGATTCGTAGAGGGCCTGGGCCCGACGAAGGTCGGCCAGTCCGGCGGCGAAGGCGCCCTGAACACCGCTCAGGTAACCGCGCAGGAAGAGCGCGTCGGCCAGCAGTTCCTGCTCGCCGTGAGCCTCGGCTGTTGCGACCGCCTGCTGGTAAAGAGCTGCGGCCCGGCCGGTGTCGTTGGCAAGCTCGTTGAGCTCCCCCTCGCAATAGGCAATGCGGGCACCCAGCCCAGGACGACGGGCCTGCGGCAGCAGCGCGCGTGCCTGTTCGACGTGTGCCAGTGCCGCAGTGCGGTCACGTTCCGAGTAGTAGTCGCATAGCAGCGCGTGCGCGCGGATCTGCTGATCGGGGTCCGGCTGCGCAACAAGCTGGCGCATCGCCTCCTCGGCCTGGCGGCGCGCGGATTCCGGATCGATCCGTAACTCGGCCTGTGCCCGATCAAGCAGCGCCTCCGGCGGTGCGGCCGCCGCAGTAGTGGCGATCGCGCCGAGCATGAACACGGTGAAAAGACGGAGCAGGGGCAACGGAAACCTCAGGGGCCGGGGCGGACATTGTGCCAAGACCGGCAAAGGGACTGAATCCACCGTCAGGCCCGTATCCATGGCATTGTTCGTCGCATTCGCGGGATCCCCACCCGTGCGCGCGGCAGGGATGCACGACGCGTCACCTTCCGGACTGCGCGCCTGCGCACCGCGGCCAGCGCGCAGCTTAAGCTCACGTCCTGTCAAAGTGAGGGGCCTCGGGCTGAGCGAGGCCGAGATCCTGGGAGATACGCCATGAATCAGAAGGTGGCGTTGGTCACTGGCGCTGGCAGTGGCGTCGGGCGGGCGGTCGCTACAGCATTTTTGCGAGCTGGCTATACCGTCGGTGCTGGCGGGGCGGCGGGCCGAGCCGCTCGAAGAAACCGCGGCACTTTCAAGCGGCGACGGCGCCCGGGCGCTGGTTGTCCCGACCGACGTGAGCCGGCCCGACTCGGTGCGGGCACTGTTCGACCGCGTCGTCGCCACCGCCGGGCGGCTCGACGTGCTGTTCAACAACGCAGGCACCGGGGCGCCACCGATACCCCTCGAAGATCTGACGGCGGCGCAGTGGCAAAGCGTCGTCGACGTTAACCTCACCGGCGTCTTCCTGTGCCTGCAGCAGGCCTTTCGCGTGATGAAGGCGCAGAACCCGCGCGGCGGCCGCATCATCAATAATGGCTCGATCTCGGCGCATGCGCCGCGGCCCAACTCGGCGCCCTACACCGCCACCAAGCACGCCGTCACGGGTCTGACGAAGTCGGCGTCGCTCGATGGACGTGCCTTCGACATCGCGGTCGGCCAGATCGACATCGGCAACGCGGCCACGCCAATGACCGAACGCATGCCGCAGGGCGTCATGCAGCCCTACGGCCAGATCGCGGCCGAGCCGGTCATGGACGTCGGCGTCGTGGCCAACGCCGTTCTGCACATGGCCGCGCTGCCGCTGGACGCCAACGTGCTGTTCATGACCGTGATGGCAACCAAGATGCCATTCGTCGGGCGCGGCTGACGCGGCCAAGACCGAGCGCGATCGGGTCGCACTTCGCAGGGTATCGCGTCGGATCCGCGAAGGCCTTGAACTGGACGGCGGTGCCACAGGGGTCGAGAAAGAACATCGGTGCGCCCCGGGGCTCGCGTGGCCCTGCCGCGCGGTGTTCAGCTTCGATCAGGCGCCGATATTCTCTGTCTACTTTGCGAACAGCCGCGCCGGGTCGGCGAACGCCTTGAATTCGAGGGCATTGCCGCACGGATCCAGGAAGAACATCGTCGCCTGTTCACCCACTTCCCCCTTGAAGCGGATGTGGGGTTCGATGATGAACTTCACGCCCGCATTGCGCAGGCGCGCGGCGAGGTCGTTCCACTCGTCCATCGACAGCACGACACCGAAATGGCGCACCGGCACGTCGTCGCCGTCAACGGCGCTCGTGCGGCGATGTCCTGCTTCCTCCGGCGCGAGATGGGCGACGATCTGGTGACCGTAGAGATCGAAGTCGACCCACCCGTCGCTCGAGCGGCCTTCCGGGCAGCCGAGCAGATCGCCGTAGAAGGCCCGGGCCTTGGCGAGTGAGGTCACCGGAAACGCCAGGTGGAATGGATGCAGTGCGCTCATGGAGCCGTCCCGTTTCGAAAGGCCTCGCATTGTCGCAGCAACGGCCACGAGTGTGGGCAGGAATGGACGGCCGCAAGAACTTTTGGCAATATGCGTGCATATGCACGCATATCCGATTGACCTGCCAACCCCGCGGGCGTGTACCTGCCACAACGTGCGCAGTCTGGCGCGCCGCTTGACGGGTCTTTACGACGCTGTGCTGGCCGCACATGGACTGACGGTGACGCAGTATTCCGCTCTCGTCACGCTGGCCCGGACGGAAGCGCCGGTCGCGGTCGCCGAGCTCGCGCGTCGGCTGCAAATGGATCGGACCACGACATCGCGTCTGGTGGGCCCGCTCGAGGCGGCTGGCTTGGTGGTGCGTGCCGACGGGGGCACGGGTCGCGGTGATGCGAGGTCGCGGCCCCTGCAGCTCACGACCAAGGGGCGACGCCGACTCGGCGCCGCCATACCGGCCTGGCGCGCGGCGCAACGTGAGGTCGAGGCCATCCTCGGCGAGCGCCTGCGCGCGAGCCTGGATCGTGCTGCCGAGGCTGCCAGCCGCGCCCTTGCGGCTGCCGCCACTGAACCGACGGAGGCCCTGTGAGGCCGAACCTCCAGCGCACCTGGTGGACAACGATCCTGATCGCCGCGGCGCTGCTGATGATCACGAACGGCGCGCGCCAGTCGCTGGGGCTCTTCGTTTCGCCGATCAACACGACGACCGGCCTGGGAATCGTGACGATCAGTCTCGCGCTCGGTATCAGCCAGTTCGTCTGGGGTGCCGTGCAGCCGATTGCCGGGGCGTTCGCCGACCGCTATGGACCCGGTCGCGTGCTCGCGACCGGCATTGTCATCCTTGCGATAGGTACGGCGCTAACGCCGCTGGTTTCGAGCGGACTCGGCCTCGTCCTCACGCTGGGGCTGTTGTCGGCCGCGGGATCGGGCGCGGGAAGCTTTTCGGTGCTGATCGGCGCGGCCGCCAAGCACGTGCCGGCCGAGTCGCGCGGCACGGCCTCGGGCGTGATCAACGCCGGGGGTTCGTTCGGCCAGTTCGTCTTCGCGCCCGCTCGTGCAGAAGCTGATCGCGGTGATCGGCTGGATGGGCACGATGTGGACGCTGGCGGCGCTCACGCTCGTCACCCTCCCCATGGCACGGGCGTTGCGCGGTCAGCCTGCCGCGGTGCACGCGCCCGTCGCGGCCGGTGATCACGGCCTGCGGCACGCCGTGCGCACTGCGCTCGGCGACCGCAGCTACCTGCTGCTGCACGCGGGCTTCTTCACCTGTGGTTTCCATATCGCGTTCCTCGTGACGCACCTGCCCGGCGAGGTCGCGTTGTGCGGCTTGCCGTCGTCGGTCGCGAGCTGGTCGCTTGCGATCATCGGGCTCGCCAACATTGCCGGTAGCCTGCTGGCGGGCTGGTGGGTCAACCGTTTTCGCAGCAAGTACATCCTGTTCTGGATGTACCTATCCCGCGCGCTGCTGGTGCTTGTCTACCTGGCAGCGCCTAAGACCGCGTTGACGTTCTACCTCTTCGCGGTGGGGCTCGGCTTCACCTGGCTCGCCACCGTGCCGCCGACAGCCGGCGTCGTGGCCAAGCTCTTCGGCACGCGCTATCTCGCCACGCTGTTCGGGCTGACTCTGCTGTCGCACCAGATCGGCGCGTTCTTTGGCGCGTACCTCGGCGGCCTCGCGATCAGCACCCAGGGCAGCTACCTGTGGATGTGGTACGCGGACGCGCTGCTGGCGCTGGCCGCGGCTCTCGTGAACCTACCGATCCGCGAGGCGCCGGTGCCGCGCCGGCCGGTGGTCGTGGCGGCGTCCTGAGTCCTCGCCCCGCCTAGGGGCGCGTCGACAAGGGTGGGCGCTGGCGCAGCGCTTCGCACGGGTCCGGCCGGTCGGCCGCCGCGGTCTCCAGGAACGCGTCGAAGCGCTGTCGCACGTCGTCGGCGAGGCCGTCGGATCGCGTCGGGATCCGCTTCCAGCAGACCGATGGCGACCACCTCGCGGCGTTGCTCGGCACTCAGCCAGTACGGCACCCCTACGTCCTTGCGCACATGGCCATTGCCGGCGAGCAGGACGACGCCGCGTGAGAAATAGGGAAGCAGCGATCGCGCGATCACGATGTCGCGCGCGATCTGCGCACGCGCCATCGGCGGCAGCGCATCGATCGGTAGCAGATCGCAGTGCCCGCGCGCGACGGCTCGCTCGTGCACTGACATGAACTCCACCGGCAGTCGATCGAGGCCGAGTGATGACTGCTCGAGCGCGTCGAAGCTCGCGCCCCAGCCTTCGGTGGCGACCTTGATCGCCTCCCCGCGCGAGAGATTGGCGGCCACGATTGGCAGGTCGTACTCCAGCGCGAGTTGTACGAACGGCCGGTAGTACTTCCATTCCCAGTTGCGCGCACCGGCGGCAGCGATCAGCGCGTCGGCATTGCCGGGCTGCTCGCGCCTCACGCGGTCGATCTCCGGCTGTCGCTGGCGGTCGAACTGCTCGAACGCAATCGCCGGACGCGCGCCCGCGTCGAGGCGACGACGCAGGGCCTCAACACGCAGTGCATGCTGGACGCCGTTGTCGTGGACTTCGCCCAGCAACACGTTGCGCCGTGTGCTCATTGCCGTGGCCAACGCCTCAGGAGTGGCGTCGATCCTGCTGCCGGCGTTCGTTGGCAGCGCGCTGCCGATGAGGGCGGCAAGCAGCACTGCCGTTCGAATCCGGTGGACGATGGGATGCGGGAGCACGGTTAGGGTCAGGTCATGACAAGCGGCTGCTTGCGGCGCGGCGCCGGAAACAGGCGATCGATCGCGTCGAGGTCGGCGGTGTCCAGTTTCAGCCGCGCGGCATCCAGGTTCTCGCGCAAATGGGCTTCGTGCGCCGTCTTCGGAATTGCGATGACGCCCGGCTGACGCAGCACCCACGCCAGCGCGATCTGGGCGGCCGTCGCGCCCTGGCGTTGCGCAATCCGCATAAGGCCTCGGTCGGCCGCCAGTGTTCCCTGGTCGATCGGACAATAGGCCATCGTCGCCAGGCGGTGCGCCTGCTGCCATGGCAGCAGGTCAAACTCGATGCCGCGCTGGCTCGCCGAGTAGTAGACCTGGTTGGCGACGCAGCGCCGGCCGGCGGGCAAACGCGATAGTTCCTCCATGTCGTCGACGTCGAAATTCGACACGCCCCAGTGTGCAATGCGCCCGGCGTCGCGCAATGCCTCGAAGCCGCTGACCGTTGCGGCAAGCGGATGGCGCCCACGCCAGTGCAGCAGGTACAGGTCGATGACATCGAGCCGCAGTCGGCGCCGGCTGCGATCGCAGGCCTGGGCGACGCCGCTGGCGCTGGCGTTGTGCGGATAGACCTTGGTGACGACGAAGACGTCCGCGCGCCGCACGACGCCAGCGGCGATGGCCTCGGCCAGGGCCAGTCCCACGACTTCTTCAGCGCCTCCCGCTCCGTACATCTCGGCCGTGTCGATCAGCCGGTAGCCCAGTTCGAGTGCGCGCCGCACCACGGCAACTTCCGTGCTGCGGGTCTGTGCCGACTCGCCGAGCCGCCAGGTGCCGAGGCCGAGCGCGGGGACGGATGTTTCAAGTCCGGGCAGGCGTACGCGTCTCATCGGTCCGGGATCGGCAGCTCGACTGTGTTGGAAGCGTTCAGGCCGACGGCAGTCGCGGCAGCGGCTTGCCGCGTTCGTCCTCGGCAATGCGCTGCAGGTACGCGGCGAACTCCGGGTCCTCGCCTTTGAGCAACTTTGGCAGTCGATGGTAGAAGTCGTCGCGCCGCACCCACTCGCGCATGAAGTCTTCCCACGAGTTCCAGCGGCGCCGCTGCAGCGGTGTCATGTGCTCGCTGTAGGCGGTTAGGTACGCACGCTCGAACAGCGAGATGAGCATGTCGAACACGATCAGCATGCGCTCCTGCTGCTCCGCGCTCAGGTCCTGCGTTGCGAATTCGCTGCGCAGGCGCAGGTCCGGGTTGTCGATTACAACCTTCAGAAAGTCGTTGTAGGCGTTCGACAGCAGCTGGTAGACCTCGTCTTCGTCCGTGGCGCGCTCCTTGCGCTGCTCGAAGAGGAACAGGAAGATCGCCAGCGGCAGACCGATGACGGTGACCACGTAGCTTGCCAGCTCCCAGGTCTGCGGATCGAACATTTCAGCGTCCGCCGGGGCGGCTGCGAACGAAACAAGTGCGGGAAGCGCCCATGCTAGCCGCCGTACTGCCGCAACCCGGTGAGGTCGAGGATCCGCACCCGGCCGTAGGCCACTTCGAGCAGCCCGGCCCGGGCGAGCGCCTGCAGCGCCTGGTTGACGCGCTGGCGTGACACCCCGGAGAGATACCCGATCTCTTCCTGCGAGATCTCGATCTCGGCCCGATGGCCCGGGTAGAGGTGCGGATTGAAGAGCTCGGACAGGCAGCGCGCGACGCGCGCGTCCGGATCGAGCAATCGTTCGTATTCCACCATGCCGATGAACTGGCCGAGCCGCTCGTTCAACTGGGTCAGCAGGAAACGGTTGAACGCGATACTCGTGTTGATCAGGTAGTCGAAAGTCGGCTGCGGCATCCACGCCATCCGCGTGTCGCGCAAGGCAACGACGTCGTACTTGCGAATCTCGTTCTTGAGCAGCGAGCCTTCGCCGAACCAGCCGCCCGGCCCTACACCGGTAAAGGTGGCCGTCTTGCCGGTCAACGAGACGACGTTGATCTTGACCAAACCATCGATGACGCCGGTCCAGGCGTCGACCAGCTCGCCCTTGCGCATCACGACCGACCCGCCGCTGAAGCGCCGCTCCTCGACCTCGGCGAGGACTCGCTCGCGTTCCGGTGGCAGCAAGGCCCGCCACCATGTACCGGCGGCCAGCATGTCGGCCAGGCGGAGCGGGTCAGGTTCTGCCATGGGGGCTATTGTGGCCGAAGACTGTCGTCCGGATGACAGCGGGCGCCCGAGTTGCGGCCTACTGTTCGTCGGCGATTCACCCGTATGACGGAACCTGCGACGGACCGCGTCGAGTGGGTTAAGCTAATTCGCGACGTGTCCGGTCGAGGCACGGCTAACAAGAATCAGGAGACAGCGCATCGTGGCGGACACCGTCGCTGCTGACACCTTCCCTCGCCTTCTGCAGTTGCACGCCCAGCGGCGGCCGGGGGCGACTGCAATCCGCGAGAAGGACCTCGGCATCTGGCAAGGCTGGAGCTGGATCCAGGTGCTGGCCGAGGTGCGTCAGCTCGCGGCCGGACTGCATCAGGCCGGCTTCGCCCGTGGCGAGCACCTGGCCATCATCGGCGAGAACCGCCCGCGCCTTTATTTCACGATGATCGCGGTGCAGTGCCTCGGCGGCATCCCAGTGCCGATGTACCAGGACGCGGTCGCGGCCGAGATGGCCTTCGTCTTCGCCAATGCGGAAATAAAGTTTGCCGTCGTCGAGGATCAGGAGCAGGTCGACAAGCTGCTCGAGATCCGCGAGACGGTGCCGCACCTGAAGCGAATCATCTACGAAGACCCGCGTGGCCTGCGCAATTACGACCAGCCGGGTCTGGCGTCCTATGAACAGATCCGGGCGCTCGGCGAGCAGTTCCTCAAGGAACGCCCGATGCTGGTCGAGGACGAGATCGCCAAGGGCAGTGCCACCGACACGGCGGCGATGTTCTATACGTCGGGCACGACCGCTAACCCCAAGGGCGTGGTGCTCGCCTACGGCAATCTGCTCGCCGCCGGCCGCGCCGGCGCCGACATGGAGCGGCTGACCGACCGCGAGGAAGTGTTGGCGTATCTGCCGATGGCGTGGGTGGGGCAGAACATCTTTTCCTACACGCAGTGGCTGGTCTGTGGGTTCACGGTCAATTGCCCGGAGTCCGCAGCCACCGTGCAGGCGGACATGCGCGAAATCGGGCCGACCTACTACTTCGCGCCGCCGCGCGTGCTGGAAGGGCTGTTGACGCAGGTGATGATCCGCATGGAGGACGCCTCGGCGATCAAGCGCCGCATGTTCCATTACTTCATGGACGTGGCGCGTCGCGTCGGCGGGCGGCTCCTCGACAAGCAGCCGGTCGGCGCGGGTGATCGGCTGCTCTACGGCCTGGGCGACTGGTTCGTCTATGCGCCATTGCGCAATGCGCTCGGAATGAGCCGGATTCGCGTGGCCTATACGGCGGGCGAAGCCATCGGGCCGGATCTGTTCACCTTCTACCGCTCGCTCGGAATCAACCTCAAGCAACTCTACGGTTCGACCGAGACGTCGGTGTTCGTGTGCGTGCAACCCGACGGAGGCGTGAAGCCCGATACGGTGGGTCCGCCGGTCTCGGGTGTGGAGATCCGTCTGACCGACGCCGGAGAGATCCTGATCCGCTCGCCGGGACTGTTCCGCGAGTACTACAAGTCGCCGGATGCGACGCGCGAAGCCAAGGACGGCGAGGGCTGGTTCCACACCGGGGATGCGGGGTATTTCGATGCCGAAGGGCACCTCAAGATCATCGACCGCGCCAAGGACGTCGGCAAACTCGCCGACGGGACGCTGTTCGCGCCCAAGTACATCGAGAACAAGCTGAAGTTCTTTCCAACGATCAAGGAAGCCGTGGCGTTTGGCGACGGTCGCGACATGGTCTGCGCCTTCGTCAACATTGACATGGAAGCCGTTGGCAACTGGGCCGAGCGGCGCAACCTTCCCTATTCCGGCTACACCGACCTGGCGTGCAAGCCGGAGGTGGTGGAATTGATCCGGGAATCGGTCGAGAAAGTGAATGCGGACCTGGCGAACGACCCCAAGTTGGCGAACGCGCAGATTAGGCGCTTCATCGTCCTGCACAAGGAACTCGATGCCGACGATGAAGAACTGACCCGCACGCGCAAGGTACGGCGACGCTTCATCCAGGAAAAGTACGACGCGCTGGTCGATGCGATGTACTCGGGTCGTGACGAGCAGTACATCGACACCGTGGTCAAGTTCGAGGATGGCCGCACCGGGCGAATCGCGGCCACCCTCAAGGTGCGCGACGCAAAGACCTTCGCACCGATGCAGAAGGCGGCCTGAGCACCATGACTCCTCGCGTCTGGGTTGCGCTCGGTTGTCTCATCGTTGGTGTGCCGGTCGCCGCGTGGGGGCTGGCCAACGGATCCCTGCTGCTGGGGCTACTGGGACTCGCGCTCGTGCTGGTGTTTGTGTTCCTGGTGGTCGAAGCGATGAACCAGGCGTCCAAGCCCAAGCATGAGATACCGAAGTCGCCGAATGCCGCCTGGAGCATGAAGGATGCACCCGCCGAAGCGCCGCCGGATCACAGCCGGGGAGGTTCGCTGTGAGTCGCCAGAATCTGGGCGATGTGATCCTGAAGCTCGATGACGTCTGGCTGTCGTTTGGCGGCGTCAAGGCGATCCAGGGTGTGTCGTTCGACGTGCGCGAGCACGAGATCCGCGCCATCATCGGGCCAAACGGCGCCGGCAAGAGTTCGATGCTGAATGTGATCAACGGCGTCTACCACCCGCAGCAGGGCCGCATCACGTTTCGCGGCAAGGTGCGCGCCTCGATGGATCCGCACGACGCGGCGGCGCAAGGCTTCGGGCGCACGTTCCAGAGTCTGGCGCTGTTCAAGGGCATGAGCGTGCTCGACAACATCATGACCGGGCGCAACCTGCGGATGCGGACCGGGATCCTGTCGCAGGCGGTGCACCTGGGCTTTGCGCGCCGCGAAGAACTGCGCCATCGTGAATTCGTCGAGCACATCATCGATTTCCTCGAGATCCAGGCCTACCGCAAGACGCCGGTCGGACGACTTCCCTACGGGCTGCAGAAGCGCGTCGATCTCGCGCGCGCGCTCGCGATGGAGCCCAAGATCCTATTGCTCGACGAACCGATGGCTGGCATGAACCTCGAGGAAAAGCAGGACATGTCGCGCTTCGTGCTTGACGTCAATGAGGAGTTCGGCACGACCATCGTCCTGATCGAGCACGACATGGGCGTCGTGATGGACATCTCGGACCGTGTCGTCGTGCTCGACTACGGACGCAAGATCGGCGACGGGACGCCGGACGAGGTCCGGAGCAACGAACAGGTCATCGCCGCCTATCTCGGCGTGGCGCACTGAGGCGGGCATGGACCAGGCATTGCGATCACTGCAGAAAAACTGGCCCGTGGTGCTGATGATGGTCGCGTTGGCCGTCGGCGCCGCCGTCCCACTTGCGTTCGGCATGACGACGCCCGGCTTCTACGTCGAGGTGCTGCTGGGCGGGCTGATGTCGGGCGTCATGTACTCGCTGGTGGCGCTCGGCTTCGTGCTGATATTCAAGGCCTCGGGCGTGTTCAACTTCGCGCAGGGCGCGATGGTGCTGTTTGCCGCGCTGGCGGTGGCGCGCATTGCCGAGGTGATGCCGCTGCCGGTCGCCTTCGTGGCGACGATCGGCATCATGGCCGTGCTGGCTTGGCTGATCGAGCGCCTGGTGTTGCGCCACCTCGTCAATCAGGACGCCGTCGTGCTGCTAATGGCGACGCTTGGTGTCTCCTACTTCCTGGACGGCTTCGGGCAGACGCTCTGGGGCAGCGACATCTACAAGATCGACACCGGGCTGCCCAAGACGCCAATGATGGTGTTGGAATCGATCTTCGAGGGCGGGATCCTGATCAACACCGAGGACCTGGTGGCCGCGGGCATCGCAGCGTTGCTGGTGCTGGCACTGGCGCTGTTCTTCCAGAAGACGCCGACCGGGCGCGCGCTACGGGCGGTGGCCGACGATCACCAGGCCGCGCAGTCGATCGGCATTCCGCTGAACCGCATCTGGGTCATCGTCTGGACGGTGGCCGGCTTCGTCGCGCTGGTGGCCGGTGTGATCTGGGGCTCCAAGCTCGGCGTGCAGTTTTCGCTGTCGCTGATTGCCCTCAAGGCGCTACCGGTCGTGATCCTTGGCGGATTCACCTCGGTGCCCGGCGCCATCCTTGGCGGACTCATCATCGGCGTCGGCGAGAAGTTCGCGGAGGTGTTCCTTGGCCCGATTGCAGTCAAGCAGTTTGACCTCGCAGGCGGTGGGATCGAGAACTGGTTTGCCTACGTGCTGGCGTTGCTGTTCCTCCTGGTTCGACCCGAAGGCCTCTTCGGGGAAAAGCACATCGACCGCGTATAGCGCCCGGTCAAAACGAGACCACCATGCTCTATCGCGAAAACGGCCAGTTCAAGATCTCCTACGCCGAGGATCAACAGATCCTGCCGATTGTGCAGGACCGCTGGTTCATGTTGGCGTTGCTGCTCTTTGCCTACCTTGTGTTGCCGGCGATTGGCACCGAGTACCTGTTCCTGTCGCTGGTAGTTCCGTTCCTGATCCTCGCGATCGCTGCGATCGGGCTCAACATCTTGGTCGGCTACTGCGGACAGATCTCACTCGGAACAGCGGCCTTCATGGCGGTCGGGGCCTATGCGGCCTATAACTTCGTGGTTCGCGTGCCGGCGCTCAATTTCATCCTTGTGCTCATCCTGTCCGGCGGCATCGCGGCGCTGGTGGGCATCCTGTTCGGCATCCCTAGCCTGCGCATCAAGGGTCTGTATCTGGCGGTGGCGACGCTGGCCGCCCAGTTCTTTATCGACTGGATGTTTGCACGGGTGAAGTGGTTCACCAACTACTCATCGTCGGGATCGGTGTCCACGCCACCGATGGAAATGTTCGGCTGGACCATGGACTCCCCCGTCAAGAGTTATCTGTTTGTACTGACCGTGGCGGTCGTGATGACGCTGGCGGCAAAGAACCTCGTACGCGGCCATATCGGGCGGAGCTGGATGGCGATCCGTGACATGGACGTCGCCGCCGAAGTCATCGGGATCCGGCCGCTGTATGCCAAGTTGTCCGCATTCGCGGTCAGTTCGTTCTACGCCGGCGTGGCCGGTGCTCTCTGGGGGTTTATCCGACTCGGCGCCTGGGAGCCACTGGCGTTCAATGTGAACCTTTCGCTGAATCTCCTGTTCATGATCATCATCGGCGGCATGGGGTCGCTGCTAGGCTCGTACTTTGGCGCCGCGTTCATCGTGATCCTTCCGATTCTGCTGAACCAGGTGCCGAGCACGTTCGGCATCGAGATCTCGACCGCCTTCTCATCGCACCTTGAGTCGATGATCTTTGGCAGCCTGATCATTTTCTTCCTGATCGTCGAGCCGCACGGCCTGGCGCGGCTGTGGGCGATCGGCAAGGAGAAGCTGAGACTATGGCCGTTCCCGCACTAAGGTCCACGGAGGAGCGGCACGCCATAAGAAGCTGGACCCTTTCATTACGTATGGAGACAACGATGACAACAAATCTCAAGGCCAGGGTCGCCGCAGTGGCGGTGGCCGGAATCGCCGCGGTGGCCTCAATGGCTTTGCCGGCGACGTCCGAGGCACAGCAGAAAGCGGCCGCTCCGGCCGCCGGCAAGGGCGAGCAGTTCGTCCCGGTCCTGGTGTATCGGACCGGCGCGTACGCGCCCAATGGCACTCCCTGGGCCAACGGCTTCGTTGACTACTTGAAACTGGTCAATGCGCAGGGCGGCATCAACGGCGTCAAGATCGCCTGGGAAGAGTGCGAGACCGGCTACGCGACCGACCGCGGCGTCGAGTGCTATGAGCGCCTCAAGACGAAGCCTTTCGTCTCCGCGTTCCAGCCACTATCGACCGGCATCACGTTTGCGCTAACCGACAGGGTGCCGACGGACAAGATTCCGCTGATCACGATGGGCTACGGTCGCTCGGAGTCGGTCGAGGGCGAGGCGTTTCCGTGGAATTTCCCGCTGATGGGAACCTACTGGGATGCCGCCGACGTACTGGTGCAGCACGTCGGCAAGCTCAACGGCGGCCTGGACAAGCTCAAGGGCAAGAAGATTGCGCTCGTCTATCACGACTCGCCATATGGCAAGGAGCCGATTGCCCTGCTGCAGGAGCGCGCCAAGCTGCACGGCTTCGAGCTGATCACGATTCCGGTCACGCATCCGGGTGTCGAGCAGAAGGCCGCGTGGCTGCAGATCCGCCAGAACCGTCCGGACTACGTGTTCCTGTGGGGCTGGGGCGTGATGAACTCGACCGCATTGCGTGAGGCGGTTGCCACCGGATATCCGCGCGACAAGATGTACGGCGTGTGGTGGGCGGCCGCCGAGCCCGATGTCACGCCGGTCGGCGCCGACGCCAAGGGCTACAACGGACTGGCGCTGCAGCACGGCGCCGGGCGCGCGAAGGTGCACAACGACATTCTCGCCACGCTGCATGCGAAGGGGCAGGGCACAGGTCCGCAGGAAGAGGTCGGCTCGGTGCTGTACACGCGCGGAATGATCAGTGCGATGCTCCAGGTCGAAGGCGTACGCCAGGCGCAGCTTCGCTACGGCAACAAGCCGCTTGACCGGCGAGCAGGTCCGCTACGGCCTCGAGAACCTGAACTTGGATGCCAAGCGCATCGAGGCGCTCGGGCTGGCCGGGGTCATGAAACCGCTGGCGACGAACTGCCGTGACCATGAAGGCGCGCGAATGGCGCGCATCCAGCAGTGGGACGGCACCAAGTGGGTGTTCGTGTCCGACTTCTACGAGTCCGACAACCAGATCATCAAGCCGATGATCAAGACTGCCGCGCAGCGCTACGTCGCTGAGAAGAAGCTGACGATGCGCAGCTGCGCCGATGAAATTGCCGCAGAATCCAAGTCGGCGGCAGTGGCCACGCCACCAGCGGCGGTCAAGACTGCGCCGGCGAAGAAGTAGCGATGTCTCGATACAGTCGGCCGCCGCGTGTGGCCGGCTGTGCGCAGCGCTTACGGAGTGAGCGCTGCGCACAGCGACAACGGAGTTCACGGTGACTGCACCGCTGCTCAACGTCAACGGAATTGAGGTCATCTACAACCACGTGATCCTCGTGTTAAAGGGGGTCTCGTTGACCGTACACGAAGGCGGCATCGTCGCGCTGCTCGGCGCCAACGGTGCGGGCAAGACGACGACCCTGCGGGCCGTATCGAACCTGCTGCACGGCGAGCGCGGAGAGGTCACGAAGGGGTCGATCGAGTACCTTGGCGAGAAAATCGAGAAGCTCACGGCCTACGACCTCGTCAAGCGCGGGGTCGTGCAGGTCATGGAAGGCCGGCGCTGCTTCGCGCATCTCACGGTCGAGGAAAACCTGCTTTCAGGGGCCTACTCGCGCGGTGCCTCGCGCCGCGGCAATACGCGGTCCGACGTAGCGGCAGACCTGGAAAAGGTCTACGCCTATTTCCCGCGCCTCAAGCAGCGGCGCACCAGCCAGTCGGGCTATACGTCCGGCGGAGAACAGCAGATGACGGCAATCGGGCGCGCACTGATGGCCCGGCCATCGATGATCCTGCTCGACGAACCGTCGATGGGCCTCGCGCCGCAAGTAGTCGAGGAGATCTTCGCCATCGTGCAGGACCTCAACAAGAAGGAGCGCGTGTCGTTCCTGCTGGCCGAACAGAACACGAACATCGCACTGCGCTTCGCCGACTACGGTTACATCCTCGAAAATGGCCGCGTGGTGATGGACGGCGACGCCAAGGCGCTGCGCGAAAACGAGGACGTGAAGGAGTTCTACCTCGGCGTCTCGAAGGCCGGTCGAAAGAGTTTTCGGGATGCCAAGTTCTACAAACGTCGCAAGCGCTGGTTGGCCTGAGGCCGGGCGCATCGGATGTTCCGCGCAGCGGTGCGCGGGGGTTTTCGTCAGCGCGCGCGGGTTGGCGAAAGCGGGATCGGGTCCGCGCTTCATCGAGGAGCATAGATGGCCACAGCCAAGAAAGCTGCGAAGAAGAAGTCCCGCCGCACGGTGATGTACAGCTCGGGCGGCAAGAAGCTGTATGCCGTGCGCGATGCGAGCGGCAAGTTCAAGGACATCCAGCAGTACTCGCGCGCACACGCAATGGACATCAAGCGCGGCAGTTCGGCGGAAGTGAAGGCCGCAGCCAAGAAGGTGGCCAAGACCGCCAAGAAGGCAGCCAAGGCAGCCAAGAAGGCAACAGCCAAGAAGTCGGTGGCAAAGAAGGCGGCCAAGCGCACGACGTCGGCGACGACGGCGGCCGGCAACGTCGTCAAGAGCCTGAGGCGTGTGCTGAAAAGGGTGACCGGGTAGTCGGTCCCGACGGATGGCGGCGGGCGACCGGTCGACGTCACCGCGTGCTCGTCCGCCCGGCGCTCGCTCGCGGTATGCGTTTGACGCCTGCGCTTCGCTCTGGCTTCGCGGCCGCGGCACTGACGATGGGACTGGCACTCTGGCTGGCAGCGTGTCAGCCTGCGTCATCGCCTGACGCCGCGTCCGAGCGGCCGGCGCGTGATGCTCCGGCATCGACGCCGTTGCCGACGCGCCAGACCACGATCGATCCGGTCACCCGGAAGCTCGACGCCGCACAGCAGGACGCGGAGCGCCGGCGCTCGGAGGTCGACCAGGCCGGAAAGTAGAGTCGCACTCTCTACCCGAGGAGTTCCATGCCGCAGCACTTCGACAGCCGCGAAACCCGCGATCCCCGCCAGCGTGAACTCGACCTGATGGGGCATCTGCCGGGACTGATCGCCAACGCGCTCAAGGCGCCCGGGTGGCGCCAGCATCTCGGCGCAATCGAACCGGCGCGACATCGCGACCCGAGCCGCGTTGGCACGCCTGCCTGTGCTGCGAAAGTCGGAACTGCCGGCGCGGCAGAAGGCGGCGCCGCCCTTTGGCGGTTTCGTCGCGGATACGGTCGATCGGTTCGGGCGCCTCTTCACGTCGCCCGGTCCGATCTACGAGCCCGAAAGTCGCCACGAGGATGCGTGGCGCGCGGCGCGCGGGCTCTATGCCGCCGGGATGCGCGCTGGCGACGTGGTCCTCAACACCTTCTCGTACCACTTGACGCCCGGCGGCTTCATCCTCGACGGGGGCGCGCGCGCGGTCGGTTGCGCGGTGATCCCGGCCGGACCCGGCAACACCGAGCAACAACTCGACCTGATCGAGCACTTGCGACCGACGGCCTACACCGGCACGCCGGATTTCTTGAAGATCCTGCTCGATGCGGCGGGAGCAGCGCAGCGCGATGCGTCCTCGCTCAAGCGCGCGGCGGTTTCCGGCGCCGCGTTTCCGCCATCGCTGCAGGCCGAGATCAGGGCGCGTGGCGTCGACGCCTATCAGCTGTACGCGACCGCCGACCTCGGGTGTCGTGGCGTACGAAACGTCGGCGCGCGAGGGCATCGTGGTCAACGAGGATGTCTTGGTCGAGATCGTGCGGCCCGGCACCGGCGATCCGGTGCCGGATGGCGAAGTCGGCGAGGTTGTCGTCACATCGTTCGATCCGCATCACCCGTGGATACGGCTCGCGCTCGGCGACCTGTCCGCGATCCTGCCCGGCGCCTCACCCTGCGGGCGCACGAACACGCGCATCCGCGGCTGGATGGGGCGCGCCGACCAGACGACCAAGGTCAAGGGCATGTTCGTGCGGCCCGAACAGGTAGCCGAGATCGGACGCCGCCATCCGGACGTGGGGCGGCTTCGACTCCTCGTCGCCCGCGCGGGCGAGACCGACGCGATGACGCTGAAGGTCGAATCGACGAACCGGGACGCGGCGCTGGGCGAACGGATTCTGGAATCGTTGCGGACCGTGACCAAGCTCGGCGGGAGCATCGAGTTCGTCACGCCTGGGATGCTCCCCAACGACGGCAAGGTCATTGACGACACGCGCGCAACCTGAGCGCATTGCGTGGCCTGGCAGAAAAGACAAAGGCGCCGAAAGGCGCCTTTGTCTTTTCGCTCAACGGTTTAGCGGCGCCGGCTCGCGGCGCTGGACTTCTTCGCGGCGGCTTTCTTGGGCGCGGCACGCGAGGCCGTCGGTCGCGACGCCGCACGTGACACTGATCGTTTGGCAGGCCGTGCCGCCGAGGCGGATTTGGCGCGCACTGCCTTCGGTTTGGCGGTTGCCGGTGTCCCGGTGGCGATGTCGATCGCCGCGATCATTGCGTCGCGCACGGTGTTCGCCATCGCATTGATCGCATCGGTCATGGCGGTCGCAGGCTTGGCGATCGGCAGCTTGACCGTCGTGGCCGGTGGGGCGGCCGCTTCTTCGTTGATATCCCACAGCCTGAGCAGTTCCGCCTGGGTTGGCACGGTGCCTTGCGAGACGCGTTGCCGACGCGCGGCAACGGAATCGCGCACGATCTTCTCGACGACGTCGAGCGGCAAGCGATTGAGGTCCGAGAACTTGATGAAGCTCTTGTTGGCGTTGACGCCCTGCAACGCATCCTTGTGCTTGAGCACGACGTCCTTCTCGGCCACATACAGCGACATATGCCGGCGGCCGGATTCCAGGGCAAACAGCGGCCCGTCCAGTTCGTAGAAGGCGAGACCGTAGCGCATGCTTTCGCGCACTCCGCGGGCGGAGCGGCGAATCATGCTGCATAGGCGCGCCATTGCCACGCGACGGTCCGGCGGCAGGTCGCGCAGGTAGGCGCCTACCGTCGAGGCTGTCGGGTTCATGAGATTCCTCCGGCGTACAGCGTCCGAAAACGCTGAATTTTAACGCTTTTTGAAAGTCGGCTCGGAGTACGGGCGCGGGACAGGCTACAGGCCAGGCCGGCGAGGCTCCTGGGAGGTCAACCCGCGGGGGAGGATCTGGCCCGGTAAAAGACAAACTCAGCGGTGAAATCAACGCGCAGCAACTGGTTGGACTGTGCTGCATCGCACTTTTCCGGAGGCATGCCGCCGCGCGTCTTGACGCGCTGAACATGGGTAATGCCGTCGAACGCGCCCTTGCCAAAACTGCGCGTCGTCATCAGCACCCAGCGCAGGTCGGCCGAATTCGGGGCCTCGTCGTAGGCCACTATCGTGGCCGTGAGCCGGCTGCCGTCGTTGTGTTCGAACGAGAAACTGGCGCCATGACGGCCGACGACCTTGCCGGTCGAGTCGAGCAACTCCGCGTCCGGCTGCCGGAATGACCAGACGAACACTCCCTCGCGCTTTTCGCAGCGGAATACCTGCGCGCCCTGCGCGGACAGTTGCAACGCTGGTTCGCGGTCGGACGGCACCTTGATACTGGAAAACAGCCCAAGGCTCGGCGCCGTGACCGCGGTGGCCTTGTCCGGAGCCGCCGTCGGCTGTCGGGCCCGGGCCGACCGACGCACAGGCCGACAAAAGCACTGCGCTGACGGCGAGGCCTATGCGATCGCGGACTTTTCTGAGCGCGAAGTTCATCGTCATCGATTCCAAGTGAGCCCATCGTACCCGGAGCACTCGGCCTCTTGCTTTGCAGTGGCGGAGTCCGGTGCTGTGGCCAACGGCACAAGGCCGCGCAGGCCGGCTTCGGTTGCTAACCTAGTGGCAACCGGAAGCCCAGCGACGCAAGTTCACCGCGCACTTCCGGATCCTTCAGCAAAGCGCAGAAAGCCTGGACCGCTGGGCGCTCGAGCCGTGCTGTCGGCACGATGAAATCGTACTGCTCTTCCTGCATGGGGATAAAGCCGAGCCCGTACTGTCGTGCCACGGTATCGATCGCGATTCCCCAGTCCGCCCGCTGCTGGGAGATCGCCACTGCAACGGCGTTGTGGGATTTCGTCTGGGTGCCGTATCCAGCGGGCTTTCTATCCCCCAGCCATTTGTCGATGATGATGCGCGTACCGCTTCCGGCGTTGCGATTGACCATGACGCAGCCTGCCTCGCCCAGTGCGGTCGCGATGGCATCCTCTAACGACTTTCCCTCGAACCGAGCATCCCCCCGCCGGAACACGAAGCCTTGCATGCGTCCGTAGCCGGCCACAAGGGTCAGGGTGTCGGTGAGCATGGGGCGGTTGTACGCACCCGTGAAGGGATCCATCAGGTGGATGCCGGCGATGTCGCACTCGCCGCGCCGGGCCGCGGCCAGGCCGCCCATGCTGCCGACACTCATCTGTTTCGCCCGGACCCCCTGGCGCATCAGCTTGCCCACCAGCAGGTCGAGGCCAACGCAGTGACTGCCGATGATGACGAGATCCGCGGGCTCCAGCTGCTCGCCCAGGAGTGTCACCCCGACGGTACTGCCGGAGTCCAGGATTTCCGTGTGCTGGTCGATGGTGATGAAGCCGTCGGCGCCGCTGAACGTGGTCACCGACCCCGAACCCTTACCCATCGGATACGCGAAGTACCCTTCCGGTCCCTGCACCAGCCCGACCAGCAGATATTCCGTGCGACCTCGCTCGGAGTTCACGCGCATCGGAAGCGTCGCCGGCACGGTATGACGGCGTTCGGGAGGCAGGCCGGCAAACGCCCGGATGATCGGTGCAAGGAACTCGTGGAAAGTGAAGATGGCGGACGTGGGAAACCCGGGCAGGATGACAACAGGCTTGCCGCCGGTGACCGCGAGGCAGATGGGCTTGCCGGGCTTCAGCGCAACGCCGTGCGCGACGACGCCCGGGTCGCGCAGTGTGTGCACGATCCGGTACGAGATGTCCCCTGCGCCCTTCGATGTCCCGCCGGAGAACACGACGACGTCCGCCTCCAGGCCGCGGGCCAGGGCCGCCGCCAGCGCCTCCTCGTCATCGGTGATCACGCCCAGGTGCACGGCAATGCCGCCGAGCTCTTCAACCGCGGCACCGATGATCGCGGCATTGGAGTCGTAAACGGCACCAGGCCGCAACGATTGGCCCGGCGCGACAATTTCGTTGCCGGTGGAAAAGATGGCCACTCTGGGCCGACGAAAGACGCTGCACTCGGGCAGTCCCAGCGCGGCGAGCACGCCGATCTCGCGGGAGGTGAGGCGTTGCCCGGCGCGCAGCACCGTCTCGCCACGGGCTATGTCGGTGCTGGCGTAACTCAGGTTCTCGCCCCCGGTCAGGGGTCGACGGACCTCGACAAGCCGAGCATCAGCAGGCCCCGCGAGTTCCGAATGTTCAACCATCAGGACAGCATCGGCGCCGCGCGGCAGCATGCCGCCGGTGGCGATCGGGGTCGCACGGCCGGGAATCACGGGCACGGCCGACACGATGCCCGGCGCGAGCACCTCGTCGTTCAGCTTGCAGCGTGCGCGGCGCTTCTTCCATGGCGCCGAACGTGTCCTGCGCCAGCATCGCGAAGCCGTCGACGTTGGCGCGATCGAAGCCGGGCACGTCGATGTCCGCCACGATGTCTCTGGCGAGCACACGGCCAAGGGCGTCGCAAAGGAGCACGAGTTCTTCGCCCAGTGGCGCGAGCCGCAGGTGCTTGCGAAACTTTGTGGTTGCCTCGTCTCGCGAGACGACGTGCAGGAACTGGGTCTGCCCGGCGAGGGCTTGCGCGCCTTTATCGGCGGGTTCGGGAGCGGTCGACATTGGCGGGCGCTCAGTCGTAGAGGAACACGGTGACGACTGCATCCGGCCCGTAGCCCTCGCATTGCGCCGGCACGATGACGAAGCCATCGGCCCGGGTCGTCGAGGAAAGGATCGACGCGCCGCTGAGCGCGATGGGCTCGACCCGGCCATCGACGAGACGGACGCGGCAGTAGTCGACGCGACCGATGGCAGAAACGATCTTGCGCGCAACGACGGCCTGAAGCGTGCGGTGCGGCCAGTCCGGTGACCGGCCGCCGCGCAGGCGCATGGCGCGACCCGCGAAGAAGTCGTAGGCGCACAGGCAGGACACGGGATTGCCGGGCAACAGAAACACGAGCGTCTCGCCGATGCGACCCAGGCCTGCCGGACTCGATGGCCGCATCGCAACGCCGTGTATTGCCAGTTCGCCGATCTCGGCCATCAATCGCGGCGCATAGTCCTCGCGACCGACGCTCGAGCCGCCCGACACGAGGATGACATCCGCGCCGGGTGCGAGCAGGGCGGCGCGGATCCTGTCGGGATCGTCTCCGAGTCGAAGGTGCGCGTCGAGCACGCCGCCGTCTCGCGCGATAAGGCCGCGCAGCATGTACGAGTTCGAGTCGTAAACCTCGTACGTGCCTTTCGGCGCCCCCGGGGCCTTCACTTCGTTGCCGGTGACGAGCATGCGCACGCGGGGCTGCCGGACGACCGTCACATGGTCCAGACCCAGGGACGCCACCAGCCCCAGATCCTGCGGACGCAGGCGTCGACCGACTCCGAGCGCGGTCGATCCTGCCTGCAGGTCCTCGCCGCGATGGCCGACATGCTGGCCCGGGGCAACGGGTCGAGTCACCACGATCTGTCCGGCGGTCTCCGTCGCGTACTCGGCCGGAACGACCGAGTCGACGCCGTCGGGGACGGGCGCGCCGGTCATGATCCGCACGGCCGAGCGGGGCGGGAGGTCCCCCGCGAACGGCTGGCCCGGCATGGCCTGGCCCAGCACGCGAAACTCGAGCGGGTTGTATTCGCTGGCCCCCGCCGTTTCCGCGCCGCGCAGCGCAAAGCCGTCCATCGCGGCCCGATCGAAGCCGGGGACGTCAAGCGGCGCAATCACTTCGGCCGCCAGCGTGCGGCCGCAGGCCGCCTCGAGCGGAACCGACTCCGCGCCCAGCCGCGCCGCGTGCTGATCGATCCAGTCCAGCACCGCGGGCACTTCGCTGCGCTGCCGGAAGCCGTGCATGCGCACGTCGGCGATCGAAGTGATGGCAGCCTTCATTCAGGACTCGTTGACAGAACTCGTCTCGTCGCACGACTTCAAGGCCATCGTGCGGCCTCATGGACAGGCGAGACGGCTATCGACGGGTGCGAGGCGCTTGGCAACGCGCGCCTCGCGTCCATTGTCGCGCAACTGATCCCGCTCTTGCGGCGAGGTCAACCGCTGCGCTCGGCCGGAAGCAGAGAGCAGGTGCGTGCGTCGCGGCGTCCTGCGGTAACTGCCGGAATAAGGGCTCTGCCCTGCAATGCCCGCCGTTGCGCTACTGGCCCGCGTTCGGGAAGAAGAGCTGTTCTCCGCCGATCTTGTAGGCGGCGATCGCCGACTGTCCGGCGGGCGAGATGATCCAGTCGGCAAACTTCTGCGCCTGCGCGACTTTCACATGCGGATGCCGCGCGGGATTCACCACGATCACGCCGTACTGGTTGAACAAGCGCTTGTCGCCTTCGACCAGCACCGTAAGGTCGCCGCGGTTCTTGAATGCAAGCCAGGTGCCGCGATCGGCCAGCACGTAGGCCCCGGAGGCGCTGGCGATGTTCAACGCCGGGCCCATTCCGCACCCACACTCCTTGTAGCCGCTTCCGCGCTGGCTCGCCAATGCCGCGGCGGTCCAGTACCGGTTCTCGGCGCTGTGCGTACCGCTCTTGTCACCGCGCGAAATGAATGCGGCATTCTTGGCGCTGATCTTCCTGAGCGCGGCGACGATGTCCGAGCCGCGTGTCGCGGCCGGATCAGTCTTCGGCCCGATCAGCACGAAGTCGTTGTACATGACCGGATACCGCTTGAGCCCGAAGCCCTCGGCGACGAACTTCTCCTCGGCCGCCTGATCGTGGACGAGGAGCGCATCGGCGTCGCCGCGGCGCCCGATGTCCAGTGCCTGCCCGGTGCCGACTGCCACCACCTTCACGTCAAGGCCGCTGGCCCGCTTGAACAGCGGCAGCAGATGCGCGAACAGCCCCGACTGTTCGGTGGACGTGGTTGATGACAGCGTGATGCTCTGCGCTGCGGCAGAGCCGCTCGCGATGCATACGATCGCGGCGAAGAGAAGTTTCGCCCCACTCATAGACGCCATCTCAGTTCTCCCTCAATTGAAAGTTTCGACTCGGCGGAAACGCTGTTTTGCAAGAATTCCCGTACCGGAAGGTCGGCGCTTATGCGGCCGTCTTGCAGGCAGATCACGCGACTCGCAAGCCGCCTGACCTGGCCGAGGGTGTGGCTGCTGAAGACGAGCGTCTGCTGGCGCCCGCTCGTGAACTCGCTGATGAGCGCCTCGACCTCACGCCGCGCATCCGGATCCATGCTGGCGGTGGGCTCGTCGAGCAACAGCACATCGGATGCCAGCACCCACGCGCGTGCGAGCGCCAGCCGTTGCTGTTGGCCCGCGGACAGCGTGCGCGCGTTGCGCCGCGCGAGCGCCGCCAGGCCGACGCGCGCCAGCGCCTCGTTCGCCTGCTTGCAGGCGTCACGCCAGCGCGCGCCGCGCATCCACAGGCCCAGTGCGACGTTGCGCTGCGCGGTCGTGCGGAGCATGTAGGGGCGCTGGAACAACAACGTCTGGCGCGTCGTCGCGGGTCGCTGCACTGTCCCCGTGCTGGGCTCGATCAATCCGTTCAGCACGCGCAGCAGCGTGGTCTTGCCGCTGCCATTGGGGCCGATGAGCGCGACGCGTTCACCGACACCGATCGACAAGCTTACGGACTGCAGTGCGCACGCCGAGCCGTAGCGCACGCCGACCTGATCGAGCCTGAACAGGGTGCGCGCGGCAACGCTCTCGCGATTGGGCCTTCGGAAAGGCAAGTCGCGCTTCGTAGGCCAGGTTCATGCGACCCCGACCCGAGCGACCTGCGTGGCCGCTCCGTCGATGCGCTCGCGCCAGTCCCGCAGCACGGCGATCAGCGCGTTCAATGCCAGCACCACCGCCAGCAGCACGATGCTCAGTGCGATCGCGAGCGGCAGGTCGCCCTTGCTGGTTTCCAGCGCGATCGCCGTGGTCATCACCCGGGTGAAGCCTTCGATATTGCCGCCGACGATCATGACGGCGCCCACTTCGGAAATCGCGCGCCCGAATGCGGCGATCAGTACCGTCAGCAGCGCGTAGCGTTCGTCCCAGGCCAGCAGGAGTGCGCGCATGAACGGCGCGGCGCCAAGCGACGTCAGCTGCTCGCCCTGCACACGGTCGGCGTCCTCGATCGCCTGGCGCGTGAGCGCCGTGACGATCGGCGCCACCAGGATCGTCTGCGCCATCACCATCGCCTTGAAGGAAAAAAGCCAACCCAGGAAGCCCAGTGGACCGGAGCGCGACAGCAGCAGGTACACGAGCAGGCCGACCACAACCGAGGGCAGCGCGAGCAGCGTGTTGAGCACAGCGAGAATCGCGCCGCGTCCTGCAAAGCGGGAGACGGCCAGCCAGGCCCCGGCCAGCACGCCGAAGCCGAACGCGAGCAGACAGGCGCTCGTGCTGACCGCGAGCGAACGCCCGACCACCGACAGCAATGCCGGGTCGAGTGAGACAAAAAGGCGCAACGCGGCGGCGGTCGCCTGGGGAATCGTGTCCATCGCAGGACGGATCGTAGGCAGGCGTGCGGGCGTTCAGGCCGCTCCGGGCTGGGCCCCTTAGGCAAACGACTTCATATGTGGCGTCTGCGATCGGCGCGCTTTGCGGCAAACTTGCGTGGTGCACAAGGTCGAACTGTCGTATGTCCTGACGAGCGGACGCGCGCCGGAGGCGTTGATCCGCAATCCGCTGATGGATCTGCTGGCTGCAGTGCGCGCCCAGGGTTCAATCTCGGGCGCCGCACGTGCGCTGGGCCAGTCGTATCGGCACGTCTGGGGCGAACTCAAGCGCTGGGAACAGGAACTCGGGCATCGCCTGATCATCTGGGACCGTGGTCAGCCGGCGCGGCTGACGGAGTTCGCTGACAAGCTGCTGTGGGCCGAACGACAAGTGCAGGCGCGGCTGGCACCGCAGATCGCGGCGCTGCACTCCGATCTCGAGCGCGCCTTCGCGATGGCCTTCGACACGTCCGCCAGCGTGCTCGTGCTGCGCGCAAGTCATGACAGCGCCCTGGCGCTGCTGGGTGAACACTGCATGCCGGCGCGCCTGCATCTCGACATCCGCTTCACCGGCAGTGCGGACGCGCTGTGCGAACTGAACGCGGGACGCTGCGCGATCGCCGGCTTTCACCTGCCGCCCCGCACGACGACCGACAGCCTGATCGCTCGGACGTACAAGCCTCTGTTGCATCCCGAACGCCACCAGCTGATCGGATTCGCGCGACGCGTTCAGGGCCTGGCGGTGGCGCGCGGCAATCCCCTCGCTCTGCATACGATCACCGATGTAGTGGGGCGCGGTGCGCGCTTTGTCAATCGACCGACCGGGACCGGCACGCGGCTGCTGCTCGATACGCTGTGCGAGCAGCACGAAGTGGATCGATCCGCACTGAACGGCTATGAGAACGAGGAACCTTCGCACGCCGCGGTCGCCCAGGCCGTGGCTGCCGGTCAGGCGGACACCGGCCTGTGCATCGAGGCGGTGGCCCGTTCGCGCGACCTCGACTTCGTGCCGCTGCTGTGGGAAGAGTATTTCCTGGTGTGTGACAAGGCGACGTTGGCGCAGCCCGCGATCCGCACCTTGCGGGCGGTGCTGCGCAGCGAGCCCTGGTTGCGGCGGCTCTCGACGCTGGCGGGCTACGCGCCGGCGCGCAGCGGGGAGGCATTGTCCTTGTGCGACGTCTTGCCTTGGTGGGGCGAGCGTGCCGATCGAGGCTCTAAACGAGGCCTTCGAAAAACAGGACGCTGAAGCGTGGGTTCACAGCAACGTCTCGGCGTCCATGATCGCGCATGAACAGCCATTGGCATTCGCCATCGCGCCCGGTGAGAGCGACCACCAGCGATGTCAGCGGCGCTCGTGCTGTGCCAGTTCGGCGCGCGTGTTGATATTGGCGAAGGCGTCCGCGTCGTCGTCGAAGGCGACCTCGACCACCCGGAGGCTGGCGTACCAAAGGTCGATCTTGCGCTCACCGCGTCTCAGGAAGTCGGCGAGGTGGGTCCGCACGCGGGTGCAGATCAGCGCGAACACCGGATGTGGCTGACTACCGGTCCGCGCCACTGCGACGTCGGCGTCGCTCGCAGCGCGTGCCGCCGCCAGCCGGGCGACCAGGTCGTGGGGCAGAAAGGGCGAATCGCACGGCACGGTGAGGATCAGCGGTGCGTCGGTCGCGTGTAGGCCCGCGTCCAGCCCGGCCAGAGGCCCCGCAAAGCCGCCCACCCGGTCGGGCACGACCGGGCAGCCAAACTCTGCATAGCGCTCGAGGTTCTGGTTGGCATTGATCAGCAGGGTGTCGACCTGCGGACGCAGGCGGTCGATCACATGCTGGATCAGCGGCCGACCCTGCAGCGGCTGCAAGCCCTTGTCCACGCCCCCCATGCGGCGTCCCTGTCCGCCGGCCAGCACCAGCCCACAGATCTCGGCCCTCATGGCGCGCGCGCCGCCTCGAAGCGATGTCGACCGGTGAAGAGCAGATAGTGCTTGCGGGCCGCGCGGCCGATCATCGTGAGGCCGACCCGGCTGGCGATGCGCCAGGCCATTTCGGTCAATCCCGAGCGTGACACCAGGAAGGGAATGCCCATCTGCGCTGTCTTGATCACCATTTCGGAGGTGAGCCGGCCCGTCGTGTAGAAGATCTTGTCCGCGCCATCGATGTCGTCGAGCCACATTCGGCCCGCGATTGCATCGACAGCGTTATGTCGCCCGACGTCCTCGATGAACACCAGAATCCGGCTGTCGACGCCTTCGTTCGAGGCCAGTGCGCAGCCATGCACCGCACCTGCAGCGTTGTAGATGGTCTCGTGCTGGCGCACGGCTTCGAGCACCGCGAACAACGACGCTTCCGACAAGCGCACGTCGTCGCGCAGGCGGATCGAATCGACGTCGTCCATCAGGTCGCCGAACATCGTGCCCTGTCCGCAACCCGTGGTCACCGTCCGCTTCGCGAGTTTCTTCGCGAGCGATTTGACGCCCCGTCGTGTGGTGACCGCCACGGCGTCGGTTTCCCAGTCGACCTGCACCGCCGCGAGTTCGTCGAGCGACGCCACCAGGCGCTGGTTGCGCAGATAGCCGATGGCGAGCGCCTCGGGAGCCTGGCCCAGAGTCATCAGCGTGACGACTTCGCACTTGTCGACGTACAGCGTCAGTGGGTGCTCGCCAGCGATCGGCGTCGGCACGATTGCGCCGCGCTCGTCGATGGCATCGACAGGAAAGATCAACGGGCGGGAGGCGTTGGTCAGCAGCAGCGGCATCGGTGGTCGGCTTCCGGCCGCGTGCGGCGGTTCGAGTGCATCGCACAGTGTCACGTGCGGCGCACTAAAGACCCTTCACGCGTATTCCGGTTTGCGCTCGGTGAGCCTAAGCGGGAATAATCTCCGCGGCGTGGAGGAAGATAACATCGAAGCGATGGCAAACCCATTGCGAAGGCCGGCCGCGGTCGTGACGGCCAAACGCATCGTTGACAACCCGTGGACATCCGAGATCTGGGTGCCGGTCGCCGTCATCGAGCGCGCTGGTGCGCGCGAAGAAGCGCCGATTCTGCTCGAACGCAGTGCAGCGGGCGAGCAGTGGCTGCATCTCGGTTTTGAAGTTGAACTGAATCGCACCGAGGCCGAGGGCTACTACCTGAACCTGACCACCGATCAGCCAGTTGCCTTTGTCGAGTGGGAACTCACCGAAAGGGGCGCCGAGCCGCGGTGGGTCACGCTCAGCTATCACGAGGCGGCGCGGCGCCTCGACGGCGGCGCCGAGGTGGAGGCGGTCCCGATGCCCAGTGAGTGGCTGCCGTGGCTTGCGGCTTTCACACAGCAGCATCTGCAGATTCCCGAGAAGAAGCGCCGCCCGGCTCCGGCATCGTTTCTCGGCGCCAAGCGAGACATTCAATGAATCCGCAGGGCTGTCCCCGATGTGCGCAGTGCGCCGGCGACGCTGGGTTTCCGAATGAGCGCTGAACCGGAATCGTTCCTCGTCCGTTGGTCGCGACGTAAGCGCGCAGCCGAGCGCGAGTCGGAGCGGCCCGCTGAGGCCGCGGCGCCGGAGGTGCCCGCTGCTTCCCCGGCGATGCCTGGCAGCGACGGAGGCGCAGAAGTTGGTTCGGTTTCAGCGCCTGCATCGAGGCACGATCCCGCGGCGCCGACCGCGGTACCGCTGCCGCCGATCGAATCGCTCGATGGCCTGCGGTCGGACTACCAGGCGTTCTTTCAGCAGCCCGTCGATGAAGGCCTGCGTCGCGCAGCGCTGACGAAACTCTTTGCCGACCCACACTTCAACCAGATGGACATGCTCGATGTCTATGTCGACGACTACACGCAGTTCGAGCCGCTGACGGCTGCGCTGCGAATGCGTCTTCCGAGCGCGCGCGCTTTCCTGCTCGATTCCGAACTGGCAGCGCTGGAAGCGGCGGAGGCGGCGGACGCGACAGCCGGTGCACCGGACACCTTGGCCGCTGCTGCTGGCGGAGAGGTCGATGCTGCCGCGGGTCCGACCGCCGACGGGAAAGCGCACGGTCTCGCCACCAATGACGCGGGTGTCGAATCGAGTGACGCGCAGACGTCGGCGCCAAATGCGGCGCCCGCGGATGCGGCTTCGACCGACAATCCGGCCAGACTCGCGGACTTCCCGTCGTCACCTGCCATCCCGCCGGGCAAGGCCGGTGTAATCGATCCCCCTTCCACCTGAGCCCGCATGGCCACACCCGGCAACACGCTGAAAGTCTGCAACTGCAATCGCACGATGTCGCTGGACGGGGCGGCGCTTGGCCGCGCGCTCGGGCGCGAGGCGATTCCGATCTACACCGAGCTGTGCCGCAAGGAAGTCGACGGCTTCACCTCAGCGCTGGCGGGCGTTTCCTGCACGATTGCATGCACGCAGGAGGCTCCGCTATTCACCCAGCTGGCCGAAGGCGCCGGATCCGCAACGGAGATGACGTTCGTCAACATCCGCGAGGCGGCCGGGTGGTCGGCCGAAGGCGCTGCGGCGACCGCAAAGATCGCCGCCCTGCTGGCGCTGGCAGATCTGCCCGAGCCGCAGCCGGTCGCGGTTTCCTCGTACGCGTCGAAGGGCGAAGTACTCATCATCGGTCCGGCCGAGGCAGCAATCGCCTGGGCCGAGCAGCTCACCGCCAGTCTTTCGGTGAGCGTCCTGATCACAACGGCCCGCGGCGCGGAACTGCCGTCGGCTCGTCACTATCCGGTGTGGTCGGGGATGCCACGCTCAGTGCAGGGGTATCTGGGCAAGTACGAAGTTCAGTGGGAGCAGATCAACCCGATTGATCTGGAGACCTGCACGCGGTGCAACGCCTGCATCAGGGCGTGTCCGGAGCAGGCGATCGACTTCACGTACCAGGTGGACCTCACGCGCTGCAAGGCGCACCGCGCCTGCGTGAAGGCCTGCGGAACGATCGGTGCGATCGACTTTGGGCGAGCCGCGTCGACGCGCACCGAGCAGTTCGATCTGGTGTTCGATCTGTCCGCGCAGCCGTTGCTGAAAATGCCGGAGAAGCCGTTCGGCTATCTGGCGCCGGGCGCCGATCCGCTGGAGCAGGCGCAGGCGGCCATGCGGCTGGTGCAGATGGTGGGCGAATTCGAAAAGCCGCGTTACGTGCAATATGACGAGAAGCTCTGCGCGCACAGCCGCAACTCGAAGACCGGCTGTACGCGCTGCCTCGACGTCTGCGCGACCGACGCGGTCCGCTCGCTGGGCGACAAAATCTGGGCGCACCCATTTCTGTGCATGGGTTGCGGTGACTGCGCAACTACGTGTCCGACCGGCGCACTGCACTTTGCCTACCCCGCCGTGGCCGACATCGGCACGCGCCTGCGCACGCTGTTGTCGGTGTATCGGGGGGCGGGTGGCAGGGACGCAGCACTGCTGTTCCACAACGGCACGAGCGGCCGTGAACTGATCTCGCGATTGGCGCGTGTGGGCAAGGGGCTGCCGGCGCGCGTGCTGCCGCTTGAGGTGCACAGCGTGGCGACGATCGGCATCGACGTCGTGCTCGGCGCCATTGCGTTTGGCGCAAGCCAGGTGTTCGCGCTGCTCGACGACGTCGGTGCTGATGAACACGGCGCTCTGCTGGATCAGCAGGCGCGCCTTGCCGATGCGATTCTCAACGGACTGGGCTTCGGCGGCACCCACTGGCAGGCCTTGCGTGCCGGGGAAGTCGCCGCGCTGCAGGCAGCGCTTTGGTCATCGCAGCCGGCGGCGACCGTCGCTGAGCCCGCGACCTTTCACTTGTCCAACCGCAAGCGCGAAACGCTCGATTTCGCCATCCATCACCTGGTGCAACAGGCATCGGCGCCGCCGGAGCAGATTGCGCTGCCCGCGGGCTCGCCGTTCGGTGCGCTCGCCATCGACAAGTCACTCTGCACCCTGTGCAAGGCCTGCATCGGTGCCTGCCCGAGTTCCGCACTGCTGGATGCCGAGGACGCGCCCAAGCTGCGCTTCATCGAGCGCAACTGTGTGCAGTGCGGCCTGTGCGCGACGACCTGCCCCGAACAGGCAATCTCCCTGGTGCCGCGTCTGCGGGTGACGCCCGAGGCCCGTCAGCCGGTCACGCTGAACGAAGCCGAACCGTTCCATTGCGTGCGTTGCGGCGCACCGTTCGGTACGCGGCAGATGATCGACGTGATGACTGGCCGTCTGGGCGCGCATCCGATGTTCGCCGGCGCGGCGCTGCGGCGTATCCAGATGTGCGCCGACTGTCGCGTGATCGACATGATGGAATCGAAGAACGAAATATCGATCTTCGACGTCAAGCGATGAGCGCGACCAACGCAGCGACGGACGTTGTCCTGGCCCCCGAGGACGCGGGGCGCTTGCAGCTTTACGCGCTGTTGGCGCGCTTGTTCGCTGCGGGACCGGACGAAGGCCTGCTGCGCGCGCTGGCGCAGTCAGCCGGGAGCGTTGAAGGTGATGGCGAACTGGCGCAGGCGTGGAACGACCTGGCCGCTGCGGCTGCGCATACGTCGGCGCGAGACGCGACGCTGGAGTTCGACGCAACGTTCATCGGGGTGGGCAAGGCTCCCGTCAGCACCTACCTGTCGCATTACCATCCGGGCCCGCGCAAGGAAGCCGTGCTGGTCGAGTTGCGCGACACGCTGGCCCAGCTGGGACTGGCGCGCACTGCCGTGTCGGCCGAGCCGGAAGACAACCTCACCGCGGTGCTGGAAGTCATGCGACATCTCGTGGCCGCCGGATCCGATGTGAAGTCCTTGCAGCGCCAGCGGGAATTTTTTGTCCGTTACCTGCAGCCGGTGTACCGCGAGTTCTGTGATGCGGCGCACAAGGCCGACCTCAGCGACTTCTACACGGCCGCAGTTCGCACTCTCGAAGTCTTTATGGTGTCTGATCTAGCGCAATTCGAGATGGGCTAGGCATCACTAAGGGAACCTGAGCGTTGACGGACCGTTGGCACGCGCGCGATGATCTGCCAGCTAAGGGGTATGAAGGATCAATCCTATGGATAACGTACAACCGAACCGTCGCGGCTTCTTCAAGGCAGTCGCGATCGGTGGCGCAACTGCGGCGGCCGCCGTGGTGACGACAATCGTCGGCGAGCGCAAAGTTGCGACAGACACGCCTGTAGCCGATGACGCGACGCGGGTCGGCTATCGCGAAACCGCGCACATCCGGCACTACTACCGCACCACCCAGGTCTAGACGGGAGACTCCCGATGCTTACGAAGAAATCCGCGGGGGCCGCGACGGCCCAGGGTCGCCTTGCGCGCGCCGTTTCCGGCATGCATGGCCGGACCATCGATCGACGCACGTTCCTCAAACGCTCCGGCGTGACCGCGGGTGCTGCGGCGTTCGCGGCACAGCTTCCGTACGGTGCCATCGGCAAGGCCGAGGCCGCCTCGGCGGCTGAACCGGCGGCCACTGGCGAACAGGTACGCCGCACCGTGTGCACGCACTGTTCTGTCGGCTGTGCGGTCGACGCGGTCGTGAAAAATGGCGTGTGGGTCAGGCAGGAGCCGGTGTTCGATTCGCCGCTGAACCTTGGAGCGCACTGTGCCAAGGGTGCCTCGGTGCGTGAGCACGGCATGACCGAGCACTCGCATCGGCTGAAGTACCCGATGAAGCTGGTCGACGGCAAATACCAGCGCATCAGCTGGGACCAGGCGATCGACGAGATCACCGCGAAGATGTCCAAGATCCGCGAGGAGTCCGGTCCCGACGCGGCCTACTTCATCGGCTCGTCCAAGCACAACAACGAGCAGGCCTACCTGCTGCGCAAGTTCGTTTCGCTCTGGGGCACCAACAACTGTGACCACCAGGCTCGCATCTGCCACTCCACGACGGTCGCCGGTGTGGCGAACACGTGGGGCTACGGCGCGATGACGAACTCGTACAACGACATGATGAATTCGAAGGCCATGATGTACATCGGGTCGAACGCCGCCGAGGCGCATCCGGTGTCCATGCTGTTCTCCCTGCATGCAAAGGAGACCGGCGCCAAGATGATCGTGGTCGATCCGCGCTTCACGCGCACCGCTGCCAAGGCCGATCACTACATCCGGCTGCGCGGCGGCAGCGACATTCCATTCCTCTACGGGATGATGTATCACATCTTCAAGAATGGATGGGAGGACAAGGCGTACCTGGCTGCGCGCGTGTACGGCATCGACAAGGTCAAAGAGGAGGTCATGAAGTGGACCCCCGACAAGGTGACCGAAGCCTGCGGCGTGCCCGAGGACCAGGTGTTGTTGGCCGCCGAGACCATGGCCAATAACCGCCCCAGCACGGTCGTCTGGTGCATGGGGCAGACCCAGCACACGATCGGCAACGCCATCGTACGGGCGTCGTGCCTGCTGCAACTTGTCCTGGGCAACGTCGGCGTCTCCGGCGGTGGCACCAACATCTTCCGCGGCCACGACAACGTCCAGGGCGCGACCGATGTCGGTCCGAACCCCGACTCCCTGCCCGGCTATTACGGCATCGTGCCGGGCTCCTGGGTGCACTGGGCCAAGGTCTGGAACGTCGACCTGGATTGGCTGAAGAAGCGATTCGCATCCGACGCGATGATGACCAAGCCCGGAACCACGGTCAGCCGCTGGATCGATGCGGTGCTCGAGCCGAACGACATGATCGGCCAGGGACCGAACCTGCGGGCCGTGTTCTACTGGGGCCATGCGCCCAACTCGCAGACGCGCGGGCTGGAAATGAAGAAGGCCATGGATGCGCTCGACCTGCTCGTCGTGGTCGATCCGTATCCGTCGGCGACCGCCGCGATGGCGGCGATGCCGGCGGGCGAAGGCGCGCAAGGTCAATCCGAACCGCACCGTGTACCTGCTGCCTGCGTGCACGCAGTTCGAAACGACGGGCTCTCGTCACGGCGTCCAACCGTTCGCTGCAGTGGCGCGAGAAGGTCATCGAACCCTTGTTCGAATCGCGGACGGACCACGCGATCATGCTGCGCTTCGCGCAGAAGTGGGGCTTCGGCGACCAACTGCTGGGCAAGCGCGATGGCAAGCAGAACCTCCGGACCATCCCGGGTGCTGGCGGCTGGGAAGAACCGATCATCGAGGACATCCTCGCCAACGAGATCAACCGCGGCACCTGGACCATCGGTTACACCGGGCAGAGCCCGGAGCGTCTGAAGCTGCACATGAAGCACATGGGCACCTTCGACGTGAAGACGCTGCGTGCCAACGGTGGTCCGTGCGACGGCGATTACTTCGGACTGCCCTGGCCGTGCTACGGCACGCCGCAGATGAAGCACCCGGGCTCGCCGAACCTGTACGACACCTCCAGAGACGGTGATGGACGGCGGCGGCAACTTCCGCGCGAACTTCGGTGTCGAGCGCGACGGTGTCAACCTTCTGGCCGAAGCGGGCTCGCATTCGAAGGGCGCCGAGATCACCACCGGCTACCCCGAGTTCGATCACGTGTTCCTGAAGAAGCTCGGCTGGTGGAACGAACTGACCGAGGACGAGAAGAAGGCGGCCGAGGGCAAGAACTGGAAGACCGACCTTTCGGGCGGGATCATCCGCGTGGTGATGACCAAGCACCAGTGCCATCCGTTCGGCAACGCCAAGGCGCGCGCCGTGGTGTGGAACTTCCCGGATCCCGTCCCGATCCATCGCGAGCCGCTGTACAGCAATCGTCCGGATCTGGTCGCCAAGTACCCGACCTATGCCGACCGCAAGGACTTCTGGCGCGTCCCGACGCTCTACAAGACCGTGCAGGACAAGAACATTGCCGACAAGGTCTACGAGAAGTTCCCGCTCGTGATGACCTCGGGCCGTCTGACGGAATTCGAGGGCGGTGGCGACGAGACGCGTTCGAACCCGTGGCTGGCCGAACTGCAGCCGAACATGTTCATCGAGATCAATCCGAAGGCTGCCAACGACCGCGGCATCCGCAACGGCGAGTGGGTCTGGGTGAACACGCCCACCGGTGCGAAGCTCAAGGTCATGGCGCTCGTCACCGAGCGGGTCGGACCGGACACCGTGTTCATGCCATTCCACTTTGCCGGGTGGTGGCAAGGCGCGGATCTGCTGGGCAGCTACCCGGCCGGTTCGGCACCGATCGTGCGCGGCGAGTCGATCAACACCAGCACGACGTATGGATATGACTCGGTGACGATGATGCAGGAAGGCACGAAGACATCCCTTTGCCAGGTCGCCAAGCTGGCCTGAGAGGCCTCGAGAACGAAACAAGGAGACTCACGATGGCCCGCATGAAGTTCATCTGTGATGCCAACCGCTGCATCGAGTGCAACGGCTGTGTCACGGCCTGCAAGAACGCCAACGAGGTGCCCTGGGGTGTGAACCGCCGGCGCGTCGTTACCCTCAACGACGGCGTACCCGGCGAACGCTCGATCTCGGTTGCCTGCATGCATTGCTCTGATGCGCCGTGCATGGCGGTATGCCCGGTCGATTGCTTCGTCCGGAGCGAAGACGGTGTAGTGCTGCACGACAAGGATCAGTGCATCGGCTGCGGTTACTGCCTGTATGCCTGTCCGTTCGGGGCACCGCAGTTCCCGCAAGCGGGCGCCTTCGGCGCGCGCGGCAAGATGGACAAGTGCACTTTTTGCCAGGGCGGTCCCGGGCAAGGGCAGCGAGGAAGAGCAGTACAGCAAGTACGGCCAGAACCGCATCGCCCAGGGCAAGCTGCCGCTGTGCGCTGAGATGTGCTCCACCAAGGCGCTGCTCGCCGGAGACGGTGATGTCATCGCCAATATCTTCCGCGAGCGTGTCACCGTGCGTGGCAAGGGTTCCGAAGTCATCGGTTGGGCCACGGCGTATGGGCCGCCCAAAGGTGGAGCGGCACCGGCGGCGACCGAGGGGAAGAAATGATGCGCAAACTCACCAAACCCGCGGCGGTGCTGGCCGCGCTCGCTCTGGCAGCCGGCTTGTCGGCCTGCGGAGAAAAAAGGGTCACCTCGTACGAGCAGGGCAAGTACTCGGGCGCCCCTGTCGCCGCACCGTGGGACTCGCCGCAATACGGTGGGCAAGCAGGCGCAATGGGAGGCGGCTCTGCAGGCGCGCACGCAGGGCCAGAACGACTACTCGCGCATACCAGCGCGGTAGGGAGCCGCCCCATGACGAATCTCTCGTGGCGGGTCGGGTTGGCGGCAGCGGTGCTGACCGTTGCAGGTTACGCGGCCGCGCAACCCGCGACTCCGCAGCAGCAGGAAGGCGCGCGCCAACAAGTGCAGCAGAACGTCACTCAGCCGTATAACAATGCGCCCGGTCTGGCGTGAGGTGCGCTCCGGCGAGCCGGGCTTTACCCAGGTCGGTGCCAATCCGGATCAGGGAGTGCTGATCCAGTCGCGTGGCGAGACTTGGAGGCAAGCGCGCGTGCCGGTGGCCCTGATCGGCGGACTGCTGGTTGCGCTGGCCATGGTGTCGCTGGGCGGCTTTTACGCGATGCGCGGCTCGATCGCCGTCGGCGAGAGCGGATCGAAGATGATGATCCAGCGCTTCCGGCCGACGGATCGGTACGCGCACTGGACCCTGGCCATTGTCTGGGTGACTCTGGCCATCACCGGCCTGATCCTCACCTTCGGCAAGATGCTGCTGCTGCCGATCATCGGTCACGGTCTGTATTCTTGGGTGGGGGCGGCGGCGAAAAACGTCCACAACTTCGTCGGGCCGATCCTGATCGTCGGTGTGGTGTGGATGTTCATCCGCTATCTGCCGTACAACTGGTTCAACAAGCAGGATTTCGTCTGGTTGACCAAGATCGTCGGCAACCTGACCGGCCACGAGTACCCCTCGGGCAAGTTCAATGGCGGCGAGAAGATCGTTTTCTGGTTCCTGCTGGTTCTGCTCACCCCACTTCTGATTGCCTCGGGTCTGGTGCTCAACTTCCCGAATTTCGGCCAGGCTCGGTCCACGATGCAGACCTTCAACATCATCCACATGGTGTTGGCCTATGTTGCGATTGCCATGGCCAGTGTGCACATCTACCTGGGCACGATTGGCATGAAGGGGGCTTACCGCGCCATGCGTAACGGCTACGTCACAGCCGAGTGGGCCAAGCATCACCACGAGCTTTGGTACGACGACGTCAAGGCGGGCAAGGTGCCCGAAAGTCCGATGGTGTCCGAGGCCGCGGTGCCTGAGCCCGACCGCCGCGCAGTCCTGCTCGCTGTCAAATAGAGTTATCGGGGGAGTCATGCTGAAACACACCACCTTCGCCCTTTGCGCACTGACTCTGGCCGCGGCCGCTGGAGCCAAGTTGCCCGCGCCAACGCCCGAGCAACAGGCGGCAGCAGCGCTGAATGCGGCAAAGGCGACACACGCGGGTAAGGTCGACGCCTACACGCTGTGTCATGTCACAGACCAAGGTCGCCGACGCGTATATCAAGGAGGAGAAAGCCAAGGGCAAGGTGTACACGCCTGAAGCAACACCCGCGTGCGTGAACCCCGGTCCGTTCGTGCCACCGGCCGCGACCCCGGTCGCGGCGGCTGCCCCAGCGCAGCCCGCTGCCGCGCCTGCCGCCCCGGCGCAACCTGCCGCGACAGCCGCCCCGGCGCAACCTGCTGCGGCCGCCGCCAAGAAGTAGCGGTCGAGCCCGTCCAGGCCAAGGCGCCTCATGGGGCGCCTTTGTTTTGCAGTCGTCAGTTCCGGTCCGAAACGGAAAGCATGGAGCGGTGCAGCTCTGGGGCGGGATGGCGCCGCCTACCGTTTACCCCCGTCCCAGTCACTCAGAACCGAAGTGACTTCATCCGAGTAGCGTGAGTGTGCCGCACGCCTCGGAGTGCCTGCCACGATCCAGCACAGTAGGGTTTCGCCGGGCGCACAGAACGCCTGCTGCACCTCCACGTCCTGGATCGAAGCACCGCCGAGGACCTTGGCGCCATAGCCCATCAGATGCAGCGCGTTTAGAAAATTCATCAACGCTGCGCCAATGCACAGCCACTGATCCTGTGCCGGCACATCGAGTGCCCCATCTTCGATACGGCCGATCAAGGCCACCAGACACGGGCCGTTGTGGGCGCGAGCGCGGGCCTGTTGCACCTCGGCGTCGTCACACTCGCGGCGCTGAGCGCCACGTGCATACAACTCGCCCAGTGCAGTGCGCTGAAGGGCGTCGATATACACAAACCGATACGGCCGCAACGCCTCGTGGTCGGGCGCCCGGAGCGCCAGGGCGGCGGCGCGTAAAAGCTCTGCGCGCCCAGGTGCCGGAGCGCCGAGATGCTTTGGGCTGACCGAGTAGCGCGAGGCCAGGTGCAGCAGGACGTCGGCCGCCTCAGCGCGATCGGCGGTTGACGGGCGTTTCATGGCGGATGGTCGGTCGGGCCGGCGCGGTCGGAACGGCGTTACCCCAGCCGATTAAATTGACACACGAAGTCGGCGATTGCTGCCGCGTCGTCGAGTTCGAACTGCGGCAACGCCGTGTCAAAGTGACAGTCGGTGGCGATCGCGACAACATGTGGGTCGTCGGGATGCAGCGCGGCCTTGGAGTTTTCGCGGCGGAACACCTCAATCTTCGGAATGGGCTCCCGCTTGAAACCTTCCACCAGCAGCAGGTCGCACGGTGAGATGCGGTCGACCAACTGCTGTAGCGTCTGCTCCGGCTCGCCTCGCAACTCGTGCATGTGCGCCCACCGCACGCTGGACGAGAGCAACACCTCCCGACATCCCGCGCGACGGTGACGGTGGGAATCCTTGCCGGGCACGTCGACGTCGAAGGCGTGATGTGCCCGCTTGATCAGTGAGACCTCGAGTCCCCGTCCGATCAGCAGCGGGATGATGCGTTCGATCAGCACCGTCTTGCCACTGCCAGACCAACCGGCAAATCCAAACACTTTCATGTGGGCAGTGGACGCTGGCTCAGCGCAGCGCGGTCCGAGTTGCGTCGAACTCGGACTTTAACAATGTCAGCGGCAAGCGACGCTGCAGCTCCGCCAGCTGACTGGGGCCTCCGTGCAGATCCGACGCGGGCGGTGTCGCGGTGAGCGGGCGGCACCGGGCACGGACGGGCTGCGGTAGCGCGGCCCATCGGTAGCACGGGGGACAGTGCGCTGTCGGCGCCGTAGTCACCGCTTTGCAGCATCGCACGGCCCCACCGGGCGTTGCGTGCCGATATTCAGTCCGTGTGAGCGGGCCGCCCGAATCGAGTGCTGAAGGGTCGGCCCAGCCGAAGCGGGCGAGAGTGGTGGCCTTGGGGCTGTGGGCAGGCCGCAACCTTCCGTGACCTGGCGGGCGCTTGGCCGGCGAACCGCATAGACGTGACAACGCCGTTGCCGTAAGTGCTCACTGATCCTTTGCGGGTCGGCTCGGTGCAACACTCGACGTGCGCAGTCGTGGCCTCGATGCCGGGCGTCGTGCCTGAGGGGGTCGCACCGATTCCCGCGGGAGCCGCAACGAGCGCGACGACGCTCGAAGCGGTGGGGTTGCTGCGCGTGGATGGCTGCCGACGCGATCGATCGAAGTCGGCCCGTACCCCACGGTCCAGGGCAACAAGTCCCGCGGCGATGGTGCGTGCTGGGCGCGGACCCTTGCGACCGGCGGTACAGTCGGCGTGCGAATCAAATTGTGCGTGGCGCAGGGCGGCTCCCGCGTCGTTCGCGTCGAGTGCGACGCCATGCCAAGCTGGGCGCAAACACGTGGCTCCACCGTTCATCGGGAGTTGTACGTGTCGCGGCAAGATAGCCTACGGCGCTGGACGTCGGTTGCTTCGCATGGCCCCGGCAAGTCTGGGCGCCGACCAGAGTTCGCGGTGGCGTCAGGGCCCGGTCCGGGCAGATCGGCTGACTGGCACAGCGATGCCCTCCGGACGGCTGGAACGGCCTCCGAGTCGGGATCCGAGGCCGGAATCCGAACGTAGCGTGCGCCGCTTCGGCTAGTCCATGCGTCGTAGTCCCCGCCCGCCAGGGCCCATTCGTCTGTCAGGACGATAAACATCGGCTGGAGTCGTGCCGATACTCCTGTAGAGGGGAGCTCGCTTCGCGCCCCGGGAGGCCACGATGACCCAGTCCGACGACGATCGCCTCGTTCCGTTCGGCGACATTCCGCTGTTCGCCGGGATGTGGTCGCTGGTCGCATTGGTGGTTCTGGCCACCGCCGCGTGCATGTAGCGGTTGGGCTGGCGATGGCCGCGTCGCGGCCGGGAAGGAAATCCGTGTTGAAGACCTGGACCGCGGGGCTGCTCGTCGCAGCGGCGCTCGCAGCGCCTGCATGGGGGCAATCGGGCAATCGGCCGTCAGCGCCGCCGCAGAAGCCTCCGTTCCCCACCCTCGACCTGCCGGAGAAAGCGCGCGGCCAGCGCGCCATCGACCTGCTCGGGGGACGTCTGCCCGAGCTCGCCGCTTGGTACGGCAAGTCGCCTGGCGAATTTGCGGCGATCCTGCGGCGCGACCGCACCGCGTGGCTCGATCGCCAGGGGCGCGTGTTCTACCAGGAAGACCTCGAAGCACCGCTGCAGGCTGATGCTCCGCTGGCAGCGCCGTCGTTGACCGCCAGCGGCACTCTCGCGCCGCTCGACCAGACCTTCCTGCTGCACAGCCGCGCAGGCTCCAAGCGCACGATCTATCTCAACTTCAAGGGCGCCACCCTCACCAACACGGCGTGGAACACCAGTTCGCAGACGACGATCACGGCACTGCCGTTTGATACTGACGGCGTGCCGTATTCCTTCAGCACCGCGGAACTCGAGCGCATCCAGTACATCTGGCAGCGGGTCGCGGAAGACTATGCGCCCTTCGATGTCGATGTGACGACCGAGGCGCCGTCGTCGGATCGACTCACCCGCAGCGGCAGCGGCGACGACACGTTCGGCACCACGGTGCTGATCACCAAGCGCACGTTCTAAAACTGCAGTTGCGGACGAGTCGCTTACCTTGATGTGTTCGACGACACATCCGACACCTACAAGCCGGCCCTGGTGTTCTACGACATGCTCGGCGGCGGGAACGAAAAGTACGTTGCCGAAGCGGCCTCGCACGAGGCCGGTCACAACACGGGCCTGCACCATGACGGCACGTCGACACAGGGCTATTACGCGGGCCACGGCTCGGGCGCGACGGGCTGGGCGCCAATCATGGGCGTCGGTTACTACAAGGATCTCGTGCAGTGGAGCAAGGGCGAGTACCCAGACGCAAACAACAAGGAGGATGACTACGCCGTGATGGCTGCCAATGGCGTGGTCGCACGTGCGGACGACCATGGCAACACGACGGGCACCGCTACCCGGATTGCTGGCGTGACCTCCGCCGGCGTGACGACCATCGAAGCCGGCGGGTTCATCGAGCGCACGGGAGACATCGACGTGTTCTCCTTCGTCGCTGCCGCAGGCCCGATCAGCATCAACGTCGCCCCGGCGCGCCGTTCAGCCAACCTCGATGTCCGCGCCGAACTGCGCGATGGCTCGGGCAACCTGCTGGTGAGCGGCAACCCGGTGGATGCGCTGGGTTCGACACTGAGCGTGACCGGTGGCGGCGGTACCTATTTCGTCTCCGTCACCGGCGTCGGCAAGGGCGACCTCACGACGGGCTATTCAAACTACGGCAGCCTGGGCGAATACCTGGTGAGTGGCACCGTGCCTGCGGCGGCGTCGCAGCCGCCGGTGGCGATGCTGTCAGCGGCGCCGACGTCCGGCGTGGCACCGCTCGTGGTGAGCTTCGGCTCGACCGGCTCCAGCGATCCGGATGGCAGCATCACCCGTATCGAGTGGAACTTTGGCGACGGCAGCGCGCTGCAGCTGGCTGCGAGCGCAAGTCATTCGTATGCGATGCCGGGTGTTTACACGGCCATCCTGAAGGTGACTGACAACGCCGGACTGACCGACACGAAGAGCGTGACCATCAGCGCCAACGCGCCGGTGGTTCTGCAGTCGATGCACGTGGAGGCCATCACGGTCGCGTTGCGCACGTTCCGCAACGGCAACGCCGAGGCGACGGCACAGGTCTCGATACGCGACGGCAACGGCAACGCCGTGCCGGGCGCAACGGTGACCGGAACCTGGAGCGGCGTGGTAAGTGGCACTGGCAGTGCATTGACGGGCTCGAACGGCGTGGCATCGATCAAGTCAACGCGCACCAAGGCGATCGGCACGTTCACCTTCACCGTGACCGGCGTCACACTGTCAGGTTATCAGTACACGCCTCAGAGCAACGTCGAGACCGGAGACAGCGCCACCCGTTAGGCAAGGCGGGGGCGCCGCTTAGGCGTCGCGATTGGCAACGATGCCGTCACGCCGCTCTGCGGCGCCGACCGCGACCAGTTCGTGCAGGCAGTTCGAGATCATCTCCTCGAACGGCAGCCGGAAGTAGCGCTCGTTGATCACCGTGAAGTAGCGCGCGCCGGCCAGGTGCTGCACCAGCTGGTCGAATGGCAGCGAACGTACATCTAGCAGGTAGAACTTGATCAGTGCCTTCGCCACCTGGCGCGCGTTGCGGGCGGGATCGGCGGCGAGCGCAGCGAGTCGCTTACGTGACCGCAGCAGCGCGGCGGGCACGTCTGCAAACGGCGATCCATGTCCGGGAATGACAAGCTTCGGATCGAGGCCGGCGATCAGGTCAAGCATGGCGCCCTGTTCGGCAAAGCCCGAGTCGCCCTCGATTTCCGGAAAGATTGCGCCAAACCCGTGCTGCCACAGTGCGTCGGCGGAAATGAGCACGCGGTCGGCAGCGTCCCACAGCACGACGGAGTGCGGATCGTGACCGGGCGCCGCGAACACCTGCCAGGCACGCGCTCCCATCTGCACGGTCGCGCCCGGCTGCAGCACCTCGTCGTGGACGAAGCGCTCGCATTCCTGGCCGGTCGCGCGGAAGGTCAGCACTTCGTCGTCCCAGCGCGCGACCGCTTCGGCGTGTCCGGGCGGGATCGCGAGGCGGGCCCCGGTGGCGCGCTGCAAATGCGCATTGCCGCCGCAGTGGTCTGAATGAAGATGCGTGTTCAGAATGCGCGCGAGCGTCCGTTCGCCGAGCGCGCTCTGCACGAGTGCCAGCGTCTGCGCGCGGTGACTCACGTACCCGGTGTCGACCAGCGTCGCCGTCTTATCGTCGTCGTACAGGAGGATGTTGTTCGACGACAGCCAGCCGCGCTCGAAAACCCGCATTGTCGGCGGGATCAGCAAAGAAGCTGCAGTCGTCTCCATGGTCGCGAGCGCGCCCCGCCTCAGGCCTGGCTGCGGCGCTCGGCAATTCGCAGCCACACCGCCCGCTTGTCCACCTCCGAGTAGCGGCTCCAGTTCGCGATTTCGTCAATGGTGCGCGCGCAGCCCTCGCACAGTTGCGTGCGGGGATCCATGCGGCACACCGAGACGCAAGGTGACGCAGCAGCGGCCGCTGCGGCAGTGGCGGAAGTCACGGGCTCGGGCATGCGTTGATTTTCGCATGGTGGTCGAAGCGGCTGCCGTCCCGCGGCGCTTAGGAAACTCTTACGGTTCGCTTAACCAAGATTTAGCAGCCCGCGGACGGGATCCTTTCTACAGTGGCGACCAGTCAAAGCCCCGCCACTTCGCAAGGAGAGCGTCATGAACCTCGCCCATCGCCACAATATCTACATCCTGATCCACAAGGCCCTGCGGGCCTGCATGGCCGACGTGCTGGTCGCGGTGGGCCGCATGGATCCCCATGACTCGGACGACGTCGGGGCGGCCGCAGTCTCGGTGCGGCGCCTGCTCGAATTTGCACGCAGCCACCTGCAGGCCGAGGAGGACTGGGTCCACCCCGCGCTCGAGGCGCGCCGGTCCGGGAGCAGCGCAGAGACGCGTGCCGATCATCTGCAGCATCGCGAGGCGTTCGACATGCTCGAAACTTCCTTGCGGGCGCTGCAAAGCAGCGCAGGTGATGCTCGCGAAACAGCCGCACTGCGCCTGTACCGCCATCTCGCCCTCTTCGTGGCCGACAACCTGCAGCACATGCACGTGGAGGAGACTGAAAATCACGCGACGCTGATCGAGTGCTACAGCGAAGAGGAAATCCTCGCGATCGAAGGTCGCATCATCGGGTCGCACACGCCGGCCGAGACAGCCGCGGCGATGCGCTGGATGGTGCCGGCCGCGAGTGCGCCGGAACGGGCCGTGCTGCTGACGGGCATACGCCAGAATGCGCCGCGACCGGCGTTTGAGGCGATCCTCGCGCTGGTGCGACCGCACCTGAGCGCACGGGACTGCACGAAGCTGGAAGCCGCGCTCGGTCCACTGCCGACGGCGACCGACGCCGCCGCAGCGCGCGCGCCCGCCCCGGACGTCGAGTTCGGTGCGGCCTAGCCGACTTCCGTCAGTGTCAGCGGCCGCTCGACCGCCAGGTGGAAGCGGCCGCGACCGGTCTTCTCGATGTGGATGTCGGGGCCGCGTTCCTGCAGTCGCCGGACCAGCAGGATCAATCGGGCCTCGAGGTTGTCGGTGATATCCGGCAGGCGGATCGACGGATCGAGTCGCAGTTCGCGGTTGGTGAAGTCGGTCCGTCCCTTCGACCAAAAAGTCGCGCACGAGCTTGCGGAAGATGGCGCCGGCGACGCCCTTGATCAGGTACTCGTCGCCGATGAAGACGCTGTGGTCCGCCGCGTAGTGCCGGACGACGATCGGCGTCCCGCGCGGCGTCGGCGCAAGTTCCAGCGGGCGGGCGCCTCATCCGAAGCTTCCGCGGCCTGCTGCAGCACCACGATCGTCGTTCCGAGCTGGGCCGCGATAGCGACCAGCGCATCCTCGTCTTCCCAGCTGAAGCGCGCCTCATGCGGGCTCTCGACGAAGAGCACGCCAACCGTGCAGGCGCTGACGCGCAGTGGCACCGCGAGCTGTGATCCCGGCGCGGGCAGCCCCGGCAGCGGGATCTCGGTTTCGAGCAGTTCGGCCAGGCCGTGGCGCTCGGCCCGCTCGCGCATCGTGCGGCTGTAGGCGTATTCGCTGGTGCCGTGCGTGATGCGGATGGCTGTACCCTCGTGCGCCGCCACGCCGATGACGCCGTGCCCCAAGGCGATCTCGGAGCCCACGCCAGAGGCCGGATAGCCGCGGCTGGCGACCGTGAACAGCCGCTCGTGGCTACGGTCGATGAGCATCACCATCGAGTGCGCGATGCCGAGGTCAGCCTCCAGCACCGCGAGCACATCGTCGAGGATCGTGTTCAGGTCCGACGCGCTCGCGAGCAGCGTCGAGACGTTCCGGACGGCGCCGAGCAGGCCGCTGCGCTCAGGCGGTGGGGCCAGCTCCGCCCCCGGCAGGCGCTCGATGCCGAGCACCTCGTAGACGTCGGCCCCCTGCAGCTTGAAGACTGCCGCCATGCCGGTGTGAGACGCGATGCCGGCCAGATGCGCCTTCATCCGCTCGAAGAGGCCGCCCGAGGTCTCTGTCCGCAGGTAGCGGACCTGCAGCACGTAGCGCGCTGCCGTGTTGGGATCGACGAGGAACACGGTGGCCTGCGGATTGGCGAGGATGTTCTCGCGGGTCTTGTTGAAGAACTGGAACGACAGCGCCACGTGGCGCCGGTCGACGTAGTGAACCTGCGAGACATAGGTCAGGTTGGGCACGCCGTCGGCGGCACAGGTGGCGACCAGGCTCGGCACCACGCCTTCGAGGCAGGCGCGGATCGATTCGAGCGACGGCGTCACGGCTGCGCTCCGGCCAGGCGTTCGCCGGCCCGCGGGCCCGGCGTCTGGGCAAACGCGCTGCTCGGCGCAAAGCGCACCGCCAGAACCTGCGCCGGCGTGCACTCGAACAGCTTCCGGATCCACGTTTCCGCATACCCGAGCGGGCCGAGCTCGGCGACCGCGAGATCGCCGTACGCGCCGATGACCGGCCAGTCGCCCTCCTCGAGCGGCCCGACCGCGGCGTTCTCGCCCTTGAGCTGCACGCGTCCGATGCGTGTGGGGTTCGCTGAACACGACCGCGACCAGGCCGGTCGCACGAATGTCGGCCAGCACGCCGCTCGGATTGCCGCGCCACGCACGAACACCGTCAGCCGCTGCGAGGCTTCGTGCACGCGCAAACCCACGCAGCGCACGACCGAGGGGATGCGGTGCGCGTTGCGCGAGGCCACCGAGACCATCACCCGGTGCTGGAGAAACTCCAGCACATCGTCGCTCAGGATGCGCTCACCCACGATGCTCACCGTATCCCGGACTGCCGTTTCGAGCTGAGCTTGTCGTTAAAGCGCGCGACGTCGATGATGAAGCGCTCGTGCGTGCCTTCGGAAATGAGATCGTGTCCGTCGTGCGCGCTCGCCTGGAAGCGCACCCGGCGGCCCTCGACCTCGATCACTTCACACCGCACCCGGATCGTGAGGCCCGGCGGGGTGGCCGCCAGGTGCGAGAAGCTGACGTGCGTTCCCAGCGACTGCTCGCGGGGCCAGTCCAGGTACGGCTTGATCGCCAGCTGGCAGGCGCCCTCCATCAGCCCGATCAGAAAGCCCGTGGCAAAGACCTCCGGCATTTCGCCGAACTCGCGCCACTCCGGATACAGGTTGGGCACCGTCTTGCTGTCCGGTACGGTGTAGTCGAAGACGAAGCTGATCCCAGGTTTCAGGTCGGGGCTCATTGGTCTGCTCCGGCGAGCGCCGATTCTAGGGCCTATCGGCGCTGGCAGAATGGGTCCATGTCCACATGCGACGTGCCGCCCGGCCGGCCGCGGCGCGCGCAGTCGTCAAAGAGCGGTCGCATCCGAGGCAGGTTCCTTGCCCTTGAACGATGTCGCCTGAGAATCCATGGCGCCGGCGCGTGCTCGGCATGGCGGCCGTGGCCGCCTTGCCAGTCCGCGCCGGCAGCGCGGACGCGGTCCTCACGCGAGCGATCCCGCGCAGCGGTGAGCGACTGCCCGTGGTCGGCCTCGGCACCTGGCTGACGTTTGACATCGGACACAGTGCCTTCGACCTGGCCCGGCGGCGCCAGGTGCTGCAGGTGTTCCAGGCGGGCGGTGGCCGCGTCATCGATTCCAGCCCGATGTACGGCCGTGCGGAGGCGGTCGTCGGCGAACTCCTGCCGCAACTGGCCGACGCGCGTCAGACCTTTTCCGCGACCAAGGTCTGGACGACCGGTCGCGACGCCGGTGTGCGCCAGATGCAGGACTCGCTGCGGCTGTGGGGCCTGGCGCGCCTCGACCTGATGCAGATCCACAACATGGTCGACTGGGAAGTCCATCTGCCGACGCTGCAGGAGTGGAAAGCTCAGGGACGCATCCGCTACATCGGCATCACCACTTCGCACGGGCGGCGCCATGACGCGCTCGAGGCCGCCATGCGGCAACACAATTTCGACTTCATCCAGCTCACCTACAGTCTCGCCGATCGCAGCGTCGAGCGGCGCCTGCTTCCCCTGGCTGCCGAGCGCGGCGCGGCGGTGATTGCGAACCGGCCCTTCGACGGCGGCGCCTTGGTCGACCGGCTGAACGGTTTCCGCCTGCCGTCGTGGGCCGCACAGATCGGTTGTGCAAACTGGGCGCAGGTATGCCTGAAGTGGATCGTCTCGCACCCGGCGATCACGTGTGCCATTCCGGCCACGACAAATCCCGACCACATGCGCGAAAACATCGGGGCATTGCGCGGCCCGTTGCCGGATGCCGAACTGCGGCGCACGATTGCAGATCATGTCGCCCGCCTCTGACCATCCGTGGCGCCACGCTACCGAACGGCATCACCGTGGTGCGGGGCCTGCTGATCCCGGTGATCGGCTGGTTGCTTGCCGAAGAGCGTTACGCGGCGGCGTTCTGGACCATCGTGGCGTCGGCGTTGAGCGATCTCGTCGACGGCCAGCTCGCGCGCCGCTTCAATGCGCGCTCGCGCTTTGGCGCGATCGCGGATCCGGTGGCCGACAAGCTGACGATGCTGACGGTCGTCATCGGCCTGGCATGGCAAGGTTTGTTGCCGCCCTGGCTGGCGTTCGCCATCGTCATGCGTGACGTTGTCATCGTCGGCGGGAGCGGCGGCCTATCACCGGTTCATCGAACCGGTCGAAATGTCGCCGACGTGCGCTCTCGAAGCTGAACACCGCCCTTGCAGTTCGTCGTGCTCGCGGCGGTGCTGGCCGATGCGGCACAACTCTTCGACGTGACTCGCGTGGCTGCCGACCGCGTTCGCGCTCGTGTTCGGCACGGTTGTTGCGTCGGGCGGGCAATACGTCTGGATCTGGGGGCGGCGCGCCCTGTCGCGTCGGCGCGTCCTGCGCTCCAACGCAGGTTAGCGCGCACGGCCGAGGTCGGCGTCGGCGACGGCGCCGACCTGCTCGTCAATCAACGGCCAGAACGGGTTGCTGCGCAGACGGGTCAGCGAGCCGAGCGAGACCGTGATGGCTCCGCTTTCGCCGCGCAGCAGCCAGGACCCGATGCTCGGTATGCCGGCACGCCCGCTGCCGCGCCTGAAGCCGTAGACCGGGTCATCCGGCAGAAACGGCAGCGCCACGTGGCCGAGCGAGACCAGATCCGACGGCCAGACCACGGTGGTCGTCCGATCGGTCACGGTGCCGTCGGGTGCCCGTCGATGAATCACCACGGCCTCGCTGTCCGTCGCTGCGTTGGTCACGATATCCAGCGTGTACGCGGGGCCGCTACGCTCGGTGCGCTCGATGAGTTCGCGTGCCGCCGGCCGTTGCACGCTTCGCAGTGCTGAACTGCGGTTGACGTCGAACAGGATCAGCTGATGCTGGGACCCGCGGAGCCGGGCGAACAGGGTGTTGACCGTACCGGTCGGCCCCCACGGTCGAGTCGACCACGGACTGCCAGGCGGTCACCGGCGGCATGCGTGCGAGTCGGCCGTCCCGTTCGGCCCGCTCGAGCTCGCGCTGCAGCGCCCGGGTCGCGCGGTTGACCTGCCGCGACGCGTTGACCGGGAAGGAGTTGAATTTGTACGGATCGAATTCGGAAACGATTTCCTGCCAGCGCACCTTCTCGAGCACGGGCACCGGCACGACACTGGCGAAATCGATGATGTTCGCGAGTACGGCCACCGGCGTCAATTCGATAGCGGGTGACAGCAGCAGCACGCGGTCGGGCCGGCGCCGGGCAGGATCGTCCAGCGATTCCAGCGCATACAACAGCGCCAGTGTTCCGCCGGTCGAGTAGCCCCCGACGTAAAACGGCTGACCTGGCGCGGTTCGCGCCGCGACATCGCGCGCGGCGAGGTTCATCGCAGCCATCCAGTCACGGTAGGACATCTCGACCATCATCGAGGGCAGCGTGCCGTGGCCTGGCAGTCGCAGTACGGTGACCTCGAAGCCCTTCGCGTGCAACGAATCGGCCAGGGCCTTCATCGAATACGGCGAGTCCGTCAGTCCGTGCATCAACAGCGCGCTGCCACGCCGATGCGCCGGCGTGAGGCGATACGAACGGTTGTAACGCGCGCCGTCTGCCAGCACCTGTAGAGGTCCGCGGCGGTTGAAGCGGCTGTGCGTGAAGGCCTCGTCCGTCGCGTCCCAACCTGCGACGGTGCGGGCAAGTTCGTCGAACAGCTTTGCCTCGAGCTCAATGTAACCGGGGAAATCCAAGGTGCCATGCTTGAGTGCCGTGAACTCCCCCTCCAGGCGCGCGGTATGCCACGGTTTGAGCGGCGGCAGAGCACTCACGGCATACAGCGTGAAGCCGAGCGCGATCGCCAGGCAGACAGCGACCAGCAGGACGACCCCTCGAATCGCCCAGCGCAGCGCGTGCCTCGACGCGGAAGCCGTGAGGTGAAACAGGGACGCCATCGGCGCGAACGATAGCGCCAAACGAAAACGGCGCCGCCGGCGCCGTTTCGCTGCGCTTTGGTACCTCAACGGTCGCGGTTGTCCATGAACCAGTAGGAGCGCTTCCGTTTGGCCGGGATCAGGATGTTGGCGCGCGCCGCCTCGATCGCCGAGTTCTTGTCGTTCGGGCCACCGATGACGAAGGGCACGAGCTAGCCTTTGCCGACGTCGACGTAGCCGACGACCGGCGAAGGCGGAAGGCCGTCGCCGACCAGGTTGTTGTACTTCGGATTGCGGCACACCAGCGGCATCTGGTAGGCACGGTTCTGCGAGCGTGTGCAACTGCCGCTGCTGGGCGGCAGCGGACGGTTGGTCGAGAAGTACGTCACGCCGCCGAAGGTGATCGGCTGGTTGATGACCTTTTCGCCATTCGTGGCCAGACGGGAAGTAACAACCGTCAGCGTCGTAGCCGGCCGTGTTGCTGGCATTGACCTCGGCGAGGCTCGGATCGGTGATGAGGGTGACGCTCGTGGGCTCGCCCTTGCCGACCTTCGTGTCCTTGACGAGGTAGAAGCGGTCGTTTGACGTCGTCGACAGAGGCCTCTCGCGGTCGCCGGTGCCCAGCAGCACCGCGGTGTAGTTGCGGGTGAGCACGGCGTCGGCTGCGAAGAACACCTTGCGCGTGCCGTTGAGGCCGCCGGCGCCGTCGTTCAGCGCCGCGATCTTCGTGATCACCCAGTTCGACGGATCGCCTGGCTCTCCCGTGGCGCTCTCCGTGTCAATCCGGTAGGGAGGCCAGGATTGCCACGATCGCGATCACCACGACCACCTCGATCAGCGTGAAGCCGCGCAGACTGAGCGCATGCCTCGAGATGAATCGTCGAATAAAGCGGGATTCGCGCAGGTGAAACCGATCGACGGCGGAGCGCTCGCCGCTCATCGGCGGAGGGAAGGCCGGACGGTCTACCACCTGCGATCGTGAGTGATCGCTTCAGAGGCGGTAGCAGGACAGGACGCGGTACTACGCGGCGAGCGTCGCCGAGACCGCATTGCCGGCGCGCGAGTGCGCCTTGCGATTCAGGATGCCGCTGATCCACTGGCCGGTGGCGACAACCTGGCTGAAGTCGATCCCAGTCTCGATGCCGAGCCCGTTGAGCAGGTACAGCACATCCTCGGTCGCGACATTGCCGGTGGCGCCCTTGGCGTACGGGCAACCGCCGAGTCCTGCGACGCTGGTGTCGAAGGTAGCGATGCCCAGTTCCAGACAGGCGTAGACGTTCGCCGTCGCCATGCCATAGGTGTCGTGAAAATGGCCGGACACGTCGGCGAGGTCGTAGTGCGCGAGTGCGGCCTCTATCGCGCGCTTGGTGCGGTCCGGTGTGCCGACGCCGATTGTGTCGGCGACGCCGACGTGCTGCACGCCGATCTGCCTCATCAACTGCGCCACGTACCCGACGGCCGACGGTTCGACGTCGCCCTGGTACGGGCATCCGAGCGCACAGGAAATGGCGCCGCGTACGTGCATGCCGTGCTCACGGGCCGCCGCAACCACGGGTCGGAAGCGTTCGATCGACTCGGCGATCGAGCAATTGATGTTCTTCTGCGAGAACGCCTCGCTCGCCGCGCCAAACACGACGATCTCATCGGCGTCCGCCGCCAGCGCGCCCTCGAAGCCCTTCATGTTGGGTACCAGCACTGAATAGACGACGCCCGGCTTGCGCTTGATCCGCGCCATCACGTCCGCACCGTCGCTCATCTGGGGAACCCACTTTGGCGAGACGAATGACGTGACTTCAATCGCGCCGAAACCCGCAGTGGTCAGACGATCGACCAACTCGACCTTGACGTCCGCCGGGATCATCTGCTTCTCGTTCTGCAGCCCGTCGCGCGGGCCAACGTCGACGATACGGACACGGGAAGGCAGGGGCATACACAATCCTCCAGCGAAGCTGAATGGTAACGCGCCGTCCACTCGGCGCGAGTTGTACCGAATGCGCAGAAATCGGCCTGCGAGGCCACGTTCTGGGATGACTGGAACCCGCGTCATCCGCCCGTCGAGCCGATGCGACCGCACCATTGGCCTACCGCATCGCGGGGAAGCAAGTGCTTGATTGCGCGCGACGCGAACCCGCATAGTCGGCGGCGACGACGGACCGCTTCGCAGGCCATGGAAGCGGCTGTCCGAGCAACACGACATACAGGGAGAAGCAATGAGATCAGCAACGAATTGGATCGCTGCGGTTGCCGTGGCAGCACTGATGGCGGCCTGCGGCGGCGGCGAAGCGCCGGGAACTGCAACGACGGGCTCGTCGACCTCCGCCGTCACACCGTCTGCAGGCGGCGTGCCCAACACGCCAAACGCCCCGGTCGACCCCGCGGCTGCGGATTCCACGGTCAGCGGAACCGTCACTGGCTTTGCCAGCACGGTGGCTGTCGATGGCGTCGACTACACCGGCCGGGCTGATGTCGCCGTCGCGCTCGATATTGATCCGCGCGCCGAGACCGCCGCGACGATGGCCGACGTGAAACTGGGACAGCAGGTCGAAGTCGCGCTCGATGCCTCGGGCTTGGCGACCAAGCTATTTGTGCGCGCCGCGGCGATCGGTCCGGTCGACTCGATCGATCTGAATGGCGCGAGTTTCAAAGTCTTGGGGCAGACCATCAAGGTTGTAACGACGGGCGACGCCAAGACCGTCTTTGAGGGCGTTGATGACCTCTCGAAGCTGAAGGTCGGGGACTGGACCGAGGTCCACGGCACTCTTGATGAGAAGCAAAACGTCGTTGCCACGCGCGTCGAGGTGAAGCCGGCGGCGGGTCTGATCAAGGTCCGTGCCGGCGGCATTGCGAAGATGGTCAACACGGCCAACGCGGCCATGAAGACTTTCAAGCTCGGCGAGCTGACGATCAATTTCACGAATGCAGTGGTCATGCCAGACGGCGCCAAGGTCGAAAATGACGTGTTCGTCTACGTCTACAGCGATCAGCTGCCGACGGCCGGCAACCTGGTGGCGAAGTCGGTGCGCGTCGTCAGGATGCCGACGCTCGAAGGGCGGCGCCTGCACATCGGCGGGCTGGTCACCGAAGCGGTCAAGGACAAGAAGTTCAAGGTCAATGGACTGGCTGTCGACGCCACCGACGCCGAGATCAAGGGCGGCCAGAACGCATCGATTACGTCGATCACACTGCTGGCTCTGGTGCGCGTCGAGGGCACGCTTACGGTGCCAGCCACGGGGCCGGTACTCAAGGCGACGCGGATCTGGGTGATACCGGCCTCCGAGCAGCGTCGCGTCGTGCTGACCGGGCAGGTGAGTGGTTTCACCAAACTGGCAGATCCCTTCACCGTGAGGGGCGTGCCGGTAAAGGTCGACATGACCACGGTCTACAAGGGCGGCAAGGTCGATGACCTCAAGAACTCTGCCTTCGTCACGATCGTCGGTCGCATCGACGGTGCCAACGTCAAGGCCGACGAGGTGCGCTTCGATACGCCGCCGCGTGGCATGGAGATCAGGCTCTTCGGCGTCGTCAGCGAGTTCAAGGCAGCCGACGGCACGTTCAAGCTGCTCGGACTCTCGATGAAGCTGGCGCCCAACGCCGTGTTCGAAGGCGGCGTGAAGACGGACTTTGCCAACGACAAGGTCGTCGAGGTCAAGGGCGCGTTCGATGGCACCGTGTTCCTCGTCAGCAAGGTCGAGTTCAAGTCAGGCGTCATCACGCCGTCGATCTATCTGGAGGGTGCGATCACGACCGTCACGGCAACGAGCTTCAAGCTCAACGGCGCGACGATCAAGATCGACGCCAACACGGTGATCAAGAACGGTCCGCTCAAGGACGACCAGCGCGTCGAGGTCCGCGCGCAGCTGGTCGGTGCCGATGTCGTCGCCCGCGAGGTCGAGGTGCAGGTGCCGAGCGCCACCGCCCGGCTGATGGGCCCGGTCTCGGACGTCAAGTCGGCCGACAAGACCTTCGTCGTTCGCGGTCAGCTCGTCAGCTGGAGCGCGACGACGGTATTTAAGGGTGGTGCCGCCGTGGACCTCTCCAATGGCGACTGGGTCAAGGTCGACGCCACCCTGGCGTCCGGCAAGGTCAGCGCGACGACGATCTCGTTCCTGATGCATTGACCCGCGCCGATACGGACGCCGCGCAGGCCGCGGCGTCCGCATGATGCGCGACCGTGACGGCCGGCGTCGCGCGCGCTCACTGCTTGAACTCGCGCTCGTGCAGGAAGGCGGCGTGCTTCGGGCGCACGCTTGGTCTTCGACCACTCCTCGAGCATGTCCCACTTCACCGCGTCGAGCTTGCGCAGGGTCTCAGCTTCGTCCGGGTCCGGGCACGCGAGTTCGACGCGATGGCCGTTGGGATCGAAGAAGTAGATCGAGTGGAACGCGCCGTGGTCGGTCACGCCGAGCACCTCGACGCCGTTCGCCTCCAGGTGCTTGCGGTACTCGAGCAGCGTGGCCCGATCCTTCACCTTGAAGGCGATGTGCTGCACCCAGGGCGGCGTGTTCGGATCGCGCCCCATTGGCGCCTTGGTCGGCAGCTCGAAGAAGGCCAGCACGTTGCCCGCGCCAGCGTCGAGGAAAATGTGCATGTACGGATCGGGCTCCTTGGTCGAGGGCACCTGGTCCTCGGCGATCGCGAGCACGAAGTCCATCTTCAGCATCTTCTGATACCAGAGCACGGTCTCCTTCGCGTCGAAACAGCGGTAGGCGACATGGTGGATGCGGTCGATCTTCAGCATGGAAGTCTCCTCGTTCAGCTCAGGCCGGTGACCGGTATCAGTGCACCGTGGATCGCGCGCGCGTCGTCGCTCGCGAGAAAGCCGATCACCGCCGCCAGCGCGTCGGGTGCGACCCAGCGGCGCGGGTCGGCGTCGGGCATGGACGCGCGGTTGGCCGGCGTGTCGATGATGCTCGGCAGCACAGCGTTGACGTTGATGCCATCTTCGCGCAGCTCAGCCGCCATCGATTCCGTGAGTCGCATGAGTGCGCTCTTGGAAGCAATGTAGGCACCCGTGCGTGCGTCGCCGCGCAGCGCCGACATGGCGCCGACGTTGACGATGGCTCCGCGCTTTGCGCGCCGCATCACCGGCACCACCGCCGCGGCGGAGTGCAGCATCGTGTTGACGTTGAGATCCAGCATGCGCTGCCAGGTCGAAGCGGCGGTCTCGTGCACCGTCTCGCCCATCGTGAAGCCGCCGGCCAGGTGCACGGCGGCGTCGATGCCACCGAAGCGGGTCACCGCCTGGTCGACGGCGCGCGCGACCGCGGCGGCGTCGAGCAGATCGGTCGCCAACGGCAGCGCGGTGTCGCCAATTCCTCGCGCCAATACTGCAAGTGCCTCGCCCCCGCGGTCCAGCAGCGCGAGCCGCGTCGCCACGTGCGGCGAAGTGCTGCGCCACCGCGCGACCCAGGTTGCCGGCCGCTCCGGTCACCAGCACGCAATGTTCAGACGGCATGTTTTGCTCCGGCGCAGTGCGCAGTGTGGTGGTGGCCGCTGCCACGCGTGATCAGCCGATCAGCCGGCGGCAGTTGTCCCGGCTCGATTTCCGATTGGCACTGCGCGCGTTCGTAAAGCGGTGCGAAGTCGATGTGCGCGAGCTGCAGCAGGTCATCCAGGGCGTCGAGCACGAAGTAGCACTCCTGGAAGTCGTCGATGCGATAGCGCGTGCGCATCACGCGCTCGAGATCGAAGCCGATCCGGTGCGGCGAGTCGTCATCGAGCGCAAATACGCTCTCGGTACGCGAACTGGCGATGCCTGAGCCGTAGATGCGCAGGCTATCGGCTCCCCTGTTTCACCAGCCCGAACTCCACCGTGTACCAGTACACGCGCGCCAGCAGCGGCAGCGTGCCCAGCCGCTGCGCGCGCAGCCCGCCCTCGCCGTAGGCCTGAATGAAGTCGGCGATCACCGGGTTCATCAGCAATCGGCGCATGGCCGAAGACGTCATGGAAGACGTCGGGCTCTTCGAGATAGTCGAGCTGGTCGGCACGGCGGATGAACTGGCCTGACGGAAAGCGCCGATGCGCCAGATGCTCGAAGAAGACCGCGTCCGGCACCAGCCCCGGCACCGCAACGATCTGCCAGCCGGTGTGGCGCAGCAGGATGTCGCTGAGGCGCTCGAAGTCCGGGATGCGATCGGCTTCGATCGGCAATGCCTGCAGGCCGGCGACGAACTCATCGCAGGCGCGGCCGCGCAGCAATGCCGTCTGGCGCTCGTACAGCGTCTGCCACACCGCGTGTTCGGCTGCGGTGTAGTCGGCCCAGCATTGCGGGACGGTCCAGTCAGCGCTGTCGGGTCGCGGGCTCTCGCCGGCAGCTAGCACCACAATTCAGCTTGGACGTCGTCATCGCGGCATGCGCGCGTTGAGTGGCGTGACGCGGCCCTCAATGCCGCCCACGGCGGCGGCCGGTCGCATGGGCGACGGGTCAGCGGCGAGGCAACTCACCGTTTGCCCTCACGCCTCGACGGAGAGCGCGCCGCGACGGATCTGGTCGCGCTCCAGGGACTCGAACAGTGCCTTGAAGTTGCCTTCGCCGAAACCGTCATCGGCCTTGCGCTGGATGAACTCGAAGAACACCGGCCCGAGCAGTGTCTCGGAGAAGATCTGTAACAGCAACCGTTTCTCGCCGCCCTTGGTCGAGCCGTCGAGCAGGATGCCGCGCGCCTGTAGCTGCGGCAATCGGCTCGCCGTGGTCCGGCAGTCGTTCTTCCAGCATCCCGTAGTAGATGTCGTTCGGCGCGCTCATCAGCGGCACGCCGGCCATCTGCAGCGAATCGACGCTGGCCATCAGATCGTCGGTCAGCAGTGCGATGTGCTGGATCCCCTCGCCATTGAACTTCATCAGGAACTCTTCGATCTGCCCGGTGCCGCCCTTCCCGGACTCCTCGTTCAGCGGAATGCGGATCAGTCCGTCAGGCGCCGTCATTGCGCGGCTGGTGAGCCCGGTGTACTCGCCCTTGATGTCGAAGTAGCGAATCTCGCGGAAGTTAAAGATCCTCTCGTAGAAGTTGCCCCAAAACGCCATGCGCCCGCGGTACACGTTGTGCGTCATGTGATCGATGAGGCGAAAGCCGTGGCCACGCGGATGGCGACTCACGAATCGGGCAGGAACTCGAAGTCGATGTCGTAGATGCTCTTGCCGTCCTCGAAGCGGTCGATTAGATAAAGCGCCGCGCCGCCGATGCCTCTGATCGCGGGCAGGCGCAGCTCCATCGGACCCGTCGGTACCTCGATCGGCTGCGCGCCGAGTTCGAGCGCCCGCGCGTACGCCTTGTGCGAGTCCTTCACGCGAAAGGCCAGTGCACAGGCACTCGGCCCGTGCTCAGCGGCGAAGTAACCCGCCAGGCTGCGCGGCTCGCGGTTGACGATGAAGTTGATGTCGCCTTGGCGGTACAGCACGACGTCCTTGCTGCGGTGGCGCGCCACCAGGCTGAAGCCAAGTCTCTCGAACAGCGGCTCCATCACGTTGGGCGTGGGTGAGGCGAATTCGACGAACTCGAATCCCATCAGGCCCATGGGGTTGTCGAAGAGATCAGGCATCTTGGTTCTCCTGGCCGATTCGTTACGTGTGCGAGGTCTGGCCAACCGGATCAGGCCGGCGCTCGGCCTCCGGGGTGGCGCGCAGGCGAGGCATGACTATGAAGCGGCCGGGTGCACGCGACCGTCATCGCCTGCCAGTCCGAAGGTTCGTGCATGTCGGGTTCGTAGTGGCCACCGGCCGAGCATTCCATCGACTCTGGAAAGCCGGGCCGGCGATTGGCAGAACGCGGAGTGTAGGACGACGCCTGCTGCGGTGGGGTGAGTGAACCGAGCACGCCGGGGTCGTGGATTTGTCGCAGCACGAGTGTCGAACCTTCCGTCGCGCGCGCGCGCCGCGCCGCGCAGCATGCCTGCGTCAGGCAACGGCGAAGCGTCGCCGAGGAGCACTCCGATGCGGCACGTGAAATCCTGCACCTACTGGACATCCCTTTTCTGGCCGGTGGCGCTGCGCGCGGCGGCAATGGCTGGGCTGCTTGGGCTGACGGTGGCGATGGCGGGGCCTGCGAGGGCGGACCCGGGCGAGCGGGCGACGCTACGCTTCGATCCCCGCTACATTCTCGAGTCGGTGGCCCGGCAGATGAACGTGACGCTGAGTCCGGACGAGCACCTGCCGGCCATTCATTTCGAGAGCACGACACCGCTCGAACAGTTCCAGGAAGCCGTGGCCCTGCAGTGGCGGTTCCGCCCGCCGCTCTTCGCCAACGTGTACGTGGTTGCGCGCAATGAAATCTACCTGACGGACGACCCGCGCTACTACCGGCGGTTGCGGCGTACGCTGGACGAGTCGCTGGCCCACGAGTTCGCTCACTACATCCAGACGCGCTACCTCGGCGTGAACCTTTCCGATGAGACCTGCGAAATCGAAGCGGTCGCCGTACAGTTCGCCTTCAGCGAGATCAATCGAATGCCAGTTGCGCCGGGCGACGCGGTCTGACCGAAGCGAGAACTCGCCTCAGTAGCCGCGCACCCGGTCGACCGCACCAGTGACGCATTCCCCGCGCGACCAGCGCGTGAGCTTGTCGGCGATCTGCGCGATCGCCGGTTCGAGTTCCGTCTCGGCCGCCACGTGCGGTGTGATGACGATGTCGCGCCGTGTCCAGAACGGGTGATCAGCCGGCAAGGGCTCGGTTGCGAAGACGTCGAGCGTCGCTCCACCGAGGTGACCGGCATCGAGCAGCGCCAGCAGGTCTGCTTCGACGAGGGCCGAGCCGCGCCCGACGTTGATGACATGCGCACCCGGCGCCAGGCGCTCCAGCACGCTTTGGTTGAGTCGTCCCCGCGTGGTCGCGGTGTCCGGCAATACGCTCACGAGGACGTCGAGGCCGTCGAGAAAGCTCGCGAATTCCGCGTCGCCCGCGCGGCACTGCACGCCCTCAATCGCCTTGCGCGTCTGTGCATGCCCGCGCACCGTGAAGCCGTGCCGCGCAAGTGTCGCGGCGATGTCAGCACCAATGACGCCAAGGCCGAGTACGCCAATCGCAAACTGCTCCCGGGCCGGCAGCGGCTCCGGCATTCCATTGCTGCCGGGCCTGCTGCGCGGCGTAGCGATCGAAGCGCCGATAGGTTCGCAGCACAGCGGCCAGCACGTATTCGGAGAGCGCGCGTGACATGCCCGCGTCCTCGAGCCGGTAGATCTCGACGTGGGGTGGCAGTCCCGGCACCGCAAGCAGCGCGTCCACGCCGGCGCCGAGGTTGAACACAGCGCGCAGCCGGCGTTGCTCCGCAAAAAGCGCCGGCGGCGGCCGCCAGACCACCGCCGCTTCGGCCTGCGGTGCGCTGTCATCCGCGTTCATCCGCAGGGCATCGCGCCACCAGACATCGGCCGCCACGCCATGGCGCTCGAGTGCCGCGCGCAGCGCCGCGGTCCAGGTTTCCGCGGTCGTCTCGCGGGAACAGAACACGACCCGCAGCGTCATCGTCGGCACGCGCTCACTCAGAGGCGAAACGGACGAGCTCCGCGCCCTCGGCGACCTGGTCTCCAACGGCGTACAGCACCTCGGCGACGATGCCGTCGGCCGGGGCGACGATCGTGTGCTCCATTTTCATCGCTTCCATCACCATCAGCGCGGCGCCGCGCGCCACTTTCGACCCGGCCGCCGTCGAGACCGCGATCACCTTGCCTGGCATCGGCGCCGTGAGCTTGCCGCCGGCCGCCTCGTGCTGTCCCGACTGGGCAATGATGTCGACCAGCGCGAGCACGCGGTGGCGGCCGTGCGAGAAGACGTGCAGTTCGTCGCCCTGGTGCACGACGTCGGCCAGCAGCGAGCGGCCGCCGAAGGTGATCCCGAGCCGTGAGCCGTCGACCCGCGTGATCGCCAGCGGTGCATGCGCGCCGGCGTGATGGAAGTGGTAGCCGCCGCGCGCGTACTCGAGGTCGACATCGTGCACGCCGCGCTCGGACTTGAAGGTCAGCGTGCGTGTGTACGTCGTGTTGAGGCGCCAGCCGCGCGTGGAGCTCCACGGGTCGGCGCTCTCACCGCTGTGCCTCGTCGGACAGCACGCGCGCGCAGGCAAACGCCAGCAGTTCGTTGCCGACACGCTCGTCGTGCGCGTCATGTGCAAACAGTCGCTCCCGCTCGCGCTCGATCAGCCCGGTGTCAAGCTCGCCGCGCACGAAGCTCGGATTGGCAAAGAGCCGCGTGAGGAAGTCCACGTTGTTGGCGACGCCGAGGATGTGGACCTTCGCCAGTGCGTCCTGCATCCGGGCGATCGCCTGTGCGCGATCCTCGCCCCAGACGATCAGCTTGGCGATCATCGGGTCGTAGTACGGCGTGATTTCGTCGCCGGCACGCACGCCGGCGTCGATGCGCACGGACGCCGGCCGATGGAACGGTTCGCCGTCGGCGTTGCGCGCGAAGGCAACATGGCCAGGCGTCGCAAAGTGCGCGATCCGGCCGATCGACGGCAGGAAGCCCTTGTCCGGATTCTCGGCGTACAGCCGCGCCTCGATCGCGTGGCCGTCGATCTTCAGCGAATCCTGCAGCTTGGGAAGCAAGGCAGTCAGCCGCTCGCCCGCGGCCACGCGCAGCTGCCATTCGACGAGGTCGTGCCCGGCGATCATCTCGGTGACCGGATGCTCGACCTGCAGTCGCGTGTTCATCTCCATGAAGAAGAACTTGCCCGACGGGTCGACGATGAACTCGACGGTGCCGGCGCCGACGTAGCCGACGGCCTTCGCGGCCGCGACGGCGGCCTCGCCCATCGCGCGCCGACGATCGGCCGTCATGCCGGGCGCCGGTGCCTCCTCGATGACTTTCTGATGACGGCGCTGCACCGAGCAGTCGCGCTCGAACAGGTACACCGCGTCGCCGAAGCCGTCGGCGAAGACCTGGATCTCGATATGGCGCGGCCGCTCGATGTACTTCTCGATCAGCACGCGGTCGTCGCCAAACGCAGCCTTGGATTCGCGCCGGCACGACTCGAGGGCCGCGCACGAACTCAGCCGTTGAAGGCACGACGCGCATCCCCTTGCCGCCGCCGCCGGCGCTGGCCTTGATCAGCACCGGATAGCCGATCGCATCGGCCTGCGCATGCAGGAAGCCGGGCTCCTGCTTCGCGCCGTGGTAGCCCGGGACCAGTGGCACCTTCGCGCGTTCCATCAGCGCCTTGGCTTCGCTCTTGCTGCCCATCGCGTGGATCGCAAACGGCGGTGGCCCGATGAACGTGATCCCGGCGTCGGTGCACGCCTGCGCGAACGCTTCGTTCTCGGACAGGAAGCCGTAGCCGGGGTGAATCGCCTGCGCGCCGGCGTCGCGAGCAGCCAGCAGGATCAGGTCGCCGCGCAGATAACTATCCTTCGCCGGCAGCGGGACCGAGCCGCACCGCCTCGTCGGCCAGCGCCACGTGCAGGCTGCCGGCGTCGGCGTCCGAATACACCGCGACCGTGTGCATGCCCATGCGTCGCGCCGTGGTGATGACGCGGCATGCAATCTCGCCTCGGTTTGCTATCAAGATCCTGCGGAACATGGTCACCTCATCCGGCATTGGGCGGTCGCGCTTCGGGCGGCGGCTCGGAACCAAACAACGCACGCAGGATGCGCCTGACGAAGCGGACGAGCTTCGGCAGCAGCCAGAGCGCGATCAGCACCAGCACGCCGACAATCGCCGCCGCGACCCACGGATACGTCATCACCAGCCACAGCAATCCGCCGACCGCAATGTCTTCGGTCACCGACAAGGCGACATTGGAAAACGGCTCCGGCGAGGTATTGGCCGCCGCACGTGTGCCCGCCTTGGTGAAATGGCTCGTCGCCGCCAGCGTGCCACCGAGGATCGCGGCCGCGGTTGTCCAGGCCGCGCTGTCGAGGCCGCCGAAGACGCCCGCTGCCAGCGCTGCACCGGCCGGAATGCGGATGAAGGTCTGGATGCCATCCCACAGCGAATCGACGCCGGGGATCTTGTCGGCTACGAACTCGACCAGGAACATCACACCCGCCGCGATCAGCACGAACGGGATGCTGCAGGATCGACAGCCCCGACGGCAGTTCCACCCAGCCGGCATATCCGACCAGGCCTACGATCAGCAGCACCGCATACAGCCGGATGCCGCTCGCAAACCCCAGCACCGCCGCAAGCGCAATGAGTTGAGTCAGATCGAGCGATTCCACTCGGCTCAAGGCGATTGACGATGCAGTGGTAATCGGGCCGGGCGCCCGGCCGCCCGAAGCCCGGTCCGCTAACTCTACGGTCGAAATGCACGTGCGCCGGCGCAGCCGGCGCGTACATTTCGAACGTAGCGCATTACATCTCTTCATCATCCTCATCCTGCGACGTCATAGCCTCGTACTCCGTGATCCAGCGCGGCTTGCGCTTCTCGAGAAACGCCTGCACGCCCTCGCGGCCGTCGGGGCTGGTGCGGATCGCGGCGATTCGTTCTGCGGTATCGGCCACAGCGCCGTCATCGATCGGTCGCTGTGCAAGTTCGCGCACGAGCCGCTTGGCCTCGGTGACCGCGTGGCCGCTGGTCTGCAGCAGTGTGCCCGAGCAGCTCGTTGATGCGGGCGTCGAGTTCTGCGGGCGGCACGATGTCGTGTATCAGTCCGATGCGAAACGCCTCGCGATGCGTCGAACTTCTCCGCCGTCAGGAAGTAGCGCCGCGCCGCATTCAGTCTCATCGCGCGGATCACATACGGACCGATCGTGGCCGGTATCAGGCCCAGCCGGGTCTCGCTCAGGCAGAAGCTCGCGCCGATGGCCGCCACCGCGATGTCGCACACGGACGACCAGGCCGACACCGCCCGCGTAGGCGTCGCCGTGCACCCGCGCGATCACCGGCTTCGGGCATTCGTAGATCGTGCGCAGCATCGTGGCGAGCTTCATCGCGTCCGCGCGGTTCTCGTCGTGCGAGAAGCCGGCCATCCGCTTCATCCAGGCGAGGTCGGCGCCGGCACAGAAGGCCGGCCCCTTCCCGGCCAGCACGATCGCACGCACGTCCGCGTCCGCGCCGAGCGAGCGGAAGGTCTCAGTCAGCTCGGCGATCGATGTTTCGTTGAACGCGTTGCGCACGGTTTCGCGCGCCATCCAGACGACGGCGACGCGGTGGCTGATTTGGATGTCGAGTGTGGTTGTGGTCATGTCAGTCCAAAGGATGCCCGAAGTGTGCATCGGGGCGCCGCAAGGCGGCGTGCTCGGAGCCGGGGTGAGTTGTCGGCATGGCGTCCACTACGCCGGTGACCATCGCTTCGCCACTTCCTCGAGCATCACCTCGGTCGCGCCGCCGCCGATCGCCAGCACGCGCGCGTCGCGTACCAGTCGCTCGATGGGGCTCTCGCGCATGTAGCCCATGCCGCCGTGGAACTGCTGGCAGCTGTACGCGACCTCGTTGACGAGTTCACCGGTCAGTGCCTTCAGCATCGAGATCTCGCGCACGGCGTCGCGCCCGCTCGTCGACGAGCCACGCGCAGTGGTAGAGCAACTGTCGAGCGGCCTCGGTCTTGGCGGCCAGCATCGCCAGGCGCTGGCGGATCGTCTGCTTGTTCCACAGCGGCGCACCGAAGGCCCTGCGCTCGTTCACATAGCGATGCGTCAGGTCGAGCATCGTCAGGCAGTGGCCGATCGCCATGCTGCCGAGCGCGATGCGCTCGGTCTGGAAGTTGCGCATGATCGCCTGGAAGCCGCCGTTCTCCGCGCCGATCAGGTGCGACGCCGGCACGCGGCAGTCCTCGAACACCAGCTCGGCGGTGTCGGACGCGAGCCATCCCTGTTTGCTGAGTGCGCGCCCGACTCGAAACCCGGGAGTGCCGCGCTCGACCGCGAAGATCGAGATCCCGCGGGAGCCTTTGGCGGCCGGATCCGTGCGCGCCGCGACGAACACCAGGTCGGCCAGCACGCCGTTGGTGATGAACATCTTGCTGCCATTGAGCACCCAATGATCGCCGTCGCGCACCGCGCGCGTACGGATCGCCGCAACGTCGGAGCCGGCATCCGGTTCGGTCACCGCAACCGCGGTGATCAGCTCGCCTGTAATGACTCGCGGCAACCAGCGCTCCTTCTGCTCGCGCGACCCGGCATGTGCGAGGTGGGGGCTCGCCATGTCGGTATGCACGAGCACGGTGATGATGAAACCGCCCGAGGTGGCGCGCGACAGCGCCTCCTGGAACACGACATTGGTCGTCATGTCCGCGCCAGAACCGCCGTACTCTGGCGGATACATCATCCCGAGCCAGCCGAGCGATCCCATCTTGCGCAGTACTTCGCGCGGCGTGGCACCCGCCTCGTCCCAGGCCAGCGCGTATGGCTCGACCTCGGTGGCGATGAAGCGCGCGACCTGGCGCCGCAGATCTTCGTGCTCGGGGCGCGAATACACGCTGCTGGCCATCGATTGGTGCCGTTACATCCGGAAGACGCCGAACGTCGTGTCCGGTATCGGTGCGTTCAACGATGCGCTCAGTGCCAGCGCCAGCGTCTCGCGCGTATCGAGCGGGTCAATGACGCCGTCGTCCCACAGGCGCGCCGTCGCGTAGTACGGATGTCCTTGGTGCTCGTACTGCGCAAGGATTGGCGCCTTGAACTTCTTCTCTTCTTCCGCGCTCCAGGTGCCGCCCTTCGCCTCGATGTTGTCGCGCCGGACGGTGGCCAGGACGCTGGCGGCCTGCTCGCCGCCCATCACGCTGATGCGTGCATTCGGCCACATCCAGACGAAGCGTGGTCCGAAGGCGCGTCCGCACATGCCGTAGTTGCCGGCGCCAAAGCTGCCACCGATGATCACCGTGAACTTCGGCACCTGCGCGCACGACACCGCCGTCACCATCTTGGCGCCGTGACGCGCGATGCCCTCGTTCTCGACCTTTCGTCCCACCATGAAGCCGGTGATGTTCTGCAGGAAGATGAGCGGCACCTTGCGCTGGCAGCACAGTTCGATGAAATGCGCCCCTTTTTGTGCGCTCTCGGAAAACAGGATGCCGTTGTTGGCGACGATGCCAACTGGCATGCCGTGGATCCAGGCGAAGCCGGTCACCAGTGTCGAACCGAAGCGGGCCTTCCACTCGTCGAACTCCGAGGTATCGACGATGCGGGCGATGACTTCGCGAACGTCGTACGGCTTGCGCGTATCGGTGGGAATGACGCCATACAGTTCCGCTGACGCGTGGCGCGGCGGGCGCGGCTCGCGCACCTGCAACTGCGCCGGCTTGACGTAATTGGTCGTCGCAAGTATTCGCCGCGCGAGCGCGAGTGCATGCGCGTCGCTCGAGGCCAGGTGATCGGCGACGCCGGACAGTCGCGTGTGGACGTCGCCGCCGCCGAGATCCTCGGCAGAGACGACCTCACCGGTGGCGGCCTTCACCAGCGGCGGGCCACCGAGAAAGATCGTGCCCTGGTTGGCGACGATGATCGACTCGTCGCGACATTGCCGGCACGTAGGCGCCGCCCGCGGTGCAGGAACCCAGCACGACGGCGATCTGCGGGATACCGGCGGCCGACAGCGTCGCCTGGTTGTAGAAGATGCGGCCGAAGTGCTCGCGGTCCGGGAATACGTCGTCCTGATTCGGCAGATTGGCGCCGCCCGAATCGACCAGGTAGACGCACGGCAGGCGGTTCTCGCGCGCAATCTCCTGCGCCCGCAGGTGCTTCTTTACCGTCATTGGGTAGTAGGTGCCGCCCTTGACCGTGGCGTCATTGCAGACGATCACGCACTCGCGGCCCGAAACGCGCCCGACGCCCGTGATGATGCCCGCCGACGGTGCGGCGCCGCCATACATGTCCCATGCCGCGAGCTGCGAGAGTTCCAGGAATGGCGTGCCCGGATCGAGCAGTAGTTGCACCCGGTCGCGCGGCAGCAGTTTGCCGCGTGCCGTGTGCTTGGCGCGCGCGTCCGCGCCGCCGCCCACCGAGACCTGCGTGATTTTCGCCTTCAGGTCGGCCGCTTGCGCGTTCATCGCCTCCGCGTTCGCCTTGAAATCGGGGCTGCGCGGATTGAGCCGGGTCTCCAGAATCGTCATCGTTGTTGTCCCGATGGGTCGCGACGTCCCTCTCGGCGCCGCCAGACGAATGGTAGCCGCGCGGCTCAGCCGTGCGTCAGCGGTGCGACGTGGGCGCCGGCCTGGGCGCGATGGCGCCGGAAGTGCACGACCGCGAGCACCAGAGCCAGTAGGCTCAGCACGGCGGACATGAAGAACGGGGCGCCTATGCGCCAGTCGCCCGCGGGCAGGTGGCTGGCTTCGGCGAGCAACGGTGCGCCCAGCAGCGGCGCGGTGGCCGCCAGCAGCGAGTTCATCGACGAGAGTGAACCCATCGCCAGACCCTGTTCAGTTGGAGGCGCCGCCTTGGACACGATCGCGTGCAGTGCCGGCCCGATCCCGAAGGAAAGCAGGTTCGCGAAGATGATCGCGTACATCAGCCAGCCGACGGTGGTCAGTCCGTACGCCACATAAGCGAGCGTGCCCGACGCCAGACCGGCGATGACGAGGCGGCGCTCGCCGAACTCGCGCAGCAGCCAGCCCAGTAGTCCGCCCTGGACCAGGGCGGCCATCAGGCCGACGACGAACAGCGACAGCCCGGTTTCGCGCGGGCCCCAGTCGAAGCGGAATTGCGTGTACAGCACCCAGGTGCTGTGCAAAATGAACTGTGCGAGGTTGGCCAGCGCGATGACCGCCACCAGCACGCCGACGTTGCGCAAGCGGGTCAGGCCATAGAGCGAGCCGATGGGATTCAGACGCTTGAAGTCGAACGCCGGCCGCTCGGAAGGCGCGCGGCGCGCCAGCGACTCTGGCAGCACCAGCCAGCCGTACATCAGGTTGAGCACCGATAGCCCTGCCGCGGCGTAGAACGGCAGCCGGATGTCGATCGCGCCGAGAAGGCCGCCCACCATCGGCCCGACGACATACCCGATGCCGAAGGCCGCGCCGATCATGCCGAAGCTCTTGGCGCGCTTCTCGGGGGTCGTGATGTCCGCCACATAGGCGTTAGCGACCGCGAAATTGGCAGCGAGCGCACCGCCCATGATGCGCAGCGCAACCAGCGCCTGCGCCGAGTGCACCAGCGCCGAGAGCAGGAACATCGATCCCAGCCCGGCAATCGACAGCAGCAGCACTGGGCGGCGGCCGTAGCGGTCCGACAGTGCACCGAGGATGGGGGCGCAGACAAACTGTGTCAGCCCGAAGGCGATGATCATTGCGCCGTACCAGTAGGTCTGCGCGTCGCGGCTGGTGGTGAACTCGCCCACCAGCGCAGGAAGCACCGGCAGGAGCAGGCCAAAGCCCATCACGTCGATGACGACCGTAATCAGGATGAACGGGAGCGCCGGCTTGCGCGACATCAGCGTGGGTTCCGCGCGGGGTCCGCCGTCGGCCCATCGAACAGGTTCGTCTCGGACCATCCGAGCGCGGCGAGATCGTCGAGGCGGAACCGGCTCTCGCTCGGCATCAGAAACTCGTCGAGCTGCGGCGGCGCGACGCCGGTGCCGGATAGCATTGCGTGGGCCTGCCCACGGTGATGAATCTGGTGCGTGAAGAGGTGCATCAGCACGTAACGCGCCGCATCGCGCTGCACGAAGGTCGAGCGCTGCATCGCGACTTCGGTGCCCAGCGCCACGTCGTCGGCCGCGTCGCACCAGTCGATCAGCCGCTGGTCAGAGGCGGCCTGTGCAGCGGCGAGTTCGGGCATCCGGTCAAACGGCGTCTCGCTGGCGAAGGCCTGGCGCATGTCCGCTTCCCGGTGGAGCGCAGCGATGTAGTACCAGTCGACGATCAGGATGTGATTGAGCGTGGCCCACAGGCTGGGGAAGAAACTCGTGCGCGGCGCGGTGAACTCGGCGTCGCTGAGCTGCAGGCAGGCCGCGTGCAGACGGTGGTTGGCGAGCCGGTTGGCGCGCGCCAGCAGGCGAAGCTGCAGCAGTTCACTCATTGCTCGGGCATTTCGCTGACACCGGGCTCGGCGCGGCAGCGGTTGAGCCACGCGCGGATGGAAGGGAACGGTGCGAGTTCAAAGCCGCCCTCGTCGGCACGGTGCGTGTAGGCAAAGAGCGCCAGGTCGGCGAGACTCAATCGACCTCCGACAAAATAGTCCCGCGTCGCCAGGTGCTGCTCCATGACGCCGAGCGCGCGATTGCCTCGGGCGAGCAAGTCCGGCAGCCGCGGGTCGTCCGTTCTTCTTCAGGAACACCCGGATGAAGCGCGCCACCGCGATGGCCGGCTCGTGCGTGTACTGCTCGAAGAACATCCACTGCAGCATCTGCGCGCGGCCGAGCCGGTCATCGGGCAGCAACCGCGTGCCTTCGCCGAAGTACCAGAGGATCGCGTTCGACTCTGCGAGGGCCGTGCCGTCGTCGAGCACGACGACCGGGACCTTGCCGTTGGGATTGAGGCGCAGAAACTCGGGCGTGCGCGTCCCGGCCTTGCAGGATGTCGACTTCGCGCCACGCGTACGGTTGCCCGGTGATGTCGAGCACCAACCTTACCTTGTGGCAGTTGCCGGACGTGCTCGTACCGTAGACGACAGTGGTCATGCGTGGTGCCTCGCCTAGAACGGTCCGCGGGTGATCCAGCGCTCGATCTGGTCGAACCGGTCATGGCCCCAGAACATCTCGCCGTCGACGAAGATCGTCGGGCGCACCGAAAACGCCGCGCGCGATGGCCTGCTCGACCTCGCCCTCGCAGGGCATTCTTGATCGCTTCGTCCTGCACCCCAGCGGCGAGCCGAGCTGGTTCGACCCCGAGCGACTTGGCAATATCGAGCGCGACGGTGGCGTCGCCGACGTTGCGGTCGTCGACGAAGAACGCCCGGAATACCGCGTGGATATAAGGCACTGCCTGCGGTGATTGCTCGCGCTGCAGCCAAAGGACGGCGCGCGACGCCGCAACGGCACCGATCGGAAACGTCGTCGGATGCCGATACGGCACGCCAACGAAGGCGGCCGAGCGCGCGAAATCGCGCACCGAATAGCGCGCCTTGGGCCGGTACACCTCGGTCAGCGGCGCACCGCCCGAGGACTTGAAGACGGCCCCCAGCAGGATCGGGCGCCACTGCAGGGCGCGGGCGGTGCGGGCCGCCAGCGCCTCGATCTGCTCGGACGCGATGTATGAGTAGGGCGACGAGAAGTCGAAGTAGAACTCGATCGCAGAGGCCATGGCGTCTCCTCACCGGGAAAGGCGGATGTTACGTGCTGCCGCGCCTGGCTTCAGGCGAGCGGGGCTGCGTGCACGCGACAGGTGTAGCGCATCTCAATGGTGCCGGCCGCCGCATTCGCGTCGAACAGCGCACGCAGTGCGGCCAGCAGCGCTGCGTGACGGGGCTGTCCCGGCGCCGGCAGGTATGAGGCTGAACCGGCCAACGCGGCCAGCATCGGCCAGTCCAGGTTCCGCCGGTGGGGGAATTCCTTGGCTGTGGGCGCACGGCCGCCGAAGTACACCGGTATCGCCTCGGTGCCCTGGTGCTTGTAGCGAATGGCTTGATAGTCGTTGCCGTATTCGAGCAGCAGGGCTTCGTAGCCCGCGAGGAAGGGCGTGCCGGTGAGATCCCGGTCATTCCAGATCAGCGCGGCCCAACCGCCGGGCCGCAAGATGCGCAACGACTCGGCTCGGAATCGGCTTGGCTCGAACCAATGAAAGGCCTGGCCCGGCGATCACCAGGTCGACCGAGCCTGGCGCCAGCCCGGTCGCTTCGGCGGTGCCGTCGCGCGCCTCGTAATTGGAGAACCGAGCGAGGTACTCGACGCCCGCGGCACGCATCGGCGCGTTGGGTTCGACACCGATGACGCGATGCCCCGCGGCGAGGAACGGTTCGGCCGACAGCCCGGTGCCGACGCCGATGTCGGCGACAATGCCGTCGGGCGGCAGGGCGCCCGCGCGCTCCGAGATGCGCGACCAGCTCCGACGGATAGCGCGGACGGCCGGCGAGGTAGGCCTCGACGCGGTCGGAAAAGCGCTGGGTCGAATCGGCGGCCGCCCATCCAGCGCTCACCACGGCATCACCGCATCGAGTCCGCGATGCACACCTGGCAGGGTCGCCGACCTTGCGGATCGCCAACAAGGCACCGTCGACGTACGGCTCCGCGCTCGATCCCGCGTGATGCGCAAGGTGCAGGCGCTGGCCGGGCGCGCCGAACACGGCTTCGACACCGATCACGTAGCCGGGCAGACGCACCGAGTGGACCTGCACGCCATTAAGCGTCGCACCGCGCGCTTCACGCGGCCCGCGCACCTGATCGAGCGGCACGCCGGAATGAGGCGCCTTGACCTGGCCGAGCCGGAAAGCGAGTTCGCGCGCCGTGCCGGACGGTGCGTCCGGCTTGTCCTCGTGCGCGTAGTCGATGATTTCGAAGTGATCGAGGTAACGCGCGGCGATCTCCGCAAACCGCTGCAGCAGCACGACCGTGAGCGCGAAGTTGCCGCAGGCGAGCACGCCGCGCCCGCGGGCGCGCGCGACGCCATCGATCTCGACATAGTCCTCGTCGCTCAGTCCGGACGTGCCAACCACCACATGGGCGCCCGCTTCGAGGGCTGCCAGAATGTTCGCCTTGGCGCCTACTGGCTTGGTGAACTCGACGAACACGTCGCACGGGGTCGCGAGCGCTGCGGCCGCGGTGGCATGCACCGAGCCGCAAGGGCCGGTTCGCCCAGCGCCGAGCCGAGCGTCTGGCCCGCTGCCTTGCGCGCAATCGCCGCGACCAGTTGCAGGTCACTCGATCCTGGCGATCCCGCGCGCGATTGCCGAGCCCGCCCATCCCGTTGCTCCCGCCAGTATCACGCGCATTGCGCCTCCCGTTGTCATTTGAATCGGGCCGGGCGCCGGGCCGCCCCAAGCCCGGCCCGCCTATCCAAAGCGCGCGCTGCGCACGTCCGTCCGCGCAGCGGACGCGTGCACCGAGCTCGCTACAAATTCCGCGCGATCAGGATGCGCTGGATGTCGCTCGTGCCTTCGTAGATCTGGCAGACGCGCACGTCGCGGTAGATGCGTTCGACCGGGAAATCGCTGACGTAGCCGTAGCCACCGTGGATCTGAATCGCGTCCGAACAGACGCGCTCCGCCATTTCCGAGGCGAAGAGCTTCGCCATCGCCGCCTGCTTGAGGCACGGCTGCCCGGCATCCTTCAGCGCCGCCGCGTGATGGATCAGCTGGCGGGCGGCTTCGATCTGCGTGGCCATGTCGGCCAGCCGGAACTGCACCGCCTGATGCTCGAAGATCGGCTGCCCGAACGCGACGCGCTCACGCGCGTACTTCAGCGCGGCCTCGTAGGCTGCGCGCGCCATGCCGAGCGACTGGGCGGCGATGCCGATGCGGCCGCCCTCGAGGCCGGACAGCGCGATCTTGTAGCCCGCGCCCTCGTCGCCGATCAGGTTGGCCGCGGGCACGCGACAGTTCTCGAACACGATCTGCGCGGTGTCGGACGCGTGCTGGCCGAGCTTTTCCTCGACGCGAGCGACGACGTAACCCGGCGATTGTCGTCTCGACGATGAAGGCACTGATGCCGCGCTTGCCGGCTGCCTTGTCGGTGACCGCGAGCACGATGGCGACATCGGCATTCTTGCCGCTGGTGATGAACTGCTTCACGCCATTGAGCACCCAGTGGTCGCCGTCGCGATGTGCGCTGCGTGCGCAGTCCCGAGGCTTCCGACCCGACATGCGGCTCGGTGAGGCAGAACGCGCCGAGCATGTCGCCGCGCGCCAGAGGCACCAGATAGCGCTGCTTCTGGTCCTCGTTCGCCCACGACATCAGGATCGAGCAGACCGGGCAGTTGTTGACGCTGATGATGGTCGACGTCGCGCCGTCGCCCGCGGCGATCTCCTCGAGTGCCACTGCCAGCGCCGTGTAGTCCATGCCGGCGCCGCCGTACTCCTCGGGCACGGCAATGCCGAACGTGCCGAGCGCCGCCAGTTCCTTCAACGCCTGCCGTGGAAAGGTCGCGTGGCGATCCCACTCCGCGGCGAACGGAGCGAGTCGCTGCGACGCGAAGTCGCGCAGCGCGTCGCGCAACTGCAGGTGCTCTTCAGCGAGCATCGGTGGTCGAGTCGAGAGTCGGTGTCGGATCACCCAGTACCGGGGCTGGCCAGCGAAGGAGATCCACGACGGGCCGTCGGCGCAGCACCAGCCCCACGATGACGCCGGCGACCATGGCGCCGATCAGCAACGGACCGCCGCCGACGATGCCGGTCGCGATCAGCGAGTTCGAAAAGCAGCGCAGCGCGTTGTGCGCGGGCACCAGAGCCAAGCGATGAACATCGGCGACGGCGATCCAGGTCGCAAGCCCGACCAGCAGAGCGCGCGACATGGACTTCATCATGTCGGTGACGCGATTCTGCGGCATCGACGATAGGACAGTACCGCAAACAGCATCGCCAGCAGACCCGGCGCGGCGACGAATAGCCACGACGACATGCCGGCCTCGGTCGCGAAGCTGCGCATCAGCGGCTCGATGATGGCGAGCGCAAGCCAGCAGCAGATGCCGAACACGAACGCGATGAAGACCTGCAGCGGCACTCAGGCACCCTTGGAAGTTGGCGACGGTCGCGCCCAAGGGTTCGGACCTAGGTCCATGCGCGGCGCCGGGCGGTGACTTCGATCTCGATCTTCATGCGGGCATCGACGAGGCCGCAGACGATCGCCGTGGCGGCCGGCCGCGCCACTTTGAAATACTGGCCGCAAACCGGGGCGACGCGCTCGAACGCAGCCGCTTCGGTCAGGTAGTAGCGCACGCGCACCACGTCGTCGAGCGAGCAGCCGGCCTGCTCGAGCGCGGCGGCGATGTTGCGGAAGCATTGGTGGGTCTGAACGACGAGATCGGAATCGATCGTCATCGCAGCGTAATCGAAGCCGGTCGTTCCGGCCACGTGCACGTAGTCGCCCTCGACCACCGCGCGGCTGTAGCCGGCGACCGCTTCGAAGGTCGAACCCGAGGAGATCAGGCGTCGATCGTTCATTGTGAGGTTGGTTCTACCAGGCGAGCTGCTCGCCGTTGAAGTTGAGGAACTTCCCGTGTTGCGAGGCGTTGGCGACCGCCAGCACGCGCCGCATTCCCGCTACGCTGGTGGCGGCATCGATGTCGGCGCCGGCGCCTCCCATGTCCGTGCGCACCCAGCCCGGATGGAACGCGATGCAGACGATGCCCTGAGTTCCGAGCTCGAGCGCCGCCGCGCGCAACGCCGCATTGGCCGCAGCCTTGCTCGTACGGTACAGCCATCCCGGAGGTACTGCTCATCAGCGAGATCGAGCCCATGCGGCTGGAAATGACGGCGAGCTTGCCGGCCGCCGCGCTCAGGCCGGGCACCAGCTGCGGGATCAGCTGCATCGGTGCTCGCACATTGGTGTGCATGACGGCGTCGAAGTCCAGTCCGCCGGGCGCGGCGATCGCGCTGGTGCGCGGCCCGTAGACGCCGGCGTTGTAGATGACAACGTCGAGCTTTTCGCCGTGCAGCTGCACGCCGAACTCGGCCACCAGTCGCTTCGTCGACGACGTCGAGCAGCACGGGTCGGGCGCCCAGTTCGCGCAATTTGGCGGCGTCCTCGGTGCGGCGTACGGTGCCGATGACGCGCGCGCCGTCCGCCGCGTACTGGCGTGCGAACTCGAGGCCGATGCCGCGAGATGCGCCGATGACGAGGACCGTGCTCATGTCCTCGCTCAGCGTTGCGCCACGGCGAGCCGCGCTGCGAGTGCGGCGAAGAGTGCTGCCGTGAGCAGATTCAGTGCGCCTTGCGCCGCGGGGCGGACGCGGAGACGCCGCGTCCGGTCCACGCCCGGCGCCGCGTTGAGTACAAGCGCGGTCACGACGAAGGACGGCCGGTCTTGGGTACCGAACACTGTCGTGACGCGCTGTGATCTAACGCGGTCCGAACGCCAAAGCCAACTGTCCGCCTTGGAGATTCACAGGACCTCAAGCGCGAGCGCGGTTGCCTCGCCGCCGCCGATACACAGCGCGGCCACGCCCCGCCTGCCGCCGGTCTTGCGCAGCGCGCCGAGCAGCGTGACGACGATGCGCGCGCCGGAGGCGCCGATCGGGTGGCCGAGCGCGCAGGCGCCGCCGTGGATGTTGACCTTGTCATGCGGCAGATTAAGCTCGCGCATCGCGGCCATCGTCACCGCCGCGAATGCCTCGTTCACTTCCCACAGGTCGACGTCGCCCGGCTTCCAGCCGGTCCTGGCCAGCACCTTGTTGATCGCGCCGATCGGCGCGGTAGTGAACCATTCAGGCGCCTGGGCATGCACCGCGTGGGCCATGATGCGCGCGATCGGCTTCTTGCCGAGCTTGGTCGCGGTGGATTCGCGCATCAGCACGAGCGCGGCCGCGCCATCGGAAATCGAGGAGGCATTGGCGGCCGTGATCGTGCCGTCCTTCTTGAACGCGGGCTTCAGTCCCGGAATCTTGTCGAGCTTGGCCTTGAACGGTTGCTCGTCCTTGTCGATCTTGACCTCGCCGCCTTTGCTAGCGATCGTCACCGGCGCAATCTCCCACGCAAAGCTGCCATCGGTGTTGGCCTTCAGCGAACGCTCGGTCGATGCAATGGCGAACTTGTCCTGCTCCTCGCGCGTGAACGAGTACTTCGTGACGCACTGCTCGGCGAACACGCCCATCGCCTTGCCACGGTCGTAGGCGTCCTCCAGACCGTCGAGCGCCATGTGGTCGAACGTCGTGAAGGCGCCATAGCGATAGCCCTTGCGCGATCCGACCAAGAGGTGCGGCGCGTTGGTCATGTTCTCCATGCCACCGGCGACGACGATGTTGGCGCTGCCGGCGACGAGCATGTCGTGCGCAAACATCATCGCTCGCATGCCGGAGCCACACATCTTCGAGAGCGTCACGGCGCCAGCCGATTGCGGCAGCCCGGCCGCGAGCACAGCCTGCCGTGCCGGCGCCTGCCCCTGCCCAGCCATCAGGCAGCAGCCCATCAACACTTCGTCAATGGCGTCGCCGGCCACTCCGGCGCGCTCGACCGCCGCCTTGATAGCCGTCGCCCCGAGCTGCCAGGCCTGCAGTGACGAGAAGTCACCCAGCATGCCGCCGATCGGCGTACGGGCCGCGGAAACGATGACGATGGATTCGCTCATGTTCAGTTCTCCTTGGAAAGCTTCAATTCGGGGCGATCCAGAGCGCTATCGCCTGGATCACCTCGGCCTCGATGCCATTGAAACCATGGAAAGCCATGGCCTCGCAGGCCGGTCCTTCGCTACGGCCGCCGCTGAAGGTCAGCACCTCGCTGCGCGGCGCCTTGAGCTTGCTGGTTACCTGGCGCAGGTCGCGGTAGTCCGTCACCCGGCACGTATCGCGTTGGTGGTGGACGATCAGGACCGGAACCTCGAACCGGTCGATCGCCAGGCGCCTGATGCTGGTCATTCCTGCGGTCAGCACCACGCCGTCGATGCGGCGACCGAGTTGCAGTCCGACGGCGGCCGCCGACAGGGTGCCACGGCTGGTGCCGACCAGCCAGACGGGACGCTGGAACCGCGTGCGCAGCACTTCGACGGCCGCGCCGACGTCGTGCGCATGCTCGGCCGACGTCCGGAACGTGTCTGTCAGCCAGTCCGGTGCTGCGAGGTCCGAGCTCGCGCCCACGACAGCCGTGGCGATGCCGTTGGCGCCAAATTCACTGCGTGCGCGGACCAGGAAATTTCCGCTGTAGGTCGTCGGTTCGTTGCGCGCGAACCGCACGCCGCCGTTGCCCCCCGCGAACAGCAGCACAATCGCGCGCGGTTCTGCTGGGGTCTCGACCAGCAGCGGCAGCGTCACGCCGGGTCGAGTGGAGGCAACGGCGATCGTCTCGGCCGCGCGCGCGCCCGCCGTCATGGGCAGCAGTCCGATCAGCACCTGGGCCAGGAGGCGACGCGAGATCATCCCGGCTTTACTCCTCCGCAGGTGACGCGGGCTCATGGCCGTGCCTCTGCCAGCAGCGGGGGCGCGGCTGCGTCAACAGTGGCCGGGCGAGCGGCAAAGCGCAGGCCGAACCGGATCACCTGCGGATACGGAAACACATCCTCCAGGATGCCGTGCTGTATCCGCTCCTTGCGGCCCTGCCAGAACTCATACGTGAAGAGGTCCGCGTGATGCCGCAGCATGGCCGCCTTGATACGAGGATCTCCGAGCAGGAAGGGACGGAACTGCTCGGGGAAGACATCGTGCTTGCCAACGCTGTACCAGACCTCGCTGCTCATCTCGTCTTCGTCGTGCACCGCCTGCGGTATGGGGCGGAAGTTCGTGTCGGTCATGTACTCGATCTCGTCGTAGTCATAGAACACGACCCGGTTCAGCCGCGTGACCCCGAAATTCTTGTACAGCATGTCGCCAGGGAAGATGTTGGCAGCGGCGAGTTCCTTGATGGCATTGCCGTACTCGAGGATCGCATGATCGAGGTCGGCGTCGGTCGCCTTGGCGAGGTACAGGTTGAGCGGCGTCATGCGCCGCTCGATATAGACGTGACGGATTGTCAGCGTTCCCTCGCCGAACTCGAGCTGGCTCGGGCAGTAGCTGCGCAACTCCTCGATCAGTTCGGCTGAACAGCGTGACCGCGGCAGGGTCACCTGCGAATACTCCCAGGTGTCCGCCATGCGGCCGACGCGGTCATGCAGCTTCACCAGCTGGTACTTGCCCATGATCTGCTGCCGATCGGTTTCCTTCGGGTGCGGAATCACGTCCTTGATCACCTTGAACACGTATGGATACGACGGCAGCGTGAACACCGACATCACGAGCCCCTTGATGCCGGGCGCGATGACGAAGGAGTCCGTCGAGTGCTTCAGGTGGTGCAGGAAGTCGCGATAGAACAGCGTCTTGCCCTGCTTGGCGAGTCCGACCATCGTGTAGAGCTCCGACGGCGGCTTGTGCGGCAGGATGGACCGCAGGAAGTCCACGTAGGCCGACGGCGCCTCCATGTCGACCAGGAAGTACGCGCGCGTGAACGAGAACAGTATCGCGAGCTGGTCGCTGGTGAAGATGACGGTGTCGAGGTAGAGGTGACCGCGCGAGTTGCCAAGGATTGGCACCGCGATCGGCGTGATCCGTGTGCCGTTGAGGACCCGGCCGACGATGTAGGCGCCCTTGTTGCGGAAGAAGAGTGACGACAGGATCTGGATCTGGCAATCCGACTCCACATTCCATGGCCGACGAAACGCTTCGCCACTGCGATGCGCATCGCACACGGCACGCACGACCCGCCGCAAGTCGCGTTCGACGTCTTCCCAGCGGCACGCCAGTCCGATGTCGATGATGATCTGGCGCAGCGTCTTGCGCAGGCCCTCCCCCGGGTAGTAGCTGCGGTAGGACGGCGGATCCGAGTCCATGTAATCCGTCGCGACGCCTGGCCGCACGAAAATGAACTGGTTGCGGAAGTAGTCACGGTGCAGCAGCTTGGTGCACACCGAGTTGAAGAAGGTCTCCGCGCACTCGGGCTGGCGGTGGTCGGCCAGCAGGGCGACATATTGCTGCTTGACCGCCTGCCACAACGCATCGCGCTCGCCGTCCTCGAGCGAAGCGAGGTCAAACTCGCGCTCGATGCGGGCCACCGCTTCCAAGACGCGCTGGTCGTAGAAATCGATCCGCTCGCGCGCGCGCGAGCGCATGCGCTGCCAGTCGCCGTTTTCAAACAACGATTTAGCCTGCTGCGCCACATAGCGGAACAGGCGGTAGTGGCGGTTGAAGCCCTCGAGGATGGCGTTCGCGATGCGCGCCGGTGACGGCATCGAGCGATCGAACACGACATCGGGCGCAACGGCGGACATGACCGGTATTGTGACTAATGTTGTCGGGGCGTCAGCGCGAGCCAGATCGCGAGGACACCGAACGCCGCTCCGAGTATCCAGCGCTGCATCCGCAGCCAGCCAGGCCGCGCGGCGAGCCAGGCCGACAGGGCAGCGGCGACCGTCACCAGCGTGCCATCGACCAGGGTGGACACCGAGATGTGCACGACACCAAGCACCAGGCTTTGCAGCAGCACGCTCCCGCCGTTGGGGTCGACGAATTGCGGAAACAGCGACAAGTAGAACACGGCCACCTTGGGGTTGACGACCGACGCCGTCAAGGACTGCCGAAACAGCACGCGGTCCGGCACCGGGTCGAGCGGCTGCGGCGTGAAGCTGAAGCCGCTGCCGCGCAGCGTGCTCCACGCCAGCCACAGCAGGTAGGCCGCACCGGCCAGCTTGATCGCATCGAACGCCGCCGGCACGGCCAGCAGCAGGGCCGAAAGGCCCAGCGCAGCGGCGAGGAGGTGCACCAGCACGCCGGCCATCACGCCGATCAGCGAGAAATATCCGGCGCGCCGCCCCTGCGTCAGAGTCCGCGAGATCAGGTAGATCCACACGGGTCCCGGCGTCAGCGCCAGCAGCAGCACCGCGAAGGCGAACAGCGCCAGCTGCTCGGCCCGCAGGCCAAGGAGGGTCATGATGCCCACTCCCAGTGCTGCTCCAGCACCTCGGGCCCCCACTGGATCGAGCGCCGCTCCAGGGTCTTCGTGAAGCCGAATTCCTCGTAGAGGTGCCGGGCGGCGTCCAGCCCCGCAAAGGTGCCGAGATGGACGCGCGCATAGCGCCCGCCCGAGTAAGCCATTGCGGCTTGCATCATGCGGCGCCCCATGCCCTGGCCGCGCACGGCGTCGGCGACGATGAACCAGCGCAGTTGTGCAGTGTCCGGGTCGTCATTCGCGCCGCCATCGATGACGATGGTGCCGAGGACCTGGCCACAATCGGCCGCTACCCAGACGCCGTCGCGATCCGCATCGAAGCGCGCGACGAAATCGGCAATGTCTGCCAGGCGGCCCGCTTCGAAGATCACGCCGAAGCCGTGGTCGCGCGCGTAGTACTGCGTCTGCAGCGCCGCACTGGCGGCGAGTGCGCCCGGCAGCAGGCACGGCAGCAGCCGTGGTCCGCAGTCGACGGGATTGAGCGCGACATCGAAGGGGTAGAGCAGCTCGAAGCGCTCCAGATCTACCGCCATGCCTTCGTCGAAGGTGCGGCCGAGCAGCGCCAGTTCGCGCGTGAAGAAGCGGCGATGGCCGTCCTTCCAATCGGCCAGCGTACGGTCGCCTTCGCCTTCGTCCCAGGCAAACGCGGCGTCGACCTCGGCAAACGCGCGACGCTCCAGCACCGTCGTGCGGATCACGGCACGCGGCGTGCCGTCGCGCTCAGTCAGCACCGAATAGCCGCCGGCGACCGGCTTGACCTGCGGCATCTGGTCGTTGAACTCCGACAGACCCGCTGTCGCGCGCTTGGGTCCGTGAAGCACCAGTTCGACCAGTTCGTGCGCCAGTTCAGTCGAGTCGCCGAAGTACCAGGCCTGGTAGGGCGTGGCCGGGTCGAGCCCCGTCGCGACGCAGAAGTTGCGCCAGTAGTCCTGCACTTCGGGCGAGCGTTCGACCGAGTTGTCAAGCGCGAGGAGGTCGGTCACGACTGCAGGTCGAACAGCATGCAGGTCGTGGTGCCGTGCGAATAGAGCCGGTTTTCGCTGTCGACCAGGCGCCCTTCGGCGGTCGCCATGCGGCGTCCGCTGGCGACAACCTTGCCCTCGGCGCGCACCGGGCCGGTCACCTCGGTCAGCGCCCGCACACAGTGGATCTTGAACTCGAGTGTCGTGTAGGCGCGGCCGGCCTCGCACAGGGTCTGTACGGCACACGCCATCGCCGAGTCGAGCAGCGTGGCGTGGTAGCCGCCGTGCACGGTGGCGATCGGGTTGTAATGGGCACGGGATGGGCGTCCCTGGAACACGGCACGGCCGGCTTCAGCCTCGATCAGGTAGAAGTCGAGCGTCCGCGCGATCGGCGGGTCGGGAACGGTGCCGCGCAGGATCCCCTGCAGAAACTCGAGTCCGCTCATGCTCGCGAGCGTTGCCACCGATTCGACGCCGGGTTCGCGCGTGCGGGCACGCAGCATCGCCTGCATCTCGGCCCAAGGGTGCTCGGCGTGCGTCATGCCACGCTACATCGTTTCCGCGAAAAGTTCCCGCCCGATGAGCATTCTTCGGATCTCGGACGTTCCGGCCCCGATTTCGTAGAGCTTGGCGTCGCGCCACAGGCGGCCGGTGGGGTAGTCGTTGATGTAACCGTTGCCGCCCAGCGCCTGGATCGCCTCGCCGGCCATCCACGTAGCGCGCTCGGAGGCGAACAGGATGGCGCCGGCAGCGTCCTTGCGGATGCGACGCACAGTGTCCGGCGTGGCGCGGTCGCAGGCGCGGCCGACCTCGTAGACGTAGGCGCGGCAGGCCATCATCGTCGTGTACATGTCGGCGAGCTTGCCCTGCATCAGCTGGAACTCGCCGATCGACTGGCCGAACTGCCGGCGATCGTGCACATAGGGCACGACGGCATCCATGCACGCGGCCATGATGCCGAGCGGCCCGCCCGACAGTACTGCGCGCTCGAAGTCGAGCCCGCTCATCAGCACCTTGGCGCCGCCGCCTTCTTCGCCCAGCACGTTCTCGGCTGGCACTTCCACATTCTCGAAAACGAGTTCGCCGGTGTGCGAACCGCGCATCCCCAGTTTGTCGAGCTTCTGCGCAACCGAGAATCCCTTCGTGCCCTTCTCGACGATGAAGGTGGTCATGCCGCGTGCACCCATCTGCGGGTCGGTCTTGGCGTAGACGACCACCGTGTCGCAGTCCGGCCCGTTGGTGATCCACATCTTGGTGCCATTGAGCACGTAGCGGTCGCCCTTGAGATCGGCGCGCAACCGCATGCTGACGACGTCCGAACCGGCGTTGGGCTCGCTCATCGCCAGCGCGCCGACATGCTCGCCGCTGACGAGCTTCGGCAGGTACGTTCTCTTCTGCGCGGCGTTGCCATTGCGCTTGATCTGGTTGACGCACAGGTTGGAATGCGCACCGTAGGACAACCCGATCGAGGCGCTCGCGCGCGAGATCTCCTCCATCGCGACGATATGGGCGAGATAGCCCATGTCGGCGCCGCCATATTCCTCGGGGACCGTGATGCCGAGCACACCAAGGTCGCCGAGCTTGCGCCACAGGTCCATCGGGAACTGGTCGGTCCGGTCGATCTCGGCCGCCCGCGGGGCGATCTCGGCTTGCGCGAAGTCGCGCACCGCTTCGCGCAGCGCGTCGATGTCCTCGCCGAGTTCGAACTTCAGGCCGGGAAGTTCCATCGCGACTCCTCAGATCTTTTCGTCCGCGACGCCGTGCATCACCATCAGCGTCTGCTGCATCGCTGCCACGCGCGTGCGTCGGTCGCCCTGCACGGCGAAGACGTCGGCCCGCACGATGGACACACTTCGCCCCGGTTTGAGCACCTCGCCGGTCGCGATCAGCAGGTCGCCCGCGGCCGGGGCCAGCATGTTGATCTTGTACTCGACGGTCAGGACGCTGGCGTCCGCCGGCATCAGCGTGAAGGCGGCGTAGCCTCCGGCACTGTCGGCGATCATGCCGACGACGCCGCCGTGCACGAAGCCGTGCTGCTGGGTCAGGTCGTCGCGGACCGGAAGTTCGATGACGCAGCGCCCCGGCTCGACGTCCGTCAGCCGTGCGCCGATCAGCTGCATCGCGGCCTGGCGTGCAAAGGAGTCGCGCACGCGCGCGGCGAAGTCCGGGTTGGCAGCGATGAATGACATGGGAGCTGGCCAGTGAGGGGAGAGCGGCGATTGGGCACGGCAGAACGCCGCGGGCCGGACAATCTACGGCCAAGTTGACGTTAACGTCAACTTGGCCTCGCGTCCGTCAGGGCACCGTGCGTGCGTCCGCCAACCGCAGCGTTCCGCGTATCAAGCGGTAGACGACCCAGCACCACACCGCAGCGATGACCAGGCCGCCGCCGACCGCGCCGCCCAGCATCTCCCACGGCAGTCTGACCGTGCCCGCCGTCGCCGCCGCGCGTTCGATCGTCATGACGGAGGGCAAGACCAGACTCAGGAGCGTGCCCAGGCCGAGGAAGAAGCCGATGGCCCAGCCCCAGAAGGTGCGGATCAGCCAGGTGTAATGCGACCCCAGGAAGTTCTCGGTCACATCGCTGCGCTTGACGTAGGCCACGACGAGTCCGATGGCAGCGGGCCAGAACATCACCAGCCCCAGGGCGTAAAGACCGTAGGTGATGCCGAGCATCGTGAACTCGCGGGCAGAGGGGACGGTCGTCGGGGCGTCTGCGCTCATGGTGACTCCAGGCAGTCGGGGCGGAAAAGACGGCGCATCGTACCGCCGCCGCGTTTCGTTACGCTTCGCCGGTGGATCGAACCAGTAGCATCCTCAAGGAAGTCTTTGGCTACGACAGCTTTCGCGGCTTGCAGCGGGAGGTGATCGAGCATGTCGTCGCCGGCGGTGACGCGCTGGTGTTGATGCCCACCGGCGGCGGCAAGTCGCTCACGTACCAGATTCCGGCGCTGGTGCGCCCGGGCGTCGGCATCGTCGTCTCCCCGTTGATCGCGCTGATGCAGGACCAGGTTGCCGCGCTCGACGAACTCGGCGTGCGCGCAGCGGCGCTCAATTCGACGCTGGCGTCGGCGGAGGCCGCCGCGATCGAGCGCCGCATGCGCACGGGAGAGATCGACCTCGTCTACGTTGCGCCCGAGCGTCTGCTGACCGACCGCTGCCTGCGGCTGCTCGACGACATGCAGTCTGGCGCCGGCATTGCGCTCTTCGCGATCGACGAGGCGCACTGCGTGTCGCAATGGGGGCACGACTTCCGTCCCGAATACGGTGCGCTGGCGGTGCTGCGCGAGCGCTTTGCCGCGGTTCCCCGCATCGCGCTAACGGCGACGGCCGACGCGCCGACGCGCCAGGAGATCGTTGAACGGCTGCTAGTCGCGCCGCGCGTCTTCGTCGCCAGCTTCGACCGGCCGAACATTCGCTACCGCATCGTCGAGAAGCGCGAGCCGCGCGAGCAGTTGCTGCGCTTCATCCGCGATGAGCATCCAGACGAAGCCGGGATCGTCTACTGCCTCGCACGCAACACGGTCGACGAGGTAGCGCAGTTCCTGGCCGGACACGGCATCGACGCCCTGCCGTACCACGCCGGCATGGATGCGGCGGCGCGCGCCGCGAACCAGGCGTGCTTCCAGCGCGACGAAGCGTGCGTGATCGTCGCCACGATCGCGTTCGGCATGGGCATCGACAAACCGGATGTTCGCTTCGTCGCGCACCTGGACATGCCGAAGAGCGTCGAGGGCTACTTCCAGGAGACGGGGCGAGCCGGACGCGATGGCCTGCCGGCCGATGCCTGGATGGCGTACGGCCTCGCCGACGTGGTGCAGCAGCGCCGGCTGATCGAGCAGTCAGACGCCGAGGACAGCTACAAGCGCCTGTCGAGTTCCAAGCTCGATGCCATGCTGGCCTTGGCCGAGGCGGCCGATTGCCGACGCGTGCGCCTGCTCGGGTACTTCGGCGAAACCAGCGCGCCGTGCGGTAACTGCGACAACTGTCTTGCGCCGCCAGAGCTGCGCGACGCTACGGAAGACGCGCGCAAACTCCTCTCCACCATTTACCGCTGCCAGCAAGTGGGCGGCTTCGGATTTGCCGCGACCCATGTCATCGACGTTCTGCGTGGCAAGGTGACCGACAAGGTGACGCGCTTCGGTCATGAGCGCCTGTCGACCTTCGGCATCGGCGGCGATCGCTCCGAAGCCGAGTGGCGTCTGCTGCTGCGCCAACTGGTGGCGCAGCATCTGGTGGAGGTCGATTATGACCGTTACAACGTCCTGCAGCTGACCGAAGCCAGCCGCGCCGTGCTGCGCGGCGAGCGACGCATCGAGCTCAGGACGCAGGTGGCCGAGCCGCGCCGCCGCGCCAAGGGCAGACGCGCAGTGGCGGCGGAGGGGCTCGATGCGCCGGCGGAACGACTGTTCGCACGTCTGCGCGAATGGCGTGCCGGCGTGGCGAAGGAGCATGGTGTGCCGGCCTATGTCGTGTTCCACGACGGCACGCTGCGCGCGATCGCCCAGCAGCGGCCGGATTCGCTCGCCGCGCTGGGAGAGGTCTCCGGCGTCGGTGCCGCCAAGCTCGCGCGCTACGGCGCTGCGGTGCTGGAACTGGCGGGTGAGGCGGGAAAAGCTTGAACTAGACGACGTGCAAGACGTACAGCACCACCGCCCAGACCAGGCCGCCAAGCACGGCGCCGGAGAGAACGCCGCGGGCTTCCGACAGCTCCTGCGGCGACCGCTCGGGCCCGTGCAACGCGAGAGTCGAGGTTCAGTGGATAAGCCGTCATAACGGCCACATTGTCCCGGCCCGGGCTCGACCCAGTCTTATCCGGATCAAAGCGGGAGCGATTGATGCTCAAGAAAGGTGACCCTGGCATTGTGGTGGTTTTGCCCTCTCGCGTCGAAGTGGTTTCGCCTAGCGTCGGCCGCGCTCGAGAAGTCGCGTGCACTCGGCCTCGTGCTGCGCGATTTCCGCGAGGGTCACCTGAATGTCTTCGCGCTGCTGTTCGAGTGCCGCGCGGTGCTGCGCCAGCACCGCGAGGAAGCGGCGCGCCTGCGCAGCGGCGTCCTTGGGCGACTCGTACATATCGATCAACTCGCGTACCTGCGAGAGCGACAATCCGAGACGCTTGCCGCGCAGCGTCAGCTTCAGCCGCGTGCGGTCGCGTGAGGAGTACACGCGCGTCAGCCCGGAGGCGCCGCTGCGCGCCGGCGCGAGGATGCCCTGGTCCTCGTAGAAGCGGATCGCACGCGGCGTGATGTCGAACTCGCGCGCGAGTTCGGTGATCGAGTACGAGCGTGACGCGTGATCGTCGTCGGGCGCGATGCACGCGGCACGGGCGCGAGGGCTTGGCATGCGGTGGCGGGTCATCGGAGGTCGCCGCGTAGAATCGCCGCAGTTGACGTCAACGTCAAGTGAGTGCGCCGGCGTATGAACCCCAACGAACACGAGCTGCACTATCCGTGGGCCGAGACGCCGGCGACCCGGCGCCTGGATCACGCTGCGGCCCGGACTGCACTGGGTGCGCATGCCGTTGCCGTTCGCACTCGATCACATCAACCTGTGGGTGCTCGACGACGAGATCGACGGGCGGTCCGGCTACACGATCGTCGACAGCGGCATTGCCTCGGACGAGACCCGGGCAGCGTGGGTGCGTGTGTTCGATGGCCTGTTCGAAGGCCGCCCGCTGCTGCGCCAGCTGTGCACGCACTTTCATCCGGACCACTTCGGCCTGGCGCACTGGCTCACCAGCGGGGCGGATCGTTCGCGCTGGACCGCGCCACTGTGGATGACCGCGACCGAGTACGCCTTTGGTCGCTTCCTCTCTGTCGGGGGCGAGGACACCACCGGTGAGGGCGGGGCGGCAGCACTTCCGGCGTCACGGCCTGACGGACGAGGCCGCGCTCGCCAAGGTACGGGCGCGCGGCTCGGGCTACTACCCAAAGCTGGTCCCCAACGTACCGCTGCGCTTCCGCCGGATCCAGGACGGCGACGAGGTGGCCATCGGGCCGGCGCACGCCAGGCGAGTGTTCCGCGTCATCGTCGGATTTGGTCACGCGCCGGAGCATGCGTCGCTGTACTGCGCCGAGGATCGCCTGCTGATCGCCGGCGACATGGTGCTGCCACGCATCTCGACCAATGTCAGCGTGTTCGACGTCGAGCCCGACGGCAATCCGCTGCCGCGCTACCTCCGTTCGCTCGACCAGCTGCTGCTGCTGCCGGCCGACACGCTCGTGTTGCCGTCGCACGGCAAACCGTTCACCGGGCTGCATGAGCGCATCGGGCAGCAGCACCGGCACCACCGCGAGCGGCTCGACGAAGTGCTCGCGGCCTGCGCGACGCCGCAGACGGCGGCCAGCATCGTGCCGGTGCTGTTCAAGCGTGAACTCGACCTGCACCAGACTACCTTTGCCCTGGGCGAAAGCCTCGCGCACCTGCATGCCTTGTGGTACGACGGCGCGGTAGCGCGGACCGAGCGCAACGGCATCTTCCACTTCCAGACGGCACACTGACTCCGGAGCCACCGCATGAAGCGACGCGCCGACACCCTGCTGGTCACGTCCGGCCGCGATACGCGCGCCAGCTTCGATTTCGTCAACCCGCCGCTGGTGCGTGGCTCGACCGTGCTGCACGAAAGCATGGCCGACATGAAGGGCCGCATCGCGCGCCGCAACGCCGGAGAGGACAGCGCACCCGTCGCCTACGGCATCTACGGCACGCCGACGCATCACGCCTTCTACGAGGCGCTGAACGCGCTCGAAGGCGGTCACGCGTCCTGGGCGCTGCCGTCCGGCCTCACGGCGTGCACGATCCCGATCCTCGCATTCGCCAGGCAGGGCGACCACGTGCTGGTGCCCGATTCGGTCTACTGGCCGACGCGTCGCTTCTGCCGCGATACGCTGGTGCGCTACGGCGTCGAGACGACGTTCTACGACCCGCGCGTCGCGGAGCAAGGGCGCGCGGCCGTCGGGGCGCTGTTCCGACCCAACACCCGCGTGCTGTTCCTCGAGTCACCCGGCTCACTGACCTTCGAGATGCAGGACGTGCCGCTGCTGGCCGACGTGGCGCGTCAGCATGGTGCTATCAGCCTGATTGACAACACCTGGGCCACGCCGCTGTACTTCCAGCCGCTGAAGCACGGGGTCGACGTCTCGATCCACGCGGCAACCAAGTACATCTGCGGCCACTCGGACGTGATCATGGGCACCGTTACCAGCAATGCGCCGGCCTGGCCCCGCCTGCGCGAAACGTTCCATCACTACGGCCTGACGACGAGCCCGGACGACGTCTATCTCGCGCACCGAGGATTGCACTCGATGGCGGCGCGGCTGCGCCAGCACACGGCGACCGCATGGCGCCTGATCGAGTGGCTGCAGGCGCAGCCCGAGGTCGAGCGCATTCTGTTTCCGGCGCTGCCCACCGATCCGGGCCATGCGCTGTGGCGGCGCGACATGGCCGGTGCCTCGGGACTGTTCGGCATTGCGCTGAAGCCGGTCGCCGAGGATCGCTTCGTATCGTTCATCGACGGGCTGCAGCTCTTCGGCCGCGGCTACTCATGGGGCGGCTTCGAGAGCCTGCTGATCCCGGTCTTTCCGGAGCGCACCGCGGCGCCGCTGCCTTTCAGGGGTCCTCTGTTCCGCATCGCGGCCGGTCTGGAGAACGCGGACGACCTGGTCGAGGACCTCGCAGCAGGATTCGAACGCCTGCGCGGGGCTGACTGACGGCCGCGTGGGCGCGCGCCAGGGGTGTCTTCGTTCGCACTCGCGCGGGCAAGCCGGACTGAAGAGTTGGGGGTAGCGATGAATCGAGTCGGACTGTATTCACCTGTACTGAACCTGCTCCTCGTCGCACTCCTGTTGCTCCCGGCGGCTGCCGTTTGCCAGGAAGGCAAGAAGACACTGCCTGACGCCGCGACCGCGAGATCGCTGACCGGCGCGGTGATGGCCAAGGTTGCGGCGGGCGACATGGAGGCCGGGCTTCGATTGATGCAACCATATGTCGTGATTACGGACGCGGAACTTGATGCTGCGATCACGCAAGCCAAGCAGCAGCTTCCGGTCATGACGCAACGATTCGGCATGACTGTCGGGGCCGAGTTCCTGCGGGAAGACCAGGTCGGACAGCGTCTGCTGCGCATCACGCAGGCGCAACTGTTCGAGCGGCACGCGGCGCGCTGGTCGTTCTATTTCTATCGGACGCCGAGGGGCTGGATCCTCAACACCTTTCAGTACGACGACAACATCAAGTCGTTCTTCTAGGCGTCGTCAGGCGTCGTTGGCGCGCGGCTTTTGCGCGCGGCGCTTCATCGACCGGTCGAACAGAGCGCGCGGCATGACCCTCAGCAGCGCCGTCACCCAGCCCATCTGCCACGGAATCGTGCGGTAGCGCACGCCGGCGATCATCGCGTCGGCCGCCTGGCTGGCGAACTCACTGGCGTCCATGAGAAACGGCATGCCGTACGGGTTCTTCGCCGTCAACGGCGTGCGGATGAAGCCCGGCGATAGCGTCACAACCTTGACATCGTCCTTCGCCAGCTCGACGCGCAGGCTCTCGCAGTAGGTGATCACGGCGGACTTGGACGCGCAATACGCCTCCGAGCCGGGCAGGCCACGGATACCGGCCACGCTGGCGATGCCGACCAGCGTGCCGCGCCGGCGCGCCTTCATCGGCGCGATGAACGGGTGAAAGGTCGCTGGCATCGCCAGCACGTTGGTGTCGAAGACGCGCCGGAACTGCGCGAGGTCATCGTAGAACTCGGTCTTCACGCCAACGGAGATGCCGGCGTTGGCGACGACGATATCCGCGCCGCCGACGGCGTCATCAAAGGCGCGCCCCGCGGCGACGATTGCCTCGGTGTCGGTAACGTCGACACCGTAGGTCAGGTGCGCGCCCGGCAGCGTGGCGACCAGGTCCTGCAACGCGTCGACGCGCCGCGCGACAAGGCCGAGCCGGGCGCCACGCGATGCGAACTCGCGTGCCAGCGCCGCGCCGATGCCGCTGGAGGCGCCGGTGATGAAAACGTTCACGTCGCGGACACTGGCCCGGTTACTTCTTGGTCCGTTCGCTGCGGGCGCGCTGCACCAGGAAATCGAGCACCACCAACGTGCCTTCGCGCGTGCCGACCATCGACGGCGCCGTCATGAAGCGGCCGTCGACCGCCGTCATCGGCGTGCCGTCGATCTTGTACGCGCGCCAGATCTGCCCCGCACGATTTGCGCGCGCGGCCACCGAGAACGAGTTGTAGGTATCGAGCCACTGCTTGCGGTCGATGCCGTTGGCGGCCATGAAGTCGGCGATCTGGTCCGGATTGATCATCGGCTGCCTGTTCTTCTGGATCGCGGCGAACACCTTCTCGTGCATCTCCGTTGCAACTTGCCGAGCGCCTCGAGCGTGTAATAGATCCGCACGTGCGGCAGCGTGCTGTTGTCCCAGGCGATCGGAATGCGCTTGTATTCGACATCGGAGGGCAGCTTCTTCTTCCACGCCGCCAGGTAGGGCTCGAACGACGCGCAGTGCGGGCAGGAGTACTGAAAGAATTCGAGCACCTCGACCTTGCCCCCCGACTCCACCGGGACCGGGGTCTTGAGCACCGTGTAGTCCTTCAATTCCTGCGGCGCGCGGGCGGCGGGCTGGGCGTGCGCCAGCAACGGAGCGCTGGCCGTCGCGGCGGTAGCGATCAGCAGGGTGCGGCGGGAAAGCGACATGTCGTGTTCTCCAGGAGTTCAGCCGGCCTGCCGGCATGTCAGGGCACTGAACGAATCTGCGACCGTCGCCGCTGACAAGGGTTCACTAGTACCGATGAAAGGTCTTGTCGGCTGACAGTCAACGCACCTTGATCAGTTGCACATCGATGCCGTTTTCCGCCATCGTCTTGCGCATGCGGTTGACATCCTCGATGTTGCCGTACGGCCCGAGGCGCACGCGATACAGTGTCTGGCCGTCCTGCTCGCGCGGGAAAACCTTGGCGTCGAGCCCCAGCAGCGCCAGCCGTGCGCGCATGGCATCGGCATCGTCGGGCGACTTGAACGCACCGGCCTGCAGCAGATAGCGCGAACCGTCATCCACCGGCGCGGCCGCGACGCCCTTCTCGGGCGGCGGCGGTGCGGCCTTCGGATCGGTGGCGGAATCGACCGTGGGCGGAGCGCTGGCGGCACCGGGCCGGGTCGGCATCGGCGCCTGCAAGGGCTTGTTCGGATCGGGCAACTGGCCGCCCGCCGCCGGGTTCACGTTCTCGCTGGCCGGTCGGACCTTGTTGACGAAGGGCACCGGTGCATTCGTGATGTACAGCGCCACCGCGACGGCGATACCGAGGCCCAGCACCAGCCCCAGGACAAATCCGAGAACCGTGCCGCCGCGCTGATGGCGTGGAATTGGGTGAGTCATGTCCGAAGTTTACTTGGGGTCGAGCACGCGGCCGCTCGTGGTCCGACCCGCTGACTGGTTCGCGCCGGTCACATCTTCTCGGGGGCCGAGACCCCAAGCATCGCCAACCCGTTGCGCAGCACCTGGCGCGTGGCGAGCAGCAACGCCAGCCGGGCGTTGCGCACGCTATCGTCTTCGATCAGCACCCGCTCGGCGTTGTAGTAGCCGTGGAAGTCGGCTGCGAGGTCCTTCAGGTAGTACGCCAGTTGGTGCGGCGCGAGCTCGTCCGCGGCCTCAACGAGCACGTCCGGGTACTGCGCCAGTCGGTTCAGCAATGTCTGCTCGCGTGCGCTCGCGAGCGGCGCGAGATCGGTGTTGAGCGCCGCGGTCGACGTCGGGCGTTGCGATAGCCCTTCTCGCCAGCCTGCTGCAGCACCGAGCAGATGCGCGCATGCGCGTACTGCACGTAGTAGACCGGGTTGTCTTCCGACTGCGAAAGCGCCAGGTCGACATCGAACGTGAACTCGGCATCCGCCTTGCGTGCCACGAGAAAGTAGCGCGTGGCATCGCGGCCGACCCACTCGAGCAAGTCGCGCAGCGTCACGTAGGTGCCTGCGCGCTTGCTCATTTTGACTTCCTCGCCGCCCTTGGTCACGCGCAGCATCTTGTGCAGCAGGTAGTCCGGGTAGCCCCGCGGCACGTCGAGCTTGAGGCTCCTCGCCGCCGCCTGAACGCCCGCGCGCACGCGCGCCACCGTGCCGTAATGGTCCGTGCCCTGGATGTTGATGACTTTCTCGAATCCGCGCTGGAACTTGTTCAGGTGGTACGCGACGTCGGGCACGAAATACGTGAACGTGCCGTCGGACTTGCGCATGACTCGGTCCTTGTCGTCCTTCGGCGGGCCACCGTGGCCGGCGAGATCGTCGAACTCCGTGGTCCTGAGCCACAGCGCCGATTCCGCCTCATAGGTCATGCCGGAGTCGACCAGAGCCCTCACCGTGCCCTCGACCTTGCCGTCGGTATACAGCGAGGACTCGAGGAAGTAGTGATCGAAGCTCACGCCGAGCGCAGCAAGGTCCGCGTCCTGTTCGTTGCGCAAGTACACCACCGCGAAATGACGCACGGCGTCCAGATCGCTCGGATCGCCATTCGCAGTCACCGGCGCACCGTCGCGCGCGGTAACCGTCTTCTTTGCCAGGAAGTCGCGCGCGATGTCGACGATGTAGTCTCCGCGATAGCCGGTTTCCGGGAACTCCACCACCTCGCCGAGCAGTTCGCGCGCGCGCACCTGCACCGAGAGCGCGAGGTTGGCGATCTGCACGCCCGCGTCGTTGTAATAGAACTCGCGCGACACCTGCCAACCCTGCGCCGCCAGCAAATTGGCAAGCGCATCGCCGATCGCGGCCTGGCGCGCGTGGCCGAGGTGCAGCGGCCCGGTCGGATTGGCTGAAACAAACTCGATCATCACGCGGTGGCCGACGTGCGTCGTCGTCGCGCCGAAACACTCGCGTTCGCGCAGCGCAAGGCGCACGACCTCCTGCTTGGCCGACGGCGCCAAGCGCAGGTTGATGAAGCCGGGACCCGCGACCTCCACCGCGTCGATCAGGCCGTTGGCGGCCGGGTTTACCTTCAGAGCATCCGCGATCGCCTGGCCGATCTCGCGTGGATTCTTCTTGAGCGACTTCGCCACCTGCATCGCCACGTTGCAGGCCAGGTCCCCATGTGACTCAACTTTCGGGTGCTCCAGCACGACCGGCACGCCGGTGACCCCGAGGCCGGTCAGCGCCTGTTCGATCAGTGCGGTAACGCGTTGTTTTTGTTGCGGAAGCATTGGCAGGCCGAGGGCGAGAGAGGCGCGGATTCTACCGGCGCAGGCGCTCGCTTCGGATCCAACCTGTGGCACGGACACGTGTTCAGCCGCGTGCCTTCTCGTAGGTGCCCATCAGCGTGGCTTCCGCCACCACGTGCCCTGAGATCGCGCGCTGGAGTTGCGCGCTCGTGGGGCGCTGCAAGTCGCCCAGTGGTCGATCAAGCGCATACAGCTTGAAGAAGTAGCGATGACGGCCGATCGGCGGACAGGGTCCGCGATAGCCGGTCTGCTTCCAGTCGTTTAGACCGTCGAGCGCATACACCGACGACGAGACGACGCCTTCGGGCAGCGACTCCGTGTCCGGTGGCAGGTCATACAGCACCCAGTGCACCCACGTCATCTTCGGCGCTGAAGGATCGGGCGCATCGGGATCGTCGACAATCAGCGCGAGACACTGTGTTCCGGCAGGGACCGCGTCGATGGCCAGTGCAGGCGAGAGGTCTGCGCCCTCGCATGTGTGGTGGCGCGGAATGCTGCCCTGATGGTGGAATGCGGGTGATGTGATTCGCATGGCGTCAGCCTCCCTCGGTGGCCGCTCCCACCGCGCTTTCACGCTGCTCCGGCGAAGCCCATGGCAGCTCGAGCGCAGCATAGATCGACGCTTCGGTATTGCCTGCGATCCGGCGCGCGCCCTTGAACAGCCCGTACTCGTTGAGCTTCAGTCCGCGCGCGATCGCGCGCTTGCGCAGTTCGATGTTATAGGCCTTGGAGCCTGTAAAGTAGAGCAACGCAGCTCCAAAGCTTTCTGCCGGCACGACGCGCAGATCGACCTGCAGGCCGCTCGCCAGCACGGCGCTGGCGCGCTTCGCGCCCTGAGCGAGGACCTCGCGGAACGCAGGGTAGGCGACGAAGTGCCGGGTGACCGCACTGCCGCGGTCGCTGACGATAAGCACGTCGATGTCGCCGACGCTTTCTCGCTGCCGCCGCAGGCTGCCGGCCACGACCGCTTCGCGTACGGCCGGGTTCGATTTCAGGTAGGCGAGCAGGGGCTCGACCTCGCGCTGCGCAACGGTCAAGGGCACGCGCTGCTTCTTGCCGCGATGCGTGCCGAGGGCCTCGCTCAGGCGTTGCTCGGTCTTCGGACCGAAGCCGCGCACCTCACGCAGCCGACCGCTCTTGAGCGCGTTTGCGAGATCGGTCGGGCTGTGCACGCCCAGTTGCTCGCCAAGCGCATGCACGCGCTTGGGACCCAGGCCCGGGATGTGCAGCAGCGAGGACGTGCCGCGCGGGACCGCGCCGCGCAGTTCTTGCAGCAGCGCGCAGGTGCCGCTGCGGGCGATCTCGTGAATCTTCGTGTCGAGGTCGGCGCCGATGCCGAACAACTTTCCGAGTGCCTCGCCGCGTGCGGCGCGCGCGGCGAAGCCGGGACCCTGCTGCGCGACCATGCGCGCGGCATTGCGATAGGCACGGACGCGAAAGGGATTCTCGCCCTGGACTTCGAGCAAATCGGCGATTTCCTCGAACACCGCGGCGATGCGGGCGTTGTCGCTAGCGCTCGCCGGGCTCATCGGCGTTCGCTATGGCCGCGTCCGCAGCTCACGCGTCTGTTGCGCCTTCAGCACGCCGATCATGCCGTCGAGCTGCTCGCCCAGCGCTTCGAGCACGTTGTCGAGCGCAATGACTCCGACCAATGCGCCATCCGGCCGTGTCACCGGCAGGCGCCGCGCACCGCGTTCACGCATGCGCGCCAGGACGTCGAGCAGGTCGTCATCCTCCTCGACCACCGCGGGTTTCTCGCTCATCACATCGCCCGCCGTCAGTGCCTGCGGGTCGAGTCCGAAGGCAACGACCTCGATGGTGATGTCACGATCCGTCAGCATGCCGATTGGAAACTGGCTGCCGTCGTTCTTTTCCACCACGATCAGGCAGCCGACATGCTCGGCGTGCATGCGTTTGGCGCAAGCGGTGATGGTGTCACCGGCCAAGGCGGTTGCCGGCGTGTGCACGGCAATGTCCTTCACAAACAGTGTGGGAGCTCTCATCGGATGTCCCCGAGGCGGATGTACGGTTTCAGACTAGGAACCCGGTTCGTGTGTTTCGTGACGGGCGTCAAGGAAGCCCCAGCGTATGACAGGCAGCGGCGCAGATGCGTTCACGCCGGGTGTTGCGCCGAAGTCCCTATTGGCGTCATGCTCCTACCTGGACTTCGAACGGCTGGCATCGTCCTTTGTCGAGGAGGAATTACATGAAGGCGCCTTCACGGACACGTATTGCCCTCGGCCTCGCAATGACCCTTGCACTCGGGACCGTGTTCGCACAGGCCGGCAAGGGCCCGACCCAGGTGGTCAAGCCGCCGGTCTCGCAGGCCTGGATCGACGTTGCCACTTTCGCTGGCATGGGCATGCCATCGATGGGCGGCGGCGGAGGCAGTCCGATGTCGATGATGGGCAGCATGTTCGGCGGCGGGCCAGGGCGGCAAGAACACGTTTGGCATGACTCAGACCGGTTCGGCCGGCCGCTGGGTCGACGTGACGCTGTACACCAGCCGTAATCCGACGCTTCCGGAAGCGTTGCAGGCGGTGCCGGCCGGCACCCAGCTTGCGCCCACGCTGAAGCTCGTGGCACCGAAGGTCGAGAAAGGCACGCCGCCACCTCCGGGCGACGAAACCGTGGTCGAGCACGAGTACGAGCGCCCGAAGGGCAAGATGTACCTGTACTGGGGCTGCGGCGACACGGTGCGCGCGGGTCAGCCGCGCGTGCTCGACATGGCGACCGCACGTCCTGACGAGTACGGGAAGTTCTTCACGTCGCGCCGGGCCACCCAGCGTGGAGCGCACAGCGCCGCCGGGCGCCCGCTGTGGCCGAATGAAGTCGACTCGCGCATGGTGCCGGCCAACGCGTCGCTGGTCGGCGAGCACACGTTCACCGGCCAGGGCGTGCCCGAGGGATTCAAGTTTGCAGTCGGCGCCCAGCAGGACCTGATGCCGGCGATCGAACTGCGGCAAGGCGATGCCGGCGGTGCAACGCAGCTCGAGTGGGCTGCGCTGCCGACGGCACGTGCCTACTTCATCGCCGCCATGGGCGCGAAGGGCGGCACGGAAATGGAGATGGTGTTCTGGACCTCGAGCGAGGTGCCGGAGCTCGGCATGGGTCTGATCGACTACCAGACGAACCCGGCGGTCGACCGCTGGCTGAAGGAAAAGGTTCTGCTCGAGCCGAGCGTCACACGCTGCACGGTGCCCAAGGGCATCTTTGGTGAAGGTGGCGGCGCGATGCTGCGCATGATCGCCTATGGCTCCGAACTCAACCTTGCGCATCCGCCGCGTCCGGCCGACCCCAAGATCGCGTGGGAGCCGCAGTGGGCGGTCAAGCTGCGCGTCAAGAGCGTGGCCAATGCAATGCTCGGCATGGACATGAGTGGCATGCAGCGGGGCTCAGGTCGCCAGGGACAACCCCAAGGCCGGCCGCAGAGTCAGCCGCAGGGCCAGCCACAGGACGCGGCCCCTCCTCCCGTGGATCAGAAGCAAGAAGAGAAGGTGCGATCCGGTCAACATCCTGCGAGGCATCCTCGGGCGCTGAGCGTCAGTCCTGCTTGCGCGGTCGTCCCGGGGCACCGACGACGAACGCGCGGCTCGGGTGTCCGTTCTGCTTCGGGGCCTACGCAGGCTTCGGACGAAGTCGGAATCGGGAGCAGGCGCGTGCGATCCCGTCCTGCCTGAGCGATTCGCCCAGGGCCACTCGTGCACGAGTAAGCGAGAATCCGCCGCCACCGCATACCTCAGGCGCTGAGCGTGCCGTCGCCCGTTTCCTCCACCGCTGCGTTTTGCGCCATCGACTTCGGAACCTCGAATTCCGCGGTGGCGCGGGTCATGCCCGAACCGGGCAAACCTGAGCAAAGGCGCGTGGAGCTGGCGCCGCTCGAAAACGGCGCATCCAGCATGCCGACGGCGGTGTTCTACAGCGCCGAGGATGCCAGTCGTCAGTTCGGCCGCGCGGCGATCGCTGCGTATGTCGACGGCCACGAAGGCCGGCTGATGCGGTCGATCAAGAGCATTCTCGGCTCCGATCTCATGGACGAGGCGACCGAACTGCCCGGAGGCTTGCTGGTCCGGTACATCGACGTCGTGATCGCCTACCTGCGGCAGCTGCGGCAGCTCGCTCAGGCACATTGGCAGGCTTCGATCGAGCGCGTCGTCATCGGCCGTCCCGTCTTCTTCGTGGACGACGACCCGCGGCGCGACGCCAGGGCGCAAGACACCCTGCTGCAGGCTGCCCGTGCGGCTGGACTGAGGGAGGTCCAGTTCCAGTATGAGCCGATCGCTGCTGCGCTCGACTACGAATCACGACTGCGACCGGACGACGGCGAGCGCCTGGTACTGGTGGCGGACATCGGTGGCGGCACTTCGGACTTCTCGGTCGTCCGTGCCTCGGCCCGGGCCCATGGTCGTGTCGATCGGCGTGACGATGTCCTTGCGAACCATGGGGTGCACCTGGCGGGAACGGATTTCGATCGGGCGGTGAACCTCTCAAAGATCATGCCCGCGCTGGGCTACAACGGCAGTGGACCGGAGGGCCGTCCCGTGCCGTCGAGGATCTACTTCGACCTGGCGACCTGGCACCTGATCAACACGACCTACACGCCGAACCGGATCGCGGAACTGAAGCTGATGCGCCGCATGTACAACGACCACGACGCCCATCGACGGCTGCTGCAGGTACTGAATCATCACCGCGGACACGATCTGGCGGCGTGCGCGGAGACGGCCAAGATCGCCGTGTCGGAGTCCGGCACCGCGACCATTGATCTGGGCTTCGTCGAGCCAGGCCTTCAGGTGCCCGTCGACGATCGCGACCTGGGGGTCGCTCTCAGGGCCGACATCGAGCGCATCGTTGCCACCGCCCGCGAAACGGTGCGCATGGCGCAGCTCGATGCGGGGCGGATTGGCGCCGTGTATTTCACGGGCGGATCCACCGGGCTCGACATTCTGGTGGCACGAATTGGCACCGCGTTTCCCGCGGCGCAAGCCGTGCGGGGGGACCGATACTCCAGCGTGGTCAGCGGCCTCGCCATTACCGCGCAACGGAGGTTCGGATCGGAAACCGGGCGCGACAAGGGTCGGCGACCTACGGCAAGCTAAGCGGCGACCGTGTGGTCGATTCATGCCGGCCATAGTCGGCCGCTTTGCAGCGCTACTTAATTGGCCCGGCCGCGTCGCGCGATCGCCGCGGCGACCGCGTCCCAGGTGGCGTCGAAGGCTTCGGGCGTGAACCCGGCGCCCGATGGCAACCAGTCGGCCGTACCGCCGCCCGCCAGCGTGTAGTGCCCGACCAGGTCGAGGTGATCGGCGCGCGCAACGTGCAGTAACCGTCCGTGCAGTTGGCTCAACGTCGGCACGATGCCGTCGCTGATCTGGGGGGTCACCTGGAAACCTAGCCCGCGATCGAGCTGCTGCTGTAGCGCCTTGGTCGGCTTGGGATACGGATAGCGCGGGTGCGAGGTCGCCGTCAGAGCGTGCAGCAGCCTGAACAGCGCGCGCAAAACGACGTACTCCGGATCCAGCAGTTCCTTTGGCTTGAACGCTTCGCGTGGCTTCGGCACGCCCGCGACGACGCAGCCGTAGTCGATCCGCGGGCTATCCGCCACCGCGGCATCGAACAGATCGATGCCCTCCGGCGTCAGTTGCAGCACGGCACCTTGGTCGCGCTCGATTTCGCCGAGGTATTCCCACGTTGGATCACGTCGGTCGAAACGGAGCTTGCGCAGCAGACTTTCGGCAATACGATCGAGCGGGCCGTCCGTACGACCCAGCCAGTCGTCGAGCCGCGCAACCAGCGCGATGGCTTTTGCCGCGGCGAGAATTGCGCCCCGCCCTTGGCCGGAAGTCGCCAGCGCGCTCAACACCAGCAGCAGCGTCTGGCCTTGCATCGTGGCGAAGTGGTTGGCCAGCGGCGTGCCGTGATGCGGTGTGGCCACGGAGATGACCGTCCGCGTCAGGCGCGCGACGCGCTCCTCGGAGTCGCCGACCGCAATCTTCACGTTCGGTGTCAACAACATGCGCACATCGAGACCGCCGGTCGAGTGGCCGACGAAGTGAATTTCCTTCGCCTGTAGGCCGCCGTTGCGGATGACCTGACGACGCAGCACATCGGCGCGCCGGGGAATCGAGGCGGTCGGCTGTGTCGCGCAGCGCACGATGCGGGCCTCAACGCCGCGCCGGCGCAGCGCAGCGTCGAGCGAACGCTCGACGTCCTCGAAGTAGTTCACTGCGCCCACGGAGCTGAAGCCGAAGAAGCCCGGCACCAGGAAAACCAATCGTTTCGCCATGGTCGGATTGTGTACGGCGGGGGCCGTCCTTGCACGTCGATCCGATGCAGGAAATGGCTGCCTTCTGCGCCGGGCGGTCGCCGGATAGAGCCGGAGCCCCCGTTGATGTGGGACAACTGGGACTCTCATTATGTGCGCTTTCGCACAGACCTGGCGGCGTGCGCGGCCTATGTTGAATCACCTATCCGGGAACGGCAGCCGGGCGCCGTAACAAGCGCCAAGGTTGGAGCCTCAAGCCCGTGGCCATTAACGTACTACCGATGGAGATTTATATGAACTGGGACCGCATTCAAGGCAACTGGAAGCAGGTCGTCGGCAAGGCCAAGGCACAGTGGGGCAAGCTGACCGATGACGACCTCGACGTCGTCGCCGGCCGGCGCGAACAACTGGCTGGAAAGATCCAGGAGCGCTACGGCATCGCCAAGGACGAAGTTGACAAGCAGATTGCCGACTGGGAACAGACGGCGACCGACGCCTGGTTCGTGAAGGATGAAAAGCACCGTTGATCCGCGCGTGGAGTTCTGAGTCCACGCCGGCGCGGCGTCAAGCGCCGACCAGGAGCAAACCGAAGGTGGCGAGGTTTGCTGCGGCGTAGGCCGTCAGACTCGCGAGCCACCATGTCATGGGAATAGGAGATTCAAAATGCTGTGGACCATTGCCGTCGTATTGCTCGTCTTGTGGGTGTTGGGGTTGGTCAGTTCGTATACCCTGGGCGGATTCATTCACGTCCTTCTGGTTCTCGCGATCGCCGTGTTCCTGATTCAAGTCATTCAGGGTCGGCGCGTGGGATGACCTCGACATGTTTGCGGGCGTAGGAGCGCTAGCCAGCGCGCTCCGGCCGCCCGCGCACCGGGCGCGGCTTTTGCTTCGTGTCCGCGCGCGGCAGTCCCGATTCTGGGGTTTCTGAGGCACTAGGAGACGAAATGAACGCACTCAAGATCGCGGCCATCGCCCTCATCGTGGCGGGTGTCCTGGGCTTGGCCTATGGCGGGTTCAGCTATACGAAGGAAACCCATTCCGGAAAACTGGGGCCGATCGAGTTATCGATAACGGAAAAACAAACGGTCAATATCCCTCTTTGGGCAGGCGTGGGCGCCATCGTGATTGGCGGCGCGCTTCTGGCGTTCGGAGTCAAGAGGCGTTAGCTCGTCTGCGGCTGAATCCGGAGCGCGCGCCGGCTTCATAACTCGACGTCGCGCGCGCCTGCGAAGCGGATGACGAGAACGACGGCCCAGGTCGCACTATTGACAGGGCACCCCTCGATGCGCCTGGTCCAGGTAGCCCTTCTCCCGCTGCTCCTCAGTGCGGGGTGCGCAGCGATTGCGCCAGAGCCCCCCGTCGCGCCGAAGCCCGAGGCAGTTGCATCGCAACCGGCCACGTCTCCGCACGCGACCAAGCCGTCGACAGCGCCGACGCCTCAGCCCGTACCTGCCGTGACGCCAGCACCTGTCGCGCCGACTGGGGCGCTGCGGGCAGAAGACAAGGCCGGCGCCCCTGGGACGAAGATTCCGGCGCCTGCCACAAAGCCGCCGGCTCCACCCGCGACGACGGCAGCCAAGCCTTTGCCTCCGCCCGCGGCCACAACGTCCTCGCCCGTGGCTTCGCCGACGCTGGACCTGGCCGCGCTCAAGGAACAGCTCAAGGAAACCAAGGCCATCGGTGTCTTCACCAAGCTCACCCTCAAGAACCAGGTTGACGACCTGCTCCAGCAGTTCCGCGACTACTACCAGGGCAAGGCCAAGATCACCATGGCGCAGCTGCGCCGCGCGTACGACGTGCTGCTGATGAAAGTGCTCTCGCTGCTGCAGGACACTGACCAGAAGCTCGCCGCCGCGATCGTGTCCTCGCGCGAAGCGATCTGGAGCTTGCTCGCGGATCCGAAGAAGTTTGCCACTCTCGAAGGCTGAACGACGGAGTACGCATGATCAATCGCACTGCAGTGTTTTCCCAGGGTTTGCTCGTTGCGGCGTTCTTTGCCGTGCCGTCGTTCGCGGCCGACGACGCGGCACTGAAGAAGGACATGACATCGGTGATCGCGCTGCAGGGAATGCCCTGCGGTCAAGTCGTCGCCGTCAAGGTGAATGCCGAAAACGATTACGCCTGTTCATGCAAAGACGGCAATCAGTACCGTGTCTACATGAACGCAGCGGGTCGGGTGGTCGTCGAGAAGCAGCGGTAGAGGCTGTGTGCGCTGACGAACAGACCGCGCGAAGTCGGACACCTAATCTCAGCGCACGGCGGCCGGATCGACGGGCCGCCGCCTCGACCAATTCCCGATCTATGTTCGAATGGAGATGTGAATGAACTATGAACAGCGCGATCCGATGGGCATGTACAAGGGATCAAAGACCAGCAGTTCCGGCCCCGATGCACGCCACGGCCCAGGACCGTACGTGATGGGCGCCGATACTCTCGTCGGAAACGACGTCTACAACCGGGACTCGCAAGATCTCGGCGACATCAAGGAGATCATGCTTGACATGCGCACCGGACGAGTGAGTTATGCCGTCTTGTCGTTCGGCGGTTTCCTGGGCATGGGAGAAAAGCTCTTTGCCGTGCCATGGGACGCTCTCAAGCTGGACACCGAAAACAAGCGTTTCGTGCTAGACGTCGACAAGACGCGGCTCCAAGGTGCTCCTGGCTTTGACAAGAACCATTGGCCAGACATGGCCGACGCCACCTGGGAAGAGGGCATCCACGCCTACTACGGGACGAAGCCTTACAGAGAGCAACCGCGCGTCTGAGCGCTGCGCCTGCAACCGGCGCCCATCGTTGGTCTCGAAGCCGGAGCGCAACGATGGTGAGCGTCGATGCATACGCCTGCTGGCGGACCCCTCGCGACGCAGAACCCTGAATCGGATTCAACTTGGCGACGACAAAGATGCAGATTCGTGTCGGTTTCGAAATGGAGTACCAGTGCCGCGGTCCGACCCCGATGGTGCTCGCGCTCAGCATCCACTACTCGCGGGCGTCCGACCTGGTACGCCCGGATCTTCTCGTCACGAGCCCGGCGGTTCCGGTGACAGCGTACCGGGACCTTTTCGGCAACTGGTGTAGTCGCCTCGTGGCGCCCTCAGGGCGGTTCGTGCTGAGCACCGATGCCGTAGTCAACGACAGCGGCCTGCCCGACGTCGTGGCGATCGAGGCGAAGCAAATTCCGGTCGAGTATCTGCCAGAGAGCACGCTGGTGTATCTGCTCGGCAGCCGCTACTGCGAGACGGAACTGCTGTCCGACATCGCTTGGAAGCTGTTCGGCAATGGTCCGACGGGGTGGGCGCGGGTGCAGGCGATCTGCGATTTCGTCCACCGGCACATCGAGTTCGGCTATCCGCACGCACGCAACACGCGCACCGCCTGGGAGGCCTACCAGGAAGGGCGTGGCGTCTGCCGCGACTACGCCCATCTCGCAGTGGCGTTCTGCCGATGCATGAACATTCCCGCGCGCTATTGCACCGGGTACCTCGGCGACATGGGCACGGAGCCGCCGTACGGGACGATGGACTTTGCTGGCTGGTTCGAGGCCTACCTGGGTGACCGTTGGTACACCTTTGATGCGCGCAACAACACGCCACGCATCGGCCGCATCCTCATCGCCCGCGGCCGCGACGCCTGTGACGTCGCGCTGTCCAGCACCTTCGGGCCGAACACGCTGGAGCGGTTCAAAGTCTGGGCCGACGAAGTTCCGGCGGCCTGAATGCGACCCATGCCCTGCGCTTGCGCGAAGCGTCGGCCAAGCGGGTGCGCCGCATGACCTACTGCGTCGGCGTCAAGCTCGAAGAAGGTCTGATCCTGGCCAGCGACTCACGCACGCATGCCGGAGTTGATAACTACGCCAAGTTCTGCAAGATGACGGTGTTCGAGCGCGTCGGCGACCGCGTGCTGGTGTTGCTGAGTTCCGGAGGCCTAGCCGCGACTCAGGCCGTGATCAACGTCCTGCGTCAGCGCGCCGCCGCGGAGCCGCCCCACATCTGGAGCGTCGGCTCGATGTTCGACGTGGCCAACCTCGTGTCGGACGCGATGCGGGCCATCGAGCGGCGAGACGGGCCGTTTCTGGAAGCCAGCGACCTGAAGTTCAATGCGTCGTTCATCCTCGGCGGCCAGATCGCCGGCGAAGACATGCGTCTGTTCCGGCTGTATGCCGAAGGCAATTTCATCGAAGCGGGAACCGACACGCCGTTCCTGCAAACTGGGGAAGCCAAGTACGGCAAGCCGATCCTCGATCTCGCGGTGACGTCGAACGCGACCTTGGAAGACGCCACCAAGTGCGTCCTCGTGTCGTTCGACTCGACGATGATCAGCAACCTCTCGGTAGGCATGCCGATCGACCTGCTCTGCTACGCGCGGGACAGCCTGCAGGTGACGATGCGGCGCCGGTTCGAGGAAGGCGACGACTACTTCGACGCGCTGACGCAACAGTGGCTAGCGGGTACGCGCAGGGTCTTCCACGAGCTGCCGCCGCTGCACTGGTAGGATTCGTGCCGCAGCGTGCACAGGAACATCAGCGATTCGCAATGGCGGCAAGCGCCTTCTTCAGAGAATCGACTAGCAGCGTCCTGAGCCGATCCCAGGCGGCCCCGCCCTGCTCGACAAAGCGCTGGTTGACCTCGAGCTCGATCCCGACGTACGCCGCATCCGGATGGTGCCTGCGCAGCGATGCCGTGAGTCCGTCGGCGCGCCCCTGGTACGGGTAATTTCTTCGCAGACGTAGCCCGGGTGCCCGCTTCGCGAGCGCCAGCCTCCAGGCTTGCGCGAATGCCGCCTCGCTGGGACGCCGCGGGTCATAGAGCCAGGCGACATCGGATTGCCTCGCCACGCCGTCCAGCATCGGCGTGAAGCTGTGCGACGCAACGTGGATTGCCCGGTGGCCTTGCGCAATGTATCGCGCGACCTGACTTTCGACCGTCTGGCGATGGGGCCGGTAGTAACTGTCAACGATTTCAAGGCGGTGAGTCGGCGAAAGAGGGCGCGTGACCTCCGAGAACAGTTGCCGATGACCGATCGACCGGTTCAGATCGACCAATAGCCGCGTTGTGGTGGCAGCGTACAGCGGCGCGCCATACACAGCGGCCAATTCACGGGCGAGCTCGAGAGCGCCCGCGTCCCAGCCGCGGTGGCTCGCCAGCAGTGAATCCCTACCCGAGAAGAGCGCGGCGTAGGCGCGGGGTACCTCACGTCCACCATGTTCGCAGGTGAAGACGAGATGATTCCTGCGTGCGAGCGTCACTACTGCTCCAGTGGCTCCATCTCTGAATGATCCCAGTTCTTCAACTCCGCTCGTGGATCCGGATTCCGGCGTGTCGCCGGCAGCCACGATTCCCGACATACCCCGAAGTAGGCGCCGCCGTCTCGATGCTGTTCGTCAGGCGCGGCTATCGGCCATCTTAGGACAGGATCGGGAACCGCGAACCAGGTTAGCGAGTGCTGCCGCGCCGCAGTACGCCCATCAGCGCGAGCAGCATGACCGCGCCCGCGAACGAAACGATCAAGGCAGTCAAGCTGAAGTTACTTTGATTGATCGTGCCTACACCAACCAGTGGACTGAGGAACCAGCCAGCGAGCATGGCGCCCACGATGCCGACGACGACGTTCAGGATGATCCCTTGCTGGCCGTCGGTCTTCATGAAGATGCTGGCAAGCCAGCCGATGATGCCGCCGACAGCCAACCAGATGATGAAGTTCATAGAGAAATCTCCAGGATGGATGATGCCGTCCTGTAAGCGAGACGGAATAGTCCATCCTCTTCTCCGATGCCGTGTGTGGTCTGTGCGCAGGCGCACATTGCCCGATCCGTTGTGGATTCAATTTCCTGCCTGACCGAGGAATGACGCTCGACCCCCTGCGCTCTACTTTCGCCCCCGTCGAAGGCGGACATGACGCGACTGTTTAGGCTCGCGATGTTCACGGTAACCCGGGTACTCTTCGATATCTGGAGCCGCCGGAACGCGGCCGCTAGCACATGTTTGCAGATGAAGACTCGGTGCGCCGCCACGCGCCGTCTCCGTTTACGGCTGGCCCATCCGTTCTAGTCACCGGCGCCAGCGGCTTCATCGGCGGACACCTTGTCCGTCGGCTGACAGCGCTTGGCTGCCGTGTGTCCTGCCCGGTGCGTGCGCCCGCGCGTGTCGACGACCTACGGTTGGCCGGCGTCCAGCTCATTGCCTGCGATATCGCTGACCGCGCAGCGGTGGCGCGCGCCATTGCGTCGTCGAATGCCCGCTTCGTGTTCCACCTTGCCGGACTGGTCCGGGCAATGGACCCGGGAGACTTCATGCGGGTGAATGCAGGAGCTGTCGACGCGGTTGCAGAGGCATGTACCGCCCAGCCCGATCGTCCGGTCCTCGTGCTGGTTTCGTCACTCGCGGCGGCCGGGCCATCGGGTGGAAGTCCGATCGTCGAGTGCGATCCGCCGGCGCCGGTGTCCTATTACGGCCGCAGTAAGTTCGCCGGTGAGCAGGTCGCCATGAGGTACGCCGATGCGTTGCCCATCACGGTGGTGCGGCCTTGCATAGTGTTCGGCGCGGGGGACCGCGGGCTGTACGAGGTATTCAGGCCGATCGCTCGATCGGGCACGCATGTCGTCGTCGGGTCCGGCGACCGCCGCGTCTCGCTCGTCGCCGTTGCGGATCTCGTCGAGTGCCTATTGCTTGCGGCGGAAGAGGGCGAGCGGCTGGTGCCCGGCGTCCCGGGACATGGCATCTACTTCGCCGCTGCCGAGGATGTTTCGTACGTCGAGCTCGGCATGGCTGATCGCGCGTGCGCTCGGGAAGCCGCAGCCCCGCATTCTCCGTCTGCCGGGATGGTCGATGCGGACGATTGGCCAGTTCGGCGATGTCATGTCGCGGATCCGCCGGCGCCCGGGATGGGTCGGCCGCGACAAGATCCGCGACGTACTCGCAGGTTCGTGGACGTGCTCGTCGGCGAAAGCCCGGCAGCAACTGGGCTGGTCGCCGGCGGCCCCAGCTCGCCGATCGACTGCGTGAAACCGCGCAGTGGTACCGCGACGCGCACTGGCTTTGAGTGAAGCTCGTGTCGACCTTCGAACCTGCATTCGACCGGCCGGACTGCCGCCCTCACAGCGCCCGGTCGTAAATGCGATAGGTCTTGGTCAGCTTCGTTCCCGCCCGTTTGAGCGACCCGCGCGACTTGTCGTTGCTCTCGAGCACCCACGAAAACTCCCAGCCCTTGAGACCCCACGGCTTGGCCGCTTCGACGAGGCGATCCAGCAGCACGATGGCGAAGCCCGATTGCTGGTACCCGGGCACCATCATCACGGCCATCGCCCGCGCGATGTTGATCCGCTTGCGCCCCCACATGAGCCTGAATATGCCGAACGGAAACAACCGGCCGTCGAGCTTGCGGATGATCTGGTTGTAGTCGAGCAGTGCCAGCACGGCGCCGACGGCCCTGCCCTCTACCATTGCGAAAGCCGCGAATTCCGGCGCGATGATGTGCCCCAACTCGGCGGCGATGTGCGTCACTTCGCCCTCCTGCAGCGGCGTAAAGCCCCACGTGCCGTCGAGCGCGCGGTTGTAGATTTCGAGGAAGGTCCTGATCTCCGCGGCGAGGCGCGACCGGTCGAAGCGGCGCACCACGAGGTCGTCGCCGTCGAGCGCCGACATGACTGCGGGCTTGTAGCGATCGACCAGCTTCGCGAGGAGCGCGACATCCATCTCGTACGCGTACAGGTCCTGTGCCTTGGCGAATCCGCACGCCTCGATCAGCGCGGCGTAGTAACGCGGGTTGTAGGTCGTCAGGAACACCGGCGGGCTCCCGAATCCGTCGATCAGCAGGCCGCAGGTGTAGTTGAGGGACGGATTGACCGGTCCCCGCCAGGCGGTCATCCCGCGTTGCAGGAGCCAGGCGCGGCCCGCATCGAAGAGCTCGCGCGCGACCGCGACATCGTCGACGCATTCGAAGAAGCCGAAGAACCCGCGCTTCTCGTCGTATTTCGCGTTGTGAATGTCGTTGACGAATACCGCGATGCGCCCGGCGACCTTGCCATCCCGTTCGGCAAGCAGCGTCACCATCTCCGCGTGGTCGAAGAACGGGTGCCGCCCCCAGCCCAGCAGCTGTCGCTCCTGCGAGAGGATCGGCGGCACCCAATTGGGGTCGTTCGCGTAGATCGTCCACGGGAGCCGCTGAAAGCGCCTTCGATCCCGCCACGACGTCACCGCCCTGACGGTGATCCCGTCGTTCACTGGATCCCCCGATCGGCGACGACTCGCCGGCAGACGTCCGCGATATTCGCCGCCGCGGCGTTGTTCTGCACCGGCAGCAACCGGCGCAACTCTTCCGCCGGAAAGTCCGAATAGGTCTCCTTGCCGAGTGCCAGGCCGACGAACGCAGTGGACGAGTACTGGGTGATCAGCACGTCGCAATTGGCGATCATCTCCTCCGCGCTGCCGTCCTTGAACGTCCGGGCGCCCGGGGCGTATTGCCGCACTTCCTTCTCGGCGCGCACCAGGTCTTCGTTGGGGTGGAACTTGAAGATCATCGGGCGGCCGTTGGCGAGGGCGACGGCATGGCGGATGAACGAAGGCCGATCCTCGCCGCGGAAGATCTCCCGCAGCGGCGACGTGCAGACGAGGACGTAGTGCCGGTGCGGAAACGAGTTGTCGCGATAACGCTCGCAATGGTCGAAGTTCGGGATGCCGGTGACGACGATCTTCTCCGCCTTCGCGCCCTTGCGCGTGAACAGGTCGCGGTATCCGTCGCTGGCCACGCAGAAGGCGCGGTAGGTGTCGCTCAAGCCGGTCGCAGCGGTCCCGGCGATCCACAGGGGGAGCGAGCGGTGCCGCTGCACGAGGCGGAAGGCCGAGGTCTCCGGATCGGTGATGCCTTCCTGCACCAGAACGATCCGGTTGCCGCGGATGTTCTTCTGGACGAAGACATCGGAGCAGGTGACCACGAGGTCGTACGGGCCGCGCCTTCCCTGGTAGTCGATGGCGAGATCCGACGCACGCAGGTACTGGTGGCAGCGCTGCGCGAGCTTGGCGCCGATGATCGTGAACTCCAGGCGTTTCAGCCGCCGCATCGTCTCCTAGCACGCCGTCACAGTAGAAAGGCGTGAACGCCTGCTGGTACTCGGTCAGGTGGCGCGAGATCTGATGCATCTGCGTCGTCTGATTCATCGAGCCGCAAATGAACAGGATGCGTTTCTTCGGCGCTCATAGATGCTCTCGTCCCACCGTGTCCTGAACGTGCCGGCGACGAACACGACCGCGGCGAACGCGGCCGTCACGCCGAAGAGCCGCAAGGTGGCCGCATCGTCGACGAAGATCATCGCCGCGCGTAACGCTTCGTTCACGTAATAGAGCGGGAGCAGCTTGGCGAACGCCTGCAGGAAGGCCGGCATCATCTCCACCGGAAAGAACGTGCCGGAAAGGAACATCATCGGAAACAGGAAGGCATTGGCGACCGCAGACGCGCTTTCGGCCTCCTTGGCGAACGGCGTAAGCAGCATGCCGATGCCGACGAAGGCGATGACCTCGACGACGAGGATCAGCGGCAGCCAGATCCCGATGTGCAGTCGGACGTCGAACACGAAGAAGCTGACCAGCAGGATGGCGGCCGTCGAGATGACCGACAGGATGAGCTGGTAGACGATGCTCGACGCGAGCCAGTCGGCGCGCGTGATCGGCGTCGTGGCGAGCTTGCGGAGGATCCCCTTCTGGCGCAGTTCCGCGTTCATGTTGAGCGCGTTCGACAGGCACGAGGTCATGATCGCCATCGCGATGATGCCGGGGACGAAGAACTCGATGAAACGGTAGCGTTCGGACAAGATCGACTGCGGCGACGAGCGTGATCGCCGGCGGGCTGCCCGTCGCCTTCTGGTTGGCCGCGGCCACGATCGTGTCCAGAAGCTGGATCTTGGTGTTCACCGACGTCGAGCTCGGGTCGTACACATACTTCAGCGGTACTGGCACGCCGGCGTGGGGCCCGGCAACGCGCTGCTTCTGCAGGGCCTCGAAATCCTTCGGGATCACGAGCAGCAGGTTTAGCCCATGCTCTCTTGCGTACGCGCGAGGCGTCGACGGCGACTGGCACTGGCGTGACCGTGAACGCATCGCCGCTCGCGAGGATTTCGAGCAGCCGTGCTGAACCTTCGCTGCGGCTGTTGTCCTGCACCGGTAGGTCGAAGTTGAGGTGCTCGGGCTTGGTGAAGATCGTGCCGAATACGAGCACGAGGATCACGGGGAAGGCGAACGTGAAGAACATCGCCGATCGTTCGCGATAGAAGCTCTTGAGCCGTACGCTGAGATTGGCGACGACGATCCGGGGCGTCATGCGGCGCGGTCCCGGGAGCGGGCCGCGGGAGGTTCGGCCGTCAGTTTCAGAAACACCTCCTCGAGGTTGGGCTTGCGCACGTCGAGGCCGCCGAGCGCCAGCCCGCAGCGCTGAATCTCCTCGAGGATGCGGCGGACATCGTCGGGAGTCTGTCAATCGGAACGCAGAGGTTGTCGTCGCCCTCCTGGATCGGGCAGAAGCCCAGCTTCCGGATAAGTCCCGCCGCGGCCGCGTCGATCGACTTCAGCGTCAGCCGCACCTGTTCGGCGTTCTCCTCCGTCAACCTCGCCGGCGAGTCGATGGCGACGATCCGTCCGTTGGAGATGATCGCGACAGTGTCAGCCAGGAGTTCGGCTTCTTCCATGTAATGGGTCGTGAGAAAGACGGTCTTCCCGCGGCCTTTCAGTCCCTTCAGCACCTCCCAGACCTGCCGCCGCGCGTGCGGATCGAGCCCGGTCGTGGGTTCGTCGAGAAAGACGATCTCGGGGTCACTGACGAGCGCTACAGCGATCCCGAGGCGCTGCTTGAGGCCGCCCGAGAGGGTGTTGAACAGAGCCGCGGACTTGTCGCGCAGATGGGTGAGATCCATCAGCGCGTCGATGTCGGCACGGCCTCCGAACATCCGGGCGTAATACTGCAGAGTTTCGCGCACCGTGATGCGATCGAACGAGCTGAAGCTTCTGCGGCAGCACGCCGATCCGGCGGACCACCTCGGCCTTGCGCTTCGTGACGTCCATGCCGAGCACCGTGACCGTTCCCGAGGTCGGCACGCGGATGGTCTCGATCACCTCGGCGGTCGTGCTCTTCCCCGCGCCATTGGGGCCGAGAAACGCGAACACTTCGCCCGCCTTGACGCTGAACGAGATGTTGTCGACGGCCCTTAATGCGCCATAGTGCTTGCAGAGCCTGTCGACCACGATGACCGGTTCGGTATTCGGCATGATGAAGCGTTTCGCTGATACTGGACATTCGCGATGGCTGTGCTAGAGCTTCGCGAGTTCCTCCGCGATCGCGTCGACAGCGTCCCGGACGAGCGACTCGGTGTGATTGATCGTGATGAATACCCGCAGCCGCGTGGCGTGTTCGGGAACGGCCGGATGGATGATCGGCTGGACGTTGATGCCGCGTCGGAAAAGCGCGCGGGAGAGCCGAAGACAGCGGACCGAATTGCCGACGATGAGTCGGGATCACCGGGGTTCCCGCGGCGATCCCCGTATCGAGCCCGCGCTCGCGCGCGAGCCGCAGGAAGAGGCCCGACAACGCGTGGAGCCGTGCGACGCGCTGCGGCTCGCGGCGCAGGACTGTCAGGGCCGCGAGCGCCGTGGCCGCGTTGGGCGGCGAGATTCCCACGCTGTAGACGAACCCGGGCGCCGTGTACTTGAGGTACTCGATGAGTTCGGCGGAGCCCGCGATGTAACCACCGCAGCTGGCGAGCGATTTGGACAGCGTGCCCATCCACAGGTCGACGCTGGAAGGGGCGACGTCGGCGTGTTCGCCGAGGCCGCGGCCGGCTCTTGCCCATCGTTCCGAGCGAGTGGGCCTCGTCGACATAGAGCATCGCGTGATGTTTCTCCTTGATGTCGACGAAGCGTGCCAGGTCGGGGTAGTCGCCATCCATGCTGTAGACGCCCTCGATCGCGATGAGCACGCGGCGGTAGCTGTGGCGGATACCTGAAAGGAGCACGTCGAGCGCGCGCCAGTCGTTGTGGGCGAATCCGCGGCAGGTGGCACCGGAGAGTCGCGCGCCCTGGAGAATCGAGTTGTGGGCCAGGATGTCGTGGACGATCAGGTCGCCCGGGCCCATCAGGTGCCCGATCGTCGTGACGTTGGTCGCGTGTCCGGAGACGAAGACGATCGACGCGGGCGTGCCGAGAAATTCGGCGAGCGCGTGCTCGAGGTCGCGATGAATCTGCTTTTCGCCGGAGACGAGTCGACTGGCACCCGCGCCGGTGCCGTAGCGATCGATCGCGTCCTTGGTTGCCGCGGTGACGGCCGGATCGTGCGCCATCCCGATGTAGTCGTAGGCGCAGAAGTTGGTCAGCGCCCGGCCGTCGATGTGAGCGAGTCCGGGCATGCTTTCCGTCGGCGTGTCGTTTCCCTGGTCCACATGAAGTAGGGGTTCGTTTCGGTGACGGCCAGCAGCATGCGCTTGTGGCGCTTGAGCTCCAGGTACTCGGGGAACCGCGCTACCTCGTAGTTTTCCGCTGGAACGGCGCGCGCGGACACGTCGGAATGCGGATGATCGATAAGATGCTTCTGCACCGCGGCGGCGAGCTCGCCGAGGGTCGTCGCCTGGCTGTAAACCGTATCCGGGCAGATGGCGTCCGAAGCTCTGGTCCAGTGCGGCAATCGAGCTCGACGCGCTGCAGCGAATCGAGACCAAGTGCCTCGATCGGTGTTTCGGGCGTGACGTCGGCGAGTACGGTGCCCGACAGCGCGAGTGCGTGCTGGCACACGGCGGCGAGCGCGGAGGACTGCGCCGGTGGTGTGGGCGCAGTGGCAAGGTCCGAAGATGCGAGCCCGGACTGTGCGCTGTGCCGGGCGAGGGGCTTCAGCTCGCCGGCGCGGAATGCGGCGCGGATCGCGTGACGCTGGACCTTTCCGCTGGAGGTCTTGTCGATAGTGCCGCAGCGGACCAGGACAACGGCATCGAGGGCGAGGCCGTGCTCTTCGAGCACCGCGGCGCGGACCGCGTCGATGACCGGAGCCAGATTGGCGCTCCCGTCGCGGACGACCTCGTGCACGAGGACAAGGCGCTGCGCACCGTGTTCCTCGAAAGCGAAGGCTGCGCCAAGGCCGGGGGCAAGCAGCGCGTGGCTTTGGCGCGCCGTCGCTTCGACGTCCTGTGGGTGATGATTGAGCCCGCGAACGATGATGAGGTCGTCGATCCTGCCGGTGATGTAGAGCTGCTGGTCGTGCATGAAGCCTAGATCGCCGGTCCGGAGGAAGGGACCGTCGGCGACATCGCCCAGTTGCGCCTTGAAACGTCGCTGCCGTCTTTGCGGGACTGCGCCAGTAGCCCTTTCCGATCGATTCGCCGGCGACCCACAGCTCGCCGATGCGGTTGGACGCCGCGCGCTTGCCGGTCTCGGACTCGACAATGGCCACGCGCAGCGAGCCCACTGGCACGCCGCAGCCGACGAGGCTGTGGGCGCCGGGTGCGCCGTCGGGGAGCGATACGACTACGTTGCGCGCGAGCGCATCGTCGTGGAATGCGCGCACCGTGGCGCCGCCTCCCGCCTTGGGTCCGGTGACCATTAGCGTTGCCTCCGCCAGCCCGTAGCACGGATAGAAGGATGCGGCACGGAATCCGCACGGCGCGAAGGCCTCGGCGAAGCGAGCGAGCGTGGCCGGCGCGACGGGCTCGGCTCCGATGAACGCGACTTTCCAGGAGGAGAGATCGAGGACGGCGCGCTGCTCCGCCGTGATCTTGCGGACGCACAGGTCGTACGCGAAGTTGGGTCCGCCGGAAACGGTCGCGCGGGACCGGCTGATCGTATCGAGCCAGAGGAAGGGATTCCGGACGAACATTGCGGGCGCAATGATGATGTTCGGAATCCCGCAGTAGGCCGGCGTGAGGACGCCGCCGATGAGCCCCATGTCGTGGCAGGTAGGAAGCCAGAAGACAGCCTTCGTGTCGCGTCCGAGGTCGAAGGCGCTACTGATGGCACGCGTGTTGGCGAGAAGATTGGCGTGGCTCAGCATGACGCCTTTGGGCCGGCTGGTAGAGCCGGAGGTGTACTGGATCATCGCGAGCGAATCGGGGTCCGGATCGTGCTCGGTCCAGCCGTCGGCATGGTCGTTGGTGAACTCGTCGGTCGCAATCCAGCGGACCGCTGCGGCCCTGCCGTTGATTGTCTTCATATAGGCGACGGTGGCGGCGGTGCTGAGCACCACGGGCGCTCCGGCGTCGTCGATGAGCGCGTGGAAGCGATCGAGCGTTCGTGCCCGGGGCGGGTAGACGGGCACGGCGACACAGCCGGCGTAGAGCGCACCGAAAAAGGCGGCGATGAACTCGAGGCCGGGCGGGTAGGCAAGCACGACATTCCGACCCGCGAGTCGCACGTCCTGGAGGCACACGGCGATCGCCCGGGCGCGCCGGTCCAGTTGCGCGTAAGTCAGCGACGCTTGCGGCGTATCGCCATCGAACAGGTGCACGAATGCGACGTCGTCGGGGCGTTCGGCGGCAAGTTCGCGCAGGCAGCGGACGATGTTCCGGAGACCCCTTCGCGTGTTGGTCTGTGCCCCCGGCGGGACCCGGATCGCGGTCGGAGTCTCGAGCCTCAGCAGCGGAATGGCTCCCGAACCAGACAACGGGCGGGCGATTTCGTCGTTCGGCAGATCGTCCTCGGCGCGGCCGACAGGATGGCGGTCGTGCCTTCGCACAGGATTGATCAAATGCGGCCGCATCTCATCGATGGCGAATGCCGGCGGACCTTGGAGCGTCATTGCTGCTTACCGTCGCGCTGCCGGATGGAATTTCGACGGACGGTCGTACGCATGCCTCCTCCCTAGGTGACTGACAGCAAAAAGGCTAGCTGGCACAGTGCGTGAGGTCAGTGCGCTACCGAACACAACACGCGTCGGAGCCCCCCGTTCGTCCGCTTGCCAACGATGGATGACAAAGGTCAATGTTCGATACCGAACATACGGCTACCCGGCGGCAATGGGAGAATCGCTTCGCTGATGATCGATGGGCTTTGATCACTTGCTGCCGTCGTGATCAGTGTGCTTTCGGGGCGTTGCCCGATAGATTTTTCGATGCGACGACCTCACATCCGGCAGGTGTGGAGCGTTCGTCCGATGGGTGCGTCTCCTGCGCGGCCGCGAGCCGGGGCCGTTTGTCACGTATAGGGAGAAGCCATCGTGTCACTGCCATCGCTGCTTCTGAAACGCGAGAGGAAGTCGAAACTCGCGATCTGTTTCAGGCAATTAACTTCGGTTTTCCCACGTCTGCTTACCGTCCTCGCGGGGACGATGCTGGTTATTGCGGGCATGGCGATCGCGCCAGCGACCGTGGCCAAGGACGGGAGCGATGCCGGCCATTGGGTCGCTACATGGAATGCGAGCCCTCAGGTTGCCTGGTATCCGCTCGAGCTCAATGGCCAGACCATTCGCCAGATCGCGCACGTGAGCATCGGCGGCACGCGGGTGCGCGTGCGTCTATCCAACGCCTATGGTGCGGGTCCACTGCTGATCGGTGCTGCGCGCGTAGGCCGGCGCAGCACTGGTGCATCAATCGTCCCAGGCTCGGGCCGGGTGCTGACATTCAACGGGTCGGAGTCGACAACGATCCCGGCCGGCGCGCTTGCTATCAGCGACCCCGTAAGTCTCAGAGTGCCCGACCGCGACGACCTCGCGGTCAGCATCTACGTTCCCGGCAAGCAGTTCGCAGCGACCGAGCATTCGCTGGGGTTGCAGACGACCTATATCTCTTCTGCCGGAGACTTCAGCGGCGCCGACTCACTGCCGACGGCGACCACTACCGAGTCCTTCTTCTTTCTGACGGGCGTCGAAGTGGATGCCTCCACAACGGTCCAGGGCGATCGTCACGCTCGGTGACTCGATAACCGATGGCTTGCACTCGACTACGGACGCCAACAAGCGCTGGCCGAATCGTCTGGCCGAGCGTCTGCGCTCCGGCGGCAGCAAGATCGCGGTGCTCAACGCGGGCATCAGCGGCAACCGGCTTCTGCACGATACGATAGGTACGAATGCATCGGCGCGTCTGGATCGTGACGTACTGGTGCAGTCCGGCGCGCGCTACCTGATCGTCCTGTTAGGCATCAACGACATCGGGTTTCCGGGAACCGCCACAGCCGACGAGATCATTGCCGGCCATCGCCAGATCATTCGTCGGGCGCATGCGATGGGTCTGAAGGTCTATGGAGCGACCCTCACGCCGTTCCAGGCGTTCCTGCCCGGGATCTACTACACGGCCGATGGCGAGGCAAAGCGCCAGGCCGTCAACCAATGGATCAGGAGCAGCAAAGCCTACGACGCGGTGATCGATTTCGACAAGGCGCTACGCGACCCGGCCAATCCGGCCGCGATTCGCCCAGCCTACGACAGCGGCGACAACCTGCATCCGAACGACGCCGGCTACCAGGCGATGGCCGATGCCATCGACCTGTCGTTGTTCAAGGGCCAGGTTTTGGGGCGGCGTGCGGTCGATGCGAAGACCCAGCCGACGCAGTCGGTCAAGCCGAAGCCGACGCTCTGCCCGCTGCCCGCCTTGATTTGGCAGGTGATCAATACGGGAGCCTTTCCTTGAGCTTCAGGATCGGCGCCTCGACGAAACGCCACATCAGCGCTGCCAACAGGACCGTCAGCCCGAATCGCGCCGCAAAGGGCAGGAACATCGCGTACCACGGAAGAATGCACGGAGAGCCAATCGACAAGCGGCCACATGAAGAGGTGGATGAGATACAGGCCGTAGCTGATCTTGCCGAGGAAACGAAAGGGTGCGTAGTTGAAAAACCCGAGCACCCAACGGTTGTCCGTTTGCCACAATCCCAGCACCATCGCCAGAAATCCAAGCGCAAGCAGCGTTTGCATGTGCGGCGGGTGCATGACGTGGTCGATCGACGGTGTCTCCGGTCGAAACAGCACGAACAGTGCCGCCACCAGCGCGAGGCCGACCGGAAACATCCATTGACGAGCCGCGGCGCGGATCCTTTCGGCGGCATCCGACCCATCCGCAAACACCACGGCGCCCACCGCGCCCGCGACCAGATATTCACCGCAGACCAGGGGAATCAGCCCATATGCTGCCTTGGGCAGGAACGCGGCGCAGAGGAAGCGAAAGCCGATCGCACGCGCCCCATAGGGCGAGCAACCAGGACAGCCTCGCGCGCCCCGGCCGCAGGAAGGAAAACAACAGCGGGAAAACAAGATAGAACTGCTCTTCGACGCACAACGACCAGAAGTGGATGCCGTACATCCGCGTGGGATCCCACGCCTGGTCCAACAGTTCAGGCCGGATCCACGTGTAGAAGAAGATTCCCCAGTTCATTACGTAGAGGGCAAATGCGGGGAGGTAAGCGATGCCAACCGTGGCTGCCGCCAGCCCCAGCACGAGGTAGTAGGCGGGGAAAATCCGCAACGCGCGGCGCAGATAGAAGCTCTTGAGCATCTGCCTGCGCGGGCGGTTCTCGAACGCGATCAGGATTCGGGTGATCAGGAATCCGCTGATCACAAAGAACAGGGAGACCCCATAACTGCCCCACCAGAAGCGCGTGACATCGCTGTGCACCAGAAACACGGGCAGGAACGCGAAGAACCGAAGTCCGTCGAGCTGTTTGCGATGATCCAGCATTTGCATGCGATGCGGTTGCTGAATCAGTGAATCACTTCGAGGCGACCGTCAACGCCTTCGTACCCAATCGCAGGACATGCAGACCGGGTACTTCTCGTACTCAAGTTTCCCGAAGTCGCTTCGGACCCGCGATAGCACGGGACCATTCCACACTTCCTGGACGGTCTGAATGTTGAGATCGCCCAGGACCTGAACACCGTTGGAATCCATGCAACAGGTCACAACCGTGCCGTCCCAGAGAACCGACATGGATGTCCAAGGGAAATAGCATACGGACTCGATCTTCTTCCCCAGGTGGTTGTAGGCCCTCCCGCCTCCGTAGTTGTGCAACGTGGCGACATTCAAACGATCACCAGCCGCGCGATCAATGAGGGGGTTCCACAGGGACTTGAACTCCGCCACCTTGGCATGGTTCGTTTCGTTCGGAAGATACTGCAGGATCAGCCGAGGGGCTTCGCTCTTCAATTCCTTGCGAATCCTCAAGAAGTCCTTGATGTTCTGAAGCGTGACGTTGAAGTCCAGCCTCTTCATCGTGTTGTTGTACGAGGCTTCGTCTGTGCCGTAGAAGCTGATCTTCATCTTGTCCAGCCCGGCGCTGATGATCTTTCTCGATGTCTCGGGAAACAGGCGCGAAGCGTTCGAGACAATATAGGTATGCGTGATTCCGCAATCCTTTGCGAGCCGGATCTTGTCAGGCAGCAACTTGTCCAGGAGCGGTTCGCCAAACCCGTGCAAATGCGTGACGGGCTTCTGCCTCTCGCTGGACGCTTCTCTAATGATCTTCTCAAAGAGCCCAAAGTCCATGAAGCCGCGTTTTCTCGATAGCGTGTCGCGAGGGCACATGACGCAATCGGCGTTGCAGAGATTCGTGTTTTCGATCATTAACACCGTCGGCAGCGGAAGGTGGTACTTGAAGTGCGGATAGAACAGCAAGGGGCTCTTGGCCAAACCCAAAAGGAACTTGGTCTTCGCGTCCCCGATATTCAGCATGATCGGCCTAGCTCTTGCCGCTGGATTGACTGCGGGACGGACTCGTGCCTGCGTGTCGCCATACGCAGCGGTGTGCGCGAAAGCGCACTGACGAGCCGAGAGGTTAAAGACACAGTGAACCAATGGTCGGCGCAGCGCGCCTGTCGCGTGTCGGGCGTTTCCAAAGTGGGAGAAGCATGGAACCCGTTCTGATGATGAAAACGGCCAGCGGCCTGCTGGCCATCGCGGCCGTCGGAGAACTCGCCCTCGCCGGCATCCGCTTTCGCGGCAAACCTCAGCCGCCGGCTTGGCTCGCGATGCTGCACGGGTTCCTGGTAACTCTGCTGCTCTATGCCTATTTCACGGTCGGGCTGCCGGCGCTGGCAGCCTGGGCCCTGTTGCTGTTCCTGATCGCCGCTGCTGGAGGTGCCTTCCTGAATCTGAACTACCACTGGAAGATGCTGCCCTTGCCGAAAGGACTGATTGTTGGACACGCAGGCATAGCGGTAACCGGCTTCGTACTGCTGCTTGCGGCAACTTGGGCGGCCACCCGCGTCTGAGCCCTCACGCAACATGTGGAAACTGAGTCCGTGAGAGGATGATCGCAAGCCCTTCATGGAAGCCATTCTTCCTAGCGCGACTTCAGATATTCGATCAGGTCGCCTTCTTCCGGGTCGCTCACTCCGAGTGTGAAGTGGCGGTCGAAGTGCAGGAGAACATCCGTTAGCGTGGCGAGGCGGCCGTCGTGGTAGAAGCCGCCCGCGTCCAGCTTGAGACCGACCGACAACTCGATCGTGGGACTCATTCCGCCGCCGAACCCACCGGTCTTCTCGCCGGCAATGGGCTTGAGCGGTTGCAGGGCATCGCCCCCGAAAGCCTCCGGGCCAAAGGTGTCGAACCGGAAGAGCTGACGACCCTGGTCCATCATGCGTTGCGCGTGCGCGTCGATCTGGCAGTCGTTCTCGGAGAGCGCTCTCTGGGGCGCCTGCGTTTGGGCATTACCCTGCTCCCAGCTTCCTCCTCCGAGCCACCCAAGCCCGATCAGAACCGAAGCCGTCCATGGAAAGATCGCTCCCTGTCTCATGGGAAGGTCTGCGCAAGTCGACGATTGACGATAGGCGTTGAGCCGTGCAGGCGGCGATGGGAGTATTTGCCGCCTGCCTATGAAGGTTCTGTGCGCTAACGCACATTGGACGGAAATAATTTTTCCTCCGCTGCACGGAATCGAGTGCACGGATGACGTGTCCCTGCCAGACGCGCGTGACCCAGAATGGGTCCTGCCTACATGGTGTCGGCGCCTTCCAGAATGGGCGGGATGAGGCGCCCCCACACCGGTGCTGGCCAGGGACTGGAGCAAGCGGGCGGCATTGGCAGACGCGTCTGTGCGTCCACTTTGGAATCTACCAAGTAACGCGGCATCCGGTGGGCATACAGGCGCTTTTCGCACGGACCGTCATCGATCCCCAGTAGATCGCGATGCCGCCTGTCATGCCTTAGCTCCGGCGTGTGCGCCACCGCACAGACACGCTGGAGACCCGCGTCGATACTTTCAATTGTCGCGGGGAATCATGGTGGCGCGATCGATGGCGATCTATTCGGATGCGCTCTCCGCGCATGCAAATGCGCTTCGGGTGAATGTAACTTCCCAGCATCCTTTGCGGGTTCCGCTCTCAGATCGTCGCCCTGCGTCCGCACGCGAGCTTGCTTCACTGTCTAGGACGACTTGATCAATCGAAATATCAATTGCTTGGAGACCATGATGACGAACAGCACGATGGAACTTGACAAGAACAAGACCGTAAAGCCGGATCCGGCCTCGGGTCCGCTCGGTGCGCATCCTGTTGGGACCGGGCTCGGTGCAGTTGCCGGGGGTGCCGCAGCCGGCGCAGCGGCGGCAAGTGTGGCTGGCCCTGTGGGCACGGTGATCGGTGCGGCGGCCGGTGCAGTGGCCGGTGCCTTGGCTGGCAAAGGGATCGCCAAGATGATCGACCCCACTGCCGAGGAGGCTTACTGGCGCCAGAACTATTCGAGCAGGCCGTATGTCACCAGCGGGGCGACGTTTGACGAATACGCTCCCGCCTATCGCTACGGCGTCGATGCCTACGGACGGTACGAAGGCCGCTCGTTCGAACAGGCGGAGCCCGAGCTGATGCGCGATTGGGACGGTGCAAAAGGCGCGTCCAAGTTGACCTGGGAGAGCGCCAAACACGCGGCCCGCGACTCGTGGCAGCGCCTCAGTGACTTTGTGGAACGCGCGACGCCGGGGGATTCCGATCGCGACGGGAAGTAGATCGATGTCGAGCGGCTCCCAAGGGGCAGCAGTCTGATGGCGGGGCAGGGGCCATCCAATGGACGCACCGCCCCGGGCGTTCCCCGGGCCGAGCGTCCGCTCGATGCCAACCTGCATCACGGGTGTTCCGCGGTTGTTTGCGTTCCGGTCGGGAATTCGGGTTGGCCGGTCCACGTCACGACGGAAGTCCAACCAGAACATTCCTCGCATCGAGCCGCAGCTATTCAAAGTCTGGAGTACGGCGTGCCGGTCGCTTACCGGCGTACGTCATAAGGAGCAAGCGATGAGCATGAACAGAGACCAGATCAAGGGCCGCATCAAGGAAGCCAAAGGGAAGATCAAGGAAGCCGCAGGCAAGCTTGTCGGCAACGAAAAGCTGGAACAGAAAGGCAAGGTTCAGAAAGTTCTCGGCGAGGCTCAAGCCAAATTTGGCGACGTCAAGAAGGACGTGAAGGAGACGGTCAAGAACGCCTGAATTCAGCCGGCGATCTCCGACGAACTCTGCGTCCAGAGGTTAAGGAGCGCAGCTTGCTTCAGCGGACTTTAGCGTTCGGCTACGGCCGAGAGCAAAGCGAGCGCTGCGGCGCGCGTGTTCGACGGTGTCGAGCCCGTCAAGTTCGCTCGGCGCTTGAACTTAGCCGCGTCAGTACGGTAATCCTCGATAGAGATATCGATAACGAACGTGAATCGTAAGGAAGAAGCATGTCCAAACTAATGAATGCATTGCTTGTTGGCGCCAGCGTGGGTTTTGCCGGAGCCAGCATGGCGCAGATGGCCTCTCCTGCGCCGATGTCGAAGGCGAACTACACCCAGGCGATGAAGGACGCCGACGCGCAATACAAGAGCGCAAAGAGCGCATGCGCGTCGCTCTCCGGAAATGCCAAGGACATCTGTGCCGCGGAGGCCACCGGCAAGCACAACGTCGCCAAGGCTGAAACAGAAGCCGCCTACAAGCACACACCGAAGGCTCGCGAAAGCGCCCGCGTTGCCCATGCCCAGGCAACTTACGATGTCGCCATCCAAAAGTGCGACGACCTGGCCGGTAACACCAAGGATGTCTGCGTGAAGGAAGCGAAGGCCGCGTTGGTGAAGGGCAAGGCAGACGCCAAGGTCGACCGAGTCACCGCCGATTCGAGCAAGGAAGCGGCGACGACGCAGGCAGAAGCCCGCAAGGATGCGAGTGCGGACAAACGCGAGGCCGAATACAAGGTCGCGATCGAGAAGTGCGATGCACTCGCCGGTGCCGCGAAGGACTCGTGCGTCAGTGCCGCGAAGTCGAGATACGGCAAGTCCTGAGGCCCACGCGCGTCTCCCGCGCCGCTCTCCGCGGCGGACGGTAGATCCGTACGGGAGTGGCGCACGACCGGTGAAATGCTCGGCAGGTCGATGCGAGAGGCAGACCAAGGGCGCCTCTCGCGGCCTGTCGCCTGCTAAGCGAGGTACTGAGGGCTGGCCGCGTACTCCTGCAGGAAGATCAATGGGTGAGACCGATGCGCCGACCCTCGCGCGGAATGCGATGCATTGACGCGCACGCTCTGGTTCAGGTCAGTTCGTTCGCATACTGGTGATTAACGTCCCGGTGATGGGCCTCGTCCGCGCGGACTGCGATGATGACGTCACGCAATGTCGCGTCGGATGCGAGCTTCCAGTAGTCAATGGCGATCCTGGGCGCCGGAACGTTGGGGTGGGTGCCTTTGTCAACGCCAGCCAGGTATTCCGTGTAGCTGGTGACCGCTTCTTCTTCGAAGTAGCCCACGACGCGATGCGCGGTCTTGGAGGAGATCAGATAAAGCAGGAAGAAGAGGTTATAGAAGGCTCCCTGCGCCAGCAGGATGAGAAGCCGCTCAACGGTTGAAGGCCGGGAAATCTGAATGAACGTCATCAGGTGCATGCGTTCGTTTTCCGCCTCTTCAAGCAACGTGCGGATCCAGCCGCGGTCGCTTTCCAGTCGACGCAAGGCGCGCAAATGCTGCAGGGCACCGCCGACCATGCCAGGCACAGCAGCAACCGTTTCGAGCACAACCGCTCGATGGCCATATCGACGAGCGAAAAACGTGTCAGCGAAGAACCGCAGTGCCTTCGTGAAGGCAAGTGCAACGCGATCGGAAAAATCCACCGGAATGTGGTGTCGCTCGAGCTGAAAGGCATCGGTCATCGTGATGGGCAGTCACGGCCAGTACTTCCAGATACGAGCAAACACCTCCGGGACGCGAACATCGAGCGGCCGGCGCTGACTTTGCTCAAGCGTAAACGCATCGGATGCCGCAGGGTCCTTATCGAACACCGCCTGCACCTAACCCCCGACCTTGTTCCAGACACGATGGTCGGTGGGCTGCTGCGGGCGGCCAGCCAAAGCACGCCAGCCAGGCTGAACAGGCCGAACAATGTGACGGCCAGCTTCTGACGCGGGCGCAGGCGCCAGCGCGCCTCCGTACATGCCGCTCTTTCCTCAGCTCACGGTGTCGCTCGCCCGCCGAGTCGACAGTCCGTTCTCGACCGTGCGTCTCGTCGCAGTTGCAACCTGCTGGACCACAGGCTGGAAACGACCGGTCACAGCCTTCCCATCACCAGCAGAATGATGATGATGAGCACCACGACGCCTAACGCGCCGCTGGGCCCGTAGCCCCAGCTTCGGCTGTGCGGCCAGGTCGGGATGACGCCGATCAGCATCAGGATCAGTACGATCAACAGGATGGTTCCCAAGCTCATGGTCTTTCCTCGAAGTTGTCAGCAAGCCGGCCCGATTCGTCGTGATTCAAGCCTTGGCCTGTCCGGTCCGGAGGGAACCCCCAGGACCTGGAGGCTGCTGGCAGGCGCGGCATAAGATCCGCCGCAGATCACCCGTGCAACAATTCCCGTGCCGAACTCGGCACACAAATACGGTAGGCGTTCGCTCTAGACCGGTCAGTGCGCTAGCGAACATACAGGCCGGAGAACGCCGACGGGAGCAGCCCGCTGTTGCGCCGCCACCTGCGTCGCCCTCCGATCCGGCAGCAGGCGGTCATACTCCTTCCGAACGGCCGAGTAACACTCGCAGGCGCGCTCTTGCAGGCCCCTGCGATCGAGGACCGCAATACGGCCACGCGCGCATCGAACGAGACCGAGTTTCTGCAGCTTGTGAGCTGCCTCCGTCACGCTTTCGCGTCGCACCCCGAGCATGTGGGCAATCACTTGCTGCGTGATCGCGATGTCGTTGCCTTGCGAGCGATCCAGGCTCAACAGCAGCCAGCGGCACAGTCGCTGGTCCAGCGAATGGTGTCGATTGCACACCGCCGTCTGCGCCGTCTGCGTGATCAGTGCCTGTGTGTAGTGCAAAAGCAGGTGCATCAACGGGCCGGTCCGCTGGAACTCGTCTTTCAGAGCCTGTGCTCCCAGCCGAAAGGCGTGCCCGGCGGTCAGCACCACGGCTCGACCGAGCCTGGAGCCGCCCCCCATGAACACGGCGATGCCGACCATGCCCTCGTTGCCGGTAATCGCGGTTTCCGCCGAGCTGCCATCGTCAAACTCGTACAAGGTTGAAACCAGGGTGGTGGTCGGAAAGTAGGCGTGGGAAATCGTGCTGCCCGATTCGTACAGGACCTGACCCGGCTGCAGCGCGACCCGGTGCAGCCACGGCGCCAGGCGCCGGAGTTCGGCGTCCGGCAGCGCGGCAAGCAGATGGTTATTTCTGAGATCGGGGAGGAAGTCCACAGTACCCGCCTTGGGCGCGTGGGCAATCTATAACCTCCTTTTAGGCCCTAGCCCAGCACTGCCGTTGACGCCGCGCAACGGTGGTGCACTCATATGTTCGCTTGCGCACACAAGTCGGTCCGCGCAGCGTCGAACTCGGTTAAACGAAGAATAGGACCCGGTCCGAGGCCGCCCATCGCGAGCGGAAGTCGGGGTTCACGCCGACAACTTGCGGCGCTCATTTGCGAAAGCGACTCATTCAGGCGAGGCGGGCCGCTGCATGACCATTTCGAGCAGCAGAAAGATCAGAAATCCCACGAAGAACGTGGCGGTTGTGACAGCCGTGTCCGCAAACTCATGTGATTCCGTCGGCAACTCCTCGGTCACAGGAAAAGGGAGCGCCACGCAGCCGAATGCGAGCAGGCTGGCGATGGCGGGCACAGACGCGTCGGCGAGCAAGGTCGGGGCACAAGAAAAATGCGGCCGGAGCCGCATTGGCGTGGCAAGCGCGCCGTTCACCCCGCGCGCTGATTTGAACGAGCGTAAGCCGTTGCCGTTTTCAGCGCCACAGCGCCGATCATTTAGCGCTGCGGGGCGGCCGCAGGAACAACCACGACCGTACTGTCACCGGTCTTACCTTGTTCGCCCTTGACGCCTTCGGCGCCCATCATTCCCGTTGAACCAGTCATTCCGGTTGACCCGGTCATTCCGGTCGAACCTGTCATCCCGGTTGCACCGGTTTCGCCCTTTTCTGCCGTCGTGCCCGGCGGCCCTTGTGGTCCGGCAGGGCCGGGAACAGGGACGGTCACGACGACCGCTGGGGCTGCTGGGACGAGCGCCGGTGCTCGCTCGCATGCACCCAGCACGAGGACGGACATCGCTGCTGCAACGACCATTGAAGTTTTCATGTTTTGCTCTTTCGAAAATTCGAACAAGGACTGAACGCGGTATTGCGCGCAGTTGTCCAAACTTTGGCGTCTCGCCATGCCACTTCCGGCGACGCGCCTAGTCACAGCGCGGGCGAGGAATGATTCACGTACTGAGCGTACGTTGGGGTCGCAGTGAAGTCCGTGCGCTTCCGCTCATTTGAAGAGATGGCAATCATGTGCGGAGACGGTGCCGTTACTTCACGGGCGACGAGTCGGCAGCGATCTGACGCGAGGCGCGTCCGAGACCTGGAGCTGAATACCGAGCGTGCTCCGATGGCATAGGTCCGATGCGTGTGCACCGGCCCACTGCTTCCTGTGTTCGCTGCTACGAGGGAACGGCCTAACCTTTTTTCAGGCGCTCCTCTGTTTCGCGCTTTTCTTTTTGCAAGCGCTCTTCTGCATCGCGCTTCTGCTCGTCAACATCTTTCTTCACGTCAGACGCCTTGCCCGCGGGTGGTCCGGCCCGTTGTTCTCGCGGACCCTCACTCGACGCCGGCTGGGGTTGCGCCGGCTTAACCGCCGGAACGGTCTGTGCCGGTTGCGGTGCAGTCATTGCCGGTGAAGCGACCTTCGGTGCTGGCGCCGCTTTGGGCTGCACGGCGCTCGGTGGCGTTGGCGGCATTGCTACAGGCTGCGCGCGTTGACCTCCCTTGCCGGGCTGCTCGGTCGCTGTGCGCAGGTCTGGCGGTCGCGCGGGTGGTACGGGAGGAGAAACCTGCGGAGCCGGGGTCACCTTGGCCGCTGCAGCGGCCTGCGGTGGTGGCGGCGTGGCTGCGGAGGGGGCGCGCTGGCTTCCCTTGCCGGGTTGCTCGGCCTTTGCGCGCTGCTCCGGCGATTGCACCGGTGGTGTGCGTGGAGCAACTGGTGGAGCAGGCGCCACCTGGGGCGGGGCAGCTTGTTGCGGCGGCAGCGTCGCGACCGGTTGTGCCGGCTGACTCGCCTTGCCAGGTTGTTCGGGCCTGGTTCTCTGCTGCGGAGACTGCACCGCCAGTGGTGGCGGAGCGATCTTTGGTTCAGCGACCGTCACAGCGACGGGTGGTCCAGGCCTCTCTGACTTTGCGGGCTGTTCTGATTTTCCGCGCTGTTCCGGCGGTCGCGCGATGGGTGCGGGTCGCGCGGCTTGCGGTGGCGCGTCAGTTTGCGCCGTCGGCGCGCGCGGGGCATCGGCAGTCACGGGCGCTGCGGGGGCCTTGCGCTCATCGGATCTTCCGCGCGTTTCAGTCGGCGCGGTAGCGGCTGTGGCCGGCGGCAGCCGCTGGGTCGGTGGCGCCACTTTCGTCTCTGCGACCACCTTGACGACAGGCGCTGTCGCTGCAGGTTTCAAATCCTTGCGCGCGTCGTCGTCGAGCGGCTTGCCAGGCTTTGCTGCCAGTTGCGGCTGTTGCGCCGCAAAGCCGACCCGAGGTGCCGGTGGGGCCGTGCGCGCGACGACGGGCCTCTCCAACACCCGTGCAGGCGGCTTGTCGCCCTGCGCGGCATTGCCTCGCACGCTCTTTTCCGTCGGGGCCAGGGACGGAACAACCGCTACCGGGGCCTTGACCAGCATGTCGGGGGACACTTGCACCGCTTCCCTGGACACCCGCTGCGACTGCACGAAGGCCGTTGCCGGCACAGCGACCACGGCTCCGGGGACTTGCCGGTTCGCATAGACGACATTGGTCACGTTTGTATTGTTGTAGTAGTTGTTGATGACCGTGTTGTTAATGACCGTGTTGCTTTGGTTGATGTTCTCGAAATATCGGCGGCTCACCGGATAAGCCGGTTGATATACCTCGCGCGGCCCCAGCGGGAACCACGCAACGCCACCGACGCTGCCGGTGGAAATGGAGACTTGAAAGTTCTCGCCGCCGACAAACACAACGAGTGCCGGGGCGTAGTAGGCACGAGTGCGCACAGGGCCGGGCACCCAACCCCATGTTCCGCGGAAATTCGTCCAGCGGCCGTAGTGCGACACGGCGAAACCCCACGGGGCGTCATCCACCCAGGTCCAACCCCAGGGGTCGATCCACGCCCAATGGCCGTCACGGTAGGGCGCCCAGCCCGTGGCCACTTGATGCGGGAACCAGACGTTGCCGTAGGCGGCGTCGGCGCGCCACGTACCGTTGGCATCGAGGTCTTGATAGCCGACTACGTCCTGCGATACGTAGCGGGCGGAGACTGAAGTATCGTAGCCGCGATCGCGATCATTCGACCAGCGATCGAATGCGTCGAGGCGCGGCGTAGCAGCTTGCCGATACTCGCGCAACCCCGTTCCCATGAAGCGATAAGCCTGCCGCGAGTCGATGACAAACGCCGCGTCGTCGCCGTAAACCTCGCCTTGGCCTTTGCGCACGACAATCGTGGTCGCAACGCCGTCGGGATCCACTTCGATCCGGTATTCGCCGGGTTGGCGAAGGGTAAAGGCGACATTCGGCGTGTCGACCTCGAACACCTGGTTGGGTTCGAGGTGACGCACGCGGACATTCAGTGCGCCCTGCGTCAGCTGCAGTTGAGCGATCTGATCGTCGAGATTGAGAATGGACACGCTGGTACCACCGCTCATGCGGACCATGGCTCCGCCGATTTGGATTTCGGTCCGCGCGCCGGGCTCCGCCCAGAGGCGGTCGCCGGTCGTCAGCGGCCGATTGAGCGTTGCCTGTAACCAGTCGTCCTCACCGGCGGGCGAGAAACTGACCGCTCCCGACAAGTAACCGAGGCGCGCAATGCGCGCTGGCGGATCAGCGTTGGCCCAGCCGCCGAAGGCCAGAACGAAGACACCAACCACGAGGGCGAGCGCCCTGTGGCGGAGAGATGTTTTGTGCATGTCGCTACCTTACGAAAATGCGCGTCGCCCAAGCCGGTAGAACCGCTTGGGCCGCGCAGCAACGGATCTACTCGACAACTGGTTCGGTACCGAAACGGATCCTCGAACTGTGCCGCCGTGACCAGTCTCGTCCTGCCAAGAAGATGTCAAACACCTTACGGAGCGCTGCGCCAGACGTCTGTTCGGTAGCGCACCGATCGACTCCGGCGACGGCTACCGCACGCCCGAACTGTCGCAGCCGGGGAGTCCGTACGGCTGCGGATAGGTCGCAGTCGATGAGGAGACTTCCGGGCAGTGCGATCAACTAGGGCAGGGCGCGCCGCAGCGGGGGGCGTCCAACGGTGAGAGGCTCTGCGCGGGATTACACGCCAGCCAGCAGGCTCGCGTAGCTGTCTTGATCGGCCTGGTAGCAGCTGCAGGATGCCGCTTCCATCCCAAGGCGGCTGAGGATCGTCAAGTCACCGCGGTGGTAAGTGATCAGTTTGCGCTTCTGCAGCGCGGTCGCGGCCCGCGTGACGCCTACGCGTCGGACGCCGAGCATGAAGGCGAGAAACTCGTGCGTCACATGAAACTCGTCGTCATGCGCGCGGTCTTGCGTCATCAGCAGCCAGCGGGCCAGCCGTGCCTCGACCAAGTGAAAGCGGGTGCAAGCGGCAGTCTGTGCCAGTTGACTGATCCGAACTTGCATATACCGATGCAGCAAGGTGCGCAACGCGGCACTCAATCCAAGTTCGCGTGTAAATGTCCGGGCGCTCATCCGCCATGCGGGACCCGCACCCTGCACCAGCGCGCGCAGTGGCGAGCGGTCCATGCCCAGGATCAGTGGCGTTCCCACCATTCCCTCGTTGCCAACCAGTCCGACTTCGAGGTTGGACGCCCCGTCGACCGGGATCATGAGCGAAATGAAGCCTTCGGTCGGAAAATACACGTACTCAATGCGCGCATTGGCCTCGTTCAGAACGGTACCGAGCTTGAGATCGACGCCATCGCAGGCTGCAATCAGCCGCCCTGATAGCCGCGGCGGCAGCACCGCGAGCAGACGGTTCGGCGGCGCAGCGCGGCGCTTGGTTGACATTGGTGTCATCAGACCTCGGATAGGCTGTGCGTGCACCAGCAGCAGCACACGTCACTGAACGATGGCTAGATCAGCCACGAGAAAGCTTGTGAACAGTAAGCCCGATGCGGGGATCTGTTTGTTCGCCAGCGCACGCTCAATGGACGATTTGCCTCTCGCAGCCTGACCTGCGACAGCAAGCCTGCGCAGCGCAAGCGCGGCGGCTGCCGAGCGTCCGCGCGTTTGTCCCGTGTCGCGAATGTGCGGCAGCGTACCGACGGCGGCCTCCGCTGCGTCCAAAGTCCAATTGAGTTTGAAACAGGGCGCCGTTACCCCCAGGCCCTGCTGGCAGTGATGACTTGGCAGTTCGGTACTCGATCCGCTCCTCTCACGTTCGAGGAGGCAGCGCGAACCGGCAAATGCCGTTCGATCGAAGGCGGCAACGGAACAATTTCCACTGAGTGCAACCGGAGTACGAATAATGAGTAGATTCAGCAAGTATCTTTCCCCCCTGTTCGTCGCGGTCACGCTAGTAGCGGTCGTGGGTTGCGCCTCCACGCCGAAGCAGGAGGGGACAGGCGAGTACATGGACGACACGGTCATCACCGGCAAGGTGAAGTCAGCCATCCTGAATGAACCCACCCTGAAGGTCGCCGAGATCAACGTCGAGACGTTCAAGGGCGTGGTGCAGCTGAGTGGTTTTGTCAGCTCGCAGGCCGCCGCCACGAAGGCGGTCGAAGTCGCACGCGTCGTCGGCGGTGTGAAGTCCGTCAAGAACGACATGCGGATCAAGTAGGTCGCCGCCATACGCCGTCCCCGTATGACCCCTCTCCACTCGCTCTCCACCAGCGAGCGGGAGCTATCCGCGGCAAGGCAGCGGGCACGGGTTCTCGCAAAGCAAGTGTCGCTGCTAAAAGCGGAACTGCGCCTGCTCGCGCAGTCGCACGCAGAGACGCATCGGCGAGCCCATTTTGATGCGCTCACCGGCCTTCCCAATCGCTTCTTGCTGCAGGATCGCTTTCACCAGGCGATGGCGCACGCGACGAGGATGCGAACGAGGCTCGCATTGCTCTATCTCGACATTGACGGCTTCAAAGCCGTCAATGACGCGCTTGGTCATGCGACCGGTGACGAGTTGCTCAAGCGGGTCGCCGCGCGCCTGCTGGCGTGCGTCCGAGCCAGCGATACGGTTTGCCGTCACGGCGGTGACGAGTTTGTGATTTTGCTCACTGAAGTTACGGACGACGATGGCGCATTCCGTGCCGCGGAAAAGCTTCGCGCGTACCTGGCGATGCCGTATGTCATCGGGGGGACCGCAATTCAGTTGACCGCCAGTATCGGAGCCGCTGTCTATCCGAGAGACGGACGCGAGTACAGCGAACTCCTCGAGCGGTCGGACTTCGTCATGTTTCGCAAAAAGGGCGACGTGTCGGCCCGTCCGAGCATCGTCAGGCGCGCGCCGGGCTTTGCTAGCGACGCCGCGGAATCAAACTTGGGACAGGGTGAACTGTTGGACGAGAAAGATAGCTCCCCGACCGGGGAGTGCTGCGGGGAGCCAAAGCAAGACGAGACCGCCGGAAAACTTCCCAATGGCTCGTCGAGCACGTTGATCGGGACTACGCCGAAGGGGATGGCCGGTAGTCCTTGTGGGTTTCTTCAAACGCCTTGAGCTGCACCTCGGTTTGATCCTTGGTGATCCCGTAAGTCTCCTGGATCCGTCCCGCCAGCTGCTCGCGCTTGCCGGCGATAGCGTCAAGATTGTCGTCGGTCAGCTTGCCCCACTTCTCCTTCACGTGCCCTTTGAACTGCTTCCAATTGCCTTCAATGACATCCCAATTCATGGTGTTTCCCTTAGCTGATGCGTGGGTTGGCGTAATCGCCAACAAGATGGCATTCGATCGATGGCAGACCGGACCCCGCGAAAGTGCGGTGCGCGCCGCAATCCAACGAATCAGGCTAGCGATCCAAGCGGGTGCAGTCGGTGCGGTGACGCACATACGGCTACGGCGCCTGGCGCGTTGACCAAGTCCTGTTGCGCCACGACGCCAGCCGGAGGTCGGTCGCACTACGTGTGTCAGCGGACAGACACGGACGTCGCTCCTTCATAACCTACTGACATCGGAGCCGGCAGTGGTGTGAGCTCTGCCCTGTCCCATCGGAAACGATGATCCGGAACGGAACGCTGGCGATGAATAGTGTGTGTATGGCCTGGCTTGCCGACGCATCACTCCAATGACTGCCCAAATAAAGGAATAGAAGTGAAAACGATCAATTTGAAGTTGCTGGCACTTGCGGTGGGCCTCGCGTTCGGCGCAGCTGGGAGTGCGCAAACCATGCCTAAGGAGGACTACCAGGCCGGCAAGAACCGGATCGAGGCGCAGAGCAAGGCCGCGAAGGCTGCCTGCACGTCACTGTTCGGCAATGCCCGGGACGTCTGCGAGACAGAGGCCAGTGGCAGCGGCAAGGTCGCCGGCGCTGAACTTGACGCGCAGCTACGGGCCCACATTGAAGTCTGCGCAACGACGTGCGGATCGTCAGGGCCGAGGCCGACCACGCCGCGGCCCGGCAGCGGTGCGAGGACCTGGCCGGCAATTCGAAAGACGTCTGCATCAAGGAAGCGGCGGCAGTAGAAACCGCCGCCAAGGCTGACGCCAAGGTGAAACTGACGACGGCGAAAGCGAAGGCTGAGGCCAACGAAAAGTCCGCCAGCGCGTTCAGCAAGGCAAACGCACAGGCAGCGACCGCACGCGAGGAAGCCGCGACCGCGACCAACGATGCTCAGTACGCGGTAGCCGTTGAAAAGTGCGATGTCCACGCAGGTGGGGCGAAAGATGTTTGCCTTAACCGCGCGAAGGTGCAATTTGGCAAGTCCTGAGAGACCCCGGGTGCAGCACGTACGGTCACTCAACTGAACAAAGGAGGCAATTGCTAAAGCCAATGCAGAGATGGACACTGAGTGCGGTCTCGGCGGTGGCGCCGATCGGATTGGCGGGCATTGCGGGCATGTCGACGCAGGACAAGAATACGGCGATAGGCACCGGTGCAGGTGCGGTCGGGGGGTGCCTTCCTTTCGGGTGGCAGCGCGATCGGAACCGTGGGCGGTGCTGTCGTTGGTGGCGTCATCGGCCACGAAGTCAGCAAAAACAAGACGTGATCGAGTCGCCGTGGGCCGGGCCAGGCGGTCCGGCGGGTCGCTTGCGTAGAAGTTGGATATGAGGAGCGAAACATGATGAAGCTCGGCAGGACCGTCAGCATCGCACTGGTCATGGGCGTGATGCTTGCAGCGCTCGTTGGCTGTCAGAAGAAGGAGGGCCCGGCCGAGCAGGCTGGCAAGGTCGTCGACCAAACGGTCGAGAAGGTTGGGCAGCAGGTGGAAAAGGCGGGCGAGAGTATTCAGGACGCGGCCAAGGGCGACAGCAAGAAATAGTTGTTGTGCGAGACGCCTCGTCGGCGGTCTGAAATCGGGGGGCCAGCCAAGGGGACTAGATCACGCTGGCGATGATATTGATGCTCAGAGCCAGCACCGCGATGTTGAAAACGAACGCCAGCACGCTGTGAACCAGCGTGAGCCTACGCATCCGTCTTGCCGTGACCGCGACGTCGGAAACCTGCGAGGTCATTCCAACCACGAACGCGTAGTAGGCGAAGTCAAGATAGTCAGGCTCCTTGCCTCCCGGGAACAACAGCTCCGGTGTTGCCGTGCGCTCCCGGTGCAGGATCGCGTAGTAGCGGCGAGCGTAGTGAAACGCAAAGACGGTCTGAATGAGCAGCCACGAAGAAATCAAGGCGCCGATAGTCAAAGCGAGATGCCACGCCTTGGACCAGGGATCGAGTTCCCGAATGGTGCTGACGACAAAGCCGATCGCCACGACACTGGCGAAGGCGGCAACGACGACGAACAGGAAAATGACGAAGCCGCTCTGATCCTGGCTCAATGCATGGTCGCGCGTCATGGCGGCGTCAGTGCTGGCGATTAGCCACCATGCCAGACATAGATAGATCAACACACTGAGGTCCCAGCACACCACCGCGCGCGTGTGCCACGAAATCGAATTCGGCTGCGCGATGTAGGCGGCGATGCCGACGGCAATCACCACCGCAAGGCGCTGCATGGCGCCAATGCGGGTGATCCACGCTGACTTGCCGGTGTTTGATCTGCTCATTGGGGCAGCGAAATCGTACCCGCATCCCTGGGTCGCACGCGGCACTTCCAGGGATTCACTAGACCATCTCCGCATTGCCGACGCCCGTTGCGACGTGGGCGCCATCGATATCACGAGCAATGGACATTTCTGTCATCGCCCGAGTCATTCCCCCAGGAGTTCGGCCAGTGGGTGCAGCTGTTCAGTGTGCTGCGAAACGACCTTGACGATCACGATGATCGGAATGCTGAGCAGCATGCCCCAGATGCCCCACAGCCAGCCCCAGAACAGCAGTGAAACGAACACGGCTGCCGAGTTCATGTGCGCAATTCGTCCGGTCATCCAGGTGGTGACAAAGGTTCCGACGAAAGTAGCGACCGCCAGCACGGCGGCGCCCGTTAGCAGCGCCATTGCAAACGAGTCGAACTGCATGAAGGCGGCCATTGCGGTAGCGACGGCAGCAACCGCAGGGCCGAGATAGGGAACGATGTGGAAGATTCCGGCGGCCACGGCCCAGGCTCCAGCGTTCTCGAGGCCGATGGCATGGAATGCCATCCAGCTCAGCAAAACGACCAGCAGATTCGTCGCCAGCAGCATCAGCATGTACTTCTGGATCGAAGCATTGATGTCGTCGAGGATGTGGACCGTGATTTTTCTCTTCGACAGTGACGGCCCGGTGACCCGCACCAACTTCCGCTTGAAGGTTTCGCCCCCGAGCAGCAGGAAGAACACCAGGAAGACGACCATCGCCGCCTGGCCGACGGCTCCGACCGCGCCCATCGAGCCGGCCCACAGATAGTCGCTGAGCCTGAACTTGGGCAGGTCCACGATGACGTGAGTGGCAGGCTGGCGCGGCGCCACGGCGCCGCCGGTCGCGCGCGCTGCCGCGGTTTCCACTTCGGTCGCGGCGCTCTGGATCTTCCGCAAGGTGTCGTTCTGGCTGCTACGAACGCGAGCCAGTGCGGTCGAGAACTTGGTCGCCGCTTCGGGCAACTGCTCGATGATGGTCTGCATCTGACCGCGCAGCGAATAGGTGCAAAGCGCCACCGCGGCGATCACGCCCGCCATGACGACGGCAGTCCCCACAGTGCGCGGGATCCTGACTCGTTCGAGCCAGGCGACGAGAGGGTTCAGCGTGTAGGCAATGACGATGCCGAGCAGCAGTGGCACCAGAAAGGCCTGTGCCCACGACAATGCAAATACGGTTGCCAGGCTCGCCAGGATCCCAATCGCCAGGCCGCGCGCCTCGACCGGTAAGCGCGTTGCCGGCAGAGTCACATGCGACTCGGCGCCGTCGGGACTGAGGGGCTCAGCTGCAGCCACTGGCTCAGCGTTCACGATTGGGGCGGGGGCGACGGCGTTGGGCATGGCGCGTCGTCAAATGACGCTTGACCGGGATCTATCGCGGCGCACCTAGCGGCGCGGCCGCTCATTTGGTCTTCGTGGACGACGGTGTGGTCTCCGCCGTTTCGGGAAAGGCCACCAGCAAGTCGGCCAGTTCGTCGGCGTGCAGCTCTTCCACCGCCAGGATGCCCTCCATCATGCGGCGAGTGGTGGGATCCTGGTCGCCCAGGTACTGGATGATGTCGCGGTAGCTGTCGATCGCGATACGTTCCGCCACCAGATCCTCCTTGATCATGCTCACCAGCGTGTCACCTTCGACATACTCCGCATGGCTGCGGCCGACGAGGCCCTCGGGGGCGAAATCCGGCGCTCCACCCAACTGCACGATGCGCTCCGCGATCTGATCGGCGTGGCCCTGCTCTTCGTTCGAGTGATCAAGAAATTCCTGAGCCACGCTCTGCGAATGTATGCCACGCGCCATGAAGTGATGACGCCGATAGCGCAGGACGCATACGAGTTCCGTCGCGAGTGAGGCGTTGAGTAGCTTCAGCACTACATCGCGGTCGGCCGAATAGCCGGCGGTGACGGAGCCGTCATCGAGGTGCTGGCGGGCGCGCTTGCGCAGGGTACTGACGTCGGTGAGGGAAGAAGATTTGTGCATGGTGTGATTTCCTGTTGGGCGATCGCCGCTGATGAGTGATTTCAACGCGGCGGAGGACTGGCGAAATCCGACGGACACGCTTCCGTCGGGATGTTGTTCGGCGACTTGTAGGCAACGGATGGCATGCAACTGTGAAGCAGTGCTTCGTTACAGGAGGCGCGCGCCCCTGCTATCTAGGCGTTACTTCTTGTTCTCGCCGCCTTGCTGTCCACCCTTGCCGCCGCCCTTGTCCTGCCCCTGGCTGGACTGCGGCGCGGACCCTTTGCCTTGAGACCCCCTGTCCTGACCCATTGATTGCGGTGGCGGTTGGTCATGACGGGGCGCTCCTTGCGGTGCCTGATCCTGGCGTTGAGCGTTCGATCCGCCGTGCTGCGCATTCGCAGGAGCGCCCTGCATGCGCTGCGACTGATAGTGCTGCTGCACTACTGGGTCATGCGGCTGGTACTTGTACTTCTGGCCCTGCAGTACGGGCTGCTGCTCCGCAGGCGGATACCGATTACCGGAGTACTGCCGCTGGTACGTCGGCAGCGGCGCACGGGGCGGTGCAGCGCGACGATCCCAATGGTCCCAATCGCCTCGACTCTGCTTCCATTCGTTGCCCCAGTGGTCACCCCAACGCGGCGGCTCGTTTGCGTGCCAACCGCGAAAGTACGGAGGAGGTTGGCGGTAATAGCGTACGGGGACACGCAGTACGTACAGCGGCACGGCGGTCGGGGCGACGAGTCCCCACGGTCCGTTGTACCAGGAGCTCGCGTACCAATTGTCCGACTGGTAAACCCAGTACATGCCGTCGTAGAAGAAATAGTTGGAATTCACTTGAGGTGCGTAGTAGACCGGGTAGCCAGGCACCGCAACGAGCTGTGGGTAGACCGGCAGGTTGATCCCGATGGAGACTCCGGGCAGCCCGATGCCGATGCTCAACTGGGCCGTTGCCGCGGTGAGCGACCCGATCACCAACCCCAACGCCAGCAGTCCGTTACGAAGTACGTGTCTCATATTCATGTTCTCGGTTGGTCACCGGTATCAGGACATCCTTGACAAGAGCCCCTTGAAATCGGTGTGGCGGACTGCGAGGAATCACTTACTTCAGGCGCGACCGGTGAATTCTGAATTCGAAGGCTAGCCGCAGGGCTCAGTGCCGTCGGTGCGGCAGCGCACACACCGGCGCCAAGCACCCAATGGCTGGCAATCGAGGATGGGGTTCACGGAACCACAGGTGGTGTGCCAGAAGTTACGATAGGCGCGCTGTCAGCCGTCCGCGCGAACCGAAACCGCATGTATCAAGGCGAAAAATTCAATGCGGTGTCTCACCTGGTCGGCGCCATTCTGGCACTGGCGGGCGCGATCGTGCTGGTGGTGTTGGCAGCGGTAGGGGGCGACCCGTGGAAGGTGGTCAGTGTCGCGATCTATGGCGTGACCCTCGTGGTCATGTATAGCTCATCGACGCTGTACCACAGCGTGCGCGGGCGGGCGAAGGACTTCCTGCGCAAGATGGATCATCAAAGCATCTATCTACTCATTGCGGGCAGTTACACGCCGTTCTGCCTGGTGACGCTGCGTGGCCCCTGGGGCTGGTCACTGTTCGGGGTCGTGTGGGGGCTCGCCTTGCTCGGTGGTCTGCAGGAACTGCGGCCACGGAATGACGCTCGCATCTTGTCCGTGGTTATCTATCTGCTGATGGGCTGGGTTGCTCTCGTCGCCCTGGTCCCATTGGTGCACGCACTGGGCCGTGCAGGTTTTGCCTGGGTCGCCGCGGGCGGGCTGTTCTACACCGTTGGCATCGTCTTTTATGCGCTCGACACCCGCCTGGCCCATGCACATGGTGTCTGGCACTTGTTTGTGCTCGCCGGCAGTGTCGCGCACTACGTTGCGATTCTCAGGTACGTCATTTGACGAACAGACTATGGGGCCGTCGCTGCGTGCGCTAACGCACCGACACCCCTCCGCCCAACGGTCACAATGACTTTGGTCGCGCGGTTACGCCGCCGCCGCCGTTTGGTGTTTTTCACCGCATTGCGCGCTGCGAGCGCCTCGGCAGTGCCGATGGTATCGCTACGAACAGTCATCAAAGAGTTCCGCGACCGTGGCTCGCGGGCTCGCAACAATTCGCGCGCACGACAAAGTCATCTTCGTGCCCGATACGGCGTTCCGCTATCGAAGCTGCAGGTTGAACGCCGTCAATGAAGTGGCTTCCAAGGCCGGCGCAAGCCGGGGAAAAGGTCTATGAAATGAACAGCATCACGCAACCCTTCATCAACCTCACTACTGCCAACGCCGAACTCATCACACGCTTCGCGCAGTCGCCCGAAGTGGTCGAACTCGCCAACTCCGGTGCTCAGAAATATTTCGAACTCGCGCAGAAGTCATTTGGTCGAGTAGCGGCTTCCGACGCTTACGCCAATTTGGTACGCCGGCTCAGCGAGAACTATTCAAACTTTGCTCATGAGTATGCAGAAAGTCTCATGGGATTCGCTGCAGCGGGACAGAATCTGATGGCGCAACACCTTGAAGCAGCATCGAACCGCCTCGAAGAGTCCGGAAAGACTGCGGTAGCTGTCATCGGAAAGGCCTCCGACGGCCTGAAAAGGCCTCGATCAAAACGATAGTCGTTGGCTCACTTCAATTGAACGAGCTGGACAATTCGCGCCGCCCCGGAGGCGGCGCTTTCTTTGTGACGACACACTTGACTGACGCCCAGGACACTCGATGACTTCCAACATTTCAATCTCTGAGGCACAGCGTCTCAGAGTTACTCACGGCCTCGTCTCGGAGCTCGCTGCGATTGACCCCGAAAGCGAGGCTTACAAAGTCAAGCTCGCTGAGCTCGAAAGCCATCTTGCGCAAGTGATAGACCGAACGCCACGGGCTGCGCCGCAGGTGCGCCCGGGCCAGACCGGCCCTGCAAGGCCTAGCGTGGGCGCGCTCCTCTGGCGCGCTCACTGGACAAAGCAGAAAGGGCGAGTTGCACAGGCCGGCAGCGCGTTGCTGCGCGTTGTGCGCCAAACCATTGCCCGGCGTAAGAAGCATTCCACCCCGGTCATGCCATTGAGCCATGCAGAGAGGGCCAGTCCCGCCGCGCAGATTGGACGTTTTGTCGAAGGTAGCCTTGTCGACAGGCAGTCCGGCGAACAGCCACCTCGAACGTATATGCTTTACGAGCCCGCCAATCGCCGCCGCGCCGCTGCGCCGTTGCTCGTGCTCCTGCACGGCTGCAAGCAAGGCGCGGCCGACTTCGCGGCCGGTACTCGCATGAACGAAGCCGCCGAGGCCGCAGGTGTGGTCGTGTTGTATCCCGAGCAGTCACTCGCGGCCAATCTCTTGCGCTGCTGGAACTGGTATGCGCTCCAAGACCGCTCGAACAAGGACGGCGACGCTGCAGTGATTGCCGCCATGACCCGCCAGGTGATGCGAGAGCTGGAGATCGACGCGACGCGCGTCTACGTTGCGGGAATGTCGGCGGGCGGTGGCATGGCCGCCGTGCTGGTGCGGGACTATCCGGAGCTGTACGCCGCGCTGGGAGTTCATTCGGGAGTGCCTGCCGGACTCGCACATGATGTCTACTCGGCCATGCGTCTGATGTCCGACGGACCGGTTCCTTCCGACGGGGACGCGGTGCCGGGGGCTGTCGACGGCCTTGGCGCCGGTGTGGCCAGCATCGTCTTTCACGGCGATGAAGACACGGTCGTTCATCTTTCCAATGGAGTGGCCATTCACGAAACCGCGGGCGGTTCCGAGGATTCCCCTCCCCTCGACACGCGGCAGACGACCACACAGCCTCGCCCTGGACATCGAGGGTTCACGCGATCGGTCGAGTACGGTCCAAGCGGCGTGACGGCGCGCGAGCTGTGGATCGTTCACGGCGCCGGACATGCCTGGGCAGGCGGCAGCAGCACGCAACCCGATACGGATTCCAGTGGTCCGGACGCATCGAGGGAAATGTTGCGGTTCTTCCTGCAACATCAACTCAGTGCCTAGGTCGAACACCATGAAGCTGCGTCCGTGACCTTGGCCGAATGGTCCTTGTTCGTAGGCGCGCTACTGGTCACGATGGTGCTGGCGGGCACGCTGCTGGGGCGGCTGCCGCTGAGCAGCGCGATGGTCTACCTGGCGTTGGGCTGGCTCCTGGGTCCCGATGCAGCGAACGTTTTGCGCCCCGATCCGTATCTGCATGCCGGCCTGCTCGAACGCCTCGCCGAAGTTGCATTGCTGATTTCACTGTTTGCGGTCGGCCTGCGGCTCGGCGTGCCCCTGCGTGACCGGCGCTGGCGGCTGCCGCTGCGCCTGGCGTTTGTCTCTATGGCAATCATGGTGGCGCTGGTCGCCGCCATCGGCGTCTGGGTGCTGGGTTTGCCGGTCGGTGCGGCCGTGCTGCTCGGAGCCGTTCTGGCGCCCACCGATCCGGTACTGGCGTCAGGCGTGCAGTCCGACCCCGGCTCGCATCCCGAGCGCCTTGGATTCAGCCTTGCTGGTGAAGGCGGGTTGAATGATGGCGCTGCGTTCCCGTTCGTCTTGCTTGGCTTCGGGCTGCTGGGCATCCATGAACTTGGGCCCGGTCTCTCCCGCTGGTGGAGTGTCGATCTCGTCTGGGCGACCCTGGGCGGCCTCGGTATCGGCGGATTGCTGGGCGCGGCGACCGGACGGCTGGTCGTCTACCTGCGCAGTCGCCATGATGAAGCGGTGGGTCTGGACGAATTCCTCGGACTCGGATTGGTCGCCATGGCCTACGGGATCGCTCAACTCGCGCTCGCCTCGGGTTTCCTCGCGGTGTTCGCCGCCGGCCTCGCGTTGCAGCGGGTGCGCGAGCGGCCACGATCACACACCCGCCCCCTTGCTGCGGCCGCCAGTTCAGAAGGGCATTCCTACGAAACGCTGGCGACGCACTCCCACCATGCGAGCGCAACCATGCGGGATTCCGTCCAGGGTTTCAATGAGCAACTGGAACGCTTGGCCGAGATGGCGGTGGTACTGATGGTGGGGGCGATGCTGGCCTACGCCAGACCATTGCCGGCCGTGTGGTGGTTCGTTCCGCTGCTGCTTCTGGTGTTGCGTCCCCTGTCGGTCGTCGCTTCGACGGTGGGTGAGCGCTTGACGGCGCCGCAGTTCGCCATGATCGGCTGGTTCGGCATACGTGGCATTGGTTCGGTGTTCTACCTGCTACTGGCACTACGCCATGGCGTCGAAGGCAACATGGCCGATACCCTGCTGTCGCTGACGCTTTGGACCGTTGCAGCATCGATCATTGCCCATGGATTGACCGCCCAGCCGTTGATGCGTCGCTATCTTCTGTGGCGGAAGCGGGCACCGGCCCGAACGGCCCCTTGAAGGTCTCAATCCTGCATGCGCTTCGGCAAACTTTTGTTGGGGTGGATTGAAGGGTGCATCAGATTGTTGCCGCCGTCCGCTACCTGGCGCGCCAAGGGCGGCGCTTCGCGCTTGACGTCGCACTCTCCTCGATGACCTTAGCCGGTGCAACGGTCAGAACCGTCGCGTCGTCAGACGCAAGAACGTTTCCGCCCTCGGCCACAAGATCGCTCACGCCGGGCGGGAGACTCTTTGGTGCACGTTTGCGCAAAAGTGGTTTCATCGTTGCCTCGCAGTCCTGCTGAAGTCCCAGCGCGCTACGCTTGGAAATGGTCGCATCAGGGATGGCTCGCCGCCGGCAAAGGCGAAAAACGACCAGTCTCCACAGCGGCATTTGCGCATGCTGCGCGCCGCGGTGCGTGAGCGTCCGTGCGGTGGCGCACGAAGCGAGAGCTCACGAGCGTAAACTTGATCCACTAGAGGCGACTCCATCGGCGATTGCCCAGTTCCAGTTCCGCCGGTCGACCTTCTTGAGTGCGGTGCATGGTTCAATCTTCAGACCCTCGTCAAAACCGCCTGCTCGCGGCATTGCCTGACGCCGAGTGGGCGCGCTGGCAGCCCCATCTTGAGCTGGTCAACATGCCGCTCGGAAAGGTGCTTTACGAGTCCGGCGGCAAGCTGAGCCATGTGTACTTCCCGACGACGGCCATCGTGTCGCTGCTGTACGTCATGGAGGACGGAGCCTCGGCCGAGATCGCGGTCGTCGGTCATGACGGCGTGGTCGGCGTATCGCTCTTCATGGGTGGCGAATCGACGACGAGTCGCGCGGTCGTGCAAAGTGCCGGTCACGGGTATCGGCTCAAGTCCAACCTGATGATGCAGGAGTTCAACCGGGGCGGGCCCGCCCTGCACCTGCTGCTGCGTTACACCCAGGCTCTCATTACCCAGATGGCGCAAACCGCGGTGTGCAATCGCCACCACTCGTTGGATCAGCAGCTGTGCCGCTGGCTGCTGCTAAGCCTTGATCGGCTACGTTCCAAGGAACTCGTGATGACGCAGGAGCTGATTGCCAACATGCTCGGGGTGCGCCGCGAAGGTGTGACTGAGGCGGCCGGCAACTTGCAGAAGGATAGTCTGATCCGATACCGACGCGGTCATATCACGGTGCTCAACCGCGCCGGCCTCGAGCGGCGCTCTTGCGAGTGCTATGCCGTGGTCAAGAACGAATACGAGCGGTTGCTGCCGGCGACAGTCGCAACCTAAGCCCGGCCGCAAGTGATGTCGACGTCCTGTGGCGTGCCTGCAAGTGCCATTCGCGAGGCGACCGCTTTGCGTTGAGATTTGTGCCCGCCTCGTCGTGACGTCATTCGCTGGACTGTCGCCAGCGAGGTCGGCCAGCGCCGCATATGCGGCGCTCTTTGGCTCTTACGCTCGACTGGGGCGAGCCGATGGTCAGGAGTTCCCTAGAATCCCGTCATGTTTCGTTCGGAACTTGACCACCTCGTTGTCGCCTGCGCGCATCTCGACGAAGGCGTCGACTGGATCGAGCGGCAGCTCGGTGCGCGACCCCAGCCCGGCGGGCAAGCACGTCGCCATGGGCACGCACAACGCGTTGCTGAAGCTCGGGCCGCGCGCTTACCTGGAAGTGATTGCGATCGATCCCGACGGCAGCGCCGCCGGCGCGACCGCGCTGGTTTGCGCTCGACGAACCGGCGATGCAGTCCCGCCTTGCGTCAGGGCCGGCGCTGGTCACCTGGGTCCTGCGTTGCGAATCGCTGCCCAACGCGTGTGCGCGCGTGCCGGACCTCGGCGAGATTCTGGCGATGAGACGAGGCGACTTTCGTTGGAAGATTGCCGTTCCCGAAGACGGGAACCTGCCGTGGGGCGGCATCCTGCCGGCTGCCATCCAGTGGGAACCCGGGCCCGACGGTGCACCGATGCACCCGTGTGACCGTCTGCCCGACAGTGGCTGCGAGCTGGGAGAGCTTCGGCTGGCGCACCCCGCGGCCGTACTGGGCACGGCGGGGCTGGTCGCGATGTTCCGGGAGCTGCGTGTTGTGGGGCCGATCGATCTGAAGCCCGGGCCGGTGCGGATCGCTGCGAACGTTCGTGGCCCGGCCGGTGTCGTAGACGCTGTGATGGATTCTCCGGCGAGGGACTTCCGTGGATTTTCGCGACTTGCATCGTCGTGGGCGCTGGCACACTGGTCACGCTGGCTTCTGTGCCTCCGATCAACGCCGCCTCGGCACAAGCGGTGTCCGGATAACTACGATGGCTGAGCCTGTCCCGCCGGCCGCAAAGCGAGTGCCGCACGTGGTCAAGAGCCCGCACGGCGACCGCGTGGACGAGTATTACTGGCTGCGAGACGACGATCCGAAGGCGAAGCGCCCCGAGATCATCGAGCACCTGACGGCCGAGAACGCCTACGCCGACGCGATGCTGGCGCACGTGAAGCCGTTGCAAGACCGGCTCGTGGCCGAGATGCGGGCCCGCATCAAGGAGGACGACAGCTCGGTGCCGGTGTACGACAACGGCTACTGGTACTGGCGGCGGTTCGATACGGGCGCGGAGTATCCGCTCCTGCTGCGGCAACGAGGCGGGCCGGCGGCGCCAGAATCAGGCGCGCCCGAGGAGGTCGTGCTCGACATTGCGCAGCTCGCGCGCCCGCACGCGTACTACAACGTCGGCGCCACGGCCGTCAGCCCGGACAACCGGTGGCTGGCCTACGCCGAGGACACGGTCGGACGGCGAATCTACACGCTGCGCTTTCGCAACCTGGCTGACCGGTCAACTCGCGGCGGAGTCGATCAGCCGGCGTGCTGGCCGATGCCGAATGGGCCGACGACAGCGCCACCGTGTTCTACCTGCGCCAGGATCCGCAGACGCTTGTGCGTGGCGCCGTGTTCCGGCATCGGCTCGGCACCGACCCGGCCGGCGACGTGTTGGTCTACGACGAAGCAGGACCCGGAGCTGTTCACCGGCATCGCGCGCAGTGCGTCGCGACGCTTCCTGATGATCCAGCTCGAGGGTTACGACACGACCGAGACCCGGGTCGTGCCGCTCAATGCGCCGACCGACCGCCCCGGTCGTCGTGCTGCCGCGACGCAAGGACGTGCGCACGTACGCCGATCACCTTGGCGATCGCTGGATCCTGCGCACCAACGACGCGGCGCAGAATTTTCGCTTGGTGGCAGCACCGGACAGCGCACCTGACGACCGCGCGCGCTGGCGCGACATCGTGCCAGCGCGCGACGATGCGGCGCTCGACGCCTTTGCGCTGTTCGACCGGGCGATCGTCATCGAGGAACGCGTCGAGGCGAACAGTCGCGTGCGCGTGCTGCCCACGGACGGACGTACGCCTTTCGCGGTCGGTGCCGACGAGCCCGCGTTCTCGATGAACCTGGCTCGGCAATCCCGATCCGGCGGTGCACGCGGCGCGCTACACGTACACCTCGATGACCACGCCGACCACGACCTATGACGTGGATCTCGCGACGGGCGAGCAGCGCTTGCGTAAGGTGCAGCCGGTGATCGGCTACGACGCCGCGCTCTATGCGACCGAGCGCGTCTGGGCGCCGGCGCGCGACGGCAAGCGCATCCCCGTATCACTCGCGTATCGGCGCGACCGATTCAAGCGCGACGGTCACGGCGCCGCTCTACGTCGACGGCTACGGCGCGTACGGCATGGCCAACGACCCGTACTTCAGCGGCAACCGCGTCTCGCTGCTCGATCGCGGCTTCGTGATCGCGATCGCTCATGTGCGCGGTGGTGCCGAACTGGGGCAAGGCCTGGTACGAAGACGGCAAGCTGCTCGCCAAGCAGAACACCTTCAACGACTTCGTCGACGTGACCGATCACCTCGTGAGGCAGGGTTACGGCGCGCGCGACCGGGTCTTCGCTTCCGGTGGTTCGGCCGGAGGCCTTGTTGATGGGGGCGATCGCCAACCAGGCCGGCGATCGCTATCGCGGCATCGCGCTGCATGTCCCTTTCGTCGATGTCGTCACGACCATGCTCGACGAGACGATCCCACTGACGACCAACGAGTGGTCGCAGTGGGGCGATCCGCGCGAGAAACACTTCTACGACGCCATGCTCGCGTACTCACCGTACGACAACATCGCGCGCGCGCGACTATCCGGCGCTGCTCGTCACGACCGGCCTGTGGGACGCGATGGTGCAGTACTACGAGCCGGCCAAGTACGTCGCACGCCTGCGCGCCACGAAGACCGGTGCCAACCCGCTGCTGTTCCACGTGACGATGGAGGCCGGCCACAGCGGCAAGTCGGGCCGCTTCGAGCGCTTGATCGAGGTTGCGCGCGAATATGCGTTCTTCCTCGACCTGGCGGGCGTGCGGGAGTAGCCGGTTGTATCGGGCCGGCAATGCGCGGGGCGAAGACCGGCGAGCCGATCCAGACCGTCAACTGTTAGCATCAACCATGCCTCGAGCCATCCCGTTCTCGCTTGGCGCCATCGTGTTGGTCGCACTCACAGCCGCCTGCGACGGCGCCAAGGCGCCTCCGGCCGCGCGGTCCGCGCCGCAGGTCACCGTGCTGACCGTGAAGCCGCAGAGTGTGGTGATCAAGACCACTTTGCCGGGCCGCACCGCGCCAACCGTCATTGCCGAGGTTCGTCCGCAGGTCACCGGCATCGTCCAGTCGCGCACGTTCAACGAAGGTGCTGAGGTCAAGGCAGGCAGCACGTTGTACCGGCTCGATCCGGCAACCTACCAGACGGCCTATGACAGCGCGCGCGCCGCGGTGGCGAAAGCCGAAGCGAGCGTGCAGACGGCGCGCCGCAACCTGGCCCGCGCGAAGGAACTCTTCGAAATCAAGTTCGTCAGCCAGCAGGCCTATGACGATGCTGCAACGACGCTGCGCCAGGGCGAGGCTGACCTCGCGGGGGCCAAGGCGGCGGCCGAGGCGGCGCACATTAACCTCGCCTACACGAACGTCGTTGCGCCCATCTCGGGCCGGATCGGGCGATCGACGGTCACGGCCGGAGCGCTGGTCACTGCCAACCAGGCGACACCGCTTGCCACGATCCAGCAGATGAATCCGATGTACGTCGACATCACGCAGTCGTCCAACGAGGCGCTTCGCCTGCGGCGAGCGATGGCCAATGGGGAGCTGAAGCGGGCGCGTGACGACGCCGCGCGCGTCATGCTCCAGCTCGAGGACGGCACGAACTACCCGCACGAAGGAACCTTGCAGTTCTCGGATGTCACCGTCGACCCGTCCACCGGTGCGATCACGCTGCGCGCGCTGTTCCCGAACCCGGAAAGTATTCTGTTGCCGAACATGTACGTGCGTGCCGTGCTCGAGGAAGGCGTGCGCGATGACGCCATCCTCGTGCCGCAGCAGGCGGTGACGCGCGACACCAAGGGGCAGGCAATCGCGATGGTGGTCGGCGCCAACAACATTGTCGAGGCGCGGCCTCTGAAGACTGCGCGCACGCTCGGGACGCAGTGGCTGATCGACGCCGGCTTGCAGCCGGGTGACCGGGTGATCGTTGAAGGACTGCAGCGGGCCAACCCCGGCGCGACGGTGCAGCCGATAGAAGCCTCCGCCCCGGCCGACGCTGCGACTTCCGCACCAGCCGCAGCGACGCCTGCGTCCGCTCCGGCGGCCGGCAAGGCACAGGGGCGCTGAGTGCGCCCGTAACGAACCGACGGGCCCCAACGCGTGTCGCAGTTCTTCATTGAACGACCCATCTTCGCGTGGGTCATTGCGCTGGTGATCATGCTCGCCGGCGCGCTGTCGATCTTTCGCCTGCCGATCGCCCAGTACCCGAGCATCGCTCCGCCGACGATCACCATCAACGCGACCTATCCGGGCGCCTCGGCGAAGACGGTCGAGGACACGGTCACGCAGATCATCGAGCAGCGCATGACCGGGCTGGACGGACTGCGCTACATCACATCGACCAGCGACAGCGCCGGGTCGGCGTCGATCGTCCTCACCTTCAACGCAGGTGTCGATCCTGACATCGCGCAGGTGCAGGTACAGAACAAGCTGAAGCTCGCGGAAACCCAGTTGCCGCAGGAGGTGCAGCAGCAAGGCGTGACGGTCGTGAAGTCGGTCCGCAACTTCATCATGGTCATCGGCTTCTACTCAGAAGACGGCTCGATGAACCGAACGGACATCGCGGACTACATCGCTGCCAATGTGCAAGAGGTGATGAGCCGCGTGCCCGGTGTGGGCGAGCTGACGCTGTTCGGGTCGCAGTATGCGATGCGTATCTGGCTCGATCCGGACAAGTTGTCCGGCTACAAGCTCACCCCGGCCGACGTTGCAACCGCGATCCGCGCACAGAACGTCCAGATTGCCGCCGGCCAGCTCGGGGGACTGCCTGCGGTTGCGGGCCAGCAGCTGAACGCGACCATCTCCGCGCAGGGCCGGCTGCAGACGCCGGCGCAGTTCGAGTCCATCGTGCTGCGCACCGGCGCCTCCGGTGCGACCGTGCGCCTGGGCGACGTCGCGCGCGTCGAACTGGGCGGCGAGAATTACGGCACGCTGTCGTTCTATAACGGCAAGCCGTCCTCGGGCCTGGCGGTGCGACTCGCCACCGGCGCCAACGCCCTCGCCACCGCCGATGCGGTGAAGGCCAAGGCGGCCGAGCTGGAGAAATTCTTCCCGCCGGGTCTCAAGGCGGTGGTCGCGTATGACACGACGCCCTTCATCCGGCTGTCGATCCAGGAGGTGGTCAAGACCCTCCTCGAGGCCTTCGTTCTGGTCGTGCTGGTGATGTACCTGTTTCTGCAGAACCTGCGCGCCACGCTGATCCCGGCGATCGCGGTGCCCGTGGTCCTGCTTGGCACGTTCGGTGTGATGCAGGCCTTCGGCTTCTCGATCAACGTGCTGACCATGTTCGGCGTGGTCCTGACCATTGGCCTGCTGGTCGACGATGCGATCGTCGTGGTCGAGAACGTCGAGCGCCTGATGAGCGAAGAAGGCTTGTCGCCGAAGGAGGCCACGAAGAAGTCGATGGGCCAGATCACCGGCGCGCTGGTGGGCATTGCGCTGGTGCTGGCGGCCGTGTTCATTCCGATGGCGTTCTTCGGCGGCTCCACTGGTGTCATCTACCGGCAGTTCTCGATCACGATGGCTTCGGCGATGCTGTTGTCGGTGTCGGTTGCGCTGATCCTGTCACCCGCGCTGTGCGCCACGCTGCTCAAGCCCGTCGAGCCGGGATCGCACGGGGCGACCACGGGCTTCTTCGGGTGGTTCAACCGTTTCTTCGATCGCGGCAGCAGCCTGTACCGACGCGTCGTCGGGCGCATGCTCGACCGCCCGGCCCGCTGGCTGGCGGGCTACGCCGTGATGATCGTGCTCGCGGTCTTCATGCTGCTGCGGATGCCGACCTCGTTTCTGCCGGATGAAGACCAGGGCATCCTGTTCGCGCAGGTCGTGCTGCCGGCGGGCGCGACGCAGGAGCGCACGCTGAAAGTGTTGCGCGAAGTCGAGCGCCACTTCCTGGAGGACGAGAAAGACACGGTGCAGGCGCTCTTCACGGTCGCGGGGTTCTCCTTCTCCGGTAGCGGCCAGAACGCCGGCATCGCGTTCGTGCGGCTGAAGGACTGGAAGGATCGGCCGGGCGAGCAGAACAGCGTGAAGGCGGTCGCCGGGCGGGCGATGGGGGCGTTCTCGAAGCTGCGCGATGCGATGGTGTTTGCATTTCCGCCGCCGGCCGTGCTCGAACTCGGCGTGGCCAACGGCTTCGATCTGTATCTGCAGGACCGCGCAGGTGCTGGCCACGAAGCGCTGATCGGTGCGCGCGATCAATTGCTAGGGATGGCAGCCAAGGAGCCCACGTTGGTCGCGGTGCGCCCGAATGGGCAGGAAGACACGCCGCAGTTCCGTATCGACGTCGACACCGTGCACGCTGGTGCGCTGGGGCTGGCAATGGCGGACGTGAACGCCACGCTGTCGGCCGCGTGGGGCAGCGCCTACGTCAACGACTTCATCGACAAGGGCCGCGTGAAGAAGGTCTACATGCAGGCCGATGCGCCGTACCGCATGGTCCCGGAAGACCTGGACAAGTGGTATGTACGCAATGCGCAAGGCGACATGGTGCCGTTTTCGATGTTCGCGCGCGGCACCTGGACCTTCGGTTCACCGCGACTGGAACGCTTTAATGGGGCGCCGGCCGTGGAGATTCAGGGCCAGGCGGCACCAGGTCGCAGTTCCGGCGAGGCGATGTCGGTGATGGAAGGACTGGCCGCACAGCTTCCGTCCGGGTTCGGCGTGGCCTGGACCGGGCTGTCCTACGAAGAGCGGCTGTCGGGCGCCCAGGCGCCCCTGCTGTACGGGCTGTCGATCATCGTGGTCTTCCTGTGTCTGGCGGCGCTCTACGAGAGCTGGTCGATCCCGATCGCCGTGCTGCTGATCGTTCCGCTCGGCGTGCTCGGCGCGCTGATTGCGGCCAGCGGGCGCGGGTTGTCCGACGACGTGTACTTCCAGGTCGGCCTGCTGACGACAATCGGGCTGTCGGCGAAGAACGCGATCCTGATCATCCAGTTCGCGCTGAAGCAGATGACCGAAGGCGTCGAACTCGTGGCGGCGACGCTCGAGGCCGTGCGCCTGCGGCTGCGTCCGATCCTGATGACGTCGCTCGCCTTCGGTGGCGGGGTGCTGCCGCTCGCACTTGCGACCGGCGCCGGTTCCGGCAGCCAGAACGCCATCGGTACCGGCGTTTTCGGTGGCATGGTCGCGGCGACATTTCTCGGCCTGCTGTTCGTGCCACTGTTTTTCGTGGTCGTGAAGCGGCTTGTTGGGCAGGCGGTCCACAAGGGCCGCGACAAGTCCGTTCAGTCCTAAACGTCGCCGGTCGCCGCCGTAGTGGACGGGCTTGACGCTACGAATGCTGCGGCTCGTTTCGCGTTCGTCGATGCCGGGGCCGTGGCCCGGGACCCGGCGAAGAACTAGAGCCCGAACTGCTCACCGAGGATCACCCGCTGCTGGGCGTCGCGGGTGAGGGGCGCCCACGGCAGATCGGTGGCGCCGGGATCGATACCGGCCTGCTTGAGCAATGTGGTGATCTGCCCGCGATGATGGGTCTGGTGATTGAACATCTGGGTCACGCACAGCCAGCGCGGGCGTGACATCTCGCGCTGTGCGACTCCGGAGAACCAGGTGAGCGTTCCCGCCAGCTGCACGTTATCCAGTTGCGCGGCCCACGCACTGATCTCGTCATCCATCGTGCGACGCGCAGCGAGCAGTGCGTCGAACCCGTCGTAAAGATCAACGCCCATGCCGCCGACCGGATAGGTCTTGCCATTGAAGCGCGGCAGCCAGACGCGATCGCCCCAGAGGATGTGGTTCAGCGTCGAGTGGATCGAACGGAAGAACGCGCCTCGGTCAGCCTTGCGCTCCGCGTCCGGCAGACGTGCCGCCGCCTCGTAGAGCTTGCGATTCATCCAGCCGTTGTAGGCGGCCATCGTCTGGCAGTACTCGGCGTCGATCATGCAGTCTCACCCGAAACTGGCCGTGACGTCCAATCGCCGCACTGCCACGTTTCCGCTCCATCGAAGCGGGGGCTGTGCAACGCTTCAAGTTCGCGGGGATCGCAAGATCCTTGCGGTCACGCCCATGCCACGCCGGAGCTAGCCCGGCTGCTTGCGCAATTTGAAGACCGGGACGAAGCCGCCGGTCTCGATGCCGCGATAGTTGCGGATCGGTGGGCAGTCGTAGACCGCGAGGGGCGTGCCGCTGGAGTCTTCGAGCAGGCCGAGTTGCTGCAGCACCTCGACTGTGGCCGCATGCAGCGCACGCGGGTTGCCGTCGGCGATCCGGACGGCGATGCCCATGCCCTGGCTCGCCACGCCGATCGCCTGCATGCCGTCGGCGCCGGCCTTGCTGATCCAGTCGCCGGCACCGGTCTGCATGATCGCGAGATCGGTCCGACGTGTGCCGGACACGAGATCGGGGTGGCGCGTCATGGCGAAGAAGAGCGCCGCCAGCTCGGGCGTGTCCTGCGCGGCAAGCCGCGCATACGTCTGCGCCAGCCGCCGCATCGGCATCGCGAAGTTGGGCGCGCTGCAGCCGTCGATGCCCTGCGCGATCCCGTCACCCTGTGCAAAGCGCGCGACGATCGTGCGGATGCGTTGCTGCAGCGGGTGGCCGGTGTCGAGATAGTTCTCGGTCGGCTGGTCGTGCATGCGGCAGTACGCGAGAAATCCCGCGTGCTTGCCGGAGCAGTTGTGGAACAGCGGTGACCATTTCACCCCGGACGGCGCCGACGGTTTCCGTCGCCGCGAAGTAGCCCGGTGCGTGGCAGCCGCACTGCAGCGCGGTGTCGTCGACGCCGGCCGCCGCGAGCATGCGCTGGGCGATGCCGATATGCACGGCCTCGCCGCTGTGGCTGGCGCACATCATCGCCAGTTCGTGCGACGTGAAGCCATAGCGCCCGAGGCCGCCATCCTCGACGAACGGCAGCGCCTGCAGCGGCTTGAGGGCCGAGCGCGTGAAGTTGATCGAATCGGGATCGCCGACGGCCGAGATCGAGCTTGCCGGCCGGATCGACCACGGCGATCGAGCCGTAGTGCACGCACTCGGTGGTGCCGCCGCGCGTGGTCTCGACCAGTGGAACGTGACGCGGAATCATCAGCGGGCTCCGGCCGCGCTGCGCGCGTGTGAAGCGTTCGGAGCACGCTCCGAGGGGACGGCCTGTCGGCCGCCGCGGGACGTCAGGCGGGCTGCGGTGATGGGTCGGCCGGGGGCGTGCGCAACCGCGCCGCAATTTCCTTGCGGTAACGGTTCAGGTCCTGCACAGAATTGAAAGTCCGCTCGAACAGCAGCGACAGGTTGTGCAGGATCCGATCGACGACCTTGGTCTCCCATTCCTTGTCGAATCGTATTTGTTCGTCGAGCCAGCGCTCGAGCCAGCCCGGATCCGGGAGGCGCGATTGTACGGTGTCATTCGGGAAAAGCGACTGATTTACGTGCAGATTGGTCGGGTGCAGTGCCTTGTCGGTGCGCCGGGCCGAGGCCATCAGCACGCCGATCTTCGCGAACGCTGCCCGGGCCGCATCGCCGACTTCGCCGAGCGACTTCTTCATGTAGCGCAGGTAGGCGCCGCCATGGCGGGCCTCGTCCTGCGACAGCAGGCGGTAGATCGACTTGATCACGGGTTCGGTGTGCCACTCGGCGGCGCGGCGGTACCAGTGGTTGAGCCGGATCTCGCCGCAGAAGTGCAGCATCAGCGTTTCCAGACGCGGCGCCGGGTCGAACTCAAAGCGCACGGCGTGCAGTTCGTCTTCGGACGGCGCCAGCTCGGGCCGGAAGCGGCGCAGGTATTCCATCAGCACCAGCGCGTGCTTTTGTTCCTCGAAGAACCAGACCGACATGAACGCGGAGAAATCGGAGTCGTCGAGGTTGTCCCGCAGGAACATCTCGGTGGCGGGCAGCGCCGACCATTCGGTGATGGCGTTCATCTTGATCGTGCGGGCCTGATCGTCCGAGAGCCGCGTGCCGTCGAACTCCTTCCACGGCACATCGGTTTCCATGTTCCAGCGCACGGATTCGAGCGACTTGAACAGCTCGGGGTACAGAAATGCCATGGTCGTCTCCAGCCGGACCTACCCGGCAGCGCGCCGTTTCAGGAAGCGCATCAGCCCGCCCAGTATCGGCAGCTTTTCGTACAGCTCCTCGGCGGCGTCCCAATAGTCGCGGTGATACGCCACCCGGCCGTCATCTGCGAACTGTATATGAGTCGCGCCCCGAATCACCTGCTCCCGGTCATTCGCCCCATGCAGCCGGAACAGGAAATCCCATGTCAGGAACGCGTCATCACCGACGGCGACCGCGCGCGTAATGACGAAACGCGGATCGGTCACCTGCCTGAACATGTGTCGGAAGACGCGTTCCAGCGCCGGCAGGCCGCGTACTTCGTTGAACGGGTCCTTGAACCAGGCGTCTTCGGTGTACAGCGAAGCAAGCGCTGACACAGATTCGACTGTCAGCGACTCGAAGAACTGTGTCAGGCGTTTGACCCGGGCATCTTCCGGGGGACTGGCGATCGGCATCAGGGGTTGGCGAAGCGGCGCACCGCAGCAAAGTACGCCGGATACGGCAACGTGCGCAACAACCGCATGAGATGGGTGAAGCGCTTCGGAAAGTGAATCTCGAACTCGCCGTCCTCGATGCCCTCGAGTGTCAGGCGGGCGGCCGCGTCAACCGGGATCAGGGCTGGCATTCTGAAGTCGTTCTTCTGTGTCAGCGGGGTATCGACAAAGCCCGGGTTGACCAGATAGACGCCGATGCCGTGCGGCGCAAGGTCGAGGTAGAGAGACTCCGCCAAATTGATCAGTGCCGCCTTGGTGGGGCCATATATGAGTGCGCGCGGCAGGCCGCGATAGCCGGCCACGGAAGACACGATCGCCACGCCGCCGCGGCGCTGCGCGCGCAGCGTCGGCAGCACGGCGTCGAGGCAATTCAGCACGCCGTTGACGTTGACATCGAACAACCGCTTGGCACGTGCGAGGTCGAAGGTGTCGGCGCGCATCTCGACATGCGTGCCCGCGACAATCAGCACAAGGTCGACGCCGCCCCATGCGGCGAGAATGCGGCGCGCCGCCTTCGCCACGGATGTCGCATCGGTGACGTCGAGCACCTCGACCAGTGCGTCGTTGCCCTCGGCGATTGCGTCGAGCAGATCGCGACTGCGGGCCGACATCGCCACCCGCGCGCCGCCGTTGATCAGACGGCGGGCGAGCGCGGCGCCGATGCCGTAGGACGCGCCGATGACCCAGACGCGCTGGCCCTGCCAGCTCGGGATGCGCGGGTTCAGTGCCATCACAGCCTGCGGAATGAAATGAAGACTTCGCCGACCCGGAACCCATAGAAGCTCATGACGGCGCGGTTGAGCATGACGCGCTCGTCGACCAGGAACATCCAGTCGTCAAAGGCGACCTCGTAGCGCTTGCCGTCGTCGGTCTTGAGATCGAAGGTGTAGTTCCAGTTGAGCGCGTTGCCGCTGACCACACCTCGTGCCTCGCCGATCACGTCGGCCGCTGTGCCGACCCAGCGCGCTCCCGTTGTATCGCCGGTTGCGCTGCGCAAGGTCCAGACGCGCTTTTCGCGCTTGCCGTCGGACCACAGGAAATCCTCGTCGAGCGTGCCGACGTCGCCCGCCCAGCTCGCCTTGATCGTGACGACGAAGCGCCGCTGCACCTGGCCGCTGCGGTCCTGGAACATGCCGTGACCCTCGAGCGTGCCATTGAAGTAGCGCTGCAGGTCGAGCGCCGGCTTCTCGCTGCGGTAGACCTGCGGGTCGATGCTGGAGCAGCTGGCCAGCAGCAGGGCCAGCGCGGCGAACAATGCACGAGCGAACATGGTGTGACTTTCCTAGAGTCGTCGGGTGCGCCAGGCGGTGGCCAGCAGCGCAGCCGCGACGAGCTTGAGCAGACAGGGGAGCAGCGCGTAAGCGAGCGAAAGCGAAGCGAGAGCAGCCGGCGCGCGCGTTCCGGGCGTGTAGCCCAGCAACTCGAGCGCTGGTAGCGCGATGCCAGCGGCCAGCGCGAGATTCAGCTTGTTGGCGAGGTTCCACAGGCCGAAGTACGCACCTTCGTGGTGGCCGGCATGGCAGTTGTCGTCGATGACGCGCGCCAGCAGCGCCGGGGGCAAGGCCAGATCGGCACCGAGCGCGATGCCGGACAGCATGCAGATCAGCGCGAACGCGGTGAAGTCGCCCGCGCCGAGCCCGTAGGCCCACACGAACGCAGCGACGGCGGCAATCATCCCGAGCAGCCAGACGGCCTCGAGCCTGAGCCGCGCCGCGAGCCGCACCCACAGCGGTATGCTGGCCGCGCCGGCGATGAAATAGAGCGCGAGGAAGATGCCGGAGCGCGCCTCGAGTTCGAGCCGGTCGGCGACGAAGAACAGCACCAGTGACGCGGGGATCGCGGCCGCGATCCCGTTGGCGACGAAGATCGCAAGCAACCAGCGGAAGCGCGAAGTCCGCAGCGGCAGCGTCACGGATGCGAGCGTCCCGGGCGCGTCGGCGTGCGGGCGAGCCGCCGGTCGTGGGGCCAGGCGCACGAGCAACACGAGTGCCACTGCCAGCAAGACGAGGAACAGTGCAATCAGGCTCGGCGCGCCGAGGGCGTACGGAATGATCGACGCCACGATGACACCGAGCAGGCCTGCGCCCTCGCGCCAGCCGGTGACGCGTGCCCGTTCATGGTCATCGCCGGCCAGTTCCGCGCCCCAGGCCTGGTACGCGATCGACGCCAGCGAGTAGCCGAAATAGGCGGCTGTCAGCGTCACGGCAAGCCAGACGGTGGCGGCCACCGGTCCGAGTCCGGCCGGCGGCAGGAGCATCAGCACGAAGCCCAGCGCCAGCGGCGGCATCGCGATCAGCACGGGCCGCAGATACGATGCACGGTGCTTCGCGCGGTCGACCCAGGCGCCAAGGAAGGGGTCGACGAACGCATCGGCGAGCCGGGTGATCAGCAGCACCGCGCCGATGACTGACAGCGCCAGTCCAGTGGCCTCGAAGTAGAACTTCGGCACCAGCACGTACACCGGCAAGGCCATCATCGCCAGCGGCGCGCCGAGCAGGCCATAGGCCGCCAGCCCGCGTCGCGACGGTCGGTCAACGCCGAGCGAGGCGGCGGCCGCCATGTCGACTGTCTGCGAGGCTGCCGTCATGCCTCGCTCAGTTCAACGGGCGCAGCAGGCTGGCGCGCAGCTGGGGTGCGCTGGTGCGCGGATCGAGCCAGATGGCGAAGAACGCGCGGCCGAACTCAGGGTCGGCGATCTCGCCGAGGAAGCGCCCGTCGAGGTAGAAGCGAGTGCCGCTGCCGGGCCGGTAGATGCCGGCCAGGCGCTGGCCCGGCTTCACGTCGGGAAAGATGGCGGCCATGTCCGCCAGCCAACGTGCGTGCTGGGCGTCGGACCCGAGTTTCAGGCGTGCGATCTCGTCGCGGCTGCGCTCGGCAATCGCGCGACCGTCGAGGCTGCGTGCATAGGTGAGTTCGAGCGCGAAGGGCTGTGCGGCGGGATTCGCTGCGTCGAACGCGCGCGGCACGAAAAGCTGCGCGTCGTACAGGTGCAGTCCGAACCACGTCAGGCGGCCACCCCCGAGAGGACGGGCATCGTCGATATGGCGCCGCACGTGATCGGGGGCGAGGGTGCCGTGCGGGGATGCGGCAGTCGACTGTGTCGATGCCACGGCCGACGGGGACGACGTGCCCGTGAAAATCACGACGCCGAGCATCGCTGCGACCACACTGCGGCTGTGGCGGCGGCGCGCACGCCGCCGTTCAGCGGGCGACAAGCGTGTATTGAACGACATCGGTGTTCTCCCGTGCGAAGGCGGCGATGCAGTAAGCGAGATAGAAGTCCCAGATGCGCACGAAGCGGTCGTCGAACCCGAGCGCACGGACATCGTCGAGCCGGTCGTGGAACCACGCGCGCCAGGTGGCGAGCGTGCGTGCGTAGTCAGCGCCGAATCGGTGTTCGTTGACGACCTCGAGTCCGGCGGCGCCAGCCCGCTCGCGAAATGCCTTTCGCGACGGCAGCATGCCGCCCGGAAAGATGTACTGCTGGATGAAATCGCTGCCGGTGCGATAGCGCTCGAACAGGTGATCGGCGATGACGATCGTCTGCAGGCAGGCGCGGCCCCGGGGCTTCAGGCAGCGCTTGAGCGTGGCAAAGTACGACGGCCAGAATGCCTCGCCGACGGCCTCGAACATCTCGATCGAAGCGATGCCGTCGTACCGGCCCACCTCGTCGCGGTAGTCGCGCAGCTGCAGATCCCCAGCGAGTCCGGCCTGCGCGAGCCGCGCGCGCCCATAGGCGAGCTGCTCGGTCGACAACGTGAGCCCGGTGACCTGGAGTTGCGCGCGCGCAGCGGCTTCGGCGAGGCCGCCCCAGCCGCAGCCGATTTCCAGCAGGCGTGCGCCGGGCGTCAGCTGCAGCTCCTGCAGCACGCGCGCGTACTTCGCGTGCTGGCCGTGCTCGAGCTCTTCGGCGGTGGCCACCTCAGACGCCGGGGCGGCGCGCTCGAACAGCGCGCTGGAGTACGTCATCGTGCGGTCGAGCCACAGTCGGTAGAAGTCGTTGCCGAGGTCGTAATGCGCGTGAATGTTCTTCTTCGCCTGGCTCCGGGTGTTTCGATTGAGCAGATGGCGGATGCGATACGCCAGCCGCCCCACGAACGAGCCGTAGATCACCGACTCGGCGGCATCGCGGTTGGCGATGAAGAACTCGAGCAGCCGCACGAGGTCGCTGCTGTCCCAGTCGCCAGCGATGTATGACTCTGCGAAGCCGATGTCGCCGCTCTTCAGCGCGGCCCTGACCATGTTCCAGTTGGCAAGCTTCAGGTCGGCGCGTTCGGCGATGCGCAGGTCGCCAAAGTGGGCACGTTGCCCGTCCGGAAAGGTCACGTCGATGCGGCCGTGCTCCATCCCGGCGAGCAGGCGCAGCGCCAGGCGAACGTCCGAAGGAAAGCGCGCGGTGTCGAGAACGGCGTGCGAAGTGAGGGCGTGGGCGTAGGAGCTCATGGATTCAACGAGTGACATGCGGCGCCGGGGGTTCGGGCTTGTGGATGAAAGGCACGCGCTTGAGCCAGAGCTTCAGCGCCTGCCAGTGAATGCGTGCCATCACGCCGAACGTGAAGGCCGGATAGGCGATCAGGGCGCGCGCCAGCGCGCGGTCGGTCGCCAGCGTCAGTTCGCCGGAGATCGACGTCAGCAGCAGCGGGCCGTCATCGTCGTCGTGGTCGATGCGACCGACCCACCGCTCGCCGTGCCGCGCCGTGGCGGCGGTCAGCATGAAGCGGAAGCGATAGTGGCCCTCAATGCGGCAGAACGGTGATACGTGGAAAGCCTTGCGGGCCTCGACGGCTTCGCCGTAGTTCAACGGGCGTCCGTCCGCGTTGGCGAGCAGATAACAGTGCCGCTCGCCAAAAGTGTTGTTGACTTCACAGACAACCGCGCGCAGGGCGCCATCGGCTCGATGCGCGAACCAGAAGCTGACCGGGTTGAAGACGTAGCCAAGTACGCGCGGGAACGTGTGCAGCCAGACCTCGCCCGTCGCGTCGCGGACCCCTTCACTGCGCAGCAGGTCGTCGATCCACGCGAGCAGCGGGCGACCGTCGCCATGGTCACTGTCATTGACCGCAAACACGCCGCGCGCATTGAAGTGCAGCCATCGACCGACGTGCGGGCTCGCCGCGAGCGAGCGCAGGGGCAGACGCAGGAAATAACCGGGGTACGCGAACGCGTTTCGCGCCGGCCGCAGCCGCTCATGGCGGATCTGGCCAAAGCCGATCATCGGGACAGGACTGCTCATGGTGGACGGCAGGTTCAGAAGTTGTACGAGCCGCAGGCGGCGCGATTCAGACGTATAAGTCTACACAATGAACTATACAGTTCAAGTATAAACGACGTAGTATGATGAAAACACTGAGACACGCGACGGCCGGGATATTCCAGGCCGTGGGAGACGCCATGGTTGCGCAGGTCGCTCGGCTGGAGCCGAGGCGGTTGTCGCTCAAGGAGCAGCAGCAGCGGCTGCGGGAAGACGTCATCCTCCAGGCCGTCAATGGCCTGCTCGCCGAGAAAGGCTTCGATCTGATGACGGTCGATGAGGTCGCGGCCGTGGTCGGCATCGCCAAAGCCAGCCTGTACAAGCACTTCGAGTCGAAGGAAATGCTGGCGGCCGCGGCGATGGTTCGACTGCTCGACCGCACGCTGGAAGTGATCAAGATTCAGCCCGAGCCGGCGGCACCGATCGACAAGCTGAAGGCGGTGGTGCGCTGGGCCGTGCGGGAGCACCTGGCCGGACAGATGCCTTCGCTGCCGTCCACGCGTTCGACGCTGCGCGATGCACTGGTGAAACACAAGCCCTATATCGATCGGCTGATCGAGGCGAGTGACCGTCTTGGCGCCTGGATCGACGCGGCGCGCGAGCGCGGCGAGATCGCGCCGTCGCTGCCGCCGGAGGTCGTGCTTTACACGCTGTATGCGCGTGCGTGCGATCCGGTGTCCGACTATCTGAAGCTGTCGGGCAACTTCCGGGACGAGGAGATCGTCGAGCTGGTCACCGCGACCTGCTTCGACGGTCTGGCCGCACGTTCGTCGTGATCTCATGGCGTGGCCGGCGTGCACGGTCGGTCATGCCACGCGTCGAGCGGGGAGCGTCTCAGCCTGGCACTGAATCGCCGCGGCGACCGCCAGGCCGGACTTCAGTCCGTCCTCATGGAATCCATAGCCGGTCCATGCGCCCGCGAACCAGACGCCGCGCCGACCCTGCACGCCCGGCAGCCGCCTTTGCGCCTCGATCGCGCGCGCATCGAACACCGGATGCGTGTAGTCGAACGCCGCCATGATGGTGTCGGCGCGCGGTTCGATGGTCGGATTGAGCGAAATGAAGAGCGGTGTCGAAAAGGGCAACGGCTGCAGCTTGTTGAGCAAGTAGGTGACCGATACCTGCGGTTCGGCGTTGCCGTCGCTCATGTAGTTCCAGGCTGACCACACCCGGCGCGATTGGGGCATCAGGCGCGCGTCCGTGTGCAGGAGTGCCCGATTGGGCTGAAACTTGACGTTGCCGATGACGCTGCGCTCGAGCGGATCAGCGTCCACCAACAGGCGATGCGCCTGGTCGGCGTGACAGGCCAGGACGACATGGTCGTAGAGTGCGCTGCCTGAACGACTGTGCACGACGACGCGCCCGCTCGCCGTGTCGCGTCGGACCTCCTGCACCGGGTCGCCGGTGCGCACTTCGTGCAGGCTGGCTCGCGATGCGGCGTACGTACTGGCGCGCACCGCCTTTCACCGTGTACCACTGTGGACGGTCGTTGACCTGCAGTAGGCCATGGTTGTGGCAGAACCGAACGAAGGTCATGACCGGGTACGCAAGCATCGTGGCGATCGGGCACGACCAGATCGCCGCGGCCATCGGCAGCAGGTACCAGTTGCGGAACGGCACACCGTATCCGTTGCGACCCAGAAACTCGCCGAGCGACAGGCTGGACTCCACCGCCTCCTGCCCCAGTGCAATGCGCGTCGCATGATCATTGAAGCGCAGGATGTCGCGCAGCATCGCGAGGAAGCGCGGCGAGACGAGGTTGCGCCGCTGCGCGAAAACCCCGTTGAGATCGGTTCCATTCCACTCGAGCCGGCGCCGACCCAGCGCGACGCTCACAGCGAACGACATATCGCTGCGGGCCGTCGGCACGCCGAGTTCCGCGAGCAGTCGGATCAGGTTCGGATAGGTGCGCTCGTTGAGCACCAGAAAGCCGGTATCGACCGGATAGGTGAGGTTGTCGAGCGTAACGTCGACGGTGTTGGTGTGGCCCCCCAAGCGCGACTCGGCCTCGTAGAGCGAGATGCGCGCATCGTTGTGCAGCGCGTGCGCGCAACCGAGACCGGAAATGCCGGAGCCTATGACTGCGATTCTCATTCGTGCGGGTCCAGGGAAAACGAGTAAACGGACCCGCACAGGCGAAGTCCGGCCGACTCTTGCCGAGTCTTCCCTCACGAATGCCCGACCGCTTCCGCGGCCTCGAGTGCCGCGTGGGTCGTGTTCTGGCGCAGGGCCTCTCCGCCCCGCCGAGCGTCTAGCTCGCGCTCGCCTTGTCGCGTTCGATCAAGGCGTAGGCCGAATGGTTATGAATGGATTCGAAGTTCTCGGCTTCGACGACATAGCGCGCTCACCCGCGCGTCGGCATCGAGTGCCACGGCGACGTCGCGCACCACGTCTTCGACGAACTTGGGGTTGTCGTAGGCGCGCTCGGTCACGTATTTCTCATCGGCGCGCTTCAGCAGGCCCCACACCTCGCACGACGCGGCATTCTCGGCCACGCGGATCTGATCCTCGACGCTCATCGGCTCGGCGAGGTCGAGGGTCAGCGTGATGTGCGCGCGCTGGTTATGAGCACCGTAGTCCGCCACCTTCTTGCTGCACGGACACAGGCTGGTGACCGGCACGACGACCTTCTGTTGATAGCGCGTTGCACCCGCGGTGCGCTCGATCAACAGCGTCAACTGATAGTCCATCAGGCTTTCGACGCTCGACACCGGCGCAGTCTTCAGCACAAAGAACGGCAGGCGGAGCCGAATCGCCCCCTCGGTTGCGTCGAGCCGCTGCAACATGCGCTCGAGCAAGGCTTGCAGCGACGCGTGCGACAGCGCATCCCGGTGCGATTGCAGCACGTCGATGAAGCGCGACATGTGCGTGCCCTTCTGGTCGGCCGGTAGCGCTACGGTCATGTCGACCGACGCGACGCTCGGCTGCGGGCCGCGCGAGGTGGCGATCAGCAACGGATGGGTGAGCGACTTCACGCCCACACGCTGGATGGCGATGTTGCGGGCGTCTGCCGCGGACTGGACGTCCGGCAGGTACATGTTGTCGGGGGCGTTCATGGCGAGGTCGCTATTGTCGCCGAAGTCATGACTGCGTCCGGCGGAGCGGGCGGGCCCTACTGGGCCGCCAACAGGGACTCGATCGGCCCGGTCAGCTTCTTGTCCAGCGGTTCGACCTGGCTCGGAAACGAAGCGACGACCTTGCCGTCACGCCCGATCAGATATTTGTGGAAGTTCCATTTTGGCGCCTGGCCGGTGTCCTTGGTCAGTGCCGCAAACAGCGGGTTGGCCGCGCTGCCCTTGACCGAACTCTTCGTGAACATCGGGAACTTGACACCGTAGGTGTTGTAACAAAACTCCGCGATCTCCTTGTTGCTCCCCTTTTCCTGGCCGCCAAAGTCCCCCGACGGGAAGCCAAGGATCGTGAAGCCGCGCTGCGGCGTACTGCGCGTAGAGCTTTTCGAGGCCTTCGTATTGCGGAGTGAAGCCGCAGTAGCTGGCGGTGTTGACCACCAGCACGACCTTGCCACGGTACTGGCACAGGTTCTGCGGCGTTTCGTCCTGCAGCCGAGGGAATGTGTGATCGAGCAGAGCCGGGCAGGTCTGCGCCGACGCCGGGGGCGCCGCGATGGCGAAGGCGAGCGCCGCAGCGGCTGATAGCAAGGGGCGGGCAATGACTCTCATGGCGGGGCGTCAGACAAGTAAGGAGGCGGCGCAAAACTTTGGCCAGCGGACTGCAATGATCCCAAGCCACGGGGCCTTGTGTCAATGGTTTGTCTAGGACAAAATGTGTGCTCCGAATGTTTCCCCCGCGTATCCCGCACTTGGCATGCGGGTATGCCCTGTGCCGGCATGAACGACCGCACTGTCCACACCTCGCCGACCGTCTCGATCGCAGCGGTCGAGCGGGATACTGGACTTTCCAAAGACACGCTGCGCGTGTGGGAGCGGCGCTATGGCTTCCCACAGCCGGAGCGCGATGCGTATGGCGAGCGCGTCTATCCGCTCGAGCAGCTCGACAAGCTGCGTCTCGTCAAGCGGCTGATGGACCAGGGCTTGCGGCCCGGCAAGCTCATCGGACAATCGACTCCGGAGTTGCAGCAGCTTGCCGAGGGAATGACAGGAACGCCGCGCACGGCCGAGGCGCTCGATTCTTCGGACGAACTGGCGCGTTACCTGGAATGCGTCACCGAGCATCGGCTGAACGACCTGCGGCGCCAGCTGTCGCAAGCCCTGCTGCGGCTCGGCCTTGCGCGTTTCATCACCGAGGTCGTCGCGCCCCTGACCGTGACGGTGGGGGAGGCGTGGGCGCGAGGCCAGGTGCAAATCTTCGAGGAGCATCTGTACACGGAAGTGGTGCAGTCCATCCTGCGCGGCGCGATTGCGACCATACCGTCGAGTGCGGCGGCGCCACGGGTCTTGTTGACGACCTTGCCGCAGGAACCGCATGGCCTCGGAGTGCTAATGGCGGAGGCGATGTTCTCGCTCGAGGGCGCCTGCTGCGTGCCGATGGGCGTGCAAACCCCGTTGTGGGATATCGTCGCGGCGGCGCGCGCGCAGCGCATCGATATCGTCGCGCTGTCGTTCACCGCGGCCGTCAACCCGAATCACGTGGTCGCGGGCCTCGCTGATCTGCGCGAGCAGTTGTCGCGCTCGATCGAGATCTGGGCCGGCGGCTCGGCTCCCGTCCTGCGGCGCCGCCCACCGCGCCATGTGCGCGTTCTGGACTCGCTGGCGGACGTCGGTCCGGCGCTGGTCCGCTGGCGCGCGCAACACGCCGCCGCCTGACGCGCCGGCGGCAACGTCGCGGCGCACGGCGCGGATGCTGGAGAATCCCGACTCGCCATGAACGACGGAGACGCCATGAAGCTCGCCAACCGGATCGCGGTAATCACCGGCGCCGCGCAGGGCATAGGCGCAGCCTGCGCGCGCGTGTTTGCCGAGCAGGGTGCCAAGGTCGTCATCGGTGATGTCAATGAAGTCGGTGCGGCGGCGCTGGCGAAGGAAATCGCGGCGGCGGGCGGTTACGCGCTGGCACGCCGCGCCGACGTCGGGCTGCGGGCCGACTGCGAAGCGCTGGTCGAGCTGGCGGTCGCGCAGTTCGGTCGCCTCGACGTGCTGGTGAACAACGCCGGCATTGTGCACGCCGCCGACTTTCTCGACCTCGCCGAGGACGACTTCGATCGCGTGCTGCGCATCAACCTGAAGGGCGCGTTTCTCTGCGCGCAGGCCGCGGCGCGCCGAATGGTGGCGCAGGAGCCGCGGCCGGACGGCAGCCGCGGCGTCATCATCAACCTGTCGAGCGTGAACGCGGTGCTGGCCATTGCCAACCAGGTGCCGTACACCGTCAGCAAGGGCGGGCTCAATCAGCTGACGAAAGTGATGGCCTTGGCGCTGGCGCCGCGCGGGATACGCGTGATGGGGATCGGACCGGGTTCGATCGCGACCGAGATGCTGAAGGCCGCCGTGCTGACCAACGAGGCGGCACGCAGCCGCATCCTGTCGCGCACGCCGTTGGGACGCCTCGGCGAACCGGACGAGGTCGCGAAGGTTGCAGCCTTTCTCGCCAGTGATGACGCGTCGTACCTGACCGGCACAACGCTCTATCCCGACGGCGGTCGACTCGCGCTCAATTACGTGATGTAGCGCGTCCAGGGCGCGGGGTTCGCTCAGCCCTTCTTGCGTCCGCGCCGTACCGTTCGCTTTGCCTTCTTGGGTTCCGGCGGCGGCGGTCTCGCTCGCGACCGTAGCGATCTTTGCGAACTGATCCTGCAGCGTGTGCCACCAGGCCGCCGGGTTCAACGCATCGTCGGCCAGCTTTGGAGTCGAGGCCACCGCCTTGCGCTTGTGCGGCGTCCTGGCGGCCGGTTCTTCCTGGGGCGGCGACGCGACGGGTTCGGGCACGGGCGCAAACGGAGTACGCGCTTCCGGCGCAGGTGCGGCGAACGGGTTCGTGCGCGAGGCGGGGGCGGGACTGAACATTGGTGCCAGCATTGCTCCACTGATGCCCTTGAGCGTCGCGATCGTCGCGCGCTGCACCTCGAGCGTCTGGATCGTCGTGCGCAGCATGCTGGCGTTGAGTTCGAGCCACTGCTCGACCGCGCGCAGGTCGGCGATGCGCTTGTCGAGTTCCTCAACGTCCACCGTTGGCGCGATCATGCTCGGCATCTGCTGCGGCAGTCGCGCCGCCATCGACGCCAGGTTGCCCGGCGTCGGCATGCCGCTCATGCCCCACAACTTCTGCATGAACTCGAAGGTCTCACCCATCGCCGGAAAGGGCATTGCGGGAGTTGACTTGGATGCCATGGCTGCTCCTCGGCGGGTCTTGGGGTGGAAGGCGCGTCAGCGGCGCGCCGGCGCCGCGACCGTCTGATCGATCGCACCAAAAATCGACTGCCCGTGCACGTCGAACATCTCGATCCGCACGCGGTCGCCATACTTCATGAACGGACTGCGGGCGGCGCCGGACTCGATCATCTCGAGGCTGCGCTTCTCAGCAATGCAGCAATAGCCACGGCTGCGATCGAGGTTCGACACCGTGCCCGAGCCGACGATCGAGCCGGCCCGCACGTTGCGCGTCTTTGCAATGTGCGCGATCAGTTGCCCGAAGTCGAAGGTCATGTCGTCGCCGGCATTCGGCGCGCCGACCTGCTCGCCGTTCCAGTGCACGACCAGCGGGCGATGCACCTTGGCGTCATGCCAGGCATCGCCCAGTTCGTCCGGCGTGACTGCGACCGGAGAAAACGCCGTGGCCGGCTTGCTCTGAAAGAAGCCGAAGCCCTTGGCGAGTTCGGCGGGGATCAGGTTGCGCAGGCTTACGTCGTTGACCAGCATCAGCAGCCGGATCTGTGCCGCAGCCTCGCGCGGCGCGGTGCCCAGGGTCACATCGTCGGTGATCACCGCCACTTCGGCCTCGAAATCGATCCCGAACTCCTCGCTCGGGCAGACGATCGCCTCCCGCGGACCGAGCAGGTCATCGGAGCCGCCCTGGTACATCAGCGGGTCGGTCCAGAACGAGGACGGCATCTCCGCACCGCGCGCCTTGCGCACCAGCTCGACGTGATTCACGTAGGCCGACCCGTCGGCCCATTGGTAGGCACGCGGCAGTGGTGCCATCGCCAACGCTGGGTCGAAGGCAAAGGCGTGGCGCGCGCGGCCTTCGTTAAGCGTCTGGTACAAGTCGGCCAGCTGCGGCGCAATGAAACTCCAGTCGTCGAGCGCGCCTTGCAGGCGGCTCACGATGCCGGCGGCATGATGGGCCAGCGTGAGATCGCGTGACACGACGACAAGCTGTCCGTCGCGCGAACCATCCCTCAAGGTCGCTAGCTTCATGGTGAACTGGCGGGAAATCCGACAGAAGTGGAAGCCGGTATCTTAGCGGTGGGTCCCGCCGTTGGCGGGGACATCGACCGATGCAAAGCAACGGCGCCGCTCACCGCAGACGATGAGGCCGCGAAACATGGGAAGACGCTGGCCCGGCCGCCCGTTCTGGCGCGGCGCGCTGGTGCTCGCGGTTGTGCTGCTGCTGCACGCGCTGGCGATCACCGGCGTGCGGCGCGAAATTGCATTGGCCCAACCGACCGAGCCGACACAGACCACGCTGTCCATCGCGCTACTCAAGGCTCCGCCGCCACCGGCCGTCGAATCAGCGCCGACGAAACCGAAGCGACCTCCGACGCCGCGCACGCCCACGTTGCCGGCACCCTCGTCGCCGTCCGCCGCCGCTGCGCCCGAGCCGGCACCACCGCCGCCGCCGCCGCCCGCACCGATCGAAGAGCCGGTGCCGCCACCGGCCGTGACGGAGCCCGAGGCGCCACCCTCGACACTGCCACCGGGAGTGAAGCAGTTGCCCACCAAGGGTCGCATCGCCTACCGAACGACCTATACGCGCCTGCGCGGCATTGAGGCGTTGACCTACGTCGACTGGAGCATCGACGTCGAGCAGGGCCGCTACGAACTTTGGCTACGCACCGTCGACCCGCCGGGGTTGCTCGATCTGCGTTCGACCGGTGAGCTGCGGCCATTTGGGATTGCTCCGTTCCGCTATGTCGAACGCGTCGACATCGCGAACCGCGAGCTATCGGTCGATTTCGACTGGTCCGACCACATGGTGCGCTTCGCCGGCCGCGGCGCCGGGGAACCCTCGAAGTTCGAGGATGGCACGCAGGACCCGCTTTCGCTGCAGTTCCACTTGCCGCTGCTGGCGCAGACCTATCCCTGGCGCTTCACCCCCGGGTCGCAGATCGATTTTCAGGTCGCGCGTCGCAAGGTCGAAAGCTACAGCTTCGTCATCGACGGGTTCGAGCCGATCACGCTCGGCGGCACGTCGATCCAGACCCTGAAGCTGCTGCGACCAAAGACAGTCGACTCGAACCGCGCGGTCGAGATTTGGATGGCACCCGAATTCGACTGGATACCGGTCCGGCTCCGATACATCGATCCCAATGGGGAAATCTGGGACAGCGTGCTCGCGCATCTTCCTGGCGGTGAGCCGCCGGTGCCGGCCAGCCAGCAGGAAGTCGTGAAGCCCTAGGCCTGCATCGCGCGCGCGAGCCGTCGTCGGCGCCCGGCGGCGGCTCGCGCGCAATCTGCCGCCGCCGCGGCTGCGCGTTACTTCAGCGCCTGCAGCTTGTCGTAGGTCGCCTTGTCCCAGGTGGCATCCGGGCCGTTGTGCAGCTTGGCCGTGGCTTCGCGGAAAGGCACGCGGTCGACCTTGACGACGTCCTTGCCGCGCTTGGTGAACTCGGCACCCAGCTTGGCCTCGATCTCGACGATCTGCGCGGTTGCGCGTGCCGCCGCCTCGCTGAGCACCTCTTCGAAGATCTTCTTGTCCGCATCCGACAGCTTGCTCCACGTCGGCGCGCCAACGATGGTCAGCAGCGCATCGGTGATGTGCCCCGTGAGCACGATGTACTTCTGCACCTCATAGAACTTCTTCGCATCGATCGTCGGCAGCGGGTTTTCCTGCGCATCCACGGTGCCGTTCTGCAGCGCCAGGTACACCTCGGCGAAGGCGATCGGCGTGGGATTGGCACCGACGGCGCGCGGGAACATCGTGTACAGCGGCGCGTCCGGCACACGGATCTTTAGTCCCTTCATGTCGTCGGGCTTGTTGATCGGTTTGTTCGACGTGACGTGCCGCTCGCCGTAGTAGGTGATCGCCAGCACCTTGTTGCCGCCGCTCTTGGTGCGATAACCCTCGGCGAGTTCGCGGAACAGCGGACTGGTCGAGAACGCCTTCCAGTGATTGAAGTCGCGGAACATGTACGGAGCACCACCGATGGCGATAGGCCCGTAGGTACGCCCTGCGAAAAGCTGGCCCGTGTAGATGATGTCGACGGTGCCGAGCGTCAGCCCTTGGTTGATGTCGGTTTCCTTGCCCAGCGTGGAGGCCGGGAAGACCTCGACCGTGTATCGATTGTTGGTACGCTTGGCGATTTCGCCGGCGGCCCAAAGCGCCGCGGTGTGATAAGGCTCACTGGTCTCATAGACGTGCGCGAACTTGAGCTTGGTCTGGGCCGCGACTCCGCCAACTGCCAGCAAGGTCGCCACGGCACCGACCACCCAGCGGGCGAACCCGCGTCGAAACTGCCCGTCAAAACTTTGCTTCATGTCTCCTCCTGGTGGACTTCTGAGCACTTCGTCAAACGCCGCTACATCGTCGCGCCGAGCTGCCACGGCACGAACTCGCTCTGGCCATAGCCAAAGCGTTCACTCTTGGTCTTGTCTCCCGACGCGGTGGCGAGGATCAGTTCGAACAGACGTTCACCGAGCTGCTCGATCGTCGCCGCGCCGTCGGCGATTTCGCCACAGTTGAGATCAATGTCCTCTTCCTGCCGCTGCCACAGCTCGCTGTTGGTAGAAAGCTTCAGTGACGGCGACGGCGCGCAGCCATAGGCTGAGCCGCGCCCCGTTGTGAAGACGATCATGTTGGCGCCGCCAGCGACCTGTCCGGTCGCTGATACCGGGTCGTAGCCCGGCGTGTCCATGTAGACGAAGCCCTTGGCTGTCACGGGCCGCGCGTACTCGTACACATCAACCAGGTTGGTCGTGCCGCCCTTGGCGACCGCACCGAGCGACTTCTCCAGGATCGTCGTTAGCCCGCCCGCCTTGTTGCCGGGAGACGGGTTGTTGTTCATCTCGCCGTGATTGCGCGCGGTGTAGTCCTCCCACCACTTGATGCGAGCGATCAACTTTTCGCCGACCTCACGCGACACCGCGCGCCGGGTTAGCAGATGCTCGGCACCGTAGATCTCCGGGGTCTCCGACAGTATCGCCGTGCCACCGTGGGCGACGAGCCGGTCGACCGCGTTGCCGAGCGCCGGGTTGGCCGTGATGCCCGAATAGCCGTCGGAGCCGCCGCACTGCAGGCCCAGCATCAGTTGGCTTGCCGGCACGGGCACGCGTTCGATGCGGTTGGCTGCCGGCAGCATCTCGCGCACCAGCGCGACGCCGCGCTCGATCGCCTTTGCGGTGCCGCCGACGTCCTGCATGTTGTAGCGGGCAATCTGAGCGCTCTCCTGCAGGTGCTCGGCGCCGAAGAGCGACGTGATCTGATTGGCCTCGCAACCGAGGCCGATGAACACCGCCGCGGCGACGTTCGGGTGGCGCGCATAACCGGCCATTGTTCGGCGTAGCACTTGCATGCTCTCGCCCATGTCCATGCCGCAGCCCGTGCCGTGCGTGAGCGCAATGACACCGTCGACGTTCGGGAACGGCGCGAGTGAGTCGGGAAAGATGTCGCGACGGAAGCGGTCGGCGATCGCACGCGCGACCGTCGCAGAGCAGTTCACGCTCGAGAGGAGCGCGATGTAGTTGCGGGTTGCCACACGGCCATCGGGACGGACGATGCCCATGAAGGTTGCCGGCGTTGCGACGGTCGGCGTCGGCTGCACGTCCGCGCAGAACGCGTAGTCGCGCTCGAAGGCGCCGTGCTCGGCGCCTATGCCAAGGTTGTGCAGATGCACGTGCTCGCCCGGCCGGATTTCGCGCGTGGCAAAGCCGATGATCTGGTTGTAGCGCCGCACGGGGCTGCCCTTGGAGATCGCCCGCGTTGCCAGCTTATGGCCGGGCGGTATCAGGCCGCTGACCGTAACGCTTTCCGACTTGATCAGCGTGCCGGTCACCAGTTGCCGCCGTGCGATGACGACATCGTCGGCCGGGTTGAGTCGAAGCACCAGCGGAACTTCCTGCAGCATTGCTCCTCCTCCCACTACAGAAACTGCCGCGGCAGCCACAGGCTGATCGACGGCAGGTAGGTCACGAGGCCGAGGCTCACCAGCAACGGAATGAGCCACGGCAGGATCGCCATTGTCGTGCGCTCGATCGACAGCTTCGCCACGCGTGCCAGCACGAACAGCACCAGGCCCATCGGAGGGTGCAGCAGGCCGATCATCAGATTGAGCACCATCACCAGCCCGAAGTGGACCGGGTCGATGCCGAGTTGCCGCACGATGGGCAGCAATATCGGCACCAGGATAGTGATCGCTGCCGTGGGCTCGAGGAAACAGCCGACAAACAGCATCAGCAGATTCGCCAGCAGCAGAAACATCCACGGATCGGTCGTGAATGAAAGCACCCAGATGCCGATCATCTCGGTAGTTCGCGTGACCGTCAGCATCCAGCCGAAAATGGATGCCGCAGCGACGATCATCAGAACGACCGACGTGGTCTCGATCGTGTCCATTGAGACCTTGGCCAGCATCTTCCAGTTGAGCGTACGGAACCAGAAGATGCCGAGAAACAGTGCCCACATGCAGGCCGCAATTGCACCTTCGGTCGCAGTGAAGACCCCTGCCGTCATGCCGCCGATCAGCAGTACCGGGGTCATAATCGGCAGAACAGCGTTGAAGCGGAAGAAACGGTCGGCGAGCAGCAACACCGCCAGCGCGGCGACAACTGTCGGCACCTCTGGCAGGCCACCTTGGTGGGTCAGGGCCCAGATCACGATAGGGAAGGCGGCGACCACCACCAGCTCCGACAGCGCTTTGACTATCCGCTTGAAGTCGAACTTGGTGTCTCCGCCCCACTTGTTCTTGTGGGCGAAGTAGGCCACCGTCGCCATCATTAGCAGGGCCATTACTACGCCGGGCAAAATGCCGGCCAGGAACAGCGCGCCCACTGAGACGTTGGCGAACATTGCGTAGATCACGAATGGCAGAGACGGCGGGATGATTGGGCCAAGCGTCGCCGACGCCGCAGTCACTCCTACGGAGAACTCCGCACTGTAGCCATGGTCACGCATCGCCTTGATCTCGATCGTTCCAAGGCCGGCAGCGTCCGCAATGGCTGTTCCGGACATGCCGGCGAAGATCACCGAGCCCACCACGTTGACGTGGCCGAGTCCGCCGCGCAGCCAGCCGACCAGTGCGAGCGCGAAGTTGTAGATGCGGTTCGTGATCCCCGCCGAGTTCATCAGGTTGCCCGCAAGGATGAAGAACGGGACCGCGAGCAGCGGGAAAGAATCAATGCCGTTCACCATCCTATGAATCACGACGAAGTCCGGCACCGTGCCGGTCACCATCACGAAAATCAGTGACGACCCAGCCATCGCGATGGCTACGGGTATCCCCGTTCCCATCAGGCCGAGAAAGAGCAGCTTGAATGCGGCGGGGCTCATTTCCCTGCTCCGGTATCGCCGATAGGTCCTGCCGCGTCGATCAGATCGGGCTGCTCGAGCACCGAGGCGCCGCGCAACCAGTTTCCCCGTGCCACCCCCAGCGCCCGCCATGTCATCAGCGCGAAACCCGCCATCACGACGCCGTACATGAGCCCGATCGGCAGATCCACGACGGCCATGCGCTGTCCGCCAATGCGCTGCATAAGCTGGAACGTGAGCCAGACCGCATAGCCGAAGAAGGCGATGCGCGCTACGTCGACAAACGTCGACATCACGCGCGTGACCGGCTTCGGCAGGAAGCGATAGAAGAAGTCCACGTGAATATGATTGTTCTTGCGCACGCTGATCGTCGCGCCAATGAACACCGTGCAGATCAGCAGGTAGCGCGAGATCTCCTCGGTCCATCCGGCCGAGTCGTTGAGGACGTAGCGGGTGAAGAACTGCAGGAACACCGTGGCCGCCAGCAGCCAGAAAAAGCAGAATGCAAGCCAGTCCTCGGCGCGGTAGATGCCGAGGTCGATCGGCGCGTCGTGTACATCGAACTCGCCACTTGCGGTGAGCACGTGTTCCTGGGGTTCGTCTGTCGTCGGCGTCGTCGGTTGCATGCTGATTGTGGCGGTACGGGCGTGTCACCGCGCTGTCTGTCGTCCTTCGGGAGTCAGCGCGGTGAGCCCGTGCTCCAGCTGCGCTGGAAGCGTCGGGCGGCTGCATCCAGATGACGGCGCATCGCCGCGCGCGCGCCGCCCGCATCGTGGTTTTCGACGGCGGCCATCACGGCGTTGTGCTCGGCGATCGCCGCTGCCCAGAGATCCGGAGTATCGAAATGATGTTCGAGCCGCAGAAACAGCGGCCCCGTGCGCTGATCCCAGAGCGTGCGGACCGCCAGCGCCAATGCACTGTTGCCGCTGCCCTCGGCGAGCTCGAGGTGAAACCGTCGGTCGTTGTCGAGCGGCATCACGGCGCGCCGTCGGTCACGCTCCATCGCAGACAAAGCCGCCTTCATGCGCTGAATCTGCGCCGGACTCGCCTGCCGAGCAGCGAGCGCCGCACACTCGGATTCGAGCAGTCGCCGGGCCGCGATCAGCTCGAAGGGCCCTGAGTCTGCGGGCAACGCGCTGGAGCCGCGCGCGGACGGCCGCTGGAGCGTCACGTAGACGCCCGATCCAACCCGCACTTCGACATAGCCCTCTACCTCGAGCGCAATCAGCGCTTCGCGCACCGAGGGGCGGCTGACTTCTAGCTGGCGCGCCAGGTCGCGTTCCGGTGGCAGGCGCTCGCCTGGCCTGTACTCGCCGCGCCGGATCAACCGGGCGATCTGATCGGCGATGCGGCGGTACAGCCGCTGCGGTTCGACGGCCTTGATCGGCATGGCGAGGGATCGTGCTCCCGTACGGATTGGAATTGCCGGCGGCAGGCTGGACAGTGCGGAGCTGCGCCGCTTACACTGCCGCGCACTGGTCAAGTGGTCAGACCAATTGCGCGGCTAGCTTCACATGCACACCTCAGGGTGTCAAGCCGCGGCACAGGACAGCGGAGGGGGCGATGGCCGGGCGTTTGCAGGGCAAGTCGGCGCTGGTGACGGCGGCCGGCCAGGGCATGGGTCGTGCGGCAGTGCAGGCGTTTGCACGCGAAGGCGCGCGCGTCACCGCGACCGATCTGAAGCCGGAGTTGTTGGCGCAACTGCCGGCCGGCGTCGTTACGAGCGCGCTCGATGTGCTGGACGATGGTGCCGTGCAGGAGTTCGTCGAACGTCTCGGCGCTGTCGACATCCTGTTCAACTGCGCCGGCACGGTGCACCAGGGCACGATCCTCGACTGCTCGATCGATGACTGGGACTTCAGCTTCGATCTCAACGTACGCAGCATGTTCGTGCTGGTGAAGGCGATGCTGCCGCAGATGATCGCTGCCGGCGGCGGCGTGATCCTGAACATGGCCTCGGTGCTGGGAGCCCACAAGGCAGCGCCAAACCGGCTCGCATATGCAGCGAGCAAGGCGGCGGTTGCCGGATTCACGCGCGCGCTGGCAGTCGATCACGTCAAGCAGGGGATTCGCGTGAACTGTGTCTGTCCCGGTACGGTGGACACCCCCTCGCTCGGGGATCGCATCCAGGCGTTCGCCGATCCGGTGCAGGCCCGCAAGGATTTCATCGCGCGCCAGCCGATGGGCCGCCTGGCGACCGCCGAGGAGATCGCCGAGACGTTCGTCTATCTCGTGTCCGATGAGTCTTCGTTCATGACCGGGCAGGCGATCTTCGTCGATGGGGGAATGAGTCTGTAGGCGGGCGAAAGTGGAAACCTACTTTCGCCCGGGTTGAATTGGAAACGATCGTCTGGCGGAGCCCGACGATCTATTCATCACAAAGGCGGGGCAAATGAAACTACTTCGTTATGGACTGGACGGCTTCGAGAAGCCGGGGCTGCTCGACAAGCTGGGGCGCTTGCGCGACCTGTCCGGAATCGTCGAGCATGTAACGAGTGAGCACTTGTCGGCCAAGGGACTCGCGAAGCTGGCGAAGATCAATCCCGAGTCGCTGCCTCTGGTGACGGGCAAGCCTCGCCTGGGCGTGCCGTATCTGGGCATCAGCAAGTTCATTGCAATCGGTCTGAACTACGCCGACCACGCGGCCGAGTCGGGAGTGCCCGTGCCGAGCGAGCCGATTCTCTTCTCGAAAGCGACAACCTGCATCAACGGTCCGAGTGATGACATCGTCATACCGCGCAACTCGACCAAGACGGACTGGGAGGTGGAACTCGGCGTCGTCATCGGCACAAAGGCCCAGTATGTCGCCAAGGACAAGGCACTCGACCATGTTGCCGGTTACTGTGTGATCAACGACGTCTCCGAGCGCAATTTCCAACTGGAGCGTGGCAGCCAGTGGGATCGCGGCAAGGGCTGCGACACCTTCGGTCCGATCGGTCCCTACCTAGTGACACGCGACGAGGTACCCGATCCGCAGAACCTCGACATGTGGCTCGACCTCAATGGCCAGCCGATGCAGCGCGGCAATACGCGCACGATGATCTTCGGCGTGGCGCACCTGGTGAGTTATGTCAGCCAGTTCATGACGCTGCTGCCGGGTGACATCATCACGACGGGTACTCCGCCGGGTGTTGGCATGGGACACAAGCCGCCGCAATACTTGAAGGCCGGCGATGTTGTCACGCTCGGCATCGCCGGACTCGGTGAGCAGCGGCAACGCGTGCGCGCGCACGCGTGAGCGCGTGGCCGGCGACACTTCCGCCGCGCCGATATTGCGGCATGTTTCCGGTCCGGCCCTGACGGGCTGGGCGGCCAAGTGCCTGGCGCGCGTCGGCGTGGCTGCTCGCGATGCCGACACGGTCGCGCGGGCGCTGGTGCAGACCAGCCTCTGGGGCATCGACTCCCACGGCATCGCTCGCCTGGGCCACTACATGGCGCGCATCCAGGCTGGGTCGATCGCGCCAGTGCCGACACTACAAATCACCTCGACCGGTCCGTGCACGGCGACCATGGACGGCGGGCATGGGCTCGGCATCGTCGTCTGCACCGCAGCGATGGCGCACGCAATTGACGTCGCCCAAGCCAATGGAGTCGGCATCGTTGGCATCGGCGAGTCGTCGCACTGCGGCGCGATCGGCCTGTACACGCGGCAGGCGGCCGCGGCCGGGCTGATCGGCGTGGCCTTTACTCACGCCGATTCGATTGTTGCCCCCGCGGGTGGTGTGCACAAGCTGCTCGGCACCAACCCGTTGTCAATCGCGTTCCCGCACGCCGGCGGCCAGCCCATCTGTCTCGACATGGCGACCAGCTCAATCCCGTGGAATCGCGTGATAAATGCACGCCGCGAAGGCCACGCATTGCCGCTCGGCGTGGCAATCGACGGCGAGGGCGCACCGACGCGCGCTGCCGCGGACGCTGTGGCACTGTTGCCTCTGGGCGGCAGCGAGTACGGCCACAAGGGCTATGCCCTAGCCTTGATGATCGAGCTGCTGTGCGGGCCGCTCAACAGTATGCCCTTTGCCGATCGGATACCGCCGATGTTTGCTGATCTGCACACGCAGCGTCATCTCGGCTCGCTGGTGATGGCGCTCGATCCGCTGCGCTTCGCCGGCGGTCCGACGCTGGACGAAGCCGTGCGCGAACTGATCGCGACGCTGCGCCGCCAGCCCGGCGATGTGCGGTACCCCGGGGAGCCCGAGGAACGCCGCGAAGCAGTACGTGCGCGCCAGGGCATACCGATCGAGCCGGGACTGTGGGCAGAGTTTGCCGAGTGGTCAACGCGTCTCGGCGTTCAGTTGCCGGAGGGGACATGAAGCGCGACGTGCTCCAGGTCTCGCCGATACATAAAGGGAGCCAGGGGCAACTCGAGGCGGAGTACGCCGTGCACCGACTGTGGGAGGCCAAGGAGCGTGACGATTTTCTTGCGAGGATCGCTTCGCGTACCGCTATCCTTGTGACCACCGGCGGCGCGGGCGCATCGCGCGAACTGATCGAGCGCCTGCCTGGGCTCCGCCTGATCGCCTGCTTCGGTGTCGGCGTCGATGCCATCGATCTCACGGCGGCGCGCGAGCACGGCATCGCCGTCACCAACACGCCCGATGTGCTGACTGACGACGTTGCCGATCTCGCCATCGGCCTGATGCTCGCAACGATGCGCGGCATCGCGGCCGCCGACCGCTACGTGCGCGCCGGCCTTTGGCTGCGGGGCCCGATGGGCGTGCAGACGAAGGTCAGCCGCAAGGCGCTAGGCATCGTCGGCATGGGCCGCATCGGCCAGGCCATTGCAGCGCGCGCCGCCGCGTTCGACATGCCGATCGCATGGACCGGCCCGCGTGCAAAGAATCTGCCCTGGCGATACGAACCGGACCTCATTGCGCTGGCGCGCGGGGTGGATGTGCTGATCGCGGCCTGCCCGGGCGGGGAGACGACACGTGGCCTTATCAGCCGCGCCGTGCTGGAGGCACTGGGCCCTGACGGAGTGTTTGTCAACATTGCCCGCGGCTCGGTCGTCGACGAAGTGGCGCTGGTCGAACTGCTGACGACGGGGAAACTCGGCGGCGCCGGACTCGACGTTTTCATCGACGAACCGAATGTGCCTGAAGCGCTCTTTGCACTCGATCACGTCGTGCTGCAGCCGCACCAGGCGAGCGCCACGCGCGAGACCCGTGCGGCGATGGGACAACTCGTCGTCGACAACGTCGCCGCCTTTGTCGCGGGGCGGCCACTGATCACTCCGGTAGCGTGAGGACAACATGATTCCAGACCTGAAGGGCAAGGTGGTTCTTGTCACCGGCGCCAGCACCGGTATCGGTGCCGCGGTGGCGCGGGCCTTCGGTGCCGAAGGCAGTACCGTCGTGGTTCACTTTCACGCGAGCGAGGCCGCCGCGCGCGAGGTGGTGGCGGCGATCGAGACCGACGGCGGGCGCGCCCATGCGATGCGCGCCGACGCGGCCCATCCCGAGCAGATGGTCGGCCTGGTGAAGGCGACGGTGGATCGCTATGGCCACCTCGATGTGCTGGTCAACAACGTCGGTGATCTCGTGCGTCGCTGTCCGATCGCCGACAGCACCGAGGAGTTGTTCGATGCCGTCGTCGATCTGAACGTGCGCTCGGTCGTGACGACCAGCCGCGCCGCGATCTCGCACTTCCGCGCACAGGGACACGGCAACATCATCAACACGACCTCGATCGCGGCACGCAACGGCGGCGGCCCGGGATCGGTGCTGTATGCGAGCTCCAAGGCGTTCGTCAGCACGTTCACGCGCGGCTTGGCCAAGGAACTCGCGCCGGAGAAGATCCGCGTCAATGGCGTCGCGCCCGGCGTCATCGTCACGCCACTGCAGGCGCGGCACACCAGTGCAGCTCAGATGGAAGTGTTTCGGGCCGGTGTGCCCATGGGGCGTCTGGGCAGCGCCGAAGAGTGTGCCGGCGCCTATCTCTATCTCGGCTCCGATGTACTGAGCGGCTATGTCACCGGGCAGATCCTCGAAGTCAATGGTGGACAGCTCATGCCATGAGCCTCCCGAGCAGCGCACGACGTTAGCCATTTGCAGTTAGTCTGCCTAGCACCGCCTCCGGAGGCTTCGATGTCCGCCGCCGCCTCACTCACCCGTTCCGTGCGCATCGCCGTGCTCGGCGTCCTCGCAGTTCTCGCCGGTCCGTCCGGTGCCGACGGCACTGGTTGGTTCACGCCCGACCAGGTCAGCGCCGGACGCTGGATTTACGAACAGAGTTGTGGCACCTGCCATGGCGTCAACCTCGAGGGAGCTGGCGCGCCGGCGCTGCGTGGCGCTACCTTCAACGCGCAATGGAACGGCAAGACGCTGCACCAGCTCTACAGTTATGTGCACAGCCAGATGCCGCTCGGCGCGGCCGGTTCGCTCAACGGACAGGACTACGCCAACGTGGTGGCGTACATCGTGTCGCGCAGCGGCCTGCCGGCGGGCACGCAGAAGCTGACGGCGCGCACGCCGATGACCCGCGTGCTGACGCTGTCGGATGCGCAGACGGCCGCGGCGCCCGGCAGCCCCGCGCCGACGGTACCGCTGACCCTCGGCGCGCTGATCGGCACGGTGCAACAGCCGACGACGACGGGACCGGCGCAGATCGAGCTCGACGCGGCCGACACCGCGACCGGCCACTGGCTGATGTACAACAAAGGCTACCGGGGCGAGCGCTATTCGACGCTCGGGCGCATCAACAGCGCGACCGCGAAGGACCTGCGTGCGGTCTGCATGTTCCAGCTCGGCGAGCTCGGCACATTTTCCACCGGGCCTGTGGTGTACGACGGGATCCTATACGCCACGACTCACCTCGGCACCTACGCGATCGATGCGACGACTTGCGTGAAAAAGTGGTCGCATCATCACCTCGCGGTGGGGCCCGAGATGAACGCGACCAACAAGGGGGTCGCGATCCATGGCGGCCGCGTGATTCGCGGCACGCAAGACGGATTCCTGTTTGCACTCGACGCCAAGACCGGCGCGATGCTGTGGAAACGCCAGATCGCCGACTGGCGCGTCGGCGAAGGCATCGGTGCGGCGCCAACGGTGTGGAACGACCGCGTCTATATCGCGAAGGCGGGCGGCGACTGGGGCATCCAGGGGCGACTGATGGCCTTCCGGGTCGACGATGGCGCGCCGGTCTGGACCTTCGACCTTATCCCGACCGGTACTCAGACCGGCGCGGACACCTGGCAGACGCCGGGCAGTGCTCAGCACGGCGGCGGCGCCGCGTGGACCGCCTACGCCCTCGACCGCGAAACGGGGACGATCTTCATCCCGGTCGGCAACCCGGGTCCGGATTACCAGAAGGGCGTGCGCAAAGGCGACAATCTGTTCACGATCTCGGTCGTCGCGCTCGACGCAAAGTCGGGCACGCTGAAGTGGTGGTATCAGTTGCGCGCCAATGACGACCACGACTGGGACGCGACCAACGTATCGCTTTTCGACAGCGGTGGACGCAAGCTCGTCGCGACTTCCGGCAAGCAGGGCATCCTCCACGTCGTCGACCGGGAAAGCGGCAAGCTCGTGTTCAAGCTGCCGGTGACCACCGTGCTCAATCACGATGAGCCACTGACACCCGAAGGTGTTCGCGTGTGCCCGGTGGCCGGCGTGCAGTGGAACGGCGCCGCGCACAGCCCGAAGACCGGGCTGCTCTATATCAACGCGATCGACTGGTGCGCCGTGTTCACGCTCGGCCCGGAACCGAAGTGGGAGGCCACGGTGCCGTACACAGGGCTCGCCAACGGCTGGGGCACGAACGATCCGACTAGCCAGTGGAACGGGTGGATCAACGCGGTCGATCCGAAGTCGGGGAAACTGGCCTGGCGCGTCAAGACGCGGTCACCGATGTACGCGGCGATTACGCCGACCGCAGGTAACGTGCTCTTCACGGGAAACCTCGAGGGCGACTTCCTCGTGCTCGATGCGCGCGACGGCAAGGAGCTGTACCGGTTCAATACCGGCGGCCCGCTCGCAGGCGGCATCGTCACGTGGGAACAGCACGGGCGGCAGTATGTTGCCGTCGCCTCGGGCCATAGTGGCGGTTCGATTCCGGTGTCGGGCAGCACGACGATCGTCGTGTTTTCGTACTGACTCATGGCCGCTCGCCGCCATGAGCAGTGGCCGCTCGACCGGCACTGCGAGATGAAACACGCATTCGGGCGCAAGTGGTCAGCAGCTCGCCCTTTCCCGTCCGCGCTCGGATCGCGCCCGCCGCCCGCCTCAACGCCAGATCTTGCGATGCGCCACCGCGTGCCCCGCACTGACGACGGTTTTCTGACGTCCGCTGTCGACCGGCCCGACTCGGGCGTTTCTCCTGGCCACCCGCTTGCGTTCATCGCGTCTGCAGTGACCGGCACAGTCCCCGGCGCTGACCGTCAACGGCGGACTTCAACGTCGGCGAAACAGTCCAATGTCGAAGCGGGGTGGCTTGCCTTGCGCGAGGTCAGCGAGGATCTCGCCGATGACGGGGGCGAACTTGAAGCCGTGCCCGGAACACGGGCTGCCGATCAGTACCTGCGAATGCGTCGGGGAGCGGTCGATCCAGAAGTGCTCGTCGGGTGTATTGGTGTACAGACAAACGACAGACGTGCGCAGCGGGCCGTCGGCACCCGGCAGGAAACGACGCAGGACAGTGCGAACGGCCTCAACTTCAGCGGGTGTCACGTCGCGCTGAACGTCCTCGGCTGTCGCGGTTTCGCCGTTGTGATGGAACCCCGCCTTGACGCCGTTACCCAGGTCCGGAAAGCCGTAGAAGAAGCGGTGCCCATCGAACTGCCACAGGTGGATCGGGCAGCGCTCCGGCCTGAAGGCATCGGACGCATGCAGAGGATCGAACCAGTGCAGGACCTGGCGCTCGATACGGAACGGCACCTCTCGGCGCGGCAGCAACGAGCCAATCCAAGCGCCCGCCGTGATGACCAACTGGCGGGCGCGGTATTCACCGAGCGCAGTGAACACGCGGACGTCGTCGTCCGCATCCCAGTGACGAATGGCTTCATTGAAGCGCAGGTGCGCGCCGTGATGCCGTGCCCGCGACAGGAACGTCGTGACGCACGACTCCGGAAACAGGATGCCTGCCCGCGGCTCCCAGACCGCGACCATGTCATCGTCGGGGCGCAACGCGGGGTAACGCGAGCGCACGCCGGAGGCAGCGAGCACGGTGTGCTGTAACCCGTGCAGCTCGGCGCTGCGGCGCGCGCCTTCGACCAGCGCGCTGTCCGGTCGGCCGATCATCAAGCCGCCCGTTTCGCGGAGCAACGTCGTGCCAGTCTCGCGTTCCAGCGCCCGCCACAACTCGAAGGCGCGCTGAATCAGGGGGACGTAGGTCGGATGTTCGAAGTACGCTTCGCGGATGATCCGGGTCTCTCCATGCGAGGATCCGAACATATGGGGCGGCGTGTGACGGTCGAGGCCGAGGACGCGGACGCCGCGGCGGGCCAGCTCTAACGCGGTTGCGCTGCCCATCACGCCGAGCCCGGCAATGATGACGTCGTAGGGGGAGTCGGGCGACATTTCGGGGCTGCGCGGCTAACGCAACCTCACTCTTTGACCGCCCCTGTCATACCCGAGACATAGTGCTCGACAAAGAACGAATAGAGGATCGCGACCGGCAGCGAACCGAACAGTGCGCCGGCCATCAGAGCGCCCCAGTGGTACACGTCGCCCTCCACCAGCTCGGTGATGACGCCGACTGGCACGGTCTTGACCTCCGACGACGAGATGAAGGTCAGCGCGTAGATGAACTCGTTCCAGGAAAGAGTGAATGCGAAGATCCCTGCTGAGATCAGACCCGGCACCGCGAGCGGCAAGATGATCTTCACCAGGATCTGCAAGCGGCTCGCGCCGTCGATCAGCGCGCATTCCTCCAATTCGAACGGGATCGAGCGGAAGTAGCCCATCAGCAGCCAAGTGCAAAAGGGGATTAGGAAAGTCGGATACGTCAGGATCAGCGCGAGGCGCGTATCGAACAACTGGAACTTGAAGATGATCGCCGCTAGCGGAATGAACAGGATCGACGGCGGCACCAGGTACGCCAGGAAGATGCTCATGCCGACGTAGCGCGAACCGCGAAATCGCAGCCGCTCGATCGCGTACGCCGCCAGAACGCTGCAAAAGAGCGAAAGAAGGGTCGACACGACCGATACGAGAACGGTGTTCCACAGCCAGTCCGGATAGGCGGTATCGAACAGCAGCTTCTTGATGTGGGCGAGCGTCGGGTTGATCACCCAGAACGGATTGCCTTCGCGCGACAGCAGTTCCTCGTTCGGTTTGAATGCCGTGATCGTCATCCAGTAGAACGGAAACAGGAGCACGAACAGGAACACGGCGAGCGGTAGGTACACGGTGACCAGCCGTCTCGGGGTGGACTCGAGATACTTCATGCCCTGCGAATCGGCGGTCGCGGGCGTCGCCGGGGCCTCGAGGGTCTCGGGATCGCTCATTTGTCCTGCCCGCCTTGTTGCCACGCACGCCGCTGCAATCCGAAGTAGCTGAACAGGATTGCCGCCAGCAGAAACGGCACCATTGCCGTGGCGAGCGCCGCGCCTTCGCCCAACGCTCCGCCCGGGATCGCGCGCTGAAAACTGAGTGTTGCCATCAAGTGGGTCGAATTCAGCGGCCCACCGCGCGTCAGAACGTAGATCAACTGGAAATCGGTGAAGGTGAACAGCACGGAAAAGGTCATCACCACCGCAATGATCGGCGTCAGCAGCGGCAGCGTCACATAGCGGAACTGCTGCCAGTCGGTGGCGCCATCGAGGCTCGCGGCTTCGTAGTAGGACGGCGAGATCGTCTGCAGGCCGGCCAGCAGGCAAATCGCCACGAACGGCACTCCGCGCCATATGTTGGCGGCGATCACCGACAGGCGCGCGAGCCATGGCTCGCCGAGGAAATCGATGTAGCGGTCGATCCACCCAAGCTTGACCAGCGTCCAGCTGATGATCGAGAACTGCGCGTCGTAGATCCACCAGAAGGCGATCGCCGACAGCGCGGTCGGTACGATGAAGGGCAGCAGCACGATGGCGCGGATGAAGGACTTGAACGGCAGGTGCTTGTTGAGCAGCAGCGCCAGCCACAGGCCGAGCACGAACTTGATGACGCTGGCTACGACCGTGTAGAAGATCGTGTTGAAGACCGAGAGCCGGGTGACCGCGTCACCCCACAGAAATTCGTAGTTCTCGAGCCCGATCCATTCGCCACCTCGCCCGATCTTGGTATCGGTAAACCCGAGCCAGGTACCGAGGCCAAGCGGATAGGTCAGGAACAGCAATAGCACGACCGCCGCCGGCAGCATGAACACCAGCCCGAGGAAGTTGCGGCTTTCGAGCAGGCGACTGAGGACACCGGCCTCATGGACGGGTGCCTGGACTCGAGCGCTGTTCACTGTGGTGTGAGGACCGCTGGACAAGGCCGGCTCACGGCGGCGTCGGTTCTCGACGCCGCCATGTTGCCGGACGACTCAGACCTTGTAGTACCGCTCGGCCCGCTTTTGGGCGCGCTCGGCGGCTTCCTTCGGCGTCTTCGACCCCGACGCCGCCTCGGCGACCATGTTGACGACGATGAAATCCGCTAGCGCACCCGCCGAGGCGTAGCCCATCTTGCCGGCGTAACCGCTCGGCCACATGTTCTTCATTGAGTCGCGATACGGCGTGTGCTTCGGATCGACCGTCCAGATCGGGTTCTTCTCGTAGTACGTCAGCGCCGGCGTCACGTAGCCGATGGCCGCCTGTACCCACGGATCCATCTGCTCGGCCTCCATCATGAAGCGCAGGAACTCCTTGGCGGCCTTCGGATACTTCGTGTACTTGAAGATCATCTGGTTAAAGAACAGCTGGAACTCGCTTGGCTTGCCGACAGGCCCAATGGGCATGTTCGCGTGATTGATGTCAGCGGCCAGCGCTGCAACTTTCGGATCCTTCGAAGTCTTCGCGGCGTAGTAAATGGAGATGCCGTTGTTGGTGAGCGAAATCTGCTCATCAAGAAATGCCTTGTTGTTGTTCGGATCGAGCCAGGACAGTGTGCCGGGCGCAAAGGTGGAGTAAAGCTCTTTCGAATACTCGAGCGCCTTGATCGTCTCGGGGCTGTCAATCACCACCTTGTTGTTCGCGTCAACCAGCTTGCCGCCGAACGCCCAGACCAGCCACTGGCACCAGGTGTTGCCGTCGCCGGTCGCGTTGCCGAGTGCAAAGCCCGGCGCAGTGCCTTTGTCCTTCAGCCCTTTGCACAGCTTGAGGAACCCATCGGTGTCCTTCGGAAAGGTGTTGAAGCCCGCGGCCTTCATGTGGCTCTCGCGATAGACCATGCAAACGCCGGCCACGCCGAGCGGTACGCCGATCCACGTCTTGCCGTCGGGCCGCAGGTACGGATCGCAAACTGGATAAAAGCCGCCGTACTTCTTGCCGAGGTAGGTGCAGACATCGGTGACGTCGACGAGCTTCTCCGGGTACAGATTGGCGTCGTCGTTGGTCGACAGGATGATGTCCGGCCCGGCACCGGTGTTCGCGGCGACCGCGGCCTTCGGGCGCACGTCCTCCCAGCCTTCAGCGTCGACGCGAACTTCGATGCCGTACTTCTCCGAGAATTTCTTGACGTTGGCGAGGTACTGATCCTCGTCGCCCTGCACGAAGCGCTTCCAGCGCAGCACGCGCAGCTTGGCGCCTTTCTCGGGCGCGTTGCTCCACTGCGCCTGGGCATCCTTGACCCAGATGAGGGGGCCGGCCGTGGCCGCCGCCACGCCCGCCGACGCCTTCAGAAACTCCCGCCGCTTCAGATCCTTCATGCACGTCTCCTTTGTGGTTGGCTCATTGGGTCAAGCCGGTTGAAGTCCCGTCGCGAGGCGCTTGCCGCTCGCGGCGTCGAAAAGATGGGCTCGTCCGGCATCGGGGACGAGCCTAATGTGTTCACCGGCGCGCACGTTGGTGCGATCGCGGAGTGTCGCCGTCACTTCCTGGTCGGCGAAGCGGCAGTAGATCTGTGTATCGGCGCCGGTCGGCTCGACGACGACCACTTCAACCGCGAGACCACCGGCAGTGCCCACCGCGAAGTGCTCGGGCCGAATGCCGTACAGGATGGGCTGTCCCTCGCGCACCGCTGCGTTGGGTGCCAGCGACAAACGGCTTCCGTTGGCGAACGCAGCCTCGAGCGCACTGCCATGGCGCTGCACCGTGCCTGGCAGCAGGTTCATCGCGGGCGAGCCGATGAAGCCGGCCACGAACGTGTTCGCTGGGTGATCGTAAAGATCGAGCGGTCCGCCGGTCTGCTCGACGAAACCGTCCTTCATCACAACAATCTTGTCGGCCATCGTCATCGCCTCGATCTGGTCATGCGTCACGTAGACCGAAGTCGTCTTCAGGCGCTGATGCAGTTCCTTGATCTCGGTGCGCATCTGCACGCGCAGCTTGGCGTCGAGATTGGACAGCGGCTCGTCGAACAGGAACACCTGCGGGTCGCGCACGATGGCGCGACCCATCGCGACGCGCTGGCGCTGTCCGCCCGAAAGCTGACGCGGGTAGCGGTCGAGCAACTTACCTAGACCAAGGATGTCGGCGGCCCGCGCGACCCGCTGGTCAATTGTCGCCTTGCCGGCATTGGCGAGTCGCAGGCTGAACGACATGTTGTCACGCACGGTCATGTGGGGATAGAGCGCGTAGTTCTGGAACACCATCGCGATGTCGCGCTCTTTCGGCGGCACGCGGTTCACCACGCGATCGCCGATCAGGATCTCGCCCTCGCTGATTTCCTCGAGCCCGGCGATCATCCGCAGCAGCGTGGTCTTGCCGCAACCGGATGGGCCCACCAGGACCGCGAACTCGCCGTCAGCGATCTCGATGTCGACGCCGTGGATCACGGTTGTCCCGCCAAAACGCTTGGCAACGCCGCGAACTGCAACTTGCGCCATGAAGGCTCGTCTCCTCCGCGCGGCAGGGAGGTGCCGCTGCGTATCAAACCGAGGGGATCTTCGTCCCCTGAATCACAGGATACATAGGGCGTCCTGTAGTCGCCCATTGCACGATGTTCAAGGCCGCCTTGCGCCGCAACTCGATTTCCGCGGCGGTTGAGTAGAACGCCGCGTGCGGTGTCAGCAGCACGCGTGGGTGCCGCGCCAGCGGATGATTTGCTGCGAGCGGCTCGACGGGCAGTACATCGAGCGCTGCGCCATCCAGCGTGCCGTCGTCGAGTCGCCCCTGCACCGCATCGACATCGACCACGGCACCGCGAGCGGTATTCACCAGCATGCTGCCGCGACGCATGCGAGCGATCAGCCGGTCGCCCACCATGCCGCGCGTCTCGTCGTTGAGGGGCACGTGCAGCGAGACAATGTCGCTCTGCTCGAACAGCGTGTCGAGGTCGACGCGCCCGACATAAGCCGGGAAATCGCCGTCGATGATGTATGGGTCGCACGCAATGACGCGCGCGAAGCAATTGCGCGCCAGGTGCGCAAAGCGCTTGCCGATGCGGCCGAGTCCGAGGATGCCGACCGTCAGGTCGCTAGCCCGGCGGATCGTGCCGGGCGACAGATAGCTCCAGCGTCCGGCCTTCACATCGCGGTCGTAGATCGCAAGATGCCGCACCAGGGCGAGTGCCATCGCGAGCGCGTGCGTCGCCACTTCACCGACGCCGTAGTCCGGCGAATTGGCGACCCACACACCGTGACGCTGGCAGGCGGCGGTGTCGATGGTGTCGAAGCCAGCGCCGTAGCGGCTGACGATGCCAAGTCGCGGGAGCGCGGCAAGCACGCGCTCGGTGACCGGTGTGTACTGCAGTAGCACGGCATCGCAGTCGTGTGCCGCCTCGATCAACTGATCTTCCGTGCGGCACTGCGCCTCCACGAGCGCAAGCCCCGCCGCGCGGAAGATCTCCCGCTCGAGTTCGATGTCCGGGAAGTCGAAATCGGAAATGAGCGCTTTCGCCACGTCGGGCTCAGTGATTGTCTTTGCCGACCGCAGAGCCACTGGACCCGACCAGAAAGTCGAGGTCGGCGCCTTTGTCGGCCTGCTGCACATGATCGAAGTAGAGTTTGGTGTAGCCGCGTGGCATCGGTGCGGCCGGCGCCTTCCAGGCAGCGCGGCGCCGCGCGAGCTCGGCGTCGGAGACTTCCAGATGCAAGCGGCGATGCTCGACATCGAGTTCGATGATGTCGCCGCTTTTCACCAGCGCCAGCGTGCCGCCGGCCGCCGCTTCCGGAGCTGCGTGGAGCACAACGGTGCCGTAGGCTGTGCCGCTCATCCGCGCATCGGAGATGCGCACCATGTCGGTCACACCCTGCTTCACCAGTTTGGCCGGGATCGGCATGTTGCCGACTTCGGCCATGCCCGGATAGCCCTTCGGCCCGCAGTTCTTCAGCACCAGGATGTCGTCAGGCTTCACGTCGAGCGATTCGTCCTCGACTTTCGCATGCATGTCAGCGCTGTCCTCGAACACGACCGCACGGCCGCGGTGCTGCATCAGGGCGGGTGTCGCAGCTGAAGGCTTGATCACTGCGCCATCGGGTGCAAGGTTGCCACGAAGTACGGCAATGCCGGCCTTGATCTTGAACGGGTCGACGAGCGGGCGGACCACCCGCTTTGTTCCCTCGAGGTCGTAGCGCGGCGCATCCTTGACGTTGTCCCAGATCGACTGGCCGTTGACAGTCAGCGCATCGCGATTGAGCACGTCGCCGAGCTCGCGCAGCACCGCGGGCAGACCGCCGGCGTAGTAGAAGTCTTCCATCAGATACTGGCCCGACGGCTGCAGGTCGACGAGGCAGGGCAGGTCGTGGCCGAAGCGGTCCCAGTCCTCGAGTGCGAGCGTCACGCCGCAGCGGCCGGCGAGCGCGAGCAGGTGGATCACCGCGTTGGTCGAACCGCCAATCGCGGCGTTCGCGCGAATCGCGTTCTCGAAGGCGGCACGTGTCAGGACCTTTGACATCACCAGATCCTCGTCCACCATCGCCACGATGCGTCGCCCCGCCATCCGCGCCAGAACATTGCGGCGGCCGTCGACCGCGGGAATCGCCGCGTTGCCCGGCAGTCCCATGCCGAGCGACTCGACCATGCAGGCCATTGTCGAGGCCGTACCCATCGTCATGCAGTGACCGTGCGAGCGATGCATGCAGCTCTCTGCCTCGAAAAAGTCTGCCTGCGACATCGTGCCGGCGCGTACCGCCTCGCTCATTTGCCAGACGCCGGTGCCGGAGCCGAGTTCCCCGCCGCGGAACTTGCCCGACAGCATCGGTCCGCCCGACACCCCGATCGTTGGCAGGTCCACGCTCGCGGCGCCCATCAGCAACGCCGGCGTGGTCTTGTCGCATCCCATCAGCAGAACGACACCGTCGAGCGGATTCGCGCGAATAGACTCTTCGACGTCCATGCTGACGAGGTTGCGGAACAGCATTGTGGTCGGCCGCATCAGCGTCTCGCCGAGCGACATCACCGGGAACTCGAGTGGGAAGCCGCCGGCTTCGAGCACGCCCTGGCGCACCTGGTCGGCCAGCACGCGGAAATGTGTGTTGCACGGCGTCAGCTCTGACCAGGTGTTGCAGATGCCGATCACCGGTCGGCCGTCGAACTGGTCGTGCGGGATGCCGCGATTCTTGGTCCACGAACGGTAGATGAAGCCGTCGCGGTCCAGGCGACCGAACCAGCTCTGGCTGCGGCGGAGTTTGCGGGACATGGGGAGACCAGCGAAAAGTGCCGGCGAGTGTATCTACCCACACTGCGTGGGTCAACGAAAAGCGGTCAAGTGGTCTGACCAATTTCCGGTGCGAAGCGATATAGTCGTGCGGCGGCGCACCAGCCGCCGGGAGAGGCGGACATGAATCAACTTGACATGAAAGGTCGCGCGGCCATTGTCACCGGGGGAGCTGCCGGCATCGGACTGGCCATTGCGCGGCGCTTGGTCGCATCGGGCGCGCGTGTCAGCCTGTGGGACAGGGACCCTTTGGCACTGAACACGGCTGCGCAGGCGCTGGGCACCGGTATCCACGTGACGACTGTCGACGTCACGCGCGAAGAGGCGGTGGCGGCGGCGTTCACCGCATCGGCCGCGGCACTCAAGCGCGTCGACGTACTGGTCTGCAGCGCCGGCATCACCGGACCTAACGCCACGGTGGAGCAGTACCCGCTCGCCGCATGGAGGGAAGTCATCGACATCAACCTGACCGGAGTCTTCCTGTGCAGCCGGTCCGTCGTTCCACACATGACGGCGAACGGTTACGGCCGCATTGTCAACATTGCTTCCATTGCCGGCAAGGAAGGCAATCCGAATGCGTCGGCCTACAGCGCGTCCAAGGCGGGGGTGATCGCGCTGACCAAATCGCTTGGCAAGGAACTCGCGAAAACCGGCATCCGCGTCAACTGCGTGACCCCGGCCGCGGTGAAGACTGGGATGTTCGCGCAGATGACGCAGGCCCACATCGACTTCATGCTGTCGAAGATCCCGATGGGCCGCTTTGGTGAGGTCGACGAGATCGCCGCACTGGTGACCTGGCTCGCGACGGAGGAGTGCTCGTTTTCGACCGGGGCGGTGTTCGATCTGTCCGGCGGCCGCGCGGTGTACTGATGACGGCACGCTATGCGGCTGACGCCCTGCGCTCGACGGCCGCCGCAATGCTTAGCGCGGCAGGCATGGACGTCGTATTCGCGCGCGCTGTCGCCACGGTGCTCGTCGAGGGTGACCTGCTGGGCCATGACACGCACGGACTGGCACTGCTTGCGCCCTACCTTGACGAGCTCGAAGCTGGCACGATGCAAGGCCACGGCGACTACGAGGTCGTTAGCGAGCGCGCTGCTGCGGCACTGTGGGATGGCGGGCGTCTGCCCGGTCCGTGGCTGACACTGCGTGCCGTCGACGACGCAATTGAGCGCGCGCAACGCTGCGGCACTGCCACTGTTGTCATCCGCCGCAGTCATCACATCGCCTGCCTTGCGGCGTATCTGATGCGCGCGACGGAGCGCGGCTTCGTGCTGCTGCTGAGCTGCTCTGATCCGAATGCGGCCAGCGTCGCGCCGCACGGCGGACTCAAGCCACTGTTCACGCCGGACCCGCTGGCGTTTGGTGTGCCAACCAGCGGCGACCCGATTTTGGTCGATCTTTCGGCATCGCTTACGACCAATGGTATGACCGCTCGCCTGCACAAGCAGGTGCGCAGGCTCGCACACCCTTGGTTGCTGGACGCCGCAGGGCAGGCGACCGACGACCCGGCCGTGCTCTTCACGGAGCCTAGGGGAACGATCCTGCCGACCGGCGGCGTCGACGCCGGGCACAAGGGCTATGCGCTTGCGCTGATCGTCGAGATGCTGACCGGCGGGCTGGCCGGTTTCGGGCGCGCTGACCCTAAGGAAGGGTGGGGGGCGACGGTGCTGGTGCAGGCGTACGACCCCGCGGCATTCGGCGGAACGGCCGCTTTCCTACGCCAAGCCGACTGGCTGGTCGCGGCTTGTCGCGCGAATCCACCGCGGCCGGGCTTGGGTGCCGTGCGCGTGCCCGGGCAGCGCGGCCTCGCGCTGAAGCGCGAGCAATTGCAGCACGGCATCGCGCTGCAGGAGGACATCATGCCGGCGCTGGCGACGTGGGCCGACAAGCTGAAGGTGAGGCTACCTGCCGCGCTATAGGGCGGCGCCGCCGAAGGGATCGCAACCCGGCCGTTCGGCGGCTCGACTGACCCGGCCTGTCGGGCCGAGGTGTTAGACAGCCGTCAGCACGGCTGTCAGTACCGGCATCCGCGCGGTGCCCAGCACGCCGTCGACCTCCATGTCGGCCATCTCAGCCGACAGCTGCATGCCGTTGCTGACGATTTGGTCGAGCGCGGCTGCGATGCTTGCGCGTGCGGTCGTCAGCTCGTCCGGCGCATCCGCGTCCATGGCCTGCTCGAGTGCGGCTTCGAGTTCCGTCGCCAGGCGCCGCGCGATCTCGCTTTCTCCCTCCAGCGCGAACTCGAGCAAGCGCGCCTCCCGCGCAAGCGCCACTAAGTATTCGGCCTGGCTCGCCGGATTGGCTGTTCCCGTCATTGCGCACCCGGCGCTACCGTCCTCGTCCCGCATGCCGTCCTCCATTGCGGTCGACGTTACGGGACCTCGGCGCAGAGCGCTAGCGCGTAGTTACGTTGACTTGATGCAGGGCCGCGGTGAGCTCAAAAAATGCACATCAGCAGCGCAAGATTGATCAAAGTCTGAGCTCAGGCAACCTTCTGCGGCATGCGAATGACCTGAGCGGTTGTCTGTCCGCGCAAGCGTGCCAGCCACTCGGTCCATCTGACGCGCACCTTCGCGAGGTTCTGCTCCTTGATATGTCCGTAACCACGGATCTCGTCGGGAAGGCTCGCCAATTGCACCGCGATGACATGGCTGTCCGCGCTGAGCCGCGTGAGTAATTCGTCGACCAGTGCCTCGTACTCGCCGATCAAGGCGCGTTCGGTCCGACGCTCGGGCGTGTAACCGAACACGTCGAGCACCGAGCCCCGCAGGAACTTCAGGCGCGCGAGCACTTCGAAGAGCGTCATCATCCACGGGCCAAAGTTCAGCTTCCGGATCCTTCCGGTCACCGGATCGGGCTTCGCCAACAGCGGAGGTGCCAGGTGGAAGTTGAGCTTGTAGTCGCCTTCGAACTGGCTGGCGATCCGCGCCCGGAACGCTGGGTCGGACTGCAGGCGCGCCACTTCGTACTCGTCCTTGTAGGCGAGCAGCCTGAAGTAGTTGCGCGCCACCGCTTCGGTCAGGCGCGACGACTGCAGTCGGTCGGATTCGACCTTGCGCACGCGTTCCACCAGATCTGCGTAGCGCTTTGAGTAGGCCGCGTTCTGGTACCCCGTGAGGAACTCGGCGCGCCGCGCGACGATGTCCTCGAGCGAGGAGGCGAAGCGCTTCAGTTCCACTACGTTGCTGGCCGCATCCGGAAAGGCGATGCGACGAACGGCTTCCAGGTCATGCGCTGCACGGCGTCCCCACTCGAAGGCTTTCTTGTTGGCTTCGACGGCCACGCCGTTCAATTCGATGGCACGCACCAGGGTTTCGTGTGCCAGGGGAATCCAGCCGCGCTGCCAAGCGTAACCGAGCATGAACGGGTTGGTGTAAATGGCATCGCCCATCAGCGCGGTGGCCAGGCCATTGGCATCGACGAACGAGCAGTCCGCTTCGGCGCCGACGGCGTCGCGCACCTGCTGCGCAAGATTGCCGCCGCCGAACTGCCAGTCCGGGTTACGCACGAAGTCCGCCGTCGGCGACTCCGCCGTGTTGACCACTGCTTTCGTCTTGCCGAGCTGGATCTTCGACAGCGCTTCGTTGCTGGTCGTCACGATCAGGTCGCAGCCGAGCACGACGTCGGCCTCGCCCATCGCGATCCGTGTGGCATACAGATCGGCCGGTGTCGGCGCAATCTGCACATGCGAGAACACGGCGCCGCCCTTCTGCGCCAGTCCCGCCATATCGAGCACCGACACGCCGCGCCCTTCGAGGTGCGCCGCCATGCCGAGCAACTGGCCGATCGTCACGACACCGGTGCCGCCGACCCCCGTCACGACCACGCCGAAGGTGCCGCGCGTCTTCATCGGCGGCAGTATCGGCTCGGGCAATGAAGGCATCTCGCCCCTGACGGACGCTTTGCCCTTCTTCAGCTTGCCACCCTCGACGGTGACGAAGCTCGGGCAGAAGCCGTTCAGGCACGAGTAGTCCTTGTTGCAGCTCGACTGGTTGATCTGGCGCTTGCGCCCGAACTCGGTTTCGAGCGGTTCGACCGAAAGGCAGTTTGACTTCACGCTGCAGTCGCCGCAGCCCTCGCAGACGAGTTCATTGATGACGACGCGCCGTGCCGGATCCGGAAACGCGATCTTTTCGGGCGTGTTCTTCTTGCGGCGGCGGCGCTTTTCACGTGCGCAGGTCTGGTCGTAGATCAGCACCGACACGCCCGGGTACTCGCGCAGTTCGCGCTGGATGCGGTCGAGCTCGTCGCGGTGATGCACGGTGACGCCCGACGCCAGCTTCCACGCGTCGCCGGTCGCGCCGTGCGCATTGACCGCGCTGTGGTCGAGTTCGCTGGTGGCGTCGTACTTGCTCGGCTCGTCGGTGACGATGACGATCTTCTTGCACGCCTTCGGCGTGCATCTGCTGTGTAATCTGTGGCGCGGTGATCTGGCCGTCGGTCGGCTGTCCGCCGGTCATCGCCACCGCATCGTTGAACAGGATCTTGTAGGTGACCGGCACATTGGCCGCGACGGCAGCGCGCACCGCCAGTGAGCCGGAGTGGAAATACGTGCCGTCGCCGAGGTTGGCGAAGATGTGCTTCTCGTTCGTAAACGGGGCCTGGCCGATCCACGGCACGCCTTCGCCACCCATCTGAGTGTAGGTGGACGTGTTGCGGTCCATCCAGACGACCATGTAGTGGCAGCCGATGCCGGCCACCGCGCGCGAGCCTTCCGGCAGATTGGTCGACGTGTTGTGCGGGCAGCCCGAGCAGAACCAAGGCTTGCGTTCGGTGACGACGCGCGGCTTCGCCAGCGCTTTCTCCTTGGCCTCGATGATCGCCAACCGCGCCTGCATGCGGGCCCGGATGTCGGCCGGCAGGTCGAGCTTGCCGATGCGGGCGACAATGGCCTTGGCGACGATCGCGGGCGAGAACTCGTAGTGCGCCGGCAGGATCCAGTTGCCCTGCGGAATGGCCCACTCGCCGCCGTCCTTCTCGTCGAACTTGCCGATCACGCGCGGAATACGCTTTCCCTTGCCGATCCAGTTGAACAGCTCCTCCTTCACCTGGTACTCGAGCATCTGGCGCTTTTCCTCGACGACGAGGATCTCCTCGAGCCCTTCGGCGAAGGCGCCGATCGTCTGCGCCTCGAGCGGCCAGACCATGCCGCACTTGAAGAGGCGGATGCCGATGTCCTTGCAGGTCTGCTCGTCGAGTCCCAGGTCGGACAGCGCCTGGCGCGTGTCCAGGTACGCCTTGCCGCTGGCGACGATGCCGAAGCGCGCGTGCGGCGAATCGATCGCCGTGTAGTTGAGCTTGTTGGCACGGCAATACGCGAGCGCCGCATACAGCTTGTAATCGAGCAGGCGCGCTTCCATCTCGAGCGGGCCGTCGGGCCAGCGGATGTTGAGGCCGCCCGGCGGCATTGCGAAGTCCGTCGGCAGCACGGATGTCGAGGCGCTCCGGATCGACGACGACCGACGCGGAGGCCTCGACCACCTCGGTGACGGTCTTCATGCCGACCCAGACGCCCGCGTAGCGGCTCATCGCGAAGCCGTGCAGGCCCATGTCGAGGTACTCCTGCACGGTGGCCGGGAACAGCACCGGCATCATGCAGGCCTTGAAGATGTGATCCGACTGGTGCGGCAGCGTCGAGGATTTGGCGCCATGGTCATCGCCGGCCAGCGCCAGCACTCCCCCGTGCTGGCTGGTGCCGGCCGCATTCGCGTGCTTGAACACATCGCCGCAGCGATCCACTCCGGGGCCTTTGCCGTACCACATGGCGAACACGCCGTCGTACTTCGCGCCTTCGAACATATTGACCTGCTGCGTGCCCCAGACGCTGGTGGCGGCAAGGTCTTCGTTCAGTCCCGGCTGGAACTTCACATGGTGTCGCTCGAGATGCTTCTTCGCCTTCCAGGCGGTCTGGTCGACGCCGCCCAGCGGTGAGCCGCGATAGCCGCTGATGAAACCGGCGGTATTGAGACCGACGAGCTGGTCGCGTTGTCGCTGCAGCATCGCCAGGCGGATCAGTGCCTGCGTGCCGCTCATGTAGGCGCGGCCCTTGTCCAGGGTCCACTTGTCGTCGAGGGTGACCTCCGCCAGCGCGCGGCGGACGGCATCGGAAAGGGGCGCGTTCATCAAGACTCCTGCCAAAAATCGTGTTCTTGGGAGCGCGGCAGTCGGGTGGGGTGCCCCGGTAGCCGTGCAGCCGGAACGTGCCTTGTGGGCACGCTCGGCGGGGATCCGCAGTGGAGCGGAAATCAGAGTGGCGGCGAGCGTAACACCGAGCCCGCGCAGGCTCAATCGTGCGTCGTGGCAGTGGCCTGCGGCCCGGGGCGCAGCGAAACGAGAGTTATGCTGCGCGCCGGATTTCCGACGGGATAGCCCATGCTGCGTGCATTGCTAATCGCCGCCGTCCTGGTTCCGACCGTGGCGGCGGCGACTTCGACGCTCGATCTCAAGGGCCTCGGTTCACCGGCCGAGGCGTGCACGGACTTCGACGGGTACGTCAACGGGCTGTGGAAGCAGTCGACGCCGATTCCTGCGGACAAGGCGCGCATCGGCAGCTTCGATACGCTGCGTGACGAAAGCCGGGACATCGTCGAGCAGGCATTGATCGATGCCGCGCGCGATCCCTCCTTGCTCGACACGCCGGGCAAGCGTCTCGCTGCCGCGGTTCTACGTCAGCGGCATGGACGTGGAGGCGGTCGAGAAGCGCCGGCTCGAATCGCTGCAGCCGCTGCTGCGACAGATCGATGCGCTCGACGACCGCGCGCAACTTGCCTGCGCTCATCGGCGCAACTCGCACGTCACGGCATCGACGCGCCCTTGCGTGCGGCGGTGATGCCGGACGCCAAGGACCGCCGGCGCTACATCATTCAGCTCGACCAGGGCGGCCTCGGCCTGCCCGATCGCGACGACTACTTCCGCGACGACGCGCGCGCGCTGGAGCTGCGCACAGCCTACGACGCCTACCGCCTGCGGCTCGGACAGCTCTCGAAAGCAGGCGATGCACCCGCTGCCGCGGCGGCGAGTTTCGAACTGCAGAAGCAGCTCGCCGGCGCATCGCAGACGCGCGTCGAGCGGCGCGACCCGAACGCGCTGTACCAGCTGAACACGCTGGAGACGATCGCGCAGCGCGCGCCGGGCCTGGACTGGGCCGCCTACTTTGCCGCGCTGGGCGTGGCGAAGCCAGGCGAATTCAACGTCGCGTCGCCGAAGCTTCGTCGCCGCGGTGGCGCAGGCCGCGGCCGATGCGCCGCTCGCGACCTGGCGCGCCTACCTGCGCGAACGCGTGCTGGACGAGCTGGCGCCGATGCTGCCGCGGAATTCGTCGAAGCGCGCTTCGACTATCGCGGCAAGGCGATCCAGGGCCTGGAGAAGAACGTCGCCCGACCCGAGCAGGTCATCCGCGTGATGACCGGACCGTTCGGCTCCGAGCCGCTGGCCGAAGGGCTCGGCCAGCTCTACGTGGCACGTGCGTTCTCGCCCGAAGCGAAGGCGCGCGCGCTGCAGATGATCGCTGACATCAAGGCGGCGCTGCGCGCGCGGATCGAGCAGCTCGACTGGATGAGCGCGCCGACCAAGCAGAGCGCACTGAAGAAGCTCGACGCGATGGCGCTGAAGATCGGCTACCCGGACGAGTGGAAGAACGTACGACGGGCTCGTCATCGAAGCGCGACGACTACGCCGGCAACTGGCTGCGCGCGCGCGCCTGGGCCTTCGACGACCGCATCGCGCGATCTGGGCAAGCCGGTCGACCGTACGCGCTGGTTCGCCTCGCCGCACCTCGTCAACGCCTTCGCCGGCGGCCTGAACGAGATCGTCTTTCCGGCCGCGATCCTGCAGCCGCCATTTTTCTATCCGCACGGCGGACGCGGCCGTGAACTACGGTGGCATCGGCGCCGTCATCGGGCACGAGATCACACACCACTTCGACGATCGCGGACGCCAGTTCGACAGCGTCGGCAACCTCACCGACTGGTGGACGCCCGACGATGCGCGCGGCCTACAAGGCGCGCGCGGCGCGGCTGGCGCAGCAGTATTCCGGCTACACGCCGGTGCCGGGGCAGTCGATCAACGGGCTGCAGACGCTGGGCGAGAACATTTCCGACCTCGGCGGTGTGAAGATCGCCTTTGACGGCCTGCAGATCGCGCTCGCGCGCCAGCCGATAGGCCCGATCGACGGCCTGACGCAGAACCAGCGATTCTTCATCTCCTACGCGACGATCTGGCGCGGGCAGTACCGGACCGAGGCGCTGCTCGACCAGTTGCGCACCGGCCAGCATTCGCCCGATCGCTACCGCGTGCTGGGGCCGCTCGCCAACTTCCCGGCGTTTGCCGCGGCGTTCAGTTGCCCGGCGGATGCGCCGATGATGCGCACGCGCGACCGAGCAGATCTCGATCTGGTGATCAGGGCGTCGGCATCGGCTGCCGGTCCTTGAGCCGCAGCCAGCCGCGTGCGATGCGGTAGATCGCCCAGATGCCGAGCGCGAAGAAGCCGATCATCCAGATCGCGAAGCCGACCAGCACGACCGCGAACACGGTGCCGACGACGCCGACGATCACCGCCCACAGCAGTGCCCACCAGAAGGTGCGGATCTGCCAGGAGAAGTGCGAGTCGAGCCAGGTGCCGCGCACCTCGCTGCGTTTCACGTAGTTGATGATCACCGCGATGATCGACGGCCAGCCGAACAGGAACGTGCCGATCACCGATCGCGGTGCCGAACGCGCCGATCACCAGGCCGAGCGTGTGCAGCGCGTAGACGACGTGCGTCGTCGTGACCAGCGATTCGTTGGGCGTGTTCAGCGGTGCGGGCGTGCTCATCGGCGGCTCCGGTCAGGGCGATGCGAGCGCGCAGCATAGCGCCGGGTGACCGATCGGGTCACGAGCGTCAGGTCATGAAGCCGAGATCGCGCGTCGCGAAGTTCACGATGTTCGGGCAGGATCAGCGGGATGTCGGTCGCGCTGACACCCATCCAGGAGGCCAGCGTGGCGGCGTACTGCTCGACCGAGGTCGTCGGGATCAGCCGGCCATTGCCGGCGTCGGTCGGTCCGTTCGGACGTCAGGTCGGGATAACTGCCGACGACCTGCTTGCCCTTGACGGCGCCGCCGACGACGAAGTGATGTCCACCCCAGCCGTGGTCGGTGCCGTCGCCGTTGACCGTCAGCGTGCGGCCGAAGTCCGACGCGGTGAAGAGCGTCACCTTCTGTGCTGCGTTCAGCTCGACCATCGCCTTCTGGAACGCGTCGATCGCGCCCGCCAGTTGAGTCAGCAGCGCCGGGTGCGTCGTGTCCTGCCCTGAGTGCGTGTCGAAGCCGCCGAGCGACACCATGAACACCTGGCGCTTCGCGCCGAGTTCGGCGCTGACGCTGATGATCTTCGCGACCATGGCCAGCTGGGTCGCCAGCGTGTTGCTGGCGGGGAAGGTCGTCGTCAGCGTCGGCGCCATCGCCAGCGCGGCGGCGAGCGCGGTGTTCGAGTCGATCGACCGCTGGTTGACGTTGCGCAGGCTCGCTTTCGAACAGGTGCGTGCGCGACCGCGTCAGCGTGGCGCGCAGGGCAGTGGCGCCGGCGGCGGAGCCGTACAGCGAGCCGGCGTTCAGTGCGGCGAACGGCGATCGAACCCTGCGCCGGGTCGATCTGGAACGGCTGCACCGAGTTGCCCGCTGAGAAACACCGCGTTGCCGGTCAGCGAGTTGCAGGTGAAGAGCTGGTTCGAGTTCTGGCTCGCCAGCAGGTCGCCGATGCGGCCGCCCCAGCCAAACTTCGCGCCTTCAGGCACCGAGGCCTGCCACACCGACTGCTGATCGTTGTGCGAGAACAGCTTCGGCGGCAGCGGCACCGACTTGTTGTTGAAACTGGTGCGATCGGTCGGCACGACCAGTGGACCGACGTTGGCGACGACGGCGCACTGGCCGGCGTCGAACAGCGCGGCGAGCGGCGCGAGGGCAGGGGGCAGTGCGACCTGCCTGCCGCCCGGTAGCGGTGCCGTGGGCGCAAGCGGCGTGAGTTCGGCCTGCGTCCACGCGAGCGTTCCGCGCACGCCGGCGTAGGTCGCGTAGCGCGCGGCGTCGTACGGTGTCACCGTGTTGTGGGCGTCGTTGGCGCCGTACAGGAAGACGCAGACCAGCGCCTTGTAGTCGGCGGCGGTCGAAGCCGATGCGGCGCCGATCGACGCGAGGTTCAACGCAAACGGCGCGGCGGTGCCGGCGAGGCTCAGGGCGGAGGCCTGGCGCAGGAAGGTACGGCGGGAGGCATTCAGCGTTTTCATCTTTGTGTCCTCGGACTATTTCTGCACCAGGTATTCGGGCGAAGCCATCGTCAGCAGCACTGCCGTGTAGACGCGATTGGCGCGGCCGTTGGTGGCCGTGACGGCGATCGCGTTCACCGCGTCGCGGATCTCCTGGCGCTGCTGCGTGCTCATCGTCGCCGGCCATCAGGCAGCGGTTGACGCGGTCGATCAGCGCATCGGCGTTGTCGGCGACGGCGAGTTCGCTCGTGTAGGTCGCACGCACTTCGCGGTTGGCGCCGACGCCGCTCGAGATCACGGCCTGCATGAAGTTCGTGTAGCCCGCGACCGAGGTTTCGCCCGTGATCTGGAACTCCGGCGCGACCAGTCCGGCCGTGGCGATCGCCGTGTTGGCCGGCACGTAGCCAGGACGGAAGAAGTTGAAGACCGAGGGCGCGCGCAACGGTTGCTGGCCGAGCGACGTGGCCGGACTGTCGAGGTTGCGGATCAGCCAGTTGCCGGAGGCCGAGGTCGCGCCGAAGCAGCGCGCCCACTGCGCCAGGCGCAGTACGGGTTCGCGCAGCTTGCCGAACTGAGGGTCCGCCAGGCCTGCGCTGCTGCGTGCCTCGCTGTCGAGCAGGATCGCGCGCACGATCGCCTTCATGTCGCCGCGAGTGCCGCTGCCGTTGTTGACGCAGGCGGCCGACACGCGGCCGACGTACGCCGGCGATGGGTTGCTCGTCACCAGCCGCTGGATCAGCTGCCTGCCGATGAACGGGCACAGATTCGGGTGGTTGAACAACGTGTCGAGCGCGGTCTTCAGGCTCTCCTGCGCCGACGTGTTCGCCGGAATCGTCACATTCAGGAAGGTCTTGGTCCCGGTCTCGTGGAACTGCGGGTACGGCTGCATCGGCCGCAGGATGCGGTCGGCATAGGCGGTACCGCCGCCGTTGAAGCTGGCGTTCGAGGTGTCCTGCGCGGCCCAGCTCCAGCCGGTGAATACGCGCGCGAGGCCTGTGATGTCGGCGTTGGTGTAGGTCTCGACCGGCAGGCCGTTCACTAGCTTCGGTGTGCCGTCGAAGTTCATCTCCGTGAGTCCGATCGAGAACAGCTGCATCACCTCGCGCGCGAAGTTCTCGTCCGGCACGCGGCCGGTGACCGGGTCGGCTTTCTGGTTGCGCAGGTGCGAAAGGTAGAGGCCCATCATCGGGCTCGTGGCCACGGCTTCCAGCAGCTCGCGGTAGTTGCCGAAGGCATGCTGGCCGAGCAAGTCGACATAGTTCGCGAAGCCGTCGGCCACGGTGGCGATGGTGCCGTTCTCGGCCGAAACCACGACGATCTGCGACAGCGCGAACTTCACGCGCTGTCGCAGCTGGTCCGGTGCCGGAATCGCCTGCTGCCAGAACGAGTCCTGCATGAAGGCGAAGTTGGCACCGAAGAGCAGGGGATTGATGTTCGCCTGCACATAGGGCAGGTGCGAAGTGCGGGAAAGCGCGAACTGTTCGTCGATCCAGCCGCTTGTTCCGAGCGCCTGCACGCGGGCGATGTCGGCATCGGTCGGACCGAAGCTCGCCTGCATCAGGAAGCGCGCCGCTTCATCGGCCGTCGGCGGCGCCGCAGGTACAGGCGCTGGTGGTGGGGCTGGGGCGGGCGTCGGCGTGGGGGCGGGTGTTCCGGATGATGAGCCTCCACCACCGCACGCGCCAAGTCCTACGGTCAGCGAACACGCCAGCAGCGCGATGCGGGCGGTGCGGGTCAGGCGGTGGTCCATCGGTGTCTCCCTCGAATCCGATGGCCGCATCTGAACGCGGCAACTCATCCTGCCCCAAGCAACTTTACAAACGGAAACGCGGCGTAACAGCGCCGGCTACCGTCCATCGGCCGCGGCGCCGGTCGGTCGGGCGGCGTTCAAGCGGAGTACCTTGATGCCGAAATCGCGGGGGTGTCCACCATCGCGGCGCGCGCTGTCCTTCGGTATCGTTGCGGGTCCGCCGAGAGCACTCCGATGACGACCGAAAATCCCCTGATCAGTGAATGGAATACTCCCTACGGACTGCCGCCGTTTGCGGCGGTCCGCGCCGAACACTTCACGCCGGCCTTCGACGTCGCGCTGCGGCAGCACATTGCGGAGGTCGAGCACATCGCAGCGAGCCCAGAGGCGCCGTCGTTCGACAACACGGTCGCCGCGTTCGATGCGAGCGGCCGCGCGCTCGCGCGTATCAGTCATCTGTTCCACAACCTGTGCAGCTCGGAAACGTCGGGCGCACTTCAGGCCGTCGAGCGCACGATGGCGCCGCGCTTGGCGGCGCATCAGAACGCCATCTACCTGAATGCGGCACTCTTCGCCCGTGTCGATTCGCTGCACGCGCGGCGCGACGGGCTCGGCCTTACGCCCGAAGCGCGCCGGTTGCTCGAACGCGTCCACCTCGACTTCGTACTGGCGGGCGCGCGGCTGGATAACTCGGCAAAGGCGCGGTTCGCCGCGATCGCCGAGCGTCTGGCTGAACTGCACACGACTTTTTCACAGAACGTGCTGCACGACGAATCGACATGGGTGCTGTGGCTGACCGCGGAGCGCGATCTCGCCGGCCTGCCGGCCTTCGTGCGCGCTGCGGCACGCGAGGCGGCGCAGCAGCGCGGCCGGCCGGATGCTTGGGCGATCACGCTCAGCCGATCGCTGATCGCGCCATTTCTGACGTACTCGGATCGGCGCGATCTGCGCGAGTTGGCATTCAAGGCGTGGACACAGCGCGGCGAACATGGCGGTGAGCACGACAACCGCCCAGTCGCGCGCGAAATCCTGGCGCTGCGTCACGAGCAGGCGAACGCTGATGGGCTATGCGAACTACGCCGAGTACGCGCTGGTTGACCGCATGGCGGGCACACCCGCCGCGGTGGCACGGCTGCTCGAGCAGGTGTGGACGCCAGCGAAGAAGCGGGCGGCGGAGGAGCGTGACGCACTGGCCGCCCTTGCGGCCTCGCGTGGTGAGTCGGTCACGATCGAGCCCTGGGACTGGCGCTACTACGCGGAGAAGGTGCGCCAGGTGCGCTACTCCGTCGACGATGCGGTGGTGAAGCCGTACTTTGCGCTTGAGCGCGTCGTAGCCGCCGCGTTCGACTGCGCCGAGCGTCTCTTCGGGCTGCGCTTCGTGCCGTGTCCATCGGTTGCGGCCTACCACCCGGATGTGAAGGTCTATGAGGTGCGCGGGCGCGACGATCGACTGGTCGGGGTATTCCTGCACGACAACTTCGCGCGCGCGACCAAGCGCGGCGGCGCCTGGATGAGCGCCTACCGTTTGCAGTCGCGCATCGCCGGTGACGTGCTGCCGATCATCGTCAACAACAACAATTTCGCGAAGGGCGCACCGGGCGAACCGACGCTGTTGTCGCTCGACGACGCGCTCACGCTGTTTCACGAGTTCGGCCACGGCCTGCACGGCCTGCTGTCGCAAGTCACGTTCGAGAGTCTTTCGGGCACGCAGGTGCTGCGCGACTTCGTCGAACTGCCGTCGCAGATCTTCGAAAACTGGCTGCTCGAGCCCGAAGTCCTGAAGCGCCATGCGCGCCATGTCGAGACCGGCGCGCCGATGCCGGATGATCTGATCGCACGCCTCGAGCAGGCACGCCGCTTCAACCAGGGCTTCGAGACGGTCGAGTACACGGCGTGTGCCCTGGTCGACATGGCCCTGCATGCACAGGCGAACCCCGATGGCGTCGACATCACCGCATTCGAGCGGGAAGAGCTGGCGCGCATCGGCATGCCGCGCGAGATTGTCATGCGGCACCGACTACCGCACTTCCTGCACCTGTTCGCGAGTTCGGGTTATGCCGCCGGCTACTACGTGTACATGTGGGCCGAAGTACTCGATGCCGACGGTTACGATGCGTTCCTCGAGGCCGGCAGTCCATTCGATCCGGCGGTGGCCGAGCGCCTGCGCCAGTACGTCTACTCGGCCGGCAACACGCTTGAGCCGGGCGAGGCATTTCGCGCCTTCCGCGGTCGCGATCCGAAGGTCGAGCCGATGCTGTCGAAGCGTGGTCTCGCGGGGACGCCTGCTTCGGCCTGACCGCGGCCGGGCGGTCGACGACCCTGACGATGCGCTCGGCGGCTGCGCTCGGCTTCCGCAGCGAGCTCATCTTTCATCGGGCCGATGGCGATGTGATCGATTGCCGTGCGGAGCACGGCTGCCGCGTGATCCTGACGCCGTCGAACCCGACCTACTACTGGGGCAACTACCTGTTGTTCGATCGCGCGCCGCGATCCGCTGACGCGCAGCGTTGGCCGGCGCTGTTCGAAGAACTCATTGCAGCAAAGCAGCCGCAATCAACGCACCGCGCATACGGCTGGATGGAAGACGCGCCAGGCGACATCGCCGGCTTCCTGGCCGACGGCTACACGCGGAACGACGCCGTCGTGATGCAGACCACGAGGGTACCCACCGCGCCGGCACCCAATGTCGATGCGCAGCTGCGGCCGTTCGCACTGGTGGGTGTCGAGGTCGAGCGCGAATGGTCGGCGCTGGTCGAGCTGAGTGTCGCGACGCGCGCCGCGCAATTCGAAGAGAGTGACTACCGGCCGTTTGCCCGTCGGCGCGTCGAGCGTTGGCGTGCGCTGGCCCAGGCAGGGCAGGGCAACTGGTTCGGCGCATTCCTCGACCAGCCTGCGGCCGGGGCGCGGCTCGTGGCAGCACTCGGTGTGTACGTGGAAGCCGAGCCGGAAGACGGTGAGCGATTGGCGCGCTACCAGTCGATCATGACCGACGCCGCCTACCGCCGTCGCGGTCTGTGCCGTGCGCTCATTGCCACTGCAGCCCGCCATGCGTGCACACAGCTCGGCGCAGATCGGCTGATCATCGTCGCTGCGGCCGGTGAAATGCCCGAGCAGCTTTACGCGGGTCTGGGTTTCATCGCGGCCGGCCTGCAGCGCGGCGTGCAACGGCTGGCCGGCTAGTTGCGCTGCAGGAAGCGCTGCAGGCGTTCTACCCCTTGCAGCAGGAGGGCGTCGGACGCGGCGAAACACCAGCGCAGGTAACCCTCGCCTTCGGGGCCGAACGCGACGCCCGGGGCGATGCCGAGTCCGGACTCGGCGACAAGCCGCTTTGCGAAGGCCAGGCTATCGTCGCTGCGCCCGGCGATGCGGAAGAAGAGGTACATCGCGCCGGGCGGCGGGGCGACTTCGACACCGGTCAGCGCGGCGAGACTTCCGACCAACAAGTCGCGCGAGGCACGCAATCGCGCCACGGTCTGGGTCACCAGCGCGTCGCCGTCGCGCACCGCGACGATGCCGGCCTGCTGCACGAAGGTCGGAGCGCAGGAGGTGTTGAATTCGATGACCTTGCCGATCTGCGCGATGAAGCTTCTCGGCGCGACCAGCCACCCCAGCCGCCAGCCGGTCATGGTCCAGCTCTTGGAAAACGTGTTTGCGCTGATGACCCGATCCTCATCGTCGATCTGCGTCAGCACGCCCGGTGCGTGACCATCGATCGTCAGTTCGGGCGCGAACACGAGCCGTTCGTAGGCGTCGTCGCTGACCAGCCAGATACCGTGCCGGCGGCAGTGCGCGAGCAGCGCGTCCCAGTCGCGCTGCGGCAGCGTCCAGCCGGTCGGGTTGTTCGGCGAATTGACCAGGACGAGCCGCGTCTCCGGGCGTGGCCGCGTCCAGCAGCCGTTGGAGGTCGAGCCCCCAGATGCCGGCGTGACACTCGAGAGCGACGCGAACGACATTGGCGCTCATGATGCGCGGCATCGAGGTCAGGTTGGGCCACACCGGGGTGACGATCACGACACGATCTCCGGGATCGATCAGCGCCTGGTCAACGAGTGACAGGGCATGCACGCCGGCGCTGGTCACCGCGATGCGTTCGGGCGTGATCGGCGCAGCGCCGCGATGCAGCCGGGTGCAGTACGCAGCTAGCGTCTCGCGCAGTTCGATGATGCCGAGGTTGTGGTTGTAGAACGTCTCGCCGGCGTCGAGCGCCGCCTTCGCGGCCTCGCGGATGAAGGCGGGCGTGACCTGGTCGCCTTCGCCGAACCAGAACTTCAGCACGTCGCTACGGCCGAGGCTAGCGTTGGCGACTTCGCGGATGCGGGAGGCGGGCAGTTGTTGAATCGTTGTGCGGATCATTGGGCGATTATCGCAAGCCCTTGGACCGGTGCTCGCCACGGCGTGGGTCGCGCAACGCCTGGCGCTGTGCGCAAAGCGTCCCGCAGTGAAGGCGCTGGCCGAAGCTCCAACCCGCTGATACGCTCGCGCCGCTACTTATAGATGTGTAGACAAGGTTCACAGTGAACTCCCGCCCGCTGTCTGCTGCCTCGCCCCGGAAGGCCGTCTCGTTGATCGGCGCCCCGACGGACATCGGCGCCAGCGTGCGGGGCGCGAGCATGGGGCCGGAGGCACTGCGCGTCGCACAAATCGCGCCCATGCTCGAGCGACACGGGATCGATGTCATCGATCGCGGCAACCTGAGCGGCCCGCCCAATCCCTGGCTGCCTCCGGTTGACGGGTACCGGCACCTCCACGAAGTCGTGACCTGGAACCGGCTCGTGCACGAAGCGATGCACGCCGAGTTGTCGTCCGGGCGGCTGCCGCTCCTGCTCGGAGGCGATCACTGTCTGGCGATTGGCAGTATCAGTGCTGTCGCGCGGCATTGTCGTGACCAGGGCAAGCGCTTGCGGGTCCTGTGGCTCGATGCGCATGCGGACTTCAATACGAATGCGCTGACGCCCAGTGGCAACGTGCACGGCATGCCCGTGGCGTGCCTGTGCGGCTACGGACCGCCGCCACTGACCGAGCTCGGCGGCACCCCGCGCGCGATCGACCCGCGCTGGATCCGGCAGATTGGCATCCGCAGCGTCGATGCCGGCGAGAAACGCCTCGTGCATGAAGTCGGCCTTGAGGTCTTCGATATGCGATTCATCGACGAACTCGGCATGCGGCACGCGATGGAGCTTGCGCTGGCCACGATGGACCCCGGCACCCATCTGCACGTGAGCTTCGATGTCGACTTCCTCGACCCGGAGATCGCGCCCGGGGTCGGAACCACGGTACCGGGCGGCCCGACGTACCGTGAAGCGCAGCTGTGCATGGAGATGATCGCCGACAGCGGTTGCCTTGGATCGCTCGACGTGATGGAGCTCAATCCGGCCCTTGACGTGCGCAACAAGACCGCGCTGCTGACGGTCGATCTGATCGAGAGCCTGTTTGGCAAGAGCACCCTGATGCGGCCGAACGGACGTTGAAAATCAGGCAGCGGATACCGCGCAGCCATTCGCAGGGCTAAGAAGCGGGAGTCGACAGTGCGCCGTGCGGTGCCGGTGCGAACACGGCGCGCTGCTCCGCGTTCAGATCCCTAAGCACCTCGACCGCGTGCTGCTCACCCTGCCGCACGATTTGATCGAAGCGGTTCCACTGCAGCATCCCCACCTTGTACAAGGGTGGATTGAAGTAAAGATCGGTCAGGCGTTTCGCGGCCGACTGACGAGAGACGCTGTACAGGACGGTGACATTGAGTAGGTACGACACCAGCGACGGCAGGCGATAGCGCCGTTTGCGCCGCGGCCGCAGGCGGTCGCACAGCAGCGCCCAGGTGCCGGGGACCGCGTCGAGATCGAGGCGCTTCGCATGACGCACGCCCAGGTCGACGCCAATCACCGGCCCGACGCCGCGGATCTCGCGCAGGACATCGACGGGGAAGTTGTTGAAGGTGCCGCCATCGCACAGGAGGTCGCCGTCGTACACGACCGGTGGCAGGGCACCCGGAATGGCCATGCTCGCTTCCAGCCCCAGTGCAAGGTCCCCGCTGCGCACATCCGCTTCACGCGCCTGCGAGTAGTTCGTTGCAACGCAGAAATAGGGCTTCCAGAGGTCTTCGATGTCGATGGGCCCGCCCGCCAGCTCCTCAATCGCGCGGTGGATCGCCGCACGCACACGACGCCCCTTGATCAGCGAGACGAGTGGCAAGAGGTTGTAGTCAGAGGTCGGGTTGGCGCTGAAGGCCCGGCGCGCGATGTCGATCGCCCGTTCGACCGGCGCGTCGGCCGCGATCAATGTCGCCATGGCGGCGCCGATGCTCGTTCCACCGACGACGTCGATCTCGATGCCGTGTTTGCACAGCGCCCGCCAGACGCCGAGGTGCGCAAAGCCGCGCGCGCCGCCGCCCGCCAGTACCAGGCCGACGGCGTTGCGACTCAGCATCCGCGCCAGACGCGCCATGTCGCGGTCCAGCTCGGGCCGCACGTGCACGTGCCCGGCGACCGGTCGCCGGGCCAGCCAATGGCGTGTACCGCGCGGGCAGGATCGCTCGGTGGGATGGAGCAGGATCAGGATCTCGGCGGCTTCGCTGCGCGATGGCCGGCCAACGAGGCAGGCCTGCTCGGTCGGGTGCAGAATGGGCGGACTGTCAGCCGTCGCGATGAGCAGCATTTCGTCGCTGTTGCGCAGGCAACGGCGGGTCCAAGGGTCGGGTCCGTCATGCGCAAGCAAAAGTACGAAATCGTGCTCGGCCTCCAGGCGGTCGAGCGCGAGCGAGATGCTGTGATCCGCATCGGCGTCCTCCCTCAGAGTGACGCCCGGCGTTCCGAGGACACGATCAAGCCCGGCCGCATCGACGATGCAGGCGCGACCGAACGACGCCAGTTGCGACTCCAGCCTGCGTCCGAATTCGGCGAGCGCAACGCCGTCCGAAATCGGCAGCAGACTGATGGTCACCGGAGCGGCCACGCGATGGCGTTCGTGCTCGGTCTGCAGGCGCCTGATCATCTGTCGCGTGAACGTGAGCGAGACCTGCGGGTGATGCAGCAGCATTGCTTCGAAATGTTGCTGCCCGAGCTTCACCAAGACGGAATCGCGCACGGCAACGACGGTGGCCGAACGCGCTTCTCCCGTGTATAGGCTCATCTCGCCGATCACCTCGCCGCGGGAAAGCTCGCGCACCATACGGGGCGCACCGTCCTCGCCGCTGACATAGACCCGCAACCGACCGCTGATCGTGAGGTAGGCAGAGTCGCCAACATCGCCTTGCCGGATCAACGTCTGTCCCGCGGCGATTTCAACCCACTGCAGGTGCTGCAGCAGAAAATCGCGCGTGGCGTCGCCAATATCGGGAAAGAGCGCGCGCAACTGCTCGACGAGAAGCGAGGCGCGATGTGGGTGCGATCGTTGCTCCTCGGTCATGGCGGCGGCAGATGGGGCAGCGGCATCGGAATCGGTCACCTCGCGCGGCTGTGCCGGAGCGCCGGATCACTTGGCCCGGTCAGCGTGCCGACTGTTCGGACCGCAGCTCGTCGGTTAGCGCGCGCACGCGCGAGACGAGCAGCAGGCTGATGTTGAGCAGCAGTTTGCCGAGCAACGTCGGATGCTCTGCCGCCAGCCGCTCATAGTTTCCTCGCGTCAGTTCGAGCAGCAGCGCGTCGCTTTCGGCGATCGCGTCGGCCGAGCGCGGGCGCCCTTCCAGCAAGCCGAGTTCGCCAAACACCACTCCGGGCGCGTACGACACCATCCGTCGATCACGTGCCGTGCGGCTGTCGTTGTCAGAACCCGGCAGCCAGATCCCGATCTGCCCAGCGAGCAGAACGTACATGGCATCGCCGGGTTCGCCGCTGCGAAAGACCGCTGCGCCGCGGGACACGTGCCGTTCTGTCAGTAGCCCGCGCAATATCGCGAGCTCGTTCAGATCCAGCCCCGTACCGAAGAGCGTTTGCTCCAGTGTGAGCGGCACCCCTTCGGCCGCCGCCGGAGAGAGTGTCGCCAGGAGCCGGTCTTCGGCGAATTCGAGGGCGCGGTCCGCGTCGACGAAGAACTGGGCATCGTCCAGGTGCTCATGAACATCCATGTCACGGATGGAGCGCATGCGGGCATCCCGCACGCTGAGCCCCGAAAGCAGGAGGTGTTTGCCTGCACGCCGGACGGCATTCGCGGCGTGCAGCAACACCCGTGCACCGCTCGCGTCGACCTCATTGACCCGCTCGAAATCGAGCACGATGTAGTCCGACGCCTTTGCTAGGTGCTCGATCTCCTCGTCAGCCGCCTCGGCCGTGCCAAAAAACAGTGCGCCATCCAACTCAACGAGCGCAATCCGCTTCGCGTTGGCGTTCAGAAGCCCGGTCTCAGCCGCAGCGCGCACTTTGCGTGAGCGGCGCTGATCCGCATGTGCCACCTGGCGTATCGGTTGCTTGCAGTTGCTGCGGATGAACATAACCATCGCGGCCAGGGTTCCGAGACCGATCGCCAGCGCCAGTGAAACGAAGATCGTGACTCCCGCCACGAGCGCCATGACCGCATAGCTGGCCGCAAGAGATCCTGGCGCGCGCCGCCGGATGCCCTGGCGCCACAAGACAACGGTCGCTGTCCGCGTCCAGTCGTCCACCAGCGAAATTGCGAGCGCCGTGAAAACGCCGGCGATGGCGGCCATCGGCACCAGGTTCATGAAACGCAGGCCGAAGGCGAGTGCCAGCATGAGCGTGACGCCGAAGACCAGGCGTGACATTCCTGTCGTTCCGCCGGCGTCGAGGTTGAGTTTGCTGCGGGTTGTCGAACCTGCACTTGGCAGCGCGCCGATGACGCCGACCGCCACGTTGGCCACGCCCTGGGCCAGCAATTCCCGATCGCTGTCGCGCCGCTTGCGCGTGAGTTCATCGATCGTCGAGCCGGCGAGCGCAGTTTGAAGGCTGGACATCATGGCGACCGCGGCGGCAAACAGCAGCAGGGGCCCGGCCTTGGTGTACAACAGTCCGCTCGACAGGTGCTCCGACAGCGGAACCAGGATGTCGAACTCCGGCCAGGTAAAGGCGGGCGGCTGGAACAAGGCACCGAGTGAGGCCGCAAGGGGAGTCGCGGACGCGAGATGGTGCAGCGCGGTCGCGGCAAGCAGTCCCGTGAGGTAGGACGGAACCGCGCGTGTCCACGTCGGCGGCCGCAGGGCGATCAGCAGCGCGGTCAGCGCCACGATCGGTGCAAGCCACCTCGTCTCGCGCCATTCCTGCACGGTTGAGCCGAAGGGCAATCCGAGCACGTGCGGCAGGATCGCGGCCACCATCAGTACCGCAACACCGTTCATGTAGCCGGCGTGCACCGGGTAAGGGATGTAGCGCACGAGCCCACCGAGCTTCAGTCGGGCGACGACGATCTGCAGGATGCCGGCAAGCACGAGCCCGAGCGCCGCGTACGCGAGCATCCATGGCAGGAACGGACGGCCGTCCGCCGCCGCCAGCGTCGGATCAGCGGCCAGCCAGCCAAACAGCGTCGCCATCAGCAGCGCGAGCGCGGCGCTCGAACCGCTGAGCAACGGTCCGCGGCCGCCGGCCAACGCTGAGACGATGCACGCGATTGCCGCGGCGAAGGCGCCCAAGAGGAAGCCGATGTGCGCTTGCTCCGGTCCGAGCGGCGCAAATGCGAGCAGCCCGTAGCTGCCCTCGATCGCTGGCAGGACCATCGCTGCGGTGATGCCGCCTGCGATGTCGCCGCGCGCCACGCCGTCACGCTGAAACAGTGAACGCCACCAACTCGACGGCGCAACCGCGTCGCTCATTCAACCTCCCCAAGCGACCCGCTGGCACCTTTTCACATGGTGGAGTGGCGTACGTAAGTAACGGCGACAACGCTGCCGCCACGCGCCAAGCGGCGAGTCGCGGCGCAGCATAGCAAGGCGTCGTCATCCGTCCGGAGGAACCGTCTGGCAGCCCGATGTCCCACCGACGGCGGTCACGGCCAGTCGCGCGAGCCCCAAGACGGAAAGTCTTCGACAAGCTGGGTGTGGGTGACCAGCTGCGAACCGTTCCACAGGTGCAACTGAAAAGCTGAAGGTTCGAACGTGAAGCCGATGTCGGCATCGGGCATCAGGTTCAGCAGCAACTGGTGCGCAACGCTCGGGCACACCGAGGCAATGGTCCCAGCAAATTTGGCGTGGATCGTGCGGTGATAGTGGCCGCTGATGATGCGCTCGACGTGAGGATGGCGTTTGATGATGGCCGCTTCCGTCTCTGGGTTTGCGAGCGTCATGCGGTCCATCACGGTGAGGCCCGTGACAAACGGTGGATGGTGTTGCGCGATGATGGTTGGGCGGTTCGAAGCGCTCAGTGTGCGATCCAGCCACTGCAGGCGGCGCGCACACAGCTCGCCGCCCGGTGCGTTGGGGATCATGGTGTCGAGCACGACCAGGCGCACAGCGAAGTCATCGATGACGTACTGTACAAATCCGTCCTCGCCCTGCAGGTGTTTGTGGCTTGGAAACGCCGCCTGCAGTGCGCGCCGATCGTCGTGATTGCCGACTGCCAGATAGAACGGTATGTCGAGCGGCGCGAGCAACTCGGAAAGCAGGCCATATTCCTCGGCGGTCGCGTTGTCGGTCAGGTCGCCGGTCGCGACGACGGCATCGGGCCGCCGCGGCAACGCGAGAATCTTGCGGACGCAGCGCTGCAGCATTGACGGCGTGTCGACCCGGCCGTACGCCAGCGTCCCTTCCGGGACCAGGTGTGGATCGCTGATCTGACACAGCAACATGGACGGCTTTCCGGAACCGCTAGCGAGGCGGCGGGGAGTTGGCGATACGGCGGCATCGGCCGCCGCTGCGTCGCAAGTGCCGGCTCCATGCCAGCCGAACGATATGGAAGCGTGAGCGTAGCCGATACCCCTGGAAACGGGGCCTTGCGCGCGGACCCGGGGCGATGGGAGGCGTGCCCCTACTTGACCAGCGTGTTGATCTCGATGATCGGCAGCAGCACTGCCATCACGATCAGCATGACGACCACGCCCATGGCGAGGATCAGGATAGGTTCGAGCAGTGACGTAAAGAAGAGCGCACGTCGCTCGGCCTCGCGCGAGTGAATGTCAGCGGCACGGCCGAGCATTTCGGGCAGTTTGCCGGTCGCTTCGCCAGAGGCGATCAGGTGAATCAGTACCGGCGGAAACAACTTCACATGCCCCTGCTTCTTCTCCTCGTCGGCATCGGCGCGCAACGCCTTGGCGAGCGAAAAACCCTCGCGCACGCGCTGTACGGCATCCATCACGCGACTGCGCATGGCCAGGTTGTTCACGGTTTCGCCGGCGGCCTGCAGCGAACGAAGCATCGGCACACCGGAGCCCACCAGAATGGCCAGCGTCGAGGAGAAGCGCGCGGTGTTGATCGTGCGCGACAGTACGCCGAAGACCGGCATCGTCAGAATGCGCTGGTGCCATCGCAATCGCACCGCTGGCACGCGCAGGGCGCGCTCCCAGAGGAATGCGCCGAGCACCAGGGCGACGACGATGATCCAGCCGTAGTTGCGCACGAAGTTCGACACCGCGATCAGCGCCGTGGTCAGGAAGGGCAGTTGTTGCTTGGTGTTGGCGAAGACCTGGACGACCTGCGGCACGACGTACGTGAGCAGTCCCACCACCACCAGCAGCGCCACCAGCGTCACGATCGCCGGGTAAACGAAGGCCAGCGTGATCTTCTGCTGCAGCCGGGCGCGCTCCTCGATGTAGTCGGCCAGGCTGCCGAGCACCGAACCGAGCTTGCCCGACTCCTCGCCGGCGGCGATAAGCGCGCGGTAAATCTCGGGAAACTGCCGGGGATGACGCGCCAGTGCCTTCGACAGCGAGGTCCCGGAGAGCACGTCGGTGCGGATCGACGCCATGATCTCCCGCACCTGCTGCTTCTCGCTCTGCTCGACCATGACGGTCAGCGCATCGGCGACCGGCAGCTGAGCGCCCATCAGCGAGGCCAACTGGCGCGTGATGACTGCGAGTTCGGTCTGCCCCAGCCGGCGGCCGAGCCGCACCGCCACCCCGGTGGCGCTGGCGGCCTCGTCGTAGACCGGCTCGACCGTCAGCGGAATCAGCCCGCGGCCGCGCAGCAGTTGTCGGGCCACGCGGGCACTGTCTGCCTCGAGCACCCCGGACTGTTCCTTGCCCGAGATATCCGCCGCCGCGAATCTGAATGCCGCCATCAACCCTCGTTGCTGTTGAAACCGCGACCGGCGCCCAACCGCGCGCAGCCCGGCGCGCCAGTCGGTCCGCCGCGGATGCACGTGCGACGCGCAGCGTCGCGTACACGCGCGGTGCTCACTCGCGCGTGACCCGAAGCGCTTCCTCTTGCGAGGTCACGCCGCTGACGACCCAGCGCTGGGCGTCGACGCGCATGTTGACCATGCCGCCGCGTTCGGCAACGCGACGGATGTCCGTGTCGTTGGCACCCTGGTGGACCAGCATGCGCATCTCGTCGTCGACCGTCAGCAACTCGTAGATACCTGTGCGGCCCACGTAGCCGGTGTTGCCGCAGTTGTCGCAGCCGACCGCACGCCACGGCGATGTCGGACTGTCCTGTACGCGGCATTTCGGGCAGAGCTTACGTACCAGGCGCTGGCCCATGACGCCGAGGAGCGAGGACGAAAGTAGGAACGGCTCGATGCCCATGTCGATCAGGCGCGCAACGGCACTGGCCGCGTCGTTCGTATGCAGGGTCGCCAGCACCAGGTGACCGGTGAGCGAGGCCTGCACCGCGATCTGCGCAGTCTCAAGGTCACGGATCTCGCCAATCATCACGACGTCGGGGTCCTGGCGCAGGATCGCGCGCAGCGCCTTGGCGAAGGTCATTTCGATCTTCGGATTGACCTGCGTCTGGCCGATGCCCTCGATGTCGTATTCGATCGGGTCTTCGACCGTCATGATGTTGGTCGTGTTCTTGTCGAGCCGGCGAATCGCCGCATACAAGGTCGTCGACTTGCCCGAGCCGGTCGGCCCGGTCACCAGGATGATCCCGTGCGGCTGGTGGATCAGGGTGTCAAAGCGGTCGAGCGCTTCCTTCGACATGCCGAGGTTGGTCAACTCGAGCTTGGAGAGATCTTTCTCGAGGAGACGCAGCACGGCGCGTTCGCCGTGGCCGGTAGGCAGCGTGGAGACACGGACATCGACCGGGCGACCGCCGACGCGCAGCGTGATGCGGCCATCCTGCGGCAGGCGCTTTTCTGCAATATCGAGCGCCGCCATGATCTTGATACGCGACACCAGCGCGGCGTGCAGTGCGCGCTTTGGTCGCACGACGTCGCGCAAAGTGCCGTCGACGCGGAAGCGCACCAGCGAATACGACTCGAACGGTTCGATGTGAATGTCGCTCGCGCCGTCACGCGCCGCCTGCGTCAGCAGCGCATTGATCATGCGGATGATCGGGGCGTCGTCCTCGGTCTCCAGCAGGTCCTCGACATCCGGGACCTCCTGCATCATGCGAGTGATATCGAACTCGCCCTCGATGTCGCCGACGATCTGCTGCGCGGAGCCACTTTGGTCGCCATAGGTCTGCGAGATCGCCTCGGTGAGCTTGGACGGCTCGACGACGATCGGCTTGACCTTGCCGGGAAAGACTCGCATCACTTCGTTGAGTGCGGCGAGCGGCGTGGCGTCCGAGATCCAGACCTCGGCATCGCGCTCGCTCTTTGGTACCAGCAGGATGGCGTTGTCCCGTGCATACGAGTAGGGCACGAAGCGGCTGGCGGGAGTCACGGCGACCGTCCTGCGGCGATGATGTTCAGGGCGCGACGACGATGGGGTCGAAACCCATCGCCTTCAGTCGTGCGATCGTCTCGGCCATGCTCTGCGTGGCCGAGTCGACCGAGACGCGCACGCGCACGACCTCGGCGCCTTTCTTGGACTTCACGCTTTCCCAGTAGGCATCGAACCCTGCCGCACGCAACTGTCGCTGCAACTCGCGGCCGCGACTGATCTCGGAGACAGCGGCGACCTGCAGCAGGTTGCTGGCCGGTGCCTGGGTTGCGCCGGGCGCCGCGGAAAACGCGCCCGAGGGACTGGGTGCAGCCGCGGAGGCCACGGCAGGTGCGACCGCCGAGGCGGGCGGCGACGCCACGGGCGTCTCCGCCATAGCGACAGGAGCCGGGCTCGGAGAAGTTGCTGGCGGCACGTCCGGGGCCGGTGTAGCGATTGCGGGCGCCGCCGGCGGTGGCGTGGTCTGGGCAACGGTGCTCGGAAGTGGCTCAGCCGCGGCGCGCTCGACCGGGGCCATAACCGGCGGACTGATCGCTGCGCTGCTCGTCGCGGGTGTCGTTTCCGCAACTGGCGGCGGGAGCGGTGCCGCTGTAGCGGTCGGCGCGTTTACGGTAGGAGTCGCGGCAGGAGAGGCCACGACGGGCGCCGCCGCAATCGTGGCCGGGGTGGCGGCGTCGACCGTTCTCGCAGGCTCGCTCGGGGCGGTCGTCGACGACGTCACGGCGGGCGTCGAAATCATCGGTGCTGCGGTTGGCGTGGAGGCCGTCGTCGGCGGTGCGGCCGGGGGCGCGCTCGCCGCGGGCGCGGGCGGCATCGAAGCCGCAGGCGGCGCAGCGTTTACCGCAACCGTGCTCTCGCTGGTCGACTTCGGCCACGGACTGGCTTGCGTTTCGGCTCGCGACACCGGAGGGCCAGTCGTGGTGTCTGGCGTCGAACTGCTCGGCGCCGGCGTCGGCGTGGTGCCGTCCTGCGAGCGTCGCATCGCGGGCGGCACCGGCAGGTTTTCCGGCAGTTGCGTGCCTTGGAAGCCGCGGAACAGGAAGTTATCTGCAATTGAGTTTGCCGCGACCTGGCCACGGATGTACGCATAGCGGTCAAGCGCGAGCGCAGACGACTTGCCCTCCTCGCGCACGACATACGGCCGCAGGAAAACGAACAGGTTGGTCTTCTTGCGGCCGCGGTTTTCGTAGCTGAAGAGATAGCCCAGCACCGGAATCCGGCCCAACAACGGCAACGAGCTGCGGCTGTTGTCGCTGCGGTCCTCGATCAGGCCACCGAGCACGACGATGTTGCCGTCCTCGACGAGGACGGTCGATTCGAAGCTACGCTTGTTGGTGATGATGCCACCTTGCGCCGCGGTGAGCGTGTTCTGGATCGACGACAGCTCCTGGTAGATCGCCAGCCGCACGACTCCACCTTCGGTGATCTGCGGCCTCACGCGCAACTGGAGGCCGATGTCCTTGCGCTCGAAGGTCTGGAACGGATTGACGCCGCCCACCGCGTTCCCGCCCGCGTTGGCATACGCGCCGGTGATCAGCGGGATGTTCTGGCCCACGAGAAACTTCGCCTCTTCGTTGTCGAGGGTCTGGATCGTTGGCGTCGACAGGATATTGGCGTCGGCCGTCGTCTCCAGTGCGCGGGCCAGGAATGCCAGGTTCAGCACTTCACCCACGCCCGGAATGTTGATCTTGCCGTTGATGACGCCGAGGTTCAGGCCCTGGCCGACCGAGCCTAGGTTCGCGGCCGTGCCGATGATGTTCGTGCCGGCACCGCCGAAGTTCTGGCTGGCGACGACGCCGACGTCACTGTTGTTGACATTGCCGAGGGCCTGCCACTGGACGCCGAATTCGGCGGCCTTGTCGGCCGTCATCTCAACGATCAGAGACTCGATGACGACCTGCGCCCGCCGGACGTCGAGCTTGTCGATGATCGCGCGGATGTTGCGATAAAGCGGTTCCGGCGCGGTGATGATCAGCGAGTTGGTGGCCGCGTCGGCTTGGATCAGTCCGGCGAGCGGTCCCCCGCTGCCGCCTCCCCCGCCTCCGGTAGCGCCGCCGCCCAGCGACGGTGTGGACGCGGGCGTCGACATACCGGCGCCACCGGCGCCCCCGGCCGTGCCCGCGGCGCTGGCCTGCGACAGTCCGCCGCTGGCGCCAGTTCCGGGGGTGTAAGACGGATCCGAACTGATGATTGCGCGCAGCAACGGTGCCAAGCGCGAGGCTTCCGCGTTGCGCAGGTAGACGACATTGATGTTGCCGGGCGTCGAGGCGGGCCGGTCGAGTTGCGCGATCAGGTTCTTCGCCAGCGTGAGCCGTGCCTGGCTCGGGGCCCGCACGATCAGCGTATTGGTGCGCGGTTCGGCAAGCACGGAAATTCGCTGCCCGGCGTCTACGGCCTGGCCGGCCGCGCGCGCGCCCTCGTCGAGCACCCGATTGACCACCGTGGCGATCTCCATCGCGAGTCCGTACTTCACTGGGATCATCTCGAGGTCGGAGGTGGCCGGCGTATCGATCGACTCGATGATGCGCTGGATACGACGCAGGTTTTCCGCGTAGTCGGTGATGACTAAGCGTGTTGTTCTGCGGATAGGCCGAAATGGTGTTGTTCGGCGCGATCAGAGGGCGCAGGATCGGCACCATCGCGGTCGCCGACTCGTACTGGAGCCGGAACACCTGCGTGATCAGTTGGTCGCCACCGGGCGACGCATGGTTGGGTCCAACGACCGTGCCACCTTGCAGCTTGGCGTCGGCTTCAGGAACGACGCGCATCACGTTTCCGGTCTGGACGATCGTGAATCCCTGGAGGCGCAGTGCCGACAGCAGCTGCTCGTAGGCCTGCTGCTTGGTGACGGGCCGCTCGGTGACCAGCGACAGGGTGCCCTTGACGCGCGGATCGATGACGAAGGTGCGGCTCGTGTACTGGCCGATCGCCCGCACGACGGCGTCGATGTCGGCGTTGACGAAGTTCAGCATCACGCTGTCGGCCGCAGCGCTTCCTTCGGCTGGTTGCCGATCGTGCGGGGCTTGCCTTGAGCGAAGGCCGGTGGGGCCAAAGGAGGCAGCGCGAGGCTGAGCGCACACAGGAGCGCAATGAGGCGGGAGAGTGAATCTCCCCCTGCGCGTTTCGTCGAGCGCCCGCTTGTCATGTCACCCACCGCCGAAGTTCAGGACTGCCCCATCGCCGTCTCGCCGTCCCAGCAGCGAGATGAGGCCCGTCAATTGTGCTTTCACCCCCGGATCGGTGCCCGCCAAGGCCTGTGCGCGGCCGGTAAAGCGTAAGCGCCCACCCTCTGGGATTGTGCCACTGCCCCTCAGCTCGAGGGGACCGGAAATGGTTAGTAATTCCAGCTGAGTTCCAGGCCAGACGCCGTTGGTCTGCAGGCGGTAATGGCCCATCGGCGACACGGGCGTCAGCGCGCTCGACGCATGCTGCCACTCGGCGGCAGAAGTTGCCGGTCACCCGGCGGGGTTCGATCTGCAGCCGGTCCCAGGACAACGCCAGGATTCCGCCGGGACGTACCGTGTTCCAGGGAGCACCGAGGCCGACGAGCAAAGAGGCGGGCAGCTTGACCGTGGTGGCCCCGAGCGTCGTACTGCCACCCAGCAGGCCGGAGCGAATCGACGAGCGGTTGCGTCAACGCCGACGGATGCGCGATCGTCAGGTCGACCTGGCCGGCGAGCAACGACCACGGGCTGAGCTGCCAGGACAGGCGCTCCGGCAGACTGGCGCGCGAGGCGCCGGCATCCGACGCGGCTGCCAGCACCAGCACCGCCGAGCCGTTCCAGACCGTCCCGCGGGATTCGGCCAGGTCGATCCGGCCCTGAGTCGTGGACCGCACCGCGCCTGCCGCCCACTGCGCCGGTGCGATGACGAGCACAGTCATCACGAGCACCACGAACGCCGCCAGCAGGTACAAAAGGATACGCATCGTCCGGGTTCATTTCCGCGCCAGACGCAGTGCCAGCTCGGCATCGACATTGCCGGGCGTCGCATCCTTGCCGGTGATGGCGACCGAGGCCGTGCGTGCGCCCAGCTCGCGCTCGATGCCGGCCAGCCAGGTGGCCCAGGTGCTGTAGGGCACGTCGGCAAAGGTCAGCTGTATGTCGCCGTCGGACAGCGGCACGACGCGCGATGCCTTGAGGCCTGCGCGTTTCAGCGAAGACTCGATTGCGCCCTTCACCTCGGATGACGACACCGTGGCCACCTGCGGCTGCGTCCTGAGGCTCTTCACTTCGCCCAGCAGTGCGTCGAGTTCCGCCGCTTGCGCGCGTTGCTGCGGAAGCGTTCGCTCGAGCCGGCCGATGCCGGTCCAGGCCGGCTCGATGAGTACGAGATAAAGCACGCGCGATCAGCACGACGCTCGCGCCCGTGCCGAGGATCATGCGCTCGCGTGGGGCACGTTCGGCCCAGAACTGTCGCAGCGAATCCATCATGAGCCCGCCGCCGTCACACTTGCCGTGCCGTCCGCTTCGAAGCGAATCGACAGCCCCTGCTGCACGGCGGCGGCGCGCAACGTATTCTGAAAGGCTGGGTTGTCGCCCATTCCGCCCTTGAATCTGACCTTCAGCGCGCCATCGCGGTACTCGAGTCCGCCGACGCTCCGAGCGGCGCCGCCGAAAGCAGCACCGCAGTGCGCGCGTTCAGGACCGAGAAATCATTGGCCGACGGGATGCCGGCGCGGGCGCGCAGGTCATTGAGCTGGCGTTTCGTCTGCAGCACCGGATCGACGATCGCCGTGGTCTCCGGGAAGCTTGTGCGGAAGCCGTTCTCCATCTGCTGCCGCACGGCCTTCGACTCGGCCTCGAGCTTCAGCCAGTAGGCATTCATGCCCGCAATCGCGACCACCGCGCCGATCGCCGTCCAGATGAGTGGAACCTTGAGCGACTTGGCCTTCAGTGCGCTGGCGCGGCCCGCCAACGGCATCAGAGCGCCAAGCATTCCGCCCGGGGCGAAGCTGCCCTGCAGCAGGTTGACCGCGCCGTCGATGCTGGTGGCATCGGCCTCGGCCGCCGAGGCCTCGACCTGCACGTTGAGGGCGGCGGCCAGCGCGCTCATTTTCGCGGCCTCACGGCCGTAGGCCTGGATGCGCCGGATGCCGAGCTGCCGCACGGCCAGCGCGAGTGCCGCGGGAACCTCATCGTCGGCGAGTTCGAACGAAAAGCCGTCGTGCGTAGCCGAGCGCGCCACGCCGCGGCCGCGGTCGACCCGCACCGAGAGCACGCCCGCCGCCGGAGCGGGTACGGTGTAGATCTCGCTGTAGGCGGCCCGCACGCGGAAGCCGGCTTCGGCGCAGGCATCGAGCGCCCGTGTCAGCAGGCCACGATCGATGACCGCGATCGGCATCTTCGGTTGGGCCGCGATCGTCGTCGAACCGCTGCCGCCGCGCGGGATCATGAAGGCAAAGTGGCAGTCGGCCGCGTCCGCGAGCAGCCGGTCCTCGAGAATATTGGGCAGCGCGAGCCTCAGCTTGCCTTCCGAGAGCTTCGGTGGCTCGATCGCCGTGACGAAGATATCGGCCGGATCGAATACGAGATCGAGCGCCACCGCCTTGGGTAGCAGCGCGATCGGTGTCTCGCCGCTCGATCCGCCGGGTCCGGGCGCGACAAATGTCACGACACTGCCGGCCGACAGGTGTCCCTTCGCCCCGAACGAGCGTCGGGGCGGGACGAAGACCAGCAGTCGTTGCAGTGCTCGTTCTTTCATCGGTCGATCAGATTTCGCGGATCCACAGCACAGTAACCGGCTGTATACCCTGACCCGGCACCCCGCGGCGGACCAGAGCTTCCATTCGCGTCACGGCCCGGTCCAGTTTGACCTCGCCGCGCACGAAGAAAAAGCGCGAAGCGGTGGCGATATCCGCCTCTCCTACGCCGTTTGCCTTCGCGCCGAGTCGGGTGCGCACTTCGCCAACGTTGTTGAAGTATGAGATCCGATCGCGTTCGGCGACCAGCGCGCGTGCATCGGACAGCGACATCTCCGGCACGCGGGCAGCGATGACTTCGGGTCGGGCGGTGTTGACGTTGACCGCCGTGCGTTCGTCCAGCACGACGATGTACGGCGCGAGGCGTTGTGCCGCTTCGCCCGAGATGCCGGGAATCGAGATCAGGTCCTGCGGCAGCATCAACGGGATCGGGCGAGCCATGTCGCCCGCGTGCATCGAATCCGGCATGCGGCCACCGTCGTCGACCACCATGGACGGCAAGGCGAGTTGCATGCGCTGAGCGATCAGGTCGGCTGTCTGCTGTGGCACCTGCAGCAGCGAGCAGAGTCGGCGCAACGCCTCGAGTTCAGACTCCACGATCTCGCCCGTTGTCGATCAGGTTGCGCAGATTGAGCCGCGACTGCGCGTCTTCCATCGAGCCGGCGATCGAGGCTTGCGAGGCGAGCACCGAAGTCTCGCCGAATTGGTCCAGTCGGGTTTCGGCGAGTGGCTGGGCCCAGGGCTCCGACAGCGCGTCGTAGCTCGAGCGATTCGCGTCCTCGCGCAGGATCGCCCGACCCCAGTCGAGCGCGCCACGCAGCAGCAGACGGCTCTGCGCCATCAGTTGCTGGTTCTCGATTGTCCGCAACAGCACGAACTGCCGGTAAAAGAGCCCGCTGACGATCAGCGTCGACAGCGTCGGCCACGAACAGTGCCAGCAGCACGGCCGCGCCGCGTTGCTGGCGCTTAGGCCGGGCAGACCGCCACCACTCGGCCCGAAGGCCGCACGCTGGTGGCACGGCTGCGCCCAGGTCGAGCGGCCCCCGCGCGAGTTGTGCGTCAGGCGCCGTCATGCGCCCACCAGCAGCACGCGCCGAAATGTCGTGCCGTCGCCGCGCTCGATCGTCACTTCCACTCCGGGAACGACTGCGTTGGCCGTGGCGGCCGCGCCGCCGGCGGGATCTTGCCGTGCGTTGGGGTCGACCCAGCCGCCGTTCGGTGACCACGTCCTGACATACAAGGTGCGCACATTGGTCAGCAGCCGCGCCGATTCCAGCCGGTCGGTCGGGATGGTCTGGAATCCGGGCAAGGCGGCCGTCGCCTGACGCACCAGCGTCCCGTCGACGACACGGTAAAAGACGGTCTGCACTTCCGTCGGCCGGTCCGCCGTGGCGGGCGCGATGCGCGCGAGCTGCAGCATGGTGGAGCCGTCGGCCGACCGACACGATGACCGGGGACGTGCGAGAGCCCGAGGAACTTCGGATTGGTCACCTGCGACAGGTCGCGCTCCATCTGGCCGAAGGTCGCTGAGCAACGCGCGCACGTCAATCGCCTCGGGCTCGAGCCGCTCACGGGTCCTGACCAGCGAGTCGAGCCCGCGCCAGGCGATGATCGAAACGATCGACAGCACGGTGATCGCCACCAGCAATTCGAGCAGCGTGAATCCGCGCGCCTTCATTGATTGGTCGGCAATACCGTCATCAGCTCGGCCAGCAGGCGCGGCGAGCCGTCGGCGGCCGTCTTGTATACGCGCACCTCCACACGCCGGAAGAACGGGTTGGGCGTCGGCTTGACCGCCTGCACGCACTGAAAGGTCTGGCCGCCCTGCTCGCACGGCATGGCTGTTCTCGCCCTGCTCGAGCCGCTCGCGCGCCAGGCGCAGCTCAAGCAGGCGGTTCTCGGCCGTCATGATGGCCAGCATCTTCTCGCGCGTGTACTCCGCCGTCGACGTCAGCGACATTGCGCCACGCATGGCGGCGGCGAGCGCCACCCCGATGATCACCAGCGCGACCAGCACTTCCAGCAGCGTGAATCCCCGCCCGGTCGTCGTCTCATTGCACCACCGTGGCGCGGCCCGCTTCGTCGAATTCGATGCGCACCGTGGCGTCCTCGTTCGTGAGTTCGAGCCGCCAGTGCGGCTGCACCCACTCACGCGCGATCGCCATGCGTACCGGCGGTGCGCCGGGTCCCAGCAGCACCTGCGCCGGTTGCGGTCCTGCGCCGTCCTGCACGCGACAGCCGCGTCAGCGGCGTCTCCCAGGTGCGCTCGCGCAGCAGGTCATCGCTCGTTGAGCAGTCGGCGCTCACCGCCGACTTCAGCGACGAAGCGATAGCTGCGCAGGTCCGCCTCCCAGACGATGGGCAACTGGCGGATGCGGGCCTCGTCCGCGGCGAGTGACATCAGCTGGCCGACACGTTCTGCCTCGCGCAGGAGCTTCTGGCGCGGATCCGGCGTGACGCTGATGGTGACGATCGAGATCAAGATGCCGGCCAGCACGATGACGACCAGCATCTCGATCAACGTGAAGCCCGCCCGCCGCGGGCACCGGGCAATGGTGGAAGCGCAGGGCGCCGGCGACGTCATCATCGGAGTCCGGTCTTGGAGTGGGCGAGCGTGGCGCCGCGCGGCGCGCAGGCCGGCGGCCTACAGCGACCAGGACCCGATGTCGGCGTCGGTGTTCTGGCCGCCCGACTGGCCGTCGGCGCCAAAGCTGAAGACGTCGATCTCGCCCCGCAGTCCCGGATTCAGGTACTGGTAAGGATGGCCCCAGGGGTCCTTGGGCACCGAACTGCGCTCGAGGTAACCGCCCTGCTTCCAGTTCATCGGCACCGGCTCGGTGCTGGGCTTGGTGATAAGCGCCTGCAGGCCCTGTTCCGTCGTCGGATAGCGCCCGTTGTCGAGCCGGTAGAGCTTGAGCGCCTGCATGACGGAGGCGATGTCCTGTCGCGCCGCGGCGATTCGGGCGTCGTCCGTGCGGCCCACGACTTTGCGGGACGATCAGCGCGGCCAGGATCCCGAGAATCGTGATCACGACCATGATTTCGATCAGCGTGAATCCGCGATCGCGCGAAAATCGTAGGGGCTTCATCGAACGCATATGAGCATTGCCCGAGGCTAAAGAAAGCTTGAAGTTGCGCGCCGAAGGCCTTGAACTTCCTGTGTTTTGGGCGCGGACAACGAGGACTGCCACGGATATTATCAATGCAAGATGGCGACCTTACCCCTCTTAGGCGGGATGTGATCGGGCCGCTAATACAACAGGATGAGCCATGGTGCGCAGTGGCGCGCGATGATCCGCGCCTTGGCTTGACGATGCGATGCTGAAAAAACTTACTGCTGCGGTGGTTCACCTGCTGTTCTTCGCGGGTGTGGTCGCCATCGGTGCCTACTGGTCGGTGCGTATCTTCACGCCGGCCCCGACGACCGCGCCGCCGCCATTGCCGCCGCCGCCGCTGCGCGATCCGGATCCGGCCGCGGCCGCCCGCATGTTCGGCAAGGTTGCAGTCGCCCAGGCAGTTGTCGCGGCCAATATTCAGGCGCTCGGTGCCTTTGCGGCCGGCAAGGACTCCAGTGCGGTGCTGGCGGTGGACGGCAAGCCGCCGCGCGTCTATCTGGTGGGGCAGGAAGTCGTGCCGGGCACGCGGCTGGCGTCGATCACCTCGGAAGTCATCGTCCTCGAGACGTCTGCCGGACGGCAGGAAGTGCGGCTTCCGCCGCCTCCGGCCGTGGCGATGAGCGGGGCCGCGCCGGCGCCCAATTTCGCGCGTGAGGGCAATACCCTGACCGCGCCGAGCGCCGGCGGTGGACCGGCCCTCGCTCCGCGCCCGGCGCCTCCGCCGCCGCCGCAGCCCGGCCTGCCCGGGGTGGCCCCTGGCGCACCTCCGCCGACGACACCGCAGCTGCAGTGACCGGCCTTCACTTTGCAATGCTGACTCAGGCGTTGCAGACGTAATCAAACGTAATTGGCTGCGACCGGACGCCGGTTCCACGTGTCCAATGAGTTCACCTTCCCAGGAGATGCTCATGAACACTCGAACCCTGATCGCCGCGGCCTTACTTGCCTCGGCCTCCACCGTCTTTGCGGCTGCACCCGATGGCTCCGCGCCATCGAGTCCAGGGCGGACGCTGGACCAAAACGGCGACGGAATGATCTCGCGCGACGAGGCTGCCGCTCACCCGCGGCTCGCCCAGTCGTTCGATCGGCTGGATACAAACCAGGATGGGGCTCTGTCGCGCGAGGAGCTTCGTGCGGGACATCGTTCCGGCCATCACGGGCGCCTCGCGAGCCTCGATACGAACGGGGATGGCTCGATTTCCCGTGACGAGGCAAAGTCAGCGCCGCGGCTGGCCGAAAAGTTTGATGCGATCGACGCCGACAAGGATGGCATGCTCACGCGCGAGGAACTGGCGGCGTGGCGCAAGTCAAACCCGCGCCCCGCGCCGGCCCCCTCGGTCGTCCCGATCAAGCCCTGAGTCGGGACTGCTAACCCCGGGCCTGTCACTAGGCGGCAGGCCCGGTTGCCGGATGGCGTGCGCGACCACGCCGGTGCGGGGGGCGTGTCCACGCCAAGTACCCCCATCCGGGGTGCTCCCCAGCCCGCGGGCACAGCCTAGGGCGGGAAATCGACGAATAAGCGATCGCTGGCAAGGCCCGATCCGGCGGCCTCGGGGTCTGATTACTGTCATAGATCAGTGTGAAACGGGCCACCTAGGTCAACACTCCAGCGGATTGCTTTGGGACGCCGGATTCCGGCATTGTCGCCATTGCACTTGCCTTTGCTTGAACGAAGGCCCACTGCCACCATCTAACGGCATATGACGACGCAATCGAAGTCACCACCAACGCGCGCGACGCCTCCGAGCCCCGGCGAGCGCGTTTGGCGCAACGCCTTCTTTCTTGTGAGCGCACTGTTGGCGGGCCTGGCTCTGGTGCAGTTCGAGGCCGGGCGGTGGGCGCACGGCGTTGGTGACCTCGGCGCTTCGGTGTTGATGCTGTCGGTGATGGTCCAGTTCCCGTTTCTGCGGGCGATTGTCCGCGCCAGCGCCGACGAGGAGGGCTCGCCTGAGCGCATGAAGCGCCGGCGCGAGGAACTGCTGCAGCAGGCCGCGCAACTAAAGGCCGCGAATCCCTGGTCCGATGTCGCGGGTCGGGCCGGCTGGATTTTGCTGGGGCTTTCCCTGGTGCTGCGTGTCATCGGCGCGCCCTGACCTCAGGGGCGGTGGCCACTTCGCTTGTGCACAGCCTTGCGTGGGTCGCTTGACAGTTCGGCTTCGCGCCGCCGCCGCCGTCTAGACCCACTTCGCGTCCGTCCTTGAGCAGTTCGTCGCACGAGGGTCGTCGCGTCCTCGGGCACTCTTTACTCTCTTTAGAGTGACAGGCGGATAACACCCACCGCCGGGAGCTCCAGCGCGGGGCCGGGATCCGGTTGGGCCACCTATGCGGCCCGCGGTGGCCGGGTGGGGCCGCGACCCGCCGTCTGCGTTTGAAAGTGTCGATCCCTCCAGCCCCGGTCCATCCCGGGGAATCCTCCGGCCCGGCTGATGTCGGGCCATTTTTTACCCGATGCGTGGTCCCCGGCGAATCCGCCGGGACGGCCCGCCCCCGCGGCCCGCGGTCGGGAGCTGCCACCGCTGTGCCGCGAATTCGCAGTCTGGCCTTCACTTCATGCAGCCCGTCGCATCGACGTGGAGGCGCCTTGGGCGGGCCCGTACCGTGTCGCCATGCCGTGGGGCCTGCTGCCCCGCCCACCCCGTACGCAACCGCGATAATTCCTCTATGGATCCAAACCCAACCTCGGCGTCCAACGGCCGGCCGGAATCGGCACCGGCCGGCGGCGTCTTCCGGCGTGCCGGCACCGCGACGGTGGCCGGCGCCAAGGCCGCGGCGCCCGTCGTGGCCAGCGGCGCCGCTCACTCTTGGTCGTTCTTTCAGACTCGCATCCTGCCGCTGCTGAAACGCGTTTTCGGGCGCATCGGTGACTGGCTCGCCACGGTGGGGTGGGGCAAGTTCGTCGTGGTTGCGCTTTTGATGCTGGCGGCGGCGGGTATCGCGACGAACGTCATCTACAACGAGCGCCCCGTACTGGTTATCGACCGCAAGGCGCCGAAGGAAAACGTCAAGGTCGATATCAAGGTCGGAGCGGACGGCATCCGCATTGAACGCCCAGGCACGCCGAAGCCGCCAAGCCCGCCCAAGGCGCCGGAGGCGCCGCGTCCGCCAGCTCCTCCGGCCGTGCCCGGCTCGGCCGAAGGTGCGAGCACGGTGAATATCGATGAAAACGGCGTGCGTATCCTTTCGCAGCGCGACGGAAAGCCAGTCCAGGTCGTGATCGATGGCGCCGGCATCCGCGTAGAGGATGCGGCGAGCGCACCGCCGCCCCCGGTCGCGGAGCCGCCGGCCGTGGTGATCGATCGGTCGGGTGCCGTGGTGATTCCCCCCGATGTGGCCGCCGACCCCGCCAAGATCGAGCTGGCGCTGGAGAGCGCGCGCAAGGAAATCGAAACCATCGTCCAGGATCAGGTGAACCGCAACGTCGCGCGCGAAGTCCACACCTATCGCGAGCGCAGTGGCGACTGGGTGATGAGCTTCGTTTTCCTGATGATCCTGACCGGCATCATCGTCAAGGTCGTGCTGGGCGGGAAGAAACGCGCCGAGCGGCGTGCTCTGGTGGCCACTGCCACTGCGGCCGAGGAAAGCCTCAAGCGCCAGCTCGTGGAGGCCCAGCTCAAGATGATGCAGGCTCAGGTTGAACCGCACTTCCTGTTCAACACGCTGGCGTCAGTCGACTATCTCATCGAGACCGATCCGCCGACGGCATCGAAAATGCAGAAGAACCTGATCCAGTACTTGCGGGCCGCGCTGCCGCAGATGCGCGAAGGGTCGACCACGCTCGGCAAGGAAATCCAGCTCTGTCGCTCGTATCTCGAGATCCTGAAATTCCGCATGGAAGACCGACTGCAATACACGGTCACGGTGCCACAGGGTCTGATGTCGGCTCAGTTTCCGCCCATGATGCTGCAGTCGCTCATCGAGAACTCGATCAAGCACGGCCTCGAACCGAAGCCCGAGGGTGGCGCGATCACGATCTCGGCAGACATCGTCGATGGTCGACTGCGTGTCACGGTGGCCGACAGCGGGCTTGGTTTTGCCGCGGCGTCGCAGCCCGGTACCGGTGTCGGCTTGTCGAACGTCCGGGAGCGCCTGGCGGCGCTCTACGGCGGGCGCGCGCGACTTTCGATCGACGCGAATCATCCGAGCGGAACCATCGTCACGATCGACGTGCCGTACACCTTTGAGGCCGACATGCCGCTTCAGGCCGCACCGCAGCCGGCCTGACGCATAATCGCCCCATGCCTCGGGCGATCATCGCGGACGACGAACGGCTGATGCGCGAGCAGCTGCGCACGCGGCTGCTCGACGTCTGGCCCGAGCTCGAGATCGTCGCTGAGGCCAAGAACGGTGAAGAGGCGGTGGCCGCGGTGCGGGAGCAGGCGCCCGACCTGGCCTTCCTCGACATTCGGATGCCCGGCATGACCGGGATCGAGGCCGCCCGTCACATCGGCGACGCGTGCCACATTGTGTTCATCACCGCCTACAACGAATACGCGGTCGACGCCTTCGAACATGGCGCCGTCGACTACGTGCTCAAGCCGGCGGAGCGCGAGCGTCTCGAGGTGACCGTCGCGCGACTGAAAAAGCGGCTTGGTCAGCGCCCGAGCGATCTCGGCGAACTGCTTACGAAGCTTTCGGCTCGCCTGGATGCGGCCGGGCCCCCGGAATCAGTGAAGCGTGCGGGACGCCTGCAATGGATCCAGGCGAGTGTCGGTCAGCAGCTGAAGCTGATCCCAGTCGCCGACATCCTGTTCTTCACATCGGACGAGAAGTACACGCGCGTGCAGACGGAGACCTTCGAGGCGCTGATCCGCAAGCCGATCAAGGAACTGGTCGAGGAACTCGATCCGGAGAAGTTCTGGCAGATTCATCGGTCGACCATCGTGAACGCCGACGCGATTGCCGGGGTCACGCGCGACTTCCGGGGCCGGCAACTGGTGCAGGTTCGGGGTCGACCCGACAAGCTCGAAGTCAGCCGTAACTACACGCACCTGTTCAAGCAGATGTAGTCGTTACCGCGGCGTTGCCGACCCGAAAGCCGAGGTCGAGCGCCGCGATCGCCTCACCGAACGCCTCCTGCAGCACCGAGGCCGGAGTTGCTGCGCCCAGCGACAGGCAGGCGCGAGGTTCGACCGGGTCGTAGCTCATCTGCATGCCGGCCCGGCGCGCGAGCGAGGCGAGCGCCTCATTCTCAGGTACATACGCCATCTCCAGGAAGCTGCGGCCGCGGTTGCGCGCGTGGGTCGCCGCACGATCCAGGAGTGCGAGCCCGATCCCGCGTCGCCGCGCTTCGGGAGCAACGGAGATTCCGAGTTCCGCGGTGTCCTGGTCAGAGTCGAACGCCAGGTGCGCAAACGCACGGAGGTGTCCGTCCTCGTCGAAGCCACCGAAAGCGGCGTCCCGGCTGAAACGAAGCGACCGGACGTACGCCTGCAGTGAGGCGTCGCTCAGGGTGTAGCCGAAACGGAGTCGCCGGTCCGCGGCAGGCAGCGACACGAGGTGAGCGGCGATCCGCGTACGGTGTGCCGGTCCCAACTGTGCGATCAGCAGGCTTGCCGTAGGGCAAGCCGCCCGATCCGAGCCTCCGGCAGACTTCTTATTAGCGGGCGGCGTCCAGTCGTGAGGCCATGCTGGCGACAGCAAGGGGTTTTTGTGCATTGCACAAGTATCGGGCCACTCGTGGCGATGTCAACCGAAACGGAACGATGTCGCTCGCCATAAGGCGTCGAAGCGTGCGCTAACTTTCAGCAACAGGCTCCAGGCAGCATGTTTTCGCGCTGTGGGTGATTGCCTCTAGCGACTGAGCGTCCGGTCCGGCAGTTTCTAGAGGGCGCACATAGGCGTGCCGGTTTGACAAGCCTTTGTTGCACAACCATAATTTGCGGTTCGCCGCGGAGGGGTGCCCGAGTGGTTAAAGGGGGCAGACTGTAAATCTGTTGGCTTACGCCTACGTTGGTTCGAATCCAACCTCCTCCACCAGTACTTCCCGAGCAAGCACGAGCAGGGGATTGGCGCGCTGGAACCTTAGAACCGGCACGAAGTGCGTAGTGGAAAACGGCTTTTGAGATCAGGAGTTCGTTGAGCGGGTGTAGCTCAATGGTAGAGCAGAAGCCTTCCAAGCTTACGACGAGGGTTCGATTCCCTTCACCCGCTCCAGAGATTTTCCGAGGGGACATTGCACGGCCAAAAGCAACAGCGCGGCGTTGAGCGAGAGCGGGAACGACGCGAGGCCCATGTGGCTCAGTGGTAGAGCACTCCCTTGGTAAGGGAGAGGTCACGCGTTCGATCCGCGTCATGGGCACCAGGTTTGAAGTCAGGGTAAACGACCGCGGTCAACAGCGACCCGGCGTGTTCGGGACAAGGCAGTCAGGAGTCTGCGATGGCAAAAGGCAAGTTTGAGCGTACGAAGCCGCATGTGAATGTGGGGACGATTGGTCACGTGGATCATGGGAAGACGACGCTGACGGCGGCGATGACGCTGGTGTTGTCGAAGCTGTATGGTGGCGAGGCGAAGGCGTACGACCAGATTGATGCGGCGCCGGAGGAGAAGGCGCGCGGCATCACGATCAACACGGCGCACGTTGAGTACGAGACCAAGGCGCGGCACTACGCGCACGTTGATTGCCCGGGTCACGCCGACTATGTCAAGAACATGATCACCGGTGCTGCCCAGATGGACGGCGCCATTTTGGTGGTCAGTGCCGCCGACGGTCCGATGCCGCAGACCCGCGAGCACATTCTGCTCGCCCGTCAGGTCGGGGTGCCCTACATCATTGTCTACATGAACAAGGTCGACATGGTCGACGATGCCGAGCTGCTCGAGCTGGTTGAGCTGGAAGTGCGCGAGCTGCTGAGCAAGTACGAGTTTCCCGGCGACGACATTCCCATCATCAAGGGCAGCGCCAAGATGGCGCTCGAAGGCGACAAGGGCGAGCTGGGCGAGCAGTCGATCATGAAGCTGGCCGATGCGCTCGACAGCTACATCCCGACGCCCGAGCGTGCCATCGACGGTGCCTTTCTGATGCCGGTCGAAGACGTCTTCTCCATCTCCGGTCGCGGCACCGTGGTGACCGGGCGGATCGAGCGCGGCATCGTCAAGGTCGGCGACGAGATCGAGATCATCGGTATCAAGCCGACGCTGAAGACCACCTGCACCGGCGTGGAGATGTTCCGCAAGCTCCTTGACCAGGGCCAGGCGGGTGACAACGTCGGGGTGCTGCTGCGCGGCACCAAGCGCGAAGAAGTCGAGCGTGGCCAGGTGCTGGCCAAGCCCGGTTCCATCACGCCGCACACCAAGTTCAAGGCCGAGGTGTATGTGCTGTCCAAGGAAGAGGGTGGCCGCCACACCCCGTTCTTCAACGGCTATCGGCCGCAGTTTTACTTCCGCACGACCGACGTGACCGGCTCGATCCAGTTGCCGGCGGGCACCGAGATGGTGATGCCGGGCGACAACATCCAGATGAATGTGGCGCTGATCGCCCCGATCGCCATGGAAGAAGGCCTGCGCTTTGCCATCCGCGAAGGCGGCCGCACCGTCGGCGCCGGCGTCGTGGCAAAGATCGTCGAGTAGGACAGAGATCGCGGCGCAGCCGCAGGGCTGCGCCGGCCAGTTTCGGTAGGGGTATAGCTCAACTGGCAGAGCGTCGGTCTCCAAAACCGAAGGTTGGGGGTTCGATTCCCTCTGCCCCTGCCAATCAGAGTGACCCCGCCAAACGCGGGGCAGATGAGATCAAAGCAGATGACGACGCAAAACGTCGAGACCGTAGCGAGCAAGGCCGACATCGTCATCGTGGCGATGGCCGTGCTTGCCGCCGCCGCAGGCGTGCTGGGCTTCACCTTCCTGACGGACCAGCCGACGCTGGTGCGGCTCGGGTGCCCTGATCGGCGGTCTGGTGGCGGGAATCGCCATTGCCTGGTTCTCCGAGCCGGGCAAGCGCTTCCTGGCCTATGCCCGCGAGTCGTACCAGGAGACGAAGCGCGTCGTCTGGCCGTCGCGCAAGGAAACGCTCAGCACGACCGGGATCGTTTTCGGCTTCGTCGTCCTGATGGCGATCTTCCTGTTCGTCGTCGACAAGAGCCTCGAGTGGTTCCTGTACGACCTGCTGCTGAGCTGGCGCTGAGAGGACCCCATGACGACGGAAACCGCCACGGGTTCGAGCACCAAGCGCTGGTACGTGGTGCATGCCTACTCCGGCATGGAAAAGAGCGTCGCCCGCACGCTGCAGGAGCGCATCAACCGCGCCGGGCTGCAGTCGCAGTTCGGCCAGATCCTGGTCCCGGTCGAGGAAGTCGTCGAGGTCAAGGGCGGCAAGAAATCGATCTCCGAGCGTCGCATGTACTCGGGCTACGTGCTGGTCGAGATGGACATCACCGACGAGGCGTGGCACCTGGTCAAGAGCACGCCGAAGGTCACCGGCTTTCTCGGTGGCACGGCGAATCGTCCGTCGCCGCTGCCGCAGAAGGAAGTCGACGAGATCCTGGACCGCATGCAGGAAGGCGCCGAGAAGCCGCGCCCGAAGACGCTGTTCGAAGTCGGCGAGATGGTGCGCGTGAAGGACGGTCCGTTCACCGACTTCAACGGCAACGTCGAGGAAGTGAACTACGAAAAGAGCCGCTTGCGTGTCTCCGTGACGATTTTCGGTCGCTCGACGCCGGTCGAACTCGAGTTCGGGCAGGTCGAGAAGGTCTAAGCGGGCGCGGCCAGACTGCGTTCGTACGCCGCCCAGCGGCGATCGGTTCGGGTGGTTGGCTAGAGGCGGCTCGGCGCCAACCACTGGAGCAAGAGCATGAGCCGCATTAACCGGGGAGCTGTGCGTAAAGCCGCACGGCGCTTGAACCCACAGGAGCCAACATGGCGAAGAAGATCGTCGGCTTTATCAAGCTGCAAGTGCCGGCGGGGAAGGCGAATCCGTCACCCCCGATCGGTCCCGCGCTCGGTCAGCGCGGCCTGAACATCATGGAATTCTGCAAGTCGTTCAACGCCCAGACGCAGGGTGTCGAACCGGGCCTGCCGATTCCCGTGGTGATCACGGCCTACGCCGACAAGAGCTTCACCTTCGTGATGAAGACGCCGCCGGCCACCGTGCTGATCAAGAAGGCCGCGAAGATCGACAAGGGCTCGCCGCAGCCGCACACCGACAAGGTCGGCAAGATCACGCGCGCGCAGGCCGAAGACATCGCCAAGACCAAGATGCCGGACCTCACGGCCGCCGAACTCGACGCCGCCGTGCGCACGATCGCCGGCAGCGCCCGTTCGATGGGCATCACGGTGGAGGGCCTGTAAATGGCGAAGCTTTCGAAACGCACGAAGGCGATCCGCGAGAAGGTCGACACACAGAAGCTCTATGCGATCGCGGATGCGCTCACGCTGGTGAAGGAATGCGCGACCGCCAAGTTCGATGAATCGGTCGACGTCGCGGTCGTGCTCGGTATCGATGCCAAGAAGTCCGACCAGTCGGTGCGTGGCTCCGTCGTGCTGCCGGCCGGCAGCGGCAAGACCAAGCGCGTCGCCGTGTTCGCGCAGGGCGCGAAGGCCGACGAGGCCAAGGCCGCCGGCGCCGACATCGTCGGCTTCGACGACCTGGCGGCCGAAGGTCAAGGAAGGCTTCATGGACTTCGACGTCGTGATCGCGTCGCCGGACGCGATGCGCGTGGTCGGTCAGCTCGGCCAGATCCTCGGCCCGCGCGGCCTGATGCCGAACCCGAAGGTCGGCACCGTGACGCCGGACGTCGTGCAGGCGGTGAAGAACGCCAAGGCCGGTCAGGTGCAGTTCCGCGCCGACAAGGCGGGCATCGTGCACGCCACGATCGGCCGCGCGTCGTTCGACGTGGATCGGCTCAAGACCAACCTGTCGGCGCTGATCGATGCGCTGAACAAGGTCAAGCCGGCGTCGAGCAAGGGCATCTACCTGCGCAAGATCTCGGTTTCGTCGACGATGGGCATCGGCGTGCGCGTCGATGCAGCATCGCTGAACGGCTAGTACTGAGGTAAGGGATTCGGCCCGGCCGCGACCGGGTCACAAGGGACTTTGGGCTGCGCGCCGCGTCGGAACATCGATACGGGCGCGCTGCTGTCAAAGACCGCTGGACGAGAACGGCACCGATGGCGCGAGCGTGCAACGAATGCGCCCTAGGTCCTTCTCCTTAATCACCGTCTGCTCTGTCTCGCATCGTAGCGCTCGGCGATGGCAGGTCGGCAGCAGGAGTCCAGCGCAGACGGCCCCGAAGAAGGCATTCGAAGTGCGTTGTTCAGCGCTCGAAATGTCCGCTTCGGTCGCCGGTGTAGCAACCGGTGCCTAGCCAGTGCGCAAGCACGAATGCGAAGCACATTTTGAGTGGAGCCAGTACCGTGGGTCTCAATCGGCAAGAAAAGGCGGCCAAGGTCGAGGAGGTCAGTGCCCTTGTGGCAACGGCCCAGACGATCGTCGTCGCGGAGTACCGTGGTCTGGATGTGGAATCGGTCACCAAGCTGCGCAAGCAGGCGCGCAGCCAGGGTGTCCAACTGCGTGTGCTGAAGAACACGTTGGCACGTCGCGCCGTCGACGGAACACCGTTCTCCGGGCTGTCCGACAAGTTGGTCGGACCGCTGGTGTACGGCTTTTCCGCCGACCCGGTGGCGGCGGCCAAGGTGCTCTCCAGCTTTGCCAAGGACAACGACAAGCTCGTCGTCAAAGCCGGTGCGATGGCCAATTTCGTCATGGACGAAAAGGGGTCAAGGCGCTGGCGACGATGCCGAGCCGGGAGGAACTCCTGGCCAAGCTGATGGCGACGATGCAGGCGCCGATCGGACAGTTCGTTCGCACGCTGAACGAAGTGCCGTCACGCCTCGTTCGCACGCTCGCCGCAGTCCGCGACGCCAAGGAAGGCGCGACCGCCTGATCCGCATCCAAAGTTCTGGAACTGAAACAACGCTTAGGAGTCAATCAAATGGCACTTTCGAATCAAGAAATCCTCGACGCGATCGCCGCGAAGTCCGTACTCGAGATCAGCGAGCTGATCAAGATGATGGAAGAGAAGTTTGGCGTCTCGGCGGCTGCGGCTGCCGTGGCAGTGGCTGCTCCGGCGGGCGGCGGCGCAGCCGCTCCGGCCGCTGAAGAGCAGACCGAGTTCAACGTCGTTCTGGCCGAAGTCGGCGCCAACAAGGTCAACGTGATCAAGGCCGTGCGCGAATTGACCGGCTTGGGTCTGAAGGAAGCCAAGGACCTGGTCGACGGCGCGCCCAAGCCCGTCAAGGAAGGCGTGAACAAGGTCGACGCCGACGCAGCCAAGAAGAAGCTGGAAGACGCCGGCGCCAAGGTCGACGTGAAGTAGTCGTTCGGGACCACCGGCGGGGTTCGCTTCGCCGGTGGCTCGAGCATCGAAGGCCGGGAGGCCTTCGATCTGAGGCTGTCGGCTTCAGATCAAAGACTTCCCCTGAATGAGCGGACGCGCAGGACCCCCCTACGCCGCCCGGGCGACAGCTCTCGCTGTGCCCGCGGTGGCGTTTGTCGTCCCTGCAAGTTGCGCCCAGTCAGGCCTCGCTTTTCCTCTCTCCCGCGTCGAACGGAGTGTCCATGCCGTACTCGTTCACTGAAAAGAAGCGCATCCGCAAGAGCTTTGCCAAGCGGCCAAGCGTGCTGTCGGTGCCCTTCCTGCTCGCGACCCAGCTCGAGTCGTACACGCAGTTTCTGCAGGCGGACACGCCCGCCAGCAAGCGCAAGACTGAGGGCTTGCAGGCGGCGTTCTCGTCGATCTTCCCGATTTCCAGCCACAACGGCATGGCGCGGCTCGAGTTCGTCAGCTTCAACCTCGGCGAGCCGCCGTTTGACGTCAAGGAGTGCCAGCAACGCGGGCTGACCTATGCCTCGCCGCTGCGCGCCAAGGTGCGCCTGGTCATCATGGACCGCGAGGCGAGCAAGCCGACGGTCAAGGAAGTGAAGGAGCAGGAGGTCTACATGGGCGAGATCCCGCTCATGACGACCACGGGCTCGTTCGTGATCAACGGCACCGAGCGTGTCATCGTTTCCCAGCTGCACCGCTCGCCCGGCGTGTTCTTCGAGCATGACCGCGGCAAGACGCATTCGTCGCGGCAAGCTGCTCTTCTCGGCGCGCGTAATTCCGTACCGCGGCTCGTGGCTCGACTTCGAGTTCGACCCGAAGGACATCCTGTACTTCCGCGTCGACCGTCGCCGCAAGATGCCGGCAACGATCCTGCTGAAGGCGATCGGCCTGTCCAACGAGCAGGTGCTCGCGCACTTCTTCCGCTTCGACACGTTCCAGGTGGCTGCCGAAGGCGGCTTCATGGAGCTCGTGCCAGAGCGGCTGCGCGGCGAGATCGCGCGCTTCGACATCACCGACAAGACCGGCAAGGTCATGGTCGCCGAAGGACAAGCGCATCAACGCCAAGCACATCCGCGACATGGAAGCCGCGGGCATGAAGCGCATCGCCGTGACCGAGGACTACCTGCTGGGCCGCGTCCTGGCGAACAACGTGGTCGATCCGGAGACCGGCGAGATCGTCGCCAACGCGAACGACGAGCTGACCGAGGAGACGCTGAAGAAGCTGCGCGTCGCCAACGTCCAGGAGATCCGCACGATCTACACGAACGACCTGGACCAGGGCCCGTTCATCTCCAACACGCTGCGCATCGACGAGACCGGCGACCAGCTGGCGGCGCGGATCGCGATCTACCGGATGATGCGGCCGGGCGAGCCGCCGACCGAAGACGCCGTCGAGACGCTGTTCCGGCGCCTGTTCTTCGACGACGAGACCTACGACCTGTCGCGCGTCGGCCGCATGAAGGTCAACTCCCGCTTCGGTCGTCCGGAAATCACCGGCCCGATGACGCTGAACAACGAGGACATCATCGACACGATGAAGCTCCTCGTCGAGCTGCGCAACGGCCGCGGCGAAATCGACGACATCGATCACCTCGGCAACCGCCGCGTGCGCTGCGTCGGGCGAACTGGCCGAGAACCAGTTCCGCGCCGGCCTGGTGCGCGTCGAGCGCGCGGTCAAGGAACGCCTTGGCCAGGCCGAGACCGAGAACCTGATGCCGCACGACCTGATCAATTCCAAGCCGATCAGCGCGTCGATCCGCGAGTTCTTCGGAAGCTCGCAGCTGTCGCAGTTCATGGACCAGACCAATCCGCTGTCCGAGATCACGCACAAGCGGCGCGTATCCGCCCTCGGACCGGGCGGCCTGACGCGCGAGCGCGCCGGCTTCGAGGTGCGCGACGTGCACCCGACGCATTACGGCCGCGTGTGCCCGATCGAAACGCCCGAGGGCCCGAACATCGGCCTGATCAACTCGATGGCGCTGTATGCGCGCCTGAACGAGTACGGTTTCCTCGAGACGCCCTATCGCAAGGTCGAGAAGGGTCACGTCACGAGCGAGATCTCCTACCTGTCGGCGATCGAGGAAGGCAAGTACGTGATTGCGCAGGCCAATGCGCCGCTCGACAAGACCGGCAAGTTCATGGACGAGCTGGTGAGCTGCCGCGAGAACGGCGAGTTCGTGCTGATGTCGCCGGAGCGCGTGCAGTACATGGACATCGCGCCGTCGCAGATCGTCTCGGTCGCGGCGTCGCTGATCCCGTTCCTCGAGCACGACGACGCCAACCGCGCGCTGATGGGCTCGAACATGCAGCGTCAGGCGGTGCCCTGCCTGCGTCCCGAGAAGCCTTTCGTCGGCACCGGCGTCGAGCGCACGGTCGCCGTCGACTCAGGCACGACCGTGCAGGCGCTGCGCGGCGGACTGGTCGACTACGTCGACGCCAACCGCATCGTCGTGCGCGTGCACGAGAACGAGAACGTGGCGGGCGAAGTCGGCGTCGACATCTACAACCTGACCAAGTACACGCGTTCGAACCAGAACACGAACATCAACCAGACGCCGATCGTCAAGAAGGGCGATGTCATCGCCAAGGGCGACGTCATTGCCGACGGTGCGTCGACCGACCTCGGTGAACTGGCGCTGGGCCAGAACATGCTGGTCGCGTTCATGCCGTGGAACGGCTACAACTTCGAGGACTCGATCCTCATCTCCGAGCGCGTGGTCGCCGACGACCGCTACACCTCGATCCACATCGAGGAGCTGAACGTCGTCGCGCGCGACACCAAGCTCGGACCCGAGGAGATCACGCGGGACATCAGCAACCTCTCCGAGAACCAGCTGGCGCGCCTCGATGATTCCGGCATCGTCTACATCGGCGCCGAAGTCAACGCCGGTGACGTGCTGGTCGGCAAGGTCACGCCGAAGGGCGAGACCCAGCTGACGCCCGAAGAGAAGCTGCTGCGCGCGATCTTCGGCGAGAAGGCCTCGGACGTGAAGGACACGTCGCTGCGCGTGCCGTCCGGCATGAGCGGCACGGTGATCGACGTCCAGGTGTTCACGCGCGAAGGCATCGTGCGCGACAAGCGAGCGCAGCAGATCATCGACGACGCGCTCAAGAGGTACCGTCAGGACCTGAACGACCAGCTGCGTATTGTCGAGGGCGACGCCTTCCAGCGTATCGAGAAGCTGCTGCTGAAGAAGGAGGCCATCGGCGGCCCGCGCAAGATTGCCAAGGGCACGGTCATTGCGCGCGACTATCTCGAGTCGCTCGAGAAGTACCACTGGTTCGAGATCCGCCTGGCGGATGACGAAGCGGCGGCGCAACTTGAAAGCCTCAAGGACTCGATCGAACTCAAGCGCAAGCAGTTCGACCAGGCCTTCGAAGACAAGAAGAAGAAGCTGACGCAGGGCGACGAGTTGCCCCCGGGCGTGCTCAAGATGGTCAAGGTCTACTTGGCGGTGAAGCGCCGCCTGCAGCCGGGCGACAAGATGGCCGGCCGCCACGGCAACAAGGGTGTCGTGTCACGCATCGTCCCGGTAGAGGACATGCCGTACATGGCAGACGGCACTCCGGTCGACCTCGTGCTGAATCCTCTCGGCGTACCGTCGCGGATGAACGTCGGCCAGATCCTCGAGACCCACCTCGGCTGGGCCGCGAAGGGCCTGGGTCAGCGTATCGGCGACCTTGCCGTAAGTGCGAAGACGGCCCAGCTGCGCCATTTGCTGAAGGAGATCTACAACCGTTCCGGCAAGCCGGAGGACCTCGACCACCTAAGTGACGAAGAGATCACGCAACTCGGCGAGCATTTGCGCGATGGCGTCCCGTTTGCCACGCCGGTGTTCGACGGAGCGGCGGAGAAAGAGATTCACGCGATGCTCGACCTCGCCTATCCGGAGGCGATTGCCAAGGGCCTGCAGCTGACGGGCACGCGCACACAGGCGCGACTCTTCGATGGGCGTAGCGGTGATGCGTTCGAGCGCCCGGTCACGGTCGGCTACATGCACATGCTGAAGCTGCACCACCTGGTCGACGACAAGATGCACGCGCGCTCGACCGGTCCGTACTCGCTCGTCACCCAGCAGCCGCTGGGCGGCAAAGCGCAGTTTGGCGGCCAGCGCTTCGGCGAGATGGAGGTCTGGGCACTGGAAGCCTACGGCGCGGCGTACGTGTTGCAGGAGATGCTCACCGTCAAGAGCGACGACGTACAGGGCCGCACCAAGGTTTACGAGAACATCGTCAAGGGCGATCACGTGATCGATGCCGGCATGCCGGAATCGTTCAACGTGCTGGTCAAGGAAATCCGGTCGTTGGGCATCGACATCGACCTCGAGCGCAACTAACCGGACACTGAGAGGTACGCATGAAAGCGCTACTCGATCTATTCAAGCAGGTACAGCAGCAGGAGCAGTTCGACGCGATCAAAATCGGCATAGCATCGCCAGACAAGATCCGTTCGTGGTCGTTCGGCGAGGTCAAGAAGCCCGAGACGATCAACTACCGCACGTTCAAGCCTGAGCGTGATGGCCTGTTCTGCGCCAAGATCTTCGGGCCGATCAAGGACTACGAATGCCTGTGCGGCAAGTACAAGCGCCTGAAGCATCGCGGCGTGATCTGTGAGAAGTGCGGCGTCGAGGTGACACTGGCCAAGGTGCGCCGCGAGCGCATGGGCCACATCGAACTGGCCAGCCCGACCGCGCACATCTGGTTCCTGAAGAGCCTTCCGTCCCGCATGGGCATGGTGCTCGACATGACGCTTCGCGACATCGAGCGCGTGCTGTACTTCGAGGCCTACTGCGTGGTCGACCCCGGCTTCACCCCCCTGAAGAAGGGGCAGTTGATGACCGAGGATGATTTCATCGCGAAGACCGAGGAATACGGAGATGACTTCCGCGCGCTGATGGGTGCCGAAGCGATCCGCGAGTTGCTGCGCGGCATCGACGTTAACCGCGAGATCGAGACGCTGCGCAAGGACCTGGCCGAGACCGGTTCCGAGGCCAAGATCAAGAAGTTCGCCAAGCGCCTGAAAGTCCTCGAGGGCTTCCAACGCTCCGGCATCAAGCCCGAGTGGATGATCCTCGAGGTGCTGCCGGTGCTGCCGCCCGAGCTGCGTCCGCTGGTGCCACTGGACGGCGGTCGCTTTGCGACGTCCGACCTCAATGATCTGTATCGCCGCGTCATCAACCGCAATAACCGGCTGAAGCGTCTGCTCGAGCTCAAGGCGCCTGAGATCATCGTGCGCAATGAGAAGCGGATGCTGCAGGAGGCCGTCGACTCGCTGCTCGACAACGGCCGGCGCGGCAAAGCGATGACGGGCGCCAACAAGCGTCCGCTGAAGTCGCTCGCCGACATGATCAAGGGAAAGGGCGGCCGCTTCCGCCAGAACCTGCTCGGCAAGCGCGTCGACTACTCGGGCCGTTCGGTCATTGTGGTCGGCCCGCAGCTGAAGTTGCATCAATGCGGCCTGCCGAAACTGATGGCGCTCGAGCTCTTCAAGCCCTTCATCTTTAACAAGCTCGAACTGATGGGCCTGGCCACGACGATCAAGGCGGCCAAGAAGATGGTCGAATCGCAGGAGCCGGTCGTGTGGGACATCCTCGAGGAGGTTATCCGCCAGCACCCGGTGATGCTGAACCGCGCGCCAACGTTGCACCGTCTGGGCATCCAGGCCTTCGAGCCGGTGTTGATCGAGGGCAAGGCGATCCAGCTGCATCCGCTCGTCTGTGCGGCGTTCAATGCCGACTTCGACGGCGACCAGATGGCCGTACACGTCCCGCTGTCGCTCGAGGCGCAGTTGGAGGCACGCTCGCTGATGCTGGCGTCGAACAACATCCTGTTCCCGAGCAACGGCGATCCGTCGATCGTTCCGAGCCAGGACATCGTGCTGGGGCTGTACTTCGCGACGCGCGAAAAGACCAATGGCAAGGGCGAGGGTTCGTTCTTCATGGACCTGGCCGAAGTGCATCGTGCCTACGAGAACCGCCAGGTCGAGCTGCAGACGAAGATCACGGTGCGCATTCGTGAGTTCGACGTCAATCCCGAGACTGGCGAGAAGACGCCGAAGATCACACGTTACGAAACGACGGTCGGGCGTGCGTTCATGTCGGAGATCCTTCCGGCCGGCCTGCCATTCTCTGTGCTGAACAAACCGCTGAAGAAGAAGGAGATCAGCAAGCTGATCAACACGGCGTTCCGCAAGTGCGGCCTGCGCGAGACGGTGATCTTCGCCGACAAGCTGATGCAGTCGGGCTTCGCGCTCGCGACCCGCGCGGGGCTGTCGATCGCCATCGACGACATGGTCGTGCCGGCGCAGAAGGAAGAGATCATCCGCAGCGCCGAAAAGGAAGTGAAGGAGATCGAGGCGCAGTACACCTCGGGCCTCGTCACGCAGGGCGAGCGCTACAACAAGGTGGTCGACATCTGGGGCCGCGCCGGCGACCAGGTCGGCAAGGTGATGATGGAGCAGCTCGCCACTGAGCAGACGATCGACCGCCACGGCAAGGAAGTGAAGCAGGAGTCGTTCAACTCCATCTTCATGATGGCCGACTCCGGTGCCCGTGGTTCGGTGGCTCAGATCCGCCAGCTAGCCGGCATGCGCGGCCTGATGGCCAAGCCGGACGGCTCGATCATCGAGACCCCCATCACGGCGAACTTCCGTGAAGGTCTGAACGTGCTGCAGTACTTCATCTCGACGCACGGTGCCCGCAAGGGTCTGGCCGACACGGCGCTGAAGACCGCCAACTCGGGTTACTTGACGCGACGACTGGTCGACGTCACGCAAGACCTGGTCGTGACCGAGGACGACTGCGGCACGACGAACGGGGTAGCGATGCGGGCACTGGTCGAGGGCGGCGAAGTTATCGAGCCGCTGCGCGACCGCATCCTCGGGCGTGTCGCAGCGGTTGATGTGATCAACCCGGAAACCCAAGACGTCCTGTTCGCGCAGACCGAGCTGCTCGACGAAGAAGCTGTCGAGAAGATTGAAGCGCTGGGCATCGACGAAGTGCGCGTGCGCACGCCACTCACCTGCGAAACACGCTACGGACTGTGTGCCAAGTGCTACGGGCGCGACCTGGGCCGTGGCGTGCTGGTGAACTCGGGCGAAGCGGTCGGTGTCATCGCCGCGCAGTCGATCGGCGAACCGGGCACGCAGCTGACGATGCGCACGTTCCACATCGGTGGCGCGGCGTCGCGTGCGGCCGTCGCCTCCGGCGTCGAAGCGAAGAGCAATGGAACCGTGCGTTTCACCGCGACGATGCGTTATGTCACCAACGCCAAGGGCGAACAGGTGGCAATCTCACGCTCGGGCGAGGTCACGATTGCCGACGACAACGGGCGCGAGCGCGAGCGGCACAAGGTGCCGTACGGCGCCACGCTGCTCGCCGCCGATGGCAAGCAGGTCAAGGCGGGAACCGCGCTCGCGACCTGGGATCCGCTGACCCGTCCGATCATCACGGAGTACGCAGGCACCGTGAAGTTCGAGCATGTCGAGGAAGGTGTCACCGTCGCCAAGCAAATCGACGAAGTCACCGGCCTTTCGACCCTGGTCGTCATCGACGCGAAACGCCGCACTGCATCGAGCAAGGGTGTGCGGCCTCAGGTCAAGCTGCTGAACGACGTCGGCGAAGAGGTGAAGATCCCCGGCACCGAGCACTCGGTCACGATCAGCTTCCCGATCGGCGCGCTGATCGTCGTCCGTGATGCGCAGCAGGTTGGCGTCGGTGAAGTACTGGCGCGGATTCCGACGGAATCGCAGAAGACACGCGACATTACGGGTGGTCTGCCGCGCGTGGCGGAACTGTTCGAGGCGCGCTCGCCGAAGGACGCCGGCATGCTGGCCGAGGTCACCGGAACCGTCACGTTCGGCAAGGAGACCAAGGGCAAGCAGCGGCTGATCATCACGGACCTCGACGGCAAGGAGCATGAGTTCCTGATCACCAAGGACAAGCACCTGCTGGTGCACGACGGACAGGTCGTCAACCGCGGTGAGTCGATCGTCGACGGCCCGGCCGATCCCCACGATATCCTGCGGCTGCTTGGCGTCGAAGCGCTCGCGCGCTACATCGTCGACGAGGTGCAGGACGTCTACCGACTGCAGGGCGTGAAGATCAACGACAAGCACATCGAGGTCATCGTGCGGCAGATGCTGCGCCGGGTACAGATCACGGACCCGGGCGATGCGCCATTCATCACCGGTGAGCAGGTCGAGCGTTCGGAGCTTTTCGACGAGAACGACAAGGCTATCGCCGAAGGAAAACGCCCGGCGCTGTACGACAACATCCTCCTGGGCATTACCAAGGCATCGCTGTCGACCGACTCCTTCATTTCCGCGGCTTCGTTCCAAGAGACCACCCGCGTCCTCACCGAGGCGGCAATCATGGGCAAGAAGGACGATCTGCGTGGCTTGAAGGAGAACGTCATCGTCGGACGCCTGATCCCCGCGGGAACCGGCCTGGCATATCACCGTGCCCGCAAGGACAAGGAAGCCGCCGACGCGCTGGAGCAGCAGCAGCTGGCGGCGATGGAGGCCCTGGCGGCCGAAGGCGCCGGTGAGGAGCCCGGCGCCGACGAGTCCACCGAAGTGGCCGAGTAACTGTCGCGCGCGGTCGGTTGCCTTCAAGAACGGCCCGCCTCGGCGGGCCGTTCGCTTTCTTGGTGCCGCACTCTCAACGGCCGGAGGCGTTGCCTTGACACCGCGTGCCCCGACTAGCGATAATGATGAGCTTTTCGGCGCCCGCCCGGGCGTTGCGCTCTTTGCCCCGTCCCCTTCGCGCTGAACGCCGGCGCGTCGTTTCCCGGTCAGCCGGGTCGCGTGCAGTTCCGCGAAAGGGTCGAGTCCAAGGCGCACCCCATCGCGCCGCCGAAACAAGCAGCAGTCCCCGGTCAGTTGCAGTCGGTCTTTGCGCGCAGCCCATCGCTGTGCGCCTTTGATTTTCGAACACGGACGCGTATGCCAACCATTAATCAGCTCGTGCGCAAGCCGCGCGAATCGACCCGCATCAAGAGCAAGAGCCCGGCGCTGAAGAACAGCCCGCAGAAGCGCGGCGTCTGCACGCGCGTCTACACGACCACGCCCAAGAAGCCCGAACTCGGCGCTGCGCAAGGTCGCGAAGGTGCGTCTTGTCAACGGCTACGAGGTGATCTCCTATATTGGTGGCGAAGGCCACAACCTGCAGGAGCACTCGGTCGTGCTGATCCGCGGCGGCCGCGTGAAGGACCTGCCGGGCGTGCGGTACCACATCGTGCGCGGCTCGCTTGACACGCAGGGCGTGAAGGACCGCAAGCAGTCCCGCTCGAAATACGGCGCCAAGCGTCCGAAGGCAGCCTGATTTTCAACACGGCGGCCGGCTTCGGCAGGCAGCCGAGTAAGTCGCGGCTCGTTTTGATGGGGCCGCATTCGCGGAGATGCCGCCGGCGTCTCCGCATAACGACTGAAGCCAGCAAAGAGGTGAGAAATGCCCCGTCGTCGTGAAGTACCCAAGCGCGAAATTCTGCCGGATCCCAAGTTTGGCTCGCCGGATGTCACGAAATTCGTCAACGTGATCATGCTGGACGGCAAGAAAGCCGTGGCTGAGCGCATCGTCTACGGCGCACTGACCCAGATCGAGACCAAGGCTGGCAAGAATGCTCTCGAGGTGTTTTCGGCTGCGCTCTCCAACGTCAAGCCAATGGTCGAGGTGAAGAGCCGGCGGGTGGGCGGTGCCAACTACCAGGTCCCGGTCGAAGTGCGCCCGATACGCCGCATGGCGCTGGCCATGCGCTGGTTGCGCGAGGCCGCCAAGAAGCGCAGTGAGAAATCCATGCCGCTGCGCCTGGCCGGCGAACTGATGGAAGCGGCCGAGGGCCGGGGCGGCGCGATGAAGAAGCGCGAGGAAGTGCACCGCATGGCGGAAGCGAACAAGGCGTTCGCGCACTTCCGCTTCTAACGAATTTTCTGTGCGGACCGAGCACGAGCCGATCCGCAGCGAGGTTGACTAGGTGAGCCTTATGGCACGCAAGACCCCCATCGAGCGGTATCGGAACATCGGAATTTCGGCGCATATCGACGCCGGCAAGACGACCACGACGGAACGCATCCTGTTTTATACCGGCGTCAACCACAAGCTCGGCGAGGTGCATGAAGGCGCCGCGACGATGGACTGGATGGAGCAGGAACAGGAGCGTGGCATCACGATCACGTCGGCGGCGACGACCACGTTCTGGAAGGGGATGGACCTCAGCTTCCCCGAGCACCGCATCAACATCATCGACACGCCGGGCCACGTCGACTTCACGATCGAGGTCGAGCGCAGCATGCGCGTGCTGGACGGCGCCTGCATGGTCTATTGCGCGGTCGGCGGCGTGCAGCCGCAGTCCGAAACCGTCTGGCGCCAGGCCAACAAGTACGGCGTGCCGCGGCTGGCGTTCGTCAACAAGATGGACCGCACGGGTGCCAATTTCTTCAAGGTCTACGAGCAGATGCGTCTGCGCCTGAAGGCCAACCCAGTCGCGATCCAGATCCCAATCGGTTCGGAAGACAACTTCAAGGGCGTGGTTGACCTCGTCAAGATGAAGGCGATCTTTTGGGACGAGGCTTCCAAGGGCATGAAGTTCGAGTACGCCGAGATCCCGGCTGAGCTCGCGGACACAGCCAAGGAGTGGCGCGAGAAGATGGTCGAGGCGGCCGCCGAAGCCAACGAGGAACTGATGAATAAGTACCTCGAGGGCAGTGCGCTGACGGAGTCCGAAATCAAGCAGGGGCTGCGTCATCGCACGATCGCGCACGAGATCACCCCGATGCTGTGTGGCTCGGCGTTCAAGAACAAGGGCGTGCAGGCGATGCTTGACGCCGTCGTGGAGTACCTTCCGAGCCCGATCGATCGTCCGGCCGTCATGGGCGAGAACGATCGCGGCGTTTCCGAAGTGCGCCCCGCGAACGACGAGGCGCCGTTCGCCGCGCTGGCATTCAAGATCATGACCGACCCGTACGTCGGTCAGCTGACCTTTTTGCGCGTGTATTCCGGGGTGTTGGCCTCGGGCGACACGGTCATCAACTCGATCAAAAGCCGCAAGGAGCGCGTCGGGCGTCTGTTGCAGATGCACGCGAACCAGCGCGACGAGATCAAGGAAGTGCGCGCCGGCGACATCGCTGCCGCCGTCGGCATGAAGGACGTCACCACGGGTGACACGCTGTGCGACCCGGACAAGGTCATTACGCTTGAGCGGATGATCTTCCCGGAGCCGGTGATCTCCCAGGCTGTTGAGCCCAAGACCAAGGCCGACCAGGAGAAAATGGGCATCGCCCTCAATCGCCTGGCGCAGGAAGATCCGTCGTTCCGCGTTCACACGGACGAAGAGTCCGGTCAGACCATCATCTCCGGCATGGGCGAGCTGCACCTTGAGATCCTGGTCGACCGCATGAAGCGCGAATTTGGCGTCGAGGCGTCGGTCGGCAAGCCGCAGGTGGCCTACCGCGAGACGATCCGCAAGACGGTCGAGAACGCTGAGGGCAAGTTCATCAAGCAATCGGGCGGTCGCGGCCAGTATGGGCACGTCGTGCTGAAGCTCGAGCCGCAGACTCCGGGCACGGGCTTTGCGTTCGTTGATGCAATCAAAGGCGGCGTCGTGCCGCGCGAGTACATCCCGGCCGTCGAGAAGGGCGTCAATGAGACGTTGAAGGCCGGTGTGCTGGCAGGCTATCCGGTGGTCGACGTCAAGGTGACGCTGCACTTCGGCTCATACCACGAGGTGGACTCGAACGAAAACGCGTTCAAGATGGCCGCCTCGATGGGCTTCAAAGACGGCATGCGCGCGGCATCCCCGGCGCTTCTCGAGCCGATCATGGCTGTCGAAGTCGAAACGCCCGAGGAAAAGATGGGCGACGTCATGGGCGATTTGTCGTCGCGCCGGGGCGTGATCCAGGGCATGGACGATATTCCAGGGGGCGGCAAGGCGATCCGTGCCGAGGTGCCGCTCGCCGAAATGTTCGGCTATTCGACGACGTTGCGCTCGCTGACGCAGGGGCGGGCGACCTACACGATGGAGTTCAAGCACTACGCCGAGGCGCCGAAGAACGTCGCCGAAGCGGTGATCTCCGCCAAGACGAAGTAGCGTTCAACACAATACGAACAACCGTTCTTTGAGGACCTAGCGATGGCAAAAGGCAAGTTTGAGCGTACGAAGCCGCATGTGAATGTGGGGACGATTGGTCACGTGGATCATGGGAAGACGACGCTGACGGCGGCGATGACGCTGGTGTTGTCGAAGCTGTATGGTGGCGAGGCCAAGGCGTACGACCAGATTGATGCGGCGCCGGAGGAGAAGGCGCGCGGCATCACGATCAACACGGCGCACGTTGAGTACGAGACCAAGGCACGGCACTACGCGCACGTTGATTGCCCGGGTCACGCCGACTATGTCAAGAACATGATCACCGGTGCTGCCCAGATGGACGGCGCCATTTTGGTGGTCAGTGCCGCCGACGGTCCGATGCCGCAGACCCGCGAGCACATTCTGCTCGCCCGTCAGGTCGGGGTGCCCTACATCATTGTCTACATGAACAAGGTCGACATGGTCGACGATGCCGAGCTGCTCGAGCTGGTTGAGCTGGAAGTGCGCGAGCTGCTGAGCAAGTACGAGTTTCCCGGCGACGACATTCCCATCATCAAGGGCAGCGCCAAGATGGCGCTCGAAGGCGACAAGGGCGAGTTGGGCGAGCAGTCGATCATGAAGCTTGCCGATGCGCTCGACAGCTACATCCCGACGCCCGAGCGTGCCATCGACGGTGCCTTCCTGATGCCGGTCGAAGACGTCTTCTCCATCTCCGGTCGCGGCACCGTGGTGACCGGGCGGATCGAGCGCGGCATCGTCAAGGTCGGCGACGAGATCGAGATCATCGGTATCAAGCCAACGCTGAAGACCACCTGCACTGGCGTGGAGATGTTCCGCAAGCTCCTTGACCAGGGCCAGGCGGGTGACAACGTCGGGGTGCTGCTGCGCGGGACCAAGCGCGAAGAAGTCGAGCGTGGCCAGGTGCTGGCCAAGCCGGGTTCCATCACGCCGCACACCAAGTTCAAGGCCGAGGTGTATGTGCTGTCCAAGGAAGAGGGTGGCCGCCACACCCCGTTCTTCAACGGCTATCGGCCGCAGTTTTACTTCCGCACGACGGACGTGACCGGCTCGATCCAGTTGCCGGCGGGCACCGAGATGGTGATGCCGGGCGACAACATCCAGATGGATGTGGCGCTGATCGCCCCGATCGCCATGGAAGAAGGCCTGCGCTTTGCCATCCGCGAAGGCGGCCGCACCGTCGGCGCCGGCGTCGTGGCAAAGATCGTCGAGTAGACAGACTCGCGTGACCCCAAGGCCGGCGCCTGTCGGGCACCGGCCTCTCGCTCTTTGAAGAGGAATTGACATGCAAAGCCAACGCATTCGCATCCGCCTGAAGGCGTTTGACTACAAGTTGATCGACCAGTCGGCGCTCGAGATCGTGGACACTGCCAAGCGCACCGGCGCCGTGGTCCGCGGGCCAGTTCCGCTGCCAACGCGTATCCAGCGCTTCGACATCCTGCGCTCGCCCCACGTCAACAAGACGTCGCGCGACCAGCTCGAGATGAGAACGCACCAGCGGCTGATGGACATCATCGACCCGACCGACAAGACGGTGGACGCGCTGATGAAGCTCGACCTGCCGGCCGGTGTTGACGTCGAGATCAAGGTCCAGTAAGCGACGACTTGCTTCCGGCACGCCGCTCGAGATAGAATTTCCGGCTTTCCGCACTTGGCCCTGGCATTGGGAAATCCAGCCGTGGCCATGGCCTTCTGAGCAATTGCAGGGCCGGTAGCGGCAATCGCAGAACGCGAAATTTTGGTCCCGGCCAATCGAAGCCGGGGATGGAGATAAGAATGAGCGAAGCACGCTCGGCGCTCGGCCTTTTGGGCCGCAAAGTCGGCATGACGCGCATCTTCACCGATGACGGCGAATCCGTCCCGGTCACGGTGCTCGACGTGTCGAACAACCGCGTCAGCCAGGTCAAGATCGCCTGAGACCGACGGCTATACCGCGGTCCAGGTGGCCTACGGCACCCGCAAGTCCTCCCGTGTTGCCAAGCCGCAAGCCGGGCACTACGCCAAGTCCGGCGTCGAAGCCGGTTCGGTGCTGCGTGAATTTCGGATCGACGCTGCCAAGGCGTCCGAGCTGAAAGCCGGCACGCCGATCGGTCTCGACATCTTCACCGTCGGGCAGAAGGTCGATGTCACCGGCGTGACGATCGGCAAGGGATTTGCTGGCGCCATCAGAGCGGCATCACTTTTCGTCGAACCGCGCCACGCACGGCAACTCCGTGTCCACCAACGCGCCGGGCTCGATCGGTAACCGGCAGGATCCGGGCCGCGTGTTTCCTGGCAAGCGCATGGCAGGGCACCTCGGCGACGAGCAGCGCACGACGCAGAACCTCGTCGTCGCGCGTATCGATGCCGAGCGCGGTCTTCTGCTGGTGAGGGGCGCGGTCCCGGGATCGGCCGGTGGCAACGTGATCGTGCGTCCGGCCGCCAAGGCCAAGGCGCCGAAGGCCTAAGGGGGCGCGATGGAACTCAAGCTATTGAACGCCCAGGGGCAGGCTGCCGGCACGACGTCGGCGCCGGAGACGCTGTTCGGCCGTGAATTCAACGAAGCGCTGGTGCACCAGATCGTCGTCGCCTATCAGGCGAATGCGCGGCAGGGCACGCGGGCGCAGAAGGACCGGACGACGGTCAAGCACTCGACACGCAAGCCGTGGCGCCAGAAGGGCACCGGCCGTGCGCGCGCCGGCATGACCTCGAGCCCGATCTGGCGTGGCGGTGGCCGCACCTTTCCGAACTCGCCGGACGAGAATTTCTCGCAGAAGGTCAACAAGAAGATGTACCGCGCCGGCATGACCTCGATCCTGTCGAAGCTGGCGCGCGACGACCGCATCGCCGTCGTCGACGGCCTGGCGGTCGATTCGCCGAAGACCAAGCAACTGGCCGAAAAGCTCAAGGCCATGGGCCTGGAGTCGGTGCTGATCATCACCGATGCGTCGACGAGAACCTGTACCTCGCTTCGCGCAACCTGAAGAACGTGATGATCGTCGAGCCGCGCTATGCGGACCCGCTGTCGCTGATCCACTACAAGAAGGTGATCGTGACCAAGCCGGCGATCGCCAAGCTCGAGGAGATGTGGGGATGAGCACGCCAACCCGTCAGGACCGTCTGTACAGCGTGCTGCTGGCGCCGATCGTCTCCGAGAAGAGCACGATGATCGGCGAGAAGAACGACCAGGTCGCGTTCCGCGTCATGCAGGACGCGACCAAGCCGGAAGTCAAGGCCGCGGTCGAGCACGCTCTTCAAGGTGCAGGTCGACAAGGTTTCCATCCTGAACCAGAAGGGCAAGACCAAGCGCTTTGGCCGTTTCGACGGCAAGCGCGGCAACGTGCGCAAGGCGTACGTGAGCCTGAAGGACGGTCAGGAAATCAACTTCGCGCAAGAGGTGAAGTAAATGGCACTCGTCAAGGTCAAACCGACGTCTGCCGGCCGGCGCGGGCTGGTCAAGGTCGTCAACGACAAGCTGCACAAGGGCAAGCCGCTCGCAGGCGCTGCTCGAGAAGAAGACGCGCTCGTCCGGCCGCAACAACACCGGCCGCATCACGACGCGTCACATGGGCGGCGGCCACAAGCAGCACTACCGCGTGATCGACTTCAAGCGCGCAAGGACGGCGTCGCGGCCAAGGTCGAGCGCCTGGAATACGACCCGAACCGCTCGGCGCACATCGCGCTGCTGATCTACGCGGACGGCGAGCGACGCTACATCATCGCGCCCAAGGGTCTGACGGTCGGAGCGCAGCTGATGAGCGGCAACGAGGCGCCGATCCGTGTCGGCAACACGCTGCCGCTGCGCAACATCCCGGTCGGCACGACGGTCCACTGCGTCGAGATGCTGCCGGGCAAGGGCGCGCAGTTGGCGCGCGCCGCCGGCACGTCGGTGCAGTTGCTGGCGCGTGAAGGAACCTATGCCCAGTTGCGGCTGCGTTCCGGCGAGATCCGCCGCGTGCTGATCGACTGCCGCGCCACGATCGGCGAGGTCGGCAACGAGGAGAACAACCTGCGCCAGATCGGCAAGGCCGGCGCGATGCGCTGGCGCGGCGTGCGCCCGACGGTGCGCGGCGTGGCGATGAACCCGGTCGATCACCCGCACGGCGGCGGCGAAGGCCGCACCGGCACCAAGCGCGATCCGGTCAGCCCGTGGGGTCAGCTGGCCAAGGGCTACCGCACCCGCAACAACAAGCGCACGGATTCGATGATCGTGCAGCGACGCAATCGCAAGTAAGGGGTCCTGAATGTCTCGTTCTCTGAAAAAGGGCCCGTTTGTCGACGGGCATCTGCTGAAGAAAGTCGAAACGGCGCAGGCAACCCGCGACAAGAAGCCGATCAAGACCTGGTCGCGCCGCTCGACGATCCTGCCGGAGTTCATCGGCCTGACGATCGCCGTGCACAACGGCAAGCAGCACGTGCCGGTCTACATCAACGAAAACATGGTCGGTCACAAGCTCGGCGAGTTTGCGCTGACCCGGACCTTCAAGGGTCACGCGGCGGACAAGAAGACCGTCGTGGCGAAGAAGTAAGGTGATGACGATGGAAACTACTGCATCGGTTCGCGGAGTTCGGCTGTCGGCCCAGAAGGGCCGGCTGGTGGCCGACCTGATTCGCGGCAAGCCGGTCGACAAGGCGCTCAACATCCTTGGCTTCACGCAGAAGAAGGCCGCCGGGCATCATCAAGAAGGCGCTGGAGTCGGCGATCGCCAATGCCGAGCACAACGACGGCGCCGACATCGACGAACTGCGTGTGACGCAGCATCCTGGTCGAGAAGGCCGCCACGTTGAGCCGCTTCGCAGCGCGTGCGAAGGGCCGCGGCGCCCGCATCGGTAAACAGACCTGCCACATCTTCGTGACGGTCGGCGACGCCAAACCCAAGAAATAGGTGATCCATGGGTCAAAAGATCAATCCCACCGGCTTCCGTCTTGCCGTCACCCGTAACTGGGGCTCGCGCTGGTTCGCGACCGGTCCGGCGTTCGCCGAAGATGCTGCAGGAGGACCTGAAGGTCCGCGAGTTCTTGCGCAAGAAGCTGCGCAGCGCCTCGGTCGGCCGCATCGTGATCGAGCGTCCCGCCAAGAACGCCCGCATCACGATCTACTCGGCGCGTCCGGGTGTCGTCATCGGCAAGAAGGGCGAGGACATCGAGTCGCTGAAGGCAACGCTGCAGAAGATGCTCGGCGTGCCGGTGCACGTCAACATCGAGGAAATCCGCAAGCCGGAACTCGACGCGCAGCTGATCGCCGACTCGATCACGCAGCAGCTCGAAAAGCGCATCATGTTCCGCCGTGCGATGAAGCGCGCGATGCAGAACGCGATGCGGCTCGGCGCCCAGGGCATCAAGATCATGAGCGCGGGACGCCTGAACGGCATCGAAATCGCGCGCACCGAGTGGTACCGCGAAGGCCGCGTGCCGCTGCACACGCTGCGTGCCGACATCGACTACGGCTTCTCGGAAGCCAAGACCACCTACGGCGTCATCGGCGTCAAGTGCTGGGTCTACAAGGGCGACACGCTGGGCCGCAACGACGCGCCGGGCTGCGACCGACGCGACGCCGGCACCGGACCGCGAAGAGCGCCGTCCGCGTCGCGGCGAAGGCCGCCCCGACAGCCGCCCGACCGGCAAGGCCCCCGCGCAAGACGCGCCCGCAAGTCGGGCACTGAGGTGGCTGCGGAATCGGCGGCACCGACGGCTGCGCCAGCGGAAAAGCCCAAGGACGACGCCGCCAAGCCGGTCGTCAAGCGCGTGCGCAAGGTCGCGGCGAAGACGCCGGCCGAGAGGCGGCACGAAAGACGGAGAGTAAGTCATGCTGCAACCCGCTCGACGTAAGTATCGCAAGGAGCAAAAGGGTCGCAACCGCGGCCTAGCGCTGCGCGGCGCCCACGTGTCGTTCGGCGAATTCGGCCTCAAGGTCACCGAGCGTGGCCGCCTGACGGCACGCCAGATCGAGGCGGCGCGCCGCGCGATCAGCCGTCACATCAAGCGTGGTGGCCGCGTGTGGATCCGCGTGTTCCCGGACAAGCCGATCTCCCAGAAGCCGGCCGAAGTCCGCATGGGCAACGGCAAGGGCAACCCCGAGTACTGGGTCGCCGAAGTCGGCCGGGCAACGTGGTCTACGAACTGGACGGCGTGACCGAAGCGCTCGCGCGCGAGGCGTTCGCGCTGGCGGCGGCCAAGCTGCCGCTGAAGACGACGTTCGTCGTCCGCCAGCTCGGGACCTAAGGAGACGGAACGATGAATACGAAGGAACTGCGCGCGAAGGACGTCCGACGCGCTGACCAAAGGAGCTGCAGGAGCTGCAGAAGGCGCACTTCTCGCTGCGCATGCAGAAGGCCACGCAGCAACTGCAGAACACCAGCCAGATCCGCAGCACGCGGCGAGACATCGCCCGGGTGCGGACCATCCTGACCCAGAAGGCGAAGGCCAAATGAACGCTGAGAAGAAGGCGCTGACGCGCACCCTGGTCGGCAAGGTCGTCAGCAACAAGATGGACAAGACGGTGACGGTGCTGGTCGAGCGGCGCGTGAAGCACCCGGTGTACGGCAAGTACGTCGTCAAGTCGAACAAGTATCACGCGCACGACGACACCGACGCCCTGAACGAGGGCGACATCGTCGAGATCGCCTCGTCGCGTCCGCTGTCCAAGACCAAGACGTGGACCGTCACCCGCGTCGTCGAAACGGTGCAGGCGATCTAGCGCTTGCGGCAGTGCGGCGAAATTAGGTAGAATTGCAGGCTTCGCGTTTGTGGGCTTCTTGCGGAGCCCAGTCGAACCGAACCTTGAAGCAGTGCAGAGGGCCAGGCGCAGAGCGAGACGGCGTCCAGGTCAGTCCCGAGCAGTCGGCGGGCAAGGTTGCAGGCAGGCAGTTTTTCGGAGCGCGACGGTGCGCCCCGTCCCCCCGCCGGCGGACGGGTCCCAGGACGGACGCATGGCGGGCTCCTCAACCCGGACGGGACCAAGACTGACCGTAGCGCCGCGATTTCGAGACTTCGAGATCCGACCCCGCGGTTCAAGTTGGGATGCGATAGCCATGATTCAGATGCAGACGATGCTGGACGTCGCCGACAACACCGGCGCCCGTTCGGTGATGTGTATCAAGGTGTTGGGCGGCTCCAAGCGCCGTTACGCGAACATTGGCGACGTCATCAAGGTGACGATCAAGGAGTGCGCGCCGCGCGGTCGCGTGAAAAAGGGCGAGGTCTACAGCGCCGTTGTCGTGCGCACGGCCAAGGGCCTGCGCCGCGGCGACGGTTCCGCGATCAAGTTCGACAGCAACGCGGCCGTGCTGCTCAACGCCAAGCTGGAGCCCATCGGCACCCGCATCTTCGGCCCGGTCACGCGCGAGCTGCGTACCGAGCGCTTCATGAAGATCGTGTCGCTGGCGCCGGAAGTTCTCTAAGGGAGCGCGGACATGGAACGTATTCGCAAGGGCGACGAAGTCGTCGTCATCGCAGGCAAGGACAAGGGCAAGCGCGGCATCGTGCTGCGCCGGGTCGACGGTTCGCACCTCGTCGTCGAGGGCATCAACGTTGTGAAGAAGCACGTGCGTCCGAACCCGCTCAAGGGCGTGACCGGCGGGATCATCGACAAGACGATGCCGATCGACCAGTCGAACGTCATGCTCTTCAATCCGGCGCACCAGCAAGGGCGACCGCGTCGGCATCAAGCTGGTCGACGGCAAGAAGATGCGCGTGTTCAAGAGCAACGGCGCCGTCGTCGGCGCCAAGCAGTAAGGGGGATCGGACATGGCGCGTTTTCACAGCCAGTACCGCGAAAAGGTCGTGCCCGAACTGATGGGCAAGTTCGGCTACAAGTCCGTGATGCAGGTGCCGCGCATCACGAAGATCACGCTGAACATGGGCGTCGGCGAAGCGGTCAACGACAAGAAGAACATCGACATGGCCGTCGGCGACCTGACCAAGATTGCCGGCCAGAAGCCGGTGGTCACCAAGGCGCGCAAGGCCATCGCGAACTTCAAGATCCGCGAAGACCTCGCGATCGGGACGATGGTGACGCTGCGCGGCGAGCGGATGTACGAGTTCCTCGATCGCCTGATCACCGTGGCGCTCCCGCGGGTGCGCGACTTCCGCGGGGTGTCGGGACGTGCATTCGACGGCCGCGGTAACTACAACATCGGCCTGAAGGAACAGATCATCTTCCCGGAGATCGAGTACGACAAGATCGACAAGCTCCGTGGCATGAACATCAGCATCACGACGACCGCGAAGTCGGACGACGAAGCCAAGGCGCTTCTCGCCGCATTCCGGTTCCCGTTCCGCAATTAAGCGAGGGGAGAATGGCGAAACTCGCATTAGTGAATCGCGAAGCGAAGCGCGAAGCCGCGGTCAAGAAACACGCCGCAAAGCGCGCCGAGCTCAAGACCATCATTGCCGACCAGACGCGTTCGATGGACGAGCGCATGGACGCGATGAAGCGCCTGCAGGCACTGCCGCGCAATGCCAGCCCGACACGGTTGCGCAACCGCTGCGCCCTGACGGGCCGTCCGCGCGGCACGTTCCGCAAGTTCGGGCTCGCCCGCGGCAAGATTCGTGAGGCCGCGATGCGCGGTGACATCCCAGGCCTGACCAAGGCCAGCTGGTAAGCGAGGAACGCACATGAGCATGAGTGATCCCATCGCCGACATGCTGACCCGCATCCGCAATGCACAGCGGGTCGAGAAGCCTGAGGTCGCGATGCCGTCGTCGAAAGTCAAGGTTGCCATTGCCCAGGTCCTCAAGGACGAGGGCTACATCGAGGGCTTCCAGGTGAACCCCAACGACGGCAAGCCGGAACTGCGCATCGGCCTGAAGTACTACGCTGGCCGTCCGGTCATCGAGAGCCTCGAGCGCGTCTCGCGTCCTGGGCTGCGGGTCTACAAGGGCCGCGACGACATCCCGCCCGTGATGAACGGCCTCGGCGTGGCGATCGTGTCGACCTCGCGCGGCGTGATGACAGACCGCAGGGCGCGCAGTCAGGGCGTCGGCGGCGAAGTCCTCTGCTACGTGGCGTAACGGGCGGAGAAAGACAATGTCTCGAGTTGCACGAATTCCGGTGACGGTCGAAAAGGGTGTGGACGTCCAGATCGGCGCCGACAACATCACGGTCAAGGGGCCGCTGGGCACTTTGCATCAGTCGCTGTCGAGCCGCGTCAAGGTCGCACTGGCCGACGGCAAGGTGTCGTTTGCTGCCGCCGACGAGTCGCGTGAAGCCAATGCGATGAGCGGGACGATGCGCGCGCTGGTGGCGGGCATGGTTCAGGGGGTCTCGAAGGGTTTCGCGAAGAAGCTCACGCTGGTCGGCGTCGGCTACCGCGCGCAGGCCCAGGGCGACAAGCTCAACCTGTCGCTCGGTTTCTCGCATCCGGTGGTGCACCAGATGCCCGTGGGCGTGAAATGCGAAACCCCGACGCAGACCGAAATCGTCATCAAGGGGGCCGACAAGCAGAAGGTCGGCCAGGTCGCGGCTGAGGTGCGAGGCTACAAGCCCCCGGAGCCCTACAAGGGCAAGGGCGTGCGCTACGCCGACGAGGCCGTGGTCATCAAAGAGACCAAGAAGAAATAAGGCGGTGAGAGGTCATCCATGATTGAGAAAAAGGAATCCCGTCTCCGTCGTGCCCGCGCCACGCGCGCCCGCATCGCGCTGCAGAAGGTCGATCGACTGACCGTCAATCGGACCAACCTGCACATCTACGCGAGCGTCATCGCCGCCGACGGCGGCAAGGTGCTGGCCACTGCCTCGACGGTAGAGCCCGAGGTGCGTACGCAGCTCGCGGCGGTCAAGGGCAAGGGCGGCAATGTCAACGCCGCCAAGATCGTTGGCACGCGCATCGCCCAGAAGGCGAAGGCGGCCGGCATCGAGAGCGTGGCTTTCGATCGCGCCGGGTATCGATTCCACGGCCGGGTCAAGGCGTTGGCGGATGCCGCGCGTGAAGCCGGGTTGAAGTTTTAAGGGGCAGCCACATGGCACGAGTGCAACCGAAAGGTGTCGTCTCGGAGGAACGCGACGACGGCATCAAGGAAAAGATGATCGCGATCAACCGTGTCACCAAGGTGGTGAAGGGCGGTCGCATCCTGGGCTTCGCTGCGCTGACCGTGGTTGGCGACGGCGATGGCCGCATCGGCATGGGCAAGGGCAAGGCACGTGAAGTGCCGGTCTCGGTCCAGAAGGCGATGGAAAAGGCGCGCCGCGGCATGGCGAAGATGCCGCTGAAGAACGGGACCGTCCACCACGTGGTCGAGGGCAAGCATGGCGCCTCGAAGGTGATCCTGTCGCCGGCGGCGGAAGGCACCGGTGTCATCGCCGGCGGACCGATGCGTGCCATTTTCGATGTCATGGGCATCCGCAACATCGTTGCCAAGTCGCACGGGTCGACCAACCCGTACAACCTGGTGCGCGCCACGCTCAATGCGCTCAGCAAGCTGCGCACGCCGGCTGAAATCGCCGCCAAGCGCGGCAAGTCGGTCGAGGAAGTGTTCGGCTGAGCCGGGGAATCAAGATGAAGAAGATGCTCAAGGTCACGCTGGTCAAGAGCCCGGTTTCCGCCAAGGCGTCGCACCAGGCGACCGTGCTCGGTCTGGGCCTGAAGAAGATGCACCAGACGCGCGAGTTGGAAGACACGCCAGCCGTGCGCGGGATGATCAACAAGGTTGCCTACCTGGTTCGGGTCGGCAGCTAAGCACAGGGGTCGAAGATGCGCTTGAACAATCTGAAGCCCGCCGCGGGCAGCAAGAGTGCGCGCCACCGCGTGGGTCGCGGCATCGGTTCGGGCTGGGGCAAGACGGCCGGCCGTGGCCATAAGGGACAGAAATCCCGCGCCGGCGGCTTCCACAAGGTCGGGTTCGAGGGCGGCCAGATGCCGCTGTATCGCCGCCTGCCGAAGCGTGGCTTTACTTCGCTCTCCCGCCGTTTCGTCGAAGTCGTGCGACTGGCTGACCTGCAGCGCCTCGGCGTCGAGGAAATCGACCTCGCGGTCCTGAAGCAGGCCGGTGTGGTCTCGTCGCTCGCGCTCGATGCGCGCGTCGTGAAGACGGGCGAGCTGTCGCGCAGGGTGATCGTACGTGGCATCGGCGTCACCAAGGGCGCGAAGGCTGCCATCGAAGCCGCCGGCGGCTCGGTGGCCGAATGAGCGGTGTGTCCAGGTAACGAAGGTAACGAGTGGCGACTAGCGCATCTCCGACGATTGGCAGCACGGGGAAGTACGGCGACCTGAAGCGTCGTCTGATCTTCTTGCTGATGGCGCTGCTCGTCTACCGGATTGGCACGCACATCCCGGTGCCGGGCATCGACCCGGACCAACTGCGCCAACTATTCAACACGCAGCAGGGCGGCATCCTGGGTCTGTTCAACATGTTCTCGGGCGGCGCGCTCTCGCGCTTCTCGGTGTTTGCGCTGGGGATCATGCCGTACATCTCGGCGTCGATCATCATGCAGATGCTGACCTATGTGCTGCCCTCGCTCGAGGGCCTGCGCAAGGAAGGCGAGTCGGGCCGGCGCAAGATCACGCAGTTCACCCGGTACGGGACGCTCGGCCTGGCGATCTTCCAGGCGATCGGCATCTCGGTGGCGCTCGAGTCGCAGCAGGGACTGGTACTGGACCCCGGCCTGATGTTCCGGTTCATTTGCGTGGTGTCGCTCGTCACCGGGACGATGTTCCTGATGTGGCTGGGCGAGCAGATCACGGAACGAGGCCTCGGTAACGGCATTTCGATCGTGATCTTCGCCGGAATCGTGGCCGGACTTCCGAACGCGATCGGGGGTTTGTTCGAACTCGTGCGCACCGGCGGTATCAATCCGCTGGCTGCGATCTTCATCATCGCGCTCATCATCCTCGTCACGGCATTCGTCGTGTTCGTCGAGCGCGGCAATCGCAAGATCACGGTGAACTACGCCAAGCGGCAGGTCGGCAACAAGATCTACGGCGGCCAGAGCTCGTTCCTGCCGCTCAAGCTCAACATGTCGGGCGTGATACCGCCGATCTTCGCCTCGTCGCTGATTCTTTTCCCGGCGACGCTGGCGAGCTGGTTCACGACCGGCGACGCAACACGCTGGATCCGCGATCTCGCGGCGGCGCTTTCGCCGGGGCAGCCGCTGTACATGTTCCTGTATGCGTCGCTGATCGTATTCTTCTGCTTCTTCTATACCGCGCTCGTCTTCAACAGCAAGGAGACGGCGGACAACCTAAAGAAAAGTGGTGCCTTCGTGCCGGGCATCCGGCCAGGCGATCAGACCGCACGCTACATCGACAAGATCCTGATGCGGTTGACGCTGGCCGGCGCGATCTACATCACGTTTGTCTGTCTGGTGCCGGAGTTCCTGAACGCGCGATTCTCGGTGCCGTTCTACTTCGGCGGCACCTCGCTGCTCATCGTCGTCGTCGTGACGATGGACTTCATGGCGCAGGTGCAGGCTTACCTGATGACGCACCAGTACGAGTCGCTGCTGAAGAAGGCCAACTTCAAGGGATTCGGCGGGCAACTGCCACGCTGAGCTCACATCGATGGCCAAGGACGACGCGATTCAGATGCAGGGGGAGATTCTCGAGAATCTTCCAAACGCCACATTCCGGGTGAAGCTGGAGAACGGGCATGTGGTGCTGGGGCATATCTCCGGAAAGATGCGGATGCACTACATCCGGATCCTTCCGGGCGACAAGGTCACGGTGGAACTGACGCCTTATGACCTGTCGCGGGCCCGCATAGTGTTCCGCGCCAAGTAGCGCGGTTGGAGAACAAGATGAAAGTGATGGCTTCCGTCAAGAAGATGTGCCGCAAGTGCAAGATCATCCGCCGCAAGCGAGTCGTGCGCGTGATCTGCACCGATCCGCGTCACAAGCAGCGTCAAGGCTAACCGCCCGAGCGAGGACACAGAATGGCCCGTATTGTTGGTATCAACGTTCCGCCACATCAGCACGCCGAGATCGGCCTGACGGCGATCTATGGCATCGGACGCGCGCGTGCGCGCGCCATCCTCGACGCGGCCGCCGTGCCCTACTCCAAGAAGATCAAGGAGTTGAACGACGCTGAACTCGAGCGCATCCGCGAGGAGATCGCCCGGACAACGGTCGAGGGCGACCTGCGGCGCGAGATCCAGCTGTCGATCAAGCGCTTGATCGACCTCGGCACCTATCGCGGCGTGCGGCATCGCCGTGGCCTTCCGGTACGGGGCCAGCGCACCCGCACCAATGCTCGTACGCGCAAGGGCCCGCGCAAGGCCGGCGTTGCGCTGAAGAAAGGAACGTAATCGATGGCGAAGAATCCTTCACCGCAGCAGGTCGCCGCTCAGCAGCGCGCCCGCAAGAAGGTCAAGAAGATCGTTTCCGACGGGATTGCGCATGTCCACGCGTCCTTCAACAACACGATCATCACGATCACCGACCGTCAGGGCAACGCGCTGTCGTGGGCGAGCTCGGGTGGCCAGGGCTTCAAGGGCTCGCGCAAGTCGACGCCGTTCGCAGCGCAGGTCGCGGCCGAGAACGCCGGTCGCGCCG
>CAWDEO010000008.1:0-20488 GCA_963801405.1 uncultured beta proteobacterium | reverse complement strand
TTTGCCCGTTTCCGTCGAGGAACACCGGACCGACGAGGACTTCACGGCGTTACAACACTTTCTGTTCGTGACGCCGACCGGGGAGAGGTGATTCGCGGCACACACGGGCTGCGCAAGTTGCGCTGGACCGCGCAAGGACGCGGAAAGCGAGGCGGCGCGAGGGTGATTCACTACTTGCATGATGCCGATAGTCGCGTCTACCTGAGCGACGGCTATCTCAAGAGCACGAGCGAGGATCTGACTCCGCAACAGCTGAAGGCTCTTGCTTCACTGATGAAGGACATTGCAGATGGATAAGCAACACTTTGATCAATTGGTGCGTGGTGTGCGCGAGATGAAGCGCCACATCAGCGCAAAGACCGGTTCCGGAGCTCGAGTGCATCGGCTTGATGAACCGGATGTTCGTTCGATCCGTGAAGCGGCCGAGGATCGAGTCAGGCCCAGTTCGCGAAGCTGATCGGCGTCAACCCTCGTACATTTCAGAACTGGGAGCAACAGCGGACGCGGCCGACCAGGCCCGCGCGGGCCTTGCTCACGATTGTGGCGTCGGATCCGAAGTCGGCACTTGAGGCGCTTCACCAGTGACGTGACAGGCTCAAGTCGGCCACGACCTGACATCTGCGAGCCTCGCCTACTGGGGCTTAGAGCGGACCTTGCTCTTGCAATCGGGGCAAGTCTCCGATAACATGCACATGTGTATGTGCATAAGTGGGGTTCGTAGATGAAGACGGAAAGACTGGTGCTGCTGACCACGCCCGCCTTCAAGGCGTATGTGGGGAAAGAAGCCAAGCGGGAAGGTGTTAGCGTGGCCGAGTTGGTGCGGCGCCGGGTTCAGCCCGCCGCCAACGCGGATGAAGCCACGCTTGTCGAACTTACAACACAGTTGCGCAGCGCAGTCGAGCAGGCGCAGATAAGCGCCGAACAGAGTCTGGCCGAGGTGGAAGCGATCTTGCTCGAGTTGCGCCAGAAGCGACGGGCGCCGGCACGGAAGCGGGCCGCATGAGTACCGTCAGCGAGGCGTTGAAGGCGGTGCGCGAAGCGCTGCTGCTGGCAGACAAGGTGAAGCGCACTGCCGATGCAACGCTGGAACTCACCAAGGAAGTGCGCGATCACGATCGTCGTATCACTCGCCTCGAGGCGCAGTGGGACACCGCGATGCAGTTCTCTACCGGCAGCTCGCGAAAGATCGAAGGGCCTAGATGAAATCTTGAAACGCTTACACGAAGACCTAAGCGAGCGAGTCGACCGGCGGAGGTCGGCCAGGTCCGGTCGCAGGCGACAGTCAGCTTCCGGGCATTTATGCGGCCACCCGGCCAGCGCTGTCAAATGAGTGGGTGCAGCTCAACGCCGCCGGCCAGGCGGGGCTGGAGCTGAAGACCATTTGGCGCGACGGCATCGTCGGTGCTCTCGCCACGCTCCGGCATGTCTCGCCGAAGCTCGCCGACTAAGGCCGAGCTCGCGCGCATCGGCCGCTACTAAGCGACGGAATCGATGCTGGTGCTCGACCCGAACACCGGCCGCTACGACGCGGCTGCGACCCCGTCGACCGGCAACGAGACCCTGTTCGATTTCTACACGAGTCTCGCCTCCGGCGCGTAGGCACCCGCGCGCGGCGATCACGCGGTGTTCTGACGCTTCCTAGTTGAACGCGGTGTAGATCGTGTGGTCGCCTTCGACCCCTTGCCACACGATCAGGATCCGTTGCTTGAACACCGTGATCGACGGCCGCCCGGTGGTGCCCACGCCCGGGATCTGCGCCTGCGTGCTCCAGTCGATGGGCGCGGCCCCCGCGGCGCCGGCCGCACCCTGCGTGAAGTAGATGCCCTGGTCGTTTTTCACGCCGCGCCAGAGCAGCAGCACTTCCCGGTCGGTCGGGCGCGTAATGGTGGTCGCACTCGGACCCCGCAGGCTGCCGGGCACGCCGATTTCGACCGTGCCGTCGCCACCGTTGCCGACCTCGATCCACTGCAGGATCTGCTGCGGTTCCCAGATCGGCACTCTGGCTGTGCCGGTGAACACCGTCGTGTACAGCGCGTCGTCGCCTTCGATGCCGCGCCACACGATGCGCGCACGGTTGTTGACGTCCACGCATACCGTGGGCCGATCCGTACTTCCGGTGCCGCCGATGTGGCCGGTGGTGGTCCAGCCATTGTTCCAGAAGTTGAAGTAGAGCCCAGTGTCGCCGGGGACGCCGCGCCACACCAGCAACGGGTTGCCGTTGAAGATGGTCATCGCCGGCCCGTTGGCGGAGCCCGCGTTGGGTACCTGTCCGACGCCGCTCCAGTTGTCGCCGAGGTCGCCACTGGTGGCCCAATAAACCGCGTCGTCGTCCTCGATGCCGCGCAGCGCGAGCCACAGGGTCTTGCCGTCCCATGCCAGGGTTGGACCGTCGGTGGTGCCGGTGCCGGGGACCGCGCGTTGTGGCGTCCAGTTGATGCCGTCGGTCGAGCGACAGACCCACACCGAGTCGTCGGGGTTGATGCCCTTCCATGCGAGCACCACCGAGCCGCCGCATGCGCACACCACCGGCGACGAGTCGGTCCCGATGCCCTGGACCGGTCGCTGCGGCTGCCAACCGTACAACGCCCGGATCGACTGGATGTCGTCGGCACCGAGACCTTCCTGGCCGCTGGTGTTCGGCCACATCATTGACGCGGGGTTGGTGTTGTGCAGCAGCCCTAGCGCATGGCCGATCTCGTGCGTCGCGACGCTGAGCAGGCTGCTGCTGGTGCCGAGCGCAGCGCCGCCGCCGGGCGGGTCTTTCGGCAGGAAGTTGACCGCCGCATTGCTGTTGAATTCGATGATCGTGCCGTGCTCGATAGTCTGCGCCGCGGTGAAGTTGCCCGCCGCATCAGGCCCGCCGAGGTCTGCCGAGCGGAACAGTAGGTCGGCATGGCCCTGGATGTATTCGAAGCTCAACGCGAGCGACGTGCCGGCCGGGACCGGTGCGGGCGGCGGCGTGCTCCAGATGGCGAAGGCCTGGTTGATGATCGACCACATGTCGGGCTGCGGCGGCGTAAACGTATTGCCGGAGGGCGGACCGCCGACCGGAATGTTCGACACGGTCGCGCCGGGATCGATGGTCCACGTCAGCGGCATGCGACGCGGCTGGTTGGTGTCCTTGCTGATGCCGTATGAGCGCGGTCCCAGAGTCGGTGATCCGGGCGGGTCCTTGAACGTGCAGAAGCGCCGGCCCAGCGTGGGCACGAGATCGACGACGCGGTCGGCTCCATCGGCGAACACGCGTTCCGATCCGGACCACAGGCGATCCATCGTGACCGGCCCTTCCCAATCGAAACGACCGTCGGCCATGCCGGCATGACGCCAGCGGATCAGGCGCCCACCGGTGAGTCCGGTGCCGCCGGTCGGGTTGAACGTCGCGCTGGCGTGCAGTTCTTCGACGCCGTAGATGAAGCCGTTGCCGCCGTAGCAGACGTGTTCGTAGATGCCCCACCCGCTCCCGACCCGACGCGCCTGGCTCAGATTGGGGGCACCGGTCTGCTGACCGGCGTGATGCCACCACATCAGGTCGCCGTTCGGCTTGACCGCATAGAGCGCGCCGCCGCTTCCGGCGAACACGTGCGTGAAGTCGCCCCACCCCGACGCGATCTCGTGCGGACCTTCCCATCGAAAGGTGCCGTCGTCGTGACCGAGATGGCGATACCACACCAGCTTGCCGCCCGCGACGACGGTCGTGCCCGGCCGATCGAAGCGGACGCCCTCGACGGCTGGCTCGATCGCATAGATCACGCCGCCGCCTGCCGCGAACACCTGCTTGAAGCCGGCCCATCCGCGTCCCACGGCGCGCGGCCCGACCCAGCGGAAGGTCCCATCGAGATGGCCGACGTGACGGGCCCACATCAGTCGACCACCGGAGGCCGGCGTGTTGGCAGCCCAGTTCAGATGCGCGGTCGCTTCGACCACTGGCTCGATGAAATAGACGATTCCGTCACGTCCATCGAACACCTGGTTCATCTCGCTCCAGCCGGTGCCTACCTTGCGCAGGTGATCCCACGTGATGCGGCCGTGCTGGTCGACATAGCGATGCCACAGCAATTCGCCGCCATGCGACGGCACGCCTCGCTGGGTCGACCGCACGAACGGAGGGACGGTGTAGAGGACACCATCGGTGGGCAGGCTCATGACCGTCTTCCTTCTGGCCGCAGCGGCCGTCGGAAATTTGACCGCCCTCATCGTAGTGCCAAACCTGTGTCAACCCTGCCTACCTGTGTTTGCCCGCTGCTGCGGTGCCTGCTTCGGGGGGCCAAGTAGGATCCGAGCGGCCGCTTCGGGTCGACGAATTCACGACAGCGTATGGCGCAAATGGGTCGACAGCAGGCGCGTCGCGTTGCCGGAAGATCCTAGGCGTGCAGGTGCGTACGCGGATTCAGCAACTCTGAGGGAGGAGTAGGCAGGTTCCAATTGCTTTGACGCAAGCCCTGATCGTCGAGTGACGCGTTGATCGCCAAGTTGCTGTTTTCTCTGCGATTAGACTTTCACTAACTTTGACGGCCTACACCAAAGCCTGAATTGAACGAGCCGTAACCTGTGCCCCTGTGCCTCGGACGCTCGAATGCCCCCATCGAATGAGCGGCGCACGGCCGCACTCACGCTTCGGGGGGCGCATGGGACGTGATGCCGACGGACGTCCGCAGCGGGTTCGCGGTTGACTGAGCGTCCGTCGACTGAACCCGGCCCCACGTCACTCGCGGACCTGCGCGTTGAGTTCGCTCAAGATCGGGCATCGACCGCAGCGGGCCATCACCGGCCTGCGAGTGCACGATCAGCAGGTTCACCTCAGGTCGACGCAGTGCCGCGCAGGTCACGGAGTGCATCGCGCATGGCGGTGAGCCTGACGCGGTGCGCGACCGCGACCGCGCCGAGTGTTCGATTCCACGGCATGGAGCTCCAGCTCGGTGCCGATCGGGATCGCTGTCCTGGAACAGGCACTCCGCCAGGCGCATGCGGGTCTCCGCTTCACCGGTCGGGCAGCCTGCCTCACGCCAATGCCGCACCGCGTGCCGCAGCTTTTGCGCCGCGAGCTTGAATTCGCGCTCGTGCAGGGCGAGCTCGGCCTGCGCTCGGCAGTGCATCGCTCGGAGCGCCTCCGTGGCCAGCATCTGCGGGTCCGTGGCGAGCGTCTGCAGCGCTTCGCGGCCGCGTTCGACATCGCCCGCCGCCACCGACGCCTGCGCGAGCAGGCACAGCAGCTGGCCGCGCCGCTCGCGCAACGTCCAGTCCGCTTCCGCCAGCGCCTGCTCCAGGCCGCGCTGCGCCAGCTCGGGCCGGCCGGTCAATAGATGCAGGCGCGCCAATCCGGGCTGGGGGTCCCACCCCAGCGCATGAGCCTGCCGGAACGACGCCTCGGCGCCGTCGAGGTCACCGACACTGAGCTGGATGTCACCCAGCACGCAATAGGCGTCGCCTTCGGCCCATGGCGCGGCCTGCGCGAGTGACGCGGCGGCGGCGCGGACTTCGGTGCGCGGCGCGTTCCAGCTCGCCCCGGACACCCAGGACCGCGGCCCGATGCAGTTGGCAGGTGCCGGGGAAAGCCGGCATGCTGCTCGCGCGGCTCCACTCGCAAAACGCCTCGGCAAACTGGCTGGCGCGCAGCCAGTCGCAGCGGTGACGCGCCGCGTACAGGATCGAGCACAGCGCCCAGCCGGCCACCCACGACCGCACACCGCCGAGCCGAATCACGGCGGCCGCCTCTTCGTGCTGCACCAGGCCGGCCGCCATCTCACCGCGCGCCATCCAGGCATGGCCCCGGTACACCAGGCCAAGGCACTCGACGTCGGGATCACGCAATGTGCGCCCGACGCGGCACGCCTCGTCGGCCAGCTCCAGAGCCATGTCGATATCGCCGCCGGCGAGCGCCGCCCGACTGGCCATCCACGCGAAGTGACCGCGCTCGACGACCGCGGGGTGACCGTCCAGATAGCGTGAGGCGCGCTGCAGCAGGCCGTTGGCGAGGGCGCCTTGCCTGTGATCGATCCGAATCTGGACCAGCAGCAGTGTTGCCCGCGCCGCACCCAGGGCGTCACTCGCGGCGTCGCGCTGCGCCACGACACGCTCGAGCGCACTGACAACGGTCGGTCCCAGCCCAGCGCAGATGGCGGCGCGGCCCCACTGCCTCCACGTCATCCGGCGCCAGCATGGCCTGCGCATCCTGCGCCGCGTAGGCGGCGCACGCCGCCACCCAGTCGTTGCGCTCGCACGCCGCTCGGGCCTGCGCCACGCCACTCGGTGCTCGGCCGCAGCGTCGCTGAGCGCCGCCGGCGCGCCGTCGTCGAGGCAGAAGCGATAGCCGTGTCGCGAGTAGGTGCGCACCGCGTCGCCCAGACCCACTTCCGCCAGGGCGGTGCGCGCCAGACTGACGACCCGCTGCAAAGCGTTGTCGACCACCACCGTGCCCGGCCACAACTGCATCCAGCAGTTCGTCCTTGGAGACCACGCGCTCCCGATGGCGGACGAGATAACACAGCAGATCGAAGACGCGCGGCTGCAGCTTCAGTTCCCGGCCGTGCGCCGACAGCGAGCGTCGCGCCTCGTCGAGCTCGCAGGGTCCAAACCGGAACGGCGTCGGGTTCGTCACAGTGGTTCCATGGGACTGACGACGGGTCAGTCGGCCGATTCTCGCCGAAGGCGCGCGGCGGCGAAAGCCACTAACGGGTGATCGGGTCCGCCTCCGTCACCCGTGGCAAGGCTTCGGCCTTCACCCGGTGGGCGGGCCGGTGCGGTGGCTCTGCCACAGGCCCACGAGGGCACCGACCGCGTCCTCAATCAGGGCGATCCGCGCGGTCCCCGGCACATCGAACGGTGCAACCACGAGGCGGCCGCCCAGTGCGGTGATGCGGCGCGCAGTGGCGTCGGTGTTCTCCACCCGGAGGTAGGGCGTCCAGTGCGACGGCACCCCGCGCTCGAGTTGGGCGCGCCGCAACTGGTACAGCGTGCCGACGTCCTGGCCGGCCGCCTGACAGCGTGTGTAGCGCCCGCCATTGGCATGACGCGCCTCAAAGGTCCAGCCGAACGCTTGCGCGTAGAACTGCTGCGCGAGTTCGGCGTCGCTCGCCGCGAGGTCGAGCCAGCAGAAGGCGCCCGGACGGGGCAGGTCAAGGTTCAGCATGGGCGGGGTCTCCTCCCGGCGGTCGCCGGACTCAGGCGCCGGTGGCGGGCCGACCCGTGCGGCGCGCAGCGTTCGCACTCGCGTCGGGCCTGCGCCGGAATGCCCGCGGCAGCAGCATGCCGACCTGCGCGCGGTAGTCGCGGTAGCGCTGGCCGAACAGAGCAATCAGGTCGCGTTCTTCGAACCAGATGCCGATCAGGATGTAGCCGGTGGTGACCACTGCGAACAGGAGATGACCGGCGCTCATCACCGGGGTGCTCCAGAACGCCAGCAGGAACCCCAGGTAGATCGGGTGCCGGACCTGCCGGTAGAACAGCGGCGTGCGGAACGCGGGGGCCGGCAGCGCGCGCGCGGTCAGCCGGGCCCACACCTGCTTGAGGCCGAAGAGCTCGAAGTGGTCGATCTGGAACGTGCTGGCCAGCACCAGGCCCCAACCGAGTGCGCACAGCGCGACCAGCGCCACGCCGGCCGGGCGCTCCGAGACGTCCCAGACAACCGTGCCCAACGGACGCCATTGGAAGAACAGGAAGAGCAGTGCCGCGCTCGCGAACAACACGAAGGTGCTGCGCTCCATCGACGTGGGGACAAAGCGCGTCCACCAGCGTTTGAAGGCGGGCCGCGCCATCACGCTGTGCTGGAGGGCGAACAGCCCGAGCAGCACTACGTTGACCAGCAGCGACACGCCCAGCGGCTCATCGACCGCGCCCATGGGCACGCCGATGTCGATGGACTTAGGCACGAGCACATTGCCGAGGAAGCCGGCGGCGTACAGAAAGGTGGTAAGGAAGATCGCGTAAGCGACCCCGCCATAGAGCGCGACGAGAAGAGCCATGATGAAATCTCCACGAAGGATGGGCCACGACGGTGATTCGGGGTTGCCTCTCGCCCGCCGTACGGCGGGCGAGAGGCAACGGGTGGGACCTTGCTGCAGGGCACTCAGACGGCCGTCATCGGGTCGATGGCGGCGCGGACCTCGGTCACCTTGCTGGCCGGGAAACCGCTGAGCTTGGCGTGCTCGTGCACCATCGATTCGTCGTCGGCGAGGTAGACGCAGAAGGTCTTGTCGTCGACGACGTAGGACTGCACCCACTGCGCCTTGCCGGCGAGCTGGGCGAGTGCGGCGTTCGACCTGACCGCCGCGCTCTTGAGTTGCTCGCCATTCAGGCGGCCGACACCGTCAATGTGACGTTCGATCAAGTAACGTTTCATGGGATTGCCTCTTTTCAAAAAAACCGCAGCAGGGATTGGGCCTCGGGGTCGTGCTGCGGGATCAAGCGACCGTTTGGCGTGGCGCGTTGTGAGCTGTGCACTGCAAAGCCGTCGAGCCATGAAGCGATCGTAGGCAGCGGGTCCTCGGCTGTCCTTCGCGCGCGCTGATCGTTTCCTGATTCATTGCTTGTGCGCTCGATCCGGCCGCGATGACCCACTCGCTCTCAGTCGCAGCTCACCGACGGGTTCCAGTCGTTGAACAGGCCATTGGGGTTGTGCTCCCACAGCCACACATGCAGTTCGTACAGCGGCATGGTGGTGCCATAGCGGTTGGGTGTGCGCACCAGGTGCAACGGGTGGCCAAAGAGCACGGGGGGCTGCGCATGCAAGGCATCCCACACGGGCGCGAAAACGACGTACTCGAGGGCGACCAGCTCGTGCCCGCCGGTCGGGGTGGTCCGGTAGACCAGCATTTCGGGACGCCGCGGATCGAGTTCCGCATCGAGCAGCGACGCATTCAGGTAATGGATGCCCATGCCGCCTTGCCCGGGCTGTGCGACGCAGTCGCCGGCCAGGTCGGGAAACTTGACGTAGTTGGCGGCGAGTGCGGCCTGCAAATCGGTGAAGGGCGATGTGGCCTTGCGGGTCTGCGCGAGGAGACTGTGCAACTCGACATCGCGCTCGGTGGCGTCGCCGTGCGCTCCGGCCGGATCGACGGGAGCACTGACGGCGGCGGCGAGCGCCAGATGAAGCGCGACGGCGGTGATGGCGTTGGTGATCATGATGGGTTCCTTCTGAAGTCGGTGAGTGGGATCAAGCGGGCACGGCGCTGGCCGGCGCGGGCTGCTCCTGCGGGTCGTCGCGGAAGACGATCTGACCGATCACCGGGGTGATCTCGTCAGCCGGCATCCCGACGCGGGCGGCGTGCTGGCGCAACGCCTTCGGATCGACCGCCTGGTAGAGGCAAAACGTGCCCAAGGTGCCGTCGCGCTCCGTGACGGCGTAGGTCCGCAGCCAGCTCACTTCGTGCGCCATGTCTTCGTCGCCAATGCGACGTGACAGCGCGGCGCTCTTGTTCGAGATCCGCCGCGGTTTTCCAGGCGTTGCGGCGTCGGATCAGGTACACCATCGTGGGTGCGAAGGGGCGTAGGAGCACCGTGGCGGCGACCGGGAGGATCTCGTGCGCCGGCGCCTTGATGAGCTCGGCGTGCCGCGCAAGCGTCTGCGCGCTGTCGGACTGGAATACGCAAGCGAGGCCGAAGCGGCCATCGGCTTCGCGCACTGCGTAGGAACGGATCCACCGCGCGTTGAGCGCGTGGGGCTTTTCTTCGAAGGTGCGCAGCCGCGTGAGTGCGGCATCGAGCTCGGCCGCGCTGGCCGCGATGTTGGAGCGACGAACAACGTAGGTTTGCATGGTGATGATTCCTTGAGTTCCACAGTCAGGATGTGTCGCCGAGACGGGCTGCGGGGACCACCGGCTCGGGACGTGGTTCGCTCTGCTGCGTTGGACGCATCGAACCAGTAACGGCAGCCTAGGTAGGTGTGGCCACGGCGTCCTTGCCGCGTCCTGATCGTTTCCTGATGCTTTGCTGCCGGTGCCGGCCCGCGCTGGGGGCGCTCCCCCGTGGCGCGTTCGGCGCGGCCGTTTGACGAGGCGGTTCGCAGAACCGGGGCGGCGATCCGTCTGCGTGCAACGGACCCGTTGGCTGTGAACTGCGCTTTGGCCGACAATCCGGGCGGATGGTCAGCGAACGACGCCGGCGTAGATCCCGCGGGTTCCGCGAGCACTGCCACGTTCAAGGTTTGATCACCCGCGAGGCAGGCGATGTCGGCACCGTTTTTCCAGCACGTGATCGCCATTGCGCTGCACGCTGAGCGTGTCCGGCGCGCCGTTCGCGCAGGCGCGCCCGTCGGCTCCGCAAGGCGCAGCACCAGTGGCGCCGAGCACGGTCAGCGCGGACGTTCTGAAGGGTGTCTGGGTTCGTCCTGACGGCGGGTATCGGATCGCCATTCAGGGGCTCGGCGCCGCGGGCAAGCTCGACGCGATGTACTTCAATCCGACGCGGCTGCCCTTCGCCAGGGCGCAGCTATCGCAAGCCGGGGCCACCTTTCGAGTGGTTCTGGAGTTACAGGCCGGGGGGTACGCGGGCTCGACCTACGACCTGCGTTATGACCCCGCGTCCGATCGACTCAAGGGCACCTTCTACCAGGCCGTCGCAAAGCAAACGTTCGATGTGTACTTTGTGCGTGACTGACTGCCGGGCCCGCTGAAGCCCGAACCGGCCGCAGGCGCCTCGCACTACGAGCGGACCCTCACGGTCGGACGCTACCGAGAATTCGGGAAGCACGTCCTGCGCGTTGTCCCATAACTTGGCCACCGCACCGATTTCGCTGGCCGACACTCGGCCGAGGTTCTGGATGGCCAGATTGACTGCAAAGACCGGGATCAGCAATCGCGGAGGACGGTTCGCGACCCAAAGCAGACCTCAGCGACCTCCGAGACGGGTCATCGATTTCCATCCGGAAGCCGACACTGGCGTTGACCAACGCAAGGCGAAAATTCCGCCCGCGCAAAGTGCCGGAAGAGGAGTGGGTCGACTAGCACGAGTGCCGCCGACCCACCCCGCGGCATCAATTCTGCAGTTCGAGGTCGCCTGGTTGCCAGGTCTGGTTAAACCACGGTTCGAGCGGCCCATAGAGCCGCAGAAGGAGGTTGTAGCCCTTGCCCGGCATGGTCTGCACCCAGTTCGCTTCGTTGCCGGCCGGCGCCTTCGGTCCGAACCACACGGTCGCACCGCCGTCCGCGTTCTTCTTCAGTCCGGGAACGTTGCTGTCCATCCCCGCCGACTTCTGATCGGTGGCGAGCAGCGAGCGCGTCTGGTTGTCGTAGACCGTGAAGGCCCAGAAGTTCTTCACCGGAATCGGCCCGGGCAAGCGTCACCTTGTAGGTGCGGCTGCCGTCGAGGTAGTTCCCGGCCGCATCGCGAAAGGCGAACGCATAGGCGGAACCGGTGCCCGGCTTCGCTTCGCTCATCGCGGGCGTGATGCCGGTTGCGAGGTAGAAGAACATCACCTCGGCGTCGAGCAGCCGCTCCGCGCCCGAGAGGAACTGGTAGCTGCCCCCCACGAACGGCGTGAGCCATTGCCGGTCCTTGAAGATCCGGGTGCGCGGATCGCGCGAGGCGACATGCGTTCGAGCGGGCGTACGCATTGCGCCACCGCGACCGCTTCCGTCAACGTCTTCTTCATCCGCGCGTCCGGCGCGAACGGCTGTCCCTTGCGGATGCCGATCGCCGCGTACAGGCCCACGGTGTCCGGATCCACCCAGTCGGCGGGCTCGTTCTGCACCACGGCATTCAGCTCCTCGTAGAAGCTGAAGTCGTTGGCGCTGATCGTGTTGAACTTGACGCCCGACATGTTGACGAAGCTCGTCGCCGGGGGCTTGGCAGCCTGCGACAACGGAAACACTGCGGCCTTGGCCTTGACGCCCGCAGTCGCCGCCGCGAGATCGCCCTTCTCGACGAACACACGATAGAAGACGAGCAGCCGATTGGTGCGCGGCTTCGCAACGTTGTAGCCCTTCGCGGGCACCGTTCCCTTGTAGCCGGGTGGGACGAAGAGATAGTCCCCGCCCGCGCCCTTGTCGGGCCCCGTCAGCCCGACGTCGGTCACCCAGCGGAAGTCGGCGTCGTCGACGGGACCGAGCGCTCGCGGCGGCACGCGCACGACCATCGGTCCGTCCTTCAGATTGACGCACATCATGACGTAGACGGTGGTGGTGTTGGCCGTCAGGAACAGCGAGCGGGCGTCGAGCAGTTGCTCGGTGATGCCGATGCCGCCGTTGGGCTTGACACCCGCTTCTTCCAGGCCGCGACAGATCGCGTACACCGAAGTGGCCGACATGCCCTTGACGAACGCGTCGATGCCGCGACTGAAGTCGATCTGATCGTAGGCGAGCTGGACCGTCGCCGGATCGGGCGCGCCGTCCTTGAAGCGCAGCGTGCCGATGCGAGTCTCGACGGTATCCGGTGTCGTGATCTTTGCGGGCACATTGGGCGCGTATTTCGGCGCACCGCCGGCCGCGCTGGCGGGCGTCTGCGCGTCACTGACAGCGGGTCCGATAGCGATCGCCGCTGCCATGGCGATACCGAACAGGCTGTGACCTAGCGTCATTGCTTTACCTCCTTCTATATTCATTGAGCGAAATTGAGGCGGCCGCGTTCTTCTTCGCCGCCTACGTGATCGTGTCGGCGGGTTTGCTACAGCCGGCCAGCAGCATAGCGGCCATGGCAATCCCCGTTGCGCCACTGAACAGTGAGCGTTTCCCGTCTGCCCGCGGTCGCCAATGACCGCTAACGAAGACGCGGCGGCCGGTCCGTGCGCCGCGCGCCTCCCTTATAGTGGCTGCACATCCTACGCACGGGCTTCGAGTGCACGGAAGAAGTCAACAATTGCATTTCGTGATGTCAAGAATGTCGCTGGCGCGCAATGCGCTGATGGTCGGACTGGCGTTGGCGACCGGTGCCTGCACCAGCTATGGCGTCGTCCAGAACAAGCCGCTGTCGCAGGGCCAACACAGCGCCGGCTATACGCTCGACGAATTCGCCAAAGTCCTGAATCGCCGCTCGGACGAACTGTCGCTGGCCGTGGCGTTTTCCGGCGGCGGCACCCGCGCCGCAGCCCTGTCCTATGGCGTCATGCAGGAACTACGCGACACGCGCGTACGGCTCGATGGCCGGGAGCGGAGGCTGCTCGACACGATCAGCGTCATCAGTTCGGTTTCCGGCGGCAGCTTCACTTCGGCCTATTACGGTCTTTACGGCGATCGCCTCTTCGTGGACTTCGAGGAGCGCTTCCTGCATCGCGACGTGGAAGGAGCATTGCTGCGCAGCCTGTTCAACCCGCTGCAATGGTTCAGCAGTTACGACCGCACGGAAATCGCGGTGGCCTACTACCGGCAGACACTCTTCGGCGAAGCCACGTTCGCCGACCTGCTGAGGAAGGATGCGCCGCTGATCCTGATCAACACCTCCGATCTCAGCTCCGGCGCGCGCTTCACCTTCGTCCAGGAATATTTCAACCTGCTGTGCTCGGACCTGACGACATTCCCGCTGGCGCGCGCGGTCACCGCGTCGAGCGCCGTGCCGATAGTATTCGACCCGGTGGTGGTCGAGAACTATGCCGGCTGCGCCAAGGGCCTGCCGCCATGGCTGGCGGCCGCGCAGAAGCGCGACAACGACAACCCCAACCTGGCCATGGTCGTGCAAGGCGACGTCGCCTATGAGAACAAGGTGCAGCACAAGTACGCGCAGTTCGTCGACGGCGGGATAACCGATAACCTCGGCCTGCGCGCACTGCTCGATACGATCGAGCTAGTGGGCGGTGCGAAGGAGTATCTGCAGGGCCTGGGCATCGCCACGCCACGCCGCATTGCCATCGTTTCCGTGAATGCGTCGGCGGACAGTCCGCTAGGCATAGGCAAAACCAGCCAGGCGCCGTCGATCGAGGACACGCTCAATGCCGTGACCAGCATTCAACTGCATCGCTACAACGTGGCAACGCTGCAGCATACGCAGCAAAGTCTCGCGCGCTGGGCGCGTGAGCTTTCCACGCCTGAGCGACCCGTGAGTCAGTACTTCATTCGATTGAGCTTCGAAGACGTACCCGAAGGCCCGCTGCGCCGCTTCCTCAACGACATCCCCACCAGCCTCGCGCTGGACAATGAGCAGGTCGATCGGCTGATCGTCGCCGGCCGCGAACTGCTGCGCAATAACCCGGAGTTCCGGCGGTTGCTGGCCAGCCTGCAGGCGCAGGCCGGCACGGCAGCGCCCAACTCGACCACGCCGTCCCGATAGTCGCGCGCCTGGCGCGTCGTCCAGCGGCGCCCATCGCACTGCTGCGATGGGGGTGGAGCGCTACAGGCCTGGCTTAGGCGAGCCGACCGATCATCGCTTCAGCGAGAAGCTTCTCGGCGATGATCACTTCGCTTGCGCCAGCGCGCCGGAGCAGTTCGCCCCAGCGCTCGTTACTGGCGGTGACGATGATCTTCAGCGACGCGTTCAACGTATGCGACATCAGCGTGATCGACAGGTTGCGATTGGCATCCTCCGTCGTCACGAACAGTGCCTGTGCAGTGTCGATGCGGGCGTGCTTCAACACATCGTCGTCGAGCCCGGCGTCACCCTTGATGACCAGGTAGCCCGCGCCCGAGGCACTATTGGCGTTGACGTCGTCGCGGTCGATCACGACCACCTCTCGGCCGGCGCGTTTCAGCTGGCCGGCGATCAGTGGCCCCAGCCCCAGGAAGCCGATCACCACGACATGACCGGACAGGCCATCCAGCGAACGTTGCATGGAGCGATTCTCCCGGTAGGCGACGACGTCGGCGCTTGAAAGTATTCCCGTGAGCTGACTGACTGCATAGGCGCCGATCACCATGACGAACATCATCGCGCCCAACATGAACAACCGTTGCCGGTGGTCGAACGTCGAGAAGTCACCCAACGTGGTTGCGAGGTTGACCGCGTTCCACAAGCCCAGCAGCAGCTTGTGCTGCGGTGGCTCGGCCGAGTTGTCCAGCAGCATCAGCCCGAGCGTGCAAGCGAGGATGACACACGCGAGCAGTGCCAGCACACGACGAGCGCGCCGCCACCACTCCTTGATGCGCTGGCGACCTAGCCGGGGCTCGATGACGCGATAGATGGGCACGTTCGCTAGCTAAGCAGGGGGCACCCAATTATGGCTTCGCATCGCTCCCAATTGCGACACCTTTTCATCACGCGTCGCTTCGAATCAACGTTCACTTCAACGCTCCAGAAAGTTCTGGATTCTGATCGCGCCCGCCCGCTTCCTACTGCGGCACGACTCGCGCGTTCTCGCCATTGCCCTGGACGTAGACGCGCTGCCCCACCGCCAGATGGGGTCCGACCGGCTGGGTGATCTGCACCAGCACGCCGCTGCTGAGGCGCACGATGATCTGCTGGCCGGCGATCGGTTGGTCGTGCTTCTTCTGGACTTCATTGCCGACCACCGCGCCGCCGATCGCGCCGGCCACCATGGCGACATCCCGCCCGGTGCCACCGCCTATCAGGCTGCCAATCCCGAGCCCAGCCAGACCGCCAACAACGGCGCCGAGGCCCTGGTGATGATTGGTCGGAATCTGCGTGCCTGTAATTTGCTCAATAACGCCGCGCTGAATCTCGACAGCGCCGGATTGCGGCCCCGGCGTTGCACACGCCGATAACAACACGGTCACTGCAAGCGCCGAGCACAATGATGCAATTCGTTGCATAGCTCCTCCGGTTATGGATGGGTACTTCCGCGCAGAGCTTCAGGGGTCGCTATTCACTGCGCACTGGATGACCAAGGGCGGGCACGCCTCGAACGTCGAATCCACTCATCTCCGGCATACGCAGATCGGGCACGAGACAGTCCGGCTCGTGGCCCTCGATCGCATGCAAGGACCCGGCCCCGGACGCGAACGTCTCGGCCGCGAAGCCGGTCGATGAAACGAGACACTTCAAGGCAAGTCGCACGTCTGCATCGTCGGCCTCTACGACGAGAGGCGCCTCGTAGCCCATTATGGCCGGAACGTATCAGCCGTCCGAGACTGAGCCAACTGGTCCTTGGGCCAGGTTTCCGGAAGGCATCGATTGCGGTGCCCATGTCCGCTTAGCCGCAGTGAGGTCCACATTCGGGCAATTTTGTGGGCAGATCCGGACGGCCGCGGTTGGCGGATCTGCGCCGCCGGGATTCCTTGAGAGCGATCAGCCAACCCCTGAGTAACTTGACGCACAGTATGGGCGGCGCTGGGTATTCGGTCCTCTGAAGGAAAGGACGGATTCATATGCTGAACCTGAGGGCCGTCGACCTCAACCTGCTGCCGGTGTTCGAGGCGGTGTACGAAGAGCGAAACGTCACGAAGGCAGCCGATCGTTTGGCGATGAGCCAGCCGGCGGTGAGTCACGCGGTCGCCAGGCTCCGCACGATGGTCGGCGACGAACTCTTCGTGGCTGGGCGACGGGGGCGGCCGTCACGCCCGCGGCGCACGAGCTGTACCCCCGCATCAAGGCCGCGCTGGAGGCGGTCCGGGAAGGACTCGGAGAAACGCGCGACTTCGACCCGAAGCTGTCCGAACGGCGCTTCACCATCGGAATCCTCTACGGGCCCGGCCTGACGTTTGGCCAGTCATTTGCAGACTGGATCGCGCGTGAGGCACCCGACCTTACTTGGCGTTTCGTGCAATGCGACCGTCGTGAAGACTCAATTGCGGGCCTGCGTGACGGACGGCTGGATTTCCTGATTGACTATGTCCAGCCCAACGTCCGCGACCTCGAATCCGCCGTGCTGTTCCAAGACGAACTGGTCGTCGTCGCGTCCGGGCACCATCCCCGCATCGGCAACAAGATCACCCGCAAGGAATTCCTGGCCGAACGCCACGCGGTGCACTGCAGCCTGCGCGTACCCGGCAGCCTGGTGCACATCGAGGGCGCGCTGGGCGATCGCTTGCTGCACGTCGCCGTCGAGGTGCGCGAGCCGCCGGAGCTTCCGATCGTCGTGGCCGGCACCGCGCTCATCGCGGTGTGTAACCGGCGCGTGGCGGAGCCCTGGGTCAATCTGCTCGGACTGAAGTTGCTGCCTCTGCCGTTTCGCGCGGCGCCGCTCAAGAGCCACCTCGTATGGCACGGCAGCCGACAGCGTGACGCAGGCCATCGCTGGATCCGGGACGGGGTTGTCCGGCTGGCAAGACGTCAAAGCTAGGCTGAGTCCGGCGCGGCGGCATGCACCTGGTGCATGCCTGGTACGGCCGGAATTCATTGGCCGGCGCGGCTGCGTTCGCCCAAACTTTCCGCTGTTCCCCAACGGATCGTTTGCGGCGCTGATGAAGAAAGTCACTTCGCACTCCACCGTCGAATGCGACACCCCTCGTGCCCGCGCAGCTGCGCAAACAGGCGTGCCGGGTCTTCGGCGGCGGCACCACCGTGCAACTCTTCGGCAGCGGCGGGCGGGTATTGACCAGCGACGGCCGCCGGCTCGAGTTCGCCGACATGACGGAATGGGCGTTGCTGATCGAGCGTGAACGGCCGGCATCCAAGGCAGTCCACCTACGCGCCAAGCGAAGGGCGGCCGCTGCAGTTCCACAGGTCACGGTGTCTCAGTCGGATTCGGCCACGGCGCCGGGTGCTCCCAAAGAAGTCGCACCGAAGAAACGGACGGTGCGATTCATCTGGGAAATGCTCTGAGCTGGACGCTGTTCAAGTCGATCTACGTCCTGCTGTTTCGCGTCAGATCGACTCCGCTTTCCGGCAAATTGGGGCCCCGTGGAATGGCAGGTGATGGCCGCACTCCAACGAGGACCACTGCGCCTTCCGTAGCCACCCCAACGGATGATGTGCAAGCGTCTGGCGAATCGCTGATAGTCCGGCTGTCGACCCTCCGCCGCTCACCACACCGACGAAGTCAGTTCGAAAGGGCTTGCCCCAGTGCGATCAACGTCGAAGCCGCCAAAGGCATCACGGGACGAGCGCTCAGCGGATCGCAGCGCGCGCGCTCGACCGCTGCTCCGCCGCCCGCGGCGCGCCCACCTGGCGATTCGACTGACGGTCTGCTGGAACTGCTTGCGCTGTCGCTTTGGCCCATCGTCGAGACGGCATTCCGGGACGTCGAGGACACCGTCGACGGACGGTTCTACCAGCTCGCCGATCTGCAGGTGGTCGTTTCGCGCGCTCCGGCACGTGAAGCCGGCCAGCGTGATGCGGAACGACTCGTGACACTCGAAGTGTGGCCCGCCGCGGGCCCACGCCTGCTCGTGGTCGAGTGGAGCGGACGCCGGCCGTATGTGGTGCATCGACGGGACGGCGACTGGCTGCCGCGCCTTATCCGCGCCTCACGTCAGTTCCCGCAGCCGGAGTGGCTGCCTTCGAGGCGGCCAGATCGCTAGTCAGACTGGCCGGTTTCGGCCGGGGGCGGTCCAATGCTGCAACGGCCTGCTGGCGGCCATGACTTCGTTCCATTCAAGGAAGGTCTCTATCGCTTCGTCTTGGTGGGACGGGTCGTGGACCTAGCGGCCGTCTTCGCACCGGCAGCCTTGGATCGAGTCGTCGCCGCCGCCCCGCGGCGGGGCGCGGGCGCAGGCTTGCCGGCGTAGTACGACAGTGCCCAGCGCGTCTTGGTCTGCTGCTCGTTGTCTCTATCGGCGCCGACCTCTGCAAGGAAAGCCATGAAGCCTGCGGTCGCCACTGCGGCCTGCACGGCCGGCGCCTTGATCGACGCTTCCAGCATCCGTTGTCCGTCCTCTCGTATCCACAGTTCTCCCGTTATCGTCCACGGGCACGCCGGATCATCGAACTGCCACCGGTGCGCGCGCAGCGGACCGAGCACTACAAGTCGGTCGAAGTCGATCTTGCGATTGGCCGTCTTCTCGATGAACGCCCGCTGTTCGCGCGTGATCAGGTCTCGAACAGGCTGCTTGCCAGTCGCGACGGACTTGATCAGGCCCTTCTCGACGGGCATCGAGAACGACGCCGACTTGACGAGCCCTTTCTCGCTCGCGTCGGCTTCGATCTTGAAGTCGCGATACTTGCGCCACTCTTTACTGACTGACGCGGGGTCAACGGGTCGAAACTTGACTGTGCTGTCGTGGACAGCCCCGACGGTGCGCCGGGCGCGCACAATGATCCCGGCCTCGTGGAGCTCGAGTGCCGGCGAGTCGAAAAAATAGATGTAGCGCTCTTCGTCGTTGTTCGGCGTGAGCCCGTAGCGCTCGAGCGCTGCCTTGATCTGGCGATCAGGGATCGTCGCCTTGATTTCGATCGCGTCCGCGCCAGTCATTGCGCGCGCGACCCGTCCGCGTGTCTGCGACGCCACGTTCAACTGTCATTTCGTACCTTCTTGCGTTGGCCAATTCAGCCGCGAAGCGCGGTCGCGCACCTGGCAGGAGCAGTCGTAGGGTGCCGAGGATGCGCGGCTTCGATGAGCGCAATGCGCTGAGTCGCCCGTAATGTATCGAGGTCCGCGAACGGGCAACTCTGACGATCATCGGGAATGACCGCAATTAGCCGAACCACACCGGAGCGGGCTATCCGCCGGACCGCGGAAGGTTCTGGGCAATACGCCATAGCACGCCACTCGGATCGAATAGCGTGAAGTCGCGCATGGCCCATGACTGATGTTCTGGCGAACCCATCCGCACCCCGAACCGCTCCTCAATACCAATCGCCTTCAGATGTGCGTGCCAATCGTCGGCGTTCTCAATGAGAAGGTGCATCTGGAAGTTCCGGATGAAGGTCGGCTGATCAAAGGCCTGCAGCAGAAAGGCAGTCTGGCCATGGCGTACATAAGCCAGATCCTCGGAGGACCATGGGATCTCGAAGCCGACCGCTGAGTAAAACTGCTTTGCTCGCTCGAAGTCGCTTGCCGGGACGAAGGGTTTGGCTTCGATAGTGGTCAGGTTCATGCTTGATATTGTGACTGCTATCGCGCGATGTGGCCGCGCCTCGCCAACGTCGGCTCCCGGCCGACTTGAGCCTGTCAGGTCACTGGTGGAGAGCCTCGAGAGCCGACTTCGGATCCGACGCCACAATCTTGAGCAAGGACCGCGCGGGCCCGGACGGCCGCGTCCGCTGCTGCTCCCAGTTCTGCAATGTACGAAGATTGACGCCAATCAGCTTCGCGAACGGGGCCTGACTGATCTTGGCCGCTTCACGGATCGAACGAACATCCGGTTCATCAAGCCGATGCACGCAAGCTCCGGAACCGGTCTTTGCGCTGAGGTGGCGCTTCATCTTGCGCACAACACGCGCCAATTGATCGAAGCGTTGCTTATCCATCTGCAATCTTCTTCATTAATGAGCCAAGCGCCTTCAGCTGTTGTGGAGTCAGATCCTCGCTCGTGCTCTTGAGATAGCCGACGATCAGGTAGACGCGACTACGGAAGCATGCAACTAGTAAATCACCCTCGCGCCGCCTCGCTTTCCGCGTCCTTGCGCGGTCCAGCGCAATTTACGCAGCCCGTGTGTGCCGCGAATCACCTCTCCCGCGGTCGGCGACACGAACAGAAAGTGTTGTAACGCCGTGAAGGCCTCGTCGGTCAAGTGTTCCTCACGGAAACAGGCAATGGGTGCGAGCTCAACGAAAACCATGCCGCGCGATATA
>CAWDEO010000007.1:0-127136 GCA_963801405.1 uncultured beta proteobacterium | reverse complement strand
CCGATTGCGCTCGTCGCCTGGAAACCGAGCCGGGTGATGGTTTTGCTTTTCATTGTCTTTCTTTTGGTTGTGTTGCCTCTCGTTACGTTAGGGTTGGTCAATTTCTGGTGATCTCGTTCTTGCCGAAGAATCGCGGCGTCTGACTCAGTGCGAATTTGACTGGCACTGCTTTACTGGTCACGTGGCTTCCGCGTCCGACAACGAAGAAGATCGGTATCAACGGCCAGGTGACGTTCACGAGGTGCCTCCGGGCAGTTCGATTCAGCGCGCACTGCCGGCGACACGTAAGTGTTGCCCGCCAGCACGGCCTCCACGGCGGTAGAGCAGATCCGTCCCAATGGACTTCTTGAGCACGTAGCCGTTCGCCCCGCCTCCAACAGCGAACGGACGACCGTTGGCTCGTCGTGCATACTGAGTACGATTATTTTCAATCCCGGGCAGCGGGACTGCAGTGTGTGCAGAACCTTGAGGCCACCGTTGCCGGGAAGTGAAAGCTCCACCACTGCGAGCGCCGGCTGAAGCCGCTCGGCACCCTCGAAGAGTGAATTGGCGTCGGCGACCATGATGACCGCGTCGAAGGCTGTTTCGAGCAATCCTCGGATGCCCTCGGTCAGTCCGTGATGACGGTCGGCGAGCAGCACACATTTTACGGTTGGTTTGCACACGAGGTTCTTTCGATCCGTCACGCCGGCATTCGGTGCTGAAAACGGATGTCGAACACTGCGCCAATCTTGAAGGACCAAAGGCGAACTGAGAACTCGTAACAATACGAGATTTGCCGCTGAAAGATTACGAGCCTTGAAGGCCCACACAAACCTGCGCCTGGTTACACGAAAGCAATTATTAGCCCGGCCTTTTGGCTTTCCTTTCAGTCTGTTCGTGTCATTATGCTCGTGTTGCGCCAGTTTTCCGAGGCTGGATGAAAATCGCCGTCTCTAATATCGGACGATTGAGCCGCCTTTCATTTCGTGACGGTATAGAAGAGGTTTACCCACGCGGCTCACGCAACAGGGCCTTGAACCCGCGCGCCACCTCACTGAATTTCGCCCTGCTCCCGGTCGATTGGCAGACGCACTGGTTCCGGCTGCTCATCGAACTCGCGCTGGCCGTCTTCATCGCGGCTCTGGTGTGGCGCGCGATGTCGCGACCGGCGCCGACGCGCCGCGGAAAATGGGATGGAACGCCAACGGGCCGACAAGCTTTCTGGTACGGGAACGCACGCGGCGATTAACCGCCGAGCAGGAATCACGCAGCTTGAGCCAACGGCTGATCACCGCCCACGAAGACGAGCGGAGACATCTCGCCCGCGAGTTGCACGACGACCTGACGCAACGCCTTGCGCGCCTCGCCATTGACGCCGCGCAGGCCGAGCGCGGTGTGCCGACCGCTCCCGACAGCGGCACGTGGCGAAGGATGCGCGAGGAACTGGTGCGCTTGAGCGAAGACGTGCACAGTCTCGCGTATCGCCTCCATCCTTCCATCCTCGATGAACTTGGGCCTGGTCGAAGCACTCCGCGCCGAGTGCGACCGTTTCTCCCGGCGCGAGTCCATTCCCGTGAATGTCAAATCGCGCGAGGTTCCCCGCGAAATTCCTCGCGAGGTGGCGCTCTGTCTGTTCCGAATTGGCCAGGAGTCGCTGCGCAATGTGGCTCGTCACGCCCATGCCCACGCCGTGGAAGTTTCCTTGGCCGGAATGGATGGCGGGCTGCAATTGTCCGTGCATGACGACGGCATCGGCTTCAATCCCGCGCAAATCCGTGAACACGCCAGTCTGGGCCTCGCGAGCATGAAAGAACGCGTCGATCTCGTGGACGGCGAACTGGACATTGAAAGCGAGCCCGGCCACGGCACGACCATCGTGGCCTGGGTGCCGCTGAAGGAGGCTTTGAAATCATGAAACGTCCGCGCGTCTTGCTGGCCGACGACCACCGCATGGTGGCCGAAGGATTGAAGAGCCTGCTCACCGCCGAATTCGAACTCGTCGGCGTCGTCGAGGATGGCCGCGCCATGGTCGAGGCCGCGAAGAAACTCCGGCCCGATGTCATCGTGGCCGACATCACCATGCCGCACCTCAACGGCATTGATGCTCTGGTCCAATTGAAGAAAGACAATCCGTCCGTCAAAGTGGTGTTCCTCACCATGCATCACGACGTGGCCTACGCGCGGCGCGCGCTCGAAGCCGGCGCTTCGGGTTTCGTCCTGAAACATTCAGCCCCCGCGGAACTGGTGATGGCCATCCGCGCGGCCCTGGACGGAAAAACGTTCATCACTCCGGCGCTGGCCGGCGAAGTCTTCGACTCGATGCGGCATGATCCGCCCAAAGCCGGCGGATCCCGTCGCCACGCTCACCCCGCGGCAGCGGGAGATTCTCCAACTCTTCGCCGAAGGACGTTCCGCCAAGGAGATCGCCGCGACGCTCGGCATTTCCGCCCGCACCGTGGAGTTCCACAAATACCAGATGATGGAATCGCTGCACATCCAGAACAGCGCCGAGTTGATTCACTTCGCCATCAAGCACGGCATCGTGACGGTGTGAAGAGTTCGCGCAACAATTCCCGATAGAATCCACCCGCCTGGCTCTCCACGACAAATCCGCGGCTTGGCCTGCCGGCGGCGTATGCTGTGTCGCTGTCTTCTCTCTGACGGGTTGCGCCAGCAGCCCGGTGAACGGGCATTGGACGCAAGTCCAGAGCTGCCGCTCTGAGAGACCGGTTGCTGCAACTCGACAGCCGGGTGGACGCCGATGAGGCCACGCGTCTGGCCGAAGCTGCGGTCGAACAGTCTGCGGTCCTGGCTCAGGAGTATCGCGCCGTGCGGCCGGCGTGGCTGGGCAACTATCTGGTCAACATGGGCCGGCGCGATCGTGGCCTCTGTTACGACTGGGCAAACGGCCTGTATCCGCGGCTGCACGAGCTTGGCTTGCGGTCGCTCGAACTCCACCTGGCGGTGGCGCGCATGGACACGAAGCACGAGCACAACTGCATTGTCGTGACCGCGCACCGGCAACCGTTTGCGGAAGGCGTGGTGCTCGACGCCTGGCGCCATTCCGGCCGCCTCTGGTTTGGCGACGTCAGCACTGACAAATATCCGTGGCAACCGCTGCCGCGCGATCGCGTGCCGCCGGAACTGGAAAAACTCGTGGGCCATTGACAAGCGAATCTTTCCAGCGCCGAAATCGAAACCAGCCGGAGGAATTGTCACCCAACAATTCCAACCAGGCGATTCAGATGAACTTTCCCGGATTCAAAATGCCCCGCGGATCAAGAGCGTTCTTCACCGCACGGTGAAGGTCGCGAGCCTCCTTTGAGACAGCCAGCGGCCACCACGCTTTCTTGGCGAGTCCGATGCCGTGTTCCCCGGTAATCGAACCGCCCCATTGGATTACCTGGCGAAAGAGGGCGTCAAGCGCCGCATCCGCGCGGCGGTCCGCGCCGCGTTGCCTGTAGTCCACCATAACGTTCGTGTGGATGTTGCCGTCGCCCGCGTGACCAAAACACGCGATCGGCAACGAATACTTCTTCTGAAGTTGAACCGCGAAGCGAAATAGGTCCTCGAGCCGGCCTCGCGGAACAACGATGTCCTCATTCAGCTTCGTCAGTCCCGTGTCGCGCAGGGAATAGGAAAACTCGCGGCGAACTGCCCAAATCTTTTCGCACTCGCGGCTTCCCAACCCGCGCTCGATGAACAATGGCCGCTGCCGCCGGACGATGCGCTCCAGATCACGAACCTCCTGTTGCACAGATTTCTTGTGCCCGTCCAGCTCGACAATCAAATGCGCGCGGCAGCCGCGCAAGCGTTCGCTTCGAGTTCGATTGTACGCCGCCGCAAGCGTGAAAGCATCCGCGACTTCCAGAGCGCACGGAAGGAAACGTGCGTCGAAGATCGCGCGAATCGTCCTCGCCGCATCACGCATCGATCCAAATCCAATCGCCAGGCTGGCGCGATACGCCGGCAGCGGAAGCAGTTTCAGCGTCGCTTCGGTGGTCACTGCGAGCATGCCCTCGGAGCCGGGGAAGAAGTGCGCGAAATCGAAACCGGTCTTGTTCTTGTGCGTCCGCCCTCCGACACGCACGACCGCGCCTGATGCGAGCACGATCTCCAATCCGAGCACGTAATCGCGCGTCACGCCGTACTTCAGGCAGCGCGGCCCGCCGGCGTTCGTGGCAATGTTCCCACCGATAAAACTTTCGCTGCGGCTGGCTGGGTCCGGCGGATAAAACAATCCGAGCTTTTCGACCTCCTCCTGCAATTCTTCCGTAACGACGCCGGCCTGAACCACCGCCACGAAATCGTCCGGGTTGATCTCCCTGATGCGGTTCATGCGCTCCAGCGAGAGGACGATTCCTCCGCGCACCGGCACGCATCCGCCGACGTAGCCGTGGCCCGCACCGCGTGGCGTAACGGGAATGTTGTGGCGATTGGCAAAACGCAAGATGGCGGAAACGGAGGCGGTGCCGCGCGGCAGCGACACGGCATCGGGTCTGTGCGCGGCGAACCATTTGTCGCCCGAATACTTTTCAAGAACGGAATCCTCAAAAAAGACTTCGCCTGGAGGGAGAATCTTCCTGAGTTGAGAGAGTTGCTTGGTTCTTGGGGACTTCATCGGAACACGCGGGTTGCGATGCTGCTTCGTCATCACTCTGCTTCGGCAGACGGAACATCGCCAGCGGACAGAAGATCGCGAGCATCCTCGGCTTCCTCTTCCGGGACCTGGACCAGCACCGCGCCTTTTCCGCCTCCCAGTCCGCCGAACATTTCCAGGCCCGAATTCTCGTTCGCTATGACCGGATGAAATTGCGCGGCGTCGAGCCGCGCGCGGACCAATTCGGCCTCCGCAGCCGTCCATCCTTTGAATACGGTGACCAGTCTCATGCTGTTGGGGACGCCGTTTCGGCGTGGGAAACCGGCGCGCTGCGCAAATCGGCGAAGACGATCACGCCCGCGCCCGTCTGCAATGTGCTTTGCACCTGCGCGTCCACCTGCTGTCCGACTGCGCTTTGTCCGTTGTTCACGACCACCATGGTTCCGTCCGGGAAGATAGCCCACGCCTTGTCCCTTGTCGCGTCCCTCTCGAACAATGCGCAGACTGAGGACTTCGCCAGGCAACAAAACAGTCCGCATGGATTTCGCGAGTTCGTGCATGTTGACGAAGTTGACGGACTGAAGTTCGGCAATTTTGCCGAGGTTGTAGTCGTTCGTGAAAAGCTTGGCGTTCAAGTTGCGCGCCAACCGGACGAGCTTCGCGTCCACTTCCTTTTCCTCCGGAAAATCGCCGTCGTGGATTTTGACTTCGTTGCGCGTGTTGCGCTGAATGCGGTTAAGCATCTCAAGACCGCGGCGACCGCGCGCGCGTTTGATGGGATCGTTGGAATCCGCCACCTGCTGAAGCTCGCGGAGCACGAACCGCGGCACGACGATGATGCCTTCGAGAAATCGCGCTTCAATGAGGTCAGCAATGCGCCCGTCAATAATGACGCTGGTATCGAGCAGCAGGAGATTGTCCGGCCGGTTCTGCGGAGCGAAACGAACGTAGGGGATGATGAGCGAGAAATCCTCTTTGTTGCTGCGCATCGCGAGAATGATTCCGATGTAACCGAAACTCAGGAAAAGCCCGAGGCGGACGAGCCATCGCACTTTTTCCTCCGCGCCCTCAAACAATCCGGAGCGATCAATTAGTTGCGCGACGAGGATTCCCAGCAGCAGGCCGAATGTTGTCGCGGAAAAGGCGCGTAGCGAAAAACCTTTCACCATCTCGTCAACCGCAATCATCAGCCAGCCAAAGCCAAAACCGATAACAATGCCCAGTCCAGTGGTGGGTGACGAATTCAGGCCTTACCTGGCTCACGGCGTAGCCGGCGGTGGTGCACAGGCCAAGGAAGAGGATTCGGATGACCCAAAGAGCCATAGGTTACTTGAAGGGATCTTTCGGCGCCTCCAGCTTCGTCTCAGGCGGTTGGCGCGCGGCTGTTTCTTTGCCCACATGATGCCCCAGAGACCTGAGCGATTCAGATTGCTTGTGGTGATGGAGAGATTGCTCGCGATGGCGGTGAGATCGGCAGCGATTTGTTCATTCCGCAGCAGTGCGCCGGCTGGCCCTTTGCCCGCGTTCACGTCGTCAATCATGCTCTTGAGCACGGCCGTGGAGGATTCGAAGTTTTTGACCGCCGCGGATACAGATTCGCGGTTGGTGGCGACGATTCCTTTCAGCGAGTCGGCAAACTCATTGAGTTGGGTGGAGAACACGGAAATGTTGCTGGACGACTGCGAGATGGCCGGAGCGTTCGTCGCAAGGAGCATTTCAACTTCATTGACCGCAGTGACGGCGCGCTCCGACGCCTCGCGCAGGTTCCGCACCGTGGCTGCAGCATTGGTGAGCGTTTCCTGATTCAGGACGAGGCGCCGCACGTCCGCGACGATATCATTGAGTTGCTTCACGGTTTCATCAACCCGCTTGATGAAACCGCCTGCCGAGCGGGCGACCTCTTGCAGGTTCAAAGGCGGCTGACAATCCACCGAAGCGTTGTCGGTCAGAATGGGGCCGGCGTTTTCCTGCGGCACAATTGCAACGTATTGGTCGCCAAGAAAGCCAGATTGTTCGATGCGGAATTCCGCGTCGCTGTGAACGACGTAATCGTGGTATATTTTCAGAAATATCGTCACTCTCTTGCCGTCCGGGGAAAGTTTGATGTCGGATACGTTTCCCACCTGAACGCCGGACATGAGGACATAGGCGCGCTTCTTCAAACCGCTCCCAAGATTATCAGCATGGAGCCGCAGCACGTACGTTTTCCGGAACAACGTCCCCGCGCCCTTACTGAATTGCAGCATCAACGCGCCGAGCAACACCAGCCCGATGAAGACGAACAACCCGACCTTCCATTCAAGTCGTTTCTTGTCCATATCAAAATTCGTGCTGTTTCGGATCCGATACGCCTTCGACAAACTGGCGCACCACCGGGTCCTTCGAGTTGAAAATGTCGTCCGGCGTTCCGGCGGCGTAGATTTTCCTCTCGTGCAACATAAGTATCCGCTGACCCACCCGCCGGGCGCTGCGCATGTCGTGCGTGACGACCACGCTAGTGACTTTGAACTGATCGCGCACTCTCAAAATAAGCTGGTCAATGCTGTCGGCGACGATGGGGTCAAGCCCGGTGGTCGGCTCGTCGTACAAAACGATCTGCGGCTGATACACGATGGCGCGCGCCAGGCCCACGCGTTTCTGCATGCCGCCGGAAAGCTCGGCGGGCTTTTTGTTCTCCGTGCCGGGCAAATCCACCACCTCCAGCGCAGCGGCCACGCGCTGGCGAATTTCCTCGGCGAGAAGCCGTGTGATGGCGGCGGAACGCAAAACCGACGTTCTCCGCCACGGTCATGGAATCAAACAACGCCGCGCCCTGAAACAACATTCCGAATTTGCTGCGCACGCGCAGCAGTTCCCGCTCGTCCATCGGCACGATGTCTTCGCCGTCAATGAACACCTCGCCCGCGTCGGGTTTAAGCAGCCCGATGAGGTGCTTGAGCAAAACGCTCTTGCCACCGCCGCTGCGGCCGATGATGACGACCGATTCGCCCGTTCTGAATGCGAAGGTTCACGCCATCGAGGACGACTTGAGTGCCGAAGCTTTTCTTCAGGTCGCGAACTTCGATCATAGCCGGCCAAAGAGCGCGCTCAAAAGCAGCGTCAGAAAGAAGTTCGATATCAGAATGGTGATGGACGAATAGACGACTGATTCAGTCGTCGCGCGCCCGACGCCTTCGGCGCCTTCGCCACAGTACATTCCTTTGTAGCAGCCAACCAGCGCGACGATGCCCCCGAAGCAGGTTGCCTTGACCGTGCCCACGGCCACATCCGACCAGTCCGTGAACCGGACCATGTTGGCCCAGGAATACGTCGGATCGATTCCATGCATGTAAACGCCGACGAAGTATCCCGCGCCAATGCCAATGGCGATTCCTCCCGCATTCAGAACTGGCAGCGAGATGAGACCGGCCAGCAGGCGTGGGACAACCAGGTAGTCCACGGGATGCGTGGCCAGCGTGCGCAACGCATCAATCTGTTCCGTCACCCGCATCGTGCCGATTTCAGCGGCGATGGCTGCCCCGACGCGTCCCGCGACCATTAAGCCCGTGAGCACCGGGCCAAGCTGGCTGCACATCGCAACGCTTACGACCGCAAGCGTGGCGGTGTCCATTCTGACCTTGTGGAACTGAATGTACGTTTGCGCGCCAAGCACCATGCCCGTGAAGGCGCCGGTGATGAGCACCACGGACTGCGACTTCGAGCCCATGAAATAGATTTGGTAAAACAAATCGCGCCACGCGACCTTGAGCCGGAAGAGGGAACCCAGCGCCTCCTTCGCCAGCAGGGTTATCTGACCAAGCCCTTCAAGCCAATCGGTAATCCACGTCCTGGCCGGTGAATTCATATCGCTGCTCAAGCTAACCAAAGCGGCTGGCCTTGGCGAGAGTCAATGCGGAGGGAAGGACCGCAATCGTCACGAAGACCGCCGACGCGTGCGTGAATAGCTGGCGATGAACATCGCCGTACGGAGAACGGCTTCCAGCACCAAATCCAACGATAATAACCGGAGCAGAACCTCCACGAAGATTTTAATATTCGGCAGTCGCTCGTTCGCTTGCTGAACCCCTCGGACGTGGCACCGTCGCGGATACCCGCAGATTTTCATAATCCTGCGGAAGTGCAGACACCTGCCGCTGACCTGTGTCGAGCAGGCAGATTCAATTCCCCTGGAGCCAGGCTCCAGGTACAGTGATCGGTCGCAAGGCGGTTTGCACCGCCTTGTGATTAATGGAACAGATCTGGTCGCGCTGTTAGAACGACGGAGAGATTTCGAGCCGGTCGCCGGGCGCCGCAATCAAGTCCTCGCCTTTGGACCAAACCGAATCGTTCAGCAACAGTTTGAATTTCAGTTTGTCTGCCGCCTCGCCCGACCACTTCCAAGTCGAGCTGTCCACGCAAGTAAGCGGTATGCCCTGATTCCAGCTCAACCCCTGACCTTCACCCCGGAGATACAGCGTATTGCCAAAGCCGACGTCTATCTTTGCTTCGATCGTTACGCTTTTGCTCGTCGCACCGTGGGTGTTGGCGGGCTTGGCCGCTGAGAAAGCAGTCCGCGTTTTGGTAGTTGCCTCTTCTGGTGCTGCGGGTGCAGCGTTTTTCTTTCGATTCGAATTTTTCAATCCTCTAACAAGTTTCATATTCTGGTTTTCAGGTCACAATTATTCAATCTGGTCAATTTCTGACAAGCGGCGCTGGTTTCCATGCCCCAATGCCGCACGACTTTCAGAAAAGCAGGAGCCATTCCCGCCTCTTCTTCTTACGCTCGATTGAGCTTCAATTCAACTGACAGTGCAACGCAAGTTCCGTTCGGTCAAAATTTGAAATTCCACTCAGTTGTCGCGTATTTGTCACGCACCAGTGACGCAATCGTTTCCTGCGGAGAAAGATTCAGAGTTTCGACCGCGCCCCACTCTTTGCTCAACGCGCTTTTCACCGCGTCGGCCGGGACGCGCAAGTTAACCAGAAAATCCTCATGCGCGCGATTCCGCCGGTAATCCGGCTGGCGCGAAGGTTGCCGAAGCAGTTCAGCCATCAGGCGCAGGTCGAAATCGATCAGGAAAGTTCCGTGAAAAAGCAGAAAGCGTTTTCTCCGCCGCTGGGCGTTACCGGAAAACTTCAGCGGATGACGAGTGGCGGCCAGCGCAGGGCAAATCGTCAAGTCCGTATGGCCGCGAATTTCGATTGGGAAGGTTCGTTTTTCGGGTTTCGAGTTGAAGACGGCTTCGATCGCCGTCCGATTTTTCTCCATGATGAACTGGTTTGCCGACGTGATGTTTGCCAGCGGACCGACACCTTTCAATATCAGCGAATAGTTCAAACAGCCTGGTCCTTGCAGCACCGCTCCGCCGCCGCTGCACCGGCGCAGAATGGGAATCCCTCGTTGTTCGCACGTTGACACATTGACCTCCGTGACGAGGTGATTTGCGTAGCCGATCACGACGAAATACTCCCGCGGCTCCCAGAACCGCAGAATCTCGCCGCATCCCTCCGTCTCGGCCAACTCCATCAGCGCCTCGTCGCAAGCGAGATTATCCGCCGGCATCGGCAACGTCAGGTCGAGGAGTCTCATGGGATGGAATTTACGATTGACGGTTTTTGACGTATGCTTCGTCTCGGTCGAGGCTCAATCATAAACGATCAATCGTAAATCATAAATGGCGTGAAACAACGTGAGAAACCCCAGCCGCAGCCGCGCGCACGCGGAACCGGCAACGGCGCGACGCTGCAACACGACGGCGACGACCAGAAGATCCTCGGCGTCGCTCGAATCGCTGCTCGAAATCGCGCTCAAACAGCAGGGCGCCGAACGCACCGCGCAATTCCTGAGCGACGTGACGGAGCGTTTGCGCGCGTCCGGCGTTGAGACGCCGCGGTCTGTCAGCACGCCATACATCAACACGATTCCAGCCGCACGAGCAGGCGCCGTTCCCCGGTGATTGGGAAATGGAACGCCGCATCAAGAGTTACATCCGGTGGAACGCGATGGCGATGGTGGTGAACGCCAATCGCAAGCACAGCGGCCTGGGCGGACACATTTCAACCTACGCCTCCTGCGCCACGCTCTACGAAGTTGCCTTCAACCATTTTCTCCGCGGACGCACGGAGAAATTCCGTGGCGATCTTGTCTATTTTCAGGGTCACGCGACGCCGGGCGTTTATGCGCGCGCCTTTCTCGAAGGGCGGCTGGACGAACATCAATCTCCAGCATTTCCGGCAGGAACTTGCCGACGGAGGCGGGCTTCCGTCCTATCCGCATCCGTATCTCATGCCGAACTTCTGGCAATTCCCGACAGTCTCGATGGGACTCGGCCCGATTCTCTCGATCTACCAGGCGCGTTTCAATCGTTACATGAAGGCCCGCGGAATCATTGGCGGCGAAGAGCCGAAGGTCTGGGCGTTTCTCGGTGATGGCGAATGCGATGAACCGGAAACACTCGGCTCGATCACGCTTCCCGCGCGCGAAAACCTCGACAACCTGATTTGGGTCATCAACTGCAACCTTCAGCGCCTCGACGGCCCCGTTCGCGGCAACGGCAAAATCATTCAGGAACTCGAAGCGCTTTTTCGCGGCGCCGGCTGGAACGTCATCAAGGTGATCTGGGGATCCGATTGGGACGACCTGCTTGCGCGCGACACCAGCGGCCTGCTGCTCAAGCGCATGGAAGAAGCGGTGGACGGCGATTACCAGAAATATTCCGTCGAGCCGGGCAGCTACACGCGCAGACATTTTTTCGGCAAATATCCGGAGTTGCTGCAATTGGTGAATCATCTGACCGACGACCAGATCCGCAAGCTGCTGCGCGGCGGCCACGACACGCGAAAAGTTTATGCCGCATACAAAGCGGCGGTGGAGCACAAAGGCCAGCCCACGGTGATTCTGGCGAAAACGATCAAAGGCTACGGCCTTGGCGAAGCCGGCGAGGGCCGCAACATCACGCATCAGCAAAAGAAACTGAACGAGAAGGAGCTTCGCGAATTCCGCGACGCGCTTCAATATTCCCATCAGCGACGATGTGATCGCCGAGACTCCGTTCTACCGGCCCGCCGCTCGGACAGCGAGGAGACGAAGTATCTGCTGGAGCGGCGCAAAGAACTGGGCGGTTTTCTGCCGGAACGCAAATCGCAGCCGGATTGTCCGCCGCGGACGTGCCGAAGCTGGATGCGTTCGGCGAATTCTTCAAAGGATCCGGGCCACTTCGAAGTTTCCACGACGATGGCGTTCGTGCGGCTGCTCAGCATGCTGCTGCGGAACAAGACGATCGGCCGCCAGCATCGTGCCGATCATTCCCGACGAAGCGCGCACTTTCGGGCTCGACGCGTTGTTCCGCGAGATTGGCATTTACTCGTCCAAGGGCCAGCTATACGAGCCGGTGGACATCAAATCGCTGCTCTATTATCACGAGGCGAAGGACGGGCAGATCCTGGAGGAAGGCATCACCGAGGCGGGCTCGATGGCGTCGTTCATCGCGGCGGGCACGAGCTACGCCACGCACGGCAAGCTCATGGTTCCGTTCTACATTTATTATTCGATGTTCGGCTTTCAGCGCATCGGCGATCTGATGTGGCTCGCGGGTGACATCAGGGCCAAGGGTTTTTTGCTGGGCGCGACGGCGGGGCGGACAACGCTCAACGGCGAAGGCCTGCAGCACGAGGACGGTCACAGCCTGCTGTCTGGCGAGCACGATTCCGACGCTGCTCACCTATGATCCCGCATTCGCGTATCGAAGTTGCCGTGATCATCGCCGACGGCATGAAGCGCATGTTCGCTGACGGCGAAGACATTTTCTATTACCTGACGCTCTACAACGAAAACTACGCGATGCCGCCAATGCCCGCGGGAGTGGAGGATGGAATCCTTCAAGGGTTTGTACCGGTTCAAAGCCGGTCCCGATGGCCGGAAAGTGAAGGCGCACATTTTCGGCAGCGGTCCGATCATCAACCAGGCGTTGCGTGCGCAACAGATTCTCGCGGAGCGGTACGACGTTTCGGCCGACGTGTGGAGCGCGACCAATTACAAGCGGCTGCGCAACGAAGCGATCAAGTGCCAACGCTGGAACATGCTTCATCCCACCGAACCGCGGCGCCTGTCCTACATCGAAACTTTGCTGGCGAAAGGAAAAGGGCGTGTTCGTTGCCGTGTCGGACAACATGCGCATGGTTCCCGACCAAGTCGCGCCGTGGGTGCCGGGCGGGTTGATGACGCTGGGCACGGATGGTTTTGGCCGCAGCGACACGCGCGCCGCGGCTGCGAAGGTTCTTCGAAGTGGATGCCGAATCCGTCGTCATTGCGACGCTCTACGCGCTGGCGGAGAAAGGCCAGATCGAGCGAGCGGTCGTGGCGCAGGCCATCAAGGATCTGGGCGTCGATCCGGAGAAAGCGTTTCCGCAATTTGTTTAAAGATTACCGCCCATCATGGTTTGGCGCATTCATTTGATCAGCCGGTAAAACCGGTGTCCCGCAGGTGGATTGACGATGATGAACCTGTTCGTGCCATTGTCGTTCACCGTTTCCGGAACGCCGGTCCAATTCGTGCCGCCAACAGTTGTGTTCTGCTGCACAACGAAACCGGTGGACGGCGAGGGCCAGTAAACGACTGCTGTGTTTGTTGTCGTCAAAAAGATTTTCAGCGTGGGCGAACCCGGAGTTTGCACCACCGAGAGCAAGCTCCAGAATCCGCCAGTGAGCGAGTAATTGCCGCCGGTCATTGGGCCGCCGGCGTCGTGCTGGCCAATCGTGCCGCTGACGGAATAGATGCCGCCGGTGCTGGTGCCGCCGCCACCGGCGATTTTGAACCAGTCAATCGAGTAGCTTTGCGCCAGCGCATCGAGGCAGATCGCGAGAAGTAGCATTGTGAGCCCTCTGAATCCGAGTTTTGATTTCATGTGCCGTCCTTTCAATTTGATTCCCTCTTCAGCATGAGCTGCTCGAGTTTGTCCAGGCGCGCCTTCAACTGCGCGTTCTCGGCTTCGAGTTTCTGGATTCGCTCGCCTGCCTTGTCACTTCTCATTTCTAACTTCTGGTTCAGTCCTTGAATCGCCGCCAGCGCCACACCGCCCTCATCCACCACGGAAATGTGTTTGTCATCTCCGCCGTTCAATCCGAACGCAGCGTGAAAATCCTGCGCCATCGGGCCGACGTGTTTCTCGTCCGCGGAAGCTGTCTTGAAGTTCCATTCGGTGATGGGCAGCAAAGCGACCTTGTCCAGAATGTCCGCGGCGCTGACGGCGGCGAAATTCTCCTTTGCGTTGCGATCGCTGGTGCTGTTGAACGAAGTGGCATAGGTCGCGCCGCTGTTGATGACCTCGAATACGGGGTTGCCGAAATTATCGGCATTGAATCCCTTGATGATGTCGCCAGTGCCTGCCGCGGTGAACACGGCAGTGGCATCGCTGCTGGTTTGCGCCACGAAAATCCCGACGCCGTTGGCGGAAGTGGAATTGACTCGAAACGCGGCGGGATTCAGTCCGGAACTGCTGGAAACATCGAGAATCATGCCCCCCGCCGCGCGGACTTTGACCTGGTTCGCCCGTTCAGAGGAATAAGTGCTGCCGACCGAATCGGCCCAGACGAATGCGCCTTGATGCGCCGCTTGAGCGCCGCTTCCCGCAGCAAACGAGTAATCCCCGCTTGCCGTGGTGCCGTTGCCGCCGGCTACGATGGCGTCGCGTCCGCTGGCGGTGTTGTTGTGACCACCGGAGACAGTGGACGAACTGCCGCTTGCGACGTTCTGAAGGCCGCCCGCGACAGTCGAGTTCAGGCCGCCGGCAATGTTGGCGTTGCCGCCGCCGATCGTTGCGTAATTGTTAGTGGCCTGATTGCCCAAACCGCCGCCGACTGCGGATGCATTACCATTCGCGCGATTCCCCGCAGTTGTGCTTCCGTCATAGCCGCCGCCACCGATGGTTGAGCCGTATGCGCTGGCGATATTGTTGTAGCCGCCGGCGATTGTTGCCATGTCAATGCTCGCGTGATTAAGCCAGCCTCCTGCTACCGTCGCTCCGCCGAGGAAATTGCCTGCGGTCTGATTTTGATAGCCGCCGCCAATGCTGCCGTAATAGCCGCTCGCATTGTTCTGAGTTCCCCCGCTGATCGTGGATGAGAGGCCACTGGCGGAATTTTGAAACCCGCCGCCCACGAATGTGCTGTCGCTCGAAGCGCTGTTAAACTGTCCGCCAGCTATGGCACTTTCAAGACCGCTCGAAGAATTCCCGAATCCACCGGCCACTGTTCCATAATCACCGTTGGCAATATTCCGGTCACCGCCGCTGATGGTCGAAGCGAAGCCGCTTTGAATTACATTGTTTGTGCCGCCTCCGACAACGGCGTAACCGGCGTTTGTTAGAATCGTGTTGAACTGCCCTCCAGCGATGGTCGCGCCGTACACTCCGCTGGCGATAACATTCAATGGCGAACCGGCAATGACATTGGGCGCACCATTTGTATTTGGCTCCAGACGCAAGGCGCGTCCTCCGGAATTCGACGGTCTCGCCGCCGTGCAGGCGCTCCGGCACCTGTTGATCGCTTGGTGCGCACTGGTGGTAGCGCGCATCCAAATCCAGCGCCCAAAGCGGCGCCCGCCGGGCCTGCCACTGCCTGTCATAGGTGCCGGCGATTCCCGCCGGGGCGACCAGTCGCACGAACCGCATGACAAGCCTGCGGGCGCGGGTCGGTCACCCACGCCGAGATCAGGTGCCGGCATCTTCCACGTTTGGGAGGGCCTGCCCAATGGCATGCGCGGCGCGCGTGGCAAAGCCCGTGCCAATCGGGTTGCGTGCCTCCATGCGGTGTCCCGCCGGGTCAGTAGCGCCCACCGATCCCAGCCACCGTACGCGCGTTCGAACACAATCGGCATGGACTCGAAGGGCTCGGGCTCGGAGATCGTCGGACGACCAACGATGCCGCGCTCCCACCGCGCTCGCCAAATACCCGTAGCGAACTTGGTGATAGGCCCGACGCGCAGCAGCACGTCGGTTGAACTACAACGTCGACCGTGCGGCGCCCAGGCGCTGCCGTTAACGAGCACATCAGTACTTGGCTTGACGCCCAACAAGTCGGATTCGTAGCGCAGGCTGCTCTTACCCTCCTCGCCGCGCGGCTCGCTCATCCGCAGCACCGGTTGCTGCTCGTCTGCAAGGAGCGTGCTGCCGTCGGCCAGCAGATCGAAAGTCGCCTTCACTGCCACCAGCCAGATCTTGTTCGAATCCTTGTCCTGCACCCAGCTACGGTCCGCGGTGTAGGGCGTGGCGTTGTCGACGACCCACATGAGCCAGACTCAGTTCAGCTGCACCGACCCGCCCTTGATGCGATTCACGCCGGTCGATCGCGACTGAGCAGATACGAGCCCTCGATCAGCACCTTGCCGGCCTTGGTCAGCGTGATGCTGGCCTTGCCGCAGCGCAGGACGAGCTGCTCCTTGGCGCTTACGAGCAGCCTTTCGCCATCCGCGTCGACTTCCACCTGACCGGGTTGTTCATCGAGGGGCCAGCCGGCGGACCCGCGCAGCACGCCCATGACGATGGGACGCTGGCGGATTCCCTGATTCGAACATCAGCACCACGCACTTGCCGATGTGCGCGCCGTGCAAATCGACGACTGTCTTCGCGCGAAGCGCGGACGTACCGGACTGACCCGGAAAGATTACGAGCGGTGTCGTGCCATCGTCGGTGATCGCGAGCAGTTCACCAATGACGACGCCCGTAAGTGACGTTTCGTGAGCGGACGTCGCCTGAGTCCTGACCGGACTTTCGACGAGCGACCGCAGCAAGGCGGCGCCATCGGTCTCGCCCGGTGCATCTGCCTCAACGGGCAGTGCCTCAATCTGATCTCTGCCTGACATGAAACTCCTCCTCCAGCCGGCGCGTCCGCCCTGCTTGCTTTCAGTTCTGCAAGATCTTGGAGCCCTTCATCACGATATCGCTCGACGCCTTGACGTTGATCTTGCCGCTGCCCTCGATCGTGATGTCCTTGCCCTTGATCACGATCGTGCCGTCCTTCTTCATCGTGATGCTGGCCGAGCCGGTCTTGATGGAGACCGAGTCGCCGGCGTCGATCACCAGGTTCTTGCCGACCTTCAGTGCGTCGTCCTTGCCCACCGACGTTGAACGGCCTTCCCCGACGCTGCGCGACTCCGCCTTGCCGACACTGGTCGACAGCGCGCCGCCGACGCTGATTCGACTGGTTTGCCGCCACGTTGGTCGACTGATTGGCGCCCACGTCGGTCGACTGGTTGGCGCCCACCGTGATGGTTTGCATCGCGCCGACCGCGACAACCTGGGCGGCGCCGATTGCAATTTCCTGTGCGGCCCCGATCGCAATCGTTTCGTTGACGCCGACGGTGTGCGTCCGCTGCAGCGCGACCGTCGCCGTCTCACTGGCGGCCACCGTGATCGGTCCGGTTCGCGCCGATGGTGATCGACTCGTTCGCGCCGACCGTTTCCGTCCGGTTCGCACCGATCGAGATCGTCTCGTTGCTGCCGACACTTTCGGTGCGATTCACGCCGATCGTGATCGTCTCGTTGTTCCCGACCGTCTCCGTGCGGTCGTGCTTGACGAGCGTTGTCTCGTCGTTGTCGATGGTCTTCTTGCGGTCATGGCCGACCCAGTGGGTCTCGTCGTTCTCGACCTCGATGTCCTGGTTCTTCTCGGCGTGGATCCAGACCTGCTCTGAGCCCTTCTTGTCCTCGAAGCGGATGGCGTTCGCATTGGCGCTCGCGCCATTCAGCGTCGAGCGGGTGAGGATGCCGGTCTGCGTCTTGTTGCCCGGCAGCTCCTACGGCGGCATCTGCTCGGCGTTGTAGACGCGGCCGGTGATGATCGGGCGGTCCGGGTCGCCTTCGAGGAAGTCGACGATCACCTCCTGGCCGATGCGCGGAATGTGGATCGCGCCCCAGTTGCTGCCGGCCCACGGATGCGACACGCGCATCCAGCAGGAGGCTGTTCTCGTCCTTCTTGCCGTGACGGTCCCAGTGAAACTGCACCTTCACCCGGCCGTACTTGTCGGTGTAGATCTCCTCGCCGGACGGCCCGACGACCACCGCCGTCTGCGGCCCCTGCACGACCGGCTTGGGCGTGCTGCGCGCGGGCCTGAACGGCACTCCGCTCGACATGGCGGTGAAGCTGCAGCGGTAGTCGCCGCCCGTGTCGTCCAGCCCTTCATAGCCCTCGAACTGCAGCCGGTACTGCGCGCCGGTGACCAGGTACTCGCGGTTCTGGTCGGCGCGCGGGTGCTTGGTCAGCTTGAAGAGGCTCCCGGTGCACAGCGACCGCGTGGTGCCGCTGCCTTCGCACAGTTCGTGCTGCGCCAGCAGCTCCTCCAGCCGCGTCTGGACGAAGTGCTCGCCTTCGGCCTTGACGATGTATTCGCCGGGAAAGTCGTAGACCTCGCCCTTGGCTTCGGCGTGCTGGCGCGCATCCTTGAACGTCGCTTCCAGTTCGACACTGGGACGCTCGAAGTCGTAGTCATCGTAAACGTACGCGCCGGGCTGGATCTGTTTGGTGACGAACCACTCCTCGACCACTTCGTCCTTGCCCCGCGGCGTGTCCGCCGCCTGCGGCAGGAAGGTGAACTGCTCGAACCCGCGACACGGCCTCGTGCGCGTCGCTCGAGTCCGCGAGCACCAGGGTGTGCTTGCCGTCCTCGTGCTTGAAGTAGTAGTAGATGCCTTCCTGCTCGAGCAGGCGGCTGACGAAGTTGAAGTCCGTCTCGCGGTACTGCACGCAGTACTCCCACGGCCGGTATTCACCCGTCAACTTGACGTCGAACTTGGCGCTGCCGTACTTGTTGAAGATCTCCTTGACGATGTCCGGCACCGACTTGTTCTGGAAGATCCGGCAGTCGGCGGTGCGCGTCATGAGCCACGCCCAGGGCCGACCGGTCAACTGGTAGCGGAAATACCGGCCGATCCCGCCGGTGAGCCCGAAGCGGGTCACGTAGGCATCGAAGAAGCGGTCCGAGCCGTCCGGCAATTCGCAGCTTGACGGTGACATTCTTGCCCAGCAGGTCCTCGGGCTTGATGTCGGACTTCTTCGACAGCAGCGTGATCTCGTACTCGAACAGGCGCCCCAACGCTTCGCTCGCGGCCATGCTGTAGAAGAGCAGCACGCCATCGCCGAGCGGCGTCTTGATCTGCATCACCCGCGCCATAGGGGCCTCTCCGCAGCCGCGCCGGCGTTGCGCGCGGCGTGCCGACCATTCTGCGCGACGGCGGGCGCATCGTGCAACAGGGAGCTTCGGCGATCCATCGATTCGATGCGCTAGGCAAAGTCGAACCGGAAGTCACCCGCCGCGGCCGAAAGGCCGACCCGCTTCAACGGCGTGCCGCCCGCCAGTCGCTCCAGATACTCGATGCTGATGCGCGGCAGCACCGTATTGGTGAGGATGGCATCGATCATGCGGCCGCCACTTTCGACCTCGGTGCAGCGGCTCACCACGAGCTTCACCGCCTCGTCGTCGAATTCGAACGGGATGCCCTGGTTGTCGTGCACGCGCCGCTTGATGCGGTTCAACTGCAGCCGCACGATGTTGCCGAGGACGTCGTCCGTCAGCGGGAAATACGGGATCACCACCAGCCGCCCCAGCAGCGCCGGCGGGAACACCTTCAGCAGCGGCTCGCGCAGCGAATGGCCGAGCGCCTCCGGGTCCGGCAGCAGCGCCGGGTCGCGGCACATGCTCGTGATCAGCTCCGTGCCGACATTGGTGGTCAGGATGATGATCGTGTTCTTGAAGCTGATGTAGCGGCCCTCGCCGTCTTCCATCCAGCCCTTGTCGAAGACCTGGAAGAAGATCTCGTGCACGTCGGGGTGCGCCTTTTCGATCTCGTCGAGCAGCACCACGCTGTACGGCCGCCGCCGCACGGCCTCGGTCAGCACCCCGCCTTCGCCATAACCGACGTAGCCGGGCGGTGCGCCCTTGAGCGTGGACACGGTGTGCGCTTCCTGGTACTCGCTCATGTTGATGGTGATGACGTTTTGCTCGCCGCCGTAGAGCGCCTCGGCCAAGGCCAGCGCCGATTCGGTCTTGCCGACACCGGAGGGTCCCGCCAGCATGAAGACGCCAATGGGCTTGTTCGGGTTATCGAGCTTGGCGCGCGAGGTCTGGATGCGCCGCGCGATCATGTCCAGGCCATGGCGCTGGCCGATCACGCGCGCGTTGAGCGTGTCGGCCAGGTGCAGCACCGCCTCGATCTCGTTTTTCACCATCCGGCCGACCGGAATACCGGTCCAGTCCGCCACCACCGAGGCGACCGCTTGCGCGTCGACCGTCGGCAGGATCAGCGGCGTCTCACCCTGCATCTGAACCAGTCGCGCCTGCTTTTCTTTCAGATCGGCGAGCCACTGCGCGCGTTCTTCGGCGGTGGGCACGGCGGCCTCGGCGGGCGCCGCGGGCCGCGGGCGCGCCGGGTTGCACTCCGGCCTTGGCCTCGGCCGCCGGCGCGGCGCCCGCCGCCGCGGCCTTGGCGTCGGTGGCCTTGGCGTCGGCCGCCTTCGCCTCGTCGACCGGTTGGCCGCCCGCCCGCAGCTTGCCGCGCAGCTCCAGGATCGAATCGACCAGTTCCTTCTCGTGCTGCCAGCGCTCCGTCAGGACCGCCAGGCGCTCGCGCTCGCCGGCCATGGCCTTTTCGGCGTGCGCCCGCCGCTCGCCGGCGTCAAAGCCGACCGCCTCCTCGCGCCCGATGATCTCCAGTTCAGTCTGTATCCCCTCGATGCGACGCTGCGCATCCTCGACCTCGGCCGGCGTGGCGTGCTGCGAGATCGCCACCCGCGCGCAGGCGGTGTCGAGCAGGCTCACGGCCTTGTCGGGTAACTGCCGCGCCGGGATGTAGCGGTGCGACAGCCGCACCGCCGCCTCGATGCCTTCGTCGAGCAGCTGCACGCGATGGTGCTTTTCCAGGGTCGTGGCCACCCCGCGCGCCATCAGGATCGCCTTGTCCTCGCTCGGCTCCTGCACCTGCACCACCTGGAAGCGGCGGGTCAGCGCGGGATCCTTCTCGAAGTACTTCTTGTATTCCGCCCAGGTGGTGGCGGCGATCGTGCGCAGCTTGCCGCGCGCCAGCGCCGGCTTGAGCAGGTTGGCGGCGTCCCCGGTGCCGGCCGCGCCGCCCGGCGCCGATCAAGGTGTGCGCCTCGTCGATGAACAGAATGATGGGCTTGGGCGAGGACTGCACCTCGTCGATCACCTGGCGCAGGCGGTTTTCGAACTCGCCCTTCATGCTGGCGCCGGCCTGCAGCAGCCCGATGTCGAGCGTCATCAGCGCAACCTCGCGCAGCGGCGGCGGCACATCGCCCGCGACGATCCGCGCGGCGAAGCCTTCGACCACCGCCGTCTTGCCCACGCCCGCCTCGCCCGTCAGGATCGGATTGTTCTGCCGGCGGCGCATCAGGATGTCGACGATCTGGCGCACCTCTTCCTCGCGGCCCCGCACCGGATCGAGCTCGCCGCGACGGGCGCGCTCGGTGAGATCGACCGCGAAGCGCTTCAACGCCTCCTGCTTGCCCATCTCCGCGGGCGCCATGGCGCTGCTCGCCTCGCCCGGCTGCACCGGCGTACGAGCCGTCGGTGGCCCGCTGCCCCTCCTCCGGCGAGCCGCTCACGATCGTCAACAGGTCGTCGGCCAGCCGCTCGGCATCGATCCGGTCGAACTGGCGCGAGATGCCCACCAGCGCATTGCGCAGCGAGTGCGACTTGAGCATCGCCACCAGCAGGTGGCCGGTCCGGACCTGGTTGTCGCCGTACTTCAACGTCGCATAGACCCAGCCGCGCTCCACGGCGTTTTCAACGTCGGCCGAGAGATCGGAAATCGAGGTGGCCCCGCGTGGCAGCCGATCGAGCGCGCGGGTGAGGTCGTTGGCGACCGCCGACTGGTCGAGTCCGGCATGGCGGATCACGCGGTGCAGGTCGGAGTCCGGCAGCTGCAGCAACTGCGCGAGCCAGTGCTCGAGCTCGACATACGGGTTGCCGCGCAGCTTGCAGAAGACCGTGGCGCTCTCGATCGCCTGGTAGCCGACCGGATTGAGCTTGCCGAACAAGGCGACGCGACTGATATCACTCATGGTCCCGCTCCAGCGCTGAACGCTGCGGTTTCATGCGAAGAAGCCGCTTTCGATGCGGCGACACTCGACGATCGGAAACGCCACCGGGGCCACGCCGAGTGTGCCGGCCATCGGGGCAAGCCGCGGCACGTATAACTGCATCACGTCCGCCGGCGGCTGCCACCTCATCGCCTTCGAACGTGCCGCCTGATCTTCAATCATGCGTCCGCGGCCGGCCAGCGCGTCGAGCGGCTGCGCGAGCAAGGCACGCACGACCCCGTTGACGGCGTTGGAATGGCCGGGCCGAAAACTGTAGGGCAGCGCGAGCAGCAGACGCGCCGCATAGCCGACCGATTGCTCGCCCCGCTCGGCCAGCGCCACGATCCGCCGGTAGTTTTCGTAATCCACCCACCACGCGCCTTCGCACCAGCGCGGCGCCGGCGTTGCGTCGGCGTCGACGAAGCGATAGTAGAACTGCCCACTGCGCAGGTGAATCTTCTGAATCGCCCACATGCCCTCGGCCGCCTTGCGTTCGTGCAGCACGCGCTCGAGCGGGTCCTCGAAGGCGTCGGCGTTCAGGGCACGCATCGGTTCGCACTCCGCCCGCCCGCGCGGTGCGGTGTTGAGTTCCGCCACAGCACGCCCGCGTGTGCCGCCCCGCGCGGAACGGACGCTGCGCCGATCGCGACAGGCCAACGCGCCCCGCACGTCATGGCGCGGCGACGGCGTATTCGGCACGCCCTTCGTAGTCGAGCACGAGGTCGTTCGCGTCGGTGGGACGCGGCCGACCGCCGAGCCAGCTGCTCCATCCCAGACGCCCGCGCCGGCCCAGCTCGGTGGGCGGAATTTCACTGCCGGCGAGCGAGAGCCGCAGGTCCCACTGCAGCTCCCAGCCCAGATAGGTCCGCAGCAGCGCCACCAGCCGCGCACCGGACCGACCGCCCGGCAGGAAGTCAACATAGTCGTCCAACGTGCGGGCGCGGATGTGGAGTCGGATGCTGCTCTGGACGTCCCAGACCGAGTGCCCGAGGACGGCGCCGCGCCCGAGCTGGGCCGACGCGGCCCGTGCGCCCAGGCGGCTGCGTTCACTCGGCGGCAGTTCCAGCCAGCGGGCCACGAACTCCTCCACCCGCACGGGCAGCCGGAAGTACTGCGTGAGCAATTCCCGCAGTCCGTCGGCATTGCGCACCTGCCGCGCCAGCGATCCGGCGTGGTGAAGCTTGATCTCGTCGTCGGCCGCGTCGCGCCGGCGCGTGTTTTGCAGGCCCGCGCCAAAGAGCGCACCGACGTACTTGCCGAAGCGGTCGTCAGCGACCCGGTCGAGGCTCGCCACCGGCTGCGCCTGGGCCCAGGCGCGATAAAACAGCAGCAAGAAGCGATGGTTGATGATGTCCAGGAAACGGGCGAAGGTGGCATCGGCGTGATGCAACAGCCGGTCGCGCGCGTATTCGGTCAGGTGCAGCGGCAGCGGGCCGTTGGGGCCGAGCAGGCCGAGGAAACGCACTTCGACGACCGCCGGCCGTGCATCGTGCGGCGGCCTCAGCCCCGACAACGCCGCCGGCGCGAAGTCCAGCCGCGGCTCCTGGCCCAGGCGTATGGGCTCGTCCGCCGGTCGCGCCGCCTCGCCCAGCCGCGGCAGGTCGGGGCGCGTCGCCTCCAGGCGCCGCAGCACGTAGAAGAAATCGAACGCGTACGGCCGCGCCGCGACCCGGCCGAGCAGCGCTACAGAATCGGCCGGGTTCCGCATCGGGGTTTCCAGCGTGCAATCTCGCCGCGCTGCGTGGTGCGCAGCACGGTCGACACAAACGAATTCAGTGACGCATGGCGCGCGAGAAAGTGCTCCAGCACCGACCCGAAGAGATAGGCCCCGGCGCCTTCGAACGCGAGTTCATCGACCTCGAGGTCGACCTGGACGCCGCGCCCGAACGCGATGGGGCCGGGGAGCGGCAGCCGCGCCACCGTGCGCTGCGCCCGGACGCCGCGCAGTCCCTGGATCTGCCGCAGGGCCGACGCGTCGCCCGACGGCGCATACAAGCGCAGAATTTCCGTCAGCACGACCGCACCGCTTTCGCCATGCTCGGTCAGGCCGTCAACCAGGGCGAGGTAGTTGAGCGACAACTGGCTGATCATCCGCCACGTCAGGGCGCCGTCGGCCAACGGCGACACCGGTCGCGACGGACCCTTGATCAGGCGGATCGCCGTCAGTGGGGCCGCCTCGTCGAGCACAAAGTCCGTATTGCCATAGCCGAAAGCGACCAGCAGCGGCAGGTCGCGGTTGGAGCACTGGGCCGTCACCGCCAGTTGGCGCAGGTCGGAGCGGTAGGGTGCTTCGGCGGTGTCGACGATGGCGAGGAACACCTCCGAGCCCAGGTAGCCGGAGCGCGCGCCGTCGCGCCGCTGCCGTGCCGAGACCGTCCGCGGTTCACGCCGTGCGGTGAAGTAGGCGCCCTGCTCGCGTTCGTCGCCGCGTTGCAGTCCATACAACGGTAGAAAACGCTGTTCACTGTCGGCGCCCACGCCGAATCCGGTGACGGCGGTGATGTCATGGACCTCGAAGTCCATCGGCCGCGTCCGATCGGGCACGGCGTGGTACTCGTGCGCGCCTTCGCTGAGGTGGATGCGATCGAGTCGCTTCGGGAAGAGATTGATCGCCGGCGTGCAGTAACAGCGCCACGTTGGTCGCTTCGACCCGCCCGACGAGCGAGTTGTCGGAGCGGGAAAAGAGCAGCACCAGATCCAGCTCGGTGCCGCGCTGCTGGGTCATGGCGGGCCGCAGGCCCGCGACATCGATGAACAGGAAGCGCTGGGCAAAGGCGAAGTACTCGGCGAGCAGTCGGTGCCCGGCAAAGCCCGACGCCGGCAGCGGCAACAGGGCTTCGTCGTCGGCAAAGCCGGCGGCACGAACGTCCGCCGCCGCGACCCGATGCGACCACGGCGCCGGCCGCTCGGGCGGCAGCACCACGGCGCCGAGGCAGTGGCCGGCGCACAGCTCGTAGAGCTTGAACGCGATCTCTTCGGTGCCGCCCAGAAAGAAACGCAAGTGTTCGATCGGCAGGTCGGCAAAACGCAACCCCGCCGTGGCCCGCAGGCGCACGCGCAGACCGGCGCGGATGCTGCGCGCGAACGGCAACTGGCCAAGCGGCAGATCCGGCGCGTGCAGGAAGAAGTCCGCCGCGACCACCTCGAGCGGCCACAGCGTGACGTCCTGGGCCGTCCGAAACTCGCACGCCGTGTCCTGGCCCCGCTGCAATTGCGCCCGCATCGCCGAGCCGCGGGCCACGGCGACGCCGCGCGCCAGGTTGCCTTCCGTGAGCTGCGGCTGCAGTTGCACGATCGCCATCGAGGGCGTCGGCGCCAGGTACGAGCGATAGACGATCTCGAGCAGTCGCTGCGTGAAGCGGGGGAACTCCGCGTCGAGCTTCAGCTGCACCCGTGCCGCCAGAAACGCGGCGCCTTCCAGCAGCCGCTCGACATAGGGATCGGCCACTTCCGTGCCGTCCATCCCGAGCCGCGCCGCCACCTTGGGAAACTCGCGCGCGAACTCCGCGCCCATCTCCCGCAGGTGCTGCAGTTCCTGGTTGTAGAGCGTGAGCAGCCTAGGATCCATGCTCGGCCCCGGCGGGTGGCGGGCTCAGCGTACGGCCCGCCTCGCGGATCTCGCACGTGCCGTCTTCCAGATTGATTTCGGTGCGCAGCAGGATCTCGAGCGGCACCGGCTGCGCCCAGAGTCGGCCGCGGATCTCCAGGCCGATGACGTTGTGATTTTCGAGCCGGCCCGGCGAACCGAACACGTCGACCTCGAGCGTGTCCTTCAGCACGCGCGGCTCAAAGCGCAGGATCGTTTCACGAATGGCCTGCTTCAGTGTCACCGCGTCGATCGTGGACAAGGTCTCGCCGGTCATCGGCGGCAGTCCGTACCACAGCACCGCGGCGCCGGCGTAGTCGTGGCCCGGGGGCAGTTCGCTGTCGCGCGGTCGCACCGTGTTCAGCAGCCAGCTCAGGTCGCGCAACACACCGGCCCGCAGCCGGCTCGCTCGTGATCACCCGCGCCTCGGGCGGCTCCTGCTTGCGGTCGGGCGCGTCGTCCGTCAGGCGATCCAGCAACGCCGGCTGCAGCCGCTCCTGCGACGTCAGTTCAGGCACGACGTCGCGCTCCCAGTCGTCCCGCCGCGGCTGCCTGGATGACGCTTCGTCGGTGTGGCCATGGCCGTCCTACTGATCGATCAGGATCTCGCGCACGCTGAGCAGCGGATACTCGCCGGCGTCGGTCGCGAGCAGGCGTTGCCCGACGCCGAACTGCAGACCGGGCCACGCCTCATTCCAGTCCGTCCGCCGTGCCATCTGGAGCGCCCCGTCCTCGGCCTTCTCGCTGCCCGGATAGCGGGCTGGAATCAGCGCCGCGGATTCGCCGCCATTGGCAAACTGCAAATGCGCCGGCGCCCAGACCAGATCGCGCAAGTCCTCCGGCGCCGGCAGCACGACCTTTGCCAGGCGCGCAAAGGGAATCCAGTAGTAGCCGCCATTGAGTATCGCCTCGAGCACCGGCCCGAAGCGAACGTCGGCATCGGCAATCCATTCGAAGCGCTGGCCGTCGAGGGTTCCGGCTGACGGCGGCGCCTGCTCGAAGGCCTGCGCGCGCAGCGCGCTCGACGCGGCCAGATCGCCCTGACCGGCGCGCAAGCAGGGACTCCACCATCAGACCCAGCCAGGGCTCCGGCTCGCCGATGATGAGCGGCGTCTTGTGGCCCGCCACCACCTGGGCCCGCAAACCCTCGCACCGCAGCGCCTCGCGATAGGTCTGCGCCATCAGCAACGCCTTCGGGTCGAGCTGGGCCGAAAGCGTCAGTTGGTCCAGCGCCCGCTGCCAGTCGCCGCGGACGCTGAGCAGCTGGAACAGAAAAACGCGCAGTCGCGCTTCACCCGGGTGGTCCCGGATCTGCGCCTGCAACTGCTGCAAGGCCGCTGCGGTGTCGGCGTTGCGCAGGCTGAACTCGGCGTCCGCCAATGTCGAAGGGGTGCTCATGGATCACTCCGTTATGGCGTCGGTCGCGGCCACCGCCCCATCATTCGGTCGCCGACCACGTTTCTTCGAACGTCGTGCCACCCCGCGGCTGACCGTCAACGCCTTGGGGGGTGTAGTCAACCGTGATGCGTTCGAACGCGATCTTCAGCTGCTCGACCGTTCCGGGGCCTTCCTTGCCGTCTTCGACCTGGATCTCGAACGAGGTCACATAGGCGTTGCGCAGCGTGATCTTGAGAAAGGTCTGCGGCCCCGCGCCGGCCCGGCGGGCGGTCAGTACGGCGGTCTTGATCTTGTCATTGCGGGCGACCGCACCCATCAGTGCGGTGCTCGCGCTGTCCGTGCGTTTGCGAATCACCAGTTGATGGATCGCCGCCCGGCCCTTGCGCTGGCCGGTCGCCGCCGTCGGAGCCGACATCCCCCACGACCAGCCGATGACATCGATCTCGTCCTTGTGCTCGCGGTCCTGCGCTTCGCCCTTGACCGCGCCACCCTTCTCCGTGTCGACCTTGAGAAAGAAATCCTCGTGCGCCATGCGTGGGCTCCTCGCGGCAGGCGCGGCGTGTCGAGCCCGTGCGGACCGTCCGCCTGCGCGGTCCGCCCGCCCGGCCCTCCACCCGCACTGCGCTCTGCGTGCGGGTCAGCCTTCCTTGTTGGCCTTGATGTCGTACTTGAAGTGCACGCCCGCATCGAGCGAGCCGTCGGCCTTCTGCGGCTTGTACTCCAGGTCAACCTTCGAGCACTGCAGCGAAACACTCTCCATGGGCACCGATCCGGAGCCATTGGCCTCGGACAACGACACCGAGGTGATCAGGATGTCGTTCATCTTGATGATGAGGAAGTCCTGCGGTCCCTTGCCCTGTTTGGCCGAGGTCAGTGTGGCTTCCTTGATGTGCTCGCCGGTGGCGCACGCCTTCCACAGGTTGGGCGAGGCCTTGTCCACCCGGTGCAGGAAGGTGAGGTCGGAGAAACTGACCTTGCCGGTGCCGCCGCCGCCGCCGTGGGCCATCGAGCCTGGATTGGAGGCACCCCAGCCCCAGTTGTCGACATCGATCTCATCCTTGTGCTTGTCGTCGGTCGACTCGCCCTTGATATCGCCCAGCTTGAAGTGAATGTCTGATCGTGCCATCTGAGACCCCGCTCTCATGAGTTATTGATGAGGATGCGTATCCGCTCCTGCCAAAGCCGATCCGGGCAACCGTCGGCTCAGGCCGCCGCTTTAATCGACGGCAGCTTCGAGACCAGCCGCAAGGACGCCGTCAATCCTTCGAGCTGATAATGCGGTCGCAGCCAGATCTTGGCCGTGTAGTAGCCGGGGTTGCCCTCGACTTCCTCGACCTTGATCTCGGCCGCCGCCAGCGGCTTCTGCGCCTTGGTCGACTCCGACGAATGCGCCGGATCGCCATCCACGTAATTCATGATCCAGTTCTGCAGCCACGTCTGCATGTCGGCGCGCTCCTTGAAGGAGCCGATCTTGTCGCGCACGATGCACTTGAGGTAATGCGCGAAGCGGCAGCAGGCGAACATGTACTGCAGCCGCGCCGCCAGATTGGCGTTGGACGTCGCGTCGGGGTCGTCGTACTCGAACGGCTTGTTGAGCGATTGCGCGCCGATGAAGGCGGCGAAGTCCGAGTTCTTCCGGTGCAGCAGCGGCATGAACCCGGCTTTGGCCAGCTCCGCTTCGCGCCGGTCCGTGATGGCGATCTCGGTCGGGCACTTCATGTCGACCCCGCCGTCGTCCGTGGGGAAGGTGTGCACGGGCAGGCTTTCGACCGCACCGCCGCTTTCGATGCCGCGAATGCGACTGCACCAGCCGTACATCTTGAACGACCGCGTGATGTTCGTCCCCATGGCATACGCCGAATTGGCCCAGGTGTAGCGGCTGTGGTCCGCCGCCCCCGTGTCCTCTTCGAAGTCGAACTCGTCCACCGGGTTGGTCTTCGCCCCGTAGGGCAGGCGCGACAGGAAGCGCGGCATCGCCAGACCAATGTAGCGGGAGTCTTCGGATTCGCGCAGCGAACGCCAGGCGGCGTACTCCGGAGTCGAAAAGATCTTGGTCAGATCGCGCGGATTCGCCAGTTCCTGCCAGCTGCCCATCTGCAATCATGGTGGGCGACGCCGCGGCGATGAACGGCGTGATGCGCCGCCGCCGAGACCTTGGACATCTCGCCGAGCAGCTCGACGTCGGGCGCGGTGTGGTCAAAGTAGTAGTCGCCGATCAGCAGCCCGAAGGGTGCGCCACCGAAGGTGCCGTATTCCTCTTCGTAGACCTTCTTGAACAGCGGACTCTGGTCCCAGGCCGTGCCCTTGAAGCGCTTCAGTGTCTTGCCCAGGTCGGCCTTCGAGATGTTCATCACGCGGATCTTCAGCATCTCGTCGGTCTCGGTGTTGTTGACGAGATGGTGCAGGCCGCGCCAGGCACCTTCGAGCTTCTGGAACGCTTCGTTGTGCAGGATGAGGTTGATCTGCTCGGACAGTTTCTTGTCGAGCTCAGCGATCATCGCCTCGATCGACTTGACAACGTCCGCGCCAATCAGCGCGGTATTGGCGAGTGCCTGCTGGGCCAGCGTGTGCACGGCCTGCTGCACGGCTGATTTGGCCTCTTCCGTCTTCGGCTTGAATTCCTTCTGCAGAAGCAGCGCGAACTCGCCGGTCTCAGCGGTCGGCGCTTCGGCCTGCTTCTGACTTACCCGCTCTTCAGCCATAGAGATAACCTTTCTGGAGTACCTGGATTCGCCTACTGACTACTCGCCTGCTCCGGCTTGGGCGCTGACGACAGCGACGCCAGCAGCGCCGGATCCTTGAGCGCCTTGGCGATGAGATCCTCGGCGCCGGACTTGCCGTCCATATAGGTGATCAGGTTGGCGAGCTGCTGCCTCGCGGTCAGCAGCTTGTTGAGCGCATCGACCTTGCGCGCCACCGCGGCCGGCGAAAAGTCGTCCATGCTCTCAAAGGTCAACTCGACGTTCAGATTGCCCTCGCCGGTGAGCGTGTTCGGCACCTGAAAGGTGACGCGCGGTTTCATCGACTTCATGCGACTGTCAAAGTTGTCGACGTCGACCTCGAGGAACTTGCGATCCGACACCGGCGGCAGCGCCTCGGCCGGATTGCCCGTCAGGTCGGCCAGCACGCCCACAATGAACGGCACCTGGATCTTCTTCTCCGCCCCGTACAGTTCGACGTCGTATTCGATCTGAACCCGCGGGGCGCGGTTGCGGGCGATGAATTTCTGACTGCTCTGGGCCACTTCAGTCTCCTTGACGTCTGGCAGACGCAACGTCGCGCAACTGCAGCATAGCCACTTACTATCTTGAGAACCAACCCGTAAAAAGTCCAGCGCTATCGCTGCGAAGCGCGATTTCCTTATCCCTGCTCATCCTTCAGTCCAGCAATCAACTTGACCTGCCCGACGCTGTCGGGCGCGAGGTCGGCGATCAGTTCAACGAAGTTCTTGTTCAGAAGCCGCTGCGCCCGACGCAGCAGCAGCGGCGCGGGATTGGCGGGCTCCGTGCGCTCCATGAACGCGCAGATCGCGTCGATGGCACGGTTCACATCATCGCGGCCGCGGATGTCGCCGCCGAGTCGAGCCGGCCCGACGGCCGGCCCGACCCCTCGGCCGAGGGCTCGGCGAGCCCCGCCACGCGCGCCAGCCGTTGCGCCGCCGGCTTCAGCATGTCAACGATCGAGCCGACATCGGGCGCGAGCTCACTGCCGACATGTTCAGCGACCAGTGCGCGCAGCCGCTGCGCGGCCGCGATCGCCTGTGCCGGCACCGCCGCCACGGCCGGATTCTTGTCAACGGCCTCGCGCAGCAGCGCCTCGATGGCCGCCGCATCCAGTCCGCCGACGGCGCCGGCGAGCTTGCGTTCGGCGATCAGGACGTCGCGCAGTGTCACCCGGCCCTGCGCCGTGGGCGGGACAACCGCCGCTTCGCGCAGATCCCGCAACAGCGTCTCGACGGCGCCCGCGCCTTTTGGCGGTTCCAACGGCGCGAGTGCATTCAGGCGAAGCGTGGGGTCGTTGTTGTCGTCGGCATCGAGCCGTGGATGGACGTCGGCCCAATAGCGCTCGAGCAGATCGCCGACAAAGCCGATTCCCGCCGTGAAACCGGCGAGATTCTCGAGGCGCGTCAGGGCGCGCACCAGCTGCATGGCGATGCGCAAGTCCTTGCTGAGCAGCAGCAGCGCCTGGGCCTGCTCGAGAACCTTGGACCAGTCGGGCTCAACGGCCGGAACGACGGTGTCCGCCGCGTCCATGCTCCGGCTTGCCCCGCGCCGCCTCCTCGAGCGCAAGAAATCGCGGGTCGTACTCGAGATCCGGACCACCCGGAGGTGATTCGGCGGCCTCGACAAGCAAAGGCTGGAGATCCATGCAGTTGCGCCCGTCGGCCGGTTGGGTCAGCTTGACTCACCCCTACATTAAGCTGGCCTTTGCGGGCAGCAAGTCAAATCCATTGGCCGACCGGTCGGCACTCGCTGCGCCTTCCCGTTCGCCATGGGCGTCGGCCCGGTTGCGCGCGCGCCCGCAGCGTTACCCGTGCCGGTGCGCGCGTCCGCTGGGCGGCGCCCCGCCTCTGAACGCGGGCACGTACAGGCCGCCGTTCGTGGCCGCTTGCGGCCACGACGGCGCTCACACGTCGCAGCGACGACCGGGGCGGCAGCGCTCGCGTCGCCGGCCGCGACGCGGGCAGGCCGCTCGACTAGGGTAAGTCGGTCGGGCCGGCCGCCTTCGGCGCGATGGTGCCGAGCCGCGACCTTCAGTGACTGCGCCTTGGTCTCGAACAACGCCGCGTAGTACACGCGTGTTCGACATGACCTTCTTGACGTAATCGCGCGTCTCGTCGAACGGGATCGTCTCCGCGAACATCGCCCCCTCGACCGGCCGCACCAGCGTCGAACGCCAGGCGCGCGGACGGCCCGGACCGGCGTTGTAGGCCGCGGTCGCCAGCACCATGTTGCCGTCGAGATCGTCCAGCACCATCTTGAGATAGCCGGTGCCGAGCTGCAGGTTCATGTCGCGCTCGTTCACGCGCGCCGGCGCGAAGTCGCTGACGTTCAGCTTGCGCGCGACGTAGCGGGCCGTGGCCGGCATCAGCTGCATCAGGCCCGAGGCGCCCGCGCTGCGAGCGCAGATCCATGATGAAGCGCGACTCCTGCCGCATCAGGCCATAGACCCAGGTCTCGTCGAGGCCGAGCGGCGCGGCGTACTGAACCATCGCGTCGCGGAACGGCGCCGGAAAGCGCTGCGTGAAGTCGTACTCGCTGCGGGTCCGGTCCGACGTGTTGATCATGCGATCGAGCAGCGACTGCGAGCGCGCGTACTCGGCGGCCGCGAGCAACTGCGCGGTCGCTCATGCCGCGCAGCTGCCAGTTCCACTCCCGGTTGCCTTCGACGCGCAGCCCCAGTTCGTAGAACTTCTGGGCGCGCGCGAAGCCCGCGTTCGTCCGCCATCGGTGCCAGCTCCTCCGGGCGTCGGCGCCGGCGCCCGCGGCGGCAGCACGATCGGCACGCCGAGTTCCTCGGCGGCCAGCTTGCCGTAGAAGTGGAACTGGGCGGCGATCTCGCGCGAAGTGATCCTGCGGCCTCGGCCGGCCGTCGCTCGGCCTTCAGCGCGCGCCCGTACCAGTAGACCCAGGCCGGATCGGCGCGCAGCGCCGCCGGCATGCGCTCGATCGTGCGCTTCACCGTCGCCCAGTCGCCGGCCCGCAGCGCCGCGCGCACCTGCCATTCGAGGACTTCGTCGACCCGGGCCGCATCGGCGCCCACGCCGACGTGCTCGCCGCCGCGCTGGTACCACTCGTTGGCTTCCGGCATCAGCCGCAGCGCCGCCATGTGGCCGATGCGGCCCCAGACGATGCCGCGCTGCTCGGCCGTCAGGTGCAGGTTGAGCGCGGCCGGCGTACTCGGCCGCATCGCTCGGGCTGTCGCGGGCCAGCCGCACGATCGCCACGATCGCGAGCTCGCGCTGGATCTGCGGTCAGGCGCCGCTCGTGCGCGACCAGGAAGGCCGCCGGTCGATCGATCGCCTGCGCCAGCAGCTTCTGGTCGACCGGCTTGCCGTTCGCATCGAGCGCGCGCGCTCCGACGCGCTTGGCGGTCGGCAGCTGGTTCTGCTCGACCAGCGCACGGACGCGCTCCCAGACCGAAATGCGACCGTCGGCCAGCAGCGCCTCGGTCAAGGCCAGGCAGCCATCGCCGGCCGAGTCGCGCGTGTTGGCCAGCAGCTGGCGCGCTTCGCGCGCCGCGATATCGGTCTGCGCGCTGGACGAATTGCGGTAGCGCGACAAGCGTGCCGTAGCAGCGCAACTGACGTGTCGTCGCGTGTTCCAGATCAGTCGGCCCGCCTCGCGCTCGAAGCCGGTGAAGTCACCGCGGTCGGCCAGCGCCAGGCTCCAGTCGAGTCGCAGCCGGTCCGCGACGTAGCGTATCGGCATAGCGCGTGAAGAACTCCTCGACCGCCGCCGTGACCGTCGGGTCCGCGCTGCGCAGGCGCGGCACCAGCTGCCAGTACTCGACGTAGGCCACCAGCGGGTGGTTCGCGAGCTGCGGTGCCACTTGCGCCAGCTTGACGCGGTCGCCCGTGCGCGCGGCGTCGCACGCGTCCAGGAACTGCTGGTCCGTCGCGGACAGCGGCGGCCCTTCCGCCACCGGCGTGCGCGACCCGTTGGCGGCGAGCGCCGGGGCGCACGCCAGAACGCACGCGGTGAGGATCGTATGGACAGCCGTGACGCGCAGGCGTACGGATCTTCGTACGACGCCGTGAGTGATGCGGCAAGTGCTCAAGACTGTGCCCGGGAAAGTTTCAGAGATCCGTTCATTATCCGGTTTCTGCGCTCCTGCCCTCGCGCGACACACGACCTTGGGTCACGCGTGCAGCGGATCGGCGTGGGGTGTCGTGGCAACGCTCGTTCCCGCTGCCGCTCCCGGCCTCGGATTGCGCAGCGTTCGACGTGAGTACGGACGCCATGACTGGCAACGGCCACCCATTGGGGTGAGCGATTTTCTATTGCAATCCTGGCCGCACATTGGCACGCTACGCATCATCGTCGACATCGCGAATGCGATGTCCCGGTCCCCAGGGCCGGGGCTAGCTGGGGCCAACGAGCCAGCCTCCGAGTGGTTGTAGTGAAGTGACAGGCTTCGGCCGCGCGCGTTCATCACGCCGGACCGCAAGCGGAGTGGTCCGCGGCATTGGAAGGGGACTTGGCCTCTTGGCCGAGCCTTGCGGACCGTGCAGTTGGAGTGGCACGGCGCACGTCAGTGCCGTCGCCGAAGCGGCTTTGCTGCGTCTAACGCGCGAGCCGCGAACCTGAGATCACCGGCAGCTCAAGCACAGCCGCGCCGACGGCGGGCCACTCGCCTTCAGTCGCGCGGGCGGGCACTGCCCGGGTTCGAGACCTCACGAGCGCCTGGCCATGCGGGACGAGGTTCGGTTCCCGCATCGGCTTTGGCCGAAGCAGCGATTCACGGGTAACGCCCGCTGAATCCATCACCGTAGCCGTATCCCAGGAGTCATCAGACGCTCAAGCCGCGGCGAGCGGCCGGCGTGAGCCGCGCCCGCGGGCTGATACCGCCAATGCTCGACCCGACGGCTGGAGCAATTGACCGTCTGTTGCAGCACGACGCTGTCGTCATGCGAAGCATTCCGTGTCCAGCGTGGCACGGCGATGAAGTCAACCAGTCGGCGCCGAAACGCCGCCGCGGACATTGTCCGCGCCTTCTTACTGGAAGCACTCGCAATCCGCTAACCAAACGATCGATCGAAAGGAGTTGCCATGAAAACGAACGTGTCGCGTCCACCGACCTTGCGAGGTCGCAAGGTGATTCTTTATCCCGCCATACGACGGCCCCCTCCCATCCAGACGTCGCGTCTGGCCCCGTACGTCCGCCAGATGGCCGCCCTGCGCGCGGGCGGCCTCTCCGTTGCCGCACTGCGCACGTGGGTGCAGGCGAAAATCGGATGGAGACCAGGCAAGAGTGCGATCCATAGCGCGCTCGCCCGCTACCAACGGAGTTCGCGGTGAACTACGCCACCCCGCCCGCGACCTTCGCGATCGAAGACCACGCCTACTGCGTTGACTCAGCCGCGGACAAGGCACACCGGCGACATGCCATGGGCATCGCACTGCGCAAGACCCAACTCGGTCCTCGCGCCGAAAGGCGCGACGACCGACCGATCCATTCCATCGGCAGCCAACAGATCTTCGCGACCAACCTGATTGCGTTCGCGCGGTTTCTTGAAGTGAACCACGCCGGCAATCTCAGAGTGCTTTCCTCCGGATGCTCCAGAGACCTACCTCTATGCGCTCGCAGTCTGCGCGTCGGCGAGTCGCAACTGCGCCTGATCGGTGGGCACTGCAGATGCTGACGGGTCGGCGACTGCCCATGTTTGAGCCCGCCCGGCCGCAAAAGCTCAAACCGAGGGCCTACACCGCTGAGCAGATTGCCGCGGTCGCGGCCCACCAGACACCCTGGTATGCCTTCTCGACCTGGCTCGCCGCCGCGATCGGCTTGCGTGGCATGGAACTGATCACGATCGGTCCCTCTGGATCGCAACCGCGTGATCCGCGTCCGATCCCCCGCTACCTGCATGCGTACAGGCCGCTGGTGATCTGTACTCCGTGGAGGGCAAAGGTGGACTCGTTCGAACTGTCCTTGTTCCCTGGCCCTTCATTCACGGCTGGAAGCGCGCCGGCGGCCGCATCCCATCATCGTCCGGCACCGCGGCAAGGATCTCACTAGCTACTACGACATCCCAGGCGGCCGACCGCTGGGCGTCCTCGTTCTCGGAGGCCTGTCGGCGAACGTTCAACAAGTCAGCCGGTGCGCATGGACTGCGTCACACCTACACCCAGAGCCGCATTGATGTCTTGCTCGGGCATGACGTTCCGGAAGTGGGACGCCAAGAAGGCCGTCAGCGTCGAGATCGGACACTTCCGCGTGGACGTGGTCGACATTTACTTGCGTGGCACATGGAACCCAGCGGAGTGGTAGAAACCCTTGATCGCGGCACGGTCGACCGGAGTCGCGCGGCGAGTCCGGTCGATCGTATTGGCAGGAACACCGTGTTTCGCTGGACACGTCCAGCCCAGTATCAACCGCTGCGGATGACGCGTGTTCGGCCCCGTGCATGCCCCTTCCTCGCCGCGGTTCGCCGAGGCGCTGCTCGTCGGTGCGCTTGACGTGGCCCGCACGATTCAGCGTGCCCGTCGCTTTTCACAACTGGACTCGGACATGCCCTTCGCCACGAGGCCTCGCCTCGTCCTTCTTGCTGCTGGCGCGCACGCGGAATCGACCTCCGCAAGACTTCGCGCGCGCGAACGCGCCGCGACCGTAAAGATTTTCGACACTTGAAAGATTCCGACCAGTGGCGCATCGTCTTCTGGACGCGCCGCAGTTCGCACTCATAGAATCGTGCGACCATGGTCGCGTGTGCGGTGCAGCCGCGCTGTTTCGATGGTGCTGCAGACTGATTGCAGACAAGAGCGCAACCCAAAGCGCCATGAAGTTTGACGGCTGAATGGCTAACGCGGAGTGAAGTTCATGTTGCAGAAGCTTTCTGGACAGGCTCGGTCGGCGGCACTCGCGACTGCGGCGGCAGCCCTCTTGGCTTTGGCCCCATCCGCACACGCCATCCAGTACACCGGGGCGTGGGATCCGTCGTTCGGCGCGGCATTCGCGGACCTCGGCTGGCGCGGTGAGGCGACCTTCTTCGTTCCGGACGCCTGCCTGTCGCACTCCGGCTGGGTCTTCAACTTCGACAGTTGCTCGTCGAACGGCATGAAGCTCGTGAGCGCCGAGGTCGAGTTCTACAAGCTCAGTGACCCGACCAACACGGCCTTTCAGGAAACGCTGCTGTTCGACGTCTCGTCGCCATGGGTCTTGAGCATGAAACTCGACGACGGCATGCTCACCGGCGTCCTCGGGACATTCAATTATTTCGTGCCGTCCACCCTGCCGCTGTCGGGCGGACCGTACACGGACTTCGTCCTGATGTTCGAAAATGACATTGCACGCATGGGGTTCGTCTCGGATCCTCCCGAAGGGCACAAGACCGCCGGATTCAGCGACAAGAATCCGCCGGACGGCAGCCCATTCATCACCTTCCGGGTCGTTCCGGAGCCGGCCAGCCTGCCTCTGCTGCTGGTGGGGATCGGCGCCATCGGGTTGCTCGCGCGGCGGCGGCTCGCGTCCTGACGAAGGCGGTCGCGCCGCCAACGCGCGGCGTTGGGATGGTGGGTGCCGTGGTTCGAGCGTGGCGCCCGCCCTCAAATCGTGGTGCTGGTTTCGGCCGTCGCCTGCAGCGCGTTGACGATGGCGTCCTCGACGTCCCATTCGCACCCGTCCATCAGATTCGTCCCCAGCGTCGCGCCGGTGATCGCCCTGCCATAGGTCGTCAGTTGATTCTGCGAACGCACCTCGGCACGCGGTGACCGCGCGAGGCTCAGACGCACGCGCGCCTTGGCCGCCGCCGCCCAGATGCGTACCGCGCGGTCGGAGCTACCTTCCTGGTGGATCAGCTCCGCGAAGTCTTCGAGGCAGCCGAGAAGCTCATCCCACATCTCGAATGACTTGAACCCACTGCAGCGCGTCCGCGAGCCGGCTTCGAGCCGATGCCAGTTGACCTTTGCCCAGGTCGCACTTGCCCAGCCATCGCTGTGCATTGGCCTCGCCGCGCTTGTCGGCCGCCTCCCGGCAGACGGTCAACGAGCGCTTCAGCCAGAGTTCGGCCTGGTCCCAGTCGCCAGCTTTCGAAGGCAAGCTCGCCGAGCAGCAGTTCGCAGTCGCCTTCAAGCTCCTGATGCTTGGTCTCGCGCGCAATCTCCATGCAGCGTTCCTCGAGATTTGCTTGCGCTTGCGCGTCCTCGCCGACGTAAGCACTGCAATCTCGGCCAAATGCTCAAGGCTGATGGCCTCGCCACGCCGATGCCGAGTCGCTGGAAGATCCGTAGCGCCTCTCTCCTCCCCCTCGCCGGCCCCCGCGAAGTCACCCGCCTGCAGCCTCGCCAGCGAAAAAGTCGACAGCGTGGCGGCGATATCAACGGGGTTGCCAAGCCGGCGCCGCAACTACGAGACATCGTCTCCAGCATTCGGCGCGCCTCGGCGTGGTCGCTCTGGCTTTCCGCCAGCCCCGCCCCCACGTACAGCGCCCAGCCTGTGCGAAGTCCGACGCCTGACGATGGCCGGCAGCGCCAGCGCAGACGCACGATTCTCGGCCCTTCGGTGGCGTAGCCGCGTAGCGTCCCAGAACCGTTGCAAAGCGACCGCGATCTTCACGGCAATGAATGGGTCCACTCCGCCCGCAAGTGACAACGCGATCGCGCTGCGCACATTGTCCAGGTCGGCCTCGATACGCTGAATCCATTCCGCCTGCTCCGGCCCCACGATGCCGTCGCGCGCGGCCTTCGAGCGTGCGAAGTAATGCTCGCAGTGGCGCGCTGCGATCGTCGCGGAGTCACCGGCCGACTCCAGCCTTTCCCGCGCATAGTCGCGGATCGTCTCCAGCATCCGGTAGCGGCCGCTGTCGCCTGCTCGTCGAGCATCACGAGCGACTTCTCGACCAGCGATGCGAGCAGGTCCAGCACGTCGTCGCTCGTCAGTGGATCAGTGCCGCACACCTGCTCGGCGGCCGTCAGATCGAAACCGCCGACGAAGACACCGAGCCGAGCAAAAAGCGTCTGCTCGGCCGGCGTGAGCAGGTCATAGGACCAGTCGACAAGCGCGCGCAGCGTCTGCTGGCGTTCCTGCAGCACGCGTGCGCCGCCGGTCAGGATCTTGTAGCGGTCCTTCAGTCGAGCGTTGATCTCGGCGACCGTCAGCGACCGCACGCGCGCCGCGGCGAGTTCGAGTGCGAGCGGGATGCCTTCGAGCCGTGCGACCAGCTCGGCGACGGCGGGAGCCTGCTTTGCATCCAGCGCAAACGACGGCTTGTGCTGCCGTGCCCGATCGACGAACAGGCGCACCGCCGGCGATCGCTGCAAGTCCTCGATGTCGGCGTCGCGGCCGGGCAACGGCAACGGATGCAGCGGATAGCTCTGCTCGCCCGGTACGTGCAGCGCTTCGCGGCTCGACGCGAGAATCCGCACATACGGTGCCGCCCGCAGGATCGCATTGGCCAGTTCGGCCGAGGGCTTGACCAGGTGCTCGCAGTTGTCGAGCACGATCAACGTGCGCCGTGCCTTGAGGTGCGCACAGATCGACTGCAGCGGCGGTCGATCAGGCTCCGGCTGCACGCCGATGACCTGGGCCGCCTCGGCGACCACCAGGGCGTCGTCGCGCAGCGGTGCAAGGTCGAGGAACCAGACACCGTCGGGGAACCGATGGATCGGTTCGGCCGCGACCTGCAGGCAGAGCCGGGTCTTGCCGAGTCCGCCCATGCCCAGCAGCGTCAGCAGCCGCGCCTTGTCGAGCAGCGCCTTGACCTCTTCCAGCTCGACTTCGCGCCCGACAAAGGAGGTTGCCTGGAACGGCAGGTTGTTGGGAATGTCCTTGACCGGCAGCCACCAGTCGGCGGCCTGCACGACGCGATAGACCTTTTCGGAATCGGTCGGCGCAACGAACCGGGTCGCGGGGTCGCCCACCTCGAAGAGTTCGATCGGGTCGGCCACGCCCTTGACCATCCAGTGCCCGTGCGACTCGACCTTGAGCTCCGTCTGTGCCGAGGTCCTCGCGTGCTTCGGTGGTCAGCAAGGTCTGGCCGCCGCGGGCGAGCGACATCACGCGCGCGGCGGTCGGCTTCGCCAGGCCCTCGACCTCGATCGGCTTGGCGCCGAGTGCAATATCGGCCGCCGTGTTCTCGCGCAACATGACCGCCCCGACGTGCAGTCCGGCCCGCGCCTTCAGCGGCACCGGCAGTTCGGCGAGCGCGCGGTGATAGGCCAGCGCGAACGCGACCGCGTCGGCGGCGCCATCGAACAGCATCAGCATGCCGTCGGTCTTGTCGATCTCGCGGCCCCGGAATTTCGGCAGCAGGTCGCGCGCCACGCGGTCGTGCGAGGTCCACACCTGTGCCATCGCCTGGTCACCGATGGACTCGGCGAGCTTCGTACTATCGACGACGTCGGTCAGCAGCAGCGCGCGAACGTCGCTCATGGTGAAACGCACTGACCGTGTGGTGCGCTGAATGTGGGTTGGGCCACCAGCCTCCGTGCCCTCTCGAAAGGCAACCGTGTTCGCGTTCCGAACCGCTCACGCCGACCCGATCCGCGCGGAGGATGAGGCGCGATCGTCATGGTCGACGGATGCGGGACGCCCCGCAGTGTACGGGCTGAGGCGCCCCGGCGACATCGGCGCGGGGCCGAACCCGCGGCGCTCGTTCGGACGCATCGAGGATCGCGCGGGCCGCTCGGGCCGCGGACTAGATTGGACGCGCAACACCCCAGCTCACATAGCCCGCAATTCGCGGCGCCTTGGGCAGGTAGTCGCTGTGGACCTCCTGCAGCCTGAAGCCGTGGGCTTCGATCAGTCGCACGATCGAGCGGTTCAGGTTGCAGCCGCCCGCCAGGCGGCCCCAGACGCCGTTGAGTCGATCCTGCCACCGGCGCACCCCGGGGTCGGGCGCGGCGCCGTGCTCGGAAAAGAGCAACTCGCCCGCGGGTCGCAGGACACGTCGGATCTCGCCCAGCGCCGCCGCGGGGTCCGTGACCGTGCACAGGCAAAACGTCAGCACGGCGCTGTCGGCGCTTGCATCGGCCAGCGGAAGGTGTTCGGCCACCGCCGCCACGCAGCGCACGTCGAGGCCGCTGGCCACGATGCGCGGCGCGGCCAGCGCCAGCATCGGTGCCGACGGCTCAACCGCCCAGATCCACTCCACCTGCGACGGCGCGTAGTGCGGCAGATTCAGGCCGGAACCGAAAGCCAACCTCCAGCACCCGCCCGTGGGCACGCGGCACCACGCGGCGGCGCTGGCGTTGCACGGCCGGACTGCTGCACACCCAGTGCGTCAAGCGCGGCAGCAGATAGCGGTCGTAGAGAGTCACGGACACCTCGATTGCCTTTCACTGTGCACCAGCAGCCGGGCTCCGGGCTCCGCGGCGAGCGTTCCAACCACCGATCGGCGCACCGACTTCCCGGTAGCATCGGCACCGACTGCCATGGCTGCCCGCCCCGTTCGCCTCCCGATCGTCGACGCGCTGCGCGGCTTCGCCGTGGCGCAGATGATTGTCTACCACTTCATCTACGACCTGAATTACTTCGGCTGGCTCACGCTGCGCATGTTGACCGACCAGCCGTGGACGGGCTGGCGCGCGGCGATCGTGACGCCAGTTTTGCCTGCTGGTCGGGGTCAGCCTGACGCTGCGCAATGCCTTCCGGCCCGACGGGCGCGACTTCTGGCGTCGCTGGGCGCAGGTCGCCGGTGCAGCCCTCCTGGTATCGGCCGGCAGCGCACTGGTGTTCGGCCCGCGCTTCATCTGGTTCGGCATCCTGCACTTTGTCGCGGCCGCCTTGATCCTCGTGCGGCCACTGCTGCGCCTGGGCGCCTGGAATCTGGCGCTCGGCGCGGTCGCCGTCGCCCTCGGCCTGCTCTATTCCAATCCGGCCTTCAACGAGCCGCCCGCTCGCGATCATCGGCTTCGTGGCCGAGCTGCCGCGCACCGAGGACTACGCGCCATTGTTTCCGTGGCTCGGCGTCGTGCTGCTCGGCGCCGGCTTGGGCAGCGTCTGGCAGCGGCACAACTGGCACGTGCCGGCACCGCTTGGCGGGCCTCAATGCCGCACCGCCGCGCCTGCTGCTGTTCCTGGGCACCTGGGCGTTGACCGTCTACCTCGTCCATCAGCCGCTGCTGATGGGTGCGCTGGCGCTGCTGAAGCGCAGCGGACTGTGACGCGCGCGGCGCCGGGCGTACGCGACCCGGTCGCAGCTCGGCCGGCACGCCCGCGCGTCAATGCAGCCGATTGGGACGCGGACCGCCTTCGCCCACCGGGATCACCCGCTCGGGAAGGTCCTTGCGCAGCCATTCGGCCTGCAGCGTGATGTGATCGATGGCGAACTGCCGCCGCAGCACGAGACGCGCCTGGTGCAGCACCACCGGCCAACGCTCGATGTCGTCGACCAGCACGTGCGCCGACAGCGCCGACCTGCCCGGCACCATCGACCAGACGTGCAGGTCGTGCACCGACACGATGCCGGGCACCGCGGCGAGCGCCCGGCCGACGGTGCGCGTAGTCGACGTTCTCCGGCACGCTGTCGAGCAGGACCAGCGTCGTCTCACGCAACACGCCGAAGGTCGAGCGCAGGATCAGGCCGCCACGAACATCGACAGCAGCGGATCCGACATGAGGGGACCGCCAAAATAGATGACGAGGCCGGCCACGATGGCGGCGACCGAACCGAGCAGATCGCCCATGACGTGCACCAATGCCGCGCGGGTGTTGACGTTCTCCCGGTCGCGCGACAGGCTCCACGCCACCGCAATGTTGACCAGCAAGCCGATGCCGGCGATGAGCGAACACGCCGAGGCCCTTCACCGGCACCGGATGATTGAGGCGGTCGATGGCTTCGTAGAAGATCCACGCCACGACGGCCAGCATCGCGATCGCGTTGACGAAGGCGGCGATCACCTCGACGCGCGCCAGGCCGAAGGAGTGCCGGTCCGAGACCGGCCGGCGCGCGATGAAGTTGGCCGCGAGCGCGAACAGCAGCGCCGCCGAGTCGGTCGCCATGTGCCCGGCATCGGCCAGCAGCGCCAGCGACCCGGACCACAGTCCGCCGATCACCTCGACCACCGCGTAGCCCAGCGTCAGCCCGACGGCGATGGCGAGCGGACGCGCGCCGTGCGCGGCGCGACTGGTGGGTGTAGTGGCTGTCGCCGCGTTCGTGCTGCGTCGAGCGGTGAATGGCCCGCGTGTCCGGCGCTCATGCGTGGTCTCGCGGTGCCGACGCTCAGGCCGTCGCCGCGAGCTGCGAAAGATGGACGTGGCAGCCGGTCTTGATGCGCACTTCCTCGGCGGTCACGCCCGGCGCCAGCTCGATCGCCTTGAGGCCCTCGGCCGTGACGTCGAACACGCCGAGGTCGGTGACGATGCGATTGACGACCGCGCGCCCGGTCAGCGGCAACGTGCACTTCTGCAGGATCTTGTGCTCGCCGTTCTTGGCGCAGTGTTCCATCAGCACGACGACGCGCTCGACGCCGGCGACGAGGTCCATCGCGCCGCCCATGCCCTTGACCAGCTTGCCGGGGATCATCCAGTTCGCGAGGTCGCCCTTCTCGCTCACCTGCATCGCGCCGAGGATCGCCAGGTTGATGTGGCCGCCGCGGATCATCGCGAACGAGTCCGCGCTCGAGAAGAAGCTCGAACCGGGCAGTGCCGTCACGAGCTGCTTGCCGGCGTTGATCAGGTCGGCGTCGACCTCGCTTTCGAGTCGGAAACGGGCCGATGCCGAGCAGGCCGTTTTCGGACTGCAGCATCACGTCCATGCCGGCCGGGATGTAGTTCGCCACCAGCGTCGGCAGGCCGATGCCGAGATTCACGTAGAAGCCGTCCTGCAGTTCCTGGGCGGCACGCGCGGCCATTTCTTCACGGGTCCAGGGCATGGTGCTTCTCCTACTTCGGCGCGCACGGTGCGCTGCTCGATGCGCTTTTCCGGGTGTCGGGTTGAGCACGATGCGCTGCACGAAGATGCCGGGCGTATGGACGTTGTCCGGATCGAGCGCGCCGTTTTCGACGATCTCCTCGACCTCGGCGATCGTCACCTTGCCGCACATCGCCACCACCGGGTTGAAGTTGCGCGCCGTCTTGCGGTAGATGAGGTTGCCCTGCTGGTCCGCCTTCCACGCCTTGACCAGCGACACGTCGGCGCGGATCGAGCGCTCCATGACGTACTCCTTGCTGCCCCACACGCCGTCGAACACCTGCGTCGGCTTGCCCTCGGCGACGATCGTGCCGACGCCGGTCCGCGTGTAGAAGGCCGGGATGCCGGCGCCGCCGGCCCGCATGCGCTCGGCCAGCGTGCCCTGCGGCGTGAACTCGAGCTCGAGTTCGCCGGACAGGAACTGGCGCTCGAACTCCTTGTTCTCGCCGACGTAGGACGAGATCATCTTGCTGATCTGCCGCGTGGTCGAGCAGCAGGCCGAGGCCGAAGCCGTCGACGCCGGCGTTGTTGCTGACGCAGGTCAGGTTCCGTGACGCCGCTGTCGCGCAAGGCCGTGATCAGCGCCTCGGGGATGCCGCACAGACCGAAGCCGCCGACCGCGATCGTCTGGTCGTCCTTCACCACGTCGGCGAGCGCTGCCGCCGCCGACGGGTACACCTTGTTCATCGATTCCTCCGCTGCCGAATGCGACGAAGTTTAAGTGATCGCCTCGCGCACTGCTTCCGGGCCACGGCGACTGACTTGCCCGTGCCGTGTAGTCGTACCAGACCATGACGCGAGCGTCCCGTGGCATAGGTCACGCCGGGCTCACCTGTCCTTCTCGATCGACGAGCGACATCTCGACGCTGGAGCGACCGACCCGCGTGACGATCTGCCGCACGATCGCCACTCCCGGGATACGTCATCGCGCGCACGAAGTCGCACGACACATGCGCCAGGATCGGCGCCTCGCCGGTCGGCAGCGTGGGGAAGCCGAACTGCTGGAACCACTGGATGCGCGCCTCTTCCATCAGGCGGAAGTACATGACGTTGTTCAGGTGTGACATGGCGTCCATGTCACCCCAGCGCAGGGGAATCTCGACGACGAATTCCTTCATCCGCTGACCCATCTGTGCCGGCGACCGCGCGGCCCTCACGCGGCAGGCGCCGCGCTCACGTCACCGACAGTCCGTCGTCGGCCGCGATGATGGCGCCGTTGATGAACTGCGACTCGTCGGCGACGAGCAGCAGCAGCACGCCGTCGAGATCCTCCGGCGCCGCCGACGCGCTTGCGCGGCAGCATCTGCATCAGCTTGTGACCGCCCTCGGTTTCCCAGTAGGCGTCGTTGATCTCCGTGCGGATGTAGCCCGGGCAGAGTCGCGTTGACATTGATGCCGAAGCGGCCCCATTCGAGCGCCTGCGCCTTGGTCATCTGGACCACGGCCGCCTTGCTCATGCAGTACAGGCCGATCTGCGGCAGCACGCGCAGCCCGGCGACCGAGGCGATGTTGACGATGCGGCCCGCGAAAGTCCGACTGGCGCCTTGCCGCGCGCGATCATGCGCTGCGCGACCTCCTGCGCCATGAAAAAGGCACCCTTGACGTTCGTGCCGACGACGAAGTCGAAATCCACCGGAGTCACGTCGACCAGCCGCTGCGTCGTCGAGACGCCGGAGTTGTTGACCAGGATGTCGATCGGTCCGACCTCGCTCTCGGCCTGCGCGACGGCGGCGCGGATCGATTCGTGGTCGGTGACGTCGAGCGCGACCACGTGCGCGGCGCCACCGGCCGCCTCGATCTCGGCCCGCAGGTCCTTGAGTCGCTCCACGCGCCGCGCCGCCAGCACCGTCAGTGCGCCGTTGGCCGCCAGCACGCGGGCGAACCGGGCTGCCGAGCCCGCTGCTCGCCCCGGTCACCAGCGCGACCTTTTCCTTCAGGTTGGTTCTCATCTGCCGGCCTCTGCGTGATATCCCGGCGATGATCGCACAGTCGATTGCGGCCTCTAGCCGATCTCCGGGACAATCCGTGTCTTGACGCAAGCTTTCATGACGAGGGCGCAATGACCGAGCCGCAGGCGATCGAACGCGAGGCGATGGAGTACGACGTGGTCGTGGTCGGCGGCGGGCCGGCGGGTCTCGCGGCCGCGATCCGGCTCAAGCAGCTGCGCGGCCGAACGGGGCGCCGAGCTCTCGGTGTGCGTGCTCGAGAAGGGCTCGGAAATCGGCGCGCACATCCTGTCGGGCGCCGTGATGGATCCGATCGCGCTCACGAACTGTTTCCGAACTGGAAGGAGCTCGGCGCGCCGCTCACCACACCGGTCAGCGAGGATCGCTTCTACCTACTGACCGAGACCAAGGCGATCTACAACCCGCACTGGCTGCTGCCCGACTGCTTTATCAACGACGGCTATTACGTCGTGAGCCTGGGCAATGTCGTGCGCTGGCTGGGCCAGCAGGCCGAGGCGCTCGGAGTGGAGATCTTCCCCGGCTTCGCGGCGGCCGAAGTGCTGTACGACGACTGCGGGTGCGGTGCGCGGCGTTGCGACCGGCAACATGGGCGTCGGCAAGGACGGCGCGCCGACATCGAACTTCCAGCCGGGCGTGGAGCTGATCGGCAAGTACACCCTGTTCGCCGAGGGCGCGCGCGGACACCTCGGCAAACAGGTGATCGAGCGGTTCAAGCTGCTGGCGGGGCGCGATCCGCAGACCTGGGGCATCGGCATCAAGGAAGTCTGGGAAGTCGAACCGGCACGGTTCCAGGCGGGACTGGTCGTGCACAGCGCCGGGCTGGCCGCTCGACAATGCGACCTACGGTGGCGGATTCCTCTATCACTTCGACAACAACCTGGTCTCGATCGGGCTGCGTCGTCGGGTCTGGGCTACTCCAATCCCTACCTGGAGCCGTTCCAGGAGTTCCAGCGCTACAAGACGCACCCGACGATCCGCGCCTTCCTCGACGGCGGCAAGCGGCATCGGCTACGGCGCACGCGCGATCAACGCGAGCGGGCTGCAGAGCCTGCCCAAGCTGGTCTTCCCGGGCGGCGCGCTGCTCGGCTGCGACGCCGGCTTCCTCAATGCGCCGCGCATCAAGGGCTCGCACGCCGCGATCAAGACCGGCATGCTGGCCGCCGAGGCCGCGTTCGACGCCGTCGCGGCCGGACGCAGCCGCGACGAACTCGGCGCCTACCCGCACCGCCTTCGAAGCGAGCTGGCTGCACGACGAACTGCACCGCGCACGCAACTTCAAGCCCTATCTCGACAAGGGGCTGGTCACGGGGGCGGTGCTGTGGGGCATCGACCAGATCGTGTTCCGCGGCAAGGCGCCCTGGACGCTGCACCGGGACAAGGCCGATCACGAGAAGCTGAAGCCGGCCGCCGAATGCACGCCGATCGACTACCCGAAGCCCGACAACCGCATCACGTTCGACAAACTCTCGTCGGTCTTTCTGTCGAACACGAATCACGAGGAAAACCAGCCGGCGCACCTCACGCTGAAGCAGGCGACGCGTGCCGGTGCAGGTCAACCTCGCCCGCTACGCCGGCCCCGAAGCGCGCTACTGCCCCGCAGCGGTCTACGAGTTCGTGAAGTCCGATGACGGATCCGACCGGCTGCAGATCAATTTCCAGAACTGCGTGCACTGCAAGACCTGCGACATCAAGGATCCGACGCAAAACATCGTCTGGGTCGTGCCCGAAGGCGGCGGCGGCCCGAACTACGTGAACATGTAGGCCGACGCCGTCGATCGGGTGGGCGCCGTTGGGCCGGCGGCCCCTGCATGCACTCAGGACGTTGAGTACATTGACTCAACGCACGGAGTCGCTCCCTTCCAGCATGGGGCCTGCTTTCGTCCCGCACAGACCGGCAAGGCCACAGCCCGTGCCCGGGCCGCCGCAGCACCTGCCACGCCGGCAGAAGACAATGCAAGTTGTGATCAGGTTGCCCCGGACTCCGCAAAGTGCCTCGCACGTGACCCCAAAGCCCACCGGGGCCCGTCATTGACGCAGGCAGATGCGTGTATTAGATTTGCTTACAGTTCGTAATAGGGGCCTGCCATGCGCGAAACCATCACGATCAGCGTGCCCGAGGAAATCAAGACCGAGATCGACCGGATCGTGCAGGAAGAAGGCATCTCGCGCAGCGATGTCGTGCGCGAGTCGCTGCGCGACTACCTGTTCGTCCGCAGCTTTCGTCGTCTCCGGTCACGCCTGATGGCCAAGGCGCTGGCGCGGGGCGTCGTGACAGATGAGGACGTGTTTGACCGTGTTTCATGAGGGTGCTGCTGGATACCAATGTCCTGATCGCCGCCTTCGTCGCCCGCGGCACTTGCAGCGAAGTGTTCGAACACTGTGCCCGCAGCCATACCCTGATCACGTCGCCCGCCCTGCTGGCGGAACTGGACTCCACGCTGCACCGCACGTTCGGCGCCTCGATCCGCGATGCGCGCGCCGCGGTGGCGCTGCTGCGGCGCCGGGCAGAGCAGGTTGATCCCCGTCCGCTGGATCGTCCCGTGTGCCGCGACCCGGATGACGATCAGGTGCTTGCGGCAGCGGTCTGCGGTGACTGCGACTGCGTGGTTGCCGATGATAAGGATTTGCTCGTTCTCGCGTCCTTCCAGGGCATCCCGATCGTGACGCCGATGGCATTCTGGAAAGTCGAGGCCGCCTTTCCCGACGACGACTGAGTCGACCGCCTCCGCCGTGCCCGACGCAGTCGAGTCGGGGCAGGCGACAGCGCTGCAGTCATTGATTCGGATCTGGTCGTGTAGCCCTGGCGCGTCCGGGCTCCGATGCCGCTTGTACCTCACGAATGTTTGGCCGACGATGGGGACTTCAGCGACGCCTTCGCGGCGGGGAGAAGATCCATGTCGTACTCGAGTTATCACAAGCGGGCCATTTCGAGCCGTGAGCTGCATCCCGAAACGCAGATGATGTCGTACGGCTACGACCCATTCCTCTCGGAGGGCGCGGTCAAGCCGCCCGTGTTCCTGACCTCGACGTTTGCCTTCAAAACGGCCGAAGACGGCGCAGCGTTCTTCGATGTCGTCGCCGGGCGCAAGCCCCGTGCTGAGGACACCGGTGCGGGACTTGTCTACAGCCGCTTCAACCATCCGAACCTGGAGATCGTCGAGGACCGGCTGGCGCTGCTCGACGGCGCCGAAGATGCGATCGTGACCTCGAGCGGCATGTCGGCCATCGGCACCGTGCTGCTGACCTTCCTGCGCCCAGGGGACCAGATCGTGCACTCGACCCCGCTGTATGGCGGCACCGAGACGCTGATCCGCAAGATCCTGCCCGAATGGGGCATCGGCGGCGCGCCCTTCAGCGACGGCCTGTCACCGGAACAGATGGCCTCCGCGCTGGAGAATGCGGCCGCGCCGCGGGCGCGTCGGCCTGTTCTACGTGGAAACGCCGGCCAACCCGACCAATTCGATGATCGACCTGCAGGCGGTGGTCGCTGTCATCGACGCGTTCGAGCGCAAGCACGGCTACCGCCCGATCTCGGCGTGCGACAACACGATGCTGGGGCCGATCTTCCAGCACCCGATCCGCGAAGGCATCGACCTGTCGGTGTACTCGCTCACCAAGTACGTCGGCGGCCACAGCGACCTGGTGGCCGGCGGCGTGACCGGGCGCAAGGACCTCGTCGCCAGGCTGCGGCTGCTGCGCGGCGCGTTCGGCTCGCAGCTCGATCCGCATTCGTCGTGGATGATCGCCCGCTCGATGGAAACGCTGGTGCTGCGCATGCGACGGGCGGCCGCCACCGGAAGCCGCGTCGCCCACTGGCTGGCGGAGAACCCCGTCCGCAAGGTGAAGGTGCTGCACCCCCAGCTGATCGCCGACGAGACCTACCAGCGGGTCTATCGCCGGCAGTGCCACGGGGCCGGCTCCACGTTCAGCTTCGTGCTGGACGGCGGCCGCGACATGGCGTTTCGCTTCATCAACGCGCTGACGCTGTTCAAATCGGCGGTCAGCCTGGGCGGCACCGAGTCGCTGATCTGTCATCCGGCGTCGACGACGCATTCGGGCGTCGCCGCGGACGTCCGCGCGCAGGTCGGCGTGAGCGAAGGGCTGATCCGCATGTCGATCGGCCTCGAGCACGAGGACGACCTGATCGCCGATCTGGAGGAGGCGCTGCGGGCGTGCTGAACCGCCCGCCAAACGCCGGGTCTCAGGGCGACGGTCGGTTCCAGTCACCGGCCAGGAAACGCTCGAGCCAGTAGGCGCCGACGATGGTCTTCACGTCGGTCACTCGGCCGTCGCGGATCCAGTCGAGCAGCTCGCGCCAGGGTGCGCTGAAGATCTCGAGGACTTCGCCCGCGTCGGTCTGCCCACCGACGTGGGCGAGGCCACGCGCCAGGTAGACCTCGATCTTCTCGTTGCTGTAGCCGATCGCGTTGTGGAAGCCGCCGAGGTAGGTCCAGTCGCTCGCGCTGTAGCCGGTTTCCTCGCGCAGTTCGCGCTCGGCGCAGGCGAGCACGCTCTCGTCCGGTTCGAGCTTGCCCGCCGGGAACTCGACGAAGCTTCGTCCGAGGGGATAGCGGAACTGGCGCTCCAGGATGACCCGACCGTCGTCGAGCAGCGGAATCATCATGACCGCGCCGGGATGCCGCAGGTACTCGCGCGTGGTCACATGGCCGTCGGGGGCGCGGACCGTATCGACGAACACCCGCAGGAAGACACCCTCGTAGGCGACCCGGCTGTCGAGCGTGTGCTCGGCGAGCGGATCATCGTCCGCTGCCACCGGGCGGCGCCGCGGGATCAGCCACCGATGGTGCGAATCATCGCGTCGGTGCACAGCTTCAGCAGGTACTGCGGCAGCACGCCCAGCACCAGCACCAGCGCACCGTTGATCGACAGCGCCACGCGCATGTCGGCCGTCGCGGCGATCGGCGCTGGCGCGCCGGCCGGCGGCTCGTCGAAGTACATGATCTTGACCACGCGCAGGTAGTAGAACGCGCCGACCAGCGAGAGCATCACCGCGAGGATCGCCAGCCAGAGCAGGCCGCCCTGCAGCCCGTCGCCGAGCAGCGCCTGCAGCACGACGAGCTTGGCGTAGAAGCCGACCGTCGGCGGTATGCCGGCCAGCGAGAACATCAACAGCAGCATCACGAACGCGTACCACGGGCTGCGCCGGTTCAGGCCCTTCAGGTCGGCGATCTCCTCGGCCTCGAACCCGTCGCGGGCGAGCAGCAGGATGATGCCGAAGGTGCCCAGCGTCGTCAGCGCGTACGTGATCAGGTAGAACATCGCCGCGCTGTACGAATTGACGGTGGACATCGCATTGCCGCCCGACGACGCCGGAGAGCATCGCCAGCAGCACGAAGCCCATCTGCGCAATCGTCGAGTACGCGAGCATCCGCTTCAGGTTGCTCTGCGCGATGGCGGTCAGGTTGCCGAGCACGAGCGACGCCACGGCGAGCACGATCAGCATGCGCTGCCAGTCGCCTGCGAGCGGCAGCAGGCCCTCGACCAGGATGCGGAACGTGACCGCGAACACGGCGAGCTTCGGCGCCGAGCCGATCAGCATCGTCACCGGCGTCGGCGCGCCCTGGTAGACATCGGGCACCCACATGTGGAACGGCACCGCGCCGAACTTGAAGGCCAGCCCGGCGACGATGAACACCGTGCCGAACACCAGCGAAATGCGGCTGGCGACGTGGCCCGTGACGACGCGGTCGGCGAGCTCGTTGATGTCGAGCGTGCCGCTCGCGCCATAGAGCATGCTCATGCCGTAGAGCAGGAAGCCCGATGCCAGCGCCCCCAGCACGAAGTACTTCATCGCCGCCTCGCTCGAGACGGCATGGTCGCGTCGCAGCGCCACCAGTGCGTACAGCGACAGCGCCTGCAGCTCGAGCGCCGAGGTAGATGACGAGCAGGTTGTTGGCCGAGATCATCAGCATGATCCCGAGCAGCGACGAACAGCGCCAGCGAGAAGAGCTCGCCCTTCCAGATGCCGCGGTCCCGCGCGTACGACTGCGAATAGACCATGACCAGCGCCACGGCGATGACGGCGACCAGCTTCAGCAGGCTCGCCATCGGATCGGTGACGTACATGCCGCCGAACGCGTAGGTGACGACTCCGGCGGAAAGGAAGAGCCAGCACAGCGCCCCGACCACCGTCAGGATGACGAGTGTCGCCACGTACGTGACGTTGCGGCGCGCGTCGGAAACGAACAGATCGCCGACCAGCAGCCCGCAGGCGGCCACCAGCAGCACGATCTCGGGCACGGCGGCGAGGGAGTTCAGCGGTTGCATGCGCGGCGCCTATCGGATCGCGACGCCGGCCGGCAGCTTCGACTCGGCCACGTGCTTGAGGAGATTGGCGACGGACGCGTCCATCAGGTCCGTCACCGGCTTCGGATACAGGCCCATCCACATGACCGCCGCTGCCAGCAGCAGCAGGATCAGGAATTCGCGGCCGTTCACGTCGGTGAGCGCGGCCACGTTGCGGTTGGCCACCTCGCCGAACACCACCCGCTTGTACATCCAGAGCGAATAGGCGGCGCCGAAGATCGAGCGTCGTGCCCGCGATCAGTCCGATCCAGAAATCGAACTTGACTGCGCCGAGGATGACCATGAACTCGCCGACGAAGCCGCTCGTGGCCGGCAGGCCGGAGTTCGCCATCGCGAACAGCATGAAGAAGGCAGCAAACCTCGGCATCGTGTTCACCACGCCGCCGTAGTCGGCGATGTTGCGGCTGTGCATGCGGTCGTACATGACGCCGATGCAGAAGAACATCGCGCCCGAGACGAATCCGTGCGAGATCATCTGCACGATTCCGCCCGCCACGCCGATCGCGTTGAAGATGAAGAAGCCGAGCGTCACGAAGCCCATGTGCGCGATCGACGAGTACGCCACCAGCTTCTTCATGTCGGTCTGCACCAGCGCGACCAGGCCGATGTAGACGACCGCGATCAGCGACAGCGTGATCATGAAGCCCGCCAGTTCGTGCGAGGCGTCGGGCGCGATCGGCAGCGAGAAGCGCAGGAAGCCGTAGGCGCCGAGCTTCAGCATGATCGCCGCCAGCACGATCGAGCCGCCCGTCGGCGCCTCGACGTGCGCGTCCGGCAGCCAGGTGTGCACCGGCCACATCGGCACCTTGACCGCAAAGGCCAGGAAGAAGGCGAGGAACAGCAGGATCTGCGGCGTTCATGCCCAGTGCGGGTCGCATGCCAGTCGAAGATGCCGAAACTTGCCGCCCGAGGCGTAGTAGAGATAGACCAGCGCCACCAGCATCAGCAGCGAGCCGAGCAGCGTGTACAGGAAGAACTTGAACGCCGCATAGACCCGGTTCGGGCCGCCCCAGACGCCGATGATGATGTACATCGGAATCAGCGTGGCCTCGAAGAAGACGTAGAACAGCAACCCGTCGACCGCGGCGAACACGCCGACCATCAGGCCCGACAGGATCAGGAACGCCGCGTAGTACTGCGCAACGCGGTCCTGGATCACCTCCCAGCCGGCGAGCACGACGATCACCGTGATGAAGGCCGTGAGCAGCACGAACCACACCGACAAGTCCGTCGATGCCGAGGTGGTAGTTCGCGTTGAAGCGCTCGATCCAGGCCGCCTTCTCGACGAACTGCAGCTCCGCACTGGCTGGCGTCGAAGCCCGCGTACAGCGGCAGCGTCACGAGCAGCCCGAGCAGGCTGCCGACGAGCGCGACCGTGCGGATGACGTTGGCGTTGCGGTCACGGCCCGCCGCGAGGATGGCCACGCCGAAGGCGATCGGGATCCAGATCGCCAGGCTGAGCCACGGGGCTGCTGTCTGCATTGTTCTTCTTGTCCCGCCGTGCCCTAGCGACCGAAGGTGACGAACAGCGTCACCATCGCCAGCAGGCCGATGATCATTCCGAAGGCGTAGTGATAGATGTAGCCGGACTGCAGCAAGCGCGACACCGCCGCCACCCAGCCGACGACGCGGGCGCTGCCGTTGACCGCCAGGCCGTCGATCAGTGCGACGTCACCGCCCTTCCAGAGGCCGTGCCCCAGCAGGCGGGCGCCGCCGGCAAAGAAGACTTCATTGAAGCGGTCCAGGTAGTACTTGTTGTCCAGCAGCCGATACAGCGCACCGAAGCGCTGGGCGAGCGCCTGCGGAATGTCGGGCCGCTTCAGGTAGAACCAGGCCGCCGAGGCCGACGCCGGCGACGACCAGCAGGAATGGCATGGATACGAAGCCGTGCAGCGCCATGGCCGTGGCGCCGTGGAACTCCTCGGCGAGCACCGCCATCGACGGTGCCTGAGCGGCGTCGACGACGATCGAGCTTGGAGAAGAAGTTACCGAAGAGCAGCGCGTCGACCGTGACGAAGCCGATGACCACCGACGGAATCGCCAGCAGCACCAGCGGCACCGTCACGACATTGGCCGACTCGTGCGGCTCGCCGTGATGCGCGTCGTCGTGGCCGTGATGATCCTCGTGCGAGTGGCTTGCGTCGGCGTGCCGCCAGCGCGGCTTGCCATGAAACACCAGGAAGAACATGCGGAACGAGTAGAACGCCGTGACGAACACGCCGCTCAGCACCGCCCAGTAGGCCAGGGTCGCACCGGTCTGTCCGGCGTGCGCCGCGGCCTCCGCGGCCAGGATGATCGAGTCCTTCGAGTAGAAGCCCGAAAAGAACGGCGTGCCGACCAGCGCCAGCGACCCGACCAGCGCCGTGATCCACGTGACCGGCATCTTCTTCCACAGGCCGCCCATCTTGCGGATGTCCTGCTCGTGGTGCATGCCGATGATCACCGAGCCCGCCGCGAGGAACAGCAGCGCCTTGAAGAACGCATGCGTCATCAGGTGGAAGATCGCCACCGAATACGCGGACGTCGCCCAGCGCCACCGTCATGTAGCCCAGCTGCGACAGCGTCGAGTACGCGACGACCCGCTTGATGTCGTTCTGCACGATGCCGAGCAGTCCCATGAAGAACGCGGTGATCGCCCCGATGACGATGACGAACGACAGCGCGGCGTCCGACAGCTCGAACAGCGGCGACATGCGCGCCACCATGAAGATGCCGGCGGTCACCATCGTCGCCGCGTGGATCAGCGCCGAGATCGGCGTCGGGCCCTCCATCGAATCCGGCAGCCACACGTGCAGCGGAAACTGCGCGCTCTTGCCCATGGCGCCGATGAAGAGGCAGATGCAGACCACCGTCAGCAGCAGCCACGGCGTGCCGGGCAGCAACTCGATCAGGGTCGCCGGCCATCCCGGGTGCGGCCGGCGAAGACCTCGGCGTAGTGCAGCGAGCCGAAGTACGCGAAGATGAGGCCGATGCCCGAGCACGAAGCCGAAGTCGCCGACGCGGTTGACCAGGAACGCCTTCAGGTTGGCGTAGATCGCCGTCGGGCGCTTGAACCAGAAGCCGATCAGCAGGTAGGACACGAGTCCCACCGCTTCCCAGCCGAAGAAGAGCTGCAGGAAGTTGTTGCTCATCACCAGCATCAGCATGCTGAAGGTGAAGAGCGAGATGTACGAGAAGAAGCGCTGGTAGCCCGGGTCGTCGGCCATGTAGCCGATCGTGTAGATGTGGACCATCAGCGAGACGAAGGTCACGACCACCATCATCATCGCGGTCAGCGAGTCGATCAGGAAGCCCGACCTCCAGCTTCAGGCCGCCGACCACCGCCCAGGTGTAGATCGTCCCGTCGAAGGTGTTGCCCTTCAGGACGTCGCCGAGGATCACGAAGGACGCGATGGTCGCCACCAGCACGCCGGCGATCGTGACCGTGTGCGCGCCCGCCCGGCCGATGATCCGCCCGCCGAACCCGGCGACCACGGCGCCCACGAGCGGCGCGAGCACGGCCGAGCAGGTAGATCTTCTGCATCGGGGTCATCGGCCTCAGCCCTTCAGCGAGTCGAGTTCCTCGACGTTGATCGTCGAGAGATTGCGGAACAGGATGACCAGCAAGGCGAGCCCGATGGCCGACTCCGCGGCCGCCACCGTCAGGATGAAGAAGACGAACACCTGGCCGTGGTAGTCGCCCAGGTAGTGCGAGAAGGCGACGAAGTTGATGTTCACGGCGAGCAGCATCAGTTCGATCGCCATCAGCAGCACGATCAGGTTGCGACGGTTGAGGAAAATGCCGATCACGCTGATCGCGAACAGCAGCGCCCCCACTCCCAGGTACCACGACAGCGAAACCACCTGCCCCTCCGCTCGTTACCGGTTCTTCTTGGCGGCTCAGCCCTTGCGGGTCTGGCGCGCCTCTTCGTCGCTCGGCATGTTGACCAGGCGCACGCGATCGCGCGCCGTACCTTCACCTGCTGCGACGGATCCTGTCGCTTGGTGTCCTTGCGTCCGCGCAGCGTCAGCGAGATCGCCGCGATGATCGCCACCAGCAGCAACGCGCCCGCGATCTGCAGCGGGAACACGTATTCCGTGAACGTCAGCCGCCCCAGCGCCTTGATGTTGTTGACATTGGCGATGCCGGGTCCGGGCTCGGTCAGGCTCTGCCAGCGCGGCTGCGACAGCACCAGCCACATCTGCAGCACGATCAGCGCGGCGACCAGGCCGCCCGTCCACAGATGCTTCCACAGGCCCTGGCGCAGCCGGTCGATGTTGATGTCCAGCATCATGACGACGAACAGGAACAGCACCATGACCGCGCCGACATAGACCAGCACCAGCGCGATCGCGAGGAACTCGGCCTGCAGCAGCATCCAGAGGCAGGCGGCCGAGAAGAAGGCGAGCACCAGGAACAGCACCGCGTGCACCGGGTTGCGCGCCGTGATCACGCGCAGCGCCGCCAGCAGCATGACGCCGGAGAAGATCAGGAAGAGGACGGCTTGCGCATTCATCGGTGACGGTGGGTCCGATGGGTGGCCTGGCTAGCGGAACTTCGCGTCCGCGTCGCGGTTGGCCGCGATCTGCTGCTCGTAGCGGTCGCCGATCGCGAGCAGCATCGGCTTCGTGTAGTACAGGTCGCCGCGCTTTTCGCCGTGGTACTCGAGCAGGTCGGTCTCGACGATCGAGTCCACCGGGCAGCTCTCCTCGCAGAAACCGCAGAAGATGCACTTGGTGAGGTCGATGTCGTAGCGCGTCGTGCGCCGCGTGCCGTCGGCGCGCTGCTCGGATTCGATCGTGATCGCGAGCGCCGGACACACCGCTTCGCACAGCTTGCAGGCGATGCAGCGTTCCTCGCCGTTCGGGTAGCGGCGCAGCGCATGCAGCCCGCGGAAGCGCGGGCTGAGCGGCGTCTTCTCCTCCGGATACTGGATCGTGATCTTGCGCGCAAAGGCGTAGCGGCCGGTCAGCGCCAGGCCCTTGACCAGCTCCCTCAGGAGCAGGCTGTCGAAGAATTCGCGGATGGCACCCATCGTCAGCTCACTTCCAGATGTTCCACGGCGTCTGCATCCAGACCGCGACCACGACCAGCCACGCCAGCGTGATCGGGAATGAACACCTTCCAGCCGAGCCGCATGATCTGGTCGTAGCGATAGCGCGGGAACGACGCGCGGAACCAGATGAAGAGCGACACCACGAAGAAGACCTTGGCGAACAGCCAGAACCAGCCCGACAGCGCTTCCATCCAGGCCGGGAACTGCGACGCCGAGCAGGCGCGTCGAGGTCGACCGGGCGCCGCCCAGCCGCCGAGGAACATGATCGTCGCCATCGTCGACAGCAGGATCATGTTCGCGTACTCGGCCAGGAAGAAGATCGCGAACGTCATGCCCGAGTACTCGACCATGTGGCCGGCGACGATCTCCGACTCGCCCTCGACCACGTCGAACGGGTGGCGATTCGTCTCCGCGATGGCGGACACCACGTAGATGACGAACAGCGGCAGCAGCGGCAGCCAGTTCCACGACAGCACGTGCCAGGCCGCGGTCGGCGAAGATGCCCGTGTTCTGCCGCTCGACGATGCCGGTCATGTTGAGCGTGCCGGCGACCAGCAGCACGGTGACCAGCACGAAGCCCATCGCGAGCTCGTAGCTCACCATCTGCGCCGAGGCCCGCATCGCGCCCAGGAACGAGTACTTCGAGTTCGAGGCCCAGCCGGCGATGATGACGCCGTAGACGCCCGACCGACGTGATCGCCATGACGTAGAGCAGGCCGGCGTTGACGTTCGCGAGCACCAGCCCGGGGCGAATGGAATCACCGCCCAGGCCGCGAGCGCCGGCATGATGACGATCACCGGCGCGACGAAGTACAGCCACTTGTCGGCCTGCGTCGGCGTGATGACTTCCTTGAAGATGCAGCTTCACCGCGTCGGCGATCGGCTGCAGCAGTCCCATCGGACCGACGCGGTTCGGGCCGACGCGGATGTGCATCCAGCCGATCAGCTTGCGCTCCCAGTAGGTGAGATAGGCCACCAGCAGCAGGACGGGCACGACGATCGCCACGATCTTGGCGAGCGACCACACGACCGGCCAGGCCACGCCCAGCGTCTGGCTGCCCAGTGCGGTCAGGCGCTTCCATCAGGCACGCTCCAGCGTGAACCGGCCCGAACATCGGCCCGAGCGCGGCGGTCGACGCGTGTGCCGCCGCCACGCGCACCACCGCGTCGGCCAGTCGGTCGTCGATCTGAAGATCGAGCAGCGCAGCTTCCCTCACCCTGCCGCAGGCGCACCTTGTCGCCGGCAGCAAGCGCCAGTGCCGCCGCCGTGCGGCCATTCACGCGTGCGCGCGGTGGCTGCGCGTCGGTCGTCGCCTGCAGGGGCGGCGAGCGTCGCACGATCGCATCGCTGAAGTAGATCGGCACATCGGCGAGACGCTCGAGGCCTCCCGTCGTCGCCGCGCGGCAGCGTGAGCGCCGCCGTCGTCGCGTTCGACAGGCGTGCCGCGACGTCCGCCGGCAGCGCTTCGGCGCGCACCGCCTCGGACGTTTCGAAGTCGAAACCGGCGAGCTCGAGCAGGTTGCCGAGCACGCGCAGCACCTTCCAGCCCGGCCGCGCCTCGCCCAACGGTCGGACCGCACCATTGAAGCTCTGCACCCGGCCCTCGCAGTTGACGAAGGTGCCCGCCGTTTCGGTGAAGGGCGCGATCGGGAGGATCGCGTCGGCGTATTCCAGAGCGCCGTTGCGATAGGGCGAAAACGCGATGACGGTGTCGGCTTGCCGCCAGCGCCCCGAGGGTTGCGAGCGGATCGGCGGTGTCGTAGTCGGGCTCGAAGTTCCACAGCAGATAGGCCTTGCGCGGCTGCTCCAGCATCCGGCGCGCGTCGAGGCCCGCCTGCGAGTGGACGGGCGCCGACCAGGTGCGCGCCGACGGCGTTCGCGGCCTCGGTCAGCACGCCGAGCGTCGCGCCGCACGCCGTGGCGATCCACTGCGCCCAGGCCCGCAGCTGCCGCCGCCTGCGGGTGCTGTACGGCCGCGTTTCCGAGCAGCACGGCCTTGCGCTCGCCCGACAGCAGGCTCGCCGCGATCGCGCGCGCGGGCTCGGCCGCCACCACGCCCGCGACCGGGCGCCGGCAGTCCACGCTGCTCGGCGATCGCCACGGCGATTTCAGCCAGCGTGCGGACCCACTCGCTGGGTCGCGCGATCGCCTTGTGCGCCACCCGCATCAGCAGGTCGTCGTCGGCGCGCGTGCACGACCGACAGCTGGCAGCCGCGCTTGGTCGCATGCCGCAGCCGCGCCGACAGCAACGGATGATCCTTGCGCAGGAACGAGCCCACCAGCAGCACGCGGTCGCAGCGCGTCGATGTCCTGCGACCGGCATGCCGAGCCACGGCACGCCCTGCTCCGCCGTATCGCCGCTGAAATCCGATTGCCGCAGGCGGTGGTCGATGTTGTCCGACCCGATCCCGCGCACGAGCTTTCGCGAGCAGGTGCAGTTCCTCCAGCGTGCTCGCCGGCGCGGCCAGCGCGCCGATCGCCTCGGGCCCGTGCTGCTGCTTCACGTGCAGCAAGCGCGTGCCGCACGTACTCGAGCGCATCGGGCCAGTCGACTTCGCGCCACTGCCCGTCCTGCTTGAGCATCGGCCGCTGCAGCCGATCGGCGGCGTGCAGCCCCTCGTAGGCGAAACGGTCGCGGTCGGACGAGCCAGCACTCGTTGACCGCCTCGTTCTCGAACGGCAGCACGCGCAGCACGCGCTGGTCCTTCACCTGGACGATCAGGTTGGAGCCGAGCGAGTCGTGCGGACTGATCGAGCGGCGGCGCGACAGCTCCCACGCGCGCGCCTCGTAGCGAAACGGCTTGCTGGTCAGCGCACCGACCGGACACAGGTCGATCATGTTGCCCGACAGTTCCGAGTCCACGGAGCGTCCGACGAAGGTCATGATCTCCGAGTGCTCGCCGCGCCCGGCCATGCCGAGTTCCATGACGCCGGCGATCTCCTGGCCAAAGCGGACGCAGCGCGTGCAGTGAATACAGCGCGTCATCTCCTCGGCGGAGATGAGCGGTCCCATGCTCTTGTGGAACACGACCCGCTTGGCCTCGGCGTAGCGGCTCGCCGATCCGCCGTAGCCGACCGCGAGGTCCTGCAGCTGGCACTCGCCGCCCTGGTCGCAGATCGGACAATCGAGCGGGTGGTTGATCAGCAGGAACTCCATCACGGACTTCTGCGCCTGCTTGGCCCGTTCCGAGTGCGTGCGAACGATCATCCCGGTCGTGACCGGCGTGGCGCACGCCGGCAGCGGCTTCGGCGCCTTCTCCACCTCGACCAGGCACATGCGGCAATTGGCGGCGATCGACAGCTTCTTGTGGTAGCAGAAGTGCGGCACGTAGATGTCAAGGCGATTGGCCGCCTCCATCAGCATGCTGCCTTCGGGCACCTCGACCTTGCGGCCGTCGATTTCGACTTCAATCATGGCCTACACGTACTCCGGCACAAGGCAGTGCTTGTGTTCGATGTGGTGCTCGAACTCACTGTGGAAATGCTTGACGAACGCGCGCACCGGCATGGCGGCCGCGTCGCCGAGCGCGCAGATCGTGCGCCCCTGAATGTTGTCGGCCACCGAGTTCAGTAGGTCCAGATCCTCGGGACGGCCCTGCGCCGTGCTCGATCCGGTGCACCACCCGATAGAGCCAGCCCGGTGCCCTCGCGGCAGGGCGTGCACTGGCCACAGCTTTCCTCGTAGTAGAAGTAGGCGAGCCGCTCCAGCGAACGGACCATGCAGCGCGTCTCGTCCATGACGATGACCGCACCCGAGCCCAGCATCGAGCCCGCCTTGGCGATCGAGTCGTAGTCCATGTCGGTGGCCATCATCACGTCGCCCGGCAACACCGGCATCGAGGAGCCGCCGGGGATGACCGCCTTGATCCTGCGGCCGCCGCGCATGCCGCCCGCCAGTTCCAGCAGCTTTGCGAACGGCGTGCCGAGCGGTACTTCGTAGTTGCCGGGATGGGTGACGTCGCCCGACACGGAGAAGATCTTCGTGCCGCCATTGTTGGGCTTGCCAAGCGCGAGGAAGGCGTCGCCACCCTCGTTGATGATGAACGGCACCGCGGCGAAGGTCTCGGTGTTGTTGATCGTCGTCGGCTTGCCGTACAGGCCGAAGCTCGCCGGAAAGGGCGGCTTGAAGCGCGGCTGGCCCTTCTTGCCCTCGAGCGATTCGAGCAGCGCCGTTTCCTCGCCGCAGATATAGGCGCCGAAACCGTGCGACGCCATAGAGGTCGAAGTGGAACGTCGACCCGAGGATGCCCTTGCCGAGGAGGCCGGCGGCGTAGGCCTCGTCGAGTGCCGCCTGGAAGCGCTCGTACTCGGCCCAGATCTCGCCGTGGATGTAGTTGTAGCCGACGCTGGCACCCATCGCGTAGCCGGCGATCGCCATGCCCTCGATCACCATGTGCGGGTTGTAGCGCAGGATGTCGCGGTCCTTGAACGTCCCGGGCTCGCCTTCGTCCGAATTGCAGACGACGTACTTCTGACCGGGAAACTGCCGCGGCATGAAGCTCCACTTGAGCCCCGTCGGAAAGCCCGCCCCGCCGCGCCCGCGCAGCGCCGACTTCTTCAGTTCGGCGATGACCGCATCGGGCGGCATGTGGCCCTCGAGAATCTTGCGCAGCGCGGCGTAGCCGCCGCGCCGTTCGTAGTCCTTCAGGCGCCAGTTGTTGCCATCCAGGCCTGCGAGGATGATCGGATTCAGGTGGCGGCCGTGGAAGCAGGTCTGCGCGCTCACGGCAGGTCCTCCGCGCGTGCCACGGCGGTGCGAGCGGGCGGCGAACGGTACGCGGCGGCGCGCATCACGTCATCCGCTTCAGCTCGTCGAGCAGTGCATCGAGCCGCTCGTTGCTCATGAAGCTTTCCATGCGCTTGTTGTTGACCAGAAGCACCGGGTGCATCGCCGCAGGCCCCGAGACACTCGCCCTCCTTCAGGGTGAACTGGCCGTCGGCGGTGGTTTCCCCGAATCCGATGCCGAGCCGCTGCTTCAGGTGCGCGGCGGCGTGGTTCGCACCCGACAGCGCGCACGGCAGGTTGGTGCAGATCGTCAGCTTGCAGCGGCCCGGCGGGCTGCAGGTGGTACATGTTGTAGAACGACGCCACCTCGTAGACCGCGATCGGCGCCATGTCCAAGTAGTCGGCCACCGCGGCGATGACACCCTCCGGCAGCCAGCCATGCTCGTCCTGCGCGATCGCGAGCGCCGCCATCACCGCGGACTGCTTGTGCTCGGCGGGGTACTTCGCGATCTCGCGATCGATGCGCCGGCACGATTCAGGCGACAGCGCAACGGGAATCTTGGGCAGCGCGCTCATCATCTACCGGTCGATCTCGCCGAACACGATGTCTTGCGTGCCAATGATCGCCACCGCATCGGCAATCATGTGGCCGCGCGCCATCTCGTCGAGCGCCTGCAGGTGCGCAAAGCCCGGCGCACGGATCTTGAGTCGGTACGGCTTGTTGGCGCCGTCGGACACCAGGTAGATGCCGAACTCGCCCTTCGGGTGCTCGACCGCCGCATACGCCTCGCCGGGCGGAACGTGAAAGCCCTCGGTGAAGAGCTTGAAGTGATGGATCAGTTCTTCCATGTTGGACTTCATCTCGACCCGCGACGGCGGCGCGACCTTGTGGTTGTCGGTCATCACCGGTCCCGGGTTCGCGCGCAGCCAGTCGATGCACTGGCGGATGATGCGATTGCTCTGTCGCATTTCCTCGACCCGGACGAGGTAGCGGTCGTAGCTGTCGCCGTTGCGCCCGACCGGAACGTCGAACTCGATTCGCTCATAGACCTCATAGGGCTGCTTGCGCCGCAGGTCCCATTCGATGCCGGAGCCGCGCAGCATCGGTCCGGTGAAGCCCATCTGCAGCGCGCGCTCGGGCGAAACGACGCCGATGCCGACCAGGCGCTGCTTCCAGATCCGGTTGTCGGTCAGCAGTGTCTCGTACTCGTCGACGTACTTCGGGAACTTGCGCGTGAAGTCCTCGATGAAGTCGAGCAGCGAACCCTGGCGGTTCTCGTTCAGCCGTCGCGTGTCCTGTTCGCTCTTGTACTTGTTCGCCTTGAACTGCGGCATCGCGTCCGGCAGGTCGCGATAGACGCCGCCCGGACGGTAGTAGGCCGCGTGCATGCGCGCGCCGGAGACCGCCTCGTAGATGTCCATCAGGTCTTCGCGCTCGCGGAACGCGTACAGGAAGACGGCCATCGCACCGACGTCCAGTCCGTGCGCACCCAGCCACAGCAGGTGGTTGAGCAGCCGCGTGATCTCGTCGAACATCACGCGGATGTACTGCGCGCGCACCGGCACGTCGACGCCGAGCAGTTTCTCGATCGCCATCACATAGGCGTGCTCGTTGCACATCATCGAGACGTAGTCGAGCCGATCCATGTACGGCACCGACTGCAGGAACGTGCGGGTCTCGGCCAGCTTCTCGGTGGCGCGATGCAGCAGTCCGATATGCGGATCGGCGCGCTGGATCACCTCGCCGTCGAGTTCGAGCACGAGACGCAACACCCCGTGCGCCGCCGGATGCTGCGGCCCAAAGTTCAAGGTGTAATTCTTGATGTCAGCCACGGTCAGCGCCCCTGCCCGTACTGCTCTTCCCGGATCACGCGCGGCACGATCTCCCGCGGCTCGATCGACACCGGCTGGTACACCACGCGCCGCTGCTCCGGGTCGTACCGCATCTCGACGTAGCCCGAAATCGGAAAGTCCTTCCGGAACGGATGGCCGACGAAACCGTAGTCGGTCAGGATGCGCCGCAGGTCCGGATGTCCCTCGAACATGATGCCGAAGAGATCGAACGCCTCACGCTCGTACCAGTTGGCGCAGGTCCACACGTCCGTGACCGAGGCGATCAACGGGAACTCATCGGCGTCGCAGTAGCTGCGCACCCGCAGCCGCCAGTTGTGCTTGAGCGACAGCAGGTGCATGACCACGGCGTAGCGCGGCCCGTCCCACGCGCCCTCGCCGTAGGTCGAATAGTCGAGGCCGGCCAGGTCGATCAATTGTTCGAACGCCAGCGCCGCGTCGTCACGCAGCGCCCGCGCGACTTCGAGCTGGTCGCGTCCGCGAATGACGACCGTCACCTCTCCGAGCGCGACGATCAGGTCGCTCAGGCGATCACCGAGTGCCTGCCGCAGCGCCCCGGTCAGCGTGTCGATGCGGCTCATCGTGCGATGGTGTTGGTGCGGCGGATCTTGTTCTGCAACTGGATGATCCCGTAGATGAGCGCCTCGGCGGTCGGGGGACACCCCGGCACGTAGACATCGACGGGCACGATGCGATCGCAGCCGCGCACCACGGAATAGCTGTAGTGGTAGTAGCCGCCGCCGTTGGCGCAGGAGCCCATGCTGATCACCCAGCGCGGCTCGGCCATCTGGTCATAGACCTTGCGCAGCGCCGGTGCCATCTTGTTGCACAGCGTGCCGGCCACGATCATCACGTCGGACTGGCGCGGGCTGGGACGGAAGAAGATCCCGAAGCGGTCGAGGTCGTAGCGGGCCGCCCCGGCGTGCATCATCTCGACCGCGCAGCAGGCCAGGCCGAAGGTCATCGGCCACATCGAACCGGTCTTGGACCAGTTCACGAGCTTGTCCACGCTGGTGGTGACGAAGCCCTCGTTGAAGACGCCCTTCGATACCCATCACCACTCCAGGCGAATTCGCGCGGTGCTCGACCGGCGATTTCGCGTTGCGACGACGGCACGCGCGACGGCCAGTGTCATTCCCAGTCGAGCGCGCCGCGCTTCCATTCGTAGATGAAGCCGACGGTGAGAATGGCAAGAAAGGCCATCATGGCCCAGAACCCGACGCTCCATGCGCCCAGGTCGCCGAGTACGACAGCCCACGGAAAGAGAAACGCGATCTCGAGGTCGAACAGAATGAACAGGATCGCGACCAGGTAATAGCGCACGTCGAACTTCATGCGCGCGTCCTCGAATGCCTCGAAACCGCACTCGTAGGGAGAGAGTTTTTCAGGGTCCGGCCGGTGCGGGCCGAGCAGCGCGCCGATGGCCATCGGCGCGGCCCCGATCACCAGGCCGACCAGGATGAACAGCAGGACGGGAAGATAGCTGTCGAGAATCCACGCGAGTCAGCCTCTCGGCTCATACTCCACAAAAACCTGCAGACAGTCGCGCGATTGTCTGCGCCACGCTGCACTGCCGATCGAGGACGTCACTGGGACGGAGCTCGTTCTGGTGCCGACGGTGAGACTCGAACTCACACGGCTTTCGCCGCCACCCCCTCAAGATGGTGTGTCTACCAATTCCACCACGTCGGCAAGGTGCAAAACCCGCGCGATTCTACTTGATTCAATCACGCATCGCGGTCGCGCGCGGGCACCGACTCAGTGTGACAACGCGCGCACCGCGCGGTTCTATTTCGGTATGTCGGCGGGCTTCGGCGCGGCACCGGAAGCGGCGCCTTCGGCGGGCGCCGGTGCGGCCGCGGGAGCCGGTGCAGGCGATGCCCCCTGCGGTGATGCGGGCACCGGTATATCCCTCGGCGCGGTATTGGCGGGCGCCGGCATCGTGTCCATCACGCCACCACCGCTCGTTGCGGGCCGCTTGACCGCCGTGCCGACATAGGCGAGCGCCAGCGTCGCAACGAAGAACACTGTAGCGACCGCCGCGGTGCTGCGCGACAGGAAGTTGGCCGATCCGGTGGCGCCGAAGAGGCTGCCGGAGGCGCCGCCTCCAAAGGCCGCACCCATGTCGGCGCCCTTGCCGTGCTGGAGCAAGCACAAGAACGATGATCGAGATCGCAGACAGCACCTGCACGACGATCAGCAATGTGGTCAACCAGGTCATCTCAGTCCTCTATCAGAAATTCGCTTCGTTCGACGTCATCGGGCCGCCGCACAGATGGCGGCGAACTCCTCGGCGATCAGTGAGGCGCCGCCGATGAGCCCGCCATCGATGTCGGCCTCGCCAAAGAGCTCAGCCGCATTGGCGGACTTGACGCTGCCACCGTAAACAATGCGCAGCGCCGCGCCAATCGCCGCATCGCGCGTGGCCACGCGGGCGCGCAATTCGGCGTGGACCGCCTGCGCCTGGGCCGGCGTGGCCGTGCGCCCGGTCCCGATCGCCCAGACCGGTTCGTAGGCGAGCGCGCCGCGAGCCAGCGCGGCCGCGCCCACACGGTCGAGCACGGCGTCGAGCTGCCGCGCGACGACCGCCTGCGTGCGCCCGGCCTCCCGCTCGGCCAGCGTCTCGCCGACGCAGACGATCGGACGCAGGCCAGCCTGCAACGCGGCGTGCGCCTTGGCGGCGACGATCCCGTCATCTTCGCCATGCAGCTGCCGCCGCTCCGAATGCCCGACGATCACCCAACGGCACCCGACATCGGCGAGCATCGCCGCTGCCACGTCGCCCGTGAAGGCCCCGGGCTCGCGCTCGGACACATCCTGTGCCCCGATCTCGATGCCCGGCGCGGCCGTCGCGCTGAGTGCGGCGAGGTACACCGACGGCGCACAGACGACGACGTCGCACGCCAGCGCCGCACGGCGCGGCGCGAACGCCGCCAGCCAGGCAGCGCCGGAGGCGCGCGAACCGTTCATTTTCCAGTTCGCGGCGACAAGTGAAATTCGTCGGGTCATGGTCGGGCAAAGCCTGCCATTGTAAGCGGCGCCCGCATCCCGACCAAGCGGACAGCGGGTCTCATCCTGCGCGCGCCTGCGCCTGCGAACCCACGGTCAGCACGATCTTGCCAATGTGCGCGCTCGACTCCATCAGCGCATGCGCCTCGGCGGCCCGCGCCAGCGGAAAGACCGCATGCACCAGTGGCCGGATGCGGCCCGCTTCGATCAGCGGCCACACGACGCTGCGCAGGCGGGCTGCGATGGCCGCCTTGAACTCAATCGAGCGCGGCCGCAAGGTCGAACCCGTGAGGGTGAGACGCCGTCGCAGCACGGCGGCCAGGTCGACCGGCGCGGACGCGCCGCCGAGCAGCGCAATGATGGCGAGCCTGCCGTCTTCGGCCAGACACCCGACCTCGCGCGGCAGGTAGTCGCCGGCCACCATGTCGAGGATTACGTCCACCCCGCGCCCGCCCGTTTCCGCCATGACGACGGCAGCGAAATCCTCGGTGCGGTAGTTGATGCCGCGCCGCGCCCCGAGCGACTCGCAGGCGCGTGCCTTCTCGTCGGACCCGGCCGTTGCGAACACCGGATTGCCGAGCGCCGCCGCCAGCTGAATCGCCGCCACGCCAATGCCGCTGGTGCCGCCCTGGACCAGCAGCGACTCACCGGGCGCCAGCCGTGCGCGATCGAACACATTGCTCCACACCGTGAAGTAGGTCTCGGGCAGCGCGGCCGCTTCGGCAAAGGTGAGTCCGCGCGGAACGGGCAGACACTGCCCGACCGGTGCCACGCACCACTCGGCGTAGCCGCCGCCCGCCACCAGCGCGCACACGCGGGCACCCGTCGACCACACGCCGGCGTCATCGCCGGCTTCAATGGTGCCGGCGACTTCCAGTCCGGGCAGGTCGGAGGCCCCGGGCGGTGGTGCATAGGCCCCTTTGCGCTGCAGGACGTCGGGGCGGTTGACGCCGGCCGCTTGCACGCGAATCAGCACTTCACCGGGACCGGCCACCGGCCGGGCCCGCACCACGGGGCGCAAGACCTCCGGTCCACCCGGTTGGCTGATCTCGACTGCGTTCATCGTGTCCGTGCCCATCGTCCGTGCCTCCTACCCCCAAAGCAAAAGGGGCGCCGAAGCGCCCCTCGTCGCCCTGCGCGTGCTACTGCGGTTGCGGCTGTTGCGGTTGTTGCTGCTGGTGCTGCGGCTGATGATGGGCCGCCGGGGCGTTGCCCTCGACCGCCTTCATGGACAGCCGCACACGGCCCTTCTCGTCGGCCTCGATCACCTTGACCTTCACCGCCTGGCCTTCCTTCAGGTAGTCCGCGACCGCATTGACGCGCTCGTTGGCGATCTGGGAGATGTGCAGCAGGCCGTCCTTGCCGGGCAGCAACTGGACGATGGCGCCGAAGTCGAGCAGCCGCAGCACGGTGCCGTCGTAGACCTTGCCCACTTCGACCTCGGCCGTCAGTTCCTGAATGCGGCGCTGGGCTTCCTTGCCCTTTTCCTGGTCGACGCTGGCGATGATGACGGTGCCGTCGTCCTCGATGTCGATCTGCGTGCCGGTCTCTTCGGTCAGCGCCCGGATCACCGCGCCACCCTTGCCGATGACATCGCGGATCTTCTCCGGGTTGATCTTCATCTTGATCAGGCGCGGCGCGAAGGCCGACAGTTCGCCGCGCGACACGGAGATCGCATCCTGCATCTTCTGCAGGATGTGCATCCGGCCTTCCTTCGCCTGCGCGAGTGCGACCTGCATGATCTCGCGCGTGATGCCCTCGATCTTGATATCCATCTGCAGCGCGGTGATGCCGTTGGCAGAACCGGCCACCTTGAAATCCATGTCGCCGAGGTGATCCTCGTCGCCGAGGATGTCGGTCAGCACGGCGAACTTGTTGCCTTCCTTGATCAGGCCCATCGCGACGCCCGCGACGTGCGCCTTGAGCGGTACGCCGGCGTCCATCATCGCCAGGCAGCCGCCGCAGACCGATGCCATCGACGAGGAGCCGTTGGACTCGGTGATCTCCGAGACCACGCGCAGCGAGTACTGGAAGTCGTCGTAGCTCGGCAGCACGGCGAGCAGCGCGCGCTTGGCCAGCCGACCATGGCCGATCTCGCGGCGCTTGGGCGTGCCGACGCGGCCGGTCTCTCCGGTCGCGAACGGCGGCATGTTGTAGTGAAGCATGAAGCGATCGCGGTACTCGCCCTGCAGCGCGTCGACGAACTGCTCGTCCTGCTTGGTGCCGAGCGTCGCGGTGACCAGCGCCTGCGTCTCACCGCGCGTGAACAGCGCCGAGCCGTGCGTGCGCGGCAGCACGCCCAGCCGGATCTCGATCGGGCGCACGGTGCGCGTGTCGCGGCCATCGATGCGCGGCTCGCCTTCGAGGATCTGGCTGCGCACGATCTTGGCTTGCAGGTCGAACAGGATCGCATCGACCGCGTTGTCGTCGGGCTTGGGCGTGCCGCTGGCGGCCGCTTCTTCCTCGAGCTTGGCCCAGACCTGCGTGTAGACGTCGTTGATCTTGTGCGTGCGCGCCTGCTTGTTGCGGGTGAGGTAGGCATCGCGCAGGCTCGGCCCGGCGAGATGCACGAGCTTGGCGAGCAGCGGCTCATTGTGATCGGCCGGCTTCCAGTCCCAGGCCGGTTTGCCGGCGTCGCGCACCAGCTCGTGGATCGCGTTGATCGCCGCCTGCATCTGGCTGTGGCCATGCATCACCGCACCCAGCATCACCTCTTCGGACAGCTGGTCGGCCTCGGACTCGACCATCAGCACGGCGCGCTCGGTGCCCGCCACCACCAGGTTCAACTGCGAGGTCTTGAGCTGCGTGGCCGTCGGGTTAATCACGTACTGGCCGTCGAGGTAACCGACGCGCGCGGCACCGATCGGGCCCTTGAACGGAATACCCGACAGCGACAGCGCCGCCGAGGCGCCGATCAGCGCCGGGATGTCGGGGTCGATCTCGGGATCGATCGACAGCACGTGGATGATGACCTGGACTTCGTTGTAGAAGCCATCCGGAAACAGCGGACGGATCGGCCGATCGATCAGGCGCGAGGTCAGCGTCTCCTTCTCCGAAGGCCGGCCTTCGCGCTTGAAGAAGCCCCCCGGGATGCGCCCCGCGGCGTAGGTCTTCTCGATGTAATCGACCGTCAGCGGGAAGAAGTCCTGCCCCGCCTTGGCTTCCTTGCGTGCCACGACCGTCGCCAGTACGACCGTGTCGTCCATCGAGCAGACGACGGCCCCACCCGACTGACGCGCAATCTCGCCCGTCTCCAGCGTCACGGTGTGCGCACCGTACGCAAATTTCTTGGTTACCTTTTCAAACACTTGGCATTCCTTTCGCGTTGAACGTGGTCACAGACAACGACCAGGCACGCCGCGGTATCGACGACTCGGCACGGAGGCTCCGCCCTTACGTCCATATCGCAGCGCGCATATCAGCCGGCGCAACGCAATCGGCCCGCGGGGATCACTCCACGCAGGCCCATTGCACTTGAATCCGGGTCATCGACTACTTGCGCAGTCCGAGGCTGTCGATCAGCCCCTTGTACGCCTCGGGATTCTTGCCCTTGAGGTAGTCGAGAAGCTTGCGGCGCCGGCTGACCATCTTGAGCAGGCCGCGCCGCGAATGATGATCCTTCACGTGCGCCTTGAAGTGGTCGGTCAGCTCGTTGATGCGAGCCGTTAGAAGTGCAACCTGCACTTCGGGCGAGCCCGTATCAGCCTTGGCGCGCTGATACTTGGCGACGATATCCGCCTTGTTGATGTCTGCAACTGACATGATTTCCCTTTCGAATCAAACCTATGGACACGCGGACACGGAAGGATGGCCGTGCCGTGAAGCGGGCGATTATAGCCGAACGGACCCCCACGGGCCGGGCACCCCCGCCCGGCCCGCCGGGAGCCGCGGCGCGACGCGCGGCGTGGGGCGAAATACGGCCCGGCGGCTGCGCGCGGCTGCGCCGGCGAATCAGGGCGCCAGTGATGTCTGGGGATTGAGGCGCTCGACACCGCTGTAGAGCTTGTTGAGCGCATTCAGATAGGCCTTGGCCGACGCGGCGATGATGTCGGGGTCGGCGCCGGTGCCGTTCACGATGCGACCGGCGCGCGCCAGCCGCACCGTCACCTCGCCCTGCGCCTCGGTGCCGGTCGTGATGGCGTTGACGGAATACAGCAGGAGCTCGCAGCCGCTATGCACCTGGCTCTCGATCGCCTTCAGCGACGCATCGACCGGACCGTTGCCGTCGGACTCGGCCGAAACCTCTGCGCCACCGATGGCGATGACCACACGGGCATGCGGACGCTCGCCGGTTTCCGACCGCTGTGCCAGCGACAGCAGCTTGAAGTGCTCGTCGTGGGGCGTCACCGTTTCATCGGAAAACAGCGCCTGGATGTCCTCGTCGTAGATCTCCGCCTTGCGGTCGGCGAGTTCCTTGAAACGCGCGAAGGCCGCATTGAGCTCAGTCTCGCTTTCGACCGGGATGCCGAGTTCCTGCACGCGCTGCTTGAACGCGTTGCGCCCGGACAGCTTGCCCAGGACGATCTTGTTGGCGTGCCACCCGACGTCTTCGGCCCGCATGATCTCGTAGGTATCCCGCGCCTTGAGGACACCGTCCTGGTGGATGCCGGAGGCGTGCGCAAACGCGTTCGCTCCGACCACCGCCTTGTTCGGCTGCACCGGAAAGCCCGTGATGCCGGAGACCAATTTCGATGCCGGAACGATCTGGGTCGTATCGACGCCGACCTCGAGGTCGAAGAAGTCGCGGCGCGTACGCACCGCCATGACGACTTCCTCGAGCGAGCAGTTGCCGGCCCGCTCGCCGAGTCCGTTGACGGTGCACTCGACCTGGCGCGCCCCGCCGATCTTTACGCCCGCCAGCGAGTTCGCCACCGCCATGCCGAGGTCGTTGTGGCAGTGGACGCTCCACACCGCCTTGTCGGAATTCGGGAATGCGCGTGCGCAGATCGCGCAGGAATGCGCCGTAGAGCTCGGGCACCGCATAGCCCACCGTGTCCGGGATGTTGATCGTGCTCGCCCCTTCGGCGATCACGGCCTCCAGCACCCGGCACAGGAAATCGGGCTCTGAGCGATAGCCGTCCTCGGGCGAGAACTCGACGTCGTCCGTGAACTGGCGCGCGAAGCGCACCGCGAGCTTCGCCTGCTCGAAGACCTGGTCGGGCGTCATCCGCAGCTTCTTCTCCATGTGCAGGGGCGAGGTCGCGATGAACGTGTGGATGCGCTTGGAGCGCGCGCCCGCTAGGGCCTCGGCCGCGCGGCGATGTCGCGGTCATTGGCGCGCGCGAGCGAGCAGACCGTGGAGTCCTTGATCGCGTTGGCGATCGAACGCACGGCTTCGAAGTCGCCGTTGGACGAGGCGGCGAAGCCGGCTTCGATGATGTCGACGCGCAGTCGCTCGAGCTGCATCGCGATGCGCAGCTTCTCTTCCTTCGTCATCGAAGCCCCGGGGCTTTGCTCGCCGTCGCGCAGCGTGGTGTCGAAGATGAAGAGTCGGTCGGTCATGGGTGGCTCCAGGGCGCAAAATGGACTTGGCTGCCGGGCTCGAGGCGCTGGCAGCGGTACTACACGAATTGTGGGTCGGGGGTTAGCTGCGCGCGGGGCGCAGCAGCAGAAGCAGCCGGCCCGACGGGTCGGCAGCGGCAAGACGGGGCGCGAGGACGGTGGCGCGAGACATGGGTCGGACTATATGACGATTCCGCCCAGGCAACAACCTAGCCCGAGCGGTCGGCGTCCCGCACCGGCTTGGCGGGATTGGGCTGGCCACGGAACGAACTGCCACGCCCAGTACAAATAGCCCGACAGTGCGTACAGGCAGAAAAGTGAAAACAGTGCGATCGGCGGATCCGAGCTGACCACGAAGATCAGGACGATCAGCGCCCCCATCACCCAGAAGGGGACGCTGCGCGCGAGCTGGAAGCTCTTGCCGCTGTAGAACGGTGCGCTGGACACCATCGTGAGACCGGCATACACGGTCAGACCGAACGCGACCCAGGGCATGACGCTGTCGCGCACCGGAATCTTGTTGTCGATCGCAAGCCAGACGAAGCCCGCAATGAGCGCCGCCGCGGCCGGACTCGGCAAGCCCTGGAAGAAGCGCTTGTCCACCACGCCAATGTTCGAGTTGAAGCGCGCCAGCCGCAGGGCCGCCCCGGCGCAGTAGACAAACGCCCCGGCCCAGCCCCAGCGGCCGAGTTCGCTCAGCACCCACTCGTACATCACCAGCGCGGGCGCCACGCCGAAGGACGTCATGTCGGACAGCGAATCGAACTGCTCGCCGAACGCGGTCTGCGTATTGGTCAGGCGCGCCACGCGGCCATCCATGCCGTCGAGCACCATTGCCGCGAAAATCGCGATCGCCGCCAGTTCGAAGCGCTGGTTCATGGCCTGCACGATGGCGAAGAAACCCGCGAACAGGGCCGCCATCGTGAACAGGTTGGGCAACAGGTAAATGCCGCGCCGACGCCGGCGCACGGGCACGTCGTCGAGCCCGACCGGCGCTGCGGCCAGCGGAAAGGCGCGCGCTTTGCGCCGACGGAATCTCATCCGAGTTCGGCCAGCACGGTGGAGGTGGCGTAGACAATATCGCCCACCGCCACGCGCGGACGCGCCGTGAGCGGCAGATAGACATCGACGCGCGAGCCGAAGCGGATAAAGCCGTAGCGCTGGCCGCGCGCCAGCCGCTCGCCCGGCTTCACGTAGCACAGGATGCGCCGCGCGATCAGGCCGGCGACCTGGACCACCGTGATGCGCTCACCGGAATCGAGGCGCAGCACCATCGCATTGCGCTCGTTCTCGGTCGACGCCTTGTCGAGATCGGCATTCACGAAGCTGCCGGCGCGAGTACTGCACCGACTCGACCGTCCCGTCGACCGGCGAGCGATTGCTGTGCACGTTGAAGACGTTCATGAAGACGCTGATCAGCAGCGTCTCGCGCTGCGTCAGCGCGTCGTGCACCGTGTTGACCTTCACGATGCGGCCGTCGGCCGGTGACAGCACCGCCGAGGCGCCGTGCCGGCACCTGCCGCGGCGGGTCGCGGAAGAACTGGACGACGAACGCCACGAGCAGCCACAGCGGCAGCGACCAGGCGAAGCCGGCGAACCACCAGACGACGAGCGCGAGCGCAACGGCGCCGGCAATGAAGGGCCAGCCCTCGCGCGCCAGCATCGGATGCGGATAGTTCAACGATGGCGCCCAGTTGACATAAGGATCAATGGTATCGGAACGTACCGAAATCGCCCGCACCCTCGCGCGCACGGCCGGTCGGCCGTGGCCCGCCTGCGCTAGGGCAGCAGGCGGGCCTTGCCGGTCACGGTCAGCCGTTCCGCCGAACGCCCGGCCTCGAAGGTGGGCGGCGACACCGCGTCCGAGGCCATCGTCGGCCATGCGCGGCGCGCCGATCGGAATCGGCCCGCCGTCGCGCCCGCCGAAGTTGACCTCCTCCAGGCGGACCCGGTTGGGCGGTACGCCGAGCGCCTGCGCGGCGGCGGCCACCCGCGCATTCAGATTCGCGATGGCCTGCTGAATCAGCTGCGTCTCGACCTTCTCGCGCGCGGCCTTCGACAGGCGGAAGTCCACCCCGCCGACCGACAGCGTCGACTGCGCCGCGGCGACCGTCTTGCGGCAGCGTCGCGAGATTGTCCGTCTTCAGCGTGACGCCCTGGCGCACGCGCCAGCCGACGATGCCCCGGCTCGCGCCGCTCGCATAGACGGGGTAGCTGCCATAACCCGAGGTCTCGATCTGGGCCTTCGGGTCGGCGCGCTTGAGTGCCGCCGTGCCATCGCCGACGCGCTGGTTGACCAGCGACTGGGCCTTGGTGAGGTCGGCGTCCTGCGCCTCGTAGAAGAAGTTGGCCACCGCCTCGTCGTTCGGCAACTCGATCTCGGCGCTGCCCGTCATGATGACGAGCGTCCCCGGCGTTCGGGGGCGGCGCAACGGTGCGGCTGCGCGGCCGCCGGCACGCAGCACAGGCAAAGCACCAGCAGGGCTGAACGATGCATCGCCGACTCCTTCGTGATCGTGTGACCCGTCAACCAATGCCGCGCCGAGGCCAGAAGGGGCTACGCCCGACGCCCCCGGCGGGCCCGACTGTCCGGTCAGTTCTTCGACTGGTCGACCAGCCGGTTGGCCTTGATCCACGGCATCATCGCGCGCAGCTTCTCGCCCACCAGCTCGATCGGATGCTCGGCCATCAGCCGGCGCCGCGCGTTCAGCGTCGTCGCGCCGGCGCGGTTCTCCAGGATGAAGCTCTTCGCGTAGTCGCCGGTCTGGATGTCCTTCAGCACCTGGCGCATCGACCTTCTTCGTCTCCTCGGTGATGATGCTGCGGGCCGGTGACGTACTCGCCGTACTCGGCGTTGTTCGAGATCGAGTAGTTCATGTTGGCGATGCCGCCCTCGTAGATCAGGTCGACGATCAGCTTCAGCTCGTGCAGGCACTCGAAGTACGCCATCTCCGGCGCGTAGCCGGCCTCGACCAGCGTTTCGAAGCCGGCCTTGATCAGCTCCACCGTTCCGCCGCACAGCACCGTCTGCTCGCCGAACAGGTCCGTCTCGGTCTCTTCGCGGAAGTTGGTTTCGATGATGCCGGCCTTGCCGCCGCCGATCGCCGCCGCGTACGACAGCGCCAGGTCGCGCGCCATGCCGGAGGCGTCCTTGTGGATCGCGACCAGCATCGGCACGCCGCCGCCCTGCTTGTAGGTCGAGCGCACGGTGTGCCCCGGGGCCTTCGGCGCGACCATGATGACGTCGAGGTCGGCGCGCGGCTGGATGAACCCGTAGTGGATGTTGAAGCCATGCGCGAACGCGAGCGCCGCGCCCTGCTTCATGTTCGGAGCGAGCGACTCGGCATAGACCTGCGCGTGGTTCTCGTCCGGCAGCAGGATCATGACGATGTCGGCGTCCTTCACCGCGTCGGCGACCTCCTTCACGGCGAGCCCCGCGCCTTCGGCCTTCTTCCAGCTCACGCCGCCCTTGCGCAGGCCGATCGTCACCTTGACGCCCGAGTCGGTCAGGTTCTGCGCATGCGCGTGGCCCTGCGAGCCGTAGCCGACGATCGTGACCTTCTTGCCCTTGACCAGCGAGAGGTCGGCGTCCTTGTCGTAATACACCTTCATCGCATCTCCTTCACTTCGCGTGTACGCGACGCTTCGCGTCGCACGTGCACGCGAAGTGTCTGGTGCGCGCCGCCTGGGAGCGGCCCGGCGCTGCGCGCATTGCAAGCACGAAAACCCCGCTCCGAAGTCCCTGCTGCCTCAGACCCGAAGCCCCCGCCGCGATCCACCCGTGCGTACGGTCTCGAGGATCGACGTGCGGTCGACGGCCTGGATGAATGCGTCGAGCTTGCCGGAGTTTCCGGTCAGCTCGATCGTGTACGTGCGCTCGGTGACGTCGATGATGCGGCCGCGGAAGATGTCCGCCATGCGCTTCATCTCCTCGCGCTCCTTGCCGACCGCGCGCACCTTGATCAGCATCAGCTCGCGCTCGATGTAGTCGCCTTCCGTGAGGTCGACCACCTTCACGACCTCGATCAGGCGGTTCAGGTGCTTGGTGATCTGCTCGATGACGTCGTCCGAGCCGACGCTGACGATCGTCATGCGCGACAGCGACGCGTCTTCGGTGGGCGCCACCGTCAGCGTCTCGATGTTGTAGCCGCGCGCCGAGAACAGTCCCACCACCCGCGACAGGCGCACCGGGCTCGTTTTCCAGCAGGACAGAATGATGTGGCGCATTACAGGTCCTCCGAGCCGAGCAGCATTTCCGTCAGTCCCTTGCCCGCCTTCACCATCGGCCAGACGTTTTCCTTCTGGTCGGTGATGAAGTCGAGGAACACCAGCCGGTCCTTGTACTTGCCGAACGCATCCTTGAGCGCGCCCTCGACGTCCTTCGGGTCCTCGATGCGCAAGCCGACATGGCCGTAGCTTTCGGCCAGCTTGACGAAGTCGGGCAGCGCGTCCATGTACGACTCGGAATAGCGGCTGCCGTAGTCGATCTGCTGCCACTGGCGCACCATGCCGAGATAGCGGTTGTTGAGGTTCACGATCTTCGGCGTCAGGCGGTACTGCTTGCAGGTCGACAGCTCCTGGATGCACATCTGGATCGAGGCTTCGCCCGTGATGCAGGCGACCTGCGCGCCCGGGTTGGCCATCTGCACGCCCATCGCGTACGGCAGCCCGACGCCCATCGTGCCGAGGCCGCCGGAATTGATCCAGCGCCGCGGCTTGTCGAAGCGGTAGTACTGCGCGGCCCACATCTGGTGCTGGCCGACGTCGGAGGTGATGAATGCGTCGCCCTTCGGTGATTTCCCACAGCTTCTCGACGACGTATTGCGGCTTGATCGGACCGCCATTCTGCTCGTAGCGCAGGCAGTCGCGCTTGCGCCACTCCTCGATCTGCGTCCACCACGCCTTCAGCGGCTCCGCGTTCGGCTTGGCGCTGGCCGCCTCGAGCTGCGTGCAGCAACTCGATCAGTACCTCGCGCACGTCGCCGACGATCGGGACGTCGACCTTGACGCGCTTGGAGATCGACGACGGATCCACGTCGATGTGGACGATCTTGCGCGGGCTGCTGGCGAAGTGCTTCGGGTTGCCGATCACGCGATCGTCGAAGCGCGCGCCGACCGCCAGCAGCACGTCGCAGTGCTGCATCGCCATGTTGGCTTCGTAGGTGCCATGCATGCCGAGCATGCCGACGAACTTGCGGTCGCTCGCCTTGAAGCCGCCCAGCCCCATCAGCGTGCTGGTGCACGGAAAGCCGAGCAGGTTCACGAGCCGGTTCACGCAGGTCCGCCGAATCCGACAGGATCACGCCGCCGCCGGTGTAGATCATCGGTCGCTCGGCGCCGAGCAGCAGCTGGACCGCCTTCTTGATCTGCCCCTGGTGGCCCTTCACGACCGGCTTGTAGGACCGCATGTCGACTTCGCGCGGATACGCGTACTCGGCGCGCGCGATCGTGACGTCCTTCGGGAATGTCGACCAGCACCGGGCCGGGCCGGCCGGTCTGCGCGATGTAAAACGCCTTCTTGATCGTGCGTCGCCAGTTCGCGCACGTCCTTCACGAGGAAGTTGTGCTTCACGCACGGTCGCGTGATGCCGACGGTGTCGCATTCCTGGAAGGCGTCCTGGCCGATCGCATGGGTCGGTACCTGTCCGGTGATGATCACCATCGGTATCGAATCCATGTAGGCGGTGGCGATGCCGGTCACCGCATTGGTGACGCCCGGGCCGCTGGTGACCAGCGCCACGCCGACGCGCTGGCTCGAGCGCGAATAGGCATCGGCCGCATGAACCGCCGCCTGCTCGTGACGAACCAGGATGTGCTGAAACTTGTCCTGCTTGAAGATCTCGTCGTAGATGTACAGGACGGCCCCTCCCGGGTACCCGAAGACGTGTGTGACGCCTTCGTCCTGCAGCGATCGTACAACGATTTCCGCGCCGGTGAGTTGCATTTCGCTAACTCCTCTCAAAGTCCACTGGAAATTGATCGGATGCCGTCCATGCGCGCTTGTGGCGGGCGGTGCGGCGGGGCGCTTTACGCGGTTACAACGGGATAGGCTGTGTCGCTAAAGACGTGTTCTCGTTTTGCAAGAACCGTCGAAGATACTGCAGCGCACAACATTGTGCAAACCGCACCTCAGGTGTGCGAATTCGACCCGTCGCACGATCGGGCGGTGCCCTGCTGTAGGATCCGGCGCCGTTTTCCCTTCCGCGGGCTGGCACGCGTGTCGTCGTCGATCAGCCCCACCGATGGCCACCCGCGACGAACTATCCGAGTTTCTCGCCAGTGCAGAGCGACGCGCATTCAAGCAGGCGCAGTTCGCGATCCGCGATGCTGACGCTGCCCTGGACATCGTCCAGGACGCCATGATCAAGCTGTCGGAAAGCTACGGCGATCGGCCGGCGGCGTGAATTTCCCCTGCTTTTCACCCGGATACTGCAGAACGTCATCCACGATCATTTCCGTCGACAGAAGGTCCGCTCGACCTGGGTGACGCTGTTCTCGGCCCTGACGCCGCAAGGACGACGACGTGAGCCGACCCACTGGAAACGCTGGAGGCGCTGGCCGGCTCCGACGGGGCGGAAAGCGCAGCCGACAAGGTCGAGCGCGCCCAGGTCGATCGGGATCATCGAGGAAGAAATTGCGCGTCTTCCGGCACGTCAACGGGAGGCCTTCCTGATGCGTTACTGGGAAGAGATGGACGTGGCGGAAACCGCCGCAGTGATGGGGTGCTCGGAGGGCAGCGTCAAGACGCACTGCTCGCGGGCCACCGCACGCCCTGGCCAAGGCCCTCAGCGCTCGAGGAATAAAGCTATGAACGAAAACGAATTCGGCTACCGCGTCCGGCAAGCCCTTAACGAAGGCGCTGAGCGGCTCGACTACAAGACCACCTACCGCCTCGCAGCAGGCCCGGCAGAAGGCGCTGCGCGGCACGCCTCGGCCGCAGCCCGAGCTGGCGTGGCGCCCGCATTCCGGTGCCCGCGGGCGGTCCATCGCCGACGTCGGGAGCCGCGCCTGGATGGGGTCAGCGCCTCGGCCTGGCCGCGCCACTGCTCGCGCATCGTCGTCGGCTTCCTCGGCATCTATCAGTACCACGAGTCGCGCCGCATTTCCGAACTGGCCGACATCGACTTTGCGGTCCTGCTCGACGACGTGCCCCGTCGACGCTATGCCGACAAGGGCTTCGGAGCCCTGCTCAGACCAGCACCGACGATCTCTGACCGGAGCCCGCGTGCCGATGCCCCTGGCGCGTGGCGCCCTCCTCGCCGGACTGCTCCTCGCGTGCGCCTGCGTCCGGCCGCAAAGTGGCGCGCGCCCCGCCTGGAACGAACTGACGCCCACAGCGCGAAGCGCTGGCGCCGCTGGCCCGGGATTGGGCCACCCTGGACGCCGACCGCAAGCGCAAGTGGATCGAGGTGGCCGCGAAGTACCCGAACCTGTCCCCCGAGGGCAAGCAGAACGTGCACGAGCGCATGGAGGAATTCGCGCGCCTGACGCCGGAGCAGAAGAACACCGCGCGCGAGAATTTCCGCAAGGCCTACGAGGTCCCCGCCGAGGAACGCCAGGCGAAGGTGCAGAAATTCCAGGAATTGCCGGACGACAAGAAGCGAGAACTGGCCGATCGCGCCGCCGCCAAGACCGAGACGCCGCGCCGTCCCACGGCCGAAACCAAGGTGAAGCCGGCGCAACCGCCGGCGCGAACCGAGCCGCAGAAGCAATAGCGGCCACCGTCCGGCCGGCCGTCAGGGCGAGCGCGCCCGTTCGCCGACCTACACGCGCCGCCATGACTGCCGCGGAAAACGCCGCGCGCACTCGGCCGGTCAGCCTGCCGCTGCGTCTGGCCGCGATGATCTACGAAGCCGTGCTGCTGTTCGGCGTGACCTTTGCGGTCGCCTTCGTGCTGCTCTCGCTCCTGCAGTGGACCTATCCGTTGCCGCCCGGGCGGCGGGCCGTGCTGCAGGCCGCGCTGTTCGTCGCCATCGGCGTCTACTTCGTCTGGTGCTGGTCCCGATCGGGCCAGACGCTGGCGCTGAAGACGTGGAACCTGCGCGTCGCCGGACCGGACGGCTCCCGGGTGTCGACCCGGCGCGCGCGGTCGCGCGCTACGTGCTGTCCTGGCACCTGTTGCTGCCGGGACTGATCGTGGTCGCACTGTATCCACGCATCTCTGGCGACCTCGCCGCGCTCGTGATCGAGCTTCGCGTTGCTGCTGCTGCCCGCCCTGCGCGATCCGTGAACGACGCCTGCTGCACGACCGCTGGACGCAAACCCGACGCTGAGGGATTCGTGATCAGAGTCCCGGGCCAACGCTCAGTCGACCGGTCGGAACGGATCCGGCTCGCGCGCAAACAGACGCGGCATTGATGACCAATTCCCGCCGCTTGATCGTCGCCAGAAAATCGCGCGCGCCGCTCATGGCGGCGAACGCGTCGAAGCCCCGGTACAGAAAGTGATGCAGGTGGCCGTAGCCCCAGGCTCTCCGCCGGTCCCCTTCATCATGTCGAGCATCGTCGACAGCATCGGAATCCGCGCCAGCCGGTCGAGCGCAGCGCCCGATCTCGTCGACCAACTCGATCTGGTGCTCGCGCTGCGGCTTCGCTGCCGACCTTCACATACGCGTCGGCGTAGCGCTGCACCGTGATCGGCGTCTGAACCATGCGTGCCACGCCGCGTCGAGGTCCTCGGACAACTCGTCCAGTTCGACGGCGAGCAGCAAGGTCTCGATCGCGCGCGCCGGCAGCATGCGGGCGAGCTTGGGAACGACCTTTTGCGCCTCGGCATCGCGCCGCTCGAAGTCGCGCGCGCCGTAGAGCTCCTCGAGGAAGAACTCACACGATTCACGGTAGCGATCGGACGCCAGCAGATCGGAGTAGGTGCGTGCCAGTCGCTCGGACTGGAAGTTCTTCACCGCCAGCCAGTGCGCGCCGAGCTCGGCATCGGCGTGCAAGCGCGCGCGCAGCTCGATGACGCGCCCGAGCGCGTCGGTGAGCTTGCGTTGTGTGGCCGGAGTTGCGGTGCCGAACACGGCAATGACGATCGCGGCGGGGGCAACCTAGGCTGCGCGCTGCGCGCGCCGCGCATAGCCGCGCGGTATCGCTGACAGCAGCTTGCGCGTGTAGTCGTGCTGCGGATCGGCGTAGATCGCGTCCGATTGCACCCCGCTCGACGATCGCGCCCTCGCTCATCACCAGCATGTCGTCGGCCATGTACTTGACGACGGCCAGGTCGTGGCTGATGAAGATGTAGGTCATGCCGAACTCGTCCTGCAGGTCGAGCAGCAGGTTCAATACAGTCGCCTGGACCGAAACGTCCAGCGCGGAAACCGACTCGTCGCAGATCACGACGTCGGGCTTCATCGTCAGGCAACGCGCGATGGCGATGCGCTGGCGCTGGCCGCCCGAGAACTCGTGCGGATACTTGTACACGCTGTCGTCGGCCAGCCCCACGCGGCGCGCGAGCGCCGCGGCCCGCTCGAAGCGGTCGGCATCGTTGTCGCCGATGCCATGGATCTTCATCGGCTCGGTCAGGATCTGGCCGACGGTGAAGCGCGGGTTCAGACTGGCGTAGGGATTCTGGAAGATGATCTGGATCTTGCGCCGGTAGGCCATCATCTCGGTGTCCGACAGCAACAGCAGGTCCTTGCCCTGGTAGAGCACCTGGCCCGCCGTGGCCTCGACCAGGCGCATCAGCAGCATGCCCACCGTGGTCTTGCCCGACCCCGACTCGCCGACGACGCCGAGCGTACGACCCGGGTAGAGCACGAAGCTCGCGTCCTTGACCGCATCGATCGTCTTGCGCTTCAAAGAGCCCCGTCTTCAGCCGGTACTCCTTGCGCAGTCCCTTGGCTTCGATCAGCGGTGTGGGCGCGGCCGCACGCGCGATGCGCGGCTTCGGTGACGACGATCTGCGACTCGGGCTTGCCCTGCATGAAGTCATCGATGACAGGCAGCCGCTTCGGCTTGACGTCGAGCCGCGGGCGGCACAGCAGCAGCGCCTTGGTGTAGGCATCCTTGGGCGCCTCGAAGATCTCGGCCACGCGGCCCTTCTCGCGCACCACGCCGTCGCGCATGACCACCACGTGATCGGCGATCTCGCCCACCAGCCCGAGATCGTGGCTGATGAAAAGCACGCTCATGCGGTGCTTGTCCTGCAGCCGCGTGATCAGTTCGAGAATCTGCCGCTGCACCGTGACGTCGAGTGCGGTGGTCGGTTCGTCGGCGATCAAGAGCTTCGGCTCGCAGGCAATCGCGATGGCGATCATCACGCGCTGCTGCTGTCCGCCCGACAGCTCGTGCGGGTAGGCATCGACGCGCGACCTTGGCTCCGGAATGCCGACCTCGGTCAGCAGTTCGATCACGCGCTCGCCCAGCTGCTTGCGCGACAGGCCCATGTGGAGCTGAAGGGCCTCGGCGATCTGCCAGCCGACCGTGAACACCGGGTTGAGCGACGACATCGGCTCCTGGAAGACGACCGAGATGTCCTTGCCGCGAATCTTGCGCAAGGATTCGAACGGCTCGGCGAGCAGGTTGCGCCCGCCGAACTCGACGCGGCTGTCGGTGCCGACGATCGCGTTCTCCGGCAGCAGGCGCACGATCGACATCGCCGAAACACTCTTGCCGGAACCGGACTCGCCCACGAGTGCGACCGTGGCGTTTTCAGGAATGTCGAAACTGACCCCGCGCACCGCCTCGGCGATGCGATGCTTGCCCAGGCGGAACGAGACCTTCAGATCCTTGACCGAAACGAGATTGGCCATGGCTACCTCAGCTTCGGATCAAGCGCGTCGCGCAGCGCGTCGGTCAGCAACGAGAACGCCGTGACAAAGAGCGCCATCGACACCGTCGTCGCGACCAGCTGCCACCAGTGGCCCAGCACGAGCTCGGCCTGCGCCTCCGACAGCATCGTGCCCCACGACACCTGATCGACGCGCACGCCCAGGCCCAGGAACGACAGGATGACCTCGGCCTTGATGAAGAAGACGACGTGCAGCGACAGCTGCACCAGCACGACGTGGCTGACGTTGGGCAGGATGTGGACGAACATGCGCGAAAGGTGGCTGGCGCCGATCGCCTCCGCCGCACGCACGTACTCGCGCGTGCGGTGCTTCATGTACTCGGCGCGCACCAGCCGGTAGATGCCGGTCCAGCCCGCCAGGCCGAGGATCAGGATCACGGTGCTGATGCCGCGCCCGAGCACCGCGGCGAACGCGAAGATCAGCAGGATGCCGGGGATCGACGTGAAGACGTTGTAGACCCACTCGAGGAAGTCACCGATGCGCCCGCCGGCATAGCCGGCGAGTGCTCCGAGCAGTGTGCCGATCAGCGTCGCCAGCACAGCCGCGAAGACGCCGACGAAGATCGAGATCTCGGCGCCCTTGATGACCTTGGCCACGATGTCGCGGCCGAGGCGATCGGCACCGAATGGCAGTGTGTCGGCGCGCGGCGGCTCGCTGATCTGGATCTTCGCCGCGCGCTCGGCCCATTCCTTGTACTTGGGCGCGAGCGGATCGATGTCCGAAAGATCGACCGGCTTGGCGTCCTTGGCAATGACGCTCGGCGATCGGGTCGGTGCCGGTCTGTCTGCGTGCGCGCGCCGACGAACGACGGCGGCGCATCGGGCACGCCGACTTCCTTCTGCCAGTCGCCCGCGATCAGGCCGAGCGCGGCCGCCAGGATCAGCACGAGGAAGCCGCCGACGATCGCGAGCGACGCCATCCCGACCTTGTCATTCGTCAGGCGCCGCCACGCCGTGACCCAGACGCCGGCCGAGCGCTCGGAAGCTGGCGCCTGGTATGCCTCGACCACCGTCGTCATCGCAGCCTCACTTCAGCACCACGCGCGGATCGACCAGCTTGTACAGGATGTCAGCGCCCAGATTGATCACCATTGTCAACGCAGCCAGATAGACGGTCACCGCCTGGATCACCGGATAGTCGCTGCGGTTGACCGCCAGCAGCGTCTCGCGGCCCAGGCCGGGAATCGAGAAGAAGGTCTCGATCAGGAACGAACCGAGGAAGATGCCCGGCAGCTGCACCGCGACGTTGGTCAGCACCGGGATCATCGCGTTGCGCAGCACGTGCACGAACAGCGCGCGGTTTTCCGTGACGCCCTTGGCGCGCGCCGTGCGCACGTAGTCCTGGTTGATCTCGTCGAGGAAGAAGCTGCGATACAGCCGCGTGTTCGGCGCGAGCGAGACGAACACCGCCAGCAGCACCGGCAGCACGGCGTAGTGCGTCAGGTTGGTCCAGAAGCTGTCGCTCCAGCCCTGCACCGGGAACCAGCCGAGGTAGAAGCCGAACAGCCACTGGCCGACGATGATGTACACGAGGAACGAGATCGACAGCATCACCGTGGTGATGATCATGATCGAGCGGTCGGTGAGCGAGCCGCGGACGTAGGCGACCGCCATCGCGGCGACGATCCCCAGCACCGTCTCGAGGATCAGGATCGGCACCATGACGGTGAGCGACGCCGGCAGGCGCGTGCGGAAGATGTTGGCGACCGACTCGCCCGTGGCCCAGCTGTTGCCCCAGTTGAAGGTGAAGATCGACTTCACGAAGATCCAGAGCTGCGCGTACCAGGGCTCGTTCAGTCCCAGCTGGGTGCGGATGGCCTCGATCTGCTCGGGCGTGGCGAGCAGCCCGCCCAGGATCTCCGCCGGGTCGCCGCCGAACCATTTGAACAGGAAGAAGACAAAGAGAATGACCCCGAACAGCGTCGGGATCATCTGCCACAGTCTGCGTAAGATATAGGCGCCCAAGGGGGCCGACTCTTTCTGTCGTTGCTCGCGCCCGCCTTGTGGCCCGGCGCGCGAAAGCGCGGATTATGCCGATGCCCGCCCGGTATTCAAATTTGGCGGTTCCGACCCCGGCCGATTGCATGGATCGAACGACGTCTCGAAAAGCCGACGCGCCTTTGCGCAGGCACTCGCCGCTTCGCCGCTGGCATGGGCGGCCGCGTCCAGCCCGCGCGCAGAGCGGCAACGGCCAGCGCGCAGAAGGTCCTGCGCTACGCCTTCCGCGTGGCCGAAAGCGGGTTCGATCCGGCGCAGGTCCAGGACCTGTACTCCAACACGGTCCTGTCGAACATCCTCGACGCCCCGCTCACCTACGACTTCCTGGCGCGCCCGGCGGTCATCGTGCCCAACACGGCCGCCGCGCTGCCGCACTGTCGGCGGACTTCACCACGCTGACACTGCAGACTCCGCCCCGGCATCCGGTTCCAGGATCACCTGGCCTTTGGCGGCACGCCGCGCGAACTCGTCGCGGCCGGACTACGTCTATTCGATCAAGCGCTTCTACGACCCGCGCTTGAAGAGCCCGCGCCTCTACCTGCTGGAAAACGCACAGCTGCTTGGCCTGGCGGAGCTGCGCAACGCCGCCCTGAAGGGCGGCGGCTTCGACTACGAGCGCGACGTCGAGGGCGTGCGTGCACTCGACCGCTACACGCTGCAGCTGCGCTTTGCCCGGCCGAGCCCGCGCTTTCACCAGTACCTCGCCGACAACTCGTTCATGGGCGCGGTCGCGCGCGAGGTCGTGCAGAGCTACGACGACAAGCAGATCATGGCGCATCCGGTCGGCACCGGCCCGTTCCGGCTGGTCGACTGGCGCCGTTCGTCGCGCATCGTGCTCGAACGCAATCCGGGCTACCGCCACGAGACCTACCGCGCGCAGCCGGCGGCCGGCGACGCCACCGGTGCGCAGGTGGCGGCCCGCTTGGCCGGACGCACGCTGCCGATGATCGACCGTGTCGAGATCTACATCGTCGAGGAGAATCAGCCGCGCTGGCTCGCCTTCCTCAACGGCGAGCACGATCTCGTCGACGAGATTCCCGTCGACCTGGCCAATCTCATCGTGCCCAACGGCGAGCTGGCACCCAATCTCGCGAAGCGCGGCATCCAGATCGATCGCGCGCCGCGTCCCAGTGTCGACATGGCCCTGTTCAACATGGAGCACCCCGTGGTCGGAGGACACGCCCCGGAGCAGGTCGCCCTGCGGCGTGCGATTTCGCTCGCCTATTCCGCGGACGACGAGATCCGGCTCGTGCGCAAGGGCCAGTCGGTGCCATCGCAGTCGCCGGTGGCGCCGCTGACGACCGGCTTCGACCCGACGTTTCGCAGCGAGATGAGCGAGTTCAACCCGGCGCGCGCCAAGGCGTTGCTCGATGCCTTCGGCTACGTCGACCGCAACGGCGACGGCTGGCGCGAGCGGCCCGACGGCTCGCCGCTCGTGCTCGAAATGGCGACCCAGCCGGACCAGCTCTCGCGCCAGCTCGACGAACTGTGGCGCAAGGCGATGACCGCGCTCGGCATCGACCTGCAGTTCAAGTCGGCCAAATGGCCGGAGAACCTGAAGAATTCGCGTGCCGGCAAGCTGATGATGTGGCGCGTGGGCTGGAGCGCAACGCAGCCGGACGGCGACACGTTCCTCGCGCTGGGCTACGGTCCCAACAAGGGCCAGGCCAACCACGCCCGCTTCGACCTGCCGGCCTTCAACCGCCTGTACGCCCTGCAGCAGACGCTGCCCGACGGACCCGACCGCGAGGCCGCCTTCTTCGAGGCGAAAAAGCTCTTCGTCGCCTACGCGCCGTACAAGTTCCTCGGCCACCGGATCGATACTTCGGTCGCGCATCCGTGGATCGTCGGCTATCGTCGCCATCCATTCATGCGGGACTTCCTGAAGTACGTCGATATCGTGCCCGAAGCGAACGCCCGGGCGGCGGCGGGATGACGGTGGCTCCTGATTCTCCGCGTCGACGCGCGACCCTGAAGGCGGGCGCTGTTGGCCGGGCTGGGCGTTCCCGCCGCACAGGGCACGGTGGCCGCCGAACCCAAGACGCTGCGCTACGCCTTTGAAGTCAGCGAGACCGGGTTCGACCCGGCACAGATCAACGATCTTTACTCGCGCATCATCACAGGCCACCTCTTCGACGGTCTGTACGACTACGACTACCTCGCGCGGCCGTTCAGGATCGTCCCGAACACTGCCAGATGGCATGCCAGAGGTCTCCCCCGACTTCCGAACCTGGACGGTGCGCATCAAGCCAGGGATCGTCTTCCAGGACGATCCGGTCTTCAAGGGCACGCCGCGCGAACTGGTCGCGGCCGACTATGTCTACTCTTTGAAGCGGTTCTTCGATCCGAGGTGGAAGTCGCCGACCTACGCCACGATGGCTGAGTCCCGCATCGTCGGCATGGCGGCGCTGCGCGAGGACGCACTCAATAACAAGCGGCCGTTCGACTATGACACCCCGGTCGACGGCATGCGCGCACTGGACCGCTACACGATCCAGTTCCGGATGGAACGCCCGTTGCCACGATTCCTGCAAACGCTTGCGACGGGCGACCTGTACGGCGCGCTGGCGCGCGAAGTTGTCGAAGGCTACGGCGATGACATCCCCAGCCATCCGATCGGCACCGGTCCGTTTCGCCTGGCCGACTGGAGGCGATCCTCGAAGATGGTGCTCGAGCGGAACCCGACCTACCGCACCGTGGTCTATGACGCGGAGCCGGCCGCCGACGATGCCGAAGGGCAGGCCCTGCTCGCGCGTTTCAAGGGACGCAAGGTGCCGATGATCGACCGCGTCGAGGTGTCCATCATCGAGGAGTCCCAACCACGCTGGCTGTCGTTTCTGAACAAGCAACAGGACCTGCTCGAACGCCTGCCCTTCGACTTCATGAACGTCGCCGCGCCCAATGGGGTGCTGGCACCGCACCTCGCACGCAAGAACGTTCAGCTGTGGCGGACACTCAATGCCGATGTGTTCTATATCTATTTCAACATGCAGCACCCGGTGGTCGGGGGCAACGAAGAGTCCAAGGTTGCATTGCGCCGGGCCATCGGCCTCGCCATCAATGTCGACCAGGAGATTCGCCTCTATCTGGCGCGGACAGGCGGTCCCGGCCCAGTCCGGTCTGATGCCTTATACGATGGGATACGACCCGGGCTTCGTCAACGACACCGTGCGCTACGACCTCCCCCGCGCCAAGGCGCTGCTCGACATGTACGGCTACGTCGATCGCGACGGCGACGGCTGGCGTGAGCAGCCCGACGGGTCGCCCCTCGTGCTGGAATGGGCCACCACACCGGACCAGCGCGCACGCCAACGCGACGAGCTGCGCCGCAAGGATCTCACCGCGCTGGGCATCAAGATCGAGTTCAAGTCCGCCAAGTGGCCGGAGAATCTGAAAAATGGCCGAGCCGGCAAGCTGATGGTGTGGGCCCTCGGCGCTTCCGCCGCAGCACCCGATGGACAGGCGTCACTGGACCGCGGCGCCACAATACATTTCGGCGGCCAGAACTTTGCCCGCTACTCCAACAAGCGCTTTGACGCGATATACGAACAGATCCGAGTACTGCCGGACGGTCCCGAACGGGAGGAGCTATTCAAGGAGGCCAAGCGCATTCTGGCGGTCGATGCGCCCTACCGTTTCCTCGTCCATCGCATCCTGACGGATCTCGCCTGGCCCTGGCTGATCGGCTTTCGCCGCCAGCTGTACTCGAACCGCTTCTGGCAATTCGTTGACATCGACACGGCACTGAAGAGCAAAGATACAAATGACTGACGTCCTGCCCAGACTCGTTCGGACGACGCAACGTGCTCAAGGGCCTTGCGGCCGCGGCCGTCGGGACTGCCGACGCTGTCCGTCGCACAGGAATCGCGTGCGAAAGTCCTGCGCTATGCCTTCCAGATCGCCGAAACTGGCATGGACCCGGTCGCAGCTGTCGGATCTGTACTCACGCATCGTGACTGCGCACATCTTCGACAACCTGTACGACTACGACCATCTGGCGCGCCCGTTCAAGATCCGGCCGTGCACGGCCGCTGGCATGCCGGAAGTGTCGGACGACTTCCGCACCTTCACGGTGCGCATCTCAAGCCGGGCATCTTCTTCCAGGACGATCCTGTCTTCAAGGGAGAGAAGCGCGAACTGGTCGCGCAGGACTACGTCTACTCGCTGGAAGCGCTTCTTCGATCCGCGCTGGAAGGCGCCGGCGTTCGCCACGCTCAACGAGCTCAAGATGTCGGCATGGCGGCGCTGCGCGACGCGGTCATCAAGGACAAGAAGCCATTCGACTACGACACCGAGGTCGAAGGCATGCGTGCCATCGACCGCTACACGATGCGCTTCCGCTTCGAAGAGCCGCAGCCGCGCTTCATCCAGACGATGACGGGCGGTGACCTGTGCGGCGCGGTGGCACGCGAGGTCGTCGAGGCGTACGGCGACGACATCGGCGCGCATCCGGTCGGCACGGGCCGTTCCGGCTGGCCGAGTGGCGGCGCTCGTCGCGGATCGTGCTGGAACGCAATCCCGATTATCGCGATGTCCGCTACGACGCCGAACCGAACGCCGACGACGCCGAGGGCCAGGCGCTGCTCGCGAAGTTCAAGGGTCGCAAACTGCCGATGATCGAACGGGTCGTCATCTCGGTCATCGAGGAGCAGCAACCGCGCTGGCTGTCGTTCCTGCAGAAACAGCAGGACTTGATGTGAGCTGCTGCCGAACGAGTTCGTCAATATTGCGATGCCCAACAACCAGCTGGCGCCCAACCTGGCCCGCCAGGGCATCCAGCATGTACCGGACGCTCGCCTCCGACGTGACGCTGACGGTCTACAACATGGACGACCCTCTCGTCGGCGGCTACACGTCGGAGAAGGTCGCGCTGCGGCGGGCGACTCGGCCTCGCGGTCAACACCGAGCAGGAGATCCGCCTCGAGCGCAAGGGCCAGGCCATTCCTGCGCAGTCGCCGATCGTGCCGAACACCGTCGGCTTCGACCCGAACTTACAAGTCCGAAGGCTACAACCCGCGCAAGGCGCGGGCGCTGCTTGACCTCTATGGCTATGTTGACCGCGACGGCGACGGCTTCCGCGAGCAGCCCGACGGCACGCCGCTCGTCATCGAGGTCGCGACCCAGCCGGACCAGGCCTCGCGCCGGCTCGACGAACTGCAGCGCAAGGACTACACGGCCATCGGCATCAAGGCCGAGTTCAAGCAGGCGAAGTGGCCGGAAAACCTGCGCAGCGTGCGCGCCGGCAAGTTCATGCTGTGGCGCGTCGGCTCCTCGGCGGCATCGCCCGATGGCCAACCGGCGCTTGACCGCAGTGCCACCATCCACAAAGGAGGCCAGAATCTCGCGCGCTTCAGCAACCCGCAGCTCGACGAGATGTACAGCCGCCTGAGCGTGATCCCCGACGGTCCCGAGCGAGAGCACCTGTTTCGCGAGAGCAAGCGCCTGATCGCGGCCTACGCGCCGTACCACAACGGCGTTCACCGCATTCTCACCGATCTGGCCTGGCCCTGGCTGACGGGTTTCCGCCGGCCGCCGTACTGGCTCGCCTGGTGGCAGTACGTGGACATCGATGCCGAGCAGCAGGCCGGGGCGATCAAATGAAGCGACGTACGGTCCTGAAGGCGACCCTGCTGGGCGCCGTCCCGCGCCTCGGAGTGGCCGCGGAGAATCGGAACAAGTCCTCCGCCGGGCCCAAGACATTTCGCTGGGCGTTTGTCGCGGCCGAGACCGGTTTCGATCCCGCGCAGATCTCCGACCTGTATTCGAACTACGTCGTCGCCAACATCTTCGAGGCGCCGCTCCAGTACGACTACCTCGCGCGACCGGCGACGATCAAGCCCCGCACCGCGGCGGCGATGCCCGAGATTTCGCCCGATTTCCGCACGATCACCGTACGGATCCGGCCGGGCATCTATTTCCAGGACGATCCGGCCTTCAATGGCAAGCCGCGCGAGCTGGTGGCGGCCGACTATGTCTACCAGCTCAAGCGCGTGGCGGATCCGCGCTGGAAGAGTCCGCTGTGGTCCACGGTCCAGCCCGCAAAAGTATTGGGCTTGGAAGCTTTGCGCAAGCAGGCCACGGCGGGCGGGAAGTTCGACTACAACAGTGATGTCGAAGGCATTCGCAGCTCTCGATCGCTACACCTTCCAGATTCGACTGGAAGAGCCCAGCCCACGTTTCTACGAGAACCTGACTGACGCCCGCGTCTTCGGCGCGGTCGCGCGCGAGGTGGTCGAGGCCTACGGCGACGACATCATGGGCCATCCCGTCGGGACCGGTCCGTTCCGGCTCGCGCAGTGGAAGCGGTCGTCGCGCATCGTGCTCGAGCGCAACCCGACGTTCCGCGAGGAAACCTTTGATGCGGAGCCGGCGGCAAATGACGCCAAGGGCCAGGCACTGCTACGGCGGTTAAAGGGGCGCAAGCTGCCCATGGTGGATCGGGTCGAACTTTCCATCATCGAAGAGAGCCAGCCACGCTGGCTGGCGTTTCTCAATGGCGAACAGGACACCGTCAACGTACCGGCGGAGTTCATCAACCTCGCGGCGCCCGGTGGCAAGATCGCGCCGTCGCTCGGCAAGCGCGGCATCGAGCTCGACCGGACCCTGAATCCCGACATCGTCGCCACGTACTTCAATATGGACGATCCGGTGGTCGGCGGCTATGAGCCCGACCGGGTCGCGCTGCGGCGCGCCATCGGACTCGGATACAACGTCGACGAGGAGATCCGCCTCATCCGCAAGGGCGCCATGACGCCCGCACAGTCACAGGTGCCGCCGCTCACCAGCGGCTTCGACCCGGCCTTCGCGAGCGAGATGGGCGAGTTCGACCGCGCCCGCGCCCAGGCACTGCTCGACACCTACGGTTATGTCGACCGGGATGGTGATGGCTGGAGGGAACGCCCCGATGGCTCGCCGCTCGTGATCCGCTTCACCACCCAGTCGAGCCAGCTTGACCGTGCCTTCAACGAGATGTGGAAGCGCCAGCTGGATGCCCTCGGCATCCGCGTCGCGTTCGAGGTCAATCAGTGGCCGGAGAACATGAAGGCGGCCCGTGCCGGCAAGCTGTCGGTGTGGTCGCTCGGGTGGTCGGCCACGGGCGCGGATTCGGATTCGTTCCTGGCCTTGGGCTGGAGCAAGGGCTTCGGTGCAACGAACTTTGCTCGTTTCGTCAATGCTGACTACGACGCGCTGTACGAGAAACAGAGCCGGATGCCGGACGGGCCGCAACGCGACGCGGTCATCCGCGAAATGAAGCGGCTCTTCATCGTGTACATGCCCTACAAACTGCACGGCCATCGCTACGTCAATGACGTGACCCAGCCGTGGCTGATCGGCTATCGCCGACACCCCTTCGCCCGCGACTTCTTCAAGTACATCGACGTCGATCACGGTTCGGATTCGACCGCCGGCTGATCCGCGAATGCGGCGCCGCGACTTCCTGCTCACGTCCGCGGTAACCCTGGCGTCGCGCTCCGCCGCGCGGCCGTCGCAGGACGCCGTCAAGGTGTTGCGCGTCGCCTTCGCGACGGCGGAAACCGGCTTCGACCCGGCGCAGGTGCAGGATCTGTATTCGCGCACGGTCATCGGTCACATCCTCGACGCACCGCTCGAGCTCGACTTCATGGCGCGGCCCGCGGCGCTGCGCGCCAATACGCTCGGCGCGCTGCCCGAAGTATCGTCGGACTACCGTACCTTTACCTTCCGGCTGCGTCCTGGAATCCACTTTCAGGACGACCCGGCGTTCAACGGACAGCCGCGCGAGCTGGTGGCCGCGGACTACGTCTACTCGTGGAAGCGCATCTACGACCCGCGCTGGAAGAGCCCGATGCTGTTCGTGCTGGAAAACAGCAAGGTGCTCGGACTGAGCGAACTGCGCGCCGCCTCGCTCAAGAACAAGCGCCCCTTCGATTACGACACCCCGGTCGAAGGCCTGCAGGCGCTCGATCGCTACACGCTGCAGCTGCGGCTCGCCCAACCGAATCCCCGCATCCTCTACAACTTCGCCGACGCCTCACTGTTCGGCGCGCTCGCGCGCGAAGTGGTCGAGGCCTACGGTGATGACATCATGGCGCATCCGGTGGGCACCGGGCCGTTTCGCCTGGCCGCCTGGACCCGCTCGTCGCGCATCGTGCTCGAGCGCAATCCGACCTTTCGGGAGGAGCGCTACGACTTCGAAGCCGCCGCCGATGCGCCGCAACTCGCTCCGGAAACAGCACGGCTGCAGGGGCGCCGCCTGCCGATGGTGGACCGGGTCGAGATTTCAATCATCGAAGAGTCACAGCCGCGCTGGCTGGCGTTCCTGCAGGGCGAGCTCGACATCCTCGACCCGGTGCCCGTCGATCTGGTGCGGGTTGCCGCACCCAACGGCACGCTGGCGCCTTTCCTGCAACGCAAGGGTGTCAAGTCGATCCTGACGCCCATGTCGGACATCACGCTGACCTACTTCAACATGGACCATCCGCTGGTCGGCGGCTACACCCCGGAAAAGGTCGCCCTGCGCCGCGCCATCGCGCTCGGCTTCGACGGTCGCGAGTACATCCGCAGCATCTTCAGCGGCTTCGGTGTGCCGGCCGAATCGCCCTTCGTTCCCGCGACCTACGGCTATGACCCCAGCTACCGCACGCCGATGGCCGAATACAGCCCGGCGCGCGCGCGCGCACTGCTGGACACCTACGGCTACGTCGACCGCGATGGCGACGGCTGGCGCGAGACGCCCGAAGGTCAACCGTTGACGCTCGAGATTGCCGCCACCAACCGACAGCGTGACCGCAGCGCCAACGAACTGTGGACGAAGTACATGAGCGCGCTGGGCCTGCGCACGAAGTTCCGCATCGCCCAGTGGCCCGAACTCGTCAAGCAGTCGATGGCCGGCCAGCTGATGATCTGGGGTTACGCCTGGCAGGTCGGCCAGCCGGACAGCGACGCGATCTTCGGCATGGCCTACGGGCCCAACATGGACTCGATCAACGATGCCCGTTTCGACCTACCGGCCTACAACCGGCTGTTCGAGCAGCAGCGCGTCCTGCCGGACGGCCCCGAGCGGCTCGCGCTGCTGCGCGACGCGACGCGGCTGATGGTGGCGTACATGCCCTACCTGCTGCACATGCACCGCGTCTACGTCGACCTGGCGCACCCCTGGGTCATCGGTTATCGACGGCATCCGTTCACGTCGCGTCTGTGGTCGTGGATCGACGTCGACACCGAGCTGCGCGCGGCCAGAGGCGCGTGATGCTGGCCCGCATCCTGCGCATCGGCGCCGGCCTCGAGGCGATCGCGGCCCTCGTGCTGGCCACCGTGCTGATCCGCACCGGGCTCGCAGCCTGGCTTGCCGTCGTGCTCGCCCTGATGCTGCCGCTCGCCGTGCACGGCATTCCACTGGCGATCGAATTCATCACCGGCGCCATCGTGGATCGCCGCCCGCTCGCGCGCCTCGGACCGTTCGCGCTGGTGCGGGTCTGGCTCGGAGAAACCTGGCGCTCGTTCAAGGTCTTTAACCTCGACCAGCCGTGGCGCGCGGACTTTCCCGAGCCGGACATCGTGCCGCAGCCCGACCGGCCCGCAGTGCTCTTCATCCACGGCTACATGTGCAACCGGGGCACCTGGCGGCCGTGGCTGACGGCGGGCGGGCTGGCGCAGCGCTGGAACTGCGCCACCGTGAACCTGGAACCTGTATTCGGCGCGGTGGACCGCTATCCGGAACCGATCCACGCCGCGATCGAACGCCTGCGCGCGGCGTCCGGCGCCGAGCGCGTCACGCTGGTCTGTCACAGCATGGGTGGGCTCGCCGCCCGCGCCTTTCTGCGCGCGCACGGCCCGCACGCGGTCGGCCGCGTGGTGACGATCGACACGCCCCACCACGGCACGCTGTTCGCGCGGCTCGGCCACGGCGACAACACCCGCCAGATGCGCCTGGCCTGCGACTTCGTCCGTCGATTGGCCGCGTCCGACGAGCCGGTCGAATTCATCTGCTTTGCCAGCCAGCACGACAACATGATCGTCCCGCGCGACGGCCAGGTTCTCGAGTGCGCTGAAGCCGTGTGGTTTGAACGCATCGGCCATCTGGCGATGACCGACAACACACAGGTGCTGGCTAAGCTCATCGAGGTCGTTGAACGACCCCTGCCCCAAGCTCGGCCCGTTGTCCCGTCCGACGCTCGCGCCGCAGCCAGCCATTGACCTCGGGCCGCTCGCCCGACCGCTCCAGGGAGCGGCGCGTCAATCAATCGGTGCGTGCGAAATGCGATTGGCAACGTGTCACTGGAGTCACAGCGGCAGCAATTGACAATCCGTGGCTACTGGGCGACGCGCTGATTTGAACCGGACGTTTAGTGCGGATGGTGACGCCGGGCCGGCGCCGACGTGCTCGACCGGCCCGTTCAGATCAGTGCACGGTGAACGGCAGGAGCCAAACGACGGCCGGCGGGGCACCGGACAACGCGGGCAGTCCAGGCGTGGGCGCTGAGCGACGACTCCGAACGTGATTCAGCGGCTGCGGACCCGCAGGCCCGCGGGAACGATGCGCTTTTCCAGCAGTTCGAAGGCGCCCTGCATCGCCAGGGCGAACACCGCGACGGGAATCGCACCGGCCAACAGCATCGTCTGGTCATTCAGGGCCAGCCCGGTGACGATGCGCTCGCCGAAACCACCGGCACCAATGAATGCGGCGATGGTCGCTGTACCCACGTTGACGACGGCCGAGGTTTTGATCCCGGCGAGCAAGGTGGGCATGGCCAGCGGCAGTTCAATTTTCCACATGATGGCCGCGGGTCGAAGCCCGAGCGACTTCGCCGCTTCAATCATTTCGCGCGGGATCTGGGTCAGTCCGACCTGGGTATTGCGCATGATCGGCAGCAGCGCGTACAGCGTGAGCGCGATGAACGCCGGCACGACACCGATACGTCCGGTCAAAGGGATGAGAAATGCCAACAGGGCCAGCGACGGAATCGTCTGGACGACCCCGGTCACGCCGAAGACGAGCGGCGCGATCGGCCGTCGTCGCGCGGCCAGCAGGCCCAACGGGATGCCGATCGCACAGCTCGCCGCCAGCGCCGCGAACACGAGTCCAACATGCTCGAGCGCCAGCCGACCGAGGTCGGCTGCAAAGAGTCGCTGCCAAAGCGTCACGCGCGCGGCGGATTCCGCCGCCGGCGCCGAGCCATTTGCCGGCACGGGTCGCGCACTCAGCCAGGTCGAGGCAATGGCGGCAAAGTCCTTGCCCTCGAGTTCGGCGGCGGCATTCAGCCGCCGCATCGCCGCGTCGTCGAGCCGACCCTCGAGTTGGGCGAGCGCCGCCCACGCCTTGGGAAACCGCGCCGGCACGTCCGCGCGATACAGCAGCACGGCGTCATAGCGCGGGAAGAACCCGCCATCGTCGATGAGAACGGTCAACTGGTACTTATCGAGCTTGGCGTCGGTCGTGTAGATGTCGATCACGTCGACCTGCCCGCCGGCAATGGCCTCATAGGCGAGTCCGTGGTCGAGGCCTTTGGGCGGCGCGAAGCTCAGTCCGTAGGCGCGCGCGAGATTCGGCCAGCCATCGGCGCGGCCCAGGAACTCCTGCGACAACCCGAGCCGCAACTCGGGGTGCTGCCGGAGGTCCGAAATGCGCGTGAGCGCCTTGTCCCTGGCATCGCTGGCGCGCACGGCAAGCGCGTAGCTGTTGTTGAAACCGAGCGGCACTGCCACTGCCAAACCACGCGGCGCCAGGCGCTCGTTCAGTTCCGCCAGCGGCGGCACCGCAGGCAGTTTGAGGATCTCGCGCGCGATCGTGCCCGTGTATTCCGGATAGACATCAATGCTGCCGCTTTCGAGCGCATTGAGCAGGATGGCTGTGTTGCCCAGACCGCGCTGGTGCGCGGCCGCGGTCATCCCGCGGCCCTGCGTCGTCTGGGTGACGATCTCGCCCAGGATGTAGGACTCGGTAAAGCGCTTCGAACCCACCTGCAACGGCGCCTCGGCCGCCGCGGTCGCCGCCAGGGAAGTGCCCAATACCAGCGCGCTCAGGCACTTCACGGCGATCATGGGTCGGGCGCCGTTGTAGCATCACCCTCGAGCATCCAAGGCACGCGACGCCGATAGCGTCCAACCTTGACGGCTGGATTCTGAGCGGCACGACGCGCGTCGTGTGCGCGCCTGAGCAGTCGGCGAGCACCGAAGGCGGCCATGGAACTCCCGCAGCGACGCGCGGCCGTGGATGCCTAGAAATGGATCCCCCGCATCAGATTCGCAAATGCGATCTGATCCGCGGTCGCCTTGGGCTTCTCACCTTCCTTCGCGCCCTTGGCCGCGTCGGAATCCGGGAACATGCGGAACGTCGTGTTCATCATGATCTGTGCGATCCGTGGCGCGAGCGCGTGCAGCACGGCGCCGAAGATGCCGAGCCGGGTGGCGATGCGCACCGGCTTGTAGACGATGGCCCGCACGATGAGGTCACCCGCCTCTTCTGGCGACAGCGTCGGCACGTTCTGGTAGAGCTTGGTCGGTGCGATCATCGGGGTGCGGACCAGTGGCATGTTGATCGTCGTGAACTTGATGCCACGGTCGGCAAACTCGGAGGCCGCACACGCCGTCCAGGCATCGAGCGCCGCCTTGGAGGCGCACATAGGCGGAAAAGCGCGGCGCGTTCGTCAGCACCCCGATCGACGAGATATTGATCACGTGCCCGCGCCGACGGGCCGACATGTGGGGCAGCAGCCCCATCGTCATCCGCAAGGCCCCGAAATAGTTGATCTGCATCGTGCGTTCGTAGTCGTGGTAGCGGTCGAAGCTCGACTCGATGCCGCGGCGGATCGAACGGCCGGCGTTGTTGACGAGGAAGTCGGCCCCGCCGAGCTTTTCGATGATCCATGCCGTGGCCTTGTCCACACCCTCATTGCTGGCGAGGTCGGCCGAGTGCGTAACAACCTTCCCGCCGTTTTCGTTGGCGCCAAGGCCGTCCTCGATCTCTTTCTGGGCCGCGGCGAGCTTCGCCGGGTCGCGCGCGATGATGACGGTCGTCGCGCCGGCCTGCGTGATCTTGTGCGCGGCCGCCAGCCCGATGCCGGATGACCCACCGGTGATCACCACCACCTTGCCCTGCACCTGCCCCTTCAGCGTGCGATCAATGAAAAGGTCCGGATCGAGGTTGCGCTCCCAGTAGTCCCACAGGCGATAGGCGTAGTCGTCCAGCCGCGGACACTCGATGCCCGTGCCTTTCAATGCGGCGGTCGCTTCGCGTGCGTCGAAGCGCGTCGGGTAGTTGACGAAGCCCAGGATGTCGTCCGGCAGCCCGAGGTCCTTCATGACTGCGTTGCGGATGCGCCGGACGGGGGTCAGCGCGAGCAGGCCCTTCTTGACGCTGCCGGGGATGAAACCCAGCAGCGCGGCATTGATACGGAGCGTGAACTGGGGCGCATGGGCCGCCTTCGCGATGATGTTGAGCACATCACCGATTCGGTACGGCGTGGGGTCGACGATGTGGAAGGCCTTCTTGTTGCCTTCTTTGGCATGGGCGATATGGTCGATCGCGTCCACCACGAAATCCACCGGAACAATGTTGATGCGGCCGCCTTCGAGGCCAACCCCGGGCATCCATGGCGGCAGCGCGTTGCGCATCTTCTGGATCAGCTTGAAGAAGTAGTACGGGCCATCGATCTTGTCCATTTCGCCGGTCTTGCTGTCGCCGACGACCATGCCCGGCCGGTACACGCGCCAGGGCATCTTGGCTTCCTTGCGGACGATCTTTTCCGAATCGTGCTTGGTGGCGAAATAGGGGTGATCGAGGTTCTCGGCCTCGTCGAACATGTCCTCCCGGAACACGCCCTCGTACAGGCCGGCAGCGGCGATCGAGGACACGTGCTGGAAAATGCCCGCCTTGATCGCGTTGGCCAGCGCGACGGCGTTTTTCGTACCGTCGATGTTGGCGACGATCTGGCTCTCGGCGTCCGCCTTGAGGTCGTAGACGGCCGCGAGGTGGAAGAAGTGCTTGACCTTGCCCGCCAGCGTTCTTCTGGTCGGCCTTGCTCACGCCGAGCAGCGGCTTGGCGAGATCGCCGACGATGGGGACTGCCCGCTCGTCGGTCGTGTTCCAGTACTCGAGCAGCGCCGGGACCTTGTCCAGACTCTCCTTGCGCACCAGGAAGTACACCGTGGTGCCGCGCCGGGCGAGCAGTTTGTTGACGAGGCGCTTGCCGATGAATCCGGTGGCGCCGGTGACGAAGTACGTCATCGGGTGTCTCCTCCTGCCAGGAAGGCCTGTTTTCGTTGTAAGGATCGCGCGGCAGTTTAGCGCCAGCGCCCCGGCTGCTAGAGCCGAGGCTCTATGCAGTTTGTTGTACCGCGCCCGCCGCGACTCCTAGCTTCGCACATCGGTCAACTTTCCCGCGAGGCAAGGAGTAAAGATGGTCAAGAAGCTCAAGGCGATGGCCAACAAGACGCACAGCGACGGCCAGTTGCGCGCCGCCGTGAAGGACTCCGCACAGGAGATCTGGCTGGCCGGGCTCGGCGCCTTCGCCAAGGCGCAGGAAGAAGGCCAGAAGGTGTTCAAGGCGCTCGTGCGCGAGGGCGGCAGCATCCAGAAGCGGACCATGAAGGTCACCGAAGACAAGGTCAACGACGTGACGGCAAAAGTGACGAAAGTGGCAGCCGGACTGCAGAAGCAGGCCAACGGCACCTGGGACAAACTCGAAACCGTTTTCGAGGCACGCGTCGAGCGCGCCCTGACGCGGCTCGGCGTTCCGACCAACAAGGAAATCGCCACGCTGACCCGGCGCGTCGAGGAACTGACCCGCAACGTCGCGACGCTGACGAAGGCCAGGCCCGCCGCCAAGCGCGCCACCGGCGCCCGCAAGGCGGCCTGACGGTCCTTCGCTGCACATCACCAGCGCCGCGGACCTCCGTGGCGCTGGTCCCTGAGGCTCGCAGAGTCGGGGATCGATGATCCAACGCGCGGCGTCCCGTCGCCGTACTGAAGCGGTAAGCCCGAGCTCGGCTCGCCGTCCCCGCATCGGCCTCGCCCTGGCCGGCGGCGGCCCGTTAGGGGCGATCTACGAGATAGGCGCTCTGTCCGCGCTGACTGAAACACTCGACGGACTCGACGTCAACAGTGCCGACGTCTACGTCGGCGTCAGCGCCGGCGGGTTTGTCGCGGCCGGACTGGTCAATGGCTTCACGCCGCACCAGATGTCGCGTGTCTTCATCGAGGGCGAGAAGACCCGCGACCGCTTCGAACCGTCCGTCCTGCTCAAGCCCGCCTACAGCGAGTACGCCAAGCGGCTCGCCTCGGTGCCGCCGCTGCTGGCAAGCGCCGCCTGGCACTACGTACTGGGCACCAGCACGGCGATGAGCGCCTTCGAGCGGCTCGGGCGGGCAATACCGACCGGTGTCTTCAGTGGCGAGGAGGTCGATCGCTACCTGAGCCGCATCTTCAGCCAGCCCGATCGCAGCAACGACTTCCGCACACTCACCCGCCGGCTCTACCTCATCGCGACCGACCTCGACACGGGCGAATCCGTGAGCTTCGGCGCGCCCGGCCTTGATCACGTTCCGATCTCGCGTGCGGTCCAGGCCACGGCGGCGCTGCCCGGACTGTTCCCGCCGGTGGAAATCGACGGCCGCTACTTCGTCGATGGCGCGCTGCGCAAGACGCTGCATGCGTCGATCGCCCTCGACGAGGGCGTGGACCTGATGGTCTGCCTGAACCCGCTGGTGCCGTACGACTCGACGCCCCATCACCGCACACGCGACCGCGAGCACCACCTGGACAAGCTGGTCGACGGCGGGCTTCCGGTCGTGCTGGCGCAGACGTTTCGCTCGATCATCCATTCGCGCCTCGGCGCCGGCATGGAGCGCTACAAGACGGCGTATCCGGACACGGACATCGTGCTGTTCGAGCCGAACCGCGGCGATGCCGACATGTTCTTCACGAACCTGTTCTCGTACTCGAGCCGGCGTCGCCTGTGCGAACACGCTTACCAGAAGACGCGCGAGGAACTCTGGAAGCGGCGCCATGAGCTCGCGCCCGTGTTGGCGCGTCATGGCATCACCATTCGCGCCGACGTGCTGCGCGATAACACGTTGACGCTGGTGAAAAGCCTGAAGAAGACGCGCGGCGTCTGGCGCGAATCGGCCACCACCGCCGCCACGCGACTTCTCACGCACACGCTGGACGATCTCGACCGCTGGCTGCGGTACTCGGCCGCCGCCGCCTAGGCTGGCGACGCGGCGCTGCGCTATTCTTGCCGACCCTACTTCGGTCTGCTGTCACCGTCCATGGAACGTAAGCCGCCGCGTCGCACACGCGAACGGATCCTCGATCTGTCGTTGCGGCTGTTCAACGACTTCGGTGAACCGAACGTCAACACAACCCTGATCGCCGAGGAGATGAACATCTCCCCCGGCAATCTGTATTACCACTTCAAGAACAAAGACGACATCATCAATTGCATCTTCCAGCAGTTCGAGCGCGAGATCGACAAGCTGCTGACGCTGCCCGCCGAACGCAGCCCGAACGTCGAGGACGCGTGGCTCTTCTTGCACGTGCTGTTCGAGCTGATCTGGAAGTACCGCTTCTTCTATCGCGACCTCAACAACCTGCTCGCCAACAACCGCACGCTCGAGATCAAGTTCAAGCAGTTGCTGACGCAGAAGGTGCTGGTCGCGCGTGGCCTGTGCGAGGGCCTGGCCAAGGCGGGCGAATTGCAGGCCGACCAGCGCGAGATCGAGGCATTGGCAACGAACATGGTGGTGGTGGCAACCTACTGGCTGTCGTATTCCTACGTGCTCGATCCGCGTCGCTTTAACGAACCCGACGTCGTCGGCGCGGCGTTGCAGCGCGGCTGCTACCAGGTCATGGCGCTGACGGCGCCCTATCTGATCGGCCAGTCGCGCGCGCTGTTCGAGCACCTCGCCGCCGAATACCTGCACGATTGAATCGAGGAGATCCAGCATGGCGAAGGCGTGGGCGAAGTTTCCGTATGCGGACAAGAAGTACCAGTACACGGCCGCGACCCTGAAGAAGGCCTGGGATCGCCTGCACAAGGGTGACGCGGAGCCCTTCCCCAAGACTGAGGCCGTGGTCGATGCCTGGATCGCCTTCCACGCCGGCGAGTTCCAGCGGGCCACGGAACTCGGTCTGAAGGCCGGGGCCGCTGGCACGAGCGTCGCCAACAAGGCACAGGCCATCTTCGCGAATTACCTCGAAGCCAACGACAAACGCAAGCTGGAGCTGCTCGAAGAGGTCGCCGAGCGTGCCGAGGCGCTGCAGGCCAAGGAACCCAAGAATGCCAATGCGTATTACTGGCAGGCGTACGCGCTCGGCCGCTATGCCCAGGGCATTTCGGTCGTGAAGGCACTGGCGCAGGGCATCGGTGGCAAGGTCAAGGCGGCTCTCGAAACGACGATCACGCTGGCGCCGAAGCACGGCGATGCGCACATCGCGCTGGGTTCGTACCACGCGGAAGTCATCGACAAGGTCGGCGCGATGATTGGCGGGCTTACCTATGGTGCGAAGAAGGATATTGCGCTCAAGAGCTTCCAGGCCGCGCTCAAGCTGATGCCCGATTCGGCCATCGCGCGGATCGAGTACGCCAACGGCCTCGTCATGCTCGAAGGCAAGAAGGGGCTCAAGCAGGCCGAGCAGTTGTACGGCGAGGCGACCGCCTGCGAGCCGCTGGACGCGATGGAACGGCTCGACGTCGAACTGGCGAAGGCCGAACTCGAAGACTGAGTCGCGGCGCCGGCGCGGCCAACCTCGCGCCGCGCTGGGCAGCGCGGCACCCTACTTCGATGCGGCGAGTCTTTTTCGAGCCCGCGCGCGGGCGCGGTTCGGCCGCCTTCGGCGGGCTGCCGATGACACCCTTCAGCGGGCAGATCTTGAACGCGGGACACTTCTCGCAGCCCACTACCACGGCAATCGGACAAAGCGTCATCGCATACCTCCGGCAGGCGCTCAGTCAGCGCCGAGACTGCGCGCCAATGGCGCACGCGACGCTGCACGCGCGTGGGCCCTCAGCTGATCTCCTCGTACAGCGGCAGCGTCAGGAACTCGGCGAACGCTTCCTGCGTGCTCATCTTCTCGAAGATCTGCGCCGCGCGGTCGTAGGTCGGCGAGTTCGGGCCGACGTCGGCCTTCACCTTCGCCAGTTCCTCCGGGATCAGCGCACGCACCATGTCGGCCGTCACCTTGCGGCCGTCGTCGAGCACGCCCTTCGGCGAGCGGATCCACTGCCACACCTGCGAACGGCTGATCTCGGCGGTAGCGGCGTCTTCCATCAGGTTGTGGATCGGCACGCAGCCGTTGCCCGCGAGCCACGACCCGAGGTAGTGGATGCCGACGTTGATGTTCATGCGCAGGCCGGCCTCGGTGATCGGCGTCTCCGGCTGGAAGTTCAGCAGGTCGGCCGCCGCTGACCGTGACGTCGTCGCGCTGCTTGTCGATCTGGTTCTTGCGATCGCCCAGCACCTTGACGAACTCCTCCATCGCGATCGGCACCAGGCCCGGGTGCGCGACCCAGCCGCCGTCGTAGCCGTCGGTGGCGTCGCGCGCCTTGTCGGAGCGCACGCCGCCGAGCGCCTGTCTCGTTCTTCGACCGGATCGTTCTTGATCGGGATCAGCGCACTCATGCCGCCGATGGCCGGCGCATTGCGCTTGTGGCAGGTCTTGAGCAGCAGCAGCGCGTAGGCGCGCATGAAGGGCGCCGTCATCGTCACCTTGGCGCGATCGGCCAGGCAGAAGTTCTTGTCGACCTTGAACTTCTTGATGCAGGAGAAGATGTAATCCCAGCGTCCGGCGTTCAGTCCCGCGCGAGTGCTCGCGCAGTTCGTACAGGATCTCGTCCATCTCGAAGGCGGCGAGGATGGTCTCGATCAGCACCGTGGCCTTGATCGTGCCCTGCGGCAGGCCGAGCTCGCTTCTGCGTCAGCACGAAGATGTCGTTCCACAGCCGCGCCTCGAGGTGCGACTCCATCTTCGGCAGGTAGAAGTACGGTCCGCTGCCGCGCGCGAGCAGTTCCTTCGCGTTGTGGAACATGAAGAGCGCGAAGTCGAAGATGCCGCCCGAGACGCGCTGGCCGTCGACCAGCACGTGCTTCTCGTCGAGATGCCAGCCGCGCGGCCGCACGACCAGCGTCGCGACCTTGTCGTTCAGCTTGTAGGTCTTGCCGCCCTGCTCCAGCACGATCGTGCGGCGGATCGCGTCGATCAGGTTGACCTGGCCGGTGATCTGGTTGTCCCAGTTCGGCGCATTGCTGTCCTCGAAGTCCGTCATGTAGGAGTCCGCCCCGGAGTTCAGCGCATTGATGATCATCTTGCGCTCGACCGGCCCGGTGATCTCGACGCGGCGGCACTGCAGGTCGGCGGGAATCGGCGCGATCGTCCAGTCGCCCTCGCGCACGGACTTCGTCTGCGGCAGGAAGTCCGGCCGCTCGCCGGCGTCGAGCCGCTTGGCGCGCTCGACGCGCGTGGCCAGCAGTTCCCGGCGGCGCGGTCTCGAAGGTGCGATGCAGTTGCGCCACCAGGCCCAGCGCATCGGCTGACAGGATGCGTTCGTATCCGGGGGCGAGCGGCGCCGTGATCTGGACGCCGGTGGGAGGTGCTCATGTGCATTGCTCCGTCTGGTGTGTCGGTGCGTATGCCTGAGCAGGAAATCGGTCACCGTCGATAAGTCGGTGCCGATGCGATGGGGCGGACCCCCAGTCGCTCGAGCGGCAGGCCGGACGCGGTTGACCCAGCAGCTCGTGTAGCCGTACCAGGCCGCGCCGCAGGCGTCCCAGCCGTTGCTCGAGACGAACAGGATCTCGTCGCCGGTCGCTTCAGCGCGCGCGGCCCGAGCGCATAGACCTGGGGCGAGGTCTTGAAGGCACGGACCTGGTCGGCGGACAGCACGATGTCGATGTAGCGGTGCAGCCCGGAGCTGACCAGTGCCGTTTCGAGCATCTCGCGAGTCGCCGTTGGACAGCACGCCGGTCTGCAACGCCCGCGCGCTGCAATCGCTCGAGCGCCGGCGCGACATCGACGAACGGAGCGAGCCGCTTGTATTCGTCCAGCAGCGCCGCGAGCTGCGCGCGCGTCGAGCCGGCAAGTGTCAGGGACTGGACCGCGAATTCGAGCGCTTCGCGCGTCACCTGCGAGAACGGGCACGTAGCGCCCGGACAGCGTCCGCACGCCGCGAGTACTCGATCTGCTTGTCGCGCCAGAGACGGCGCCAGTCGCGTGCCCTGCCCGGGGAACATGCCCTCGGCGCGGCGCGTCACCGAATAGACGTCCAGCAACGTGCCAAAGACGTCGAACAGCGCCGCGCGCATCTCATTCTCTCCCGGGCACTTTGCCTCTGGCACCGAGTATAGGTGAAGCGTCGGTGCACCCTGCTCGCCGCGGGCGCGGGTCCGGCTCCGAGTCACCGGCGATTACCGGCTTCTCGGGATCGATCGGCGCGCCGGCGGCGCGTGAATCGGATGTCTAGGGCTTGCGCTGGAGAAAGCGCGGCAACGGCAACGCGTCACGCGGCCGCCCGGACGCGGCGCTGGTTTCGTCGCGCGTCGTCACGGTGGCGGGGGCCTCAGTCACCACGCCGGGCGCCACCGCTCGCGGTCCACGCGACAAGGTCTCGGGCTTGGGCTGTTCCACGACCGGTGGGGCCGCGCGTCGCGCCGCGGAGTCGTCAAAAGGTGCCCGTGCGCTCATCGCTGCACTCGCATTCGCAGGCGGCTGCAGGAGCGGGCGCATCCACTGCAACAGAGGCTTCCAGTGCGTGAGTTCGTCCTCCACCTGCGCTTGCGGAACATCGAACACCGTCAGGCCCTGCTCCGCGCAGCGGACGTAGGCGTGCGACTGCGGCAGTACGGCGACCAGGGGAGCTTTCTGTTCGGCAGCCCACGCTCGCACGCGTTCCACGGCTTCGGTGCGCGGGTCGATCCGCATGCCGACCGCAGCCACCCGGCACCGTCCCGACTGCACCCGCGGCAGCGTCCTGAGTTCGGCCAGGCAATCGGCCGCCGACGTGCGGTCAAACAGCGAATTGCTGACCGGCATCACGATCGCGTCGGCGTACATCACGACGCGCGCCAGGTCGAGTCCCGTGAGCCCGCCCGGCGTATCCATCACGACATGCTCGATACCCACGGGCTCGCGCACGAACGTCTTGGCATCGACATGCCACCCGAGGATGCGGGTGCATTCACCGGAAGCCTTGCGGTGCCGCAGCCAGGTCCGGGTCGATTGCTGGCGGTCGATGTCTCCGAGCGCCACGGCCGCGCCCGCATTGGCGAAGACAGCGGCGAAGTGCGTCGCGAGCGTGCTCTTGCCGCTGCCGCCCTTGCGATTGACTACCGCGATGACAGACATGTCAGCAGCATTCGGCGGGCGAGAAAGGGGCGCATGGGACGGCGTTGCAGCAGGGGCGCGATGCTACAGCGTCACGGCGCGCCCCGACAAAGGACACGACCGGCCGCGCAAAAAAACCGCGGGACGGGCCCGCGGTTTTGCGTTACTTCGGCGGCGCCGGCGTCAGGCCGCCTTCTTCTCGACCTTCTTCTCGAAGAACTGCTCGTCCTCGGTCGATCCCTTCAGCGCTGCCGTCGAGGACTTCCTTCTCGATCGTCGTCGTGACGGCGTCGAAGTAGCCGGTGCCGACCTCGCGCTGGTGCTTGACGGCGGTGAAGCCCTTTTCCGCCGCAGCGAACTCGGCTTCCTGCATCTCGACGAACGCGCTCATCTGGTTGCGCGCATAGCCGTAGGCCAGGTTGAACATCGAGTAGTTCAGCGAGTGGAAGCCGGCCAGCGTGATGAACTGGAACTTGTAGCCCATCGCGCCGAGTTCCTTCTGGAACTTGGCGATCGTGGCGTCGTCCAGGTTCTTCTTCCAGTTGAACGACGGCGAGCAGTTGTAGGCGAGCATCTTGCCGGGGAACTGCTTGTGGATCGCCTCGGCGAAGGCCTTGGCGTAGGCCAGATCCGGCTTGCCGGTCTCGCACCACACCAGGTCGGCGTACGGCGCGTAGGCGAGGCCGCGCGACACGGCCTGGCCGAGGCCGGCATTGGTCTTGAAGAAACCCTTCGACCGTGCGCTCGCCCGTCAGGTACGGCTTGTCGTTGTCGTCGACATCGGAGGTGACGAGGTCGGCCGCTTCGGCGTCGGTGCGCGCGACCAGCAGCGTCGGCACGCCCATCACGTCGGCCGCGAGACGCGCCGCGACCAGCTTGGCCACCGCTTCGCGCGTCGGCACCAGCACCTTGCCGCCCATGTGGCCGCACTTCTTCACCGACGCGAGCTGGTCCTCGAAGTGCACGCCGGCGGCGCCGGCGTCGATCATCGCCTTCATCAGTTCGAAGGCGTTCAGCACGCCGCCAAAGCCGGCCTCCGCATCGGCAACGATCGGCGCGAAGTAGTCGACGTAGCCGGCGTCGTTCGGGTTCTTGCCTTCCATCCACTGGATCTGGTCGGCGCGCGTGAACGTATTGTTGATGCGGCGAACCACCGCCGGCACCGAGTTGGCGGGATACAGCGACTGGTCCGGATACATCTCGCCGGCGATATTGGCGTCGCCCGCGACCTGCCAGCCAGACAGGTAGATGGCCTTGAGGCCGGCCTTCACCTGCTGCATCGCCTGGTTGCCGGTCAGCGCGCCGAGCGCGTTCACGAACGGCTCGTCGTTGATCAGTCGCCACAGCTTTTCGGCACCGCGCTTGGCCAGCGTGTGTTCAACCTGCACCGAGCCGCGCAGGCGCACGACGTCCTCGGCGGTGTAGCCGCGCTTGATGCCCTTCCAGCGCGGGTTTTCGTTCCACTCTTTCTGCAGGCGCTGAGCCTCGAGTTCACGTGCCGTCATTCATCTCTCCTACGTGGATCACCGGATTTCGCGTATCCGTCAGCAGTGACGGACTGTTCGGAATCGTACGGAGGATCGCGCAGCGCAGCAAGTCAAATAACTTTTATAAGACTTAATTATGAATTCAGTATGAAACAATGAGCTTACAGTTTTCGTTTCGCATTCCGCAACCACATTTGATGTCACGAAAAGCGCTGCGCTGCTCTGCGCCATCCGTCTTTCACAATGCAGAATGGGGCGCGCGATCCGAAAAATGCGGCTTGGCGGCACGGGGGTCCATCCCGGCCGGTACAGCGCCCTGGCGTGCGTTCGCGCGACGTCTGCGCCGGCGCCCGTCACGGACCGCGTCGCGCCGCTTCAGTGCAGGCAGCGCTGGCTGACGATCACGCCGTCGCGGTCGGCATAGAGCCACTGACCGGGTCGGATCGTTGCACCGAGAAAGCTCACCGACACATCGCGCTGACCTTCGCCGCGCTTGACCGATCGCCGCGGGTTGCAGCGCCAGGGCGCGCACGCCGAGTCTCGCAGGCGTCGATTTCGTCGGCGTCGCGGGCGCAGCCGTAGATCACGACACCAGCCCAGCCATTTCGCGCGGCCGCGGCGGCCAGATTGCCGCCGAGGACAGCGCAGCGCAGGCTGCCGCCCGCGTCGACCACGGCGACACGGCCTTCCCCGGGGACCTTGACCAGACTCCGCGAGCAGGCTGTTGTCCTCGAACAGCTTCAGCGTCACTACCGGTCCGCTGAAGGCCAGCGACACGCCGAGCGCGATCAGGCCCGGCTGCAGGACCTGCACGGCATCCGCTCTCGATCGTCGGCTTCGTGGGCATCGAGCAGATCCGTCGTCGCGAATTTGCGCCGCTCATGCGCTGGCCTCGCTGCGGCGCCGCCGCGCCGAGCGCTGTCCGCCGACCCGCCATGCGGTCAGCAGCGCCGCAACCTGCAGCACCGCGACCGCCGCCAGCGCCTCCTTGAAGTGACCGGCGTCGAGCAGCGGCCCGAACAGCAGCGGCGACAGCGCCAGACCCGTATCGAGTCCGGAATAGACAAACCCGTAGACACGGCCGAACGCGGCCTTGCCGAACCGGCTCGTCGCGGCCCGACGCACCAGCAGGTCGCGGTTCGGGCCTGCCACGCCGACGCCGAAGCCCATCAGCACCATCAGCGGCAGCAGCAGCGACGGCGGGCGGCCAACCGGACGCCACGATCACGGCCATCGTGGCCGCGAGCCCAAGCGCCGGCGCGATCAGCCACTCGTTGTGCTCGCTGCGGGCCGCCAGAAAGCCGCCGGTCACGATTCCGGTCGCGCTGCCGAGCAGATAGGCGCGTCAGCCCTGCGGTCGCCACCGCCAGCGAGACGCCGTAGACCTCGCCGAGGATGGCCGGCGCGTAGTTCTGCAGGATGCCGAACGCGGCGGTGGTCAGGAAGAAGAACGCGAAGCACAGCCAGACGGCGCCGGACTGCAGGAAGCCGAAGCTGATGCGCGTGCGATCGGCCGGGCGCGATCCTCGGCCCGCGCAACGACTTCATGCGCGGCCTCGCCGAGCACGTCGCGTCGCAGCCACAGGATCGCAAGCACGCGCGAATCCGACACCCGCCGCGGCGAACCCGGCGACATGCCAGTCGCGTCGCGCTGGCGATGCCGGCCATGAACACGGGCGCCGCCGCCCAGCCGAGGTTGCCCGACAGGCCGTGCACCGAGAACGCATGGCCGAGCCGCGGCTGCGCGACGCGATCGATTCAGCAGCGTGAAGTCGGCCGGATGAAAGATGCTGTTGCCGAGGCCCGCGACGGCGGCGGTCACGCATCAGCATCGGATAGCTGTGCGACAGGCCGAGCACGATCCCCGAGACGCGCCAGCAAGAAGATCCCGAAGAACAGCACCGGCCGCGCGCCGACGCGGTCGACGACGAACCCGGCGACCGCCTGCCCGACGCCGCTCACGACGAAGAACACGGTCATCAGCAGGCCGGCCTCGGTGTAGCTGAGCGAGAAGTCCCGCATCAGCCACGGGAACAGCGGCGGCAGCATCAGGTGGAAGAAGTGCGACGTGCCGTGCGCGAGTCCGACCAGGCCGATGATCTCGGCGTCGTGTCGCAGCGACAACGGAGGCGCGGACGAGCTCATCGAGCTCAGTGGCATTGCTGCGCGGGGTCGGAGCGGCTGACTTTATCAGACGACCTGTGCCATCGAGCCCGATTCACACGCCGTCCGACGCGGCTAAGCTTGCGTGCACGCGCCGGCACTGCCGTCCCGGCGCCCGCTCATGACCGCACTTGCCGCCTTGCTCCGGACCGCGCTCGCGATCGTGCTGCTGCTCGCAGCGCCGGCGCGTTGGTGCCAGGATCCGGTGCCCGTTCGCATCATCGCGATCAACGACTTCCACGGGCACCTCGAGCCCGGCGACAACGCGGTCGAAGTGCCGGATCCCGCACGACCCGGCCAAGACCATGCCCCTGCGCAGCGGCGGCGCGGCGTACCTCGCGACGCCGCATCCGGCAGCTGCGCGCCGAGCAGCCGCACAGCATCGTCGTCTCCATCGGGCGACCTGATCGGCGCCTCGCCGCTGATTTCGGGCCTGTTCCTGGACGAGCCGACGATCGAGGTCATGAACGCGATCGGGATCGACCTGAACGCCGTCGGCAATCACGAGTTCGACCGCGGCGCGCGCGAGCTGCTGCGCATCGTCGGCGGCGGCTGCCGCAGCGACGCCGTGGGCGACAGCGTGAGCTGTGCCTCGGCGCAGCCACACCTATGCCGGCGCTCGCTTCCCGTTCATCGCCGCGAACGTGCATCGACCGCGACGGTCAAGCCGCTCTTCGCGCCGACCGTCGTGCGCAGCGTCGACGGCGTGACGGTGGGCTTCATCGGCGCGGTCACCCGCACCACGCCGGGCATCGTCCAACCCGCCGGCATCGCCGGCCTGCGCTTTCTCGGCGAAGCGCAGGCCATCAACGCGGCGCGCCGAGCGGCTGCACACGCAAGGCGTGCAGGCGATCGTCGCCGTCATCCACGAAGGCGGCGATGCCGACGGCGGCTTCAACGCCTGTGACAACCCGCGCGGCGCAATCTTCGATATCGAACGCGAGCTCGACCCTGCCATCGACGTCGTGCTGTCGGCCCACACGCATCGCGGCTATCGCTGCGTCATCAACGACCGGCCCGTCATCCAGGGCGCGTCGTTCGGACGGCTGGTGTCGGTCGTCGATCTCACGATCGATCGCAGCCAGCGGGGAGGTGATGCGCGGCGAGACGCGCGCGCGCAACGTGCCCGTGCCCAACGGCTTGTCGAGCCACGCGCGCTTGCAGACGGCCTACCCTGCTCTCGCCGCCGACCCCGACGTCGCTGCGATCGTCGAGTACTACCGTGAGCGCTCGGCGCCGCTCGCCAGCCGGCCGGTCGGTCAACTGGCCGAGGCGTTCGACCGCGACCCGACCGCGGGCGGCGACCATGCGCTCGGCCGACTGATCGCCGACGCGCAGCTCGCAGCCACCCGCGAGCAGGGTGCGGTCGTGGCGTTCACCAATCCCGGCGGAATCCGCACCGGACCTGCGGCCACGCTCCGGGCCCGGCACGGTCACGTTTGGCGACCTGTACGCCGCGCAGCCCTTCGGCAACGCGCTGGTCACAATCACGCTCACCGGCGCCCAGCTGCGGACACTGCTCGAGCAGCAATGGAGCGGCCGCAACGCCGGAGCGACCCCGCATCCTGCAGCCCTCGCACGGCTTCACCTACGCCTGGGACCCGGCGCGCCCGGTGGGCGAGCGCGTCATTGTCGAGTCGATGCGGCTCAACGGCCGCCTCATCGCCACGGACGACACCTATCGGGTCACCGTCAACGACTTCCTGGCGGGCGGTGGCGACGGCTTTCGCGTGCTGCGCGAGGGTCGCGATGCGATCGGCGGACCGCTGGACATCGAAGCCCTGACTGAGCTACGTGCGACGCGCGTCGCGCGGTCAACCGCTGCGCCCGGACCGCTCCGCCGCGCATCGTGCGACGCGGCTGAACGCCCGCGCGGCAGCCGGACTTCCCTGAGGTTCCAGTGAGATAATTTCCGATTCCGTTTCGCAGGACTCTCCCATGCGCCGCAACCGTGCGAGTACCCGTGCTCGGCAATCGGCCGACGCTGAAACACTCGTCAAGATGGCGCGCCGGCTGGCCGAGTCGGGCAGCCGGCTGGAAGATCAGCTCTGGCAGCGCCGCCTGATCGAGTTGATCAACGACCGCCTGGCGCGCCGCACCGACGAGGCCATCGACGCCGCGCTCGATGACCTGGCCCGCACGAGCCAGCGCGCCTATGACGACCTGGCCGACCTGGCGGAAAGCTGCGCCGAGTCCACGGTCGTGGAGATCGACGGCAAGTCGCACGACGTGCTGCTGCTGGCACTGCCCCTGCTCGCCTGGTCGCGTTACAAGCTGCCCGCCACGACGCTGCCGGTGAGCGTGCTGGAAAACCTGCGAGCGCAGGTGGCCGGGCATATCGTCGCCCGCGACGCACGCGTCGCCGTCGCCGACTTTCTGTACGCCATCGATCAGCTGCCCGAGGCCTTCGGCGAAGTTCGCCATCTCACGGAGCAACTGGGCGATGCCGCGGCCGAGGCCATTGCGCTGCATATCGATCCCCGCAAGCAGCGCGAACCGGTCGGCATGCTGGCCGACACGCGCTACGTCATTCTGGCGGTGGCCGTGCCCGGCGGTGCCCCGCTTTTCCACTGGCAGGAACTGGGGGTCGATCCAGACGCCAAGATCGCCGCGCTTGTCGGCATTCAGGGAACAGGCGGCGGCGGTCCTACAGCCGGTGCTGACCGGTTGCCGCTACCGCGTCCTGTCGCCCGCGGCGTTTCACTCGTCGCTGCGCTTCGCGGACCGCGAACTGCGCGAGTTTTCGCTCGAAGCGGCCGTCGCGTACCTGAAGCTCGCCTACGATTTCGCGCCGTCCATGCTGGCGGCCGCCGCCGGCCTGTTCGAGGATCCCCAAGGCAACTCCGGCGGCGAGGTTCGCATCGGCCTGGCGAAAGCCACCGACGACGATGCCGTGATCGAAGGGGTGGTGTGGCCGCTGCTGGGCGACGACGAAGACCAGACGATGGAGGATGTCGAGAAGGCGCTGCGCGCGCTCGGCATCAGCCGCGTCGCGATGCATGCGCACCGCTTTCCGCTGGAGTTCTGCGACGACTGCGGCGCGCCGATGTTTCCGAATGCCGCGGGACATGTCGTGCACGCCGAGCCGCCGGACGAAGCCGAAGATCGTCCGGCGACGCCGCTGCACTGAGAGCCGCCTAGGCGACGACCGCGGTCAGCGCGTTGATCAGCACGCGCAGCCGCGGCGTGGCGTGGCGCGCCGATGGGTAGACCAGCGAGATCGGCATCGGCTTCGGGCGAAAGGCCTCAAGCACCTCGATGAGACGGCCCGCCCGCAGCGCGTCCGCACACATGTAGTCGGGCACCTGCGCGATGCCAGCGCCCGTTGCCGCGGCCGCGACGATCGCTTCGCCGTCGTTCATGACGAACCGTGTGGGCGGCACGAACTCCAGCGTGCGCCGGCCATCCCGAAATTGCCACGGTCGCAGCCGGCCGCTGCTCGGCAGGCGAAAGACGAGGCAGTCGTGGCGCTCGAGCTCAGCGGGCCCTTTCGGTGCGGCGCGCTTGCGCAGATAGGACGGTGCCGCACACGACACCAGGGATTGCTCGCCGAGCCGGCGCGCCACGAGGGTCGAGTCCCCGAGTTCGCCGACACGCACGACGGCGTCCAGCCCCTGCTGCACGAGGTCGACCCAGCGGTCGGAGAACCCGACGTCGAACGCGAGTTTCGGATGCTTGGCCGCCAGTCGTGTCAGCGCCGGTACAACCACTCGCTTGCCGTAGGTCGTGGGGACGTTCAGCCTTAGCGTCCCGCTCGGCTGGCCGCGCACGCCCTCGGCCTCGGCACGAATGCCCTCGATCTCGTCCACGATGCGCCGGCACCGCGTGTACAGGTCTCGGCCCTCGCCGGTGAGCGTCACCTGACGCGTCGTGCGATGAAACAGCCGCACGCCGAGGTCGGACTCGAGGCGGGCGACGGATTTCGCCACTGCGGACGGCGACAGGCCGAGTTCGCGCGCGGCGGCGGCAAAACTGCCCTGCCGTGCCGTCTCGGCGAAGGCGAAAAATCCCTGCAGCCCTGACATGGTGGATTGACGAACTATTGTCGTCAATCTTACGACAATCGTTGCCCTTCTATCCGCTCGGTCGGATGCGCAGAATCTGTCCCACGGCGCCTGCCGCCGTTCGACGCCACCCGCCTACAGAGGAGAAACGCATGGACATTGAACATGGAACCACCCTGCCCGCGTCCGGCATTCCGGGCATCTTCCACCTGACCCTTGCCAGCCGGGACAGCGGACTGTCCATGTCCGTCTGGCGGCAGCGGATCGACGCCGCCCACGGCACGCCGGCGCATCGCCACCTGTGCGACGAGGTGGTCACCGTGCAGCGCGGCAGTGCCGAACTGCACATGGGTGGCACGTGCCGCCGCCTCATTGCCGGCGACACGGTCGTGCTGCCGGCGCACGTCGATCACCAGATCGTCAATGTCGGTGCCGAGCCGCTCGAGACGGTTGCCGTCTTCAGCACGTCGCCCGTTCAGACCGTGGCGCCGGATGGCGCGGCGATCGACCTGCCCTGGCGCAGCTGATTCGTGGCGCAGGCCCTGACGGCTCGGCGCCGGTACCCGCTCCCGCCGCCTTGGGCCTAGGTGTACATCCAGTCGCGCGTCAGCGGCAGCGCAGTCGGGCCCGGTGTGCGATGCGCGCTGGCGAGGATCTGGTAGACATTGACCCAGCCTTGCTGGAAACCGTACGAGCACCCGGCGAGGTAGAGGCGCCACGTCCGCAGCGTGCGCGCCGGCACCATCCGCATGGCCTCGGCGCTCCTCGACTCGAGGCGCCGGTACCACTGGGCCAGCGTCTGCGCGTAATGCGGGCGCAACGACTCGACATCGGCGATCTCGAATCCGGCCGCCGAGATTTCGCGCGTGGCCAGATGCAGGTGCGGCAGTTCACCGCGCGGAAACACGTGGCGCTCGATGAACTCGCCGACGCCACCGCCCACCGGCCGGCTTTCAACATCCGACGCGGTGATGCCGTGGTTGAGGAACAGGCCGCGATCGCGCAGGACGGCGGCAACGGCGCCAAAGTAGTCCGGCAGGTTGCGCAAGCCAACGTGCTCGAACATTCCGATGCTCGCCACCTTGTCAAACGCGTCGGCGCCGAAGCGTGCCGGAAGGTCGCGGTAGTCCATCACCAGGATCTCGACCCGCCCAGCGAGGCCGGCCTCGGCGACCCGCTCGCGGGCGATCTGCGCCTGGTTTTCCGAGAGCGTGATACCGACGGCGTGCACGCCATGGTTGCGGGCGGCATGCAACACCAGGGCACCCCAGCCGCAGCCCACGTCGAGCAGGCGATCTCCGGGCGCGAGGCGCAGCTTGCGGCAGATGTGTTCGAGCTTGGCGAGTTGCGCTTCGTCAAGCAACTCCCGGCCGGTGTGGTAGTACGCGCACGAATACACCATGCGCTCGTCGAGCCACAGGCGGTAGAAGTCGTTTCCGACGTCGTAGTGATGACCAATGGCGGCGCGATCGTCACCGCGCCGGTGGCGGCGCCACGCTTGCAGCGCGCGCTGCGCCGCCGAAGCACCACCGGCCGCGACCATGCGCTCACCGATCGGCAGGGCCTCCAGCAGATCGCCCTCGATGTCGAGACGGCCTTCGATGTAGGCGTCCCCGAGGGACTCGAACGTCGGCAGCGCCAATTCCGACAGCACCGAGCGATCCCGGATGCGAAGCGTGACCCGGGCCGGATCACCCAGATCGAGGCGCGACTGGTCCGGCAGGACAATACGCAGAGGCGCCCCGCGGTGCCGCAGCCACGCGCCGGCGAGGGGCGTCACCCCACCCGGCCGTTCGTCCGCACCCGCGCCATCCGCCGTGCGGGAAAGTGGACCGACGAGTCCCATCTAGGCCTCCGCGCGAAGGTTGGGCCGGCAATCGGCAGATCCAGTGTTCAATCTAGCGCCGCGACCCGCCGTTGCCAAGACGCCGTGTGGAACTGCCGCATCGCAGGCGGCGCCGCCCGCCTCGAGTCGCCCGGTCGGAGAAAAGGGCTCAGATGGCCGCGGCGATGGCCTTGCCCAGGTCCCCGGTGCCGGCTGTTCCGCCGATGTCGCGGGTGAGCGGCGCGTGCGCCGGCCCGGCTGCCAGCACGCCTTCGATGGCATTCAGCACAGAGGCTGCGGCCGCACCATGCCCGAGCCAGTCGAGCATCAACGACGCACTCCAGATCTGACCAATCGGGTTCGCAATGCCCTTGCCGGCAATGTCCGGCGCCGAGCCGTGCACCGGCTCGAACAACGACGGAAACGCGCGGTCCGGGTTCAGGTTGGCCGACGGCGCAATGCCGATGGTTCCGGTGCAGGCCGGCCCCAGGTCCGACAGGATGTCACCGAAGAGATTCGAGGCCACGACGACGTCAAAGAACTCGGGGCGCTGCACGAAATGAGCGGTGAGGATGTCGATGTGGAACTTGTCGACCCTGACCTCGGGAAATCGCGGCGCCATCGCCTCGACGCGCTCGTCCCAGAACGGCATCGTGATCGAGATGCCGTTGCTCTTGGTCGCGGAGGTGAGGTGTCGCTTCGGACGCTTGTGCGCGAGCTCGAAGGCGAACTTCAGCACGCGATCGATGCCGATGCGCGTCATGACCGTTTCCTGGATCACGACCTCGCGCGCCGTGCCCTCGAACATGCGCCCGCCGATGGACGAGTATTCGCCTTCGGTGTTCTCGCGCACGATCATCATGTCGATTCCGCCCGGGGGCCGGGCCTTGCCGGCACGGTCAACGAGCGGCGAGGCGATGCCCGGCATCAGGCGGCAGGGGCGCAGGTTGACGTACTGGTCGAACTCGCGACGGAACTTCAGCAGCGAGCCCCACAGCGAGACGTGATCGGGCACCGTGGCCGGCCAGCCGACCGCGCCGTAGAAGATGGCGTCCACGCCCTGCAGCCGATCCTTCCAGTCCGGCGGCAGCATCGCGCCGTGCTTCAGGTAGTAGTCGCAACTGGCGAAATCATGGTGCTCGTAGGTGAAGTCGAGCCCGTGCCGGCGAGCCGCCGCATCGAGCGCCCGCAGGCCCTCGGGCATGACTTCCTTGCCGATTCCGTCACCGGGAATCACCGCAATGCGCTGCGCCATCACGCCTCCAGAAAGCGCGTGAAGCCCGCAACGGGCTCGCGCTCGGTCTCAAGTGCATTTTCGACTTTGTTCACGTCCGCATAGCCGAGCGACATGCCGCACACGACCATCTCGTTGTCAGGCAATGCGAGCACGTCCCTGATCACGCGGTGAAAAGGCGTGAACGCCGCCTGCGGACAGGTGTCCAGACCGCGTGCGCGTGCGGCGATCATGATGTTCTCCAGGAACATGCCGTAGTCGAGCCAGCTGCCCTGCTCCATGATGCGGTCGATCGTGAAGATAAGGCCCACGGCCGCGTCAAAGAATCGGTAATTACGCCCGTGCTGGGCATGCATCTTCGCCTTGTCCTCGCGCCCGATGCCGAGCAGCGAGTACAGGTCCCAGCCGATCTTGCGCCGGCGCGCCAGATAGGGTTCGACCCACTTGGTCGGGTAATACGCGTACTCCTCGGTGTGCTGGCGGCGCTGCTCCGCGTCGTCGTAGGCCGCGATGATCGCGGCGCTCAGCCGTTCCTTGGCCGCCCCGGTCAGGACCGTCACCTTCCACGGCTGGGTGTTCGTGCCCGATGGGGCGCGCGCGGCGAGCGCAAGGATCTCCTCGATCGTCGCGCGCGCCACCGGCGTCGGCAGGAAGGCGCGGACCGACTGCCGGGTGGCGATCGCGTGATCGACGATCTCATGCGGCCCGATGGGCGAACGGTCCTTCATGCGGAGATCCTTTCGAGTGCCGCCCGCAGGGCAGCCGGCAGGGACGTGGGCCGGCGCGTGCTTCGATCGACGTAGACGTGCACGAAATGGCCCTGGGCGCAGGCCGTGTCTTGCTCGTCGGCAAAGATTCCGATTTCGTAGCGCACGCTCGAGGAGCCGATGCGAGCTACGCGCAGCCCGGCGCACACCGCCTGCGGAAATGTCAGCTCGCTGAAGTACCGGCACTGCGTTTCGACGACAAGGCCGATGACTTCGCTGCGTTCGACGTCGAGCACGCCTTGCGCGGATGAGGTACGTCGTTCACGACGGTGTCGAAGTACGAGTAGTAGACGACGTTGTTGACGTGACCGTAAGCGTCATTGTCCATCCAGCGCGTCGCAATCGAGTGAAAGTGCCGGTAGTCGACCCCGGCGGTGCGCCGCTTCGCGCGTGCTCATGCATTTCCTCCCCGTCTGCGCACCACGAGCGCCACACCGACCATCGTGACCACCACCCCGGCCCAGGCCATGACGCCCAGCCGCTCGCCGAAAACGAGCCACGCGAGCAACGCCGTCATGGCCGGCGTGAGGTACATCAGGCTGGCCACCTGGGTGGCACGGCCGCGCCGGATCATAACGAGCAGCAGCGAAATCGCCACGAGCGACAGCGCGACGATCGACCACGCCAGCGCCAGCCAGAACTCGACCGTGTGATCGACCGCGAGCGACTCGAATGCCAACGCAATCGGCAGCAGCACGATGAACGAGGCACGCGAACTGGATGATGCTGCCGGTACGCAGATCGATCCCGGCCCCGTGCCGCTTCTGATAGAGCGTGCCCGCCGTGATGCCGGCCAGCGCCAGCAGATTCACGCCCAGCGCCAGCGGGCCGACACCGGCCAGCGTCAGCCGGTCCGACAGCACGAGCGCGATGCCGGCCAGGCCGAGCAACAGGCCCGCCCACTGCAGCCGCGTCACGCGCTCACCGACCGTGAATCCGAACACCGCCGTCAGCAACGGCTGAGTGCCGACCAGCAACGACGAGACACCGGCCGGCACTCCGAGCGCGATGGCCGCCCACACGCCGCCGAGGTAGGTCGCCTGCAGCAGCACGCCGACGAACGCCGTATCCAGCCACGCGCGTAACGTCCGCGGCCAGGGCGCCCGCGTGAGCCAGGCGAGCGGCAGCAGGACCACGATCACGCCGGCAAAGCGGTACAGCAGGAACGTCAGCGGCGGCGCGTACGGCGCCGCGTACTTCGCGACAATGAAGCCGGTGCTCCACAACAACACGAAGACGAACGGCATCAGCGCGAACCAGCGCGCAGGCGAACTGCCGGCGTGCGCATCAGGCACGCACGCTCCGGGCCCTGCGCTGCGCGCCGTGCTGGCGGCGCGACCACGCATCGCACGCCGCGCGCACGGTCTGCAGGTGGATCGCCACGGTCGTCTCGATGTCGCGCCCGTAGCCGCCGGCCATGGCGACCGCAATCGGCACGTTCAGTTCGTTCTGCCAAGTCCAACACGCGCCGGTCGCGTACAGCCATGCCGTCCAGGCTCAGCGCAAGCTTGCCCAGCCGATCGTCCTCATGGGCGTCGGCCCCGGCGAGGTAGATGATGAACTGCGGCTCGAAGCGCTGCTGCAACTGCTCGAGCGCCGTGTCGAGCGCCTCGAGGTACGCCGCGTCAGCGGTGCCGTCCGGCAGCGCGACGTCCAGATCGCTCAACTGCTTGCGAAACGGGAAGTTGTGCGCGCCGTGCACAGAAAGCGTAAAGATCGACGCGTCACCGGCCAGGATCTGCGCGGTGCCGTCGCCCTGGTGCACATCGAGATCGACGATGGCAACGCGTGCCTGCCGGCGCGTCGGTGCTGCGTCCGCCTGCAGCACGCGCGCGGCAATCGCCGCATCGTTGAAGACGCAGTAACCCGCGCCGCGATCGCGTTGGGCGTGGTGCGTGCCGCCGGCGAGATTGACCGCCACGCCCTCGGTCGCCGCCGCCCGGCACGCGCCGATGGTGGCACCGGCCGAGCGACGCGAGCGCTCGACCATCGCAGGCGACCACGGAAAACCAATCGCACGGACTTCCGCCGGCGTCGAGCGTGCCGCTCGCGACCTTGTCGATGTACGTCGGGAGCATGCGCCAGCGCGATCTGGCCGGCCGTGGCCGCGTCCGGCTTCGACCAGGCGCACAGCGTGCAAGTCTTCTTCGACCCGTTGCCGTAGCCGGGCGTACTTGGACATCGGAAAGCGATGCCCGGCCGGCAGTGGCAGAACGAAGTGGTCGCTGAAGAACGCCTTCACCGGCGGCATTGTAGGCAGGCCGCTCGCTCACCGACGGCTGCTGCACTGCCACGGTGGAACGCTGCAGCGACGCCCATTCGCTTTAGGAACATCCGCCAAACCCATGATTAGGGGCTGGATTTTTGAGACAGCCCAATCTGCTGCGGTGCACAAAAAGTTCTTGACAAGCGGTCCGGAGAGGTCGAGAATTCGCCTTGTGCAGCGCACCATTGCTGCAACAGGATCCGCCCAAGAGGCAGCCCCACCCGAACCACCACGTTCAGTCACCGACCCACCTGAGGAGCTATACATGTTCACCACCCCCGCCCAGATCACCGAACTGCAGAAGAACCAGATGGACGCGGCTTTCGCCTTCGGCCAGACCTTCTTCGACGCCACCGAGCGCCTCGTTGAACTCAACCTCGCCGCCGCCAAGGCGACGCTGGAAGAGTCGGTTGAGCGTGTCCAGGCGCTGATGAGTGCCAAGGACGTTCAGGAATTCCTGGCGATGAGCGCCTCGCTGCCGCAACCGACAATCGAGAAGGCTGTCAGCTACTCGCGCACCGTCTACGGCATCGCCAATGGCGCCGGCACGGAACTGTCGCGCATCGTCGAGTCGCAACTCGCCGAGAACAACAAGAAGGTTACGCAGCTGATCGACTTCGCCGCCAAGAACGCGCCGGCCGGCTCCGAGCCCGCCGTTGCTGCGCTCAAGAGCGCCGTCGCCGCCGCCAACACCGCGTACGACACGTTCAGCAAGGCCGCCAAGCAAGCCGTGGATTTCGCTGAGTCGAATGTTGCTGCCGCGACGTCGGCCACGATGAAGGCCGCCTCCGCCGCCAATGACTCGGTGAAGGCCCCGGCCAAGCGCAAGGCCGCCTAAGCAGCGCTCGGATCGCGCGGGAAGCGCACTCTGCTTTCCGCGCCTCTGACACGCGCCTGTCATGGGCGCAGGCTAGAGTCGAACGACCCGGTCAGAAATGACCGGTTCTCGTTGCAGAAGATTCACGTTTCAGTCGTCGCCCGTCGGCGTAACGTGAGCACATCGAATTGCTAGCCGCAGTCTCCTTGGCACCACTGTTTGGATCCCCCTCCAAACACATCTGTCTCCTCCAAGGTGGTGCTTTTCAAAGCCCGGTCCAATGACCGGGCTTTTTTTTGGCTATCTCGAAACGGGCGTGAGCAGGAGCCCCCCGCGGCGGGCCCAAGGCATAGGGCTTGGTCGGTGGAGCCTCCGTGTCCAGAGCGGCTTGCCGTCGCGGGCCTTCTCCAAGGACGTCTTCGGCGCCCTCCCGACTGCCGAGTCAACCCGCAGCGATGGAATGGTGGCTGTCGTCATTAGAAGTCCATGCGTTGCACTTGCAACGCAACCGCGACCGTACCAGCGGCCTGCGCACGCGCGCAGGCTTCAAGCACGTAGAGACGACGGCTCGTCGCAGGACTGACTCAGCCAATTGAGCGGTGCGCAACTCCGCGCGGCCTTCATCCGTTGGCCGCGGACGCCACGCCGGCGACCCGTAACGCTCCGACGCCAGCCTCAGGCCGACTGCCCGACCTCGAAACCGGCGAGCATTTCGAGCGCGCGCACCATCGCCGAGTGGTCCCAGGCTTTGCCGCCGTGGGCCGCGCAGGCGTTGAAGAGCTCCTGCGCCGTCGCTGTATTCGGCAATGACACACCGATCGCGCGGGCGCTCGAAAGCGCGAGATTCAAGTCCTTCTGATGCAGTTCAATCCGGAAGCCGGGATCAAAGGTCCGCTTGATCATGCGCTCGCCGTGAACTTCCAAGATACGCGACGCGGCAAATCCGCCCATCAGCGCCTGCCGCACTTTGGCCGGATCGGCGCCCATCTTGGATGCGAAGAGCAACGCTTCACCGACCGCCTCGATGGTGAGCGCAACGATAATCTGGTTCGCCACCTTGCACGTCTGGCCGTCGCCATTGCCGCCCACCAGCGTGATGTTCTTTCCCATCAGGGCGAACAGGGGCTTCACCGTCTCGAACGCATCGGGGGGGCCACCGACCATGATCGTGAGGCTCGCGGCCTTCGCCCCGACTTCTCCGCCTGACACCGGCGCGTCGAGATACGCGCAACCCAGCGCGTTGATCCTCTGTGCGAAGGCCTTGGTTTCAACCGGCGAGATCGAACTCATGTCCACGACGATCTTGCCAGTCAGCCAAGCCCTCGGCGATGCCGTTGGGATCGAACAGCGCTGCCGCGACGTGCGGAGTGTCGGGCACCATGACGATCACGACGTCCGAAAGGCGCGCGACGTCCTTGCCGGATTGGCAGACCTGCGCGCCCTTGTCGATCAGCGCCTGCGCCGGGGGGCGCAGGTCGTAGACGAACAGCTCATGGCCCGCGGCCAGCAGATGCCCCGCCATCGGCGTGCCCATGATGCCGAGTCCGATAAAACCGACTTTGCTCATTGTGTCGCTCCACTGGAAATTGAGAACAGCTGGGAACGGCGGATTGCTCAGCCGACCGTCGAGAACTTGTCGCGAAGCGCCTGGGTGGCACCGCGAAAGAGTCCGAGATCGCTGCCCACGGCGACAAACGTCGCGCCCCACTCGAGATAGCGTCGAGCATCGGCCTCGGCCGGTGCCAGAATGCCGCTGGGCTTACCGTTGGCTCTGCGCCCGCGTCGAAGATGTGGCGAATCGCCTCCTGCACCGCGGGATGGCTCGCGTTGCCCAGATGGCCAAGGGCGGCCGCAAGATCCGATGGACCGACGAAGATTCCATCAATCCCCGTCCACGGCCGCAATGGCGTCGACGGCAGCCAGACCGCGAGCAGCTCTCGATCTGCACCATAGACGCCGATGTTGTCGTTCACCTTCGCGAGGTAGTCCGGAACGCGTTCCGTAGCGATTCTGTCGCTGGGATACCGACACGCCGCGGATGCCGGCCGGCGGGTAGCGCGTCGCAGCGACCGCACGGCGTGCCTCGTCTTCGGTCTCAACGAAGGGAATCAGCAAGTTGTAGAAACCGGCGTCGAGCAGGCGCTTGATGACGATCGCGTCGTTCCACGGCGGACGCACCACCGGGGCACTGCGGCTGTCCTTCAGCGCCATGAGCTGCGGGATCAAGCGTTCGCGACGTCGTTGGGAGCGTGCTCGCCATCGAGCAGCAACCAGTCGAATGCCGGCAAGCCCGAGTACTTCGGTCGTGATCGGGTTGGCCAACGAGCACCAGCAGCCGATCAGCGTCTTGCGCGCGAGCAGGTCCTGTCTGAAGCGATTGGGGATGCCGACGTATGGACGCGATCTGGATGCATCGAGTGTTCCTTTGCAGGTTCCGGCTTCATTCCTGGAACGCTTCCTCGCGCTTCTGCGTCAGCGTCGGCAACAGCACGATCACCAGCCACGGCAGAGATCGCGAGCAGCGTGGCGCTGATCGGCCGAGTGACCAAAACTGCGCGGGCTGCCCGTGGTGATCAGCAGCGCTCGCCGCAGGTACTCCTCCATCATCGGGCCGAGAATGAACCCCAACATCATCGGTGCGGGCTCGCAGTCGAGCTTGCGGAAGACGTAGCCGAGCATGCCGAACAGCGCCATCAGGTAGACGTCGAAGTGCGTGTTCGACAGGCTGAAGACACCGATGCCGCAGAACACCAGGATCGCCGGGAAGAGCAGGTGATACGGCACCGAGATCATCGTCACCCACAGGCCGATCAGCGGCAGGTTGAGCACCAGCAGGAACAGGTTGCCGATCCACATCGACACGACGAGACCCCAGAACAGCGCGGGCTGCTCGGCCATCACCTGGGGCCCGGGCTGGATGCCGTGCATGATCAGCGCGCCGATCATCAGGGCCATCACCGGGTTGGACGGGATGCCAAGCGTGAGCATCGGGATGAACGATGCCTGCGCGCCGGCGTTGTTGGCCGCCTCGGGCGCGGCCACGCCTTCGATGGCGCCCTTGCCGAACTCGGCCGAGTGGCGCGAGGCCTTCTTCTCCAGCGAGTACGCCGCGAACGACGAGAGCATCGCTCCGCCGCCCGGGCAGGATGCCGAGGAAGGAGCCGAGCGTCGTGCCGCGCAGGATCGGCGCGACCATGCGCTTCCAGTCCTCCCGGGTCGGCATCAGCCCGGTGATCTTCTTCATGACCAGCGAGCGCGTCGATTCGTTCTGCAGGTTGGCAATGATCTCGCCGACCCCGAAGACACCCATCGCGACACGACGAAATTGACGCCGTCCGCGAGTTCGGGCATGTCGAACGAGTAGCGGGTGACGCCGGAGTTCACGTCGGTGCCGATCATCCCGAGCAGCAGGCCGAGCAGGATCATGCCGATCGCGTGCAGCAGCGAACCGCTCGCCAGCACGATCGAGGCGACCAGGCCCAGCACCATCAGCGAGAAGTAGTCCGCCGGCCCGAACTTCAGCGCGACCTCCGACAGCGGCGGTGCGGCCAGCGCAATCAGGAACGTGGTCACCGTGCCGGCGAAGAACGACGCGATCGCGGCCGTGGCGAGCGCCACGCCGGCGCGGCCCTTGCGCGCCATCTGGTAGCCGTCGAGCGCGGTCACCACGGACGACGATTCGCCGGGCAGGTTGACGAGGATCGCCGTCGTCGAGCCGCCGTACTGCGCGCCATAGAAGATGCCGGACAGCATGATCAGCGCAGTGACCGGCTCGAAGCCGAAGGTGACCGGCAGCAGCATCGCGATCGTGGCGACGGGCCCAGACCCGGGCAGCACGCCGATCGCCGTGCCGAGGAACACGCCCAGCAGGCAATAGAGCAGGTTGAGTGCGCTGGCGGCGGTCGAAAAACCGAGCGCGAGGTGGTTAAGCAGGTCCATGTCGCGCGCCTCAGTCCGTAAACCAGCGGCCGAGCAGCGGTACCGGCAGGCCGAGTCCCGTGACGAACACCAGCGCGCAGAACGTGATCAGTCCAGCCATCAGCGCCAGCGACCGCCAGTCGAAGCGGAACTTCGACGCTCGCCGCGGCGCTGACCAGGATGAGCACCGCGAGCGCGGCGATCAAGCCCCGCGGGCCGCAGCAGCACACCGAACAGGACGGTCGCCGCCGTGACGAGCGCAGTGCCTTCCACGCAATCGCACCGATCGGCTCGCCGCGTGACGAGAAACGAGCGCACGAGCGACGCAATGCCGATGAGCAGCAGCAGACCGCCCAGCACCGTCGGGAAGTAGCCCGGTCCCATGCGCGAGCTCGATCCCATTCCGTAGTCGCGCGCGATCAAAACGGCGGCGCCGCCGAAGCCGGCATAGAGCAGGCCCGCCCAGAAGTCCTTCGGGCTACGAATTAGGCTGTTCACGTCGCTTCTCCTGCACTTTCGCCGTGTCCCTCCACCTGGCCACGCTCGGTGCCTGCGCAGGCCGACCCCTCAGGGGTGGGCGGTGGTGGTCCCGAGTCGAACGGTTCCGGTTGGAGACTCCTCGTTGCCGGCCGTGGAGGGCCTCATCGCGCGAGCGCGAGGATGCGGCCGACGTCGAGCGTGCCCTTGGCGCCCCAGCCGGTCGCCCCGGCAGGCACGTCCAGCCGGAACTGCTCGTACAGATGGAACGCCTCGGCGGCCAGCGCTTCAAGTGGCAGCGACTTTGCCAGGCGCTCCATGGCGGCACGCGCGTCGGGGAGCGCGTCGCCGAACTTGCCCTCGAGGTAGCGCGCGACGCTCTCGGGCGAGACGGGCTGGTCGTTGGCGAGGGCGCGGAGGCCGTCCGGCGTCGCCCTTGCCGGGACGGCGCGGCCGAGCAGGTCCACGTGGAGCGTCTCACCGTGCGCCATCTTCTTTGTGCGCTCCTTCACGGCCTTGGGCGCCGAGGGCGCGAACAGGCCCAAGCGCACGCCCTTGGCGTGGGCGTTGCACCCCCGGCGACCGCACGCCCGAGCGTCAGCGCCTCATCGCGGCCGAAGCCAAGCCGCTCGGCGACCACGGCGGCCCAGAGCGTGAGCACCGGCGCGCGGTTGACCTGGATCGTCGTTGTCGGGGGAGACGTCCTTTGCCGCACCTCCCTCTGCCGGCTCCCACGTCTCTCGTCAACCGTTTCCGGCCGTCACCACATGCCAGCGGCCTGCGCCTCAGAACCTGCACCCGACCACAAGGCCCCCGGGTATGACGCCGACGTACCAGGTGCGGCGATCCCCCCCGAGCGCGCCGGCGCGATCAAACCCCACGCGCCGCTCGTATTCCTGCAGGTCGCGGATCGCTCTCGTCGGCTGGGTGAAAATCTGGACCTCGGAGATGAGCTGTCCGATGGCGAAGGTGACGAGGCCGTCGCGGGCCGGGCGATCGTAGTGACGCCAGATGACGAGGCCGGCGGCGAGGTTCACCGCCCCGGCGACCGCATGGGCCTTCCACGACCGGCCCGAGGCCTCCTGTGCGGCACTCAGGCGGAGAATGCTCTCGGCCGACGCGAGCTTGGCGCGCCGTTCCTCGGGGGTGGCGTCCGGCAACACCCGCAAGCGCGCCGCCAGGCGGCCCGCCTCGAGGGGAAAGACGATCTGGCCCGCGGCCCCGAGGGCGCTCGTGACAGAGCCAACGAGCATGTCCTGCTTTCCCTCTCGCTGTCCGTCGAGGAATACACCGCGGCCTGCCCGGCGGTCGCGGCGCCGTAGCCCGCAAGCCACCCGTACCACCACAGGTTGGCCGCTTTGCGGCCCTCGTCGAGACAGCTCTGGATGTAGGTAAGGCGGCTCTTGACCTCGAGGTCCGAGAGGTTCGCCGTGTCCTGCGCGGCAGCGGGGCCTGTCAGGGCAAGCAGCCCGGCAAGCACCGGTGCGAGCGGCGTGGCGTGGTTCATCGTCGTCCCTTCCATCTCGTGACCCGGCCATCCCCGCGCGGAATCTGGATGTGCAGGGCCACAAACTGCGAGTATCCGATAGACCTGAGGCCATACTACTCTTCTTGTCCCCGGCCGCGGTCGGGTGAGCAACCGGGAGCTTGCGAAACTCCCCGAGGGGTCGCACACTTCGAAGGAGGGGAGCCGGAAGAATGGCGACAGCGACCGACATGGTATGGGTGGAGCTAGGCCGGGAGCGGACGAAGCGCGGGGAGATCACGTTCGGGATTCCGGGCAAGCGGCAGGAGCCGCACGGGTTGATCGCGCCCGCGGATCCCCACTGGGCACAGGCGGTGCAAGCGCTCGAAGCGGCGCCGCTCCCCCAGCCTCAAGGACAGGGCCAGGGATCGGGGGTGCCTCCCGTCATCACGCTCATTCCGCGAGAAGGGGTGATGAAATATCAGGCGGCGTTCAAGGCCGCGGCCAGGCGCAAGGGCGGTGCCTGAGGACCGGCCACGCGGGACGTGCCCTCGCGAAGCCTTCGTGAGGCGCGCGCACGTGGGACGAGCCGGCCCGCCTTAATTGCATCTTGCCACTGGGAGCTCCCACATCTGGAGGTCCAATTTGGGGACGACACCCCCGCGGCCCGGATGCCCTCGGTGGTGAACCGGGGCGGGCGAGACGCCCGCTCCCCGCTCGGGCGTCGCGCACCACATCGTGGGCGACGCGTAGGCCGGAACGTACCTGGGTCAGGGGAGTTGGACGGCGGTCGTGGCCGCATCGTTCACCACGAACGTTTTCGAGATCCCCACGGACAGGGATCGAGGACATAAGCTCATGCAACATTTCCGGAGCATCCTCATCGGCTGCGATGGCGACGCGCCCCTGGATGTTGAACAGCGACAGAACGGCCGGCTGCCCGCCGCCGTCGCGATCGTTCCTGAAGCCGTTCCGGCCTCGAGCGTCTTCGGCCCGGCCTGGATGA
>CAWDEO010000006.1:0-186650 GCA_963801405.1 uncultured beta proteobacterium | reverse complement strand
CACCACCACATTGCTCTGCCTGAACTCTAGGATCATGAGGGGATGGGCCATCCTCCGGAGGAGTGGGCCATAAATGATGCATATCCTTGGGCGCTTCCCTCCCCAGTGGAAAGGCCACAGACCAGTTCCACCGGAGGGCGCCGCGCCGGACGCACCGCACGCCTTCCCCTTCCAGAGCGCGGGCCTCCCGCGATCTCCGACCGGTTGAAGCGGCTTTCACCGCCCCCAACCTCGTCACGGCGATCCGAACCCCGCCAAGACCCTTCCCGCAGGGGTCCATCAAGTCAGCCAGGGCGGCGCGCTCGCCAGTTCCCCAACACGCCCTGGTGATCTTGCCTTCGGTATCGAAGGCCACTAATCTTGCCCGGCATGCGTCATTGCTCCGATCCGTCGGGTGCAGGATCCGCTTCATCGGTCCATTCAACAATTTGGGCGATCGCCACTGCCAGGGACGCCGATTGCGGCAAAGGCAAAGAAAAGTTTGTAGAAGAGACGGAATTTCATCCCTGCTCCCGAAAAAGACGGTTTGTGCCGAACGCTCTTTCCCGTGACCATATAAATGACCATGTCCGCGATCCCCTCGGCATGATCCGCAATCCGCTCCAGGCTCTTGGAGATTTGCATGACGTAGAGACAGACCTGATCTTCCGGGGATCCTCGATCATGAACGTGAGCAGTTCCCGAAAATCTGATCGTTCAGCTGGTCGATGACGGTGTCTTCCTCCCGGACCTTCATGGCCAGCCCGTATCCTCAGATCCACCATGACGTCCAGGCTCTTCCGGATCATCCCCCGGCTGATCTCCACCATCCGGGGCAGGTCGACGTAAGGTTTGATCTGGGGGAGATCGTTGAGGATGAGGACCTTCTCGGCGATGTTCGCCGCCATGTCCCCGATCCGCTCCAGATGGCCGGTGATCTTGATGGCCGTCGTAATGAAGCGCAGATCACGCGCGGCGGGCTGCCGAAGGGCCAGCAGGCGGATGCACTTCTCCTCCAGATCCACGTCGAGCGGTCGATCTCGTTCGTCCTCCCGGACGATCCTTCTCGCCAGCTCCGGAGTTTCGTTCCAGAAGCGCGACGCACCCGTTTTAAGGGCCTTTTCCGTCAGGTGCCCAGGTAGAGCAGGCCGTCCTTGATCTCCTGGAGCTCGCTCGTATTCCGTGCTGGGACGTTGTTTCTCCTCCATTCCGCCTCCGTTTGCCCGCCTGGCGAGGATCGGGGTCGAATGCGATGGGCCGTCGATCAACCGAACCGTCCGGTGACATAATCCTCCGTTGTTTCCGTCCGGATCGGTGGAGATCCTGTCCGTGATGTCGAACTCGATCAACTTCCCCAGATAGAAGAACCCCGTGTATTCCGAGACGTGGGTCGCCTGCCGCATGTTGGGTTACGATGATGATCGTATAGCGCTTCTTGAGCGAATCGATCAGCTCCTCGATCTTCGCGGTCGAGATCGGGTCCAGGGCCGAGCATCGGTTCGTCCATCAGCAGGACGTCCGGTTTCATGGCGAGTGCTCGGGCGATGCAGAGGTGCTGCTGCTGGCCGCTGGAGAGATTGTGGCGGATTCTCGAGGATATCCTTGACCTTGTCCCACAATACGGCCTGTTTCAGGCTCTCCTCCACCAGGGCTTCGAGATCGCCGTTGTCCCGGATGCCTGAGAGTTTCGGGGCGAAGGTGAGATCGTTGAATATCGATCGGGAAGGGATCGGCTTCTGAAGATCGATCTCCGACCGCTCTGATGGATCTCTAACGGGATCGACACATCCGGGGCGTGACGCCGCCCTTCAAGCAGGATCTCCCCCTCACACGTGGTCCCGTCGATCAGGTCCGTTCATCCGGTTGAGGAGCCAGCAGGGTCGATTTTCCGCAACCGGACGGACCGATCAGGGCGGTAACGCGGCTCTTTTCAATCCAGCGTGACGTTGGAGAGCGCCCGGTAGGCGCCTGTAGAAGAAATCGACATTCTTCTTAGTCCGTAATGATCATCTGTTTTCCCACGATTACCACCTTTTTTTTCTTCTGACCACGCTGCGCATGATGATCGCGAAAAGATCGATCCCGAGAACCAGGGCGATCAAGACCAGCGCCGTCCCGTACTGGCAGGGGCCTTGTCTGCTCGATATGGGCGGCCCTGCCGTGGCCAGGACATAGATGTGATAGGGAGGGCCATCACCTCGTCAAAAATCGATTTCGGCAAGGCCGCGGTGAAAAACGCCGCGGCCGTGACATGATGGGCGCAGTCTCGCCTGCTGCGCGGCCGACCCCCAGGATCGCCCCGGTCAGGATGCCGGCAGGGCCGAGGGAGGAATCCGTAGATCGTGCGCCATTTGGAAACGCCCAGGGCCAGGGAGGCCTCTACGTCTGGGAACCGCCTTGAGCGCCTCTTCCGCAGCCCCGATGATCGTAGGTAAGATCAGGATGCCGAGCGTCAGGGCGCCGGCGAGGAGGCTGTACCCGAATTTCAGAAAGACGACAAAGAACCCAAGGCCGAAGAGCCCGAAGACGACGGAAGGCACCCCGGCCAAGCAGTTCACGCCGATGCGGATGATCCGCATGAAGCGCCCCTGCGTATTCCGTCACAAGATCGCCGAGACCACCCCCAGGGGGCAGGGCCACGACGATCGCTCCGACGGTCAGATAAAAGGTGCCGACGATGGCCGGCATGATCCCGCCCTTCGTCATGGAATCGGTGGGGGGCAGGGTTAAAGTCCCAGGTGATGGCCCGAATACCGTTGTAAAAGAGAAAAACGATAATTCCCAAGGCAGGGGAGGGTGTGACGATGAGTGCCTACAGGCGCACGATGCCGAAAAACTCCGCCGGACACAGCCGACCGACTGACGACGGATGCACGGCGTCGTCATCGTGTTCGGCGCCATCATGCCGGCCTTCGTCGGCTTCGCGAACTGGCAGATCCCGCTGCAGATCGGCGCGCCCGACATGGCGTTCGCGCGCATGAACAATTTCAGCTTCTGGCTGCTGCCGCCGGCGGCGATGCTGATCGTGATCTCGTTCTTCGTTCCGGGAGGTGCGACGACCGCCGGCTGGACGCTACGCGCCACTGACGGTGCAGATGGGCCCGGGCATGGACCTCGCGATCTTCGCGCTGCACATTGGCGCGTCATCGATCATGGGCTCGATCAACATCATCACGACGATTCTTAACATGCGCGCGCCGGGCATGACGCTGATGAAGATGCCAATGTTCTTTGGACCTGGCTGATCACCGCCTACCTGCTGATCGCGGTGATGCCGTGCTCGCGGGCGCCATCACGATGACGCTGACGGACCGCCACTTCGGAACGTCGTTCTTCAACGCGGCCGGCGGCGGCGACCCGGTCATGTACCAGCATATCTTCTGGTTCTTCGGACACCCCGAGGTGTACATCATGATCCTGCTGGTGTTCGGGATCGTCAGCCGGATCATTCCGGTGTTCGCCCGCAAGCCGCTGTTCGGCTACGCCTCGATGGTCTACGCGACCGCGTCGATCGCGATCCTGTCGTTCATCGTCTGGGCGCACCACATGTTCACCACCGGCATGCCGGTGACCGGGCGAGCTCTCTTCATGTACGCGACGATGCTGATCGCGATCCCGACCGGCGTGAAGGTCTTCAACTGGGTCGCGACGATGTACAAGGCGCTATGACCTTCGAGACGCCGATGCTGTTCGCGGTCGGCTTCATCTTCGTCTTCACGATGGGCGGCTTCACCGGCCTGATCCTGGCGATGGCGCCGATCGACATCCAGCTGCAGGACAGCTACTACGTGGTGGCGCACTTCCATCTACGTGCTGGTGGCCGGCTCGCTCTTCGCGCTGCTTCGCCGGCGCGACTACTGGCTGCCGAAGTGGACTGGTCACATGTACAACGAAGCGCTTGGCAAGTGGCACTTCTGGCTGTCGATGATCTTCTTCAACGTCACGTTCTTCCCAATGCACTTCCTCGGACTGGCCGGCATGCCGCGGCGCTACGCCGACTACCCGCTGCAGTTCGCCGACTTCAACCTGATGGCGTCGATCGGTGCCTTCGGTTTCGGCTTGACGCAGTTGCTTTTCCTGTACGTCGTCGTGACGTGCATCAAGGGCGGGCCGAAGGCGGCGGCGAACCCGTGGGGCGCCGAGGACGGTGGCCTCGAATGGACCGTGCCATCACCGGCACCGTTCCATACGTTCGAGACGCCCCCGATCGTCAAGTGACGAACAGAGACAACGACCGGCCGTGATGGAACAGAACACTGAAGAGCGGCGCCAGAACCGTCGCACGGCCCTGATCCTGGCGACGATCGTTCTCGTGTTCTTCGTCGGCGTGATTGCACGCCGCTGGATGCTGGGTAGCTGAAGCAGGTATCCGCGATGAGTGATCACGATCCTGTCGTCCATGATCGGGAGTGACAACCGGACGATCCTGCGCAAGCTGGTCGTTATCAGCGTGCTGATGTTCGGCTTCGGCTGGGCACTGGTCCCGCTGTACCGCAAGATCTGCGAAGTCACCGGCATCAACATCGTGACTTCGCGAGATGAAGATGCCGTGCGAGCGGCGCGCAACACGCAGGTCGACCGCTCGCGCACGATCACTGTGGAGTTCGACGCCAACAAGCAGGGCGCCTGGCGCTTCAAGCCGCACGTGAACCACTTGCAGGTGCACCCGGGCGAACTTGTCCATGTCAGCTACGACCTGGTGAATCTCGAGTCGCGCACGATGGCAGGGCAGGCGATTCCCAGCTATGCCCCGCTGCAGTCGGCGCAGTACTTCCAGAAGCTCGAGTGCTTCTGCTTCCAGCAGCAGACACTCGCGGCGGGCGAGACGCGTCAGTTCCCGGTCGTGTTCTTCATCCATCCGGACCTGCCGCGCGACGTGCACACGATCACGCTGTCGTATACGTTCTTCGAGGTGGCGGGCGCCATTGCTCGGCCACAGGCCGAGCGCGCGGTGACGCCGAGCAGCTGAACCATGGCATCGGGCGATGAGGTCAAGCTTCCAGAGGCGCAGCCGCGTAACGCGGGTTTCCTGCGCCACGATGCGTGCGGTTCTATGGTCGTTCTTCGGCGTGCGGCGGCGGTCAGAGTACGAAAAGGACGCGGTCCGGCTGAATCCGGTCTACGTGATCATTGCCGGCATAGGAGCGGCGGCGCTGTTCGTGCTGGCGCTGCTGCTGGTGGTTCGAATGGTAGTGAGCTAGAGACAGACACGAGAGGGGAGCAGGCGCAGATGGCCAATACGCACGGGGGAACGGCGCCGGACTATTTCGTACCGGCACCGTCGCAATGGCCGATGGTCGGAATGATCGCGATGGCGTTCACCGGCATCGGCGCGGGCTCTGGTAGTCAACCACAACACGACCGGCTTCATTCCGCTGGCGATCGGGCTGGCGACGCTTTTCTACATGATGTTCGGCTGGTTCTCGATGGTGTCGAGCGAGTCCGAGCACGGCGCCTACAACCGGAAGGTCGACGCCTCGTTCCGCTGGGGGATGGGCTGGTTCATCTTCTCGGAGGTGATGTTCTTCGCCTCGTTCTTCGGTGCGCTTGTTCTATGCCCGCGTGATCACGGCTCCGATGCTGGGCGACTTCGACCACAAGCTGCTGTGGCCGGACTTCAACCCGACTTGGCCGCATTCCGGTCCCGCTGGCGTGATCGATGCGTTCACCACGCTCGGCCCGTTCTGGTTGCCGACGATCAACACGGCGCTGCTGCTGACCTCCGGCGTGACGCTGACGATCTCCCACCATGCGCTGCGCGCCAATCATCGGCGCAGCGCGATCCTGTGGTTGGCGCTCACCGTCTTGCTCGGCGTCACGTTCCTCGGCGTCCAGATGTTCGAGTACGGCCACGCCTACTCGGAGCTGAATCTGAAGCTGTCGTCGGGCATTTTCGGCTCCACGTTCTTCATGCTCACAGGGTTTCACGGTTTCCACGTGTTCGTCGGCGCGATAATGCTGAGCGTGGTGCTCGCACGACTGATACGCGGGCACTTCAAGCCCGACCACCATTTCGCCTTCGAAGGTGCCGCGTGGTACTGGCACTTCGTCGACGTGGTCTGGATCGGCCTGTACATCGTGGTCTACTGGCTGTAGCAGCAGCGGAATCGGTCTCTGGATGGCGGCGCCTGCGGGCGCCGCGATTCTTTGGGCCGAAGGGTTGCCTAGTAGGAACGCGGCTCGATCCAGCCCATCCAATAGCTGAACAGGATGAACAAGAAGAGCGCGACCGACAAGCTGATGCGCACCGTCAGTGCGTTGACGGTCCGGTTGGTGGAGCCACGGTCACGCACTAGGAACACCAGCGCGGAGCCGAGGGCGGCGAGGATGCCGATGAACGCAATGACGATGATGATGCGCATGGGTGCATTGGGCGCGGGCGTGTAATTATCCCACTGGTGTCATTATGACTCGTCGCTCCACCCGACGCATTCTGGGGGCAGTCCTCTTCGGAGTTGTGGTGACTGCGCTCGGCATCGCTCTGGGCTCCTGGCAAACCCGGCGTGGCGACGAAAAGGCGGCATTGCAGGCGCGCCTGGATGCGGCGGAGGCGCTGGCACCGCTCCCGTGAACTCGAAAGGCGACTTCACGGAAGTCGCGGCGCAACTGCCGCGACGAGTTCAGGTGCGCGGCGAGTTCCTGCCCGATCGCACGGTCTTCATCGACAACCGCTCGCTCAACGGCGCGGCTGGATTCCAGGTCGTGACGCCGCTGCGCATGCAGGATGGCGCAAGCGTTCTCGTCAACCGTGGCTGGATCGCACGCGATGTGCGCGATCCGGCGCGTATGCCGCGGATTGAGACTCCCGCCAGCAGCGTGGCGATCGAAGGGCTGGCGGTCGCCCGGGTGCCGCGCCTGCTGGAACTCGCGCCGCCACAAGCGTTACGCGTGCCCGGCATCTGGCCGAATCTCGCGCCGGAGGACTATGAGCGAATCACTGGCATCGTGGTCGCGCGGTTCATCGTGCAACAGACGAATTCGACCACCGACACTCTGCAGCGCGTCTGGCCGCGGCCGGCGAGCGGAGTCGACAAGCATCGCGGCTATGCGTTCCAATGGTATGGACTGGCGGCCCTGAGTGCCTGCCTGACCATCTTCTTCGGCGTACGTGCCTTGCGCGATCGATGAAAATGATCGATCGCACCGTTACGACCGGCTGTGCCTCCGGCCTCGCACTGGAGACGCTATCGCATGCTATATGCGGTGATCGCGGTGTGTGTCGCTCCGGTGCTTGCTTCGTACCTTGCGTACTACGTGGTTCCGCCGAGCGGACGGGCCAACTACGGCACGCTGATCACGCCGCCGCGCCGCGCTCCCGGCCGGAGTGCGCATGACGGGGCTCGACGGCCAGCCGTTCTCGTTCGAGTCACTCGCCGGCAAAGTGGGTGATGGTCAGCGCGGGCGGCGGAGACTGCGCCGAGCGCTGCGCGGCTGCTCTGTTGCAGATGCGGCAGCAGCGGCTGATGACCGGCAAGGAGCGCGACCGCGTCGAACGGGTCTGGCTGGTCACGGACGAGGAACCGCTTCCGACCCTGCTGTTGCGCGAATATGAAGGAACTCACGTCGTGCGCGCTCCTGCGACTGCGGTGCGCGAGTTCCTGTCGCCGGACGGGGTGCGTGCGACGGCAGGCTACGTGTGGCTGGTCGACCCGATGGGCAATCTGATGCTGCGCTGGCCGCAGGATCCCGAGCCGCAGAAGGTGAAGAAGGATCTTGCCCGCCTGCTGACGGCGTCGAGTCACTGGGTGCGCGTCGAGCGCAAAGACTGATGGAGCCTGCAGCGCTCTCGTCTGGCTGGCGGTGAAGGGCATGGCCGCCGCAGCACTGCCACTCGCCTACGTCGCGTTGTCGCGCGATCCGGCCAAGTTTCGCAAGCTGGCGTGGGTCACCGCGTTTCTCACGCTCGATCTGATCATGTTCGGAGCGTTCACACGCCTGACCGACTCGGGTCTCGGGTGCCCCGACTGGCCGGGTTGCTACGGACACTCCAATCCCAGTGTCGGCGGGCGAATCGATCCGTGCTGCCGAAACGGCGCAGCCGACCGGTCCGGTGACGATGACCAAGGCCTGGATCGAGATGCTGCATCGCTATTTCGCGATGGGTGTTGGCTTTCTCATCATCATTCTCGCGGTGCAGGCCTGGCGCCAGGTCGCGCAGTTCGGACGACGGCGCCGTCTCCATGGCTTGCGACGGCGGCGCTGGTGTGGGTCTGCGTGCAGGGTGCGTTCGGCGCGTTGACAGTGACGCAGAAGCTGCAGCCGCTGATCGTCACCGTGCATCTGCTCGGCGGTATCGGGTTGCTGGCACTGCTGGTGTGGCTGGCACTGCGCGAGAACCTTCCGTTGTCGGTCGCCCCGCAGGCCCAGCGACTGCGGCCGCTCGCGCTGGCGGCACTGGGCGTCGTTGTCTTCCAGATCGCGCTCGGTGGCTGGGTCAGTACCAACTATGCGGTGCTCGCCTGCAGCGACTTTCCGCACTGCCAGGGCGCGTGGGTGCCTCCGCTCGACTTCGGGCACGGTTTCACGCTGTGGCGGGACCTCGGTCGAACCGGGGACGGCAACATCATCCCGTTCCAGGCACTGGTCACGATTCACTGGGTGCATCGGGCGTTTGCGCTGGCCGCGGCCGCGGTGGTGGGAGCCCTGGTCTGGCGAGCCTGGCGAGTGCCCGGAGTCAGTCGTCTCGCACGGTGGCTCCTGGCTTTGCTGATGCTGCAGTTGGCAACCGGGATGTCCAATGTCGTCCTCAGCTGGCCCTTGGTTGCGGCGGTGCTGCACAGCGGCGGCGCGGCCCTGCTTGTGGCCATGCTGGTGACATTTAATTTCTACGCTGCGCGCGCCCGCAGTCGGTAAGATTCCCGCCGTCCGGATCCTAGTCTTCGACCTCGATGCGCGTGCTCGTCAGCCACTGAACGTTCGCTGGGCCATCTCCTGGCCCAGTATTGGGCGCTGACCAAGCCGCGCGTGACGCAGCTCGCGATCTTCTGCGCGGTCATCGGGATGTTTCTCGCTACCCCCGAACTGCCGTCGCTGCGCGCCGTAGCGGTCGCAACGGTCGGCATCTGGTTGCTTGCCGGGGCTGCGTTTGCCGTCAATTCGCTGATCGAACGGCACATCGACGCGCGGATGGCGCGCACGCGCATGCGACCGCTGCCGCACGGGGACCTGACGCCGGTGCAGGCGCTGGGGTTTTCCGGGGTGATTGGCGGCGCGGGCATGTGGGTGCTCTACACGCAGGTGAATCCGCTCACGATGTGGCTAACGTTCGCGACCTTCGTGGGCTACGCCGTCGTGTACACGGTCCTGCTCAAGCCGTACACGCCGCAGAACATCGTGATCGGCGGCATGAGCGGTGCGATGCCTCCCGTGCTCGGATGGGCGGCCGTGACAAACAGCGCGCCGCCCGAGGCGTGGCTGCTCGCGCTGATCATCTTCGTGTGGACCCCGCCGCACTTCTGGGCGCTGGCGCTGTATCGCATCGAGGACTATCGCAAGGCCGGCTGGCCGATGCTGCCGGTCACGCATGGCGAGCCGCTAACGCGGCTCCACATCCTGCTGTACACGATCGGTTTGGTGGCAACCACTGTCTTGCCCTTTGCAGTGCAGATGGCGGGGGTGCTGTACCTCGTTGCGGCGCTGGCCCTCGGCGGCGTCTTTGTCGTCTACGCCTGGCGGCTGTACCGGGCGCCGAATCCGGCGCTCGCACGAGCGACATTCAATTACTCCATCGTCTATCTGGCCGCGCTGTTCGCGGCGCTGCTGGCCGATCACTACGTCTGACTGCGGTCGGCATGGATCCCATGGCTATCGTGAGCCGGCTGTCGTCCCTGCGCAACGCTTTGGCGCTGCTGACGGCGGTCGTGGTTGGGGCGTGCTCGCCGCCCGCATTCAAGGCGGTTGACATCACCGGCGCCGATTACGCGCGCGACCTTTCGCTCGAGTCGGCGAGCGGCGGGCAGCGGACGCTGGCGAACTATCGCGGCAAAGTTGTGGTCATCTTCTTCGGATACACGCAGTGCCCGGATGTGTGCCCGACCACGCTTTCGGATCTTGCCGAGGTCAAGAAGCGGCTCGGTGCCGATGCCGAACGGCTGCAGGTGATCTTCGTCACGATCGATCCGGAGCGCGATACACCGGCCGTGTTGTCGCAGTACGTACCTGCTTTCGATCCGAGCTTTGTCGCTCTGTATGGCACGCCAGAGCAGACAGCCGTGGTCGCCAAGGAGTTCAAGATCTTCTATCAGAAGGTGCCCGGCAAGACCGCCACTTCCTACACGATGGACCACACGGCAGGCAGCTACGTCATCGACCGTGACGGGCGGGTGCGGCTGTTCATCCGCCACGGCGCCAGCGTCGACGACATCGCCAGCGACCTGCGCAAGCTGCTCTAGCGGCGCGGCGACGCGAAGGCGCCGGTGGTCGGCGTCACCCGGGTGCTGCTGGATATCATTCGCGCATCTGCCGCGGGCGCCGCGAGTTCGAATGCGGCACGTACGGTGTCATCGAGCTTCAGCTCGAAGCCCACGAAAACGCTGGCGGCACTGCCGGCATAGTCGTCCGCGTGGTATTCCTTGGCGCCTGGCCGCAGCACCCCATGAACCTCGAACGGATCAAATACGATGATCGTGCCAGGCCGCGCTGAAATGCGCAGAGCCGCGCGGGCAAACACGATCTCGACCGCCGGTCCTTCGATGTACCACACACCGAACAGCACATCCGCGTAGTGCGCATCGGTATGGAAGAACGCGCCGCGGCAGTGGTACCACTCAAATGTTCGCCGCAGCGCGCTCCCCGGTAGCGGGTCGAGTGCCTGTGCCAGTGCCGCATGCACGAGGGCGTCATTCCAAGTTCCACCCGATTGCACGCGCCCGATGACGGGCTCCACGGTGTCGATGGCGCGGGCGCGTGCCGCAAGCTCCGGCGGTGGCGCCGCCACGGCCGTGGCAACGCGGCGTGCCATGGGTCGCAGCGACGTCGCCGAACCGGCCAGCATTGGCGGCGCTCGCAGTGGGAGAAGATCCATCGGTGAATTATCGGGGGGCAGGCCAAAAAAAGGCCCCAGCGTTGGCTGGGGCCATGATCCGCCTCGTCGGAGGAGAGGGGGAGGAGCGGAGGCGGATACTGCTACAACACTGGCCGACCGGAAACCGCGTGCCCGTGCTTACGAGTAAGCCGCGAGCGCGGCGCGCATCTTCTGCAGCGCTTTGGCCTCGATTTGGCGGATTCGTTCCGCGGAGACTCCGAATTCCTCGGCCAGTTCGTGCAGGGTGGCCGTTCCTACCCGACCGTCGGCATCCTCGTTGAGCCAGCGGGCCTCGATGATGCGGCGGCTGCGCGAGTCGAGTTGCTCGATCGCCTGGCGCACGCCGTCAGACTGCAGCATGTCGTGCTCGCGCCGCTGCAGGACTTCGGTCGGCTCCGAGTCCTCGTCGGCCAGGTAGGCGATCGGGGCGAATTCCTCTTCACCGTCCTCGATCCGGCCCTCGAGGGCGATGTCGCCCCCCGCCAGGCGGGTCTCCATTTCGGAGACTTCCTGAGGCTTGACGTTGAGTTCGCGTGCGACGCCGTCGATCTCGTCCGGCGACATCGTGCCAAGACCCTGCTTCATGCTGCGCAAGTTGAAGAACAGCTTGCGCTGCGCCTTTGTGGTGGCAACCTTCACCAGTCGCCAGTTGCGCAGGATGTACTCGTGAATCTCGGCTTTGATCCAGTGCAAAGCGAACGACACCAATCGAACGCCGCGCTCGGGATCAAAGCGCTTCACCGCTTTCATTAATCCGATGTTGCCTTCCTGGATCAGATCGGCGTGGGCGAGTCCGTAGCCAAGATAATTGCGGGCGACGGCGACCACCAGCCGCAAGTGCGACATCACCAGTCGGCCGGCCGCATCGAGGTCATCGCGATCGCGGAATTGCCGCGCCAGCGAAACTTCCTCTTCCGCTGTCAGCAGCGGGACGCGGTTGACCACCTGGATGTACGCATCGATGCTGCCAACGCTGCCGGGGTGCAGCACTAACGCATGCGACGCGGCCGGGATCAAGGCGTTTGCAACCGCAGCACTGGAACGGGTCTTCGTCACTGAACTACCCCCTTTCGCCTTAAATGTAGCACTCTCACGACCTGAGTGCTAACCACTTAGAAGGGACGCTCGCATGAAAGTTCAATCCTGAGCAATTCGTTCAGGTAACCAGAAAACAACGCGCTAATTATATGCGAGCACTCGCTTACTTTGTCGGAGATGCCTCTGCAATTGCAGCTCGGGCGCCGACGGCCGCTGCCGCGAGCCCGACGACCGCCGCCCCAAGAACGATTGCGGTGGGCAGCCATGCCGGCGGCATCGCCGGGCGGAAGTCCTGCCCGAAGCTGGCCGCAAAGCCAGCCATTCGGGGCTCGATGATCAGGAGGCAGCCAGCGGCGATGGCCAGCGCGAACGCGGCGCCCAGGCCCAAGGTCACGGCGCCTGCGTAGGCATAGGGGCGCACGATGAAGGCGGTGCGTGCGCCGGCAAGTTGCAGCACGGCCGTCTCGTCGTGTCGTGACTCCGCCTGCACGCGCACCGCGGCGACCAACACGAGTGCGATCAAGACCAGCGTCAACCCGCCCACCACTGCGAGGACTATGCCCGCCGCCCTCGCAATCGCTCCGGCCCGGCGAAACCATTCGATGTCCAGCCGGACGGCGTCGACGCCCGCCCAGGCTCGGGCCGAGGTGGCCATACGCTCAACGGTCGCCGGGCCGACTGTGGCCGCGAAACGGGCCACCAGGACGTCCGGCAGCGGATTCGCGCGCGGCGCCGCGCCGGGCGCAAGTCCGGAGCGGCGGCTCAGGTCGGCAAAGGCTTGATCCCGCGCGATCAGGCGCACGTCGACGACCCCTTCGACGGCTGCCAGCTTTAGTCGCATCTGCTCAACCGCGCTCGGCGAAGTCCCCAGCGCCACGAAGACGTTGAGCTCGGGGCCCGCCTGGATGCGAGTCGTCCAGGGAACCAAGGTGTAGGCGATGAAAGCCAGGAACAGTGGCACCGCCAGCGCCAAGCCCACCAGGGCGACATTCAAGAGGAAGCCGCCTGGCTGGCCTCGGATCAGTGCTGCCGCCCGCTTCAGTGCAAACCAACGCGTCGCGACCGCGCTCATGCCGTGACCCGTGCGTCTTCGAGTGCAATGACACGCGCGCGGGCCGGCATCGCCACGCTTTCACCATGGGAGGCCATCACGACAGTGACCCCCGCGACGACGAACTGCTCGAGCAAGTGCACAACCTGAGCGGCGGCCATCGGGTCAAGATGAGCCGTGGGTTCGTCGACCAGCAGTAGTGCGGGGTGATTGACCAGGGCGCGTGCGAGCGCGGCGCGTTGCTGCTCGCCACCCGACAGTTCGCGTGGATACGCACGCCCGGCCACCTCATCCAGGCCGACTCGTTGCAGCGCAGTCGCGGCCCGCGCCAGTGCTTCGCGCCAGGCAATACCGGCGGCCGCGCATGGCAGCGCCACGTTTTGCAGGACGCTGCGGTCGTTGAGCAGCATGAGGTCCTGCAGGACGATTCCCATCGACCGCCGTAGCAGCGGCAACATGCGTGGTCTCAGGCGTCCTAGCGGCTCGCCCGCAACGGTGATTGAGCCGGAACTCGGTTGCTCCAGACGCGGCGACCAACCTGAGGACCGTTGACTTGCCGGCGCCCGAGGGCCCGGTCAGCAAGACGAACTGTTGCGCGCGATCGAGAAGCTGAGCTGCGAAAGCACGCTGCGGCTGCCGTAGCGCTTGTCGACCCGGTCGAACACGATCAGTGGCGGCAGGTCGGGGGTCGAGTAGGCATCCATACGGCGAAGCGGCGAGCGACGAGCGCGCCGCTTAGAATGAATCGGGCCAGAACGTCGCGCTGACCGTCACGATTGTACGGTTGTCATCGAGGCGTCACGCGAGTGCACTATGGTCCGCCGCAACAAGCGCAAGCCGCACCAACGAAAGCCCGAATTGCAGACCAGCCCCGAGCTCTACCTGAATCGGGAGCTGTCGATGCTCGCGTTCAACGAACGCGTGCTGGCGATGGCGACGCGCGCCGCCGTACCGCTGGCCGAGCGGCTGCGCTACGTCTGCATCGTCTCGTCCAACCTCGACGAATTCTTCGAGGTGCGCATCTCCGACCTGAGCGAGGAGATACGCGAAACCCGCGGCGCGACTCGCCGGCGGCTGCGCTACGCCGAGATCATGCAGCGTGCCCATCGGCCTGGTGCAGCGGCAGTACGCGCTGTTCAACCAGACGGTCATGCCGGCGCTTGAGCGGCGCGACATCGTCGTGCTGAGCCACGCCGCAGCGCAACGAGGCGCAGCGGGCATGGGTGCGCGAGTACTTCATGCGCGAAGTGCGGCCGCTGCTGTCGCCGATCGGGCTCGATCCGTCGCATCCGTTCCCGCAGGTCCTCAACAAGTCGCTCAACTTCATCCTGCAGCTCGACGGCAAGGACGCATTCGGGCGGCCCGTCGACGATCGCGATCCTCAAGGTGCCGCGCGTGCTGCCGCGCGTGATTCCGCTGCCGCCGCGCCTGGTCCCGGGCAAGCAGGCGTTCGTCATGCTGTCCTCAGTGATCCGCGCGCACCTGCAGGACGTCTTCCCGGGACGCGAGATCGGCGGCGTTTTCGCAGTTCCGCGTGACGCGTGATTCCGACCTCAGCGTCGACGAGCGCGAGGTGCACAACCTGCGGCAGGCGCTGCGGATGGAACTCACGCAGCGTCACTTCGGCAATGCGGTCCGCCTCGAGGTCCTCGCGACCTGTCGCGCCGCATCTGCAGACCCTGCTGCAGGAGCAATTCCAGCTGCCCGAGCAGGCGGTGTTTCGCGTCGAGGGACCGGTCAACCTGGTGCGGCTGAACCAGCTGGTGGACCACCTGACGGCGCCGTCCTTGCGTTGGACACCGTTTGAGCCGGCGTGGCCGGCCAAGCTCGCGCGCCGGTGCCGACTGTTCGAGGCGATTCGGCGCAGCGACATCCTGCTGCATCACCCCTTCGAAAGCTTCGAGCCGGTCATCGAGTTCCTGCGCCAGGCGGCCGCCGACGCCAAGGTCGTCGCCATCCGCATGACGCTGTACCGCACCGGTATCAGTTCGGTGTGGTCGACATCCTCGAGGAGGCGGCGCGGCGTGGCAAGGAAGTGACGGTCATCGTCGAACTGAAGGCGCGCTTCGACGAGGAGGCGAACATCAACCTCGCCGAGCGGCTCGAGGCCGTCGGCGCGCAGGTGGTGTACGGCGTCGTAGGGCTGAAGATCCACGGCAAGATGACGCTGGTCCTGCGACGCGAGGAGTTGCGCGGCAAGTCTGACGCTCGTTCCGTATGCGCACCTGGGCACCGGCAACTACCACGCGACGACGACCAAGCTGTACACCGACTTCGGCATGCTGACCGCGAATGCGGACGCTCTGCGCCGACGTCGAAAAGGTCTTCATGCACCTGACGAGCCTCACCAAGGTCGAGCGGCTGAAGCAGCTGTGGCTGGCGCCGTTCACGCTGCACAAGCAACTGCTTGCCGCGCTCTGAGGCCGAAGTCGACGCTCGCGCGGGCGGGCAAGCCGGCGCGGGTCATCGCGAAGATGAACGCGCTGACCGACGAGGCGACGATCCAGGCGCTGTACGCGGCGTCGCAGGCCGGCGTGAAGATCGACCTCATCGTGCGCGGCGCCTGCGCACTGCGGCCGGGCGTCAAGGGCCTGTCGGAGATCATCCGGGTGCGCTCGATCGTCGGCCGCTTCCTCGAGCACCATCGCATCTACTACTTCCGCAACGACGGCAAGCCGCTGGTGTACCTATCGAGCGCGGACTGGATGGGACGTAACCTGTTCCGGCGCATCGAGATCGCGTGGCCGGTGCTCGAACCGAAGCTGGCTCGACGGGTGATCGACGAAGGCCTGAAGCCCTACCTCGAGGACACGCGCGATGCCTGGATCGCTCTGCCGCGTCCGGCGAGCTACCGGCCGCCGCGCGGCGGCTCCAAGTGCGCGTGTCGGCGCAGCAGGCAGCTGCTGGCCGAACTCGCGGCAGGAGCGGCGATCTGAAATGGAACTCGATCCTGTGGCGCCACGCCGAAGCCGAGATCGGCGAACCCGATCTCGGGCGCAAGCTGACTCGCACGCGGCGAAAAGCAGGCGCGGCGGGTCGCAGAGTGGCTGCACGCGCAGCTGCCCGACAGCGCGCGAATTCTCGTCAGCCCCGCGACGTCGTGCGCAGCAGACCGCGAAGGCGCTGGCGGAAGTCGCGCACCGCAAGCTCAAGACGGTCGAGGACATTGCTCCCGGCGCCGCGTGCGCGACGTACTGCTGCGCGGCCGACTGGCCGCGCGCCAAGGTGCCGGTGGTCGTCGTCGGCCACCAGCCGACGCTGGGCCATGTCGCGAGCTTCTGCTCGCCGGCGAAACCCAGGACTGGGCGGTCAAGAAGTCGGGCGTCTGGTGGCTGAGCTCGCGCGAGCGTGACGGCGAGGAGCAGGCCGTCCTGCGTGCTGTCATCAGTCCGGACCTGCTCTGACGCGCGTTCAGAGCGTCCTCACGGTGAAGACGATGCCGACGCGTGCCCACTGCATCGCTTCCTCCTCCAGCAGGTACTGCGTCAGCGGGTGGCGCGACGAGCCACTCGCCGTCGAGTCCGAATTCGATCGCATCGGCCGAACTTCAGCGACCAGCGCGGCAGTTCGACCTTGCGCCGTGCGTGATTGAGGATGACCGCCAGCCGCAGCACGAGGATCTTCGCGGTACGCGTCACGGTCCTCGCAGCACATCGTCGACCTTCTTCAGGTTGCCGCGCTGTGCGAGCACCAGCGTCGCGATGTGTTGCCTGGTCGGACGTCGAGAATCCCGGCAGATCGGCATGCTGCACCAGGTAGGCGGAGTGCTTGTGATAGTCGCCGTGCGAGATCGCGAAGCCGACCTCGTGCAGCAGGCGGCCCAGCGCCAGACGCTTGTGTCATCTCCTCGGACGCCCGCGGCTGCACGCTCGGCGTAAAGCGCCTCGCCGTCGTCGCGACGCGCTACGCCTGGGCCCGGTCGACGCCGAACCGCTTCGAGCATGCGCTCGACCGTGGAGTCGCGCAGATCCTTCTGTTCGTGCCGACCCAGCAGGTCGTAGAGCAGGCCGACGCGCAGCGCGCCGCGCGCCGGTCTCATCTCGTCGAGGCCCAGCGTCTCGAACACAGCCGAGAGCACGGCGACACCGCCCGCGAGCACTTCCTGCCGGTCCGGCTTCAGGCCCGCCAGCTTGATGCGCCGGACCTCGCCGGCGTCGAGCAGCGCCGGCGCAGCTTGAGCAGGCCTTCGCCGGTGACCCGGCCGTCGGACCAGCCTTCGGCGCGCAGGATGTCGGATACCGCGCCGACCGTGCCGCTGGACCCGAAGGCTTCGCTCCCAGTTGCGCGCGCGAGAAGGCGCAATCGCCTCCTCGAACTCCGCGGCGGCCGCGACCTGTGCCTTCTTCAGCGACGTGCGGTCGATGCGCCGTCCTTGAAGAACCGCAGCGAGGTGTTGACGCAGCCGACCTTGAACGATTCGGCGTTCTGCGGCAGTGAAAGCCGCGGCCGACGATGACCTCGGTGGAAGCGCCCGCCGATGTCGACGACGAGGCGCCGCAGGTCCGACGGCGGCAGCGTATGCATGCAGCCTTCGAACACGAGCCGCGCCTCCTCGCGGCCAGAGATCACCTCGATCGGATAACCGAGCGTGTTCTGCGCCTCGAGCAGGAAGTCGTTGACGTTGCGCGCGAGCCGCAGCGTCTGGGTGCCGACGGCGCGCACCTGCTGCGGCGGCATGCCGCGCAGCCGCTCGTTCATGCGCGCCAGCGTCTCGAGCGCGGTCTCGATCGCCTTCTTGCTGAGCTTGTGGCTCTCGTCGAGCCCGGCGGCCAGGCGCACGGTCTCTTTCCAGTAGCCCTCGCGCTCGATGTGCGAACCGTCGACGCGCCCGATCTCGAGACGAAAGCTGTTCGAGCCGAGGTCGACGGCGGCCAGGTTCACTGAGTCGTCCCGGACCCGACCAGCGCGTCGGCGAACTCGGCCGCGGAAAACGGCTGCAGGTCGTCAATTCCTTCGCCGACGCCGATGAACAGAATCGGCAGCGGTTTAGCGCGCCGCGCCGCGGCGATTGCCACCAGCACACCACCCTTGGCGGTACCGTCGAGCTTGGTCACGACCAGTCCGGTCAATCCGACCGCAGCATCGAAGGCCTGCACCTGCGTCAGCGCGTTCTGGCCATTGGTGCCGTCGACGATCAGGATCACCTCGTGCGGCGCTCCGGGCAACGCCTTGTCCTGCGCACGTTTGACCCGCTTCAGCTCTTCCATCAGGTGCGCCTGCGTTGGCAGGCGGCCGGCCGTGTCCGCGATCAGAACGTCAACGCCCCGCGCCCTGGCGGCCGACACCGCGTCGAATACGACGGCCGCCGGGTCGCCGCCGCTTTGGGAAATGACCTCGACGTTGTTGCGCGTGCCCCAGACGGCCAGTTGCTCACGTGCCGCCGCGCGGAACGTATCGCCCGCCGCCAGTAGCACCGAACGATGCTGACCGGCGAACCACTTCGCGAGCTTGCCGATCGAGGTCGTCTTGCCGGAGCCGTTGACGCCGCAGACCATGACGACGTAGGGCTTGTCGTGCGCGAGGTCGAAAAGGCCCTCGGCCGGAGCCAGACGGTGCGCCAGTTCGTCGCGCAGGGCGACGCGCACGTCATCAGCAGTCTTGAGGCCTTTGAGCTTGATCTCCGCGCGTAGCGCTTCGATCAGCGTGGCAGAAGTCGCAACGCCGACATCCGCGCTGATCAGCGCCATTTCGAGTTCTTCAAGGAGGGCGTCGTCGACGACCCCGCCGGAAAAGAGCCCGACGATATTGACGCGCGTCTTGTCGAGTCCGCGCTTGAGCCGCGCGAGCCATCCGCCCTTGGCGCTGTCGGCAGAAGCGGGGCTTATCATCGAACTATGGGGGGAATCGATCGGAAGGGGCGGTGAACCGCCTGCGGGGCAACCGTCCCGCGACGTCTCAATCGAGTGTAACAAAGCCACTTCACGTTCCGATGACGGCGCACAATCGTCTGCGCGGGGCGCCGCGCCAGGTGCGGATCATCGGCGGGCAATGGAAACGCACGCCGCTGCCGGTGCCCGACGTTGCCGGACTGCGTCCGACGCCCGACCGCGTGCGCGAGACGCTCTTCAACTGGCTGCGGCACCTCCAACCCGATTTCACCTCGCTGCGCGGACTCGATCTCTTCGCCGGAACCGGCGCGCTCGGCTTCGAACTCGCCTCACGCGGCGCGCGCTCCGTGCTGCTCGTCGAATCCAATGCGCGGGCGCTGGAATCGCTGCGCGCCACGCGCGAGCGGTTACGCGCAGGCACAGTCGAAGTGCGGCCTGGCGAGGGCCTGTCGATGGCGGCGCAACTCGCTCCGGGGTCCTTCGATGTGGTCTTTCTCGACCCCCCTTTTGACACCGGCCTTCAATCCCTGGCGCTGGTCGCGACACGCCGATTGCTGGCCGAAGGAGGACTGGTGTATCTCGAGGCACCGACCGCCCTGACGCCCGACCAGGCACAGCAGGCGGGACTGGAGATCGTCCGCAGCGGCCAGGCAGGCCAGGTCGCGTTCCATTTGCTGCGGTTGCCGTCTGCATGAATAATCGCCGACGCCCGGCCGCACAGCGGGCCGCTGAGGAGACAATGCCATGGTGATCGCCGTCTATCCCGGCACGTTCGACCCGCTGACCCGCGGCCACGAGGATCTCGTGCGGCGCGCGGCAGGGCTGTTTTCCAAGCTGGTCGTCGGCGTGGCGGACAGTCGGGCCAAGCAGCCCTTCTTCGTGCTCGATGAGCGCATTGCCATCGCGCGCGAGGTGCTGTCGCACTACCCGAACGTCGAGGTGGCGGGATTTCGCGGACTGCTGAAGGATTTCGTACGCGAGCAGCAGGCGCGCGTCATTGTGCGCGGTCTGCGCGCCGTTAGCGATTTCGAGTACGAGTTCCAAATGGCGGGCATGAACCGCTATCTGCTGCCGGACGTCGAGACGATGTTCCTGACACCTTCAGACCAGTACCAGTTCATCTCGGGCACTATCGTGCGCGAGATCGCCACGCTCGGGGGCGATGTCAGCAAGTTCGTCTTTCCGTCCGTGGAAAAGTGGCTGAAGGTCAAGATCGAGCAGATGGGCGGCGCAGGGCCATCAGAGCCCTGATGCTGCCTTGAACGGCCCTAGCGCGCGGGACCCGCGCATCGATGCCCTGCGCGGCGCGGCGCTTGCGGGCATCCTGCTCGTCAATATCCAGTCTTACCTGTACGGCGCGATCAATCCGATCGGGTTCCTCGAACCCGGGGCGGATGCCATCGATCGCTTCGTCCACTTCGCGACTGCCGCCTTTGTCGCTGGGAAGTTCATGCCCCTCTTCGGCATGCTGTTCGGAGTGGGCTTTTCGCTGTTATTTGAGAAGCTGAAGGCCACGGTCGCGGATCCGCGCGCGGCCTATCGCCGCCGACTAGTGTTCCTGTTCGTCGTAGGCGTCGCCCACGGGCTGTCGATCTACTTTGCCGACATCACGCATACCTATGCCGTGGCGGGCTTCGTGTTGCTGCTGTATACGGACCGCGAGGTCGCCTGGATCGCGCGCGCCACGGTCTCCTGGTGGGCCTTTGCGGCGCTCTGGACACTGCTGCTCATCGTGCCGTCGATCGGCGCGCCGTCGAGCGTGCCGGTGGAATGGATCGAAGAAGCTCAACTGAACTTCGAGGCGAGTGTTCGCCTCGGGTTCTGGGAGCAATGGCCGCTGCGGGCGGAACTCTTCGTGTGGCAAGTGCAGGCCAATCTACTCGCGCTCCCAACTGTCGTCGCTCTGATGATGACCGGGATGCTCGCGCACCGGTCCGGCTGGCTGAGTCGTCGTGATTCGCCCGCGTGGAGCCGGGCGGCGCGGCGGGGACTCTGGGTCGGCCTTCCACCTGCGCTGGCCTACGGGATTTGGTCCGCAACCCACGCATCGCTCGAGGAAAGCCTTCTGCTGCCGGCCTGGGTGCTAGTGCTGCAGTTTTTCGGGCCGGCACTGTCGATCTTCTACGCGGTGGTGTTCCTTCGGCATGCGCCCAATGCGCTCATTGCCTGGCTCTCGCCGGCCGGGCGAATGCCGCTTACCAACTACCTGCTGCAATCAGTGGCGATGGGCGCGCTGCTCTCCGGTTGGGGACTCGCGCTCGGGATCAACGCCAGTTATGCACAGGTGAGCGCGCTGGCGGTTGGCGTGTTCGTGCTGCAACTCGTCGTTAGCCGCTGGTGGCTGGCCCGCCATGCGCAAGGTCCGCTCGAAGTCGTGTGGCGCGCGTGGACCTATCACGGCCTGCGCCGCAGGGCCGCGCTCTAGTCGAATCCGATCGTGAGATCAACTGCGTCGCCGCGTGCCAGGGAGCCGCCGTCGCCGCGCACGACGATCGCATTGACGCCGAACGTGAGGCCACCGGCGCTGGCGTTGTCACGGTAGATGGCGAGTGTGTCGCCAGGCTCCGTCGAGGGAACGCCCGTCGCGGGGTCCACGTTCGGTACCGAGCACCGCACGCAGGGCTTTACGACCTTCAGTTCAGCCTCGCCGAGCGTGAACCGCTCGACGTAATCCTCTTCGAACGGATCAATGCCGGCTAGCACGATGTTGGGTCGGAAGCGCTCGATGCCAACCGGCGAAACGCCACGCTTGGCTAGCCGCGCGTTGAGGTCCGCCAGCGAGGCGAGCGACGCAACGAGCAGCGCAAATGCGTCGGCGAACTTGTAAGGAGCCGCTGTGGCACCGGTATAGCGCACATTTGACAGCCGGCGCGCCTCGGGATCGAAGCGCATGAGCCGGCACGGCACGCCGAGGTAGCGCGAGAACCATGCGTCCGCAACGTCGCCCTGCGTAACGGCGGGCACGCGATCGTTCCAGACCGTGACTTCGACCACGTCGCCCTCGCTGGCAAATGGCACTTCGAGCTGCAGCATGCCCGGCGCCTTCAGCCGCAATGAACTTGACGTCAGGCGTGTCTCGATCAGCGCCATCTGCGGCAGCTCGCGTTGGCTGAGGAATTCGCCGTCGGCGTCGACAACGACCCACTCGCGGTCGCCGATGCCGTCGACCTCGAGCCCGGTGGCGGCCAGCGTGGCCCGCTCGATCTCGATGCCGCGGCACCCCTTGATCGGATACAGGAACAGCTGTGCAATCGAGGCAGCCATCGCGCGCCTCAGACGTTGAACAGGAAATTCAGCACATCACCATCGCGCACGACGTACTCCTTGCCCTCCGCGCGCATCTTGCCAGCCTCCTTCGCACCCTGTTCGCCCTTGTGGGCGATGAAGTCCTCGTAGGCGATGGTCTGGGCGCGGATGAAACCCTTTTCAAAGTCGGTGTGGATCACGCCGGCCGCCTGCGGTGCCGTGCTGCCGGCGGTGATGGTCCATGCGCGCACTTCCTTGGGGCCGACGGTGAAATAGGTTTGCAGGCCGAGCAACGAATAGCCGGCTCGGATCAGTCGATTAAGTCCGGGTTCGTGCATGCCCATGTCGGCGAGGAAGATCTCCTTGTCCTCGTCGGGCAGGTCGGCGATCTCGGCTTCGATCTTCGCGCAGACGGCCACGACCGGTGCACCCTCCTTCGCGGCGTACTCGCGAACGCGTTCGAGCAGGGGATTGCCCTCGAAACCGTGCTCTTCGACGTTGGCGACATACATCGTCGGCTTGGCGGTCAGCAGAAACAGCGGCCGCAAAACGTCCTTCTCTTCATCGTAGAGGTCGACCGAGCGCACCGGTTTCGCTTCGTTGAGCGCGGGAAGAATCTTCTCGAGCGCATCGACCAGTCGTTTCGCTTCCTTGTCGCCGCCGCTCTTGGCGACCTTCGTGTAGCGCGCAAGCTGCTTGTCGACGGTCTGCAGATCGGCGAGCGCCAGCTCGGTGTTGATGACCTCGATATCGGAGATGGGATCGATCTTGCCCGCGACGTGGATGACGTTCGGATCTTCGAAGCAGCGAACGATGTGCGCGATCGCATCGCATTCGCGGATATTGGCGAGAAACTGATTTCCGAGGCCTTCCCCTTTGCTCGCGCCGGCCACGAGACCGGCGATGTCGACGAATTCGACTGTGGCCGGCAGTACCTTCTGGGGTTTCGCGATCGAGGCGAGCGCCATCAAGCGCGCATCCGGAACTTCGACGATGCCGATGTTTGGCTCGATCGTGCAGAACGGATAATTCTCCGCCGCGATGCCCGCCTTTGTCAGCGCGTTGAAGAGAGTCGACTTGCCGACATTTGGCAGGCCGACGATGCCGCATTTCAGAGCCATTGAAGTTTCCGGGGCGCCGCGTGGGCGAAAGCATGCGATTATCGCAAGCCTCGAGAGACTTTCCCAATCGCCATGCCGATCGAACTGCGGGAAGTAACGCGCGAGACGGTGGCGGCCGTCTGCAAGCTCGACGCTGGGGACGGCGGCAAGCAGGTGGCACCCAACGCCGTGTCGATCGCACAGGCGCACTTCGCCCCGGAAGCCTGGTTTCGCGCTGTCCACGCGGACGCTGAGCTCGTCGGCTTCGTCATGCTGTACGACCCGACGCTCGTCGAGGCACCGGCGGAACGCGAGTTCTTCCTCTGGCGGCTGATGATCGATTACCGGCACCATGGCAAAGGCTTCGGCCGCGCAGCCGTCGAGCGTCTGGTCGACCATGTGCGCTCGCGTCCCGGCTCGCAACGACTGTTGGTTTCGCACATCAAGGGGGCCGAGCGGCTTGCTCGGTTCTACCAGTCGCTTGGATTCCGCTACACCGGGACGGAGGATGAGGGTGAACTGGTGATGGCGCGAGACCTCCGTTGAGTCCACTGCGGTCCGACGCGGCCTGGGTTGCGGTCGCGGCGGAGCGGTCCGCGACGGCCGAGTTGCAGACGTTCTACGAGGCGAATCCCGACTACTTCTGGCTGACACAGGGGCGCTTGCCTGCGTCCGACGAGGCCTTGCAGGAATTCGACGCTCGACCGCCGGCGAACATGCCCTACACCGCGCTGCCGATGTGGCTGATCCGCGAGCGGAACTCGGGCCAGATCGTCGGCGAGGTGTCCGTGGCGATCGATCTGTTGGCGGCGGGCGTCACGCACCTCGGTTTCTTCATAATCGCCACTGCGCTGCATGGCTCCGGTTTCGCAGCCGAGGTCTATGCATCGTACGAGGCGTGGGCGATTGGGATCGGCGCGCGCTGGCTGCGACTCGGCGTGGTCGAGGGCAACCGGCGCGCTCATCGCTTCTGGCTGCGCCATGGTTACGTCGAGGTCCTTCGACGCCAGGACTACGTCATCGGCGATCTCAGCCACACCCTGCTCGTAATGGTGAAGCCCGTTTCGCCGCACACGATCGACGACTACCTAGCTCGCGTTCCGGGCGACCGTGCGGATTCCTAGAGCGGCTGGACGGCGGTCGGGTCGGGCGCCTGCAGCCAAGCCATGGCCGCGTCGGCGAAGCGTTGCGCCTCGGCGATCGCCCTTTGCCACGCCGTGATGCGCGCGGCATGGTCGGTGCCATAACGATAGAAATCGTTGCGGTCGGGCAGCTTGCCGTTGGGCAGGCGTTCGAGCATCGCCTTCGAGGGCGCGACTAGCAGCACGTTCGAAAGCCAATCGTGGCCGCGCGGTCGCGCGCGCCAGGGCAGGTACTTGTCGAGCCAGCCGGGCGTGATCCATGGCACGAAGTGCGGATAGAACACGAGCCGCTCGAGGTCCCGATAGGGCAGCAGGAGGTGGTAGTCGATCAGGCCGCCGTCCCAGTAATCGCCGGGAGGAGCACCGGCGATGTCCGTCACCGGATCGCACACGAGCGGGATCGAGCCCGACGCCAGCAACGCATCCTCGGCGTTGGCCTCCGTGAGAGCGATGCGCTCGAGACCGAACGCGTCGAATCGGGATTCGAGATGCGACGGTGCGCCGGCGGAAAAGACGACGCGCCGGAGGCGCGTGGCGAGGTGGCGTCGCCCGGCTGCGTTGGCCAGCGCCGCCATCGCAAATGCCCCACGTCCCCGTGATCGCAGGCCACCCTGCGCGCGCGCCGTGAGAATCGACAGTGTTGCGCCCGCACGAACGTGGACGCCTCCATGGTTGAGAACCGAGCGGGCGAGTCCCCGGCAGACGTCGGCGACTTGGGCCGGTGTCGGACGAGGGCCATAGTTTTGCTCGTGTATGTAGGCGTGCTGCAGCCGGTCGAGGGCGTCGAGCGGATCGGTCTGTGCCAGTGCAGTCATGCGCCAGGCACCGATCGAGGCTCCCACGTACTCAATGCGCGCGCTCGGCGGCAGCCATTCGGCGAGCAGCAGGCGGTCGAATGGCATGAGGGCGAGACCCTTGGGTCCGCCCGCCGCGGCGGGAATGCAGGCGATATCGGCGGGACCCAGGCCTTGTCGCTCTATGTGCTGGCGTGCACGTTCGCCGGCGCGAACTTCAATCCATGATGTGGACATCGTAACCTTCCAGCGCCGAATCGCGGTCGCACGGCTTGCCACCGGGCGGCCGCTAACCCTCTTGCGGGGCCGTGCCTCCCTGCTTCGTATGCAGCCGCAGCATGGCTGCCTCGAATCGACCCTCGGCGAGTAGCTCGACAATCGACTCGGCACGTCCGAGTGCCTCGTCGATGGCGGCTTGCTCGTCGCGGCGCGGCGGATGCAGTACGAAATCGGCGACGTCCTGCTCGAGTAGAAGCGAGCGCGGGTGGCCGATGCCGATGCGCAGGCGCCAGAAGTCGGCCGTCGACAGCCGGGCCTGGGTGTCTTTGAGTCCGTTGTGGCCGGCGGTGCCGCCGCCGCGCTTGAGCTTCACCGCGCCGGGTGGCAGGTCGAGTTCGTCGTGCACGACCAGAATTTCAGTGGGCAGGATCTTGTAGAACAGGGCAAGCGCCACAACCGACTGACCCGAGCGGTTCATGTACGTCGTCGGCTTCAGCAGCCAGACATCGTGCCCGCCGAGGCGCAGACGTGCCGCATCGCCGTGGAACTTGCGCTCGCTCGAGAAGCGGGTACCCACGCGGCGCGCGATGGCGTCGACCAGCCAGTAGCCCGCATTGTGACGCGTGGCCTCGTACTCGGCGCCAATGTTGCCGAGTCCGACGATCAGGCGGATGCCCCGTGGGCGCTCGAGTTCGTCAGTCATTGCAGACATGAAAAAGCCCGCTGCCGAATCGGCAGCGGGCTCGATTGTGCCGGACGCGCGAGCGCGTCCGGCGCGCCGGGGTGCGCGCGACGGTTACTTCTTCTTGTCGCCGCCCTTGTCCTTTTCTTCCTTGCCACCCTTGGCCGGCGCGGCGCCCGGAGCTGCCACCGGCGCCTTCTGCGCTGTAGCCGGCACTTCGACGGCCGCCACCGGCGTGGCGACTTCTTCCTCAGCCTGCTCGCCGTGCGTCGACACCGCGACGACGACCGGGTTCTCCTTGCCCTTGAGCACCGGTGTCACGCCTGTCGGCATCTTGAGGTCGAGCACGCGCACCGTCTGGTGGGCCTGCAGTTCCGAGAGATCGACCTCAATGAATTCCGGCAAGTCCTTGGGCAGGCAGGCGACGTCGACCTCGGACATAACGTGGCTGATCAGCCCACCGCCGACCTTGAACGCCGGCGACTCCTCCTGGCCGGCAAAGTGCAGCGGAATGCGCATGTGGACCTTCTGGTTCTCGGATACGCGTTGGAAGTCGACATGCAGCACCAGCGGCCTGTACGGGTGCATCTGGAAATCGCGCAGCAGTACCCGTTCCGACTGGCCGTCGAGTTCCATGTCGAGAATCGACGCGTGGAACTTCTCCTTGCGCAGCGCGTGGAAAAGCGGGTTGTGCTCGACCTCGATTGCCTGGGCGGCGCCGCTGCCGCCGTATAGAACGCCGGGCACCTTGTTGGAATGGCGCAGGCGGCGGCTCGCACTCGTGCCTTGCGCTTCTCGTTTGCTTGCTACGACTTTCATTTCACACTCCAGTTGTCATCCGCGGACCGCGACCAGTCACAACGGACAATTTCGATGCGGGCGGTTGCCCCCATCGTCCTGAACGCTAGGCCTTCGCCATTGCGTTGCATTCACGTCAAAAAGTTCGTCTGGCTCCGCCAGCGATTCTTTCCAGCCATGCCGCCCGAAAGTAGGTCTGCACTTTCGAGCGCTATTCGATGAACAGCGAACTCACCGAGTCCTCGCGCGCAATGCGCGAAATCGTTTCGCCCAGCAGGGCAGCACAGGACAGTTGCCGGATCTTCGGGCATGCCGCGGCCGCCGGTCCGAGTGGGATCGTGTCCGTGACGACCAGCTCGTCGATGACCGAGTTCGTCAGCCGTTCCACCGCCTTGCCCGACAGCACCGGATGCGTCGCATACGCCATCACCCGCAGCGCCCCCTGTTCCCGCAGGGCTTGTGCCGCCTGGCAGAGCGTGTTGGCGGTGTCGACCATGTCGTCCATGATCACGCAGTTCCGGCCCTCGACCTCGCCAATGATGTGCATGACTTCGGACACATTGGCCCGCGGCCGCCGTTTGTCGATGATCGCCAGTTCCGCGTCCATGCGCTTGGCGAGTGCACGGGCGCGCACCACACCGCCCACGTCAGGTGAGACCACGACCAAGTTATCGTAGTTGTGCTTCCACAAGTCGCCGAGCAGGATCGGGCTCGCGTAGATGTTGTCGACCGGGATGTCGAAGAATCCCTGGATCTGGTCGGCATGCAGGTCCATGACCAACATGCGGCTGATGCCGACAACCTGCAGCATGTTGGCGACCACCTTGGCGCTGATCGCAACGCGGGCGCTGCGTGGCCGCCGATCCTGCCGTGCATAGCCGAAGTACGGAATCGCCGCCGTGATCCGACCCGCGGACGCGCGTTTCAGCGCGTCGGCCATGATCATGATTTCCATCAGGTTGTCGTTCGTCGGTGCACAGGTGGGCTGCAGGACGAAGACATCCTTGCCGCGCACGTTTTCGAACAACTCGACTGTCACTTCGCCATCGGAGAAACGCGACACTTGCGCCTTGCCGAGCGGGATGTTGATCTGTTGTGCCACGGCATGGGCGAGCTTCGGGTTCGCATTGCCCGTAAACACCATCAGATTGTCGGGGACCATCAAGGCCATGGCTCAATCGCTCGCGACACTTACCGCGGCAGCACCTTTCGTCGCTGTTCAGGGCGCCCGTTCGACCGCTGCCGGCGCGCTGTGGAACGCGATCGCCGGGATGCGCAGTGCTTTACCGCTCGCCACGCACATTCCGGCGGACTGATGAATGGCTGGGGAGGAAGGATTCGAACCCTCGAATGGCGGAATCAAAATCCGCTGCCTTAACCAGCTTGGCGACTCCCCAGCGCTGAAACCTGCGCTGTACTCCTTCCGCGGCACGAGTTGCCACCGCGCTTGTTGCCCCGGCCGCTCGCCGGTTACCACGCTCGCAGCGGATGCTCCCTCAATCCACGTACTGCCCATCCCTGCCAGCCGACCGGTAGTCCTGCCACGGCCGCGCGCGCCGTTTCTTCGCTCCCTGCGACCAGGTAGACCGCTGAGCCCGAACCGGTCATCCGCGTCGGGCCGAATCGCGCAAGGTGCGCTACGACTCGATCGATGTCCGGAAACCTGCGCCGCGCGACAGGCTCGAGATCGTTGGACCCAAAGAGAACCGGCGCCGTGTGGAGTGCCGGTCCATCGCCAGAGCGCGACAACCCGGCTGTCGCAGAAAAGTCGGATATTTTCGTGGCTTTGGTATTTCGTGTCAAACCGGGGTCTTCGAAGATTTCCTTTGTCGAAACATGAACTTGAGGCCAGATCAACGCGTAGTGGGCGGCTGGCAGCGCAATCGGGTGGAGTCGCTCGCCGCGTCCCTCGGCAAAGGCATTGAAACCGTGCACGAAGAACGGGATATCGGCGCCGAGTTCCAGCGCCAGCGCAGCCAGTTCGGTGCGGTCGAGCCCCGTATTCCACAGTCGGTTCAGAGCGATCAGGGTGGTGGCAGCGTCGGACGAGCCGCCTCCGAGCCCGGCACCGGCTGGGATGCGCTTCAGCACGCGTATGTCGGCCCCGAAGGGGGTCCCCGTCCTCTGCTGCAGAAGGCGGCCGGCCCGCAGCGCCAGATCGTTGTCGGCCGGGCCGATGAGATCGCCCGCGCGCAGTAGCTGGCCGTCGTCGCGCCGCTCGAGGTCGACCCAGTCCGCCAAGTCGATCAGGGCAAACGCTGACTGCAACTCATGATAGCCGTCAGCGCGACGTCCGATTACGTGCAGGAAGAGATTGATCTTCGCCGGGGCCGGCAGAGCGAGCGCGCGTTCCATCGATTCAGTCCGTCGTCGTCCGGTGAACGGACTGCACCGCGCTCCCCTTCATGGCGCAGCCGCGCCGTTCACCGTGCGCTCATGGTGCCGGCTCATCGACAATCAGTCGAACGCTCAGGGCTGGCCCGGCGTCGACGGGCGCGCGCTCCAGCAGCAGACGGCGTGGGCGCTGCGTGACCGACGAGTACTCCGCGTACCGGATCGTCCAGCCATCCTGCACGATTTCGCTGACGCGGCCGCCCTCGCGCTGTGTGGACGAGGGACGAACCGGGCTTGGCCGGCCGTCGATCCAGTCGGCGAGACCCGCTACAGGAAGGCGCCAGCCGATCAGGTCCTCGACCAGCCGATCGGCGTCGGGACCGCTTACCGTCTGCAGCTGTGGTCCGGTGGCCGTGGCCTGGCCGGGCTCGATCTCGATGCGCGCGACCGTCGTACCCACGGGCGTGGCGAGGTCGATTGTCTGTCGCGCACCGCGAACTTCGAGGGTAAAGCGGCCGCTGACGCTGTCGCGCCGCTCGCCGTTGGCGGCGGTTGCTGCGAACCGGCCCGAATAAACACGCTCCGGTGGTGGTGCCGGCGTCGCGCAGGCGCTTAGCCAAAGCGCAAGCGCTGCGAGCGCGGCACGGAGCGCCTGACGCCGCATCACAGCCCAATGCGCAGGCGGGCGACCGTTGACTTCAGCAATTCGTTACCCGGTTCCTTGGCGCGTACGTCGCGCAGGAGTTGGCGCGCGCGCGCTTGGTCGCCGCTCGCCCACAGCACTTCTGCAAGGTGGACCGTGACTTCGGCGTCCGGCTTTCCGTCGTACGCGAGCTCGAGGTACTTGCGGGCTGCGGCCAGATCACCCATCCGGAAGTAGACCCAGCCAAGCGAGTCGAGGATGTAGGGATCCTCAGGCGCAAGCTGGTGCGCCTTCTCGATCAACTGCAGCGACTCGGGCAGTCGGACGTTGCGATCCGCAAACGTGTAGCCGAGGGCGTTGTACGCGTGTGCATAGTCGGGCCGCAGCTCGATGACCTTGCGTAGGTACCGTTCCATGGCGTCGACGCGGTCGAGCTTTTCCGCCGTCATGGCAGTGTCGTACAGCAATGGCACGTTGTCCGGCGCCTTCTCGAGCGCGTGCGTCAGCAGCTTGTAGGCCTCCTCGTACCGATGCATCTCGCGCAGCAGCTGGCCTTCGGCGAGCAGCAACTGCGTGCGCTCGTCTGCCGAGCTGGCCTGCACGCCGCGCAACATCTTGCGTGCCTCGTCCGTGCGTTTCATCTTGGTCAGCACGAGCGCTTCGCGCACACGCGCCGGCACGTACTCGTCACCGCCTTCGATCTTGCGCAGCCACTGCAGCGCCTCGGTGTACTGCTTTTCCTCCTCGGCGATCTGGGCAAGGTAGAGATAGGCCTGGTCCGGGTCGCGCTCATCGCTGTTCTTGCCTTCCGCGAGAGCAAGGTAGCGCTGCAGATAGGTGCGCGCGTCGCTGTTGAGGTTGCCCTGCAGGGAAAGCAGCGCCAGCGAGTAGACGAGATCCGCATTATTCGGGGTCGGCTTGCAGCAATTGCTCGAACTGTGCGCGCGCCAGCCCGTACTTGCGATCGGCCACCAGCAGCCGTGCGTAGGCGAGCCGCACGTCGGCCGAGGCGCCGGGCTGGGCAGCACGCTGCTCCAGCATGGCCAGAGCGGCCGGCCGGTCGGTGGCCTGCAAGTATTGCGCGGCGGCGAGGACGGCCCGTTCGTAGTCCGGTTTGAGAGCTACGGCTGCCCTCGCCTCGTCGATCGCGCGACTGGACAGGCCGGCCGCCTGCGCTCCGCTGGCCAGCACGAGCCTGACATCAACGTTGTCAAGGTAAGGCTGCGCCAGCCGTTCGAGCAGGCCAAACGCACCCTTGCGGTCAGGGACACGTGCCAGGTTGCGCTGGATGCGGGCCAGTTCCGCCGCCGGTGCGGCTGCGGCCTTGATCTCCGACGCAAGCAAGGGGAACGCGTCATCGAAGCGGCCGTTGCTCGCATACAGCAGCGCCAAGGCCTGTCCCGCGTCACGCGAATCCGGTGCCAGGCTGCGCCACAGTTCCGCCGCCTCGACGCTTTGCGACAGCGCCCGGCCCTGCACAGCGAGCTCGGTGGCGCGGCGCGCGAGACGCGGATCCTTTGTTTCGCGCGCGAGCTTCAGATAGATCGAATAAGCCGCCCCAAGTTCGCCCTGTTGCGCGGCCAGCTCGGCCGCCATCAACTGATACATCAGGGCCCCGGTGATCGGTACTTCGGGAATCACGTCCGCTCCCGGCTGGGCGTTCGGCGTGGCCGTGCCGGTGCCAGAGGCTGGGGCGCTGTCCGCGGGTCCGCTGCCGGGCGCAGGCGAAGCCGGTTGCGCTGCAGGCGGCCCGCTGCGTTCACCGGACGAGCCCGAAGCCTCGGGCCGGGCCGCGCAACCTAGAATCGCAACCACGGCAAGAAGTGGCGGCAACAGGCGCAACGCAGCAGTGCACCGTCTGATGAGAACCTGCATGGAGTGGAAGTGCGCGCAACAGCGCTTGGCGAGCGAAACGATCCCCACATTATCAGAACGCGATTGTCGTAATCGGTTCCATTGCGATGCCTGAATTGCCGGAAGTCGAAGTGACGCGGCGTGGGCTGGCCCCGTTGGTCGTGGGCCAGAGGGTCGAGACCGTCGTCGTGCGCGACGCCCGACTGCGCTGGCCGGTGCCGAGCGACCTGGGCGTATCGGTGGCCGGCCGGCGTGTTGAACAACTTGAGCGCCGCGGCAAGTACCTCTTGTGGCGGTTCGAACACGGCACATTGCTCTCGCACCTGGGCATGTCGGGCGTCTGGCGCGCCTGGCCGCGGGCGGCAGCGCCTGGGCCGCAGCGCCATGACCATGTCGATATCGTCCTCGCCTCACACCTCATCCGACTGACCGACCCGCGCCGCTTCGGCGCACTGCTCTGGCATCGGGCCGAGGACGGACCCCTGACGAGCCATGCGCTGCTGGCGGGCTTGGGCATCGAGCCATTCGACCCTCGGTTCGACGGGGCTCTCCTGCATCGCGAGACGCGGCGGCGGTCGGCCGCGATCAAGCAGGTCCTGCTCGCGGGAGACATCGTCGTCGGCGTCGGCAACATCTACGCGTCGGAGGCACTGTTTCGCGCCGGCATTCATCCGCGCGTTTCGGCGCAGCGCCTCGGTTCAGGGCGCTGTGATCGCCTTGCCGGCGCGGTGCGCGAAGTCCTGGCCGAAGCCATCGGTGTCGGTGGCAGCACGCTGAGGGACTTCGTTTCGGCGGCCGGCGATGAAGGCTACTTCATGCTCGAGGCCAGCGTGTACGAACGCGCAGGACTGCCCTGTCGCCGCTGCGCGGCGCCGATACGGCGCATTGTGCAGGGGCAACGCGCGACCTACTACTGTCCGCGCTGCCAGCGCTGATTGCGGCCGCGCTGCAGCGCATGCGAAGTGGTTTGCGGGTCCGGGCGTGCTTCGATTTGCGCCGTATGTCCGTACGTTTTCATGTCATGGTCAGGTGCCGCCCGCGGAAAGCCCTGTGATAGATTGGCTTGACCTTGCTCTGATGCGTGGCCAATGGCCCAGCTTGCTTCGAGTTTCGAGGAATACGGCCAGTGGCGCGACGCGCTGGCATCGTCCATTGTGCAGTTGCGCCAGTGGCTGGGCGACGCGCACATGCTCGATGCCGACGCCGCTCGCCGCGTCGACGTGGCACTCGACCGTCTCGCCGAGGACAAGCTCGTCATCGCCTTCGTCGCCGAGTTCTCGCGCGGCAAATCCGAACTGATCAACGCCATTTTCTTTGCCGACTACGGCAAGCGCATACTGCCGTCGTCGGCCGGGCGCACCACGATGTGCCCGACGGAGCTGTTGTACGACGAGTCGCTGCCGCCGTGTATCCGGGCCCTGCCGATCGAGACGCGCGGACGCCACGGAACAACGACAGATTTCAAGCGCAGATCGGACGAGTGGCGGGTGTTCCCGCTCGACACCAGTTCCGCCGACGGCATGCTCAATGCTTTTAAGATCGTTGCCGAGACCGTGAAGGTGCCGGTCGAACTCGCGCGCAGCTATGCGTTGTACGACGAGGACGACCCGGCGCAGGTGATCGCGCTCGACAAAAATGGCATGGTCGAGATCTCTAAGTGGCGCCATGCAGTAATCAACTTCCCGCACCCGCTGCTCAAGCACGGCCTGGTGATCCTCGATACGCCGGGGCTGAACGCAATCGGTACCGAGCCCGAGCTGACGCTGTCGCTGGTGCCGAATGCACATGCCGTGTTGTTTGTGCTCGCCGCTGATACCGGGGTCACCAAGAGCGACCTCGATGTCTGGCAGCACATCGTCGGCGACGCGGGCCACAAGAACCACATCGCCGTGCTCAACAAGATCGATGGACTGTGGGATCCGCTAAGGACCCCGGGCGAGATCGAGCGCGAAGTACGCCGCCAGTGTGCAGGCGTAGCCGCCACGCTCGACCTCGAACCGATCCGCGTGTTTCCGGTGAGTGCCCAGAAAGGCCTGGTCGCGAAGGTACAGAACGACTCGACACTGCTCGATGCCAGCCGCCTGCCGCTGCTCGAGGAGGCGCTGATTGACCTGCTCGTTCCGACGAAGCAGCAGATCGTGCGGGACCAGACCGTCGCACAGGTCGGGCGGGTCGCGTCCGAAGCGCGGCTGACGCTGGCCGCACGCGAGCGCGGCGTGATCGAGCAGCTCTTCGAGTTGCGCGGCCTGCAGGGAAAGAACCAGAGCTCGATCGAGCGCATGACGCGGCGGGCGTTTGCGGAGCAGCGAGAGTTCGAGGAGGTCGTGCGCAAGATCGTAGCGGCACGCGCGGTCCTGCAGAAGCTTTCTGACCAACTGTTCGTGAATCTGCGCGTCAGCACACTGCGGGCACAGGTGATCGCGACTCGCAACAAGATGAGAAAGTCGCAGCTGTCTCCGACGATCTCGTCGGCGGTGCGCGAATACTTCACTAACCTGCGCGAACTGCTGCGCGCGGCGAACACGAAGGCGCTCGAGGTCGAGCAGATGGTCCTTGGGGTCCAGCGCCGCTTTGCCGAGGAACTGGGCTGGAGCCTTAGCCCGCCGATGACCTTCTCGCTCGACACCTACATCGCCGAACTCGAGCGGGCCGAGCAGGCTTACCGGTCGCAGTTTGGCGCATTCGCAGTGCTGACGCGCGACCGCTGGACGCTGATGGAACGTTTTTTCGAAACCGTAGTGTCCAAATCGCGCGAGATCTTCTCGGCCGCGGAACGCGATACCGAGGCGTGGGTCAAGTCCCTGCTGCCGCCGATCGAGTTGCAGGTGCGCGAGCAGCGTGCGCAGCTCCGGAAGCGGGCGGAATCGATCTCGAAGATCCGCGATGCGCAGGGGTCGTTGGATGAACGCATTACCGAACTCGAGCAAGCACTCGAGGAAGCGCAGTCGCGCTTGGCCGAAGTCAAGCGACTCTCGGACCGCATCCAGGAGATCGGCGCCCGCGTGCCGGACGAGCTGGGACTCTCGGAAGAGGCGCTCGCGGCGTAGTCGCGCGCATCCGCCGGGCTGCGGCGAGCATGCGCCATGGCGACCGAACGAGTCGCGCCAGGCTTGCGCCTGGCCCCGGCGGGCCCGACCGCCCGGGATCCTGCCTGACGCGCAACGGGCCGGGAGTGGCGCTTCATAATGTGGCAGCCCGCCGGGGCGGCTTTCCGGCGAACGAACTGACCCCCGCGCATCACATGTTTTCCCGACGAATCATCACCTGGCAGCGAACGCACGGACGGCATGACCTGCCCTGGCAGAACACGCGCGACGCGTACCGCATTTGGCTTTCGGAAGTGATGCTGCAGCAGACACAAGTCGCGACCGTGATCCCGTACTTCCGGCGCTTTGTCGAGCAGTTCCCGGGGGTCGAAGCGCTGGCGACCGCGGCTGCAGACGACGTTCTGTCCGCCTGGGCGGGACTTGGCTACTACTCTCGAGTGCGCAACCTGCAGCGCTGTGCCCAGGTGATCGCCGCGGAACATGGTGGTCGATTTCCGAAGTCCGCCGCCGAACTGGAGCGACTGCCGGGCATCGGGCGATCGACCGCGGCCGCGATCGCCGCATTTGCCTACGGCGAACGGGCCGCGATACTCGACGGCAACGTCAAGCGTGTGCTGGCTCGCCATTTTGGTGTCGCAGGCCATCCGGGTGCGCCGACGGTGGCGCGCGCTTTGTGGGCCATCGCGGAGGGTCAGCTTCCCCAATCCGACATTGGTGCTTATAGCCAAGGCCTGATGGACCTGGGATCGATGATCTGCACGCGCAGGCGGCCCGGGTGTGTGCGGTGCCCGGTGCAGGCAACCTGCGTTGCCCGGCGGGAGGCGCGCATCGAAGAACTGCCGGCACCGCGCCCTCCAAAAGTGCGACCGCTTCGCACCGCGACGCTCGCTTTGATCGCCGACGACTCCGGCGCCATCCTGCTCGAGCGGCGCGCGCCGACGGGCATCTGGGGAGGGCTGCTAAGCCCGCCGCAATTCGCAGCGGACGTTTCGGATGCTGATCTGGTGCAGCAGGTCGCATCCCGCTTTGCCCTGGGCGCCAGGGTGATCGCGCGGCTGCCACGTCGTGCGGCATGAATTCAGCCACTACCGCTTCGTGATGCACCCTCGGCTGTTGCGCGCATCGCCGGCGTACGGCGCCGCCCAGGCCGACGGAGTCGAATGGCTCAGTGCCGACCGCATCGATGGGGCCGCGCTGCCGGCGCCTATCCGCCGGATGCTGCTGGCTCTGAACGGCGTGCCGATGGTTACTTGAACACCGCGTGCTGCTTCAAGTAGGCGTACACGATCTCGAGCCGAGCGCGGCCGTCGTCGAGTTCCATTAGCTTCTGCTTGGCTTTCAGCGGGACCGGCAGCACCTCGCACAGTCGGTTGGAAACCCAGCTGCTGGACTGCATCTGGAAGGGTTCTTCAAACGGCACCTGCGCGAGTACGTCGTCGTCCTGTGATTCGCGCCGGCGCTCAGCCGCCTGCGCCCGCAGGTCATCGATGATGCGGCCGAGCAGCTCGACGCATGGCGCATGCTCCGGAGCGATCGGCTGGTCGGCATCGTCCTCCAGCCACTCGATTTCGGCGACCTTGAGTCCATTGGCTTCGGTTGCGGACTCGAGCACGCGAAAGCGCTGAAACCCAATCGCGCGCACGTGGAGCAGCCCCAGCTGGCGCATGTCCCAGCCGGCGATGCTGGCGCTGCAGCCGACCGCAGCGACCGCTGCGTCTCGGCTCGCTTCGGTCGCCTTTGGGTCGGTGATCATGCATACGCCGAACTGGGTGTTGTTGCGGAGGCAGTCGCGCGCCATGTCCATGTAGCGGGCTTCAAAGATGCGCAACGGCAGGACGCCTCCCGGGAACAGCACCGTCGAAAGCGGAAACAACGGCAGAAGCATTAGACCGCGGATTCCCCGAGCGCGCGGTGGCGCACTAGCACGCCCTCATGCAGTGCGAAGCGCCGTGCGAGCTGCTCCACCATGTACACGGACCGGTGGCGCCCGCCGGTACAGCCGATTGCGACCGTCAGGTAGTGGCGGTTGTTGGCAACGTAACTCGGCAGCCACTTGCTCGAGGAACCCCGCGATGTCGTCGAGCATCTCCTTCGCCTCGTCGATACGTTCGAGGTAGGTGACGACCGCCGCATCGCGCCCCGTCAGCAAGCGCAGCTGCGGCTCGTAATGCGGGTTGGGCAGGTTGCGAACATCGAAAACGAAGTCGGCGGCAACCGGGACTCCCTGCTTGAACGCGAAGGACTCGAAGGCGAGTACTAACGCTGACGGCGGGGTGCCGGTGAAGTCGCGCACCCACTGCCGCAGCATGTTCGGATGCAGGTCGCTGGTGTCAATCACATGTCCGACCTCGACCAGCGGCGCCAACAGCTCCCGTTCCAGGTCGATCGATTCGGCCAGCGTCGCCTCCGCGCCTTGCGGCCGAACTCGGAGCGACATCGGATGCCGCCGCCGCGTCTCGGAGAAGCGCTGCACTAGTGCGGCGTTCGAAGCAGTCAGGAAGAGTACCCGTACGTCGTGCCCCGCGTCGCGCAGCGCGCCGATGATGTGCGGCACATCGTCGAGCGACGCTTCACTGCGTGAATCCACCGAGAGCGCAACATTGCTGTGATCGGTGCTCTCGAGCAGCGTGCAGACATCGCGCACGAAGCGCGAAGGCAGGTTGTCGATACAGTAGTAGCCTGCGTCCTCGAGAAGCCGGATAGCGACCGACTTGCCCGAGCCCGACATGCCTGTGACAAGGACGATGCGCATCCGGCGGCGGGTAAGGTGAGGTGCGATTGTTGCACGCGGACCTGCCAATCGCACAATGAAGCAAGAGGCGCCCAGTGCGCCCACTGCTTCAACCAGACGGACGATGGCTTAGCCCGTCCTGCATTCCGACAAGGACTTCTTGCGGGCACCGCCCTCGAGCTTCTTGGCCCCGGCCTCCTTGTTGCTAGACGTCATTTTCTGTTGCTGCGTTGTCTGGGCGTCGGCGGCGACGGTGGCCGGCGGGGTGCCGTGCAAACTGCCATGAGGACGCGCTTGAACCTGTTCTATCCGTTGAGTTCTGTCGTCGTGTTGACCGTTGCGCACGGGCGCACCGTCACGTCCATTGCAACAGGCGCGGACCAGCCGCCTCAGCCGCCGCTCATCTGCTGCTGGTGGCGTTGCAGGAAGTCGCGCATGGTGTCGATGCCGCGCAGTTGCAGGATCGTATTGCGGACCGCGGCTTCGGTCAGAACGGCAAGGTTGCGACCCGAAGCGACCGGTATCAGCACCTTGCGCACAGGGATGCCCAGCACGTCCTGCGTCTGGCCTTCCAGTGGCAGACGCTCCATGGTCTCGGTTGCGCCATAGCGCCGCAGTTCGACAATCAGGCGCAGCTTCATCTTCCTGCGCACGGCTGTCTCGCCGAAGATCGACTTGATATCGAGCAGGCCGAGGCCGCGCACTTCGAGCAGATTGGCGAGCAGGGGCGGACAGCGCCCCTCGATCGCGTCGGGCGCCACACGCGAGAGATCGACGACATCGTCGGCCACAAGGCCGTGGCCGCGACTGATGAGTTCGAGCCCCAGCTCGCTCTTGCCGACGCCCGATTCGCCAGCGATCAGCACTCCCATGCCGAGCACGTCCATCAGGACGCCGTGCATCGTGCAGTGCGCCGCCAGCACCTTGGCGATGTAAATGCGAAGCACCTCGATAATCTCGGCCGCTGGCTGCGGCGATGCGAGTGTTGGTAGGCCAGCACGCTCGGCCGTCTCTATGAGTTCGGGAGGCGGGGTCAGGCCCTCGCCGATGACGAGGCCGAGCGGATTGCCCGCGATCAATTCATGGGCATAGTGCAGTCGGCGCCCCGACTCCATCTGCGTGTAGTAACGGACCTCCGCTTCGCCGAGCACGTGCAGGCGATTCGGATGGATCAGGTTGAGGTGTCCGACGAGATCGGCGCTGGCCAGGCCCGCCGTGGCCGGAGTATCCAGCAACCGCTCGGACGAGGCGCGGCCGGCGAGCCACGACCAGCGCAGTGCTTCGCGATTGTCTTCGTACAGGGACTGAAAGGTCGGCATCGAGCAATCCTCACACCCGTCTTGCGCCTGGCGGCGGGTGCGCAGGAGGCTACCGCAATGGATACCCCGACGGGGACTTCAGTTGCCGATCAGGCGGCTGGCCGCACTGGCTCCCACGTCGTCAGGGCCACATGGACTGCATTCGGATCGGTCGCCATCAGCAAAGTCTGGCGGAACGACTTGTCCGACAGCATCTGGGCAAGCTCCGACAGAATATCGAGGTGCTGCTGCGTGGCCTGTTCGGGCACCAGCAGAAACACCATCAGTGCAACGGGCTGGCCATCAGGGGCGTCGAACGGGATCGGTTCCGAGACGCGCACGAATGCGGCCACCGCATCCTTGAGCCCCTTGATGCGGCCGTGCGGGATGGCCACGCCCTGCCCAAGGCCGGTCGAACCGAGGCGCTCGCGCGCGAACAGGCTGTCGAACACCTTGGCGCGGGCGATGCCCTGTTGATTCTCGAAGATCAGGCCGGCCTGCTCGAACGCCCGCTTCTTGCTCGAGGCGGCGAAGTCGAGCAGCACATTTGAAGCTGGCAGCAGCCGTGAGAGATGGTTCATCAGCTTGGAGGAAGGCCGAGACGAGATGTGAGGCTAGGCGCGTAGCGCGCAATCCATCCGTCTGGAAACCGCACGTTTCCGGAGTCTTTTCCGCCTCGCGCAGCGTACGGGCCGTTGAAAAAGAAGGCGCGGATCATACACCCGGAGCGCCGCGCTGCAGAGCCTGCAGGGAATCGATTGGAAGAGTGATTCCACCGGCTCGAATCAGGCGTGCCCGGGCTGGGGCTGCGATGCGCCGGGTGACGTCGGGAAAGCGGCCACAGCGGGCAAGCATGGAATTTCGGCGGGAAGCGTCAGTTGGCGCGCGTTGTAGCGCGCCAACTGGCTCTGCGGTCGATCTATTGCGATTGCTGGAGCGCCTGCTGGCGCTTGAGCGCGTCGGCAGAGTGGTCTTTGACCCGATCCTTGTGCCGCAGGACCTGGCGATCGAGCTTGTCGATCAGCATGTCGATCGCCGCATACATGTCGCCATCCTCGGATTCCACGTGAATGTTGTTGCCGCGCAGACGGAGTGTGATCTCGGCGCGTTGTCGCAGTTTTTCCACCGTCAGTTGCACGCTGGCATCGATGACCTGGTCGAAGTGCCGCTCGACGCGGTTCAACTTGCCGGCCACGTAGTCACGTAACGCCGGCGTGACTTCGACATGGTTTCCGTGGATCAACAGATTCATGCAAACCCCCAAGGTGGAGTCAGTCGGTTCGAACAACGCTGCGGCGCGAGCCGCGGCGCGCTTACAACGACTTGCGCATCGCCACCGCCGGGATCTTCATGGCTTCGCGGTACTTGGCGACCGTACGCCGAGCCACCACGATGCCTTGCTCACCCAGCAGTTCGGCGAGCTTGCTGTCCGAGAGTGGATTCTGGGTGTCTTCAGCTCCTATCAGTTGCTTGATCAACGCGCGGATCGCCGTGGACGACGCCGCCCCGCCCGCTTCGGTCGCCACGTGACTGCCGAAGAAGAACTTGAGTTCGAACACGCCTAGCGGCGTGGCCATGTACTTGTTGGCTGTGACCCGCGAAATGGTGGATTCGTGCAATCCCACCGTATCGGCAATTTCCCTGAGTACCAGCGGACGCATCGCAATGGCGCCATGCGTGAAGAAGTTGTGCTGCCGGTCCACGATCGCCTGCGATACGCGGAGGATCGTGTCGAAGCGCTGCTGGAGGTTGCGTATCAGCCACCGTGCTTCCTGTACGCGCGTCGTCCACTGTCCCCGCTGTGCCGGATCGACCGAGCGATCGCCGCGTCCCCGTTTAAGAATGTCGGCATAGGCCTGATTGACCCGGAGTCGCGGCATCACTTCTGCGTTTAGTACCGCAGTCCAGCGATCCCTGATCCGTCGAACAAATACTTCCGGCACGACGTAATCGGCGCGCGTGTCACCAAAGGCTACACCCGGCCGCGGCGAGAGTGTGCGAATCAATTGATGCGCCGCGCGCAACGCTTCGTCGGAGCACCCGAGGGACTTCTTCAGTCTGAGGAAATCCCGCGCCGCCAGCAGAGGCAAGTGCTCGCTAACAATGCGCAGTGCGAGGTCGAGTCCCGCGGGGGCGTGATCGCTCCGCGCCAGCACCTCAAGCTGCAGACGCAGGCACTCAGCGGTGTCGCGCGCTCCGATGCCAGGCGGATCGAAACTTTGTAGCAACCGTAGTGCCGAGCGAAATTCGTCCAGTTCGAACTCCGCGGACTCCGAGCACATCGCCATGAGCTCCTCGAGCGGCGGTTGCAGGTAGCCGTCGTCGTCAAGGGCCTCGATGAGGAATTCGACGATCGCGCGGTCCCGTGGGCTTGCCTGCGTGCACGCGAGTTGCTGGAGCAGGTGATCGCGCAGCGACGGTCGTGTTGTTGCCCAGTCCACCGCGCTCGATTCGTCGTCGTCTGCCCGCGACTCCCCGCGGCCCCACTCGAACATCGAATCGTTAGCGATCTCGGGCTCGGCGGCGGGGCCGCTATCGGACCCGCTGCCTGCGGACTCGGCGCTGGGTGGCGTTGTGGTCTGCTCGATGGATCCGTCTGCGCGCAGCCGCAGCGACCCGGCGAGCGGATCGTCGTCACGTTCGAGTAGCGGGTTATCCGCCATCGCCTGCTCGATTTCCTGGTTGAGCTCCAGTGTCGACAACTGGAGCAGCCGGATCGACTGCTGCAACTGCGGCGTGAGCGCCAGATGCTGCGACAGGCGGAGCTGGAGGCTGGGTTTCATTGGACGGCGCGATTGTTGTACGCGGCCCTGCGATTCGCCCGCGCATCGTTCACGTAATGATCTGGCGCGTGCCCTTCCGGCGGCCAGGCAACTGCGCGCGCCACAAGGCGAATGCGGACGATGATGCGTTCCGACTGCGTGTCGCGGCGCTGGCGCGCGCAATACGATTGCACGGCGCGCATTGCTACATCCGGAAGTGCTCGCCGAGGTAGACGCGACGCACGGTTTCGTTGCCGACGATCTCGTCCGGGCGGCCGGCGGCGAGCACCACGCCTTCGTTGATGATGTAGGCGTGATCGCAGATGCCAAGCGTCTCGCGCACGTTGTGGTCAGTGATCAGCACGCCAATGCCCCGCTCCTTCAAAAACCGCACGATCCTCTGAATCTCAAGCACGGCGATCGGGTCGACTCCGGCGAACGGTTCGTCGAGCAGGATGAAGCGGGGCTTTGCCGCCAGCGCGCGCGCGATCTCGACCCGGCGCCGTTCGCCGCCGGAAAGGGACAGCGCGGTGTTCGTTCGCAGGTGGGCGATCTGCAGGTCATCGAGCAGCTCGGAGAGCCGGTCGTCGATCGCACTCTTCGGCAGCGGCCGCTGCTGGTCGTCGAGCTGCAGTTCCAGTACGGCGCGAATGTTCTCTTCGACCGTCAGCTTGCGGAAGACAGACGCCTCCTGAGGAAGGTACGACAGTCCCAGGCGGGCCCGCCGATGGATCGGCAGGTGTGCAATCGACTTGGTGTCAAGCAGGATGTCGCCGTCGTCCAGCGGCACGAGTCCGACGACCATGTAAAAGCAGGTGGTCTTGCCGGCGCCGTTCGGGCCGAGCAGTCCGACCACTTCGCCGCTTTCGACCGTGAGCGAGACGTCCTTCACGACGGTGCGGCTGCCGTAGCGCTTCTGCAGCCGCTCGACGGTCAGCGTGCTCCGCTCGCGCGCGAGCGGAGTGGCGGCATCACCGGCACGGGTGCGCGCTTCCATGTCAGTCGGCCCGGGGGTTGGCGATCTTAGTGTCCGACTTCAGCGGCGCCGGCGTGCCCGCCTTCGGTGCGGTCGAGCGTGGGGCGATCGTCCCGCGCACGCGGCCGTCGGGATTGTTCGGGTCGGCCGCAGACTTTCCGCCGGTGACGAAATACTTGGAGTTGCGCTGGTCGTAGGTGATCGAATCGCCGCGCAATTCGTCGCGCTGCACGTCATTTTCCAACAGCCGAACGCGGGCGCGGCCGATGAGCTTCACCGTGTCCGCCTTTTCGTCGTACTCGACGCGCTCTGCGTAGCCTTCAACGTATTCCTCCGGCCCTGGCTGGCTGGCGTCGCGCTTCTGGCGAAAGGTGGCGAGCTTTCCGGGAGCGGCCTCGATCAGACCGTACTGGTAGCCCTCCGGGTCCTTGCGGATCTGCACGCGTTCACCCGTGGCGCGCATCGTGCCCTTCACGAGCACGACGTCGCCGGAGAGAACACACACCTGCTTGAGGTCATCGCACTCGCCGGTGTTGGCCTCGTAGTTGAGCGGTCGATCGCGGTCTGCGCGCTCGGCCTGCGCGGTGCTCGCCAACAACGCGGTAAGGGCGAGCGCGATCCATGGACGGTTCATCGTGGCGCCTCCCGGTTGGCGGCCGTGGGCTCAATCGAGCCACGAACCTGCGACCTGAACTTCACGCTGCGCTTGATGTTGTCGTAGTCCATTCCGACAGTGTTGATGCGCGATCCGCCGCGTTCAATCGCGACCGGCGCATCGGTCGCGAACTGCTCGACATCAGGCAGCGCCACCAGCTTCTCGGTCGTCAGGCGCATGGGTGGTTCGCCGTCCTTGCCCGCGGCGCGGACCAGGGTCACGTTGCCGGTGAGCGTGACGCGAGCGCCGCTGTCTTCAACCAGCGCGTGATCGGCCCGTGCATCGATCTGCGGCTGGTCTTCGCGCAGACTGACCATGCGCGGCTGGACAACCTCGGCGCGATCGTCGCTCGGATAGTGGGTGATACGTTCACCGATCAGCTTGTTGACGGCGCGTCCGGCCGCGTCGAACTGCGTCAGCGTCACCTTTTCGCCAACCACGTCCGGCCCCTCGCGCGAAACCGTGCTCGGAATGGCCCCGAGCCGGGTCGACAGCGAGTACCAGTACGTCGAACCGGCCAGTAGCAGGAGCAGCAAAATGGCGATGATGGCGGTGACGCGGTCACGCATGGCAGGGCGCGCCTCGCGTGCGTGACGCTGCGCGTCGTCCGTGCGCTCGGCTCGGTTTGAAGTGGGACGCGGGCTTGGAGTGGCCCGGCGCCCGTGTCCGACCCATCAGCGTGACGGACGTGGTGTTCATCCATTCACCATCGTCACAACATCAACGCCTTTGGCACGCAAGATGAACTCGGCGAAGGCGCGGACGGCGGCGCGGCCGCCGGGGCAGGGGGCGATCCAGTGCACGACGGCCTTGACCTCGTCACGCGCATCGGCGACGGTGGCAGCGAATCCGGCCGATCGAAGTACCGGAAGGTCGGGCAGGTCGTCGCCAATGAATGCCGTATCGCTGGCGGCGAGCCCGGCCGCGCGGAGCAGTTCGTTGAACCCGGCCGCCTTGTCCCCGCGACCCTGCAGCACGCGTGCGATGCCGAGTTCCTGCGCGCGCCTCGCAACAATCGGGGAATTGCGCGCCGACAGGATTGCGACATCGATCCCACACGTAAGCAGCATCCTGATGCCGTGACCATCACGTACGTCGAACGCTTTGAGCGCCTCGCCCTCGGGTCCGTAATAGAGCCTGCCATCGGTCAGCACGCCGTCGACATCGAGGATGGCGAGTCGCACACGCGCCGCGCGCTGCTCAGCCGTCATCTAGATGACTTTCGCGTTCATCAGGTCGAGGTTGTTCAGCGCTCCGACCAGCCGACCACCCCCGTCGATGACCAGCAACTGATTCTTGCGGTTGCGGTCCATCAGCTGCGCAGCTTCAACGGCGAGCGCATCGGGGCCGATTGTCAGCGGTGTGCGAGTCATGACGTCCGCGACAGCGAGCGGTCGCACATCGCCGACACGCTCCAGCAGGCGTCGTAGGTCGCCGTCGGTAAAGATACCGGTCAGTGTTCCACGCTCGTCGAGCACGGCGGTCATTCCCAGCTGCTTGCGCGTGATCTCGTGCAGCGCGTCCATGACGGTGGCTGTGCTGGGAACGCGCGGGATGGCATCGCCACTGCGCATGACATCGCTGACCCGAGTCAGCAACTTCCGGCCAAGTGCGCCGGCGGGATGGGAACGGGCAAAGTCTTCCTTCCCGAAGCCGCGCGCGTCGAGGCAGGCGATGGCGAGCGCGTCGCCGAAGGCGAGCATCGCCGCGGTCGAGGACGTCGGCGCGAGGTTCAGGGGGCAGGCTTCCTTCTCGACATGGACATCGAGGTGGACATCAGCAAGGCGGGCCAGCGCCGAACTGGCGCTGCCCGTCATTGCGATCAGCGGCGTGCCCGCGCGCTTGGCCACCGGAAGGATGGTCAGCAACTCGTCGCCTTCGCCCGAGTACGACAGCGCGAGCAGCACGTCGTCGCGGGTGATCATGCCGAGGTCGCCGTGGGCGGCTTCGGCCGCATGCACGAACATTGACGGGGTGCCGGTCGAGGCCAGCGTGGCGGCGATCTTCCGCCCGATGTGGCCGCTCTTGCCGATGCCGGTCACGACGACCCGGCCGCGGCAGCGAAGCAGCAGCGTGACGGCCTTCCCGAACGTTTCATCGATCCGGGTGGCGAGCGCGGCGACGGCGCTGGCCTCGATCTCGATCACTTCTCGTGCCAGTGCCAGCGCGCTCGCGTTCGCTTCGATCGTCTTGGCGGAGGCGGGCATCGACAGCAGTGACGTTTCAGTTTGAAAGATGGTGGCGTAAGGCCATGCGGGAGGCTGCGGCGATAATACACGCGGAACCAGCGCTGGCATGGCGTTTGCTTGCGCTGCGCGTCTGCCTCTGCCCAACGCTTGCAGCTGATGACATCAGGTCTTGAAGTAACGCTGGTTTTGCTCGCCACCGTCGTGCTGGGTGTGGTCGCCTTCCGCCTGTTGTCGCTGCCACCGCTGCTTGCCTACCTCGCGGTGGGCATCCTGATCGGCCCGAACGCCTTCGGCCTGGTTCCGGACAGCAAGCAGACGCGCTACCTGGCGGAGTTCGGCGTTGTCTTTCTTATGTTCTCGATCGGGCTCGAGTTTTCGCTGCCGCGACTGAAGTCCATGCGACGCATCGTGTTTGGCCTCGGCGGTGCGCAGGTCGGGCTGACGATCGCCAGTGCGCTAGTGGCCGGTGCAGCGCTCGGGCGCTATTTCGGCGTCGATATTGCCGGGGCCTTCGCCCTCGGGGCCGCGCTGGCGATGTCGTCGACCGCCATCGTCATGAAACTGATCGCCGAGCGAATGCAACTCGACACGGAGCACGGCAAGCGCATCGTCGGCGTCCTCCTGTTCCAGGACCTCGCAGTCGTGCCGTTGCTGGTCGTGATCCCGGCGTTGGCTGCCGACACCGCCGACCTCGGCTGGACGCTAGGCGCCGCGATCCTCAAGGCGGCGGCACTGCTTGCGGTGCTGCTCGCCGGCGGTCAGCGTGTGCTGCGCTGGTGGTTGCACTTGGTTGCCAGGCGCAAGTCGCACGAGTTGTTCACGCTAAACGTGCTACTCATCACTCTCGGACTCGCCTGGCTGACCGAGACCGCCGGACTCTCGCTCGCGCTGGGCGCATTCGTGGCCGGCATGCTGATCGCCGAGACCGAGTTTCGCCATCAGGTCGACGAAGACATCAAGCCGTTCCGGGACGTCTTGCTGGGCCTGTTCTTCGTGACGATCGGCATGCTGCTGAACCCGCGTGTCGTGGTCGAGCACTTCGGCTGGGTGCTGCTGGCGTTGACCGTGCCGGTGGTGTTCAAGTTCGGCCTGATCTGGTTGCTGGCTCGGCTGTTCGGAGCGACCGCCGGGACCTCAATCCGGGCCGCACTTGCACTCGCCACCGCGGGTGAGTTCGGCTTTGTCCTGCTCGGCCTCGCCGGCCAGTTCCGCCTGCTCGACGACCTGATCCTGCAGGTAGTGCTGGCCGCGATGCTGTTGTCGATGCTGGCTGCGCCCCTGCTTGTGCAACACGCGGACCGGATCGCGATGCGGCTCGTTTCGAGCGAGTGGCTGCAGAAGTCACTCGAGATCGCGCAGATCGCCCAGCGGGCCATTGCCACCGAGCGCCACGTTGTGATCTGCGGCTTTGGTCGCAGCGGCCAGCACCTGGCCAAGATGCTCGAGCAGGAGGGCATCGGTTATGTCGCGCTCGATCTCGATCCGGACCTCGTGCGCGAAGCAGCGGCAGCCGGCGATTCGGTTGTCTATGGCGATGCGGCGCGCCGCGAGACGCTGGTTGCGGCCGGCATACGGCGAGCGGCGGCGCTGGTCGTCACGTACGCGGACACGCGGTCCGCGCTGAAAGTGCTGCACCACGCCCATGAATTGCGGCCGAATCTTGCGGTCATTGTGCGGACGCAGGATGACCACGATCTCGACAAGCTGATGCAGGCCGGTGCCACCGAAGTTGTGCCGGAGGTCATCGAGGGCAGCCTCATGCTGGGGTCCCATGCGCTGGTGCTGCTCGGCGTGCCGGTGGGACGCGTGGTCCGGCGTGTGCGCGAGGCGCGTGACCAGCGCTATCGCCTGCTGCGCGGGTACTTCCATGGCACCGGCGACGAAGACCTGTCGCCCGAAGGCGAGTCCCATGAGCGATTGCATTCGGTGCCGATCGATGCCGGTGCTCTAGCGATCGGCAAACGGCTGGCGGATCTCCGTCTGGAAGGGTTGGGAGCCGAGGTTACCGCTGTTCGCCGGCGTGGGATTCGTGGCGCGGATCCGAGTCCCGAGATGACACTGCAGGTTGGCGATGTGATCGTGCTGCGCGGCGTGCCCGAGTCGCTCGAGCAGGCCGAGGAACGGTTGCTGGAGCGATGATGCGACTCCTTCGCGTGTTCGCAGCGGTGGCGGTTGCACTGGTCGCCGTCGTCGAGGCGAGCGCAGAAGAGGCTGCCTGGGCCGCGCTTCGCGAATCCGGGACTGTGTTGATCGTCCGCCACGCCGAGACGCTGCCTGGCCTCGGCGATCCTCCCGGCTTCCGGCTTGACGACTGTGCAACGCAGCGCAACCTGTCCGAGACAGGGCGGGCGCAGGCGGCTGCGATGGGGCGGAAGCTGGCCGAGCAGGGTGTCGCGGTGACGCGCGTCGAATCGAGCCGTTGGTGTCGAACTGCGGACACCGCTCGACTGGCCTTCCCGCGCCTGCAAGTGGTGTTCGTTGAAGCGTTGAACTCGTTCTTCGAAAGTCGTTCCGACGCGGGGCGGCAGACGCGCGCGCTGAGCGCGCGCATTGCGGAGTGGAACGGCCCCGGAGTGCTGGTGCTGGTCACGCACCAGGTCAACATCTCGGCCCTCACGGGACGCCCGACTGCCGTGGGCGAGGCGGTCGTGCTGCGTCCCGCCGGCGGCGATGTACAAGTGTTGGGGACGATCAGGTTCTAATTCGGACTAGGCGGCGCGCTTCCTGCGCCGCCGCGTGAGCACCGGCGCGAGGTATGTGCCGGTATGGCTTTCTGCACTGGCGACGATCTGCTCGGGCGGTCCGGCCGCGATGATACGACCGCCGCCGTCGCCACCTTCAGGTCCGAGGTCGACCACCCAGTCGGCGGTCTTGATCACGTCAAGGTTGTGTTCGATGACGACCACCGTATTGCCGGCATCGCGCAACTGGTGCAGCACCTTGAGCAGCAGTGCGATGTCGTGGAAGTGCAATCCGGTCGTCGGCTCATCGAGGATGTAGAGCGTCTTCCCGGTGTCGCGCTTCGAGAGCTCGAGCGAGAGCTTGACGCGCTGGGCTTCACCGCCCGACAGAGTCGTCGCGCTCTGGCCAAGCCGCACATAGCCGAGACCCACGTCGAGCAGCGTCTGCAGCTTGCGGGCGATGGTCGGCACGGCGTTGAAGAACTCGAAGGCGTCTTCGACAGTCAGGTCGAGCACCTCGGCGACGTTGCGACCCTTGTAGTGCACCTCGAGTGTTTCGCGGTTGTAGCGCTTGCCGTGACAGACGTCACAGGGCACGTAGACGTCCGGCAGGAAGTGCATCTCGACCTTGATGACACCATCGCCCTGGCAGGACTCGCAGCGTCCACCCTTCACGTTGAACGAGAAGCGGCCAGCCTCATAGCCGCGCTCGCGCGCGGTCGGTGTCTCGGCAAAGAGTTCCCTGATCGGAGTGAAGAGTCCGGTGTACGTCGCCGGGTTGCTGCGCGGCGTGCGGCCGATCGGACTCTGGTCGACGCTGATCACCTTGTCCACGTGCTCGAGTCCTTCGATCATCGTGTACGGGGCCGGCTCGGCCGCCGAGCCGTACAGGTGGCGCGCAACGGCGGCATACAGCGTGTCGTTGACCAGCGTCGACTTGCCCGAGCCCGAGACACCGGTGATGCAGGTCAGCAGGCCGATTGGCAGGTCCAGCGTGACGTTCTTCAGGTTGTTGCCCTGTGCGCCGATCAGTTTGAGCCAATGTGTGAAAGGCGGCGTGCGGTCGGCGGGGATCTCGATCTGACGTCGGCCCGCCATGTACTGGCCGGTGAGCGACTTACTGTTCGTCACGATCTCGTCGAGGGTGCCGCAGGCGACCACCTCGCCGCCGTGCGCGCCAGCCCCCGGCCCCATGTCGACGATGTAGTCGGCGGCGCGGATCGCGTCCTCGTCGTGCTCGACGACGATCACGCTGTTGCCGAGATCGCGCAGGTGTTTCAGTGTCCCGATCAGTCGGTCGTTGTCGCGCTGGTGCAGCCCGATCGACGGTTCGTCCAGCACGTACATCACCCCGGTGAGGCCGGATCCGATCTGCGAGGCGAGCCGTATGCGCTGCGACTCGCCGCCCGACAGCGTATCGGCGGAGCGATCGAGCGACAGGTAGTCGAGTCCGACATTGACCAGGAAGTGCAGCCGCGAACCGATTTCCTTGACGATCTTGGAGGCGATTTCCTTCTTCGCACCGGTAAAAGTGAGCGACTCGAAGTACTTGGACGCCTCTGCCAGCGGTGCAGCGGAGATCTGCCAGATGCCGCGCTGCTGATCGCCCTCGCCGATGAAGACATTGCGCGCTTCGCGTCGCAGTCGCGATCCCTCGCAGACAGGACAGGCGCGCTGGCTGCGGAGCTTGGAAAGCTCGTCACGCACGACCAGCGAATCCGTCTCTCGCAGCCGTCGCTCGAGACTCGGAATCACGCCTTCGAAGGGGTGCCGACGCACCATCTTGCGGCCGCGCTCGTTCGTGTAGGTGAAAGGAATCTCGGTCTCGCCGGAGCCGTGCAGGATCACCTTCTGCGCCGATTCCGGCAGCTGGTCGAATGGCTGGTTGAGATCGAAGCCGTAATGCTGCGCAACGGTGACCAGCATCTGGTGGTAGTACTGGTTGCGCGCATCCCAGCCCTTGATCGCTCCACTGGCGAGCGCGAGCTCCGGGTGCGCGACGACGCGCTGTTCGTCGAAGTACTCGACGGTGCCGATGCCGTCACAGGCTTCGCACGCGCCCATCGGATTGTTGAACGAGAAGAGACGCGGTTCCAGCTCAGCCAGCGAGTAGCTGCACACCGGGCATGCGAAGCGGCTCGAGAAAGCGATCTCCTGTCCGTTATCGAGGTCGAGCAGCAACGCACGCCCGTCCGCCAGCCGCAGTGCGGTCTCGAACGACTCGGCCAGCCTTTGCTTGGCATCCGCACGCACCTTCAGGCGGTCGACCACCACGTCGAGGGAATGTTTCTCATTCTTTGCCAGCGGTGGCACGCTGTCGGCTTCGACCACCGCGCCGTCGATGCGAAAGCGCACAAAGCCCTGCACCTGCATATCGTCGAAGAACTCGACGAACTCGCCCTTGCGCTCGCGCACCACCGGTGCAAGCACGAGGACCTTGGAGTCCTCCGGCAGCGTGATCGTCGCATCGACCATCTGCGAGACGCTTTGCGACTGCAGTGGCACCTTGTGGTCAGGACAGTACGGGGTGCCGACCCGGGCGAACAGCAACCGCAGGTAATCGTGAATCTCGGTCACTGTGCCGACCGTCGAACGTGGGTTGTGCGAGGACGCCTTCTGCTCGATCGCGATAGCCGGCGACAGGCCTTCGATCAGGTCAACGTCCGGCTTCTCCATCAGTTGCAGGAACTGCCGTGCGTAGGCCGACAGCGACTCGACGTAGCGCCGCTGGCCCTCGGCGTAGAGCGTGTCGAATGCCAGCGACGACTTGCCGGAGCCCGAAAGACCGGTAATGACGATGAGCCGCTGGCGCGGCAGATCGAGGTCGATGCTCTTGAGGTTGTGGGTGCGGGCGCCGCGGATGCGGATTTCGTCCATCGGGGAGGCGAACTGCGAGAGGCGAACTTGTTACTATAGCCACAAAGCTCATCGCTCCCGGACCCGCATCAGCCGCCGCGCTGAAACCGGGGTCCCCGCCTCCGAAGGAGAACCTCATGGCATCCGTCAACAAAGTGATTCTGATCGGCAATCTCGGGCGCGATCCCGAGACACGGTACACCGCCGATGGAGCTGCCATAACGAATGTTTCGATCGCGACGACGCGACGCTACAAGGATGCCTCCGGCCAGCAACAGGAAGAGACCGAGTGGCACCGCGTCGCGTTCTTCGGCCGGCTGGCCGAGATTGCCGGTGAATACCTGCGCAAGGGTCGCCCGGTCTATGTCGAAGGCCGCCTTCGCACCCGCAAGTGGCAGGACAAGGACGGCAACGACAAGTACACGACCGAAGTCGTGGCCGAGAACATGCAGTTGCTCGGTTCGCGCGAAGGGATGGGCGGCGGAGCCGAGCTTGAAGGCGGTGACGAGACACGAGCGCCGGCGCCGGCCCGTTCCGGCGGAGCGCGTCCCGCGCCGGCAGCCAAGCCGGCGACCAACATCGCCGACATGGACGAAGACATCCCGTTCTAGCGATGCGGGGCGGCGTGCGCGCGTGGGGGTTGACGAGGCCGACCGCGCTGCGGGCTACGCATGGATCGAATCGGTTCAGAAATTGCCGCGTGCTATCTGCTCGGCAGCCGCCGATGGCACCGTCGTCACGACCATTCGTTCGTAGTTCCACGTAGGCAATTTCCGGGATTCCGAGGCCCGCTTGCGAACGCTAAGGTCAGTTGGCTGGCCGGCGCGTCAAACGCGTGGCACTCTGCCACAGTCCCGCCTTGCATCGTGCGCTACGCCCGACGCGGGCTCCGAACTTCCGGCGGTATGACGCGGTGCATCACAATCGGCTCCCATGGATCTCACCTTCCTGCCTGATTGGCCACCTGCATTTCCGGCTGCCGTTGCGGTGGCGGCGCTCGCGCTGCTGGCGGCGGCGTTCGGCGAGGTGGCGGCCCGCTGGCTCAGCGCGCCGCGGCTTGCTCGGATATCTCGCCGCGGGCGCATGTTTCGGTGCCGGTGGTTATCTGTTGCAGGCGCTTGAACATGGAGCAGCTTCCGATCCCGACGCTGCGCTTTTCGCTGGAATTCGCGGCTGCGATCATCTCCTTCGACTTGGGCCAGCGCGTCTCGTTCGGCTGGCTGCGCCGCAATCCCGCACTTGCTCGGCGCGAGCGTGCTGGAAAGCGGGCTGACGTTTGCCGTCGTCTTCGCGGTCCTGCGCTGGCTCGACCTTGCGCCGTTGCCGTCCGCGCTGATTGCCACGGTCAGCATGTCGACGTCGCCGGCGGTGGTGCTGGCGGTCACGCGCGAGGCTCGGTCCCAGGGACAGGTCACGGAGCGCGTTCTGCTGCTGACCGCGCTGAACTCGATATATGCGGTGGTGCTGTCGACTCTGCTACTTGCCTGGGCCCGCGTCGAGACGCGCGGCCTGCTCGATGACTACCTGCTGCATCCGCTCTACCTGATCGCGGGTTCGCTCGCGCTGGCCGCACTCGGGGCGCGCATCCTTCTTCTCGTCGCGGGATTTGTCGGGCGTGATCGTGCGGCGCAGCTCACGCTGATGCTGGCCGTCGTGTGGATCGTCTTCGCCTCCGCGCTCGCGCTGCGGCTTTCGCCGCTGCTCGCCTCGCTGGCCTGCGGCGCCTTCGTGCGGACATTCGACCGCGGACGCCGCTTCGCGGGCGGCGATTTCGGACTGGTTTCGGCGCTGGCCCTGATGCTGTTCTTTGCCTTGTCGGCGGCCACGGTCGATCTCGGCGTTCTGCTCAACGCCGGGTCTGCCGGCGCTCGCCTGGTGCTGGCGCGTACGGCGTGCAAGGTGACGGCGGTCGGCGTGCTGGCGCCGCTGACCGGCATCGTGTGGCGCAAGGGGCTGCTCATCGGGCTTGGGCTGCTGCCGATGTCGGCCATCGCGCTGATGCTGACGCAGCAGGTGACGCAGTTCGATCCGCAACTGGGCGCGCAGGCTGGCGCGGTGTTGCTTGCCGGCGTCATTATCTTCCAGATCGTCGGAACGCTGACGCTGGTGTACGCGTTGCGGGCCAGCGGCGAGGCGAGGGAGGAGCCATGAGGCAGGCGGCTGCGCTGCGCGAATCGCATGTGACTGACCTGCAGAGCGGCCGATGAGTGAAAGCATCCTCGATTTCAAGGCCTCGCAGGCGCTATCGGTCGGTGTCGAGCTCGAACTGCAGCTGATCGACCGGCGCACGGGTGACCTGACGCGCGCCGCTTCCGACCTGATCGCGCTCGTGACCCGCAAGCCCTTCCCGGGTGACATCAAGCCCGAGATCACCGAAAGCATGCTCGAAGTGAGCACGTCAGTGCACACGGTCTACGCGCCGCTGCGTCGCCGAGCTGATCGCGATGCGCGACACGCTGGTGGTCGGCGCCGACCGGCTGGATATCGAAGTGGCCGGTGGCGGCGCGCATCCGTTTCAGCGCTGGTACGACCGGCAGATCTACGATCGCCCGCGCTTTCGCCATGTGGCCGGGCTCTATGGCTACCTCGCCAAGCAGTTCACCGTATTCGGGCAGCACGTCCACATCGGCTGCGAAGACGGCACGCAGGCCATGCGGTTGCTGCACCGGCTTTCGACCTACATTCCCCAGTTCATAGCACTGGCGGCGAGCAGCCCCTACTTTCAGGGCGTCGACACGTCATTCGACTGTTCGCGCCTGAACAGCATCTCTGCCTTCCCACTGTCGGGCCGTGCGCCGTTCCTCACAGACTGGCCGGCATTCGAGCAATTCTTCGAGAAGCTGCGCCGGCTCGGCGTCGTCGAGAGCATGAAGGACTTCTACTGGGACATCCGCCCAAAGCCCGAGTACGGGACGATCGAAGTTCGTGTGTTCGATACGCCACTGACGGTCGAGCGGGCGGCTGCGCTTGCAGCCTACCTGCAGGCGATCTGTCGCATGCTGCTGGAACACGACGACACGGTCACCGAGGACATCTATCTCGCCTACAACTACAACCGTTTCCAGGCCTGCCGCTTCGGGCTCGAGGGGCAAGTGCTGGATAGCATCACCGGCGATTCGACGCCGTTGCACATCGCAGTCGGACGTACGTTGGAGGCATGTCGCCCGCACGCGCGCGAACTGGGTTCGGTCGATGCGCTCGACGAAATTGAGCGCTGGGTCCGCACCGGGGGCAACGATGCGCGCTGGCAACGCGAAACGATGCAGCAGTCCCGTTCGCTGAGCGAACTGGTGCTGCAGTCGGCGGACCGGTGGCGCGGGCGAGTCCCCGCTCCGCACGGGACGGCCGATTGAAGGCTAGTTCGTGCTGCCGTGCAGTAGTTGCAGGACTTCGTCGTGCAGATCGCCCGCGCTGGCGATCAGCGACAGCTCCGCCAGGGGATCACCGCCGGTCCAACTGCGTGACCACGCCGCCGGCGCGCCTCGACGACCGGAACGATCGCGGCGACGTCCCAGTGGGCCAGCGTCGGGTCGAGCATCAGGTCGGCGCCGGCCGTCGCGAGCGCGAAGTATCCGAAGCAGTCGCCCCACGTGCGATAGAGCTTCGCTGCGCGAATGATCGTCTCGATGCGGTCAGTTTCGCCGCGCCGCGCTGTTCGCCGGTGGTCCAGTGCGTCGTCGCGAGCACCGTCGCATCCGCGAGCCGTGCGCATGGGCGCACACGGACCGGCCGCGTCGAGCCGTCGCTGGCATACAGCGTGCAGCGCTGGCCATGGCCGATCAGCGCCAGGCCGGCGCGCCGAATGCGCGATCACGCCGAGCACCGGCCGGAAGCCGGCGCCATCGTCGCGTTCGAGCGCGATCAGCGTGCCGAACAGGAAGCAGTTGGTGATGAAGGCGCGCGTGCCGTCGACCGGATCGAGCACCCAGCGGTAGCGGCGCTCCCGCCTTGGTGCCGTGCTCTTCGCCGACGACGCCGTGGTCCGGATAGCGCTGCTCGATCAGCGATCGCATCGCCGTCTCGGCGTTGCGGTCGGCGAGCGTCACCGGGCTGAGGCGTCTGTCTTGGTGACGACCGCGGTGCCCGTCAGGAAATAGCGGCGGATCGTCGCGAACGCAATGCCGATCAGTTCGTGCGCGAACGGCACGAACTCGCGCTCCTCGGCGCGCGTCAGCGCCGCGCTGTAGCGGCGGCGGTCCACGGCGTGCTCAGGCACCGCCTGGCCGGCGCGAAGAGTGCGCGCACAGGCGGTCGCGGTCCGCGGGAGTCAGCGTCTCGGCGCTGCATGGCGCGGCCATCTTCTCGTGCAGGCGGGCGAGCGTCGCGTCATGCTTGCCGTCCTTGTTCCACTTCTGCAGTGCGCTGGCTCAGGCGCTCCAGCGAACTGCGGCTGTCGCGCCGAGAATGCATCCGGGTTCGCCGCCGCTTCGCCCGACGACCTGGCCGCTGCCGCCTTCTCGATGCGACGGGCGTCCTGCCGGGGTCAGTTCGAGCAGGTAGTTGACGTAGCGCGCCGCCCCATTGCAGGCGCGTCGCTGGACCCTTGGACGTCTCGTAGGCCTGGCGTGCCCACTCGATCGCGGCGACCTTGCTTTCCGGCGTGCCGCGCTTGCGGGCGTTGGAGGCCAGTCCGAGCATGTAGTAGTAGGGTGAATGCGAGCGCGTCCAGTTCCACCGACAGCAAGCGCATCGGATTCATCGAGCAGCCCGGCGTCGGCCAGCACCGCGCCGGCGCTGGTGATGACCGACTGACGCTCGTTGAGGTCGGTGGTCTCGCGGTCGGCCCGCGCGACCTGCGCTGCGTCACTTGCGCTGCGAGTGGCTGCGGGCAGCGGACCGGACTTGTTGTCGAGCCGCGCCAGATCCACCTTGCCGACCCAGCGCCCAGATGCGGCCGCCGTTGGACAGGCGTCGGGTCGGCGACGAGCCTGTCGAGCGCCGCCGTCCATGCGGCGATCAGTTCGTCGCGCTCGCGTCGACTTGGGCGCCGTGTGTAGCCGACGATGTCGTCGGCGGCGTAGCCCGCGACTAGGTCGTAATGCTCGCGCACCAGTTCCGGTCGCGCCAGCATGCTGCGCACGCTCGCCAGCGCGTCGGCATTGTCGGCGGCGGGCTTGACCTCGCCCTTGGCAGTCGCCGACGAAGCGATGCGCCTGCAGGGTGAGCCGCGAAGACGGCCTCGCGCTGATCGGCCGGGCAGGTCTGCGCCAGCCTGATCAGCGTCGCCGGAACTTCCTCCTTTGGCACCATCTGCTGCTCATCGGTTTCCCACGAGTAGAAGGCCAGCAAGCGCCAGTCCTCAGCGCCGACCGGCTTTCCGGACAGCGCGGAAGCCAGCGCCTCGCGTGCGGACGAGCCGCCGGCGATTCCGTAGTCGAGCACCTGCATGTACTTGGCAGGTTCGACCGAGCCGGCCAGGCGAGTGATCTCGCTGCCGTCCGGCCGCAACAGCACCATCGTCGGATAGCCGCCGACGCTGAAGCGCTTGCCCAGTGCCTGTCCGCTCGGCGTATCGCCATCCGACGTACACCGGCACGAAGGAACGCGACTTCTCGATGAAGTCCGGTCGCGTGAAAATCGTGCTCTTGACCTGATTGCACGGCGGGCACCAGTCCGCGGTCCAGAACAGGAACACCGGCTGGTTGCTTGACTTCGCCTGGTCGAAGGCGCGGTCGACGTCGGTCATGGCCGCCGGTCGCACCCACGCAATCTCGGCCTTTGCCGGTGACGGCGGCGGGGGCCTGGACTTCAGGCGACTTTGAACAGCTCGTGATCAGCAATGCCAGGGCGGCGGCCGACAGGGTCAGGCTCTTCATTGGAGTTCCTCGGAACGGCGCCGCAGCGGCGGCGCTAGCAGTGGCGCGGATTATCGCCGCTCGCCGATGCCCCCGTCTGCGGCCTCAGCGCAGCCGCAGGCGTTCGGCCAGCCCGAGATAGCGCTTGAGCGGTGGCGTGCTCGGCGTCGGCCGACTTGGCCAGATCGTCCCATGACGCAGCTGCGACGGCGTCGGCGGCGAACGGCTGGCGAATGAAGGCGTCAGCCTCGCTCGTCGATGAAGATGCCGCCCTGCAGTTCCAGGCTGCGCTTCGAGTCGGCCGACAGCGCGGTCCAGTACTCGGCGCCGCTCAAGCGGCCGTCGCCGCGCGCGCACAGGTAGCGCTTGGCATCGACGTGCAGGCGGATCGGCTGCAGCACGGCATCGTCGAACAGGTCGCGCAGGAAGGGCAGGGCGACGTACTCGTGGCGATCGTCGACGCCCCGCAGCGTCGGAGTTTCGCCCTGGTCGTTGATCAGGTGCCCGAGGTCGTGCAGGAACGCTGCCAGCACCAGTTCGTTCGCTCGCTCCGGCCCGTTCGGCCAGGTCAGCCGACTGCAGTGCGTGCTGCAGCTGAGTGACGGGCTCGCCGGTGTACATCCGATCGCCCTTGGCGACATACAGGCGCTCGATGTCGTCGAGAGTCAGCGCCATTAGGTCGTACGCGGTTCGTTGGGGTCGAACAGCGTTGGCTGGCTCGCCCAGCACGCGCGTCTTCGAAAGCACACCGGCCGACTCGAGGATCGGGTAGGCCACGGAGCAGAACAGCGAATTGATGCGCTTGAAGTCCGCCAGCAGGTCCAGGTGCAGCGAACTGGTCTCGATCGACTGGCGCGTGTTGTCGGAAAGCCGCAACAGGTGCTGGTCCGCGTAGCGCATCTCGAGTTCGCGGAACGCAACCTTCTCCGACATCAGCGACTGCGCCGACTTCAGATCGCCGTTGAGGAACACCGCCACGGCCAACTGCAGGTTGGCGACCAGCCGCGCGTGCAGGTCGGTGATCTCCGGCGATGCCGGCCTCGGAGAACGACAGGCCGTGGCGGATCTTCCGTTCGGCGACGTCGAGCAGGCCGCGCTCGATGATGTCGCCGACGTGCTCCATGTTGATCGTGAACTGGATGACCTCGGTCCAACGGCGCGATTCGCCGGCGTCGAGCGCCTCGCGGCTGATCTGCGCCAGGTAGCGCTTGATCGCCGAATACAGCCGGTCGATCTCGTCGTCGCGCCGTCGCAGCGATTCGGCGAGTTGCGTGTCGTTGGTTCGCAGCACGGTCAGCAGGCCGTCGAGCATGTCCTGCACGGTATCGGCGAGCCGGATCGCTTCGCGCGCCGCGTTGCCGAGCGCCAGCGGCGGCGTGGCGAGCGCGACCGGGTCGAGATAGCGCGGCTGTCCCAGCGGCCTCCGGGCTGCGGACGTCCGGCAGCCAGCGCTCGGTGAGTCGAGCGACCCGGCCGGTGAACTGGATGAACGTCAACGCGAGCAGCAGGTTGAAGGCGAGATGGAAGGCAGACCACCAGCGTTCCGGGCTCGAGCCGCACGCCGAGCAGCCATCGGCATGACGAACGGCAGCAGCGCCAGCGCCAGAACGAGGCCGACCGCCTTGAAGACGAAGTTGCCGAGCGGCACGCGGCGCGTCACCGCGTCGGACTTCATCGTCGTCAGCAGCGCCAGGAGGCCGCTGCCGAGGTTGGCGCCGAGCACCAGCGGCAGCGCCACGTGCAGCGGCAGCACGTGCGACGCCGCCAGCGTGGCGACCAGCAGCACGACGGCGAGGCTCGAGTAGGACAGCACCGCGAACAGCGCGCCGATCAGCACGTCGAGCAGCATGTCGCCGGACAGCTGCGCGAGCAGCGTCTTGACGCCGGCTGCATGGGCCAGCGGCGCGGTCGCGGCCGTGATCAGCTGCAGCGCGAGGATCATCACGCCCAGGCCGAGCACGATGCGGCCGATCTGGCCGGCGCGCTCGTTGCGGCGTGACAGGTACACGATGACGCCGACGACGATCGCCAGCGGCGCGAGCCAGCGCAGGTCGAGCGCGAAGACCTGCACCATCACGGCGGTGCCGACATCGGCGCCCAGCATCACGGCCAGCGCGGCCGAGGTCGTCAGCAGGCCCTGGGCCACGAACGACGACGTGAGCAGGGCGGTCGCGGTCGAGCTCTGCAGCAGTCCCGTCACGCCGAGGCCCGCGAAGAAGGCGGTCGCGCGGCCGTTCATGCTGCGCGTGAGGAACTTGCGCAGCGCGGCGCCGTAGACCCGCAGCACGCCGGTGCGGACGATGTGCGTGCCCCAGACCAGCAGGGCGATTGCGGCCAGCAGATTCAGCAGGGTCGTCAATTGCGGTCGTTACCTCCATGGCGGCCGTTCGGCCGTACTGCAAATCACGTCTTACGCTGCGTCACCACGGCAAGGAGTACGTCTTGACGTTCGTGAAGCTCTTCATCGCTTCCTGGACACCTTCCTTGTACCCCAGGCCTGAGTCCTTGATTCCACCGAAAGGCGTCAGTTCCAGCCGGTAACCCGGCACTTCACGCACGTTCACGGTCCCGACGTTCAGCTCGGTGATGCAACGCGTGATGACATCCAGCCGGTTCGTGCAGACGGCAGATGACAGACCGTACGCGGTCGAGTTCGCGATAGCGATCGCTTCGTCGAGCGACACAAAACGGATGACCGGCGAGACCGGGCCGAAGGTCTCCTCCTTGACGAGCCGCATCTCCGGTTGCACATGGTCGACCACTGTCGGCGCGTACAGAGCCCCACACCGCTCGTTGCCGACCAGCAGGCGGGCGCCCGCCTGCGCCGCCTCGTTCACGCGGCGCTCGAATTCGACCGCCGCCGCCTCGTCGATGACGGTTCCCATGTCGGTCGCCGGGTCGAGCGGGTCGCCGTACCTGATGGCCCGGGTCTTCGCCACCAGTCGCTCGACGAAGTCCGCGGCCACCGCCCCGTGTACCAGCATGCGCTTGACCGCGGTGCAGCGCTGGCCCGAGTTCTTGTACGAGCCGCTCGCCGCCAGCGTCGCGGCTTCCTCGATGTCGGCATCGTCCATCACGATGATCGGATCGTTGCCGCCGAGTTCGAGCACCTGCCGCTTGTAGACGGCCTGGGCGGCGATGTACTTGCCGACCGCGACGCCGCCGGTGAACGTGACGAGGTCGACGTCGGCATGCGTCAGCAGCTCGTCGGCAATCTCGCGCGGATCGCCGGTGACGACCGACAGCATCGGCGGCGGCAGGCCGGCCTCGTACAGCACGTCGGCAAGCACGTAGGCGGCCAGCGGCGTCTTCTCGCTCGGCTTGAGCACGACGCGGTTGTTGGTCGCCACGGCCGGTGCGACCTTGTGGATCACCTGGTTCAGCGGGTGGTTAAACGGCGTGATCGCCGCGATGACGCCCTGCAGCGGCTCGCGCAAGGTGTAGACCTTGCGGCTCTTGCCGTGCGGTGTCAGGTCGCACGAGAACACCTGGCCGTCGTCGACCAGTGCCTGGTTGGCGGCGAACAGCAGCACGTCGATGCGCGGCCCACCTCGTACAACGTGTCCTTCAGGCACAGACCGGACTCGAGCGTGATCATGCGGGCGATCTCGTCGCGGCGGCCGGCGATGATCTCGCCCGCCTTCATCAGGATCCGATAGCGTTCGTAGCGCGTCAGGCGGGCCCGGTAGTCGCGCGCCGCCGATATCGCGCGGCGGACATCGTCGACGGTCGCCTTCGGCACGGTGGCGACGACGTCGCCGGTGTACGGATAGCGCACCTCGAAGCTGCGTTCGGTCGCCACCTTCTCGCCGGCGATGCGCAGTGTCTCGCGACGCGGAGCGGACAGGGGGGCGTTCATGACTGGGCGTGGTTGAGCGCGAGGTCGAACACATCGAAATTGCGCCAGCGTCGATTCGCATCGAGGCCTTCGATGCGCCGGTTCAGGATGATCGGCACGCGCTGCTCCGAGATGCCGCCGTGCGAACGCAGCGGCAATTCGAGCTGGGACAGGTCGTGCCGCGCGTGGCCGGTGCCGAGGACCACACTGCGCTCGGAAACGACGACCAGGTCGCCGATGCGGTCGGCCGGCAGCTCGAAGCGTCGCTGCGGCCTCGTCGCGTGTCAGCACGACCTCGATGCCGAGCAGGCCGCGCAAGCGTTCCGCGACGTCACCGACCACGTCGGCCGGCAGGTAGATCGTCGCGAACGAACCGAGCGCGCCGTGGTGCACGACGTAGGGATCGGTGATCGGCAGGATCACGCGCGCGCGTTCGCGGCCGAGCCACTCGTCCAGTAGGTCCTGCAGGAAGATCACGTTCGGGCTGGCGTCGAGCTTGGTCTTCGCATTCATGCCGTGGTCGGCGGTAAGCGCGACGACCGCTCCCAGCGTGTCGAGCCGCGCGAGGTAGCGGTCGAGCATCGCGTAGAAGCGGTTGGCATCCGGATCGCCCGGTGCGTGCTTGTGCTGCACGTAGTCGGTCGTCGACAGGTACATCACATCGGGCGCTTCGTCTCGAGCAGACGCGCGCCTGCGGCGAAAACGAATTCCGACAGCTCGGCGCTGTAGACGTCGGGCACCGCCATGCCGACCAGCGGCAACACGCTGTCGATGCCGTTTTCCGCGATACTCGCCTGGTCCGCCTTCTCCGACGAGAAGCAGATGCCCTTCATCCGGTGTCCGAGCAGTCGGCGCAGCTTGTCCTTGGCGGTGATCACCGCAACTGCGGCGCCGCCGTCTGCCAGCGCCGCGAGGATGCTCGGTGCCCGCAGCCACTTCGGGTCGTTCATCATGACCTCGGTGCCGCTCGCCACGTCGAACAGGTAATTGCCGCAGATGCCGTGCACCGAGGGCGGTGCGCCGGTGACGATCGACAAATTGTTCGGATTCGTGAAGCTCGGCACCACACAGTCGCCGACCAGCGCCGTGCCTTCGGCGAGCACGCGCTTCATCCAGGGCATGTGGCCGCCGGCCACGGCCTGCGCGATGTAGTCGGGCTCGCAGCCGTCGACGCAGATGACGACGGTGGGCTTGAGTGGCGCCGCATAGCGACGACCGTTCACTTCGAACACGGTGCGACTATCCTTTTCGTCCGGCCCGCGCCCGCGAGGGCTGAGGGAACGCAGCAGCGTTCAGTGCGCGCGCCTTGCTTTCGATGACGTGGTCGTACATCGCCTTGCCGGCCTGTTCGGCGTCGCCCGAGGCAATCGCCTTCAGTATCGCGCGATGCTCGGCCGCCGAATGCGGCAGCACCGCGCCGTCCACGAGATTACGCCGCCGATACAAGGCGAGTTCCTTGACTAGCTTGCCGTAAATGGCCGCCATCTTGCGGTTGCCGGCAAATTCGACCAGGCGATCATGAAACTGCAGATTCAGCATGTGATACCCGTCGCGGTCGTCGGCCTTCACCGCCTGTTCCATCCGGTCGGCGATCGCGCGCAGCGTCTTCATCTGCGCCGGGGTGATGGTCTCCGCGAGCCGACGTCCGGCCAGTTCATCCATCGCCGCTCGCAGGTCGTAGATTTCAGCGGCTTCTTCGTGCGGAATATCGCGCACAAATACACCGCGGTTCTTTTCCTGTCGCACCAGTCCGGCTTCCTCGAGCATGCGAAACGCCTCGCGAATCGGTCCGCGCGAGACACCGAGCCGCTCCGACAGCCAGGCCTCCGTAAGCTTCGCGCCTGGCACGATTTCGCCTTCGAGAATCATCCGTTCGATCTCCTGCTGCGCTGCGGTCGCAAGCGAGTTGGCGCGCAGCAGGGCGATGGTCGGGTGAGGTACGACGTTGACGATAGCGCTCATCGCCGCAAGATTACACGAAATTGTTAACAATCTGCAAAAAACAATTGACATCGATTTTTGCCGCTGCGTAGACTGCCTGCGCTCGGGCCGGGGTAACCACAGCCTCGTGCCGATCCGTCACCGAAGCGTCAAGCGCATGCGCTAGTTTTGCGGGTTGTTCGTTTCCGTCCTGTGACGAACGGCTACACATTTCCGTACGGGGCCCTAAGGAGGAGTCGATGAAACTGTTAACCATCGCCGGCAAGGTGCTCGCAGCCGCCGTGCTGGCGGGAGTCGCCGTCGGCGCGAGCGCGCAGAAGACCCAGTTGACGGTCTACACGGCGCTCGAGACCGATCAGCTCAAGGCCTACCAGGCCGGGTTCGAGAAGGCCAATCCGAACATCGAGATCGTCTGGGTGCGCGACTCGACCGGCATCATCACCGCCAAACTGCTGGCCGAGAAGGCCAATCCCAAGGCGGATGTGATCATGGGTGTCGCGGCCACCAGCATGGCGGTCTTCGACAAGGAAGGAATGCTGACGCCATACGCGCCGCCCGGACTGAATCGGCTATCGGCACAGTATCGTGATCCAAAGAATCCGCCCGCATGGGTCGGGATGGACGTCTGGGGCGCGACCATCTGCTTCAACACAGTCGAGGCGGCCAAGCGCAACATCCCGAAGCCCGAGACCTGGAAAGACCTGACCAAGCCGGTCTACAAGGGCCAAGTCGTGATGCCGCATCCGGCGTCATCGGGGACCGGATTCTTCGACGTCACCGCGTGGCTGCAGCTGTGGGGTGAGAAGGACGGTTGGGCGTTCATGGACGGGCTGCACGAGAACATTGCGCAGTACATGCACTCAGGGTCGCGCCCCTGCGCGGCGGCGGCAGCGGGCGAGTATGTCGTCGGCATCTCGTTCGAGTACCGCGCCAACCGCGAGAAGGCGCGCGGCGCGCCGATCGATCTGGTGTTCCCGAAGGAAGGGCTGGGCTGGGATCTGGAAGCGAGCGGCATCGTCAAGGGCACCAAGAACATGGATGCCGCGAAGAAACTCCTTGACTGGTCGGTCACGGACGAGGCGATGGCGCTGTATGCCAACAACTTTGCCATTGTCGCCGTGCCGGCAATGTCCAAACCGCTGCCGAACGTGCCGGCCGACTACGCCAGCCGGCTGGTGAAGAACGACTTTGCTTGGGCCGCCGCCAACCGCGACAAGATTCTCGCGGAATGGAGCAAGCGCTACGACTCGAAGGCCGCGCCGAAGTAAGCCGTTCGGGCCGGCACTGCCGCCCGCATGATGCGCCGGGTTCGAACGCTGGAGGCGTTCAACCCGGCGTACTCTTGTCCGAGCATCGATGAGCACTGAGCCGGCAGCCGAAGCCCTGCGTTTGGAAGGCGTCCACAAGGCCTTCGGCGACTTCGTTGCGCTTAAGTCGATCGACCTGGTCATTCCACCGGGCGAGCTCGTCTGCTTTCTCGGTCCGTCGGGCTGCGGCAAGACCACGCTGCTGAGGATCATCGCCGGGCTGGAGCGGCAGACACGCGGCCGCATCCTGCAAAACGGCCGCGATGTCTCGCACGCGCCGCCGGCGGCGCGTGACTACGGCATCGTGTTCCAGTCGTACGCGTTGTTCCCCAACCTGACGATCGCGGACAACGTCGCCTACGGGCTGGTCAATCGCCGCAAGGCGAAAGCGGAGATCGAGTCACGAGTGCGGGAACTGCTGGCGCTGGTGGGGCTTTCGGACGCCGGTCGCAAATACCCGAGCCAGATGTCGGGCGGCCAGCAGCAGCGCGTCGCGCTGGCGCGTGCACTTGCCACCTCGCCGAGCCTGCTGTTGCTCGACGAGCCGCTGTCAGCGCTGGATGCGAAGGTGCGCGAGCGGCTGCGCGGCGAGATCCGGCAGCTGCAGCGCCGGCTGCGCGTCACCACGATCATGGTGACGCACGACCAGGAAGAAGCCTTGTCGATGGCCGACCGTGTCGTCGTGATGAACCAGGGCGAGATCGACCAGGTCGGCACGCCAAGCGAAGTCTACGAACGGGCCGCTACCCCGTTTGTGGCGGACTTCCTGGGCAAGGCCAACGTGCTGCGCGGCGAGGCGCTCGGCGCCGGGCGGTATCGCGTCGGCAACGTCGAACTGCAGTTGCCGGTCGATGAGCACCCTGCCGGTCGCAAGGTGCGCATCTATACCCGGCCGGAGGATCGACATGTCGAAGGCGATATTGCGAGCTTGCCGAACCGGCTGCGCGGCCGCATCGCCCGCATTGACTACCTCGGCACGTTCTGTCTGGCTGAACTGCGCTGCGAGGCCATCGGTCAGCCGCTTGTCATCTCCTATTCCCTGAACCAACTGCACGACCTCAAGGTGCGTGAAGGCGGCGAGGTCGAAATCGCACTGCGCGTCGACCGCGTGCGTGTATTCGCCGACTCGGCTAGCGCCGCATGAGGCAACGGCTGTGAGTGCGGTAGCCGCGCGCCCATCCATGAGCCCGGCGCCGTCGCGCCTCGCGCTGGCGTCTGAGGCGTTGGCGGCGCGTGGCGGGCTGGTGCTGCTTGCCGTGGCGCTCTTCGTCTTCCTGACGGTGCCGCTGGCGATCATCCTGCTGCGCAGCGTCGAGGACCGCAGCGGCGGATTCGTCGGCCTGGCCAACTTCATCCAGTACGTCCAGACGCCGGCGCTCGCCCAGTCCACGCGCAACACACTCGACCTTCGCTCTGTTGACGACGGCGGTCACGGTGCCGCTGGCCTTCGTCTTCGCCTATGCGATCCAGCGCAGTTGCATTCCCTTCAAGGGGCTCTGGCGCAACCTCGCGATGATCCCGATTCTGGCGCCGTCGCTGCTTGCCGCGATCTCGTTCATCTACCTGTTCGGCAATCAGGGGGCGCTCAAGTTCATGCTCGAGTGGGTCGGCCTGAAGTCGATCTACGGCATGCCCGGCATGGTGCTGGCGATGACCTTCGCGTCATTCCCGCACGCGGTCATGATCTTGATGGCGGCCCTCGCGCTGTCCGATGCGCGCTTGTACGAGGCCGCCGACGCGCTCGGCACGAAAGAGCGCCGCAAGTTTTTCACGATCACGCTGCCCGGGGCGAAGTACGGCCTGATTTCCGCCTGCATGGTGGTGTTCACGATGGCGGTATCCGAGTTCGGTGTGCCGAAGGTGATTGGCGGCAATACGAGCGTGCTTGCGGTCGATATCTACAAGCAGGTGATCGGCCAGCAGAATTTCGCGATGGGTGCGGTCGTCGGCCTGGTCTTGCTGCTGCCGGCAGTCGTGGCCTTCGTCATCGACAACCTGATGCAACGGCGCCAGCAGGCCTTGCTGACGGCGCGTAGCGTGCCCTACCAGGCGAGCCCGGCCACGCTGCGCGACGCGTTGCTGCTCGTCTTCGTGGCCGTCATCGCGGCGCTGCTATTGATGGTCGTTGGCATGGCGGCATACGGCTCGGTGGTGAAGTTCTGGCCCTACAACCTGTCGTTGACGCTGAGTCACTACACCTACGGGTTCGAGGAAGCCGGAATCGAGCACGCCTACCGCAACAGTCTGGTGATGGCCGCCTGGTGCGCGGTGCTCGGGGCCGCGATCACCTTCGCAGGCGCGTACTGGCTGGAGAAAACACGCGGTGCGGACCTCCTGCGGCCCGTGATCCGGTTCCAGGCGATGCTGCCGATGGCGGTCCCCGGCATGGTCCTCGGCATCGGCTACATCCTCTTCTTCAATCTGCCGACGAATCCACTCAACTTCCTGTACGGCACGATGGCGATCCTTGTGCTGTCGACGATCGTGCACTTCTATTCGTCGAGCCACCTGACGGCGGTGACGGCACTCAGGCAGATCGACAGCGAGTTCGAGTCAGTCTCGGCGTCTTTGAAAGTGCCGTTTTACAAGACCTTCTGGCGCGTGACCGTGCCGGTGTGCCTGCCGTCGATCCTCGACATCGGCCGATACTATTTCGTCAATGCGATGACTACGATCTCGGCGGTGGTGTTCTTGTATTCGCCGAAATCGACGCTGGCATCGATCTCGATATTGCAGCTGGACGAAGCCGGCGCGATCGGTTCAGCCGCCGCGATGGCGACGCTGATAGTCGCCACGTCTGGCGTCGTCACCGCGTTCCTGTTTGCGGTCGAATGGTGGCTGATTCGGCGCACGCAGGCTTGGCGCAACACCGCGCAGAACTGAGGGAGATCACGATGATTGTCGGCAATGAACCGATCCTGCTCACGCCGGGACCCCTGACGACCTCGCAGGCGACCAAGCAGGCGATGCTGCGCGACTGGGGTTCATGGGACGTCGCGTTCAACGCGATTACGGCCAGCCTGCGCCGCGACCTGGTCGATATCGTCGCTGGGGAGGCGGACTACACCTGTGTACCGCTGCAGGGCAGCGGCACATTCTCGGTCGAGGCGGCGATCGGCACCGTGGTTCCGCGCAACGGCAAGGTACTGGTGCCGAACAATGGCGCCTACTGCGCGCGTGTCGTCAGGATATGCAAGTACCTGGGCCGCGAGGCAGTCGACCTGCCGGTGCCGGAAGACCAGCCGGCGACCGGCGCCATGGTCGACGCGGCGCTTGCCGCGGATCCGGCCATCACCCACGTCGCGCAGGTCCACTGTGAGACTGGCGCTGGCGTCCTGAACGACCTCGAAGGCATCGCGCAGGCCTGCGTTCGGCATAGCAAGGGACTGATCGTCGACGCGATGAGCTCGTTCGCCGCGTTGCCGATTGATGTGAGCCGGGTGCCGTTCGATGCGTTGGTCGCCGCCAGCGGCAAGTGCCTGGAAGGCGTTCCCGGAATGGGCTTTGTCATCGTCCGCAGGAAGGTGCTCGAGGGCAGCGCCGGCAATGCGCATTCGCTGGCCATGGACCTGCATGATCAATATGTGTACATGGAGAAGACGACGCAGTGGCGCTATACGCCGCCGACGCACGTTGTGGCGGCGTTGCGTGCCGCGGTGGACCAGTTCAAGGCCGAGGGCGGCCAGCCAGCGCGCCTCGCGCGCTACCGCGCCAATTGCGAAACGCTGGTGGCCGGCATGGCGGGGCTCGGCTTTCGAACGTTCCTGCGCGCGGAAGCGCAGGCGCCGATCATCGTCACCTTCCACGCGCCGGCCGACCCGGCCTACGACTTCAAGTCGTTCTACGCCGCCGTTCGCGCGCGCGGCTACATCCTGTATCCGGGGAAGCTGACGCAGGTCGAGACGTTCCGGGTCGGTTGCATCGGCGCGATCGACGCCAATGAGATGCGCAATGTTGTGGCCGCGGTGGCCGAAACACTCCTGGATTTGCGGATCCGGCAAGTCTCCCCCACGGGGTCGCGCAAGGCCGCCTGAACTGGCACCGCACGCGCTGCAAGCGATTTGCGGTGCGGCGCTGCAGCGCCGCATTGCGGCTCGCCACGTGCTCCGAGCGGCCAGGGTTTCTTCGAGACCCTCCCGCCAATTGACCCTGTCGGACATGTTTACAAACGCGTCGATCCGAGCCGCAGCCGGCGGCAGTCTCGGTGCGCACCGACGGCGGCAAGTGGTTGGTGGGATTGAAGAAATCTTCCGGCAGATGGTCAGCGGGCACGGTCTATGCGTATCAGATACGCGGTAGTACCGAAATCACTATTTATCCCCCGGAGGGAGTCCTACATGAAGCTGATTCGAATGATGCTTGCTGCAGCGGTCGCCAGCTTGGCGCTGGGTGGCGCGCACGCCTCGCTGACCCCGTTCCAGCAGTTCAATGGAAACGTCGATGTCTCGACCGATGGTTTCGGTTCGACCACCAACTCGGGCACGATCTCCGCGTCGGTGCCGGCCGGTTCTACGGTGCTTGCCGCCTATCTTTACACCTCGACGTTCCAGAACACCTCGATGGCCGGCATCGGCGCTACGCTGAACGGGAACAATGTCGGCCCGTTTACCAGCCTGGGCTCGCTCCAACTCATTCCGGGCTTCTTCCTGACCGGTGGCAGGGCTGATGTAACCAGCATCATTAAGCCCATCATCGACGTTGGCGCGGGTGGTCTGTACAACTTCGCCATTACGGAGGCCAGTTCAGCGCAAGATGGAGAGGCCCTGGTCGTGGTGTACAGCAACCCGGCGCTGGCAGGCGCGCGGACGGTTGGCATCCTTGATGGTTTCTCGGCCATCACCGGTGATTCGGCGACCATCAATTTTGCGAATCCGCTGGACACCACCGTTGCCGGCTTTTTCGCCGAAATGCGCCTGGGCATCGGCTTCAGCTGCTGCTCGCAGGCCTCGAACGTGACGGTGAATGGCACTCTCATTACTCAGAACGCCGGCAATAATGACGATGGTGCACAGACGAGTAATGGAAGCCTGATCACCGTGGGCGGCTTCGACGATCCCTTCTCAACGCTGCTGCCGTCGTACGCCAACGATCATGAGCGCTATAACCTGACGCCGTACATTACGAACGGCAGTTCGGCGATCAATATCCGCACGCTGAACCCGAGCAACGACGACAACATCTTCCTCGCCGTCTTCAACGTCCTGGGCGAGGCCAACATTTGCACGGTAGACTGCAACCAGGTTCCCGAGCCGATGTCGCTGGCCCTCTTAGGCCTGGCGCTGGCTGGACTCGGCCTGCAGCGCACCCGCGTCCGGCGTTCGTAGCAGTCCGCTTGGCCCCTTTGGGCCCCTGCCGGTATCGTCCGGCAGGGGCCCTTTCATTGTTGGAGCCAAACAATGCACTTGCAGAACAGACTGCACGCGTCCGTCGTTGGTCGCGTGTTGGCAGCGTGCCTACTGGCGTGTTCCGTCGTTCAGGCTGCGCCGCTGACCACTGAGGTCAAGCCGGCGACCGAAGAGGCGGCGGGAGACACGCCCGCTGCGCGCGAATTCCGCGCCGGCATTCAGGCCCAACTCAAGGGTGACATGTCGGCGGCGGGCGCAAAGTTCGAAGCGGCGCTCAAGATCGATCCGAACTACGTTCCCGCATTGATCGGAATGGCCGGTGTCGCGCAGTCGCAGGGCAATACGGCTCAGGTCGAGCAATACCTTCAGCGTGCCGAACGGGCGAGCCCAAAGTCGCCGGCCGTTCAATTGGCGTGGGGCCGGCACTACTTGCGGAATAACCGGGGGGGTGAGGCTGAGAAGGCCTTCCTCAAAGCGCGCGACCTGGCGCCGCGGACGATTCCGCCCTTGCTGGAACTGGGTGAGATTTACTTGCGCACACCGGGACGATCGGATGACGCAGTTCGCATGTACCAAGCCGCGGTGGAACTGGACAGCAACAACCGTTATGCACAGTACGGGCTCGGGGTCGCACTCGCCGCGACCGGCAAGCGCGCGGAGGCCATCAGAGCACTGGAAAAGGCCGCAGAGCTAACCCCAAAGGACCCGGCCCCGTTCCGCGCCATCGGCCGCCTGTACCTTGAAGCCGGCGAACTCGACAAAGCGCTGGCGGCCTTTGACCGCGGACTCGAGCGGCAACCGAAGTTCGTGGCCCTGATGTTGGATCGCGGTGACGTTCTGGCGCGCATGAATCGACTAGGTGATGCCATTGCACAGATGTCAGCGGCCGAGAAGCTCGCGCCGGACTCCGCAGAGGTGCAGTTCCGGCTTGGCGATGTCTATCAGGGAGCGAAGCGCTACTCGGAAGCGGAGAAGGCGTATCTGAAGGCGATCGCGCTCGCGCCAAAGAGTCCGCTCGCTTATAACAACTTGGCGTGGATGACCGTGGAGCGCGGCGGCGACCCGAAACGGGCCGTCGAACTGGCGACCACGGCCGTCGAACTGTCGCCCCGCTCCTCGCCGCTTTACGACACTCTCGGCTGGGCGCAGCGTGCCGCGGGCAACCTGGTCGGCGCACAAACCAGCCTTAAGCGGGCGATTGAACTCGAACCCAAGGTCGCTGCCTACTACTATCACCTCGGCGTCGTACAGCGCGACCTGAACGACGCTGCTGCGGCGCGTGCCTCCTTGCAGCGTGCACTCGATCTTGATCCCAAGTTGCCGCAGGCCGACGAAGTGCGCAAGCTGCTGAAGGAAATCCCGTCATAACCGCCCGGGGGCTGGGGACTGAACTGCAGCAAAGGTCATCGGGTGACGGCGTGCCGGGCGTCTTATGCCGTGCCGCCTTCGCCCTTTAGGCCGCCTTTAGCGCAACGACGCCAAGCACCACCGCACTGACTCCTGCCCAGCGCCTCGGTGTCAGCTCCTCCTTGAGCAGCCGCGCGCCAATCAGCGTCGCGAAAAGCACCGACGTCTCCCGCAGCGAGGCCACCAGCGCGACCGGGGCCTTCGTCATGGCCCAGACGGAAATGGCGTAGGCGGCCGCCGACAGGCCCCCGCCGATCAAGCCGCGCCGGCTGCGTTGTGCGAGCGCCTGAAGGAAGCCCGATCCGCGAGTGACCAGCATGTAGGCCGTAAACGGCACCGCGTCGAGCACGAACAGCCACACGATGTACGACCAGGCATTGCCCGCCAGCCGGGCTCCGCTGCCGTCGATGATGGTGTAAAGCGCGATGACACCGGCATTGGCGAGGGCGAACGCAACCGCGCGGCCGTGGCCATGCAGGGCTCCGCCGAGCGTGGCCGGTCGGAAAGCAAGGGCGAAAACACCCAATGAAATCAACGCCATGCCGACCCAGCCCACAGTGCCGGGCCATTCATTCATCCAGAAGATGGCGATCACGCCCGTCAGCAGCGGTGCCACGCCTCGCATCAACGGATAGACCAGGGAAAGCTCGCCCGTGCGGTAGGCGTTGATCATCAGGTAGTAATACGCGACGTGCGTCGCGACTGAGGCTGCGATGTAGGGCCAACTCGCCGCGGCAGGCGGCGGCACCACGAACAGAAATGGAAGTGTGACGCAGGCCTGCGCCGACGACGATTGCCGCGGTATCGAGCAGCACGTCGCTGCCGCCCTTGATCATCGCGTTCCAGCCGGCGTGCAGCAGTGCAGCCAGCAGGACGGCGATTGAAACCGTCAGGCTCAACGGTGGGCCTGTGCGCCGGGGCGAAACGGCGACGTCGGCGCGCCGCGCGGCGGCATCAGTGGCACGACCCGGTCAAGCGATCACCGCATCGGCGGCCGTGTAGTTCAGGCCCAAGGCCTTGGCGACGGCCTTGTAGGTGACCTTGCCAGCGGCGATGTTCAGGCCGCTTTTCAGATGAGGATCGTCGTGCAGCGCTTTGCGCCAGCCTTTGTCGGCGAGCGCGAGGGTGAAAGGCAGCGTGGCGTTGTTCAGTGCGTAGGTGGACGTGCGCGGCACGGCGCCCGGCATGTTGGCCACCATGTAGTGGACCACCCCATCGACGACATAGGTCGGCTCGGCATGCGTTGTCGGGCGGCTAGTCTCGACGCTGCCGCCCTGATCAATCGCGACGTCAACGATGACTGAGCCGGCCTTCATTTCCGGCAACATGGCCTTCGTGATCAGCTTCGGTGCCTCGGCACCCGGGATCAGCACGCCGGAAATCACCAGGTCGGCGCGCAGCACCTCGCGCTCGATGTTGTCCTGGTTCGAGAACACGGTGATGGCGCGGCCATTGAACATGGCGTCGATGCGTCGCAGCGCGTCGGTCGACTTGTCGATAACGACGACCTGCGCCCCGGTGCCGACGGCCATTTGCGCCGAGTTCGTGCCGACCACGCCGGCGCCGAGGATGACGATGCGCCCGGGCGCCACGCCGGGCACGCCGCCCAACAGAATGCCCATGCCGCCGGCGGACTTTTCCAGGCACCGTGCGCCGGCCTGTACCGCGAGTCGCCCCGCCACCTCGCTCATCGGCGCCAGCAGCGGCAAGCCGCCCGTGGACGACGTGACGGTTTCGTAGGCGATGCAGATCGCGCCGCTGGCAACGAGATCCTTGGCCTGCTCGGGATCCGGCGCGAGGTGCAGGTAGGTAAACAGCACCTGGCCCGCGCGCAGTTGCTTGCGCTCGACCGCCTGCGGCTCCTTGACCTTGACGACCATGTCGGCGCGCTTGAAGACTTCAGCCGCGCTGCCAACGACGTCTGCGCCGGCCTTGCGGTAATCGTCGTCCGCTGCACCGATACCCGCGCCGGCCATGGTTTCAACTATCGCCTGGTGCCCATGCGCGACGGCTTCGCGTACCGACGATGGGGTCATGCCGACGCGGTATTCATGGACTTTGATCTCTTTGGGTACGCCGATCAGCATTGTTGCCATCCCGGGTTGTTGTTCTGGAACGGAATTGTGCCCGCTGTCGGTCTTCGCCGCGACTGCAATTGCCATTCAATGCGGTCTGAGCTTGCGTCGGACGATCTGCCAGGCGACCAGCCCGATGCACATCAGCCCGAACGACGCGACGGCCAGCCCGAGCGTCGAGTGCATCACCGCGGGCGCCAGTGCGCCCGCCACGAGCGCATTGGCCACGCTGCCGACGACCGCCTGCAGTGACGAAGCCAGCCCGCGTCGCTCCGGCACGAGATCGAGCACCAGGATCGTGACAACCGGCACCATCAACGACCAGCCGAAAGCGAACAGTCCGATCAGCGGCAGCGCCCACCACGCCTGTGCGGTGAACGCAGCGTTGGCGAGTACGTTGACAATCGAGACGATCACCATAACCGTGAACCCGTAGCGGATCTGCTTGCGCGGCCTGATGCGCCCTGCGAGCCGTCCCGACAACCACGCGCCACCCATGATGCCGCTGATCGTGAAGCAGAAGAACCAGAAGAACTGCGTCGGTGCGAGGCCCAGCAGCTCGCCAAGGAACGCCGGCGCCGACAGCACGTACAGGAACATGCCGTTGAACGGAATGCCGCTTGCCAGCGCCAGCAGCATGAAGTTGCGATGCCCGAGCAGCTGCGCATAGCCGCGGAACAGGTTACGTGCATTGAACGGCTGGACGTCCTTCTTGTGCAGCGTCTCGGGCAATGCGCGCCAGTTGGCGAGCCACAGCGCGAGTCCCACTATGGCGAGCAGCCAGAAGATCGAGCGCCAGCCGATTTGGACGTAGAGCAGCCCGCCGATCATCGGTGCCACGGCAGGCGCGACGCCGAAGAAGATCGTTACCTGTGACATCACCCGCTGCGCCTGCGCCGGCGGGAACATGTCACGGATGATGGCGCGCGACACTACGATGCCGGCTCCGGTGGCGAGTCCCTGCATCGCGCGCAAGAAGATGAGCTGGCCGATGGTCTGCGAAAGCGCACAGCCGATCGACGCCAAGGTGAACGCGGCTACGCCCCACAGCACGACCGGCCGCCGGCCGTAGGCGTCCGCCAGCGCCCCGTGGAACAGGTTCATCGCCGCGAAGCCGAATAGATACGCCGACAGCGTCTGCTGCATCTGCAGCGCTGTGGCGTCGAGCGAGGTGCGGATCGTGGCGAACGCCGGAAGGTACGTGTCGATCGCGAACGGCCCTAGCATGCCCAGGCATGCGAGCAGCAGCGACAGTGCCCAGGCGGGGGCCTTCCATAGATGGGCAGACTCAGGTTTCATCAGCGGCAGCCGACGGACACGGCTCGCGGTTGACAGCCCGAGCCCTGCTCGGGGGACTCTTGGAAATTAAAGCGAAGAGGGCTCCGCTCACACGCGTGTCGCTGCCGCATCGAGGGGCGCTTTGAGCGAAACCTGTGCCGAGTAGCGTTCGCCGGCGAGGTCGATCTGATAGCCGCCGGCTTCGATCCAGGCCTTGTCGGCCGCCCCATGCGGGTTGGAAATGATGCCGAGTGCAACCGGCTTGCCGAGCGTATGGCCGAACGCGGCCGAGGTGACGAAACCGACGGGACTGTTGTTGCGAACGATGAGCTCGCCGCCCCAAAGGTTTGTGTGCGGCGCATCGACCACCAGTGAGACGATGCGACGTGCCATGGCGCTGGCGCCACCGGCATCCTTCAGAGCCAGCAGTGCCCGGCGGCCGCGAAAGTCGGTCTCCTTGTCGAGTTTGACCGCAAAGGCGAGCCCCGCTTCGTACGGGTTGATATCCGGCGTCAGCTCGCGGCCCCACGCGCGGTAGCCCTTCTCCAGTCGCAGCGAGTCGATCGCGTAGTAGCCCGCGTTGACGCTTCCGAGGGCACGGCCCGCCGCCATCAAGCGTTCATACACCCCGACTGCGAACTCGACCGGCGTGTACAGCTCCCAGCCTAGCTCGCCAACGTACGTCAGTCGGGTGGCACGCACCGTCGCATAGCCGAGGTCGATCTCCTGCGACGTCCCGAACGGGAACGATTCATTGTCGAAACGCGCTGTCGACACGCAGCTCATCAGTTCACGCGAACGGGGCCCCATGACCGCCAGCATCGCGAACATCGGTGTGACCTCGGTGACGATCGCACGCCAGCCGCGGTGGCGCAGCGCACGCTCGATGACGTCGCGGTCGCGCACGGCCGAGCCTGAACTGGTGACGACCATGAACTGTTCGTCATCGACACACGTGATCGTGAAGTCACTTTCGTAGCCGCCGCGCTCGTTGAGCATGCCGGTGTACACGGTGGCGCCCGGGATCCGCGGCACATCGTTGGCCACCAGCCACTGCAACGCGGTCCAGGCCTCCGGACCCTGCACCAGCAGCTTGGCGAACGAGCTCATGTCGAACACGGCCACCGCTTCGCGACAGGCGCGGTGCTCGGCGGCGACCCACGGATGCCAGTTCTGGTGGCCCCAGCCGTATTCGATCGTTGCCTGAGCTGGCATTGGTGCGAAGAAGTTGGCGCGCTCCCAGCCCATCTTGGACCCGAAGCTCGCACCGGCTTCGCGCAGCTGAGCGTAGAGCGGCTGAACGCCGGAACGGGCGCGCGGACTCGAGTTCGCGGTTCGGCCACGGCATCTTGTAGTGCAGGCCCAGCACCTCGGCGATGCGATCCGGCAGCCAGGTCTCGTTCGCGTTGAAGCGCGCGAAGCGACGGATGTCGACGGGCCAAAGGTCCAGTGTCGGCTCGCCGGCCATGATCCACTCCGCGAGTGCCTTGCCCGCGCCTCCGCCAGAGGCGATACCCATCGAGTTGAAGCCGCAGCCGACGTACACGTTGTCGATTCCCGGCGCAGGTCCCAGGATGAAGTTGTTGTCCGCGGTGAACGACTCGGGGCCGTTGTAGAACTGCTTGACCTGCGCCTTCTCGAGTGCGGGCACGCGGATCATCGCGTTGTCGAGCAGGATCTGGAAGGCGTCCCAGTTGTCCGGCAGCAGCTGGAATTCGAAGTTCTCCGGGAATGCCGCCACGGTGCTGCGCGCTCTGCAGCCAGGGCGTGGCGTCCGGCTCAAAGCCGCCCATCAGCAATCCGCCGACCTCCTCCTTGAAGTAGATGTAGCCGTCCGGATCGCGCATCACCGGCAGGTCGCGATGCACGCCGGGAATCACGTCGGTGACGATGTAGTAGTGCTCGCAGGAGAAGAGCGGCACCGCCACGCCGAGCGTGCTTCCGAGCGCGCGCGACCACTGGCCGCCGCACAGCACGACGATGTCGGCGGCGATGCGCCCGCAGTCGCCGGCCTTGTTCTTCCACTCGAGCGTGCGAGATGCGCTGGCCGGCGTCCTCGGCCTGGCAGGGCCGGTGACTCGCGTGCCTTCGCAGATCTTCACGCCACGATTGCGCGCGCCCTTGGCGAGCGCCAGCGTCAGGTCAGCCGGATTGGCCTTGCCGTCGCCCGGGCAGCCACACGGCGCCCTGCAGGTCGGACGTTTCCATGATCGGATAGAGCTCGCCGGCTTCAGCTCGGCGAGATGACGTCGCATGTCACACCGTAGGCCTGCGCGACGGCCGCGGTGCGTTTCAACTGCACCATGCGGTCGGGGGTGCGAGCCACCGCGAGCGAACCGCACTGCTTCCAGCCGGTCGACAGTCCCGTTTCGCGCTTCGAGGTGCGCGTACAGATCCGTCGAGTAACGGATCAGCCGCGTCATGCTCTCGTGGTTGCGCAGCTGCCCGACCAGCCCGGCTGCGTGCCAGGTGGTGCCCGACGTCAGCCGCCCCTGCTCGAGCAGCACGACGTCCGTTTCGCCAAATGAGCTCAGGTGATAGGCGACCGAGCAGCCCATGATCCCGCCGCCGATCACCACGATCCGCGCCGCCTGTGGCGGCCGCACCGGTGTTCGTCAGAGCCTCGTCCACCACGCCTCCCACGCCATTACTGTTGTGGCCTTGTCCAAGCGAGCGGAGCGCGCCGGCCGCTCCGAAGTGAGCCCGCCTGACCCGTCAGTGCGGCCGCGAAGCGGCCGTGCCGCGAGCGATGCGCGTGCGGACCTAAAGGGCGGCGCATATCGGCAGTGTCAGGTCACGCGGGCGCACCCGTGAAGGATGCCCGTGCCGCGCCTGCGTCGCGTACAGCCTTCACGCTTGTCTCAAATGCCACGCCTTCGGCCGCGTGAACGTCTCGATGCCGTAGGTCGACAGCGTCAGTCCGACGCCCGAGTGCCCGACGCCGCTCCACGGCAACCGCGGGCTCACGCGGTCGCAGCAGTTCCAGTAGACCGAGCCGGCGTGCACCTGCGCCAGGATGCGGCGGGCGCGCGCCTCGTCCCTGGTGTAGACGCCAGCCGTCAGGCCGTACTCGGTGTCGTTCATCAAGCGCACCGCTTCATCGTCGCTAGCCACCTTCTGAATGCCGATGATCGGGCCGAAGCTCTCCTCGCGCATCAGTTCCATCGAGTGGTCGACGTGGCTGAACACCGTCGGCTCAAACCAGTTGCCGGGTCCTGGCAGGCGGTGGCCGCCGAGCGAGCAGCCTGCGCGCCCTTGGCCTTCGCATCCGCGACCTGCCGGTCGAGCACGTCGAGCTGCGGCGCGCGCGTCAGCGGCCCGATGTACGTCGCCTCGTCGGTCGGCTCGCTGACCGTGAACCCCCGAACTTCCTTGACGAACGCGTCGACGAACGCGTCGTGGATCTTCGCGTGCACGTAGATGCGCTCGACCGAGCAGCAGCTCTGGCCGGTGTTGTACATCGCGCCGTCGGCGAGCGATGCCGCCGCAGCCGCGACGTCGACGTCCTCGCAGACGTAGGTCGGGTCCTTGCCGCCGAGCTCGAGCTGCAGCTTGATCATGCGCGGCCCGACTGGTCTGAGCGATCTTCGCACCGGTGGCATACGAGCCCGGTGAAGAAGACGCCGTCGACCGGCTGCGCCAGCAAGCGCCGAGCCCGACCGCGCCGCCGCCGACCAGCACGCTGAATGCATCCTGCGGTACGCCCGAGAGGTGCAGCAGCTGGCCGATTTCCAGTCCCGTCAGCGTGGCGTACTCCGACGGCTTGTACAGCACGGCGTTGCCGGTGATCAGCGCCGGCACGAAGACATTGGCGCCGACGAAGTACGGGTAGTTCCAGGCCGAGATGTTGGCGACGACGCCGAGCGGCTCGTGCGTGATCACCTCGCGCATGCCGCCTTCGTCATAGACCTGTCGCGGCGCGAGCGTCCGCTCCGACTCGGCGAGGAAGAAGTCGATGCGACCCAGCAGGCCGTTGAGCTCGTTGCGCGACTGGCTGGATCGGCTTGCCGACCTCGGACGTAAGGATCGCGGCGAGCCGCTCGGTATCGCGCACGAGTTCGGCCCGGAAGCGGCGGATGGCCTCGAGCCGCACGTCCAGCGGCTTGCGCCGCCCAGGCGGGTTGCGCGACACGCGCCGCGCGGTACGCGGCCGCGACGGCCTCGGGGGTGTGCTTCGGCCAGTTCGGCGATGACGCGGCCGTTGGCGGGGTTGGTGACGGTCAGCATGGAAGCGCGTGGTTGCGTTTCGAGCGGCGCGCGCCGCGGCCAGGAAATCCGAGAGCAGCGGATCGCCGGCCAGGATCGCGGGCGTTGTTCCAGTCGTGAAACTCGGGATGCCACTGGACCGCGGCGACATACGACTTCAAGGGCCGCGGGCGTTGCCGTAGCGGATAGCCTCGATCACGCCGTCATTAGGGCAGCGCGCCTCGATGTCGAAAAACGGCGCGAGGTCCCTGATGCCCTGGTGATGCACGCTGTTCACCACGTGATGCGGCGTGGGACGATCCGGCGCCGTGAACCCCGGGAGCGGATACAACTCGGCGAGACGGGTACCGGGCACGACCTCGATCGTGTGGAAATTCTGATCGTACAGTCTGGCATTGCGGTGCTCGATGCGCGCCTGGCAGTCTGCGTCGCTGATGTCCTGGTAAAGCGTGCCCCCGAACGCAACGTTTATCACCTGCAGACCGCGACAGATGCCGAGCACCGGCTTGCCGGCGTCGATAAAGGCGCGCAGCAGCGCGATCTCGTACTGATCGCGAACGCGATCGCCGGTCCATTCCGGCCGCAGCGGCTCCTCACCGTAGCTGCCGGGCCACATGTCCGAGCCGCCCTCGAGCACGAGCCCGTCGAGCAGGTCCGCGTAGTCGGCGAGCGTCACGTCGCCACGTTGCGTCGGCACCCTCCGGCGACGGAATCACCACCGCCAGCGCGCCCGACGGACTGCACCCAGTGCACGATCGACTGCTCGACGTACTGCAGCGTCTTGCCGGTGAATATGGGGCGTGCAGGATCGGCGTGGAAGAAGCACGCCGAAATCCCGATCTTCGGACGTGCGGTCATCAGAAGGCCTGCTCGAAGAACCGCTCGAAGTCCGCCGCCGTCGCATTTGCCGCGGATTGGTCTGATGACAGACGTCTTTGACGGCGAGGTCGACCAGGCGCGGAAACTGCTCGCGCCTGCACGCCGACCGCGGCGAGGGACGGCGTGATTCCGATCTCTCGCTTGAGCTGCGCAAGCCATGGTACGAAGTCATGCGGCGCCACGCAGCCCCGCAGCGTGCGCCAGCTCGGCGAATTTGCGGCGGAACCGCCTCGACGTTGAAGCGCATCACCGGTTCGAGCATCAGTGCATTGGCGAGGCCGTGATGCAGGTCGCACACGGCTCCGAGCGCGTGCGCACACGAATGCACCGCGCCGAGGTCCTTCTGGAACGCGATCGCGCCCATCATCGACGCCATCATCATGTCGGACGCGCGCCTGCAGGTTGCCGCCGTCGCGCACTGCGATCGGCAGCGCGCGCGCGGCGATGCGCACGCCTTCGAGCGCGATACCGTCACACAGCGGGTGATACGCCGGCGACAGGTAGCTTTCGACGTTATGCGTCAGGGCGTCCATCCCGGTGGCGGCGGTGACTGCGGGCGGCAGGCCGAACGTGAGCTCCGGGTCGGCGAACACCTCGCGTGCTAGCAGCTTCGGGGAAAAGATCACGCGCTTCACGTGCGTGTCGTCTTCGCTGACGACGCTCGAGCGGCCGACCTCGGAGCCGGTGCCGCTGGTGGTCGGCAGCGCGAAAAAGGGTGGCAAGGGAATCGTCAGTGGCCGCACATTCGGGTGATCCCACGCGTATTCGATCACGTTGCCATCGTGCACCACCATCGCGGCGACCACCTTGGCAATGTCGAGCGCCGCACCGCCGCCGAAACCGATCACGCAGTCCGCGCGGTGGGCCTTGTACGCGGCCACGCCGAGCGTTACCTGGGAGGCGGTCGGATTGCCGTGAACCCCGGAGTAAAGCGCCACGTCGAGACCGGTCTTCAAGTGGTCCATGAATTCGGACAGCACCGGCAGCGTCGCCAGGCCGCGGTCGGTCACGATCAGCGGCCGCCGCAGGTCAAGTTCACGCAGATGGAGGCCGACCAGCTTGCGAGAACCGGGTCCGAAGTGGATCGTCGTCGGGAAGGAGAAGCGAGAAATCGACATGGCGTCAGGGAGCTTTCAAGGTTCCGTCGCTGCGCACCCAGCGCAGTTCGAGCGTGTCATTGGGCACATCGCGACCTCGATGTGCGGCCGCATGACCCAGGTCAGCGTGCGGCGGTAGCGAGGAATCAGCGGCAGATCATCGTGCATCAGCTGCAAAGCGTCGCCGACCAGGTGGCGGCGTGTCGCAAGATCGGGCTCCACGCGAATGCCGTCGACCCGCTGATCGAGCTTCGGGCTCGAGTAGCGTCCGCCATTGAACTGACTGCTGCCCGCGCCGTCGTCGCTGCGCACGATCGAGTTCATCGTGGCCCAGGGGTCGGCACCGGGCGACCAGCCGAACTCGAAGAAACTGGCGTTGGCCTGCGTCAACTTGGGAAAGAACGTCGCGCTCGGTGACGGCTGGAAGGTCACGCGACGCGTTACCTGCGCCAGCATCGTCGCGATCGCCTGCCACGACATCGCGAGCGAGTGCGGATCCAGCGAATTGGGATCAAACGCGCTGGCGTCACGGAGTATCTGCGCAGCGGCGGTCGACGGCACTCCGGTTGCCGCGAGCGCGAGCAGCGCCGCCATGCCTGCGCTGCACAGCGCCGCCCGAGGTCCGCTGGAAAGACTCATCGCTTGCCGCAACGACGGTTGAGCTGAGAAGGAGACTGACTATAGGGCATGGCGACTGTCTGCCTCTCGCTTGGTAGTCCAGCGCTCGACGTTCCGCGGATCGGGGTCACACGCTTTTGCGCGGTCGCCGGCGCCGGTCGGACGCAACGGCACCGAATTGCTTGCGGTACCAGCGCGAGAAGCCGCTGGGTGCCGCGAAGCCGAGCAGCGACGAGATGTCGGCCAGCGCTCGGTGCTCGTCACGCACGTAGCGGTCGGCCAGTTCACGCCGCACGCCCTCGACGATGGCGGAGAACGACTCGCCCTCGCTCTGCAAATGGCGGTGGACAGTGCGCCGGTCGACGCCAAGGTGCTGCGCGATCCGCTCGACCGTGCACGCGCCGGTACTGAGCAACATGACGACCAGCTCTCGCACCTGGGCCGTTATGGCCTGTTGCGCGGCCGCGGGATGCGCGTCGAGCAGGCGGCGCGCCAGGCGGGCCAACTCGGGATCAGCGTTAGGGTTGGGTGCCTCGAGATCGCGGCGTGCACAGACGATCCCGTTGAAGTCGTGACCGAACTCGACGTTGGGACCGAATACTCGGGTGTGTACCGAGCGATCGGATGGGGCGTCGTGTGCGAAGCAGACCCGACGCGGCCGCCAGTCCGGACCCAGGAAGGCTGTGAGCGTGCGAAACGCCACGCCAATCGCGAGCTCAGTCGACTGCCGAACTGACCCCACGCCGCCGGCGATCAGTTCTTCGCGCAGCACCACCACTTGGCCGGTCTCCTCGATCGTCAGAAACAGCGCTTCGTTCAGCTGCCGCCCATAACGCACCAGCGCCTCGATCGCGAGTCGCAGCGTCGGCTGCTCCCGGATCAGCAGCCCCAGGGGACCAAGGTGAGACAGACGCCGTGCCTCGGCCATCAGCAGCCCGAACGCCTCGACTCCGCTGCGCTCGGCCGAGGCTTCAAGCAGTCGGCGCACCCCTTCGGCCGAGACTTTGAGCTCAGGATCTTCGAGGCAGCGCGCGGGCAAGTTGAACTCCCGCAGCATCTGGGCGGGATCGAGGCCGGCGCGCCGCGCGACTTCGTCGTACTGGGTCAGGCTGGCGCTGCGTATCAGCGTGGATATCACGTGGCTAGGGAGCTGTCCCGAATGGATAAGTCTATGTCACCCGCAGTCAAGCACCAACGGGGCAGGCTGACCAGAATGCGTGGCATGCAGTCGCGTCGCCGTGCACATAGGGCGCTCGGTTAACCGGAACACGACAAGGGTCACCACCTCCATGGCAATTCATCACATCGCGTTCGATCCGGCGGAACACCGCCCGACCACGCGGCGCTATGCCTGGTCGGTGTTCGCGATCCTGGTGGCGCTGATGGTCGTCGACTATGTGGATCGTCAGGTGGTGGTGTCGATGTTTCCCCACCTCAAGTCCGAGTGGTCACTGACCGACGGACAACTGGGCGCGCTGGTTTCCATTGTTTCCATCGTCGTCGCAATCGGCACGGTGCCCCTGTCTCTGCTCGCCGATCGCTGGAGTCGCGTCAAGAGCATCTTCCTGATGGCGTTGATCTGGAGCAGCGCGACTCTCGCGTGCGCCTTTGCGCAAAGTTACTGGCAGCTCTTTCTCGCGCGCGGTTTCATCGGCTTTGGCGAGGCGGGCTACGGTTCGGTCGGCGCTGCACTGCTGGCCACGCTGTTTCCTCCACGCTTGCGCAGCACGGTGCTCGGCGCCTTCTTTGCGGCGGCGTTGTTCGGTTCCGTCTTGGGTGTGGTGCTGGGCGGCGTGATCGCCGAGCGCTGGGGCTGGCAGGCCGGCTTCGGCGCGGTCGGTGTCCCGGGACTGCTGCTCGCTTTTCTGTTCCTGTTGATCGTGAAGGACTACAAGACAGTCGCGCTGCCGGCGCAGTCGGCGGCGAAGCCGCGGCTAACGATGCGCGCGATCGTCACGGAGCTGGTGCGACCGCGCACCGCAGTCATTACGTGCCTCGGCGCCGGACTGCAGCTCGTGATGGTGTCCACGGTGTACGCGTGGCTGCCGAGCTTCTTCAACCGCGTCTATGGGTTGCCACCCGATCAGGCCGGCCTCAAGACGGGTCTGGTGGTGATCGTGGGCGGCATCGGCGCATTGCTGTCGGGCGTGATCGCTGATCGAGTCAGTACCCGCAATCCGCAACTGCGTCTGTGGGTGCCGGCGGTTGCGGCGGTCCTGACGACAGTGTTCATGGTCACGGCATTCGGATTGTTTGCGCCGGGGACGGCGCAGTTTGTAATGATTCTTGCGGGTGCCGCCGTAATGACGGCCACTATCGGACCGGTGGCAGCGGTCGTCGTCGACGTGACGCATCCGGGTCTGCGCGCTACGGCCGCGTCGGTGCTGTCCTTGACGCAGAACCTGTTCGGGCTGGCACTCGGGCCGCTCCTCACCGGCGTGCTGTCTGACGCTTACGGGCTGACATTTGCGCTTTCTGTGGTTCCGCTGTTCTGCCTGGGGGCGGCCGCGATGCTTTTCTGGGCTTCGCGCACCTATGAGAAGGATCTGTCGAGCATCAGCCGCATGGAAGCGGAGACCCAGTTGGGTCTAAGCGCACAGCCGGCCTGAGCCGACAGGGGAGTCAGACGAAATGAAGATCAATGATCTACCCGACACGCGAACGCGGGCGAAACCCAGGAAGGCAGCAAGCGGCAACTGGAATCCCGACTGGGAGCCGTTCGCGTCGCTGGATCCAGCGTGGACGGAAAAGGTGATCGCCGTGGCGATCGCCCCCGCCGTGGCCGGTGCGCTGGATGGCAAGACGATCGAACTGATTCGGATAGCGCTCGATGCCTCTTGCGCGCAATTGAACGCTCAGGGCATCCGCCGGCACATCCAGCGCGCGCTCCAGGCCGGCGCGACAAAGGACGAGATCACTGCAGTGCTGCAGCTGGCCAGCCTGCAGGGCCTGCACAGCATGAGGGTCGGGGCGCCGATCCTCCTCGAAGAACTGGCCGCACACACGCAGCGCGATGCCTGAAACCGACCCACGAAGATTCCAAACCAACCCGACCTCCAGAGGACAACATCATGAACTTTCTCGACGGATCCCTGTTCCCCGAAAACCAGGACAAGCTCGTCATCACCTGCGCCCCTTACGGCCCCGAGTGGATGCCGGCGGATTTTCCGGACGACATCCCGGTGACGATGGAAGAGCACGTCCAGAAGGCAGTGGACTGCTACAACGCCGGAGCGACAGTGTTGCACCTGCATGTACGTGAGCTCGACGGCAAGGGCAGCAAGCGCCTGTCCAAGTTCAACGAGCTGATCGCCGGCATCCGCGATCGCGTGCCCGAGCTGATCATTCAGGTCGGTGGTTCGATCTCCTTCGCGCCGGAAGGCGAGGGCGAAGTCGCCAAGTGGCTGTCGGACGACACGCGCCACATGCTGGCCGAGCTCAGCCCGCGGCCGGACCAGGTGACGATCGCCATCAACAGCAACCAGATGAACGTCGTCGAGCAGATGACCGAGGCCGACATTGCCGGCACCTCGCTTGCCGAGCCGATGAACTACCGCGCGTACCGCGAAATGACGATTCCGGCGGGTCCGGAGTGGGTCGAGGAACACATCAGCCGCCTGTCGGCCAACGGCATTCAGACCCACTTCCAGCTCGCCAACATCACTCAGCTCGAAACGGTCGAGCGCATGATGCGGCGGGGTGTCTGCAACGTTCCACTGATTCTGACGTGGGTCGCTATTGGCGGTGGCTTTGACGCACCGAACCTCTACAACCTTGCGAACTTCGTGCGCGCGGTGCCCGACGGTGCGGTGCTGACCCTTGAGACTTCGATGCTCAACGTGTTGCCGATCAACATGATGGCCATCGCGATGGGGCTGCACGTGCGCTGCGGCATCGAAGACAACATCTGGACGCAGGACCGCAAGGCCAAGCTGGGTTCGGTCAAGCAGATCGATCAGCTGGTGCGGATCTCGCGTGAGTTCGGCCGCGAAGTGGCCAATGCCAAGGAAGCGCGCCAGATCTATCGCATCGGCGAGTTCTACAAGAGCGCCGACGAGACGCTGGCAGCCAATGGCTTCGCGCCCAACCGCAAGCCCGGTCGCAGCCAGCTGCGGATCGCGGCCTGAGGCGGACGCGGCAATCACGAGGACGATGACAATGGCGCAAGTCGTACGCTTTCACCAGGCCGGCGGCCCAGAGGTCCTGAAGCTGGAGGAGATGCCGGTCGGTGCGCCGGGTCCGGGTCAGGTGCGACTGAAGCAGCTCGCCGTCGGACTCAACTTCGCCGACACCTATTTCCGCAGCGGGTTCTATCCGGTGCCGCTGCCGGCGGGCATGGGAGTCGAAGGCTCCGGCGTGGTCGAGGCGGTCGGCCCGGGTGTAACGAACGTCGCCGCCGGCGACCGCGTGACCTACACCGGCTTCGTCAATACGCTGGGCGCCTATAGCACCGAGCGCCTGATTCCGGCTGCGCCGCTGATCAAGCTGCCGGCCGGCATCTCATGCGAGACGGCGGCTGCAATGACGATGCGGGGCCTCACCTCGGCGTATCTGATGCGGCGCATCTGGCCGCTGAAGCCCGGTGACGCGATCCTCATCCATGCCGCCGCCGGCGGGGTCGGGCTGATCGTCTCGCAATGGGCGAAGCTGCTGGGGCTGACGGTGATCGGCACCGTGTCGACGGACGAAAAGGCAGCGATCGCGCGGGCGCACGGCTGCGATCACGTGATCCTGTATCGCAGCGAAGACGTTGCCAAGCGCGTGCGCGAGGTCACGAATGGCGTCGGAGTTGCGGTCGTTTACGACAGTGTCGGCAAGGACACCTTCGCCAGTTCGCTCGACTCGCTGAAGAAGCGCGGCCTGCTGGTGTGCGTCGGCACTGCTTCCGGTCCGGTGCCGCCGATCGACGCGACGCAGCTCGCGATCAAGGGATCGCTTTACGTGACGCGGCCCGCGTTGGCCGATTACATCGCCGACCCCGCCGAGAAGGCGTCACTGGCGGACGAGGTCTTCGGACACGTGGCCGCCGGCCGCATCCGGATCGAGATCAACCAGAAGTACCGGCTGCAGGATGCCGTGCAGGCGCATCGCGACCTTGAGTCGCGCAAGACCACCGGCTCATCGATTTTCGTTATCTGAGCACGCTCGGATATCACCGAGCAACCCGCGAACGGGCTTCGAATCAAACTATCGACAAAGAGGAGACACCAACATGACCACCGCCACCGCCACCGCGCCTGCGCCGATCAAGTCGCGCGGATCACTGAAGGTTGAACCGCTGACCTGCGCCATCGGCGCCGAGCTCAGCAACGTCGATCTCGGCGTTGCGTCGCGCGATCCCGGACTCGTCGCCGAGATCCGCGCATTGCTGCTCAAGCACCGCGTTCTGTTCTTCCGCGACCAGGACATCGCGCGTGCCGAGCACGTGGCGTTTGCGCGTCACTTCGGTGAGCTCGAGGACCATCCAGTCGCCGGCAGCGATCCGGACAATCCCGGCCTGGTGCGCATCTACAAGTCGCCGGACCAGCCTAACGACCGCTATGAGAACGGTTGGCATACCGACGCCACCTGGCGTGAGAACCCGCCGTTCGGCTGTGTGCTGCGCTGCATCGAGTGCCCCCCGGTCGGCGGCGACACGATGTGGGCCAACATGGTGCTAGCCTACGAAAGGCTGCCCGAGCCCGTCAAGGCCAGGATCGCCGGACTGCGCGCCCGCCACAGCATTGAGGCCACCTTCGGCGCCGCGATGCCGATCGAGAAGCGCCTGGCATTGAAGGCGCAATATCCGGACGCCGAGCACCCGGTCGTGCGCACTCACCCGGAGACCGGCGAAAAGATCCTGTTCGTCAACGCCTTCACGACCCATTTCACCAACTTCCACACGCCCGAGAATGTGCGCTACGGCCAGGACTACACGCACGGCGCGTCGGACCTGTTGCGCTACTTGATCAGCCAGGCCTTCATTCCCGAGTACCAGGTGCGCTTCCGTTGGAAGCCCAACAGCATGGCGATGTGGGACAACCGCTCGACGCAGCATTACGCTGTGATGGACTATCCGCCGTGCCACCGCAAGATGGAGCGGGCTGGCATCATTGGAGACAAGCCGTTCTAGCTTTTCTTGATCCGCTCGAAGCGGGCAACACTTGACTGATGGCAGCCTGCGGACTTGAACCTAGGAGAAATACTATGTACCGCCACCTACTTGTCCCGATCGACGATTCCCTGCTGTCGACGGAGGTCGTGCGCCAGGCGGTCCTGTTCGCGAAATCCCTGGGTGCCAAGGTTACGTTCTTCCACGCCAAGGAAGACTACGGCGCAAGCAGCGTGGCCGCGCTCGAACGGATCGTCTGGCCCGACGCCTACAACGAGCAGATCGCCGGCGAGGCGGCCGCCATCCTGTCCAAGGCGACAGTTGTCGCGCGCGAGGGCGGCATCGAGCACGACGTCATGGAAGTGACCGCCGATCGTCCCTACGAGGCGATCCTGCGGGCGGCGGAGTCGCGCGGATGCGACCTGATCTTTATCGGCTCGCACGGCCGGCGCGGGATCAAGGGTCTGTTGCTCGGATCGCAGACGCATAAGCTGCTGCAGCACACCGCGACTCCGGTGCTGGTGGCGGCCGTCGAAAGTAATGCCCCGGAGAGCGAACTGATTCCTGCCATTGCTGTGATCCGCGACGAACATCGCTCTCTGGCGGCGGTCGTGCATGGAATCGAACTGTTGGCGCACGAAGTGCGCGCTGAGGGAGAACCGCCGCGCTTCGCGCTGCTGAAGGCGATGCTCTACTACATCCGCGAGTTTCCCGAAAAGCTGCACCACCCGAAGGAGGACGACTTCCTGTTCAAGAAGCTCCGCGAACGCACCTCGGAGTTCAACGAGGTGCTCGATGAGTTGCAGCGGCAGCATCGGGAGGGCGCCCGCCATGCTAACGAACTGGAGCAGAGCCTTGCCCGCTACGAGTCGGATCCTGCCGGAGCGGCCGAGCAGTTTGCCGAGGCGGCGCGGCGCTACGCCACCGGCCAGGAGCAGCACATGCGTCTCGAGACCCGGGTGATCATTCCGGCGGCGCGCAATTACTTGACGGCTGAAGACTGGGCGGAGGTCAGCCGTGCATTTGCCGACAACGGCGATCCGCGCTTCCACGCGGACACGGAAGAAGAGTTCCGCCAGCTGTTTGCGCGAATCCAGAATCTCGCACCGCCGACCTCGCTGCCGAAGGCGGCGGCGATGCCGCGCTGAATTCCTGCGAATCGTGGGGTCGACGTAGCGGTGCGTCGACGTGAGAGGCGGCCGAGCTGACCATGGTTTCCAGCTGCACCGACGAAAGTGAGTCTAGTCCTTGAGTTCCGCTGCCCCCGAGCCCGTCCCGCCGACTGTCGTCATCGTTCCCGGGCTGCGCGACCACGTGGAAAGCCACTGGCAGACCATACTGGCCGCCCAGTTGTCGACGTCGATCACCGTGCCGCGCATGGAGATCGACAAGCTTTCGTGTGACGCCTGGGTGGCCATGCTCGAGCGCACGCTGAAGGCGATCGACGGTCCGGTGGTGCTGGTCGCCCACAGCGGCGGCGTGATGATCACCGTGCACTGGGCGCGTCAGCATCGACGCCCGATCAGGGGCGCGCTGCTCGCGACACCGCCGGATTTCGAGTCGCCTCTGCCAGCGGGCTACCCGACGATGGAAGTGCTGCGGGCCAACGGCTGGCTGCCGACGCCGCGCGAACGGCTGCCGTTTCCCAGCATCGTGGCCGCGAGTACCAACGATCCGCTCGGGCGTGTGGAACGCGTGGCGGACCTCGCGACCGGCTGGGGAAGTCGTTTGGTCGACATCGGCGCGGTTGGCCATCTGAATCCGGCGGCGGGCTACGGCGAATGGCCGCGCGCACTCGAATTCATTCGCGAGTTGTCGAAGTGATCGCGCGGGTCCGATTCGACCGATACGAGTGGCGCGAGGCGGTGCTTGGACACGCGCGCACGTCGGCGAGGCAGGCGCTGCGCCGATGAGCTCCGCGAACCTTTCCATCGCGGGGCGCGCGGCGGCCTTCCGCATTGAGGTGCAGCAATCCTGGTCGGGCATGCTGCTTGCTGTGGTCATCGCCATCGCGGCGGCATTCGTTGCCGAGCATCGTGGCGGTCCGACGCTGCTGTACGCGTTGCTGCTCGGCATGGCACTCAATACGGTGGTCGCCGACGGCGCCGCCAAGCCCGGCGTCGACTTCGCGGCGCGGCGTGTACTGCGCCTCGGAGTGGCGTTGCTCGGTGCCCGCATTACGTTCGAACAGATTGGCGGGCTGGGTCTGTACACCGGCGCGTTGATCGTCGTCGGCGTCGGGGCGACGATTGCGTTCGGAGTGGTGGCGGCGAAGATGCTGGGCCTGTCGCGCCGGCTCGGTGTGTTGACCGGCGGTGCAACGGCGATCTGCGGTGCATCGGCCGCAATCGCCATTGCGACCGTGCTCAATCGTGACGAGAAGTCCGAGCGAGAACTCATCTTCACGATCGCCGGCGTGACGGCTCTGTCGACGCTTGCGATGATCCTCTATCCGATTATCGTCGAGATGCTACATCTCGATGCGCATCAGGCGGGCGTGTTCCTTGGCGGAACGATCCACGATGTCGCGCAGGTCGTCGGCGCCGGCTACAGCGTTTCGCCCGCCGTCGGCGACGCGGCGGTCGTGACCAAGATGCTGCGCGTTGCAATGCTGTTGCCAGTGGTGATGGTGATCTCGCTTGCGGTGCGGCACCGCATGCGGGGCACCGAAAGCGAGGAACGCAAGGGCGATCCGCTGATGCCGACCTTTCTGCTGGCCTTCGTTGCGTTCGTCGTCGTCGGCAGCCTCGGTCTGATCCCGAAGCCCGTGGGAACGGCGCTCAACGAGATCGCGCGCGCCTGCCTGGTCATTGCAATCGCAGGGGTGGGGCTGAAGACCTCGCCGCTCGAACTCAAGAAGGTCGGAGCGCGGGCATTCGTCCTGCTCAGCATCGAAGCGCTGTTCCTGGTGGCGTTCGTACTTGCCGGGCAGAAATTGTTCGGCTGAGCAGTGGCCGCGGTGCAGCGGCGGTAGGCCATTGGCTGCGGCTGTCGCGACGAGGTAAAACCTGGACGCCTCAACGGCGTCGGCTGGGGTAGCAGGTCCGCGCGCCCGGCTCTTCCCTGTCACTTTGAAACATTCTTTAGACACGGCTGTCACACAACTCCAGTCCATCGGCGCGTAGTTGAGGGCGCGCGGGATGTTTGGACGCCGCAGACCCTTTGAGCGGCATGGCTTGAGCCAAAGCTGCCGAATGGTAAGAAATATTGGCGTCGGGCGACTGATTAAGCGTCGTCATGGATCCCAGCCACGCGAGGCTGCAACCAAGGAGAATGCCGTGATGTCTCGACGAACCCTGCTTTCATTGCTTGCCCTCGGTGGACTCGGCGCCGGCAAGGCCGCCACCGCGACTGGCGCGCCCGCGCCATCGGCGCGCGCGGATGCGCTCGAACTCCCGGACGGGGAGTGGCGCAAGCGGCTCACGGCCGAGCAGTACCGCGTGCTGCGCCGGGAAGGCACGGAGGCACCGTTTTCGAGCAGCCTCAACAGCGAGAAGCGGCGCGGCACCTACAAGTGCGTCGCCTGTGACCTGCCACTGTTCGCGAGCAGCATGAAGTTCGACAGCGGCACCGGCTGGCCGAGCTTCTATGAGACGCTGCCAGGCGCGTTCGGTCTCACGACCGATTACAAGCTGATCCTCCCACGCACGGAGTACCACTGCGCACGCTGTGGGGGCCACCACGGACACGTCTTTGACGATGGCCCGCGCCCGACCGGCAAGCGCTATTGCAACAACGGCGTGTGCCTGAAGTTCGTACCGGAGGTCCCGGCATGAGGCCCCGTCTGTGGTCGTTCGGCGTTCTGCTCGTGCTCACCGGCGCATCGTTCGCGCAGACGAAGCCGGCACCATCGCCGACGCGGGTCGAAACCGCGATCTTCGCCGGCGGTTGCTTCTGGTGTGTCGAGTCGGACTTCGACAAGATCGATGGCGTGTTGTCGACGACCTCGGGTTACGTCGGCGGCCGCAAGGTGGACCCGACCTACTCGGAGGTGTCGGCGGGAGGAACCGGGCACGCTGAAGCGGTGAAGGTCGAGTTCGATCCCGCCCGCGTGACCTATGCCCAATTGCTCGAGAAATTCTGGCCGACGATCGATCCCACGGTGAAGGACCAGCAGTTTTGCGACGTTGGTTCGCAGTACCGGACCGGCATCTTCGCGCTCAACGAACTTCAGTTGAAGGAGGCGGAGGCTTCGAAGGCGGCGCTGCAGAAGAACAAGCCGTTCAAAGCGTCGATCGTCACCGAGATCACGCTCGCCGGCACGTTCTATCCGGCCGAGGAGTATCACCAGGACTACTACCGGAAGAACCCGATCCGCTACAGGTTTTATCGCACGAATTGCGGTCGCGATGCGCGGCTCAAACAGCTCTGGGGCGACAAGGCCGCCCACTGAGCGAAAGTCTCGTGACGACGAGCGGCCGCTAGGCGTGCGTTGCGTCGGCGCGGCGTGGCGCGTGCTGGCGGCGCCACTCGCTCGGCGCGAATCCCGTCCAACCGCGGAACGCCCGCGACAGCGCGCTCGCATCGGCGTACTTCAGCGCCTGCGCGATCTCGGCGAGCGGTAGCCGCGTCTCCTCGATCAATTGCAACGCGGCAAGCAGTCGCGCCTCGGCGATCAGCGCATGCAGCGACGCTCCTTCAGACGCCAGCCGGCGCCTCAGGGTGCGCTCGCTCATCGCAAACATGCCGGCGACCTGCGCGGCGTTGCCCGTCCCGCCGAGCACTGCGGTGCGCAGGATGCGCCGCACTTTGTCTTTCAGGTCGCTGGGTGCCTGGCGTTCCATCACTGCCAGCAGTTCGCCAAGCATGCGGCGCAGCGCCGGGTCAGCTCCGGCCACCGATTCGTCGAGCCAGCGTGACTCGAAGACCATGGTCGACAACGACGCATCGAAGCGCACCGGCGCGCTGAACGCTTCCCGGTAGGGCCGCGTATCGCATGGCGCGGCGTGCGCCAGGCGGACCTCGAGCGGACGCCAGCGCGGCCCGCACAGTGCCCGGAATATCTGCTGCAAAATCATCAGCGCGCCATCGTCGATCATGCCGCGCATCGGCGTTTCGCGGGCGTAAACCGCGTAACTCATGCCGAAGCGACGTGCTGAGAGTCGCGTCAGTGCGGGGACGGCCCCGCGATCATGCAGGTGGGTGCGGAGCACGAGGCTCCGGAGCGCGGCGCCGACCGTAGCCTCATTGCGCATCAGGTAACCGAGCGGACCCAACATCGGCAGCTCGAAATGGGCGCCGGCCAGCAACGCGAAGTGCGGCTTGCCCGTGACCGCGGCGCAGGCCTCAAGCAGGCGTCCGACAGTCGGAAAGGCGATCTTTCCGGCGTCGTCGTCGAGGTCCGACGGTATAAGTCCGGCGGCGGTCAGTACCGCGGCGGGTTCGACGCCAAGTTGGCGCAACGCAATGGGAATTGTCCGCAACGGGCCGACGCCGAGATCACCTCCTTGTGCGGCGCTGACCGCCGTGCCTGCAGTTCCCGGGGCGCGGGGGTAGGGTGTTCGAAATCGCTGCGGTGACATGTCGAATCGAGCGCCGGGCAGGGCGGTCAAGTGTCGCAACTTGGCCGGAAGTGTCAAGCAAGCGGACGACGAACACGACTACAGTCCGCGCTTCCCTTGGGGTAAACGCGTCCATGCGTTTGGCCGCATATGTCACGGCGGCCGCGGAGCCGGTCGGCCGCCCGGATGTACCGGGAGGTCGACACGGGATGACTCCTGCCACAGGGCGCAGCGATGTCGGTAGCAGCGACATCGCCTTCGCGGGCCCGCAGCCCGGACGCAGTGGACCATGAATGGCCGCCGGATGGCGGCCCGAGGGAGTTCTATGAGCAGACGCATCACAACGCTGGCTGGGTTCCTCGCCGGACTGTCCCTGCTGGGCTCGACCGAAGCGCAGCAGGTCAGCGGCACACTGGGATCGCCCAGTGCGACGACCACCATCAGCGGCAAACAGCTGCCGCCGCCCGATCCCAGGTTCGGCGGTGTCATCAATGAAGGCGCGCTGCAGTCGAAACCCTGGTGGGCACCGCGCGTGGTGCCACCCAAGGGTGCGCCAAACGTGCTGCTGATCATCACCGACGATGCCGGTTTTGGTGTGCCGAGCACCTTCGGCGGCGTCATTCCGACGCCAACGATGGACCGCATCGCGAAAGAGGGCCTGCGCTACAACCGCATGTTTTCCACGGCACTGTGCTCGCCGACGCGCGCCGCGCTCATCACCGGGCGTAATCACCACTCGGCGGGCTTCGGCGTGATTTCCGAGCAGTCGACCGGCTTTCCCGGCTACAACAGCATCATCGAGAAGGACAAGGCGACGATCGGCCGCATCCTGCTCGACAACGGCTATTCGACGTCGTGGTTCGGCAAAAACCACAACACGCCGGCCTTCGCAGCGAGCCAAGTCGGGCCCTTCGACCAATGGCCGTCCGGCATGGGGTTTGAATACTTCTACGGCTTCGTCGGCGGCGACGCCAACCAGTGGGAGCCGAACCTGTTCCGCAACACGACGCAGATCTATCCGTTCCTGGGCAAACCCGGCTGGAACCTCGTCACCGGGATGGCGGACGACGCCATCGACTACATGACGCGCATCCACCAGACGGATCCGAGCAAACCGATCTTCATCAAGTACGCGCCCGGCGCCACGCACGCGCCACACCACCCGACCAAGGAATGGGTGGACAAGATCAGCAAGCTGAAGCTGTTCGACGAGGGCTGGAACAAGGTGCGCGAGCGGATCTTCGAGAACCAGAAGAAGCTCGGCGTGATCCCGAAGGACGCCAAGCTGCCGCCCTGGCCGAAGAATGTGTTGAAGGAGTGGGACCAGCTGACGGCGGAGGAGAAGAAGCTCTTCATCCGCCAGGTCGAGGTGTTCGCGGCCTACGCTGCGTACAGCGACCACGAGATCGGCCGCGTGGTCCAGGCATTCGAGGATCTCGGCAAGCTCGACAACACGCTGATCATCTACATCAACGGCGACAACGGCACCAGTGCCGAGGGCGGGCCGCTCGGTACGCCCAATGAAGTCGCATTCTTCAACGGCGTGCCGGTGCCCGTCGACGTCCAGATGAAGTTCTACGATGTGTGGGGCACCGAGCGAACCTACAACCACATGTCGGCCGGTTGGTCGTGGGCCTTCGACACGCCATTTTCCTGGTTCAAGCAGAACGCCTCGCAACTCGGCGGCGTCAACCAGAACATGGTGGTGTCGTGGCCGGCGCGCATCAAGGACAAGGGCGGCCTGCGCGAGCAGTTCGTCCATGTGATCGATGTCGTGCCGACGATCCTTGAGGCCGCCGGCATCCGTGCGCCCGAGATGGTGGATGGCATCAAGCAGGCGCCAATTGAAGGCACGAGCTTTGTCTACACCTTCGATCCGAAGAACGCCAAGGTGGCGTCGCGGCACAGGACTCAGTATTTCGAGATGATGGGCCAGTGGGCGCTGTATCACGACGGCTGGTTCCTGAGCACACAGGTCAATCGCGCACCCTGGGAAGCATTCGGCCCCGCGAATCCGGATCCGCTGAACAACCAGGTGCTGCAGCTCTACAACCTGAACGCCGACTTCAATCAGACTACCGACGTCGCGGCGAAGAACGAGCCGAAGGTCAAGGAGATGAAGCAGATGTTCATCGCGGAGGCGAAGAAGTACCAGGTGTTCCCGATGGACGCCTCGGTGGCGGCCCGCATCGTGGCCCCACGGCCGAACATCACCGCCGGGCGCAGCGAGTTCGTCTACACGCGGCCTATGACCGGGCTGCCGCAGGGTGATTCGCCGCTGCTGCTGAACACGTCCTACACAATCACTGCCGACATCGAGGTGCCGCAGGGCGGCGCCGAGGGAATGATCCTCACTTCGGGCGGGCGCTTTGCCGGCTATGGCTTCTATCTTCTGAAGGGCAAGCCGGTGTTCCTGTGGAACCTGGTGGACCTCGAGCGCCTCAAGTGGGAAGGTGCCGAGGCGCTGTCGCCCGGACGGCATACGGTCGAGTTCGATTTCAAGTACGACGGACTTGGCGCCGGCACGCTGGCGTTCAACAACTTCAGCGGCGTCGGCCGACCCGGTGTTGGCACGCTGAAGGTCGACGGCAAGGAAGTCGCAACCAAGAAGATGGAGCGCACGCTGCCGATGATCCTGCAGTGGGACGAGAGCTTCGACATCGGGTCCGATACGCTGACGGGTGTAAACGACGCCGACTACCAGCCGCCGTTCACGCTGACCGCCAAGCTCAACAAGCTGACGATCAAGGTGGATCGCCCGCAGCTGTCTGCTGCCGACATCAAGAAGCTGCAGGCGGCTATGACGGAGAAGGCGAAGCGCGACTAGTAGGTCGGTCGCGCGCGGCGCGCCCCTTTGTGGTCGCGTCGCGCAGGCGATGCGCGTTGGAACGGTGGCAAGGCTGGCTGGCGCGACCGGTGATGCGGCTACCGACGTGCCATGCTCCGGCGGCTGTCTGAGGGAGTCCATTGAAGATCCTGCGCACGCCCGAGGCCCGGTTCGCGAATCTCGCGGACTATCCCTTCGCGCCGCGCTACCACGAGGTGGCGCCTGGGCTGCGCTTGCATTACGTCGATGAAGGCCCGCGCGACGGTCGGCCAGTGCTGATGTTGCATGGCGAGCCGACCTGGTCGTATCTGTATCGGCACATGATTCCGCCCGTCGCCGCCGCCGGTCTTCGCGTGCTAGCGCCGGACCTGATCGGCTTCGGCCAATCGGACAAGCCTGCACGCCGCAGCGACTACAGCTACGCAGGGCAGGTCGCGTGGCTGCGGCACTGGATCGAGGTGCTCGACCTGCGCGACATCACGCTTGTCTGCCAGGACTGGGGCTCACTGATCGGACTGCGGCTAGCAGCCGAGCACTCTGGCCGATTCGCAGCCGTCGTGCTCTCCAACGGTGGCCTGCCCACGGGCAGCAGCTTCTCGAAGGCGTTTCAGACCTGGCGTGCGTTCTCGCGCTGGAGCCCGTGGTTTCCGATCGGTCGCATCGTGCAGAGCGGCGCGCGCCGGCGACTTTCGTCGCAGGAAATCGCGGCCTACGACGCGCCGTTTCCGTCCAACGACTTCAAGGTGGCGACGCGCGCGTATCCGTCGCTCGTCCCGGTCGAACCGGAGATGCCTGGCGTCGAGGACAACCGGCGTGCCTGGCTCGAGTTCGAGCGCTGGGAGAAGCCGTTTGTCTGTTGTTTCAGCGATCGTGACCCCATCACGCGCGGAGGCGACGCGGCCTTCCGGCGTCGGGTGCCAGGCGCCGCCGGCCAGCCGCACACGACTCTGCATGGCGGCCACTTCATCCAGGAAGACGCGCCGGACGCGTTCGCACAGGTCGTCATCGACCTCCATGCGCGAGCGTGGCCGCAGCCGGCCTGAGGCCGGGTCGGGCGGCGCGGCGAAGTTGCCGGGTCAAGACCCGCAACTCCGAAGGGCAACGCGGCTGATAGCAGCCCACTCGGCGAGTGGTTGGCCCCTTCGGCTCGTACGCAGAGAGCGCTCGCTGCGAGCGAAGGCAATTTCGCCTCGCCGCCGGCGCTGCCCAAGTCTTACTTTTCGAACGGACCGTGAACTCCGGTTTGCTCTGTGGAAGGCGTTGCCAGTCGTCATTTTCCAGGTTGCGGTTTGCTGCTACAAGTAGCCGCTGGCAACCCTCGGAGTGGAGGAGATCGGGGGCGAGCCCGACGCCCAATGGAGCCGCATCCGATGACCGACCGCCGCATCGCCTTGACCGTTCTCCCCGCGGCCCTGCTTGCTGGCCTGACGTTCACGGTGCCGTCGGGCGCGCAAACGCCGTTGCCGACCACGACGCCTGCAAAACCCGCGGCCGAAGTCGCCGCGGGAACCGCCGCACCGGGGGTGCCGCGCATCGGCCTCGCCCTGTCCGGCGGCGGTGCACGCGGGCTCGCCCACGTCGGTGTGCTGAAGGTGCTGGAGGAAATGCGGATCCCGATCAGTTGCGTGACGGGCACCAGCATGGGCGCGATCGTCGGCGGCACCTACGCCTCCGGGCGCTCGGCCGCGGCGATGGAAAAGATCGTCGTTGGGGCCAGCTGGGAAGAAATCTTCCGGGACGCTCCCCCGCGCAAGGAAATCGCCGTGCGCCGCAAGTTCGACGACTACAAGACGCTGTTCAAGCCGGAGTTCGGCGTCAAGGATGGCGGTCTGATGCTGCCCAAGGGCGTGATCGCCGGCGTGTCGATCGAGGCGTTCTTCCGGCAACTGGCCACACCGGCATTCGGAATCGGCGACTTCAACAAGCTTCCGATTCCCTTCCACGCGATGGCCACCGACATCGAGACCGGGGAGTCGGTCGTACTCGACCACGGCAGCCTGTCGCAGGCCATGCGGGCGAGCATGTCGGTGCCGGGCGCGCTCGCGCCAGTGGAAATCGACGGCCGGCTGCTGGTTGACGGCGGCATCGCCAACAACCTGCCGATCGACGAGGCGCGCAGGATGTGCGGCGATGTGATCATCGCGGTCAACATCTCGACGCCGCCGCTGAAACGCGACGAACTGACGTCGGCGCTGAGCGTGACGGCGCAGTTGATCAATTTTCTCGGCAAGCAGACCGTCGACGAGCAGATCAGGAGTCTTGACGCAAAGGACGTGCTGATTTCGCCGGAGCTCGGCGACATTTCCGCGGGTTCGTTCAAGCGCGCCCAGGAGGCCATCACGATCGGCGAAAAGGCCGCCCGCGCGATGGCCGACAAGTTGGCGCGCTACAGCCTGGCGCCGGAACAGTATGCGGCGCTGCGCAGCAGGCAGGAGGCCGAGGCAAAGGCGCTCGGTGCCGTCGATGAGATCCGCATCGAGGGTCTCAAGCGCACGAACCCCGCGGTGGCGAAATCGCTGATCGAGAGCAAGCCTGGCGAGCCGCTGACCGAGGAGAAGCTCGGTGCGGACCTGCGCCGTGTCTATGGCACCGGCGACTTCGAGAGCATCAGCTACCGCATTGTGGGCGGTGACAATGGCCCGCGCGCGATGATCATCGAGCCGGTGGAGAAATCCTGGGGCGGCGATTACCTCCGCTTCGGGCTTGGACTGGCGAGCGACTTCTCGGGTGACAGCCAGTTCAATGCGCTGGTCCAGTACCGCAGGAGCTGGATGAATCGCCTCGGTGCCGAGTGGACCACGGAGGTCCAGATCGGGCAGAACACGCATCTCGGCACGGAGTTCTACCAGCCATTGAACGAGGAAGGAAAGTGGTTCATTGCGCCGAATGCCTTCGCCGGCCAACAGACCCGCGGAGTGTTCATCGGCGAAGACAAGGTTGCCGATTACCTCACCGGCGTCGTTCAGGGCGGGCTGGATGCTGGCGCCGTGCTGGGCACCTGGGGGCAGTTGCGCGTCGGTGCGGTCATGTCCCGTGTCAATGCCCGCGTCGAGACCGGATCGCCGCTGCTGCCGTCGGTCCGGGAGACGACGGCCGGGCTGCGCGCGGCGATCTTCATCGACCAGACCGACAACGCGTGGTTCGCGCGCTCGGGGTACGGACTCGTCGGGACGGTCTACTCGGCAATGGAATCGCTGGGCTCGGATGTGAGCTACAACCGGCTGGAAGCCGGTGGGCGCGTCGCCAAGAGTTGGGGGCCGCACACATTCAACTTGGCGGCCAGCGGCGGCTCATCGCTCGGCTCCGACATGCCGGCCTACGAGTCGTTCTCGCTCGGCGGCCCGCTGCACCTGTCGGCGTATCGCATCAACGAGTTTGCCGGGCGCCAGTTCGCGTTCGGCCGGCTGATGTACTACAACCGCACGTTGCCGCTGCCGGACCTGCTGGGCTCGGGTGTCTATGTCGGCGGTTCGGCCGAAGTGGGCCGCATGAGCGATCGCAGTGATGGATTGCCCTCGTCGGGCACCGTCTGGTCGGGCTCCGCGTTTCTTGGCGCGGACACGTTCCTCGGGCCTGCCTATGTCGGTGTCGGTGTCGGCGCTGGGCGCTGGAGCCTATACCTGCTGCTGGGTGCTCCCTAGCGGGAGTCAGGCCGGCTGCGCACACAGCGCAACCCGGCGGCAGCCGTGCTCGCCGTCCGCACGACGGGCGACGCAAAGGACCGTGTCACCCGCCGAGGCGGACGTGCGTTGGTGACGAATTCATTCGCGCGGGTTACTTCCTTTCCGCCGGTGCTTCGTCGACGGCGATCGACTCCGGCGCGTTCGGGGGCAGATTTGCCACGCCCTTGGCGTAGCGCGCGATACCGGGCAAGGCGCTGAGCCCGTGCGCCACGATGCTCAGTAAGACAGTCGCCATCACGGCCAGGCGGATCGTGTTTTCGCCAGCCAGATTCGTCTGCTGTTCGAGATACACCAGTCCAAGCACGATCGACGCCAGCCCGCGCGGTCCGAACCACCCCATGAAGAGCACCGTTGCGCGGCTCATGCCGCTGCCGGCGAGTGCGATCGCGACCGGCAGCATGCGCACGACCGTCAGGCTGAGAATCGCGTAAAGCCCGACGGCGCCGGTGAAGTCCTGCCCGGTGCGTGCTACGAAAAGACCGAAAAGGAAGAACACAAAGAAATTGAAGAGCTGTCCAAAGTCCTCGGTGAACTCGACACTGTGGCGACTGACTTGCGGGAAGCCGACCTGGACCGCGAGTCCGGCGACGAAGGCCGCGATGAACATGCTGGCGCCAGACGCTTCCGACGCGATCATGCACAGCAACGGCAGTGCTACGACACCGAGCTGGGCGAGCGGCGCAGACATCCATTGCCGCCGCTCGGCCAGCCCGAGCAGCAGGCCGCCGCCGAGCCCGATCGCCACGCCGATTGCGGCACCGTAGCCGATCTGCTCGAGGAGGAAGCGCGCCAGCACATGACCCGCACCCTGACCGTGACCAAAGGAAGCTGCGCCGGCGATGAAGAGCATCAGGAACGGCACCGACAGGCCATCGTTCAGGCCCGCTTCGACGTTCAGCGCCTGCCGGATTCGAGCCGGCACGCGCGGACTGGCAACGATGATCTGACCGAGCCCGGCGTCGGTCGGCGCAAGTATCGCGGCCAGGATGCCCGCCTCCCACCAGGTTAGGCCGGCGAAGCACACCATCGCTGCCACGGCGCCGAGCGCGATTGTAAGCAGCATCCCGATTGTCAACAGGCGCACCGGCAGGTTGCGGTCGCCACGAAGCGCCTGCCGGCGTACGCGCGACGCATCGGTGAAGAGCAGCATCACGAGGCCGAATTCGGCGACCAGCAGGAATAACTTTCGGTCGACGACAAGTTCGCCGGCGGTCGCGGGGATCAGCACCAGCAGCGCGCCGACCGCGGCAAAGACGATGGGCGCGGTGACCACCGTTCTCTCCAGTCGGCGTGAGACCAGGCTGTAGGCGAAGACGACGACGACGAAGGTCGTGACGATCAGCATCGAAGTCAGCCAGACATCAGCGTTAGACGATGGCCCGGGTCACCGCTGACGATCGTTCGGGCTGCGTCTGCGCCGCGATGCGCGTGCCGGTTCTGCATTGCTGCAACCAAACTCAGACCTGCGGAATGACCGGCCCGCCTTTTTCCAGCGCGCGTTGGTAGGCTGGACGCGCCGCGATGCGTATACGAAAGGCCGCAAGGTTGGGCGAGTTTCCTTCGACAGTGCTGCTCGCGAGCAGCGCTTCCACCGCGTAGCTCATCTGGAAGTCCGCCATCGTCAGCGCGTCACCGGAGAACCACGCATTGCGGCCGAGATGCTCCTCGATGAACTGCTTCGCGGTCACCAGGTTCGGATTGATTAGCTTCGCCTGCACGTTCTGGCAGATGCCACGCGCAATGGGCCGCGCGAAGAATGGCATCTTTTGTTTGGGGATCGCCTTGAACACGAGCTTCATCAGCAGCCAGTTCATCAGCGAGCCTTCCGCGTAGTGCATCCAGAAACGGCACTGACGATCTGCCGCCGTGCCGGGCGGCGGCTGCAGGTGCGCCAGTTCGCCGCTTGCCTTGGGTCCGAATTTCGCTACAAGGTACTCGATTATCGCGCCTGATTCGGCGATGACGTCACCGTTGTCCGCAATGACCGGCGACTTGCCGAGCGGGTGGATCTTCTTCAGTTCCGGCGGCGCAAGGCGCGTCGCCCTGTTGCGCCGATAGATCTTGAGATCGTAGGGGACGCCGAGTTCCTCGAGCAGCCAGAGGATGCGGTGGGAGCGCGAGGTTTCGAGGTGGTGAACGGTGATCATGGGCACCATCGTACGACGACAGTGCCCGCTGCCAACTGCAGTGTCGTCCGAGGATCTCGGGGCCGGTCAAGTGAAGAGCAACTTGGTTCCCGCGATCAGCAGCACCGCGGCGAGCAGGCGCTTGATGGTGGTCGTACCGAACGAACGGCTTCCCAGGTACGACCCGAGCGCGCCGCCCAGGGCTGCGGCGACCAGCAATGGAAGCACGAACGCGGGGATCGATTGCGTGCTCGAGACGTTGCCGAGGAGCCCGGCGGTCGAATTGAGCAAGATGAAGAGTGCCGATACGGCCGCCGCTGTCTTCGGGCGCGCCCAACCCATGAACAGCAGCAATGGCGTCAAGAAGATGCCGCCGCCGGTTCCGGTGAGTCCCGACAAAAGCCCGATGCCTGCGCCGGCGGCCAGCGCAATGCTCAGTCGGGGCTCCCGGGCCGGCCGTTCGACACTGCCCTGCATCACCAGGCGCACGGCCGAGTACAGCAACACGACTCCGATCAGGATCTTGAACCCGGCCTCCGGCAGGGCAACGTAGCCTCCTATAAACGCGAATGGAACCGCCAACAGCGCGAACGGCCAGAACAGACGCCAGGCGAAGTGTCCTGCGCTCAAGAAGTGCACGGTCGCAATCGAGGCGACGAGGATGTTCAGTGCCAGCGCCGTGGGCTTGATCACGGCCGGCGCCAGGCTCAACAGGGACATCACCGCGATGTAGCCGGATGCCCCGGCATGCCCAACGGATGAGTACAGCACGGCAATGACGAAGATGCCGGCCGTCAGAAGAACAACGGTTTCGGTAAGCATTGATACGGTATGAGCGTGACCGGATCGACGGCGCGAGTCGTGAACCGCGGCGGCAAGCCGACCACGGACGCGGCGCATTGTTTCATGGCCCGCGTGCAGTTTCCGGATGGCTGGAGTAGGCCCAATGCAGAAAGCCCGGCCGAAGCCGGGCTTTCCTGGGGGGGTGCCCTGCGCGCGGGTGGCGCGGCGGGACCGGTCGCCGCGCCGGGGCCCTGCGCCGTGCTCAGCGGGTCGCCGTCGGGCTCGCCGCCGCGGTGATGACCACGCGCTCCAGCGCCACCAACTGGCCGTTGAACTCATCCGTCGGCTGCAGACCCGCCACGGTGCTGCCCAGCACGACCACGCTGGCGATGACGGCACCGACAAAGGCGGTGAGCTTGACGCGGGCGGGGGTCGAGTAGTTGGCGTTCATGGTTCGGTCCTTTCGTGAAGCGGTGTTCGGTGTCGATGGCGGCACTGTAGGCATCCGGCGGCCCGCGTGCGAGCGACTTGCGACGGGGCGCAGAAATCGCGGCGCGAACTGCAAAGCCGGTTTCGTCGTGCCAGGGCGCCGCTGCGCGCCTCATCCGACGTAGCCGCCGTTCGTCGCGCCTGGCGACAGTTCACTCCGGTTGGACGAGGCCCAAAGCCGGATTCGCGGGGAAGGACGAAACGGCAAACAACGCAACACTCGGCGCGATGCCCTCGGGCACCGCCTTTACGCCGAACTCAGGCGTCACGCTAATACGGTTCGAACGCGATCCCTGCCTGGCGCAGTTGCGTGATGATCAACGTCTTCCATGGCCCCGTCGGTGACCAAACCCTTGCCACAGACTCGTAGGCCAGCTCAGGCTTTTCGCGGCCGACGACCACTCGGTACAGGAACGTCAGGGTCGACGCCCGCATGTTGACCTGGCAATGCACGAGCACCTTGCGGTCGCCGAGGCGGTCCATCGCCGCGACGAAGGCCAGGAAATCTGCCTCCGTCGGGTTGCCGAAATTGACCGGGATATTGACGAACTCCAGCCCCTGCGTGCGGACGATTTCTGCCTCGCCGGGAACCGCATCTGGGACGGAGGGTGGAGCCAGGTAGATCACGGCGCCGAATCCCTGCGCCGACAACCGAGCCAAGGCTTCGGCGCTGGGTTGTCCGGACGTCACAAGCGTTGCGGAGATCGGGACGACGTTGGGCGCCGCGATGGATTCGTCAGCGGCGAGCGCGCTTGCACACGCGGTGACGACGCCGAGCACTGCCGCCATTCCGATGCAAAGCTGTGCCGCGCGTGTCATTGGATACGACCTCGCACCTCAGATGATTTCGAAGTAGCGCTGCCGCTCCCAGTCCGTTACGCAGTCCTGCCACTGCCGCCATTCCCACTCGCGGGTGGCTGCGAAATGATCCACGAACAAATCACCGAACCAGTCGCGGGCAAGGTCGGAGCGGCGGAAGATCTCGGTCGACTCCTTGAGCGAGCGTGGGGCGCGTTCGATGTTTTCGGCGCCCTGGTTGGTGCCGGTGATTGGCGCTGCGGTCAGCTTCAGGCCTTTCTCGACGCCATGCAGCCCGGCAGCGAGCAACGCCGCCACGGCCAGATACGGATTGATGTCCGCGCCCGGGCAGCGTGTCTCGAGGCGTGTGCTCTTCGGTGAGCCGGGGATGACGCGAAAGCTGGCGGTGCGATTGTCGATCGCCCAGGTCGGCTTGACCGGCGCCCAGAAGCCGTCGACCAGGCGCTTGTAGCTGTTGATCGTCGGCCAGAACATCGGCGCGAACTGCATCAGTGCTGCGATCTGCCCCGCGAGGAAGCTCTCGAAGAGCTTGCTCATGCCGGCGCGGCCCTTGGCGTCGTAGAACAGGTTCTTCTCGCCGTCCGACAGCGACTGGTGGACGTGGCCGCTGCAGCCCGGGTATTGCTGGCTCCATTTCGCCATGAAGCTCGGCATGATTCCGAACTGCGCGCCAATTTCCTTGGCCCCGGTCTTAAACAGCACGCCGCGATCGGCGCATTCGAGCGCGCCCGAGAACTGGATCGCCGCCTCGTACACGCCTGGACCGGTCTCGGTGTGCAGGCCTTCGATCGGCACGCCGAACTGCAGCAGCTGGTCCATCAGCGCGTTGAAGAAGCCGCGGTTGGCGTTGGCGCGTAGCAGTGAGTAGCCGAACATGCCCGGCGTCAGTGGCGTGGGACCCACGCCCTTCTTCTCCGCCCAGGAGTAAGGCGTTTCGGCGAAGTTGAACCACTCGAATTCCAGCCCGCACATCGCCTGCAGGCCCAACTTCTCCGCGCGCGCCAGGACACGCCTGAGCGTCTGGCGCGGGCAAATCGGATACGGATCGCCCTTGGTCGTGATGAACTCGCCGAGGAAGAACGGCACGTCGTCGTCCCACGGCACGCGGCGCCCGGTTGCCATGTCGAGCTGCACCATGGCGTCCGGAAAGCCATGCTGCCAGCCAGTGACCGTGGTGTTGTCATAGACGCTGTCCATCATGTCCCAGCCGAACACCACGTCGCAGAAGCCGAAGCCGCCTTCGACGGCGGAGGCGAACTTGTCCTTGTGCAGGTACTTGCCACGCAGGACGCCGTCGATATCGGTCACGGCGACCTTGATCTTGTCCGCCTTCGCAGCCTGCAATCGCTCGAGAGCGTCGCTGGCAGGATCGGGTGGCGGTTCGCTTGCCTGTTGCCATGTGTGTTTCCCTCCGGGGCGGCGGGCAGTGTGCAACAGGCCCCGGCAAAGTCCAAGGGCAGGACCCTTGATCGGGTCGCATTTCGCCCCTATCTCGCGCGTCGAGACCGGGATCCCTCCCTTACAATTCAAGCAATTAGCAATGCGAGAGCCACTGATGCCGATCTACGCCTACCAGTGCACGGAGTGCCGCCACGAGGTCGAGGTACTGCAGAAGCTCGCCGACGCACCGCTGACCGACTGTCCGTCCTGCCACCGCAGCAGCCTGGTGAAGAAGGTGACGGCAGCGGGCTTTCAGCTGAAGGGCAGCGGTTGGTACGTGACAGACTTCCGTGGCAACGGCAGTGGCAAATCGAAGGAAGGCAAGCCGGCTGACGGCAAACCGGCCGACGGCAAACCGGCAGAAGGGGAGGCGAAGCCTGACGCCACGAAGCCGGCGGAAAGCACGGCCGCTGTGTCCAAGCCGGCCGAGACTGCCCCGGCTGCGACGCCGACCGCCAAGGGCGACAGCGGACCGAGTCCGTCCTCCTGATGCGCTGATCGGCTATCCTCGAACGTAACCGGGCCGCGGCGGTGACGCGGCTTTTTCATTTTGCAGAGCCGCCGGCTCACAGATCGGCGCAAGCGAGACTCAGCATGTTTCGGAAGTACCTGATCACCGGCCTCCTGATCTGGGTGCCCCTCGGGATCACTTTGCTGATCCTCGAGACGATCATCGGCTGGATGGATCAGTCGTTGCTGCTGCTGCCGCCGGCCTGGCGGCCCGAGGCGCTGTTCGGCTTCCACATTCCGGGCCTCGGGGCACTGCTCGCGGTGGTCGTGGTGCTGTTCACCGGCGTGCTCGCGCGCAACTTCGTGGGGCGCCGATTGCTGCTGTGGTGGGAAGGTTTGCTGGGGCGAATCCCGATCGTGCGGTCGATCTACTCGAGCGTGAAGCAGGTCTCGGACACGATGCTCTCTCCGAAGGGCAACGCATTCCGTAAGGTCGTGCTGGTCGAGTTCCCGCAGCCGGACCAGTGGACGCTGGCGTTCATTGTCGGCGAACCGTCAGGCCTCGTCGCAGACGAACTCGGCGAGGGCTGGGTCACCGTCTACGTGCCTACCGCGCCGAACCCGACTTCAGGCTACGTACTGATGATGCCGCCGACGCGGGTGCGGGACGTGGATGTCAATATCGACGATGCGCTGAAGTACCACGTCTCGCTCGGCGTGGTGGAGCCCGGCGGGCGGCCGATCCGGTCGGCCGCGCTGACCAGTGCGCCGCCGCCAGTGGTGTGACGCCAGGACGGCGGCGTTGAAGGCGGCGCGGTCCCCTGTTATGGTTCCGTCCATGACGACGAGTTGCGCGCTCTTCCCTCCCGGCGCCTGCATGCGCGCCGCGGCGGCCGCTCGTCATGCTGAGCTTTTCACGCCGTCGAATCAACGAAACCGATAGGGTCGGGCAGGTAGCGCTGTCCGGTCCCATTTCTGCCGGGTTTTACAGCGCCTTCCGGGCGCCGTTCCGGTCTCCAAGCTAAGGACGAGCCCCTCGGGGATAATCACGGGTTTTGCGCGGTCGCGCCGGCGCGTCGAGTCGCCACGATGCGGGCCGCCAGCAACGAAGCGGAGCTTGCCATGCGTACCGAATATGCCGGCCGGGTGGACGAGAAGTTCATCGGCCAGTCTGTCACCCTGTTTGGGTGGGTGCACCGCCGCCGTGATCACGGCGGTGTGATCTTCATCGACCTGCGCGACCGCGAGGGCCTGCTGCAGATTGTCTGCGACCCCGACCGCACTGAGGTGTTCGCCAACGCCGAGAAGGTGCGCAACGAGTTCTGCCTGAAGATCGTAGGCCAGGTGCGCCGGCGACCGGAGGGCACGCTCAACGAGAACATCGTCTCCGGCGCCGTCGAGGTGCTCGCCACCGAACTCGTGATTCTCAACCCCTCAGTGCCTGTGCCGTTCCAGCTCGACGACGACAACCTGTCGGAGACGACGCGGCTCACGCACCGCGTTCTCGACCTGCGCCGCGTGCCGATGCAGAAGAACCTGATGCTGCGCTACAAGGTAGCGATGGCAGTGCGCAAGTATCTCGACGCCCATGGTTTCGTCGACATCGAGACACCGATGCTCACCAAGAGCACCCCGGAGGGTGCGCGCGACTACCTGGTGCCGTCGCGCGTGAACGCCGGCGAGTTCTTCGCGCTGCCGCAGTCGCCACAGCTGTTCAAGCAGCTGCTGATGGTGGCAGGCTTCGACCGCTACTATCAGATTGTCAAGTGCTTCCGCGATGAGGACCTGCGGGCCGACCGCCAGCCCGAGTTCACGCAGATCGATGTCGAGACCTCGTTCCTCGACGAGACAGAGATCCGCGCCATCATGGAAGAGATGATCCGCACGGTCTTCGCCGAAGTGATGAACGTCACGCTGCCGCAGCCGTTCCCCATCATGACGTACGCCGATGCGATGCGCCTGTACGGCTCGGACAAGCCGGACCTGCGCGTCACGCTGCAGCTCGCCGATGTCACGGACCTCGTGCGCGACGTCGAGTTCAAGGTCTTCAAGGGTGCGACCGAGATGGCCGACGGCAAGGTCGTCGCGCTGCGCGTCCCGGCGGGTGGCGAGATGCCGCGCTCCGAGATCGATGCCTATACCGAGTTCGTCAAGATCTACGGAGCCAAGGGGCTCGCCTACATCAAGGTCAACGAACGAGCCAAGGGGCGCGATGGACTGCAAAGCCCGATCGTCAAGAACCTGCACGATGCGGCGCTCAATGCGGTGCTCGAGCGTACCGGTGCGACCGACGGCGACGTGGTCTTCTTCGGCGCCGACCGCGCCAAGATCGTCTACGACTCGCTCGGCGCACTGCGCACGAAGATCGGTCACAGCGAGTTCGGTCGCGCGCACGGCCTGTCGGCGGAAGGCTGGAAACCGCTGTGGGTAATCGACTTCCCGATGTTCGAGTTTGACGAGGACGAGCAGCGCTATGTCGCCGCGCACCACCCGTTCACCAGCCCGAAGGACGGCCACGAGGACTTCCTGCAAACCGATCCGTCGAAGGCGCTGGCCAAGGCCTACGACATGGCACTGAACGGCTGGGAGATCGGCGGCGGCTCGGTGCGGATCCACCGCGAGGAGGTGCAGAGCAAGGTCTTCCGCGCGCTGAAGATTGGCGCCGAGGAAGCGCGCGAGAAGTTCGGCTTCCTTCTCGACGCCCTGCAGTACGGCGCGCCGCCGCACGGCGGGATCGCCTTTGGTCTCGACCGTATTGTCACGATGATGGCCGGTGCAGAGTCGATCCGCGACGTGATCGCGTTTCCGAAGACGCAACGGGCGCAGTGCCTACTGACCAAGGCACCGTCGCCGGTCGGCGAGAAACAGCTGCGGGAGCTTCACATCCGGCTGCGCGCTGAGGCAAAGCCGACGTCGTGACCGACCAGATCCGCGTCCGTACTGCGACGGAGGCGGACCTGCCGGCGCGCAGCCGCGTCGACGACGGCGTCGGTGTGCGCTCACCGCACATTCGACCCATGTTCAAGATTGCCGAGTCAGTGCTAGTGGTGATCCACACTCCGGATCTTGACGTGCTGCTGCTTGAGCGTGTGGATCACCCCGGATTCTGGCAATCGGTCACCGGCAGCCGTGCGTCGCTGGCCGAGCGACTGGCCGTCACGTGCGCACGTGAGGTGGCTGAGGAAACGGGGCTCGAGAGGGCACCGGAAGCGTTCGAGGACTGGCACCTGGTGAATCGCTACACGATCTATCCGCAGTGGCAGCATCGCTACGCCCCGGGTGTCACCGAAAACACGGAACATGTGTTCGGTTTGCACGTCGATGCGAAATTCGAGCCACGGCTGGCGGCAGATGAGCACACAGCGTTTCGCTGGCTACCGTGGCGGCAAGCGGCCGAGGCATGCTTTTCGTGGACCAATGCCGAGGCGATCCGCGCACTGGTGCGGCGATCCGGTGCGAGGCTGCGAGGATGATGGGGGCGGGCATGGGTCGCGCTGTGGACGAGAGCGAACGCGAGGTGCAGCTGGCTGTACGGCGCAAGGGCCGAACTTTCGAGGCGCACGCGACGTGCGGGGTCGAAGCGAGCGCTGCCGTGGTATGGAACACGATCACCGACTACGCTGCATTGCCTACGTTCATGCCCGGCATCCGCACCTGTCGCGTTGTCGAACGGGCCGACGAGGGGCGCGACGGTGAGCGTCTGCTGGTGGAGCAGCAAGGCGAGTTCCGTTTTCTTCTGTTCGCGCAGGATCTCAAGGTACGGCTCGACATCGAGCATCGCGGCCAGCGGATGGCCCATGCCCGTGCGCTCAGCTTCGACCTGGGCGTGCTCAAGGGACGTGCACTCGAAATCTTTGAGGGTCGATACGAACTGCAGCGAGGCTCGGCGCGCGGCCGCGTGAACCTGTATTACTCGGCGTTGATCGTTGCGCGTTTGCCGCCGCCCCCTGGAATCGGCTCGGTGGCGATCCGGCAGAACCTGGAAGCACAGCTCCGTGCCGTCGTCCGGGAAAGCGAGCGGCGCGCCGCCACCCGTAGGCGATGAGATCGGGCCGTGATGCGCCGATTTTCGCGACCCCAAGAGACCGATGGGCCGCCGCAGCTTCGTGACCGGCCCTGTGTTGCGCATAATGCGGTTCATGAATTCGTTTGGTTGGTGGAAGGCTTCCGGGCATGTCAGCCCGCATCGGGCAATTACCGAACCGGTCGCGGGCGCGTCTGAGGTGACGTCGCTGACGAGTTTTTCTGCGCCGCCGCTTACGCGGCGGCTCGTGAACGGACGCCGCGTTCTTGCCGCAGGTGTCGCCTGCGGAGTGCTGATCCTGACGGGCTGCGCGACGACGGTCGATCCGTATGCCGTCGCGCCGGCGGCGACGCAGCTCGCGCAGGACGACGTGGTGGGTGAGTGCCTGCGACGCCTCAGGGCCCTGGATGCGCGTGTCGATGCGGCCGGCCGGCGCGATGCGCAGGATGTTCGCGTGCCGGGCTATCCGTACCTGCGGGCGGACCGGTTCACCGAAGCATGGCTGCCGGCGGCTAGCGATCCGCAGTCGATCGCCGCCGGCAAGCTCGACCGCATGGCCGCGCTCGATGCCCAAGCGCGCGGCTTTGAGTCGGCCAACCTGTCGGTCCCGTCCAACGAAGCCGACGCGCTCGTGCGCTGCCAGTCGGAGCTCGTGGCGTCCGCGCGACCAGCGGCCGTGCGAGCTGCTTCGGCGGCCAGCGTGCCCGACGCCTACGTCGATGCGCAGCGCGTGCTCGGGCTGTATCCAGTGACTTTGATCCCCTTCGCCTGGGGCGTGGCGTCTTGGCAGCAGGCCAACCGCGACCTGTTTGCCACACCATTTCCTGAACTGCCCGTACGCGGCGAGCGGATCCGCTACGTGCCGGCGACCATGAAGCCCGGAGCTACGGTGGCCGGATGGGTGAGCCCAGCCACGGCGACGGCCCTACGCATGCCGGTAGTGACGCCCGAGCGCACGTGGCAACTGTTGGTCCAGCATGCGCCCGTGCTGGTCGTTGACACCGTGAACGGGGCCGATCGCGTCGGCACGCTGACGTGGCGCGCCTCGGTCCAGGGCGCCATCGTCGCGGTCAACACCAACGATCCGGCGGCGTACGTGCGCGTCGCCTGGACCGAGTTCAACGGCGTGGCTGCGATGCAACTCGTGTACACGTTCTGGTTCCCGGCGCGGCCGGCGGCCCATAGGCTCGACCTCGTGGCCGGACATCTCGATGCCGTGGTGTGGCGGGTAACGCTTGATGCGGCCGGCCGGCCGCTCGTCTACGACTCGATCCACGCCTGCGGCTGCTTCCAGATGTTCTTTCCGACTGAGCGCGTGCGCGAGCGTCCGGCGCCGCGGGAAGGCGAGGGCCCGCTCGACGAATCTCTGTTTGTGCCGCAGGTGCTGTACTCGCCGGCTGCGGACGAGCGCGTCATGATCTTCCTGGGCGCCCATGACCACAACATCGAGCGCGTCGGCATCGACACGACCACGCCCGCGCCGGGCGTTCCGTACCGGTTGCTGGACGAAAACGTGCTGCGAGTCCTGCCGGTGCCCGCCACCGCGGGCGGTGGCACCCGCAGCATCTACGGCCCCGATGGCCTGGTGCCCGGCTCCGAACGCGCCGAGCGCTACCTCTTCTGGCCCATGGGCGTGCCGTCCGCCGGCCAGATGCGGCAATGGGGCCATCATGCGACTGCGTTCGTCGGGCGCCGCCATTTCGACGATCCGCGCCTGTTTGACCGCTATTTCACGCTTGCGCCGGGCGCCAACTGAGCAAGACTCGCCTCATGCATCTTCGCGTCGCGACGTACAACATCCACAAGGGAGTTATGGGCCTGCGCAAGCGCTCGCGCATCCATGACCTGCGGGCCGCGCTGCACGCGATCGACGCCGACATCTGCTTCCTGCAGGAAGTGCAGGAGCGCAACGAGCGTCTGGCGCGGCGGCCCGGTCACCCGAACGGCACCCAGCTCGATGTGCTGTGCACCGGCAGTTACGTCCATCGGGCCTATGGCATGAACGCCGTGTACCCGCACGGACACCACGGCAACGCCATCGTCTCGCGCCATACGATCGGCCAGTTCCTGAACCATGACATCTCGGACCATGCGCTGGAAAAGCGCGGGCTGCTGCATGCCGTCTCGCACATCGAGGCGAAGCGTGGTCCGCTCGACATACACCTGATCAACACGCACTTCGGCCTGATCAAGCGCAGCCGGGTGCGGCAGGCCGAGTTCCTGATCGATTTCGTCCGCAGCGAGGTCCCGGCCGATGCGCCGCTCATCATCGCCGGCGATTTCAACGACTGGCAAAAGGGCGTTGACGAGATCCTGCATCGCGAACTCGATGTGCTCGAAGCGGCGGCGGAATTCAACCGCCGGCAGCGCAGCAGCCGTCAGTTCGAGCGCCTCATGCCGTGGCGCGAGGCCAATCGCTCGCAGGTTGCGCGGACCTATCCTAGCGTGATGCCGTGGCTGTCGCTCGACCGCATCTACGTGCGCGGCTTCAATGTGCACGAAGTGCGCGTGCCGAAGGGTATCGAGTGGTCGCAGCGTTCGGACCACATGCCGCTGATCGCAGACCTCGAAGTCGCATGATCGAAGGCGAACGTCCGGGCCGCCGGCGTTCCCGCTTCGACATCACGACGCGGCCGCTGGTCTACGGCGGCAATCGGATTCGCCTGCTCGAAAACGGCGACGAGTACTTCCCACGCCTGCTCGCAGCGATCGAAGGCGCGGCGCGTTCAATCTATCTCGAAACCTACATCTTTGCGCAGGACAACATCGGCCTGCGCGTGGGCGATGCGCTTGCCATGGCGGCCGACCGTGGTGTCGAGGTCAGGGTCATCGTCGACGGCTTCGGCACAGGCGCCGACGCCGATACGCTGAAGACACCCCTCGAGTCCGTCGGTGGGCAGGTCATCGTGTACCGGCGGGCGCGCTGGTGGCGGTTCGAACGGCGGCTGCTGCGTCGACTGCACCGCAAGCTGGTGCTGATCGACGACCAGGTCGCCTTCGTGGGCGGCATCAACATCATCGACGACCACCACCATCCGGACACTGAATCGGCACGACTGGGCCCGCGCCTGGATTTCGCGGTGATGTGCGAGGGCCCGATCGTCGCGCCGATCGCCTACGCGATGAAGCGCCTGTGGTGGACGCTCGACCTGATGCAGCTGCGTCGGCGGGCGGGTCCGCCGCCGGTGCTGGCGCTGGAGTCCGTGCCTGCACCGCTGGCCGACGGCGTGCGCGCCTCGCTGCTGCTGCGTGACAACGTCCGGCACCGACGCACGATCGAGCACGCCTTCCTGGACGCCCTCGGCACTGCGCGAAGCGACGTGCTGATTGCGATGGCCTACTTCGTGCCAGGGCGAACGTTCCGCCGCGCGCTCATCGACTGTGCGCAACGCGGTGTCCAGGTGCGGCTGCTGGTCCAGGGACGAGTCGAGTACGCGCTCCAGCACTACGGGCAGGAGGCGCTGTATGGCCAGCTGCTCGCGGCCGGCGTTCGAGATCCACGAGTACAACGAGAGTTACCTGCATGCAAAGGTGGCCGTCATCGATGATCGCTGGGCGACGGTCGGCTCGAGCAACATTGATCCTTACAGCTTGCTGCTGGCACGCGAGGCGAATGTCCTGGTGCACGACGATGCGTTCGCGCGGGAACTGCGAGCGAAGCTGGAGCGCGCCATCACCACAGGCGCGCGGCCGGTGGAGGCGAAGACCTTCGCGCGACGCGGCCTGCTGCGCCGGACGGTGAACTGGATCGCCTACGGCATCCTGCGCTTCGCGGCGGTCGCGCTGGCGGGGGGGCGCGACTACTAGAGCGCTGCCCGTGAACGCGAAGCTGCGCATCGCACGTGCACTCGCAGCGATCAGGTCAAGCGCGCGTCGGTCGAAGCGACCGGGCGGCCGCGCGCAAGTCGAAATACAAGCGGGCAAGCCTGTTTCTTACCGTTGTTGGCGCGGAGTCTTGAAGAGTCGGTCCGGCGCGGGCATTCCGCTGAGCTAGGCTCTGCCCCTTCGAGGGGTGGCGCGGCATGAAGGACTTCGCGGTAGGTGCAGTAGTCGCAGGATTTGTCGCGGTGCTGGTGGGCTACACCAGTTCGGCGGTGATCGTGTTCGAGGCGGCGCGCGCGGCCGGGGCGACGTCGGCGCAGACGGCGTCGTGGATGTGGGCGCTCGGCATCGGGATGGGCCTCACGACGATCGTACTGTCGCTGCGCTATCGCATGCCGGTGCTGACGGCATGGTCGACGCCGGGGGCGGCGCTACTGATCACCAGCGTCAGCGGTGTGCCGATGGCGGAGATCATCGGTGCCTTCGTGCTGACGGGACTGGCGATTGTTGCGATCGGATTGAGCGGCGCGTTTGACCGGATGATGAAGCGCCTGCCGACCGCGCTGGCGGCCGCGATGCTGGCCGGTGTGCTGCTGCGCTTCGGCCTCGAGGCGTTCGGTGCGATGAGGACCCAGTTCGCGATGGTGTTTGTGATGTTCATTGTCTACCTCGTCGGGCGGCGCGCATGGCCGCGCTTCGCCGTGCCGGGGGCGCTCGCCGTCGGCGCAGCGATCGCGGGCGCGCTTGGACTTTTCGGCGCGTTCGACTGGCCGGCCGGCCTGACGCGACCGGTCTTCGTGACACCTGCGTTCTCGTGGGCAGCGGCGATCGGCATTGCGCTGCCGCTGCTGGTCGTGACGATGGCCTCGCAGAACGTTCCCGGAGTTGCCACATTGCAGGCTCATGGCTACACGCCCCCGGTGTCGCCGATCATCACGACCACCGGGGTGGCGACTGCAGTACTGGCGCCTTTCGGTGGCTATGCCTTCAACCTGGCGGCCATCACGGCCGCAATCTGCATGGGTCACGAGGCGCACGCTGACCCGGCGCGCCGCTATGCCGCCGCCGTCTCCGCGGGCCTGCTGTACTTGCTCGTCGGCTTGTTTGGCGGCGCGGTCGCGGGCGTCTTCGCCGCGTTCCCGCGTGAGCTGGTGCTGGCGATTGCCGGCCTGGCATTGCTGGGGACGATCGGCAACGGACTGGCGGCCGCACTGAAGGACGAGACCACCCGCGAGGCCGCGTTGATCACATTTGTCGTGACGGCCTCGGGTGTGACCCTGTGGTCGATCGGATCGGCGTTCTGGGGTCTGGTGGCGGGACTGCTGGCGCTGGCGGTGCGCGGCTGGCGACGTTTGGGAGCGGCTTAATCGCCCCCACCTGCGCCGCAACCTCCGCCGTCGCCCCTACCGCCACCGTCTCCGCTGCACCCAATGCCACCGCAGCCGCCGCCACAACCCCCGCCGCAGCCGATGTGACTGGCGCAGTAGCTCGCCGTATTGCCGGCGGCGGCGAATTGAGCGCAGTTCAGCGCGTAGTGGAATCCGTCGGTGATGGCAAGCCGGGTATCGATCGCGAAGAGCAGTGGCATCGCACCCTGCTGCAGAACGCCTCGTAGTTGTGTGTGAAGCGGATGAACTCATTCCATGCGACGTCGACGACCTGCGATGGCATCGCCAGCATGCGCCGGCCTGCCTTGCGGCACAGGTGGAAATACTCGCGGAGCGTGTCGAAGACCAGGTCGACGTCGCCCTCGCTCAGATGGGGGTAGCGTTGGCGGACGCGTTCGCGAATGCCGCGCGGGAACTCGACTCGGTCGATGAATTCCGTGCGCACCTGGCGACTGCGACTCTGCAGTATCGCGGCCAGCACGATGGCGCTGGCGAAAGCCACTCCGATGATCGGGGGTGTCCCGGTTGAGGCTGCCTTTTCTTCTTCTTGGTGTTGTCTTCTTGTTATCGGCGTAGGCCCGCGTCTCGGAAGCGGATGAAGCCTTGATGACGGCGCGATGAACACGTCCGGGCGGCTTTAGCTTCGGTCTCGAGCGTCCCGCGGGTCTGGATCGCGCCGCCGGTGGTTTCCGTATCGACGTCGACAACCGGTGGCTGCTGGGACGGACTCTGGCACGATGCGATCCGGCGGCGGAAAGGAAAGACCGGATGACGATCGCGCTGAACGAGTTGTGGACCGGAATTGCGGCGCTGGCGACGATACTGCTCGGCGTACGTATCAATCGCTGGGTGCCGGTGCTGGGCCAGTACAGCATCCCGCCCGCCGTCACCGGTGGCCTCTTGATCGCCGTTGTCCTCGCGGCATCGGGCAGTGCCCTCGGCTTCAAGGTAACGTTCGCCGACACGCTGCGCAACGCACTGTTGCTGATCTTCTTCGCAGCACTCGGGCTGACAGCCAAGTTCCGACGCCTTTCTACCGGCGGCGCGGCGGTGGCCGGCCTGTGTGTGCTGATCGCAGTCCTGGCGATCGCCCAGTCGGCGGTTGGTGTGGCGATCGCCAGCGCGTTCGGCAAACCGGCGGCGGTCGGCGTCTTCCTCGGCAGCGTGGCCTTTCTCGGTGGCCACGGCACGACGGTGGCGTGGGCCGAAGCCGAGCAGGCAGTGCATCTGCCGCATGCGCTGGAGATCGGCATGGTGTGTGCCACCCTTGGGCTGGTCTCGGGCGCAATCGTTTCGGGCATCGTCGGCACGCACCTCGCCGAACGCTACGCGCGTGCACCGGGCACGGCACGTACGGTCGCGGATCCGCCGGAGCCGGAATGGCCGCAACACCCGTTCGACTCGGACCGCTGGATCACGGCGATGCTGTGGCTGGCGCTCAGCATCGGTCTCGGGCTGGCCGCGCGGCCGATCGTCGGCGGGGCCCTCGGCGTGACGATCCCGGCGTTTCTCGCGGTGCTGCTGGCGGCGGTGCTGGTAACCAACGTGGCGGATCTCGCGCGCCGGCGCATCGATCTTGTCGGCCTGGATCTGGTTGGCACGCTGGCGCTGCGTGTGTTCCTCGCCATCGCCATGCTTGGACTGCAGTTGGCAGCCGTTGGCGACTCGGTCGGGCTGATCGCGGTTGCGGCGGTTGCACAGATCGTGCTGACCGCGCTGATCGGGGTAGTCCTGGTGTATCCCCTGCTCAAGGGTCGCGATGGCGCAATCGGCGCGGCAGGGTTCATCGGATTCGGACTGGGAGCGATGCCGATTGGACTGGCGGCGATGAAACGCCTGACGCTGAAGTATGGCGACGCGCCGCGCGCGTTCCTGGTGATCACATTGGCAGCGTCACTCTTCACGGACACCGCCAATGCGCTGATCGTGCAGACTTTCCTCACCTGGTTCGGGCAATAGCGGCTCAGCAGCGAGACGGGATGCGCGCGTTCGCCGAGCGCTTCCACACGCTCGATTTCTCCACCGCCACCGGGGCCAAGGTGACCGCCTTGTACCGGTACCTGTCTCCGGACGGCGATCCGTTCAAGCTCCACGACGGCTGCTGTCGCAACCGGGGCCGACTGTGAGCGGCACGCTGGCGCGACCCGACATTGCAGATCGTCGCTGCCGGGGATAACCCGTACGACGCCATGGACCGCGCCGGAGAAACTGCGGTATTGCCGGAGCATTCCCGCGGAGTAGCTTTCGCGCACGGATCGAGCGGTACGTCGCCTCGCGAGCGCCTGTTCAACGCTGCTCCAAACATGGAGGGAACCATGAACCTTTTGAAGTGGTTGCCGGTGTCGTTCGCTTTGGGAGCGCTGGTGCTCAACGCGAACGCCGACGAGACGTGCAATTCGCCGTACATGTCGAAGCTGATCAAAGGGCAGGAGGCGTACGTCCATGTCTGGACTCTTGGCGTCGAAGGGCTGGGCGATGGCTTCGACAAACTGGTTACGATCGACGTCAATCCGAAGTCAAAGACCTACGGCAAGGTCGTCGGCAGCGTGTCGGTAGGTGCGCGCGGCGAAGCTCACCACATGGGCTTCACGGACGATCGCCGTTACCTGTGGGCGGGTGGGCTCAGCAGCAACCAGATCTACGTGTTCGATGTCGGCACCGATCCGTCGAAGCCACACCTCGTAAAGACGATCGGCGACCTCGGCGCCAAGTCGGGATACGTGGGACCGCACACGTTCTACGCGATGCCAGGACGGATGCTGATTGGCACGCTGTCGAACGCGAAGGACAGCGGCGGCCGCACCGGTATGGTCGTATACAACAACAAGGGCGAGTTCGTCGCCAAGTACGACCTGCCCACGGTCGAGATCGGTGGGGTCAAAGGAGACGGCTACGGCTACGACGTGGCGATCAATCCGTCGAAAAATGCACTGCTGACGTCGAGTTTCACCGGAATCGACAACTACCGCCGGCCCCTCGGAGAAGTGGTCAGCGATGCCGAGGCGATGAAGCGCTTCGGCAATACGATGGTGCTGTGGGACCTGAAGGCGATGACGCCCAAGCAGATCTTCGCAGTGCCGGGCTCGCCATTGGAAATCCGCTGGTCGCTGGTGCCCGGCGACAACTGGGCGATCACGGCGACCGCGTTGACCTCAAAGCTGTGGCTGGTTAAGCAGGATGCCGCCGGCAAGTGGCAGGCGAAGGACGTCGGCACGATCGGCGATCCGGCCAAGATCCCGCTGCCGGTCGATATCTCGATCCGCGCGGATGCGAAGGGGCTGTGGGTCAACACCTTTTCCGATGGCATGACCCGCTACTTCGACCTCACCAATCCCGAGCAGCCGAAGCAGACCTACGCCAAGCAGACGGGCAAGCAGGTCAACATGATTTCGCAGAGCTGGGACGGCAATCGGGTCTACATCACGTCGAGCTTGCTGGAACGCTGGGACAAGGCGGGCGCAGACAACGAGCAATTCCTGCGCGCGTTCCGATGGGACGGCAAGGAGCTGCAGCCGCTTTTCGAAGTGGACTTCAACAAGGAGAAGCTCGGCCGCGCGCACCACATGAAGTTCAGCTGAACTTTGGCGGCAGCGATACGCAGCATGCGCGCGGCCGTCATCGTGCTTGCGCTCATGGTTGGCGGAAGTGTGGCCTGGGCGGCGGCCGATCCGATGCAGGCGCACGCGCCCGCGATGCAATTCGTGCCGCCGGCGCCGGGTACCTACCAGCTGCAACGGATCCAACGTACGCCTGACGCTGTGCTGCGGGATGCCAGCGGACGCCCGCGTCGGCTTACCGCGCTCACGCGCGGCAAGGTCACGCTGCTGACCTTCTTCTACACGTACTGTGTGGACGAGTGGGGTTGCCCGTTCGCCTACCGCACGATGGTCGGACTGCGCGAACGCCTGACCGAGGCCGGCTACGCGGGGCGGGTGCGTTTCGTCAGCATCAGTTTCGACCCGACTAACGACACGCCCGAGGTCCTGCGCCTGTACAGCGGCAGCCTGAAGGCCGATGACGGACTGAGCTGGGTGTTCCTGACGGCGCGCGGCATGGCCGAACTGGTGCCGCTGCTCGAGGATTTCGGCCAGGACGTCAGCATCGAGAAGGATGCAAACGGCCGTCCGACGCGCACGATCAATCACATGCTAAAGCTCTTTCTGATCGACCCGAACGGGATCGTGCGCGAGATCTATGCACTCGACTACCTGCACCCGGCGATGATGATCAACGACATCGAGACATTGCTGATGGAGCAGAACGCGAGTCCGCGGCGTCGTTGAATCCGCGGCAGCAGGAACTTCGCAAGGTGATCACTGCAGCCACTGATCGACCGCGGCGGCGACCTCCGCACGAATCGCAGCCTGGCGCTGCGGATCGGGTGCGCCGCAGACAGTGGAGCAGACAGGGTCGCCCGGGTTCTGGAAGTCGCAGTGCGTGGCGCTCTCCATCAGCGCGTCACGCATCAGGCGCGGCAGGAACGAGCCCCAACTGTGCGAATTCGCCCAGGCGTTGCAGGAGTGCGGTGCTGCACGCAGGATGACGGCAGGCGCGCTGACGCGCGCCGCGGTGTGCAGGCCCTCGCCGGCACGATCCACGGGATCGAGCCCGATCCAGCCGGAGATGCCAGGTGTGCGGGCGGCAGCGAGCAGGCTTGTGAGCCCGCCTGCGGAAAAGCCGATCAGGACGGTACGCGCCGGTACTGGGCCGAAGCGCCCGCCGCGGACGTCGATCACGATCGTGGACAAGGCAGTCGCATTGGCGACCGGATCGGCGAGAAACGGCAGATCCGGGACGAGGACGAGGGCGCCGCGCTCAGCGAGTTCGCCGGCGAGCGCACTCATGCTCTGTCGATCCCGCAGAAAGCCGTGTGCCAGCAGAACCGTCCCGCGCGGTGCCAGTACTGGGCGATGGAGATCCGCCTCGAAAACGCGTGACTCGATGCGGAAATCGACGAGTTCTGCGGCATTGGCCACCGCCGGGAAGGTCCAGGCGCAGAGCAGCATGGCGGCACCGGCGGCACGCCGGATCGGCGCGGCCCAGGTCACCATGATTGCGTCCGGACTATTGCTCCGGCCCGTCGCACCGGCGGTAGACTGACCGCCGCTTTGCCGTCGCGCAAAGCCCGCTTTGACCCTCCAGGAGACGTACGAATGAAGCGCATTTCCCTTGCTATTGCGACGCTGTTGTTTTCTGCCGGGGCGTGGGCCTTCCATTGTCCCGCCGACATGAAGAAGATCGACGAGGCGCTGGCGAAGAACCCGAAGCTCACTGCCGAGCAGATGGCCGAGGTCAAGAAGTACCGCGCCGAAGGCGAAACGCTGCACAAGGCCGGCAAGCATCAGGAGTCGGTCGATACGCTCGCCAAGGCGATGAAGATCCTCAACATCCATAATCGTCCCCCGCTCCGAAGCGCCGCCTCCGGGCGGCGTTTCTTTTTTGCGGTGCAATGATCCCTAATGCCTCGCACCGCTCGCGTCGACTTTCGCCTGAAATCCGGATGCGCTCCAACTGTCGTGCGGCACAGCAGTGACGGAGCAGCGTCGCGGCCTGCCACCCGGCCCGAACGTCGGCACCCAGTTGCGGGCGCGACGGGCACGGCTGGCGCGCGAGCAGAAGGCGCGAGCCGCTGAGGCGGCAGCGGTCACGTACCCATGCTCAGCCCGAGCGCGGCGGCGGGCAACTGGCCCTGCCGAGTGCCGAGGGCTGGTTTGCAGCGCAGGGCTGGCAGCCGTTCGACTTCCAGCGCGAGGTCTGGCACCACATCGCGGCAGGGCGCTCGGGCCTGCTGCACGCGACCACCGGCAGTCGGCAAGACCTACGCGGTCTGGTTCGGTCTGCTGAACCGTGCACTCGCCGGCGAGGTTCAGCGCGGCGGCCTGCGCCTGCTGTGGCTGACGCCGATGCGTGCGCTGGCCGCCGACACGGCGCGCGCCCTTGAACGAACCGCTCGCTCAGCTGGGCCTCGACTGGACCGTCGGCGTGCGCACCGGCGACACCGAGGCCGGCGAACGCGCGCGCCAGTCGAAGCGGCTGCCTGAAGCGCTGATGACCACGCCCGAGAGCCTGAGCCTGATGCTGACGCGCGCCGACTCACCCGCGCTGCTGTCGGGCGTCGAGCTCGTCGTCGTCGACGAGTGGCACGAACTGATGGGCAACAAGCGTGGCGTGCAACTGCAACTCGCGCTCGCCCGCCTACGAGTGTTTGCGCGCCAGCGCGCGGCGCAGACGACGCTGCGGCTCCCCGCCCCGGGGCGGGGCGGGGGGTGGGGGGCCTGATACGCCACCACAGGTGGCAGAGAGGCCTCACCCCCAAGCGCGGCTTGCGGTGTGGGGCCTCTCCGCCACCCTCGGCAACACCGAGCACGCGATGGAGGTGCTGCTGGCCGGAGCCCGGGGTGCTGGTGCGCGGCGCCGTGCCGCAAGAAAATCGTCGTCGACACCCTGCTGCCCGACGATCCCGGGCGCTTTCCGTGGGGCGGCCACCTCGGCATCCAGATGGTCGAACCGGTGGCGCGCGAGATCGAGTCGGCGCACCACCACGCTCGTCTTCACCAACACGCGCTCGCAGGCCGAGATCTGGTACCAGTCGCTGCTCGCAGGCGCGGCCGAAGTGGGCCGGGCCTGATCGCGCTGCACCACGGCTCGCTCGACAGGGAAGTGCGCGAATGGGTCGAGCTGCGCGCTCAAGGAAGGGCGCCTGAAGGCCGTCGTGGCCACGTCGAGCCTCGACCTCGGCGTCGACTTCCTGCCCGGTCGAACGCGTGCTGCAGATCGGCAGTCCCAAGGGCGTGGCGCGCCTGCTGCAGCGGGCGGGCCGCAGCGGTCACGCGCCGGGGCGGCCGTCGCGCGTGACGATCGTGCCGACGCACACGCTGGAACTGGTCGAGGCGGCGGCGGCGCGCTCCGCCGTCGCGGCGGGACGCATCGAGTCGCGCCGCGCGCCGGAGCAAGCCGCTCGATGTGCTGGTCCAGCACCTCGTCACGCTTGCGCTCGGCACCGGTTTTCGCGAGCGAGAAGCTGCTGGCGGAGATCCGCAGCGCGTGGAGCTACCGCGACCTGTCCGACGAGGAGTTCGCGTGGGCCCTCGACTTCGTCGGCCGCGGCGGCGAGGCGCTGCGGGCGTACCCGGAGTATCGCCGCGTCGTGCCCGACGCCGAGAGCGTCGTTTCGGGTCGAGGATCGGCGCATCGCCCAGCGCCACCGCATGTCGATCGGCACCATCGTGGCCGAAGCGTCGATGCTGGTGAAGATGATGAACGGCCGCAACGTCGGCTCGATCGAGGAGTCCTTCATCAGCGCGCCTGCGCAAGGGCGACGCCTTCGTGTTCGGCGGCCGCCTGCTCGAACTGGTCCGGGTCCACGAGATGACCGCCTTCGTGCAGCCGGCGAAGCGCGCCAGCGGCGTCGTGCCGCGCTGGGCCGGCGGCAAGATGCCGCTGTCGACCGAAATGGCGGACGCCGCGCTGCGCGAATTCGAGGGCGCCGTGGCCGGCCGCTACGACGTCGCCGGAGATGCAGCTGGCGCGGCCGCTGATCGAGCTGCAGGCGCGCTGGTCGGTCGTGCCGACCCGCGACGCGCTGGTGGTCGAGTCGCTGCGGTCGCGCGAGGGCCGGCACCTTTTCGTCTATCCGTTCGCCGGCCGCCATGCCCATCTCGGGCTGGCCTCCCTGCTGGCGTACCGCATCGGGCAGGGCGACGCCGTCGACCTTCTCGATCGCGATCAACGACTATGGCTTCGAGCTGCTGTCGCCGGTCGACATCGACTGGATGGGCGCCTGGCAGCGGCGCCGCGGACGACGCTGCTCGGCGAGGACGCGCCTGCTCGACGACGTGCTTGCGAGCCTGAACGCGGGTGAGCTCGCGCTGCGGCGATTCCGCGAGGTGGCGCGCATCGCCGGGCTGGTGTTCCAGGGCTACCCGGGGGCGCCGAAGTCGATGAAGCAGCTGCAGGCGAGTTCGGGCCTCATCTACGAGGTGTTCCGCAAGTACGACGCCGGCAATCGCGCTGCTGGGCCAGGCCGAGCGCGAGGTTCTCGAGCAGGAGCTCGACATCGTCCGGCTTGCGCACGGCGCTCGAGCGCATGCGCGGCCAGCGTGTCGTCTACCGGCTGCTCGCGCGGCCGACGCCGTTCGCCTTCCCGCTGATGGTCGAGCGGCTTGCGGGAGCAGGTGACGACCGAACAGCTGGTCGCGCGGATCGAGCGCATGCTGGCCGAACTCGAGCAAGCAGCGCGGTAGGGCATACAAGATATTGTGTCACGTGTCGTGCTGCAGACCAAGATCTAGTACACCAATCGTAGTGTCTTGCGCGGCCACGCACACACGCTTTTCAGAGGGGAAACGCCGTTGTTCACACGCAATTCCCCTCTGAAAACTTCATTTTTCCTCTTGTAATTCGTCGCGTTTGCTCTAGGATCGCGCTCACCCAACGAGAGCGCTCTTGCATTTCACTCGAGAACGCTGTCGCTGTGGCACGCAACTCTACTGAGGAGAACTCGATGGCAACGAAGAAGGCAGCAAGAAAGCCGCGAAGAAGGCCGGCGAAGAAGGCCGCGGCGAAGAAGACCGTAAAGAAGGCCGTCAAGAAGGCGGCAGCCAAGAAGGCTGCACCGAAGAAGGCTGCGAAGGCCAAGGTCAAGCGCAAGCCGAACGCCGCGTTCATGCGGCCGCTGATGCCGAGTGGCCCGCTCGCCGCGATCGTCGGCTCGATGCCGATGCCGCGCACGGAAGTCACCAGCAAGATCTGGGCGTACATCAAGAAGAACAAGCTGCAGGACGCCGTGAACCGCCGCATGATCAACGCCGACGACAAGCTGAAGGCGCTGTTCGGCAAGGCCCAGGCGTCGATGTTCGAACTGACGAAGTACGTCAGCAAGCACCTGAAGTAGTCGCCCGCGGGCCTAGGCCCGCTGACGGCATTCGGATCGCCCGGCGCCACGTCGTGGTCCCGGGCGATTTGTTTTCCGGCACTGCGGGGCAATCTTTCAATCGACTGGACGCACGCAGTACAGCCCGAGAGTGCCATACCCCTTCGCAAGTGGGATGCGGCCGACATAGCGCATCGTCATGCCGCCGACGCCGTTTGCCGCCGCGACGGCGGCAAACGCACTGCTCGCATACGCCTGGCCAGGCGGCGTGATCGCCTCGATGCGTGCCGCGCGGCTGGTGTGCGGCGCACCGGCCGCTGGATTGACGGCCTGATCAGTGACGCACGTCGCACGCTGCGCTGAACGAGCAACGTAAGGCCTTAGTCCCGCAGGCGACGCAGGGCTTCGGACACAAGTGCAGTCGTGCCGATGCGATTGCTCGGGTGCGGCACGGTGTCGGTGCTGAGGAAGTCGTTGATACCTGCCGCGCGCAGGACGGCCTCGGCATCGCCGACCAGCAGCGCGTGCGTGACGGCGACATCAACTCGGCGGGCGCCGGCTGCCAGGGCCTGGCGCGCGACCGCCGCCAGCGTGCGTCCGGTGCTGGCGACATCGTCGACGATGACGACATGCCGGCCCTCGAACTGCGATCTCGGGCAAGCTCGACCTCGACGTCGCGATCGCCATGACGCACCTTGCGGCACACCGCTGCGGCGCAACCGGCGGAAGCGGCGGCGACACGCACCCACGGTTCGGCTTCCGCGTCGGGTCCGAGCATCAGCGACTGGGAGTCGCGCAGCGCCATTCCGATCAGCGGTGCGGCGGACAGAGCGATCGCTGCTGCCGCCGGAACCGCCTCGTTGAGCTTTTCGACGCGATGCAAATGCGGGTCGATCGTCACGACCGCATCGAACAGGTCCGCGAGCAAGGCGCCGACGATGCGCTGGCTGACCGCCTCGCCCGGTGCGAACGCCATGTCCTGCCGCATGTAGGCGAGGTAAGGCGCAACCAGCGTCAGATGCACCGCGCCGAGTGCGCGTGCCGCGCGCGCCGCCAGTAGGAGTTCGACCAGCTTCTCGTTCGGACGATGCAGTGAGCGCAGCAGGACGACGCGCGCCGACAGCGGAGCGGCAGGTGCAGCTTCAGTTCGCCGTCGGGAAAGCGATGCCGCTCGATCAAGCCAGGGACAGGCCGGCGGCGCTCGCGAGCCGCGCCGCGTAGTCGCGTTCGTCGTCGAAATACAGCAGCATTCAGAACTCCGCCACACTTTGCTCCACGGCCGTGCTCGCCGATGCGCGTAACCGCTGCCCTGCGCGGCCCACGCGCGTGCGAAGCGAAGGTCGGAAGCGAACTCGGCATACACGCGGTACAGCGGCTCGCCGCGACGCACGGCGTCGCCGAGCTTCCTGAAGAGGTCGACGCCGGCGCCGCGCACCTTGGGCGCGCCGGTCAGGCGCGCCAGCCGAGCCAAGCGTTCGTTGTCGATGGCGCTGACGATCCCGTCGCGGCGGCGCTTCCACTTCGAACGAGTGCGGCGCGAGACCGGGGCGGTCGGGGTCGAATTCATGGCGTCCCTGGGCGTCGATGATCGCGTTCATCTTCGCCAGCGCCCGCCCGGAATCGAGGATGTCGCGCGCGATCGGGAAACCCTCGCCGCCGCGCACGTCGGGGTCGAACTCGATGACGCGGCCCGCGAGTCGCAGCGCCTTTTGCCGCAGGTCCGATCGGCGCCTGCGGATCGCCGTTGAGCACGCGCATCACATCGCGCGCCTCCAGTGCCGGGCCGATGCCGTGTGCCGATCGGCTGGCGGCCGTCGGTGATGACGACATCGAGCGTCACGTGCAGCCGTTCGGCACACGTACTCGAAGAGCTTCCGCAGACGCTGCGCCTCCGGCATCGAACGCACCTTCGCGCTCGGGCCGAGCGGGATGTCGAGCACGAGGTGCGTGGAACCTGCCGCGATCTTCTTCGACAGGATCGAGGCGACCATCTGGCCCGGGTGAGTCCAGCGACAGCGGGCGCTCGACCGCGATCAGTGCGTCGTCAGCCGGCGACAGGTCGGCGGTGCCGCCCCACGCGAGGCAGCCGCGCAGTTCGCGCACGATCTCCTGCATGCGCTCGAACGACAGCTCGACGTTGGCCAGGCACTCCATCGTGTCGGCCGTTCCGGCGGGCGAGGTGATCGCGCGCGACGAGGTCTTCGGGATCAGCATGCCGTGCGCGGCGACGATCGGCACGATCAGCATCGATGTGCGGTTGCCCGGGATGCCACCGATCGAATGCTTGTCGACGACCGGACGCTCGCGCCAGTCGAGCCGGCGGCCGGCGGCGACCATTGCCTCGGTCAGGAACAACGACCTCCTCGCGGTCGAGATCGAAGTGCCCGGTCGAGACGACGAACGCCGCCAGTTCGAGCTTGCTGTAGCGATGCTGCGCGACGTCGCGCATGATCGCGTGATAGTCGTCGCGCTCGAGCCGCTCGCCGTCGATCTTGCGGCGCAGGGCGGTCATCGACGCCGGCGGCGGTGGCGTGTTCCACCCGGACCGATGCACCGGCTTCGGCGCCGAGCTCGCGGTAGGCGTCTTCGGACAGGCCGACTTCAGTTTCGCCGACGATAGCGGCATCGTCGACGATGTTGAGCGTCGCGAGGATCGAGCGCCCGTTGGCCTGCACTTCGATCCTTGACAGCGCCTGGAAGCCCTCGGTCAGGTAGAGCGGGCACCGGCGGTGCAGGTAGGCGACGTTCTCGCGGTAGGTGTCGATGCCGACGCGTCGCACCCGCAGCGCGGCGCTTTCGTCCGCGGACGGTCGTTCAGACGTCATACGGTGTGTCCGGTGCGGCCACCGTGGTCGGCCATTTCAGTTCGCGCGCGATCCGCGCCGACAGCATCTGCGAGGCCTCGGGCTCGCCGTGCACGACGTAGGTCATCTTCGGCTTGCGCTGCGCCCCGGCCAGCCAGCCCATCAGGGCATCCTGCCCGGCGTGCGCCGACAGCCCGCCGAGCGTGTGGATCGAGGCGCGCACCGGCACCGATTCGTTGAACATGTCGCACCGCGCGTGCGCCGTCGACGAGGCGGCGCCCGAGCGTGCCGGCGGCCTGGAACCCGGTGAAAAGCACGCCGCATTCGCGCCGCGGCAGGTTATGCCGCAGGTGATGGCGGATGCGCCCTGCCTCGCACATGCCGCTCGCCGCGATGATGACCGCGCCGTTGCGGATCGAGTTGAGGAACATCGAGTCGTCGACATCCTCGGTGTAGCGCAGCGTAAACGGCAGCTTGCGTGCGCGCTCGGCGAGGTGGAACTCGTGGGCCAGTTCGTCGAGCGCCTCGAGGTGGCGGAACGTCACCTCACTGGCCTGCTTGGCGAGCGGGGAATCGACGAACACCAGCGGCACGCGCACCTGACCCGCCTTGGCCAGCCGATACAGCAGCACGAGAAATTCCTGCGTGCGCCCGAGCGCGAAGGCCGGGCACGATCACGTTGCCGTGCCGCTCGTGCAGCACATCGTGCATCACCTCGATCAGTTCGGCCTCGGTGTCCGCCATCGAGCGGTGATTGCGATCGCCGTAGGTCGACTCGAGCACCAGCACGTCCGCCTCGCGCAGCGGATCGCGGTCGCGCACGACGAGTGGCGACGCCTCGCCCAGGTCGCCCGACACGACGAGCAGGCGATCGCGCGGTCCGTCGCGCAGGCGGATCTCCGCGAACGCCGCCCCGACGATGTGTCCCGCGCTGCGCAGACGAACCGACACGGCGGGGTGCGGCCGGAACTCGACGTCGTACGGCACGGCGTTCAGACGCAGCGTGAGGCGATCGACGTCGTCGGCGACGTAGAGCGGCGCCTCGTCCGACCGACTTCCGAGCCCGTGGCCTGCGCGCTGGCGGTTGCCGCGCGACTGGACATGGGCGCTGTCCTTCAGCATGACGGGAACCAGGTCGGCCGTCGGCTTCGTGCAGTAGATCTGCGGTCCACGCTGGCCCAGCCGCAGCGAAGCGGGGCAGCAGGCCGCAGTGATCGATGTGCGCGTGGGTCAAGAGCACGAAATCGAGCCGGCCGAGGTCGCGTTCGTAGGCCTCACGGTTCTTGCGCGGTGCCTCGCGCCCTCCCTGGAACATGCCGTAGTCGACCAGGAAGCGGACGTCGCCCGCCTCGACCACCAGGCTCGACCCGGTGACCTCACCGGCAGCACCATGGAAAGTCAGACGCATCTACGCATCCTTCGTGCGTTCAGCACGAGGTCCAGTCTAGTCACGGCAAAGGCGCAGCGCGACCGGTATGCTCGTTTGCGCTATGCCAAGCATCGTGCTCGCCGACACTGAACGCCCGTTACGCCCATGCGTCGCTCGGCCTGCGCTACCTGCGGGCCAACATGGGTGACCTGCGCGACGAGACAGTGATCCGGGAGTTCGTGATCCGGACGCCGCCGAGCAGATCGTGGAGGACCTGCTTGCGCTGCGGCCGCGGATCATCGGCTTCGGCGTCTACATCTGGAACGTGCAGCAGACCACCCGCGTGATCGAGCTGCTGAAGGCGCGCGGCGCCGCAGGTGGTCGTCGTCGTCGGCGGGCCCGAAGTCAGCCACGAGGTCGATCGCCAGGCGATCTGTCGGCTGGCCGACCACGTGATCACCGGGTGGGGCGATGTGACTTTCGCGCGCCTGGCGCGCCAGCTGCTGCGCGGGCCGCGCGTGCTCGGGCGCGTCCATGCGGGCGAGCAGCCGCCGCTCGCCGAGCTTGCTTCGCCGTACGCCGAATATCTCCGATGAGGACCTGCGGCATCGACATGTCTATGTCGAGGCGTCGCGCGGGTGCCCCTTCAAGTGCGAGTTCTGTCTGTCGGCCCTCGACAAGACGGCCTGGCCATTTCCGCTGGATCGGTTCCTGGCGGACCTCGATGTGCTTTGGCAGCGCGGCGCCCGGCGCTACAAGTTCGTCGACCGCACCTTCAACCTGCGGGTCGAGACGTCGGCCGCCATCCTGGATTTCTTCCTGCAGCGGATCGAGTCGGCGCCCGACGATCCACCGTTCCTGCACTTCGAGTTGATCCCTGACCACCTGCCGATGGCCTTGCGCGCACGATTGTCGCGCTTCCCCGCCGGCACGCTGCAGCTCGAGATCGGTATCCAGACATTCGACTGTCGAGGTCCAGGCGCTGATCTCGCGTCGGCAGAAGAATGAAGTGGCCGAGGCCAATCTGCGCTGGCTGCGAGCCGAGACGCACGCCCACCTGCATGTCGATCTCATCGCCGGCTTGCCGGGCGAGGATCTGGCTTCGCTGGCGGCTGGCTTCGACCGTCTGGTCGCGCTGCGTCCCCACGAGATTCAGCTGGGCGTGCTGAAGCGACTGAGGGGCGCGCCGATCGCGCGACACAGCGAGAGTCATGCGATGCACTTCGCCGCCGAGGCGCCCTACGAGGTGCTCTCGAACGGCCGTGATTGATGCGCCGACGATGCAGCGAATCAAGCGCTTTGCGCGCTACTGGGACCTCATCGCCAATTCGGGACGTTTCCCGCGCGCCCTGCCGCATCCTGCTCGGCCCGACACCGTTCCAACGCTTCATGGCGCTTGCCGACTGGCTGTACGCGACGACGCAGCGCACACATGCGTTGCCGCAGCGAGGAACTGTATGCGCAGCTTCACGCTTGGATGGTGCGCGAAGGGATGACGGTGACCGAGGCAGCGCAGATGCTCGCCTTGGACTATGCGGACAGCGGCGCCCGTGGACGGCTGCCATTCCTCGCCACTGCGCTCAGGCGTCCGGGTGCGAAGCCGGCGCGTGGAGCGACGCTCGATCGGCAGCGGCGCCACCTGCGCGCGTGATCCGACCGCTGCCGTTCGCGTCCTTTTCGGGGTATGCGGACGCAAGGCACCACGCTAGGATCCGGCGCATCGCCCATGCTGAATGAGGCCGATGGCCTGGAAGGCGGTTGAGACAATTCCGATCCGCATCCATGGACGGATCTCGCCGGAACGCGCCCATGCGGTGCGAGCGGCGTTGCTGCCGCGCGTGTTTCCAGTGGCGCGCATCGTCGATGGTCGCGTCGAGCCGCTTGCCACGGGTTCACTTGTGGCCGATGGTGACACCCATGTCGCTGCTGACCGCCGCGCACGTGCTCGACGCCGTGGCCGTTGGAGATCTCGCGATTCCGCTGCCGAATGACGGCACCTGGGCGTTCTTGCGATCGACACGCTGCCGTGTGTTCGTGCATCCTGAACGCGATGTCGCCTTGATCACGCTGGACGAGCTGGCCTTCGTGCGCCGGCTGCAGGCCAACTGGAAATCGGTGCCTGCCACGCACCTGCACGCCGATCCGGTGGCCGATCGCAAGGCCGCGCTCTATGTGCTGGCCGGCTATCCCGCCTCGCAGTCCCGACGCGTCAGACGGCGCTGTCTACATGAAGCCGATCGTCGTGTTCACGGGTGCGCTGGACGAAGGGCGCCTTGCCTACGCGCGCACGGCCGAGCGTGTCGATGGTCTGGCGATCCACACGCCGGAACTCGATGGTGTTTCGGGGGCGCTGGTGTGGGCCGTCCACGATGACGAGCCCGATGTCGAGTGCCTGCTGCGCGCCGCCGCGGTTCAGGTCGCTTTCGCGCACAGCCAACATCTGCGCACAGAACCGTTGGAGCCGGCGCGACTGTTGCTCGGGCGCCTGCGCTAGTTCAACTTCGCCAGCACTTGTGGTTGGGCGGCACGTGCCATGGCAGGCTCATCACAGGCCAGCCCTGCAGGACACCGCCGTCTGTGGCGATCGACCTGACCATCCCGCCCGCAACGATTGCCACGTTTCAACCGCCGGCTTCCCGTCGTTCGTCCGCCGCGCACTGCATGTCGCCGTTGTGACCGATCCGCACGATCGGCGCTGTGCGGGCTGTCCCGAGGCAATGAATTGTTTCGTCGGCTGCCCCGATGAATTGGCGTGTGCGCTCGGCTGGACGGCCGTCGGCGGCGTCATCGCGATCGGGTGCGGCGACGTCGATTCCGCACGGCGTTCCAACCGCCGATTCACCGCGCAGGCTGACGTCGATGAATGCGATGCGGCGCTTCGAACTTCAGCCAGCACGTGCTCGGCCGTCAGAATGGCCGCCAACGTCCGCCGCGCGGCGCGATCGCTGTCGCACGCCGCGAAGGTGGCAACCACGATAGCGTGGCGCGGGCATGCCTCGTCGGCGAGGATCTGCGCCGATACGGTGCCGAAGACGCCGCGGGCCAAAGCCGCGGCACGCGATGCGAGCGCCCCTCGTCGTCGCCGATTCGACCTCAGCCTGTCAGCCCGACACCTCGACCTCGTAGCTGACCTGCGGGTCCGAAACTCCATAGTGGCCGTCGCCATGTGAGAAGGCGTAGGCGTCCGCCGCCACGTCCGGGATGCCGGCGGGCGAGACCTCGAACGATTCGGTCGAGGGAGGCAAGTTGCGCGACGTCCGACAGGCTGCGCGGCGACGCGGCGACGGCCGCAACGCCCAGCAAGACGACGAACGTGGCGGCCGCGCCGAGCAAGGGCCGCGACGCCGGATCCGCCCGCGCGATGGACGCGTTCCGGCCACGCCTGGATTCAGATGATGCGAGGTGCATTTTCGAGCCTCCGCAGGAGTGCCGTGCTTCCCGTTCGGAATGCACGCCGATTCGGTGCGAATCGGATGGCTCGAACAGTTAGGAGTCGATGGGCGTGCAGGACGACGGACTAGCGCCGCGTGCGCGACGCCGACTATTCGACAGCCGCGCGGATCAGGCCGAGGCTGCGGCGAGTCGATCAGCCGTGCGCCCAGCGCGAATGCCGCGGCAGCGAAGCCTGCAGGAACGCCATCTGGTCGGCGAGGATGCGTCGGTTGCTGAGAATGAAGCCTTCGTTGCGGCACACCGCATAGGGCACGTACAGCAGCGGCATGTTCGCCTCCTCCGGGCGGCGACTGCCCTTGCGTGTGTTGCAGGAACGGCAGGCGGTCACGACATTGGTCCATTCGTGGCGTCCGCCGCGCGACACCGGCAGGATGTGTTCGACGGTCAGCTCGAGTTCGGGGAAGTGCCCGCCGCAGTATGCGCAGACGTGGCGGTCGCGGACGAACAGCCGGTGCTTGGTCAGGCCGACGTGCGCGTGACCGTACGGAATCCGGTGACGGCCGCGGATCATCACGATCGAACTGGTGACGAATTCGGAGCGCAGGCCCGTGGCTTCCTGCAGGCCGCCCGCCATTCCGAACAGGTTGTCGCCGAGTTCGGTGACAACCTTGCCCGACGCGTAGTAACGCGCTGCGCGCTGCATCAACGCCCACCGAACCGGCTGGCCCTGGGAGTCGACTGATCAGGATCTTCGGTATGTAGTCCGATCGCATACGCCATGGCTGCGCGGATTGTGCCACGCGTACGGGTTTACCTGCGTACGGTGTCCGGCCGTGGCCGCCGACTACGGCAAAGTGCGTGACCTCAGCCGGGCGCGCGGCTCCAGTCTTCGATGCGGAACTCGGTGCGAGTGCCGTCGTCGAGCACGACGACCGGGTGCGGATCCTCTTCGGTGCGCAGCACCATCACCCAGCCGTGCGTTCCGGAGACGCGATGCCGAACGGCGTCCCCGTCGTGCAATCCATGGCGCACCAGGTCGCGCAGGACGCTGAGCACCTTGCGTTCGCGCGAGATGTGGTCGAGCTTGTCCTGCAGGGACAACGGGGTTCCGGGGGTTGGCGGTTCCATGGACTGCTTTGAGGTCGGCGGCGGAGTGCATTCTCGGCGGCCGGCGCGTCGCATGGAATTCGGTCTTACCCGAGCAACTGCCCTAGTGGCGATCGCCGCCGTCGCGAATGCGCCAGGGATCCATCCCGGTTTCGGTGCGCTTCACGACGCCGCGCGGATCGAAGTAGACGAACATCGCCGCGTAGAAGCCGCCCTGGATGAAGTAGCGGTACATGAACGCTGTTTCATCCATCAGGGGAAACGAGAAGGTCTCCGCCGGCGGCCCGAAGTCGCGCAGGACGTCGGCGCGTGTGTCCTTGCCGCTTGCGGATCCGCGCGAACGCCTCATCGCTCATCATCTGCTCGACGCTGACGACGCGACCTTGCGCGTTCATGTCGATGTTCCACACCGATTGGTCGAACGGCTGTCCGGAGTACTGCCAGCGGACTCCGCCGCCGGGCAGCGCGATGACGGCCGTCGGTCGACCGGCGGCCGACCGCACGGCATCCTGCGCGTCGCCGGGCTTCACTGAGCCCGGGCAGCTGCAGGCCGCGATGGCGCCGGTCAGCGCCAAGCCCAGTGCGAGGCGACGAATCATGCGGACAATTGCCATGTTTGGGTCTACGCTCCTGCGCCATCCTGAGCGAGGGAGGCCGCCATGAAATGGCTCAAGCGCGTCGCATTCGCCGTGGTGGCAGTCGTCGCTCTGCTGCTTGTGATCGGGCTGCTGCTGCCGTCGGGCTTCAAGGTGCAGCGATCGGTGCAGATTGCGGCGCCGGCCTCCAAGATCTATCCGCTGATCGTCGATCCGCGGCAGTGGAAGCAATGGACGGTCTGGAACCAGCGCGACCCGGCCATGCAGATGACGTATTCCGGCGCCGAAAGTGGGGTCGGAGCCAAGTGGGCGTGGCAAAGCAAGACCGAAGGCAACGGGGAAATGGAATTCACCGCCGCCGTGCCCAACGAACGCATCGACTACACGCTCGTCGTTTCCGGAATTCGGCATGACCTCACGTGGTCAGCTGCTGCTCGCGCCGGACGGTAACGGCACGCGGGTTACGTGGACCAACGAAGGCGACATGGGCGGCAATCCGGTCAACCGCTACTTCGGGTTGATGATGGACCGCCTGGTGGGTCCGGACTTCGAGGCCGGGCTCGCCAACCTCAAGGGCCTCGCCGAGAAGAGTTGACCGCTCCGGCCGCCGCCGCGATCGCGTGGTGGTCGGTATCGTCCACGGTTCCGAATGAAGGCGTCGCCGTCACCCGACGCGCGGTCCGCCGCCGGCTGACTTCCGAATGCTCCTTGCCTGCCTGCTCGCACGAGCGACGCGGTCCTGCCACGTGCGAGGGCCACATGAGCACACTGGCGACCCGCACGTTGGTCGCCACGACGGCGATCCAGGCGGCGGCGGCGTGCGCGGCGCTGACGATTCCGTCGATCGCGCCCGTGATTGCGCAGCAACTCGGCGTGCCGGCGTCGATGGTCGGTACCTACATCTCGTTGCTCTACATCGGCGCATCGATGGCGGCGCTGGCCGGCGGTGGCGTCGTGCTGCGCTACGGTGCGATGCGTCTGTCGCAGGCCTGCCTGCTCGTCTGTGCCGCCGGCCTGCTCGCCACGCTCGTGCTGGGCGCGGACGTCGGCTGGCTGGCGCTGCTGGCGATCGCTGCCTCGGCGTTCGTCGTCGGCGTGGGCTACGGGCCGATCACGCCGGCGTCGAGCCACCTGCTGGTGAAGACCACGCCGCGCGAGCGCATGGCGCTGACGTTCTCGATCAAGCAGACCGGCGTGCCTGCCGGCGTCGGCCGCTGGCGGGGCTCATCGTTCCGCCACTCACGGTCGCATTCGGTTGGCAGACGGCAATCGTCGTGGTCGCGGCGATCTGCGTCGCCGTGGCCGATCGGCGTCGCAACCGCTGCGTGCGCCGCTCGACGACGATCGCAACCGCAGCGCGCGACTGTCGGCGGCGGCGCTGCTCGGCGGCCTGCGCTGGTCGCGCGCTCCCGGCACTGCGGACGATGGCGCTGGTGTCGTTCTTCTATTCCGGCATGCAGATGTCGGTGGCCGGATTCATCGTCGCCTACCTCTCACACCGAGATCGGCTCTCGGGCTCGTCGCTGCGGGCACGGCACTGACGGTCGCCAACGTCGCCGGCGTCGTTGGCCGCATCGCCTGGGGCTCCGTCTCGGACCGGACCGGGGCGCCGCGCGCCGTACTGCCACTGATCGGATTCCTGATGGCGGCGGGCTCCGTGGGCGCGGCGCTGATCACGCGTCCTGGCCGATGGCGGGCGTGCTCGCGGTGGCGGCGGCGTTGGGGGCCACAGCGATCGGCTGGAACGGCGTCTATCTGTCGGAGGTCGCGCGGCTGGCCCCGGCGGGTGAAACGGGACGTGCGACCGGGGGGTGCCTCTTCTTCACCTTTGTCGGTGTCGTCATCCTGCCCTTCCTGTTCGGCTGGCTGCAGCGCGCAACGGGCAGTTACGCTGTCTGTTTTGCCGCCGCAGCAGTGGTCTGTGCCGCGGTGGGTGTGCTGCTGCTGATTGGCGTACGCCGCGCGGTGGGCTAGAGCGGCGTGCCATCATTGCCGAATGCTGCGAACCCTCGCTTGGATCGTCTTGCCTTTAGCAACTGCTTTCGCGGCTGCGGCGCCGGCGCGTTTGGGTCATTTCGCGCTCGACGTCCCGGCACGGGGCTTCGAAGAGCATTGTTTGAAGCTTGCGGCCGGCGAGCGCATCCGCTACCGTTTCCGCGCCACCGGTGCCGTGGACTTCAACATCCACTACCACCGCGGTAAGGACGTCCACTATCCCGTCAAGGTCGACGCCAGCCGAAGCCGCGGACGCGATGTTCACCGCACCGCAGGCCGATGACTACTGCCTGATGTGGGAGCGCAAGGATGACGGCGCCGTGCGGATCGAAGGCTCGGTCGACCGCGTTAAGCCCTGAACGGGGGCGCGTGAGACGTCGTCCGGGCGGCAAGCAGTTCTCATGGGCACTCCTCTCGAGACCGAGTTGAAGCTGCGCTTGCCTCGGGGCGCCGGCGCGGTTCTCCAGCGCGCCGCAGTCTTGCAGTCTGCTTCCCCGCGCACGGTTCAACTCGATGCCACCTACTTTGACACGGCAAGCGGCCTGCTGCGACAACACGGCATGGCGTTGCGGTTGCGTCGCGTCGGACACGACTGGATCCAGACACTGAAGGCAGAGGCCGCGGTGCAAGGGGGTCTGAGCACGCGCCCAGAGTGGGAGGCGCCTGCCACGCTCCGGGAGGGTGTGCCTCGAATTGATCTGTCGCGACTGCGTGACACGCCGTTGCCGGCGCTGCTGGCGCAGCATCGGGCCACGCGAAAGCTGGTTCCCTTATTTCGCACACGATTCGCACGCACGCTATGGGAAGTCGAATTCAAGGCTAGCCGTATCGAGGTCGCGCTCGACCGTGGTCGCATCGAGGTGAAGGTCGCGGGCAAGCAGATCGTCGAGCCGATCGCCGAACTCGAACTCGAGTTGAAGGAGGGACGCGCGGAAGACCTGCTGGCGCTGGCGCTCCGGCTTGCCGGCCGCGGCACGAGCGGGCTGGCCCTGATGCCGCTGTCGCGCAGCAAGGCCGAGCGTGGCCATCGTCTCGCCGCAGGCGCTCATCCGGCTCCGACGAGGGCGTCGGCGCGCGGCTTCGTCGATCACCTCGAGCGCGACATGTCGTCCGGCGCAGCGCTGCGCGCCGTCATGGCGCACGGCCTGGCCGTGCTGCTCGCCAACGCGGAAGTGCTGAACGAAGCGCACGACCCCGAGTTCGTGCACCAAGCCCGGGTGGCCTTGCGCCGGATGCGCTCGGCACTGCGTCTGCTCGATCGCAGGCACCGAGACTTTCCCGAGTCTCTGGCGAACGAGTTGCGATGGGTGGGACAGACACTCGGCGCGGCGCGCGACTGGGATGTGCTGGTCGAGTCGACGCTTCCGGCCATGGTGACCGCGGCGCCTGCAGCACTTCGCACCCAGATGCGGACGTTGCTCGGCCGCGCAAATCGCCGGCGCGACGAGGAACACCACAAGGCCGTCGCAGCGCTGTCGAGCGCACGCTCCGCACGCATTGCACTGAAGCTGCAATCGTGGACGCTTACGAAAACGCCGAAGGGGCGACGTCTTGCGCGCATCGCGCCGCGGTTGCTGGCCCGGGCGCATGCATCGCTCTTCAGCGCCGCTCAGTTCTTCGCTGCGCTTTCACCGGAACGCCGCCACCGCGTGCGCATCCTCGCCAAGCGGCTCCGATACGCCCTCGACGTCATGACGGTCGCGTTGCCGGAGGGGGCGACCGAGCGCTACGTGACGGTGCTGGCGGAGTTGCAGGACGTGCTCGGCGAGCTCAACGACGGTGCGGTCGCACGCCGCATGCTGCCTGGCCTCGATGACACAGACTCGGACCTTGAAGTATGGGCGCGCGCATGGCTCACTGCGCGCGAGGCGGTAAACCTGATCGATGGCGAGCAGCGACTGCACGTTCTGTCGAAGGTCGCACCGCCCTGGAGTAACTGATCAACGGATGCGCTGCGCGCCGATGTCGACAGTCACGTTTCCGCGCACCGGGACGTCGATATCGATGCGGCCGTCGTTGACCAGCGTCCAGGGTAAGGGAAGGTTGTCGGGCATGACCGTGATGCGATGTGAGCCGGCGGCGACGGCCGGAAACTCGAAACGCCCCTGCGAATCGGTGCGGGTCGAGTAGCGGCCATCGAGGATAACCGTCATGTTTGCACCGCCCAGTTCACCAGCGGCGAACCGACCGTCTTCATTGGCATCGAGGAAGACAACGCCGTTGACCCGACCGGCACCTCCGCCCGGCATTCCGCCGAGGGGTGCAGCCATGCTCCCGGCGCGTCGTTCGTAGCGCAACACCAGCAGGGCTCCGCGTTCATTGACTCGCTCATCGATGGGTCGCGCAATGACGTCGATCGGCGACTGTATCTGCAGCGGAAGCTCAGTGCGGGTCTGGCTCCGGTACAGCGTTGCGATCAGGGCGAGTTCGGGCAGGAAGCGCCAGGTGAAGCCGACGTTACCGATCAGCGACGTCGGCTGCGCATCGCCGGTACTGTGGGTCCACTGCAGGTTGGCATCGAGCGAGAGTTCGGGCGCCAGGTCGCCCCCCCCGAAGACGGCGAGACCGAACTGCTTGGAACTGTTGTCGAGGTCGTCGAAGCGTCCGACCAGTACGGTCGTGCTCAGGCGTGTGCCGGCGGGAACGTTCCACGTCTGATTGGCGGTGACCGCGAATTCCCGCTTGGGCGCATTGCGCGCCGTGTACACCTGGGTGCGGTTGATCAGGGCCGGGAACGAGTTCTCCACATAGGCGAAGGCAGACCAAGCAGTGCCGGTGTTCGACAGCAAGTTGCCGCCCGCGCCGACACCGAGATCCTGCCAGGCTTGGTAGCGTGTGCTGCCGGAGACGAAGGTCGCCGCATCGGGCCTGTTGTTGCCGACCGGCACCGTGTAGTCGATGGTCGCATCCCACAACCATTGGCGGCTCGCATAGTTGATACGGTAGTACCCGCCGCGCAGGTCGCTCCCGACGGGCTGGTTGCCCCAGATCAGGTTCGATCCGAGATAGAAAAGTCCGAATCCATGCCCGTAGCGTCCATCCTGGATATAAGCATCGGCCCACCCTCCTTGGCTGTGTCCGTTGAAGCTGCTGTCCGAACTGAGCGCGTTCATCTGCAGGCGCCGCGCGCCGTCCTGCCAGGCCGCCGATCCGAACCAGGACCTTGTCGAAAAGCTTTCCGCGTCGCCTTCGGGCTGCAGCACGCTCGTGACGTCGTTGGCTCCGTAGTACTGAAACCCGGCCGTCCAGTTGCGGTTCAATGACCACTGGCCGCCGGAAGTTGCCAGGCTGCCTCCGAGCCGTCGGAATCCCGGAACGTACAAGCCGGTAAATACACCCGGTTCACCTGCACCCGCCGTCAGTTGGGTCCCGCTCGCGTCGCGCCACTCGGTGAGCGCACCCAGCATCGGCGAACTCGGCAGGAACCAGCGCGGCTGCAAGCGGCTCAGGTCGATTGACGGCGAATTCAGGTTGCCCGCCCCGTTGCTGGCTCGCCAGCCTCCGTCGAACGGCATGTCGCGCTGCCAGAGCGTCGCGACGGTCGTCTCGTCGGAGTTGCCGAATACCCCTTCGAGTGTCCACACACCGTACAGCGGAGTGGCCAGATACGCGCCGACGCCCAGTCCGTAGTGTGTCGTCGAGATATTGTTGCGATTGAGGTGCGAATAGATACCGTCCAGGCGCAGCCCGCGAGGCAGGCCGCGGGCATCGCGTTCCGGGATGTCGCCGCTCCAGATGTCGGGCTCGAGACGACCGCCGTCGATCAGACGATCCTGGTAGTCGGGCTCGCCGTTGGTGCCGTTCTTTGCGCCACTGCCGTTGCGTTCGTCAGGCGCTGTCGAGCCTACGCCGGCCGGCGTCGTCGCCGTCTGTGCTCCAGCGAGCACAGAAAGCGACATGCCCGCAATTGTCAGGAGCCAGGCCGCCGCGCGACGTCGCATCGCGCCTCACTCAAATCGGTGCTCAAATGGCACGCGTGCTCCGGGCCATTCGAGTGTGCCGGTGACAGTGACCGGCAGCGCGGGATCGACCGGGTCGTTGGGACCGGTTTGCGCGGCGAGCGCAAGTGCCCGGGTCTCGCCCGGCAAGATCGGGAAACTCGACGGCGCGAACTCGAGGTCACGTCCCTTGGCATCCTTGCCAGCAAGGAAGCCGCCGAGGCGGCCATGGGCATTGCCTGTGTTGCTGACCCACAGTGTCGGCACCCGCTTTCCGGAGATCGTGTCTACACCGACCTTGACGATTTCGAGCATGGGTGCGGCATCGCCGACGGCAACATAGACGATGACACCGAGGCGTCCGCGCACCGGAATCCTGAAAAGATCGTTCCCGGCAATCGCCGGTTCGTCGCCTTCGATCATCAGCGCAAACCGGCACTCTCCCACTGGCGCGTCGGACGGCACCGCGATCTCGAAGCGAAATCGTGCGCGCGCTCCGCCGGGAATCGTCAGCTCGGCGCGTTCGATCGACACCCACGGGCGGCAACTGCCCGGACGCAGCTCGTCATGGAAGTACACACTGGCGTTGGGAGCGAGCGTCCAGTCGGCTGTCCGGACTCGGTACTTGGCCGGCATGGCGCCGGCATTGGTGATCTCGACCAACTGGCGCGAGCGTGCGCCCGCTCCGGCGCTGAGTTCGAACCGCGGAGGTGAGGCGACTGCGCTGAAGCCCTGTGCCTGTACGCAGGCTGCGCCCGCAAACAAGGCGAGCGACAAAGCCGCGCTCCGCACGAGGCGGTTGAGGTTAAGAGAGTCAGTCAACGTCGATCTCGAAGTGGAAGTTCAGTCGATGGGAGCTGCTCAGTCGTGTGCCGTCCGTCTCGATACGCAGCACGAGCGTTTCGTCGATCAGCGGGGAGGTAATCGGCCCAGCGAACACCAGAGCACGCTGCCCGGTGACGAGTTGTCCTGGCAGCAGCCGACCCTGCGTTGTCCAGCGCACGGCGACGCGGCCGGGAGGCTGCTCGGGAAGGACCAGATAGAGTCGACCGTTGCGCCGTTGCCACGGCGCCAGATTGAGCCGGACCTGCACCGTGGTTCCGCCCTCGACGGTGTTGTCACCGCTGCGCGAAGGCGCCAACTGCCGCCAGCGCAGGATGGCAGAGGACTCCTGCGGAATCGTCGCGCTGTCGTCGACACGGTATGTGGCTGCGCCTGCGGGGAGGTGAGCCGCAAACCACAGCAGGGCCGCGACAACTGTGTGAGTGCCTTGCTTCACGGGGCGGTCAGCGTGTAGGTCACCGTGCCTGTATAGGTGCCAGCCGCGCGTATTGCTGCGTTCAAGTACGAAAACGTCATGCAGCTTTCGGCCCACTGATTGCGGGAAATCGTGCCGATCGTCTGCGTCCCGCCGTTGAAGGTGCCGCTCGCAAACGGCTGAGCGCCGCTGTCGCTGTTGCCGCTGCTGACCCACTGGATCTGTGTGAACGGGATCGTCTCGCCGGAGGCATTGGTCAGCGGTGCCGAGGAATTCGCGGTCAGCGTGGCGCCGGCTCCGCTCGCGTTGCTGGTGAAGCGATAGAAACCGCCGACATAGAGCTGGCCCGCGTTGCAGAAAGCGAAGTTGTCGTAGAAGCTATTCGTGGTTCCGGTGTTCGACGTCATGGCCTGCGCGATGCCGCTGCCAACCGCGGCCGCCGGCACCGTTGCGGAAATGACATTCACTGTCGGGTTCGCCTGCGGCGTTCCGCCGCTGTTGTAAAGGCCACTGAACGAGCCGACGCCGACCTGCAGGTAGATCGCGCGTGGAGTGCCGGAGCTTATGGTGACGGTGAACGCCTGGGCGCAGGCGCAGGCAGCCATGCCTGACACGGCAGCGATTCGCGCAACCTGATATCGAACGTTTCGTTGCATGCGGTCCCCGTCGCCCCGGCTCGGACGTCCGCTGTGACTGCGATGGCGGATGACCTGCAGGACCCTACGACGCACTCGCCGTTTCCGGCACCTGCGTCACAACGCTGCCCGCCGCGCGCGGCGTGGCAACCCAAAAGCCGCCGATCCGGCCGCCATCGGCGTTGACGGCCGGGCGGCATTCTGCATGAAGCGAAAGCGGCAGCGTTACCGCTGCCGCCCATCCTGCTGTTGTCCCGCGATGTGGCATGGTGCCGACATTTCGGGAATTTCGGGCGGTCGACTACGAGAGACGGCCGCCCCGGAGTCTGTCCCGAGGGTCAGGGGGTGGTCGCCGTGTACAGCACCTGGCCCGTATAGGTGCCCGACGCGAGGGGCGCCGCATTCAGGTAGGTGTAGGTCCAAGTGCCATTGATGTTGACGACCTTGTTGACGGCGGTGAACGTTGCATTGGCGCCGTTGACGGCGGGATGCGTGGCACCGCCCGTGATCGCGGTCGCGATCTGAGTCCACGCGAGCGTGTCGGTTCCGCTGGTAAGCGTCGCCGGCCCCGTCGCGCCGAGCGTCATATTGCCGTTATTGCCGACGACCCGAACGGTCACGGCGCCATTGGTGAGGTTGCCGCTGCCGGCCGTTGCATTGATCACCGTGCCGTCACCGACGTTCGCCGCCGGGACGTTGAAGGTGATCGTGTCGATCGTGGCATTCGCGGTCATCGCCGGGAACACCGGACCGGTACCGACCTGCAGGAACACGAACTTCGGAATCACGACGCTGAAGTTCACGCGCGCGGTTGCGGTGATGTTGGCGCCGGCGCCGGTCGTGAAGTTCGATTCTGCCTGCGCGGCAAGCGGCATGGCCAGTGCAGCAGCAACCGCGCTGGCGAGGATGGTGTTGCGAATGAGCTTCATTAGGTCTCCTGGCCGGGCTAAGCCCTGGTCAAGTGCGTTGCGTTCGGACGTTCAGCGTCAATACCAACAGAGCTGACCGCTTTCACTTTCAATGTCGTGGGGAACGGCCCCATGTACGGAGCGAATCGTACCGAGTACACGGTATTCAGAAGGGCTGAATTGACGGTTCCTGTATCGGCATTTCAAGCATCGCCACCCATGAACGGTTCGTCTCAGGCGACAAGTGCTTTCAGCTTGATTCTTGGCGCGCCTGCTGCAGGTCAAGATTCAAAGTTGCGGCGCAAATGCCGTTGATGCCTTCGGTTGACGGCGCTTTGATCCTCGCCAGTCGCTGCAACCGCAGCACGCAACAGAAAACTTGCCCGGCGAGCGGCGATACAACGTAGGTGAATCCGCACTTCTGTCAGATTTTTTCTAACGCTCGTGTAGGGGTCGACGAACGGTTTGCCGCTTGTCGGGCGCCGTGGGCCTTGCGCAGGTGTCTGCTCAAGAAAAGCGGCGGCGATTCCGTTACCTCGTGAGACTGCGTGCTCCGCGACTGCGGTGTCATTGCCTCACCTAACAGCATGGATTCGACACTACTCACTATGTTGCACGCTGCTCCACCCGCAAGCACGCGCGGCTTCACGCTGATCGAAGTACTGATCGTCATGACGGTGCTGGCGATCCTGGCTGCCATTGCGATTCCGAATTACTCGCGCTACGTCACCCGGGGCAACCTGGTCGAAGCGACCAATGCGCTGTCGGAGTACCGCGTGCGGATGGAACAGTTTTACCAGGACAACCGGTCCTACTGGAACGCCGGCGGTGATTGTGGCGTCGCGGTTCCGGCCAATCTCCAGAACTTCGCTCTCAATTGCGTCATCGCAGCGGCGGGTCAGGCGTACACCGCCTCGGCGACCGGCGCTGGCTCCATGACGGGCTTCGCGTATTCGATCAACCAGGCGAATGTCCGTGCGACTACCGGTCTGCCAGCGAAATGGGGCGCCCTTCCGGCGGACGCGGCAACGCGGTGGGTGACGCGATGAGCTTGCGCTTCAGGAAGCATCAGAGCGGCGTGACCGTGGTCGAACTCGCGGTCGTGCTAGCCGTCGCTGCAATTCTTTATTCGCAGGCGGTGCCTGCATTCACGAACTGGATCGGCAACGCTCAGACGCGAACCGCCGCGGAATCAGTCCTGAACGGGCTGCAATTGGCCCGCGTCGAAGCAATGCGGCGCAACCGCATGGTCCAGTTCGTTATCACGGACGGTGCGACTTCTTCCTGGCTCGTCGGATGCTCGAACATTGTGGATACAGGGACGCCGGACGTCGACGATCCTGGCGACTGCCTTGGGGTGATCCAGAGGCGGGCAGCGCTGGAAGCGTCTGCACAGCCGCAGCTTGCTATCGTTCCAGAAGGCGCGACCACGGTTACGTTCGACGCTCTCGGCCGCATCGCTGCGAATATTGACGGATCGCCGACGGCGACCTCGATCGACATCGCGAACCCGGGCTTGGCTGAAACAGGAGCGACGAGTGCTTCGCCTCGCGCTCGGTGTTGGAGGGGGCATTCGCATGTGTGACCCGTCACTTCACGCCGACGATCCGAGGGCCTGCCAATGATGAGCGTCAGTCGTCGTCAACGGACAGCACTGACTCGGCCGACGCGGCGGTCGGTGCGCGGCATGTCGCTGGTCGAAGTTCTCGTTTCCACGGTGATCTTTGTCATTGGGGTGTTGGGCCTGCTCAGCGCGCACGCGTCGGCGTTCAACAGCTTCACGGACGCGAAACTGCGCGTTGATGCCTCGTTGCTCGCGGATCGCCTGATCGGCGAACTGTGGGTCGACCGTGCTCACATGGCGGAGTACGCCTATGGCGGTAAGGGCTACACGGCGCCGGCCCGGATTTCGCCCTGGCTCGCGCAGCTGCGTCAATCGCTTCCGGCGGCAGATGCCACGGTGGAAGTCTTGGCCGAGGAGGTGCGCGTCACCGTGACCTGGCAGCCGCGGGATGGCGACCGCCGAACGCACGTGGCAGTAGCAACGCTGCAGGGCCCGTAGCGTGCGCCGCACAGCGATTTCCTCGCGCGGGATGACCCTCGTCGAGATTCTGATCTCGATGGCCGTGTCCCTGGTCGTCGTACTGGCCATCTATCAAACGTTCGCCGCGTCGGAAGGCTACCGTCGCACGGCGACATCGGGCGGCGACGCGACCTTTGACGGCACCGTCGCCCTCTTCACGCTGCAGCGTGACCTCAGGATGTCAGGCTTTGGCGTAAACACGCCCGGACTTCTGGGTTGTCGGGTTTTGGCCTACGACGGCGGAACCAACCCGCCGCGGGATATCGAGTTTCTGCTTGCAGCTGCAAACGTCACGCAGGGTGTGGGAACAGCCCCGGACACCATCGAAATCGTCTTCAGCAGCAGCAACGCTGTGCCCGCGCCTTTGAGGCTGACGCAGGCGACTCCGACCAGCACGGCCGACCTGCGCATCGATAACGGCTTTGGAGTTCAGTCCGGGCATCTGATAATCGTCGGCGAGCCGGGGGCAGACTGTTCGCTTCACCAAGCGACTAACACGCCGACCCTGGAGCCCGCCGGCCAGCAGGACAAGCTCACGCGCATCAGCGGCAACTACCGAACGCCGATCGGGACCTGGGCAGTATCCCGCTACAACCGGCCCGGCGGGCTGGGCCCGAACTACACGCTGGCGGGAATGGTGTTTCCTCTCGGTGCTACCCCAAGCGTAAACCGCTACTACATCCAGAACGGGACCCTTGTCGTAGACCAGCTGCTGCAAGGGACTGTGGCGCTGCCCGTCGCATCGGGGATCGTTCAGCTGCAGGCGCAGTACGGGCGGGACACCGATGGCGACGGTGCGGTCGATGTCTGGGACGAGTTTGCGCCCGCCGCGCCCAACGCGTGGGCCACGATCGCCGCGGTTCGACTGGGTCTGGTCGCACGCAGCTCACTGCCGGAGCGTCCGGATCCGGCCACCGGGGCCTGCACGACGACCGAAGTCGCCCCGACCTGGATCGCCGGCGCGTTTGACCTGAGCGCGGATCCGAACTGGCGCTGCTATCGGTATCGGGTGTTCGAGACCACGGTGAGTTTGCGCAACATGATCTGGAGGCCAGTGTGATCGACGGCCCGACCCGAGCAAGGCAGCAGGGCGCGGTGCTCATAGTGGTGCTCGTCGCCCTGCTCGCGATGATGATCTCAGTCATCGCACTGTCGCGATCGACCGACACTCAGCAGTTGGTCGCCGGAAACATCGCGTTTCGGAACGCTTCTGTTCATTCGTCCGATGCGGGTGTCCTGAATGCAGTCCAATGGCTCGAATCGACAGTAGGTACTCCGACCCTCAACAACTCGGCTCCCGGTAGCGGGTACTACGCGAACATCATCGAGCCGAACTGGGACGATCAGACGCTCTGGCAACGGTGCGCCGCGTGCCGCATTGGTGGCGATGCCGCGGGAAATTCGGTGGACTGGGTTGTCCATCGCATGTGCTCTGGCTCCTGGCAACCCCAACGATCCTGGCGTCTCGTGCTCTCTTCTGACAGCGGGCTCCGCTGCGGCCGCGGGCGGGAGCTATGCAGGCGATGCCACGAATTTCACCGGCAATGCCCAGAACTACTACCGGATCACGGTACGAGTACTGGGGCCGCGCAACACCAGTTCCCTGGTTCAGGCTTTCGTCGCCCTGTAGGTGCATCCATGCGTTCCACGATCCGCCTGATATTGAGTCTCTTCGCGGCAATGCTGATATCGCCCGCCTGGTCTCAGCCGACTGACATCTCGAGCACACCACTGACATATTCGTTGGCTACGCAGGTTAAGCCGAACGTCATGTTCCTGCTCGACGATTCTGGCAGCATGGCCTCACGCTTCATGCCAGAGGCCGTGAACGACGTCAATATCGACAAGACGCGCTGCAACAACAGTTCCTGTTCGTCGACCACGACCAATGGGATCGAGGGCAACCCGCCGTGGTACGCGTATCAGTTCAATACGATCTACTACAACCCTCAGATTCGCTACTCGCCAGCGATCGACGGCAACGGCAATCTGATGGCGAGCTTCGGGTCGCCGTGGACCAGCGTCAAGGTCAATGCATTCGTCGGTTCATCGACAATCAATCTCGGCAGCGGCTATCCGGAGGTCGTCTTCTGCAAGAACAGCAGCGATAGCCCCACCGATACCGTCAATTGCCGGCGCAACGGCGTCGATACCGGTAACCCGTTTCTTTACAACAGCACGTCGACCAACGGGTATCCGAACGGAACGAGTTCCGGCTCATACCGCTTCCCGCAGGTGCGCAACGGCAATCCCTTCTACTACAACATCCTGCCGGTCGAACATTGCAGCGATGTCGCTCTGACCGACTGCACGCTTTCAGGCGCGCCGACCGGAAAGTATGTGTATCCAGCGCCCGTCAGGTTCTGTCAGAACGCGACGGATGCCGGCTCCAATGGGTCGATCAGTGGTTCCACGAGCGGGCGTCCGCGCTGCCAGGAGTCCTGGTCCACCAATCACACGCGCGCGCGTTACGGAAAGTTCCAGCGCGTGGATATCGTGCCGACCCAGGCCACGTACGGTGGAAGGCCCAACCGATCCGACTGTGTCAACGCGCCGACCTGCACATACGCCGAGGAGATGACGAACTTCGCCAACTGGTATGCGTACTACAGCACGCGAATGCAGACGATGAAAACGGCCGTCGGCTATGCCTTCCTGGAACTCGATGGCCGCTATCGGGTGGGTTTGATCACGATCAATCCCGGCTCGCCGGTCAGCTCGAACAAGTACGTTGCGATCGACACCTTTTCCGGCGCGCATCGAACGAACTGGTACTCAAAACTCTACGCGATCAGCCCAAGCGGAAACACACCGTTGCGCGAGGCACTGTCACGGGTGGGCCGCCACTACGCCGGCATCAAGACCGGAATCAATTCCGGGATGAACCAGGATCCGGTCCAGTACTCGTGCCAGGCGAACGTGGCCATTCTGAGCACCGACGGATACTGGAACAGCAATGCCGGGCAGCGTGTGAACGGCACGGCGATCGGAAACAACGACAACGTCGACAGCGGCTATTCGACGCGGACCTCGGGTGCGTTCGACGGCAACCTCGGCGGCACCGACACGCTGGCCGACGTCGCCATGTATTACTACAGCATGGACCTTAGGGCGAACGGTTCGACCGGGGCACTCGGCATCGACGTCGGCGAGAACAATTTCCCGACCACGCTTCGCGACTCGAACCCCGGTCAGCACATGCTCACGTTCACGCTCGGCCTCGGGCTCGGCGGGTTCATGCGCTACATGCCGAACTACGAATCCGCCACGTTTGGCGACTTCTACGACATCAAGTCCGGCAACACCGGTTGTGCCTGGCAGACGTCCAGTGCCGTCTGCAATTGGCCGGTGCCGCCAAACAATGACAATGATGACCCATCGAAGCTGGACGATCTTTGGCACGCTGCGGTCAACGGTCGCGGACGCTTCGTCAGTGCGAACGATGCAGAGACCCTGTACGACGGACTGGTGACGGCGCTGGCGGACCTGCGGGTCCTGGTCGGGTCGGCGGCCGCCTCGGCGACCAGCAGTCCGAACATCACGACAACTGATAACGCGATCTACAGCTCGACATACCGCACTACGCGCTGGGACGGGGAACTCGTGGCGCAACGGATCGACCCGGCCACGGGCAACGTCGTGACGAAGGTCGAATGGTCTGTGCGCGATCGGCTAAACGCCGCCGTGTCGAAAGACGCCGATGAACGCGTGATTTATACAAACATCGGCGGCATGCTGACGCCGTTCGCATGGGCCTCGATGGACTCGGCGACGCGCGCGTATTTCAGCGCCAAGTGCTCCTCGCTGTCGCAGTGTGCAACATTGGACGCGACCCAGCGGGCAGTGGTGGACAGTGGCCAGAACCTGGTGAACTTCCTGCGCGGCCAGCGGCAGTATGAGGAACTTTACCGTGAGCGAGAGTACGTTCTGGGAGACCTGGTCGGTTCGCGCCCTGCTTTCGTGCGGGACCCACGGCGCAGCTACGGCGACGCCGACGTGCCTTCCTACTTCGACTTCAAGGCAGCCAACACATTGCGTCGGCCGATGGTCTACATCGGGGGTAACGATGGCATGCTGCACGCAATCGATGCGACATCGGGGGCGGAGATCTGGGCGTTCGCTCCAAGGGCTTTGCTGCCCAAGCTGTTCCGGCTGGCCGAAGCCTCGTATTCGACGTCCCACGAGTACTTCGTGGACGGGTCGCCCTCGGTTGCGGATGCCTTCTTCAATGGCCAATGGCGGACCGTACTCATCGGCGGATTCAACGGCGGCGGGCGCGGTTTCTACGCCCTCGACGTCACGAACCCCAACAGTCCGACGCTGCTGTGGGAGTTCTGCTCGAACTCCTCCCTATGTTCTAGCAACGATGCCGACCTCGGACTCTCATTCGGAAACGCCGTCGTCACCAAGCGGTCGATCGACGGCAAGTGGGTGGCGCTTGTCACCTCGGGCTACAACAACCTCAGCCCCGGTGACGGTCGCGGCTATCTGTACGTACTCGACTTGGGTTCGGGGGCGCTGCTACACAAGGTGAGCACGGGAGTCGGGAGTTCAACCGACCCGTCTGGCCTGGCCCGGGTTTCCAACTGGGCGCGTGACCCGGACAGCGATAACACGACTCAGTATGTCTACGGCGGTGACCTGAAGGGCAATCTGTGGCGGTTCGATCTTGGCGTTTCGCCGCCGGCAGTCCTGCGCCTTGCGACGTTGAAGGACGCCTATGGCAAGTATCAGCCCATCACCACGCGTCCCGAGCTCGGACTCATCGAGAGCAAGCGGGTGATCTTCGTGGGAACCGGCCGCTACCTCGGGTCGTCGGATTTGCAGGACCCGACAACCCTCGCACCCGCCGGGGACTGGTCGTACTCCGGGACGTTCTATGCGATCAAGGATGCGGGTGCATCGATCGGAAACCCCCGCAGCACCGGAACCTTTAAGCCGCAGACCATCGTCGAGGCGGGCGGTGGCAAGAGACGCATAAAGGGAGATGCCGTGAACTGGGGAGCCGACGGCGGTTGGTTCGTCGACTTTCCCTCCGTCGGCGAGCGGGTCAATCTGGAACCGCAGCTTGTTCTTGGAACCCTTGTTGTCACGACGAACGTGCCGAACAATAATGCCTGCACTGCGGGCGGTGACAGCTGGATCTATCAGTTCAATTACCGAACCGGGCAGGCTGTCAGTACAGCTTCCAACGGTGACGTAGGCGTGTTTCGCTCTGGGACGCTCACTGTGGGGAACGCGATCATTCGCCTGCAGAGTCTCTCGCTCAAGATCATCACGACGGGAGCCTCGGGCGTCAAGGAGACGCGTGGACTCAATGTGGGCAGTGGGGTGACTGATGCGCGTCGCATCGGATGGCGAGAGCTCGCCAGGTAGAAAAGCCAGGGCCCTTTTTTGGCCGCTCGGCGACGTTTACCGAGGCTGCATCACCCGCGGTGGGAAGTAAGGCTTCTTCAGCGCCCGACCCTGGCCAAGAACGAAGCCTGTCTGCTTGGCCAGTCGCAGCTGTTCTTCGCGCTCGATGCCGGCCAGCACGAACGTTTCCCGCGTCAGCCCAAGTGCGTTGACCTCGCGCGACATCTCGAACCAGGTTTCCTCGCGCACCGAAATGGGCGCCAGCATCTTGGCGAAGTCGGGCGCGACGAAGTCAATGGCGCTCATCTCCATGCTGGCGCGCGGCTCGGCAAAGCGGTAGCCGACCGGGACCTGGTAGCTGCGCAGGAAGTCGATGAACTCGCGTACACGGTACGGCCAACGCATCCGCTCCATGGCGCCGCGCAGCAGGATCGACAGTCGGTGCGCGGTCAGCCGGTGCGAGTCCAACGTGCCTACCAGCGCTTCGAGCGAACGCTCGATCGAGCCGAACGAAATGGTGACGGCGATGCGCTCGACGCGCTCGTGCTCGAGCATTGTGAACGCGTGATCAAGTGCGGCCAGCTGGATTTGTGCGCGCAGTGAACGGTCGGGCTCGAAGTCGGCCGTCCAAACATACAGTTCATCGAACCAGCGCTCGGCGCCCACCAGCGTACGGGTCGGCCACACAAGCGCACGCACCCGCGTGCCGAAGCGGCTGAGCGGGTCCAGTGTGGGGTCGAGTTCGACCTGGTGCGTGCCCAGTTCGGGCCGAGGTTCGTTGCTGCCCATGGAGTGTTCGCGTTCACTGACGCGATTCGATGCGCCGATTCTCGGGCAAATCGGGCGCGACCGCCAAGCCTAAGCCGTGTCCGGCATCACGGGAGGAGGATAGGGCAGGCGGACTGCGCGTCCCTGGCCAAGCTCGAAACCGGCCCGCATTGCCCCCTCGAGCTGCTGCTTGGTCTCGATTGCACCAACGATCGTCGCCTTGGTGTCTAGCCCGAGGGCACGGACTTCGAGCGCGAGGTCGCTCCAAGTGTCGGGGCGCAAATTGGTCGGAGCCAACACCTTCGCGAAGGAGGGCTGTACCAGGTCAACCCCCGACAGTTCCATGCTGACCCGTGGTGCCGAAATCCGATAGCCCACTTCGATCTTCAGTCCGCGCAGCATGTCGACAAATCCGCGCAGTCGATAGCGGGAGCGCAGCCGCTGCGGCGCCCCGCGCAGCAGCACGGAGATGCGGTGAGAGAGCAGGAGGTTGTTCTCGAAGAGTTCGGTCAGGGGCTCCAGCGCGCGCTCGATCGTGCCGAACGAGATGGTGATGCCGATGCGTTCGACAAGGTCGAACTCGAGCCACTGAAAGGCATCGCGCATCGCGTCGATCTGGATCCGCGCCCGTTGCGTCGTTGATGCGCTGCCACCCTCGGTCCACACGTATAACTCGTCGAACCAGCGTTCCTTGGAAACGAGCGAACGCGTTGGCCACAGCGTGGCGCGGACACGGCCCCGAAAATCGCCGGCCCGGACCGCCGTGCCGGAGTGGACGGAACCCTGAGGCGTCATAGCGCGAGCATGCCATCAATGCGGGATGTGTGGCGCCATTGTGACGGCCGCCCCGCGGGCGGAACGGCCGAATAGCGGTGGCGTTGCCGGCTTGCGGCCGGCCTGGCTCAGTCGCCTGGGCGGCCGTGCGGCCCGTAGTGCTGAAAGCGCTCCAGCACACGATCCATCTCGGCCGCGTCGAGCCGAGGCGGCTCCCCGACGGCGAGCGCCGCGAGGTACACGCGCGCGAGGTGTTCGACCTCGATCGCCAGAGCCAGCGCGTGACTGAGCCCCTGGCCGCAGGCGATGACGCCGTGGTGCGCCAGCAGGCACGCGCGGCGGCCCTCAAGCGCGGCAACCGCGTGGTCCGACAGTGGCTGCGTGCCGAAGGTGGCGTAGGCGGCGCAGCGGATGTCTGCACCGCCCGCGACGGCCACCATGTAATGAAAGGCTGGAATGCCGCGGCCGTGGCAGGCGAGGGCGGTGGCGTACGGCGAGTGCGTATGCACGATCGCCGTCGAACTCGGGCCGCGCAGCGTAGATATCGCGGTGGAAGCGCCATTCCGACGACGGCTCGAGTTCGCCGTGGGCCGCGCCCGTCAGTGTCACGAACGCGAGGTCACTTGCCGCGAGGTGGTGGTATGGCACGGCGGTCGGCGTCACGACAAAGCCCTGTGCCGTTCCGCGCCGGGCGCGCGCCGAGACGTTGCCGGATTTGTTGACGTTTATGCCGGCCGCGTTCATCGCAAGCGCGGTCGAGATGATGGCGCGCCGCAGTTCGGGGCCGTCTTCGACCGTGTCCATCAGGCCACCCGGCGCTGGTCTGGAAACAGTTCCGCAAGCCCGGCGGGAGCCGCCACGCCGCGCTCCGTGATGATGCCGGTGACGAGGCGGGCGGGCGTCACGTCGAACGCCGGGTTGGCGACCAATGTGCCGGGCGGCATGAGTTGCACTCCGGCCGGCGCGCCGGCGCGATCCAACCCGTGTACCCAGAGCACTTCGTCGGCCGGGCGTTCCTCGATCGGGATCGACTCCAGACCCATCTTCGACACGCCAGTCAATCGTCGGCGAAGGCACGGCCGCATAGAACGGCACGCTGTTGTCGTGGGCGGCGAGTGCCTTGAGGTAGGTCCCGATCTTGTTGGCGACATCGCCGCGGGCCGAGACGCGGTCGGCGCCGACCAGCACAATGTCCACCATGCCGTGCTGCATCAAGTGTCCGCCGGCGTTGTCGACGATGAGCTTGTGCGGCACGCCGTGCGCGGCGAGCTCCCAGGCCGTCAGCAGGCCCTGATTGCGCGGACGCGTCTCGTCGACCCAGACCACGAGCGGAATGCCGTCATCGTGCGCAGCGTATATCGCCGCCAGTGCGGTGCCGTAGTCGACGGCGGCGAGCCAACCCGTGTTGCAGTGCGTGAGAACGTTGATCGGCCGTTCCAGTTTCGTGTGCAGTACCCGCAGCAGTGCCGCGCCATGTACACCGAGGGCGCGGTTCAGCACGACATCGTCTTCCGCGATGTGGCTTGCCTCAGCCCACGCCACCGTGGCGCGCTGCCCGGGCGGAACGGCGCCGATCGTGGCCTGCACGCGTTCGAGCGCCCAGCGCAAGTTGACGGCCGTCGGTCGGGCCGCCAGCAGTGCGCGATGCGCTTCCGCCAGATGGGCGTCGGAGGGGTCGGCGCGCATGGCAAGTGCGAGCCCGAAGGCCCCAGTCACGCCGATCAGTGGCGCGCCGCGCACGGTCATCGTCCGGATCGCTTCGATGACCTCGGCCGAGGAGCGCAGGGTGAGCTGCTCGAACCGATGCGGCAGCGCGCGCTGGTCGATCACGCCGACGGCGGCCTCGCCGATCGGCCAGATCGAACGCATCGGCTTACCGTTGACCTTCATGACAGGTGCAGAGCAGACATGCGACCGATTCTACGGTCGGCCTGCGACCGGACCATACCGGCGGCGAGTGCGCGCAGCGGAAGCCCGAGCGGTCGCCGTTGGGTCCGTCCGCGGCCCGCCCGTCAGCGCTGCGCGCGCTCTTCGGCCTCGATATGTTTGGTGAAAAACCGGCGGAACCAGATGCCCATGCCGACGATGAAGGTGATGGTGAAGAGCGACAGCAAACCGATGTCGCTGGTGAAGAGCAGCTTCAGTGCTTCCATTGCGCCTCTCCTGAGATCTGCCGCGGCGCCGACGTGTCAAGTCGCGCGTGCGGCGCGCCACCAGCGCAGCCCGTTCGCTGCGCTCCTGGCACTCGGTGCAGCGGGCGGCGGCCGGATTCGCGAGCAACCGCTCACGGGCGATGTCATCGCCGCAGTCGACGCAGGCGCCATACTCGCCTTCTGCCATGCGCACCAATGCCGCATCGAGCAGCGCGAGTTCCTCGGCATCGCGCGCCACGTGCACGATGTCCAACGACGTGGCTGCCTCCGCCGCCGCGTCGTCGTCGGTGTCCAGGCGGCGATTCGGCAATGCCGCGTCTTCGTGCGACTCGAGACCGTGCCGGTGCAGCCGGTCAGACACGGCGCCGCCGACCTGATTGCGCAAGACCCGCAGTCTTGCGCTGCAAGCGCCTGCAGATCCCTCGAAGACAGCGTCATGGTGAGTCCGAAAGCGTTTCTGCTGGAGACTACGGGCCGGCCCCGTTGCGCGGTTGATGCGCATCAACGCAGATTCGAGCCCTCCCACAGTGGAAGAAGCGCGCGGATCTGATAACGTGGACAGCTGTTGCTGCACTGCCACATCCCGAAACTCGCCCTCACCGATATTCGGGCGCCTGTGGCCTCAAGACGACGGGACGGCCGTGAGCATGGATTCGGTGCACTACCTGAGACCCGCGATGGCTCCGCGTTCGATCGCGATCGTCGGCGCGAGTCCGCGCCACGATTCGCTCGGGCGGTTCGTCTACACGAACGTAATGGCGGCCGGGTTCAAGGGCGACGTCTATGCGGTGAATCCCCGGCATCGCACGATCGACGGCAATCCGTGCCTGCCATCGCTCATGGCGCTGCCGACGAAGGTCGATCTGGCCGTGGTCGTCACCGGGCCGCAGAACGTCCCGGGGATCATCGACGAGGCCGGCCGCAAGGGCGTGCCGGCCCTGCTGGTGCTGTCGCCAGGGCTCTGCGAAGAGGGACCCGAGCGGCGCCGGCTGGAGCGCGAAGTGGTTGAGCGCGCGCGAGCCGCGCGGGTGCGTGTCATGGGCCCCAACTGCCTCGGGCTGATGCGGCCTGACATCGGGCTAAACGCGAGCTGGGCTAAGACGATGGCGCGGCCGGGCGGACTGGCGCTCGTGTCGCAGTCGGGGGCGGTGACGACCTCGCTGCTCGACTACGCCTGGACCGCGGGATTCGGTTTTTCTTCGGTGGTCGCGACCGGAGCCGAGTCGGACGTCTCGGTCGCTGAGATCCTCGACTTCCTTGCTGGCGACGCGGCGACGCGTTCGATCCTGCTGTATCTGGAAGGCATCCAAAACGCCCGGCCACTGCTGTCGAGCATACGTGTCGCGGCCAGCGTGAAGCCGGTCATCGTACTGAAGGCCGGACGCCATGCAGCGGGTGCACGCGTCGTCATGAGCCACACCGGAGCGCTGGTCGGCAACGACGCGGTGTTCGATGCCGCGCTGCGGCGCGTGGGCGCCGTGCGCGTACCGAAGATCGGTCACCTGTTCGGTGCTGCGGAGGCGCTCGCGGGCGGGCGGCTGCCGCGCGGCAACCGGCTGGCGATCGTCAGCAACGGGACGGGCCCAGGCGCGCTGGCCGCCGATGCGGTCGAGGAGAACCTCGTCGAGTTGGCGAAACTGTCCGACACGACGCGCGCCGCGCTCGATGCCGCGCTGCCGCCGAACTGGTCGCACGGAAATCCGGTCGATGTCCTGGCCGACGGCGACGCGGATCGGATGGCGACCGCGCTGAAGCTTCTGATCGACGACCGCGCCAATGACGGCGTGCTGGTGCTGTTTGCGCCGACGCCGAAGATGGGTGCCGAGCAGGCCGCCCGTGCGATGCTGCCGATCGCGGCCGCGGCCGAGAAGCCGGTGGTCAGTGCCTGGCTCGGGGAGAAGGACGCCGGCCGCGGGCGCGCCGCGTTCAAGGCCGCCGCGCTGCCAGCGCTGCAAAGCCCTGAGCGCGGCGTCGAGTCGTTCGGTTACCTCGCGCAGTACATCCGCAACCGTGAGCTGCGGTTGCAGGTGCCGCCGCCGCGGGTCGATGAACTGAAGTTCGACGTGCAGGCGGCCCGTCGCATCATCGACAGCGCGCGCACCGCCGGCCGCCACACCCTCGACGAGCAGGACTCGAAGGCGCTGCTGGCCTCGTTCGGCATCGAGACCGCAATGGGGCTCATGGCACGCAGTGCGATGGAGGCACGGCAGGCGGCGCAGCAGCTCGGTTTTCCGGTCGTCTTGAAGGTGCGTGCCGACGGAATCACCCACAAGAGCGACGTCGGCGGCGTCATCCTCGGCGTGCAGACTGCCGACGAGGTCGAGCGTGGTTTCGAGGCCATTGCGGGGAGACTGGCCGAGCGCGCGCCGAGCGCGCGCTTTGTCGGCGTGCTGGTGCAGAAGATGGTCGTGCGGCCGCAGGGGCGCGAGCTGATCGTCGGTCTGACGCGCGATCCGAACTTCGGCCCGGTCGTGAGTTTCGGCATGGGTGGGACCGCCGTGGAAATCTTTCGCGATTCCGCCGTGGCACTGCCGCCGCTCAACGCTTTCCTGGCCCGGGACCTGATCTCGCGCACGCGCGTGTCGCGCATGCTCGATGCCTTCCGCGGCGCGCCTGCGGTCGATCTGGAAAAGTTGATCGAAGTGGTCGTGCGCGTGTCTGAGCTCGCGTGCGAGATCCCGGCGGTGCGGGAGCTCGACATCAATCCGCTGCTGGCCGATGCGCAGGGCGTCATCGCGCTCGACGCCCGAGTGCAGGTGTCGGACGAACCGCTTGCGGCCGATGCGACGTATTCCCACCTCGCGATCCATCCGTATCCGCGCGCCCTGGTGCGCGAGGTCACCGTAAAGGGCGACGCTCGCATCCTGCTGCGGCCGATCCGTCCGGAAGACGCCGAGGCCGAACGGCGCTTCATCAGCCGCCTGTCCCCGCGCACGTCGTATCTGCGCTTCCACGCGCCGATCCGCGAGCTGACGATGGAGCGACTGGTGCGCTACACACAGATCGACTACGACCGCGAAATGGCCTTCGTCGCGATCGATCCGCAGGACGAACAGCACGAGATCCGCGGCATCTCGCGCTACACGTGCAATCCGGACGGCAAGACCGCCGAGTTCGGCGTCATCGTCGAGGACGCCTGGCAGGGGCGCGGCCTCGGCCATGTGCTGATGCAGGCGCTCGAGGAAACGGCGCGTGCGCGCGGGTTGACCGAACTGATCGGGCTGGTGCTGAAAGACAACGACGAGATGGGCGACCTGATGCGCAAGCGCGGCTACGGTCCCCACCGCGACGAGGAGGACCCGGGCATCCTGCGCTACATCAAGGCGCTCACCGAGTCTGCCGTAGGATCGGTCACGGAGGCGGCGTCGACCTGACGCTTGCCGCGGCGCGACGCGGCCAGCCGGATGATCCGGTCGATCTGACCCTGGCGGCCGCTACCCTGACGGCGGGCTCTTACAATCCTGACAACCTCACTGAACGCGGCGCGTGCTGCCGCGTCATTCCGATGCTGTTCCTGAAACTTGCCCGCGCGCGCGGCGCGCTGCTGCTGGTCGCGTACTTCATGGTGTCGTCCGTCTGGGCCCAGGCCAACGAAGCGGGCGCGCGCCGCGGGTTCCTCTACGAAGTTCGCAAAGGCAATCAGGTCTCGCTGCTAATGGGCACGATTCACGTGGGCCGTCCGGAGTTCTATCCGTTGCCCGCCGCGCAGATGCAACGCATCGAGCGCATGGATGCCATCGTGCTTGAGGCTGACGTCACCGATTCGGCTCGCGCGCTGGCGGCCACCCAGAAGTACGCCGTGTACGCGGCCGGTGAGCCGGGCCTCGACACGCGCATTCCGGCTGCGTTGAAAGCCCGCATCGAAACGCTGGCGGCGCGCAATCAGCTCGAGGTCACACCGTTATGGCGCATGAAGCCGTGGATGCTCGGCAACGTGCTGGCGCTGTTCGAAGCGGCCCAGGCCGGTTACATGCCGGCGTTGTCGGTCGAGGCATATCTGACCCGGGTCGCCAAGCAGGGCGGCAAGCCGATCCTGGAACTGGAGAGCATCGAGGGGCAGTTCGAGCTCTTCGATCGCGCGCCGGCTTCGACTCAGATCGCGTTTCTCGAGGATGCGGTCAAGGCGGTCGAGACCAACGCGGCGCGGCGCGAGATCAATCGCATCGCGCAGGCCTGGGAAACGGGCGATCGGGCCGCCCTCGAACGGCTACTGGCCGAGATGCGGGCACAGAACACGGTCGGGGCGCGCTTCACGGTTGACACGATCCTGCTCGGTCGGCACCCCGGCATGGTCCGGCGCATCGAGGCACTGATGGCGGAGGGCAAGTCGTACGTCTTCGCCGTGGGTTCGTTGCACCTGCCCGGGCCCGAGGGTCTGGTGGCGTTGCTGCGCGCGCGCGGCTACACCGTCACGCCGCTGTGACAGCTGTCACGCATTTGCCGGTCGAACTCGGAGGTGCGCGTTGGGAGTTGCGGGGCAATGGCGCCGCGTTCTGGCGCGAACGCCGATGGCTGGTCATTGCCGATGCGCATTTCGGCAAGGCAGCCACCTTTCGCGCGCGCGGCGTGCCGGTGCCGCAGGGAACGACCACCGACGACGCTGGGTCGCATCGATGGCCTGATCGACGCGCTCGAACCCGCGGTCCTGGTGATCCTTGGCGACTTCCTGCACGCGCGCGAGGCACATGCGCCAGGGACGCTGGCCGCGCTGGCGGCCTGGCGCGAGCGCCGGGCGAAGCTCGACATCGTGCTGGTCGAAGGCAATCACGACCGGTACTGCCGGGTCGTCCGCCATCTGACCTGAAGATCGAGGTCGTGTCCGAGCCGTGGAGTGTCGGCACGCTGGCGTTCTGTCATCACCCGCAGTTCGTCGCCGGGCGCGGCGGTGCTGGCGGGGCACCTGCATCCGGCCGTACGGCTGAACGGCCGCGCCGACGACAGCGTGCGCCTGCCGTGCTTTCTGGTTGCGCGAGGGGCTTGCCGTGCTGCCCGCCTTCGGCGCGTTCACCGGTGGTGCCCGCATCGAACGCGAGCCCGGCGACCGCGTATTGGCGCTGGCCGAGGGCCGGCTGTACGAAATTCCCGCGCTGCGCAGCGCGGCATAGGCGGCCGAAGCTGCGTCAGTGCGCAGCGCCCGTCGCGCCGCGCGGCCAGAAGAGATAGGCATCCATCGCCAGCACTCCGCTGTCCACCCCGGCCTCGATATGCTCGACCATCGCACCGCGCCCGGCCGCGCTCACCGCGATCATCAATGGCAGGAAGTGCTCGGGTGTCGGGTGCGCGCGCCGCGCATGCGGCGCCTGCTCGAGCCATCCCGCGAGCGCCTTTCGATCGTCCGATCGCAGCACTGTATCGACCCACTGGCTGAATTCGACGACATACGGATCCGGCGTCGCGTTCGTCGATGCGACATCGCGCCGCGCCGCCGTGCGTCCGCGATCCATTCGCGCAGGTTGTGAGTCATATGGCCCGACCCGATCACCAGCACGCCGTCCTGTACGAGGGGTGCCAGCGCGGCGCCGACGCGCAGGTGATGTTCAGCGTCGAGCGACGGCTGGATCGAAATCTGAGCCACTGGCACGTCGGCGTCCCGGTATAGGCGCAGCAGCGGCACCCAGGCGCCGTGGTCGAGTCCGCGGCAGCCGTTCGCAGTCGCGCTGATGCCCGCTTCGCGCAGAAGCTGGAGTGCGCGCTGAGCGATGTCGGGCGCACCCGGCGCCGGGTAGCGAATCCGATACAGCTCCGGCGGGAAAGCCGCCGAAGTCGTGGATCGTCTCCGGCTGCTTCGATGTCGCCACCATCGGCAACTCGGTCTCCCAGTGCGCCGACGCGACAAGGATCGCGCGGGGCCGCGGCAGGCGCCGGCCGAGTTCCGCCCACGCCTCGCCGGCGCGACCGGCGGCGACCGCGTGCATCGGCGAACCGTGCGAGATGAATAGTGTGGGCAGTGGTGTCATGGTTTCGGTGCGTTCGGGCAGGAAGGCCGCGGCGCGTTTGCGCGTGCCGCCTCAATGATGGACCTTCCTTACTGCAGCAGTCCTTCCTCTTTCAATGCCGCCTGCACGTCGGGTCGTGCCGCCACGCGCGCCACGTAAGCCTGCAGCACTGGCCAGCGGGCGAGGTCGATGCCCGTGTACTTCGTCCAGTTGATCACCGTGAACAGATACGCGTCCGCGACCGTGAAATCCTCGCCGGTGAGGTACGGCTGGTCACCGAGCTGCGCCACGATCCAGTCGAAGCGACCTGCGATCTTGTCGCGGAACTTCACCTTGGCAGCGTCGGGCATCGTGGGATCGAACAGCGGCGAAAACTGCTTGTGCAGTTCCGACGTGATGAAGTTGAGCCACTCCTGCAGCCTGTAGCGTTCGATCGTGCCATTGGCGGGCGCGAGCTTCTTCTGCGGCGCGCGGTCGGCCAGGTACTGCACGATCGCCGGTCCTTCGGTCAGCCGCGTGCCGTCGTCGAGTTCGAGCAAGGGCACATAGCCCTTGCCATTGATCGACAGATAGTCATCGCCCGTGATCGTCTTCTTGCCCTTGGTGTCGACGCGCACCAGGGTGACGGGCAGCCCGGCCTCGCGCGCGACGATGTGCGGGGAGAGCGAGCATGCGCCGGGTGAGAAGTAGAGTTTCATTGCGGATTCCTGTGGGTGTCGGGTCGGCTCAGGCGACCTGCAGTCGCGCGGCCGGCCGGGTGGCAAAGCGGTTGCTCAAGGCGAGCGCGCCATCGCCAAGCAGCGCCTGGACCACGGCTGCGATCACCAGAAACACCGGGTACTCCCAGCCGCCCTTCGGCGCGCTGAATAGCCAGCCGTTGCCAAGATGGACCCAGGCGGCGCCGAGCAGGAAGGGAATCAACGCGACGGCGACCCAGCGGGTGCCGATGCCGAGTATGAGCAAGGCACCGCCGACCAGTTCGGCCGCGATGGTGACGTAGGCGAGCGCGGCGGGGAGCCCGAGCGACTCGAAGAATTGCACCGTGCCGGGAAGCGTGAAGACGAAAACCTTGAGGAGCGCGTGGGCCACGAACATCGTGCCGAGCGTGAGCCGCAGCAGCAGCGTGGCGTAGGGGGCGGTGCGGGTGTCGATCATTTGAGTTCTCCTGTCCATTGCGTGGTTGGGGCCGGCGGGGTGGGCCGGACAGAACGAACTCTAATGATCCCGTCGCACGAGATAAATAAGGCTATCAGCAATTAATTAGCCCGGATTACGGGATAATCTAGCCATGGATCGTTGGCTGGCCATGGAAGCCTTTGTTCGGGTGGTCGAGTCCGGGACGTTTATCGCCGCGGCGGAAAGGCTCGGCATGTCGACGTCATCGCTGTCACGGCTCGTCGCCGATCTCGAACAGCATCTGGGCGCGCGCCTGCTCAATCGCACAACGCGTCGCCTGTCGCTGACCGAAAGTGGGCAGTCGTATTACGAGCGTTGCGTGACGCTGCTGGCGGACCTGTCCGAGGCCGAGGCGATCGCGGGGCAGGCCGCCGCCGAACCGCGCGGCACGGTCCGCATCACCTGCTCGCACGGCATGGCCGAGCAGCGCGTGGCTCCTGCCATTGCGAGCTTCGTGGAACGGCATCCCGCGGTGAAGTTCGACCTCGTGGTTTCGGACCGACTGGTCGACTTGGTCGAGGAGGGCTTCGACCTGGCCGTGCGCGTCGGGCCGGTCGGCAGCGATCGGCTTGTCGCGCGGCGTCTCGGCACGATGCAGCTGTTGCTCTGTGCGCGCGCCCTCGTATCTCGAGCGTCGGGGCACGCCCGGCAGCGTGGAGGAACTGGCGGCGCACGACGGGCTGACGTACGCCTACTCGAGCACGCCCCGGGTCTGGCGCCTCATTGGGGCCGGTGGGCGGGTGCACGAGGTTCGCGTGGCGGGCAAGCTGCACGCCAACAGTGGCGAGGCGCTGCGGTCGGCCGCCATGGCCGGCCTGGGGCTCATATACGAGCCCGACTTTCTGTTGGCCGACCCGCTGCGGCGCGGGCAGCTCGTGCGCGTGCTGCCGGAATTCGCCGGCGCCACCGGCGACATCTGGGCTGTCTACCCGAGCCGCCGGCACCTCTCGCTCAAGGTGCGGCTGTTTGTCGACCACGTCGCGCAGGCATTCGCGACGTTCGAGACCCCGGGTGGCGCCGGACATTCTGCGCCGCAGCAATAGGCCTTGCACTCTAGTACCCCGGTTGACGGCAGGGGCCATGCTCGGAAATAGTACGAACGTTCGTTTTTTCCCGCGCGCGTCCCGTGCGCTCCGGAGCCCGCTGCATGCCCATCGCCGCCGCCTTGTCGACCATTGCTACCGCGCTGAGACCGCGCAAGGGCGACCAGACGCGCGCGGCCATCGTCGAGGCCGCACTGGAAACGGCAAGCCGCGACGGTCTCGAGGGCCTGACGATCGGCACGCTCGCCGAGCAGCTGCAGATGAGCAAGAGCGGTCTGTTCGCGCACTTCGGCTCGCGCGAAGACCTGCAGCTGGCCGTGCTGCGTGAATATGTACGGCGCTTCATCGACGAGGTGCTGCGGCCGGCCGTGAAGAAGCCGCGCGGACTGCCGCGCGTGCGAGCGATCCTGGATCGCTGGGTCGCCTTCCTCGCGCGCGAACTGACGCGTGGCTGCATCATGATCGCCGGCGCTGTCGAGTACGACGATCGCCCCGGACCTCAACATGACGCGATGGTCGCGATCATCGCTGGCTGGAAGGCCGAACTGCTGAAGGCGATACGTCAGGCTGTGAACGAGGGCCACCTCAAGGCCGACGTTGATGCGCAGCAGATGGTGTTCGAGATCTACGGTCTGATGCTGGCGATGCACCAGGATGCGCGGCTGCTTCGATCGGCCGACAGCGCGCGGCGCGCCCGCACCGGACTTGCGCGCCTGCTGGCCGCCGCCGACCGATGCGGGGACAAGCTCGAAGACCACCGCGCGCACCCGAGGCGCCCAGCCATCTCACTCGAATACGGAACGGCAGCCGGGCCGATCCGCTGCGGTCACCACCACCAAGCCGTCTCGAACCGACGCGCGACGATCCTCGTCACGCAAGCCGGCATAGGAGTTGCCATGCCCATTTACAAGGCCCCGCTCAAGGATCAACAGTTCGTACTGCACGAAGTGCTGGGTGCGGTCGACGAGCTGAAGCAGGCGCCGCGCTACGCGGACCTCGATGAGGACACCGTCAACCAGGTCGTCGAGGAAGCGGCCCGCTTCTGCGAGGACGTGCTGCTGCCCACCAACATGGTCGGCGACGAGGAAGGCTGCACGTACGACGCGGCCACACGTGCGGTGAAGACGCCGCGTGGTTTCAAAGAGGCTTTCGACCTCTTCCGCGAGGCCGGCTGGCAGAGCCTCACCGGCGAGACCAAGTATGGTGGGCAGGGACTTCCGCACCTGCTGCAGATTATCTTCTACGAGATGCAGTACTCGACCAATCAGGCTTGGGCGATGTACCCGGGGCTCACGATCGGTGCCTACGAGTGCTTGCTCAGGCACGCCTCGGAGGAACTCAAGAACCTGTACCTGCCCAAGCTCGTCTCGGGCCAGTGGACCGGAACCATGTGCCTGACCGAGCCACAGTGCGGCACCGACCTCGGCATGCTGCGCAGCAAGGCCGTGCCGCAGCCGGATGGCAGCTACAAGATCAGCGGCGAGAAGATTTTCATTTCCTCCGGCGAACACGACATGGCCGAGAACATCATCCATCTCGTGCTGGCGCGACTGCCGGATGCGCCGCAAGGCACCAAGGGGATTTCGCTTTTCGTCGTGCCTAAGTTCGTGCCGCTCGGCAGTGGCGCCGACGCGAAGGTCGGTGCCCGCAACGGGCTGTACTGCGCGGGCCTCGAGGAGAAGATGGGCATCCACGGCAACGCCACCTGCCAGATCGTGCTGGACAACGCGACCGGCTGGCTCGTGGGCGATCCGAACAAGGGCCTGAATGCGATGTTCGTCATGATGAACGGCGCTCGGCTCGGCGTCGGCGTACAGGGCCTTGGCCTCACCGAGGTTGCGTACCAGAACGCGGCCGCCTATGCCCAGGACCGCATCCAGGGTCGCTCGCTGTCAGGCGTCAAGTCGCCGGGGTTGTCGGCTGATCCGATCATCGTGCATCCCGACGTGCGCCGCATGCTGCTGACTGCGCGAGCCTACGCCGAGGGCGGGCGCGCGTTTGCCTACTGGATCGCCCTGATGGCCGACCTGCAACTGCATCATCCGGACGAGGACAAACGCAAGTTCGCGGCGGACATGATGTCCCTGATGACGCCGATCGTTAAGGCGTTCATGACCGACAACGGCTATCAGTGCGCTACGGACTGTCAGCAGGTCTATGGCGGCCACGGGTACATCCGCCAGAACGGCATGGAGCAGTTCGTGCGCGACGCCCGCATCAACATGATCTACGAGGGCACCAACACCATCCAGTCGCTCGACCTGCTTGGTCGCAAGGTGCTGATGGACAACGGCGCCAAGCTGCGCTCATTCGGCAAGCTGGTCACAGCGTTCATCGAGGACAATGGGACCCGGACCGACATGAATGAGTTCGTCACGCCCCTGGCCGACATCGGCGACAAGGTCACCAAGCTGACGATGGAACTCGGCATGAAGGCCTTTTCCAACCAGGAAGAGGTCGGCGCGGCAGCCGTGCCCTACATGCGCATCGTCGGACACCTGGTCTACGCTTACTTCTGGGCCAGCATGGCGAAAGTCGCGCTCGACCGCATCAAGGCCGACGGCGACGGCGTCGATCCGTTCTACCGGCACAAGCTCACCACGGCGCGCTTCTACTTCCAGCGGCTGCTGCCGGAGACCGCATATCACATCCGCACCGCGCGCTCCGGCGCCAAGAACCTGATGGAGCTTCCAGCCGAAGCGTTCTGACGATCAATGCACGAGGTCATGGCGGACCCGCGTCCGCACGAACAATGGAGAACAAGATGAGCAACTTCGTCGTACGCAAGGTCGCCGTTCTCGGCGCCGGCGTCATGGGTGCGCAGATCGCGGCGCACTGCGTGAATGCGCGCGTCCCGGTCGTGCTGTTCGATCTGCCGGACGCGAAGGGGCCACTCAAGAACGGCATCGTGCTGCGCGCGATCGAAAACCTGAAGAAGCTCAGTCCCGCGCCGCTCGGCAACAAGGACGACGCGGCCTACATCCAGGCGGCCAACTACGACGAACACCTCGATCTGCTGAAGGGCTGCGACGTCATCATCGAGGCGATCGCCGAGCGCATGGACTGGAAGCACGATCTGTACAAAAGGTCGCGCCGTTCGTACGCGATGACGCGATCTTCGCGTCGAACACATCGGGACTGCCGATCGCGAAGCTCGCCGAGGCGATGGAGCCCGGACTGAAGGCGCGCTTCTGCGGCGTGCACTTCTTCAATCCGCCGCGCTACATGCACCTGGTCGAACTGATACCGACGCCGGCCACACGCCCGCAAATCCTCGATGACCTCGAGACTTTCCTCACCTCCACGCTCGGCAAGGGCGTGGTGCGCGCGAAAGACACGCCGAATTTCATCGCCAACCGCGTCGGCATCTTCGGCATGTTGGCGACCATCAAGGAAGCGGAGAAGTACGGCCTGTCGTATGACGTCGTCGACGACCTGACCGGCTCCAAGCTCGGCCGCGCCAAGAGCGCGACCTTCCGCACCGCGGACGTCGTCGGCCTCGACACGATGGCGCACGTCATCAAGACCATGCAGGACACGCTGCCGGTGTCGATCGATCCGTTCGCAGCGCACTTTGCCACGCCCGCCGTGCTAAAGACGCTGGTGGAGAAGGGCGCGCTGGGTCAGAAGGCCGGCGCGGGCTTCTATCGCAAGGAAGGCAAGAGCATCAAGGTGCTCGACCCCAAGAAGGGCGAGTACGTCGAATCGGCCGGCAAGGCCGACGAACTGGTCGCACGCATCCTGAAGAAGAAGGACCCGGCCGAGCGCCTGAAGCTGCTGCGCGAGACCGATCATCCGCAGGCGAAGTTCCTGTGGGCCATTTTCCGCGACGCGTTCCATTACATCGGCGTGCATCTGGAGTCGATCGCCGACACCGCGCGCGACGTCGACTTCGCGCTGCGCTGGGGCTTCGGCTGGAGCACTGGTCCGTTCGAGACCTGGCAGGCGGCCGGCTGGAAGCAGATCGCCGAATGGGTGCAGGCGGACATCGATGCCGGTGAGGCGCTCGCCAAGGCGCCGCTGCCGAAGTGGGTGTTCGACGGTCCGGTCGCCAAGGCGGGCGGCGTGCACACCGCCGAGGGTTCGTGGTCGCCGGCGAAGAAGAAGTTCGTCGCGCGCTCGACGCTGCCGGTCTATGCGCGCCAGATCTTCCGTGCGCCGCTGCTCGGCGAAGGTGCACCGACCGGCGCCACCGGCGGCAAGACCGTCTTCGAGGACGACGCGGTGCGTCTGTGGACGCTCGAGTCCGGGATGGCGGCCGAAGTGCTGATCCTGTCGATCAAGACCAAGGTCCATGCGATCGGGCCCGGCGTTATCAACGGCCTGCTCAAGGCCGTCGATCTTGCCGAGACGCAATATCGTGGCCTCGTCATCTGGTCGCCTGACGATCCGTTCTCGGTCGGTGCCGACCTGCAGGCGATGATGCCGGTGTTCATGTCCGGCGGCGCCAAGGCCATCGGCGCCGAAGAGAAGAAGATGCAGGACGCCTACATGCGCCTGAAGTACGCGCAGGTGCCGACGATCGCGGCGGTGAGCGGCATGGCGCTCGGCGGCGGCTGCGAACTGATCCTGCATTGCTCGAAGGCGGTCGCTTCGCTCGAAAGCTACATCGGACTGGTCGAAGTCGGCGTCGGCCTGATTCCGGGCGCCGGCGGTCTGAAGGAAGGCGCGCTGCGCGCGGCGCAGGCCGCACAGGCGGCCGGCATGACCGATGTCTTCCCGTTCATGCGCAACTGGTTCCTGAACGTCGCGATGGCCAACGTGTCGAAGTCCGCGCTCGAGGCGAGGCAGATGGGCTATCTGCGACCGACCGACACGATCGTGTTCAACAACCACGAGCTGCTGTGGACGGCGATCGGCGAAGCGTTCGCGATGCACGCAACCGGCTATCGGCCGCCGCTGAAGCCGCTCGGATTTCCGGTGGCGGGCCGCACCGGCGTGGCGACGATCAAGGCGCAGCTCGCCAACATGCGCGACGGCGGCTTCATCAGCGCACACGACTACTTCATTTCCAGCGGCATCGCCGACGTGATGTGCGGCGGAGATGTCGAGGCCGGCGCGATGGCGAACGAGCAGTGGCTGTTCGACCTGGAGCGCAAGTTCTTCATGACGCTCGTGAACCATCCGAAGTCCCAAGAACGAATGATGGGAATGATGCAAACCGGAAAGCCGGTCCGGAACTGACCGGCTTGCCTTCGGCAGCTGATTCTATCTGGACGCAAGGGGGCTTGCCAGCCTCCCTGGAACCCCCGCCAATAGAATGTGAAGGGTGGAGCAACGAAGATGACCCGACAAGTTCAAGATGCATACATCGTTGCCGCGACGCGCACGCCGATCGGCAAGGCGCCGAAGGGCGTGTTCCGCAACACGCGACCGGACGATCTGCTGGTCGCGGCGATCCGGTCCGCAATGAAGCAGGTGCCCAACCTCGACCCCAAGGCGGTCGAGGACGCCATCATCGGCTGCGCGATGCCCGAGGCCGAGCAGGGCCTGAACATGGCACGCATCGCCGTGCTGCTCGCCGGGCTGCCGAATACCACCGGCGGGATCACGATCAACCGCTTCTGCTCGTCGGGTCTTAACGCGGTGGCGATCGCCGCCGACCGAATCCGTGTTGGCGAGGCCGACGTGATGATCGCGGGCGGCGCTGAGTCGATGAGCATGGTGCCGATGTCCGGCAACAAGCCGTCGTTCAACGCACACATCTTCGAGAAGGACGAAAACGTCGGCATCGCCTACGGCATGGGAATCACGGCCGAGAAGGTGGCTGCGCAGTGGAAGGTCACGCGCGAGATGCAGGATGCGTTCGCGGTGGAGTCGCACCAGAAGGCAATTGCGGCGCAGAAGGCTGGCGAGTTCGCCGACGAGATGACGCCGATCGAGCTGGTCGAGAAGTTTCCCAATCTCGGCAGTTACGAAATCGACGTCAAGACCCGCACCGTCAGCCTGGACGAAGGCCCGCGCGCGGATACCAATATCGAAGCGCTCGCGAAGCTGCGGGCGGTGTTCGCAGCCAAGGGCAGCGTCACGGCCGGCAACAGTTCGCAAACGTCGGACGGTGCGGGTGCACTGATCCTCGCCTCGGAGCGCGCTGTCAAGCAGTTCAACCTGACGCCGCTGGCGCGCTTCGTCACTTTCTCGGTCAAGGGCGTTCCGCCGGAGATCATGGGCATCGGTCCGAAGTACGCGATTCCGGCGGCACTCGCGAGTGCGGGTCTCGCGGCCGAGGACATGGGCTGGATCGAGCTGAACGAGGCGTTCGCGGCGCAGGCTGTTGCCGTCATCAACGACCTCGGCCTCGATCGCAGTAAGGTCAACCCGATGGGCGGCGCAATCGCCCTGGGGCATCCGCTCGGTGCCACCGGCGCGATTCGCTCGGCCACGCTGGTCCATGCGCTGCGTCGGCGCAACCTGAAGTACGGCATGGTGACGATGTGCGTCGGCACCGGCATGGGGGCAGCGGGGATATTCGAAAAGATGTAGCGCTGTTGACGTAGGCGAGCGCCGATGCCGCTCGCACGTGCATCGAAAGCGGAGTGATCAGTTTGATTTCGCGGGCGGAGCCCGTTGAAGTCGAAGGGGGTGGCCGTCTGCGCGGTGTTTCGCTGGCCACAGAGCGACAACCAGCCACGCACAAAGTGCACAAGCTCACGGTCACGACAGCTGACGGCTTCGAACTGCGCGCAACACCGTTCGGCGATTCGCAGACTGCGCGCGCGGGTGTCCTGATCGCGCCGGCGATGGGCGTGGAGCAGGCTTACTACGCCGATTTCGCGCATTGGCTCGCCGCGCACGGATTCTGGGTCGTGACGTTCGACTACCGCGGCGTCGGGCAGTCGCGTCCGGCGCCGTTCCGGCGCTCGCTGCGAGGATTCGAGTCCGACGTGATGGCGTGGGCGCAGCGCGACGCGACGGCGCTGGTCGACTTCATGGTGGAGCAGCTCGCCGACCGGCCGCTGCTCTGGGTCGGTCACAGCCTGGGCGGCCAGATCCTTGGCCTGCTCGACCGCCCCGAGCGCATCCGGGCGATCGTTACGGTGGCCGCGGGCAGTGGTTACTGGCGCGAGTACGTTCCCGGGCTACGGCGCGTTGCGCCGGTGCTCTGGTACGGCATCGTTCCGGTGGTGCTGCCGTTGTTCGGCTACTTCCCGGGGCGCAGGCTCGGGATGATCGGCGATGTCCCGCGCGGCGTCATGCGGCAGTGGCGCGCCTGGTGTCTGCACTCGGAATACCTGTTCGGTGTCGAGGACCCGGCGTGGCGTGTCACCTACGCGCGGCTCAGGCAGCCTATCCTCTCGCTTTCGTTCACGGACGACGAGTACCTGTCGGAGCGCAACATCGCGTCACTGCATGCGTTCTACGCCGGTGCAGCGCGCGAGATGCGGCGACTGGCGCCGGGGGACGTCGGCGTCGATCGGATTGGCCACTTTGGCTTCTTCCGACGGCGTCAGGCCGAAGTACTCTGGCCGCAGGCGCTGGGCTGGCTCGTCGACAAATCGCTACGCTGAGGGTGACATGGGTGTTGCCGAACGCTTTTACGAGGCCTTCATGGTGCGTGACTACTACACCATGGGGCTGCTTTACGCGAACCATGCCACCTTCAGTGATCCGGTGTTCCCGCGCCTCACGGCGCAGGGTGCGAGGCTGATGTGGCAGATGCTACTTTCAGAGGCGGAAGACCTCGAGATCGATGTCAAGATCCTCGAAGACACGCCGGACCGTGCCCGGGTCGACTGGAGCGCGCGCTACACGTTCACTCCAACCAAACGTGTCGTCGTCAACCGGGTGCACACCGAGATGGTGATCGCTGCCGGCAAGATCGTGCAGCAGGTGGACCACTTCAACCTGTGGCGCTGGTCCGGCCAGGCGCTAGGGTGGAAGGGCTGGTTGCTCGGCTTCACCCCCATCGTGCAGGACAAGGTCCGGGGACAGGCGGCCCGGTCGCTCAAAGAATTCGCGCAGTTCGTTGCGCTGACGAATCGCGCGGGAAAGTGAACCAGGAGGTCACGTGAGCATTGCAGTCCAGACCATCAACGGCGTCGCGCGCATCGCGATCGCGCGGCCTGAAAAGAAGAACGCAATCACCGTCGCGATGTACCAGGCCATGGCCGACGCGATCGGTGCCGCGCACGACGACGGCACGGTGCGCGCGATCCTGATCCACGGCGAGAAGGATATCTTCACCGCCGGCAACGACCTCGAAGACTTCATGAAGAACCCGCCGGCCGGCATAGATGCGCCGGTGTTCCAGTTCATGCAGGCGCTCGGCCTGTCGGAGAAACCCGTCGTTGCAGCCGTCAACGGGGCCGCGGTGGGCATCGGCACGACCATGCTGATGCACTGCGACCTCGTCTACTGCGCTGACAACGCGATGTTCTCGATGCCGTTCGTCTCGCTCGGGGTGTGCTCGGAGTTCGCGTCGAGCCTGACGATCCCGCTCGCGGCCGGCTATCACAAGGCGGCCGAGAAACTGCTGCTCGCAGAACCGATCAGCGCCGAGGAAGCGCTCGAGATGAAGATCGTCAATCGCATCGTGCCCCCCGGCGAGGTGTTCGATTACGCCATTCGCCAGGCGGAGCGGTTCAACGCGCTGCCACCGGCGTCAGTGCGCGAAACCAAGCGCCTGATGAAGTTGTCGTGGCGGTCGATGACCGAGAAGCTGATCATGGAGGAGGCGAAATCCTTCGAGAGGATGCTGCGCAGCGCCGAGGCGAAGGAGGCGTTTTCGGCGTTCTTCGAGCGGCGCAAGCCGGACTTTTCGCGTTTCTCTTGAGCCGGGTCGGAGGCTGCCATGCCGCTGCGCCACGAAATGACGCTGGACAAGCTCAACAGCCGCTCGGGCGACAACCTGCCCGGGTGGTTCAGCATGAAGGTCGTCGAGGTGCGCGAGGGCAGTCTGACCATGGAATATATGATTCGCCCGCAGTACCTTGCGCCCAACGGCTTTCTGCACGCGGCTTCGGTCATCGCGCTGGCCGATACCTCAGCCGGCTACGCGACGATCGCGCACTTGCCCGATGGCGCAACCAACTTCACGACGATCGAACTGAAGTCCAACTTCATCGGCACGGCGACCGAAGGCACGCTGCGGTCGGTCGCGACCTGTGCCCACCAGGGCAAGACAACACAGGTCTGGGACGCGGTCGTCACGCATATCGAAAGCGCGAAAACGATTGCACTCTTCCGCTGTACGCAAATGATTCTGTGGCCAAAGGGCTGATGCTGGCCGTCGCCACTCGAATTGCCTTCGGTCCGATACTGATCGCGCAGGCGCGCCGCCTGCGGCGGACGGCGCTGGAGTTGCCAGAGCCGCGTGGACCGCGCCGCGGCACGGTCGGCGAGGGTGAGCCGGTGCTGCGCCTGCTCGTGGCGGGCGATTCCAGTGCGGCCGGGGTCGGCGCCCGCACGCAACGCGAAGCGTTGGCGCGACCGCTTGCCGAGCGGCTGGCGCATCGGCTCAATGGCGTGGTGCGCTGGCAATTGATCGCGCAGTCGGGCCTGACCTCGGAGGGGGTGCTTCAGAAACTTGTCCATGCGCGACCACAACAGGCGGACGTAGCGGTGATCGTCGTTGGTGTCAACGACATCACCAAGGACGTGCCGTTGGCCTTCGCCCTGCGGCAGCGGCAGCACATCGCTGACTGGCTGCGCATTCATGCCGGCGTGCGGCATGTCGTTTTCCCAGCGCTGCCGGAGATGGAGATGTTTCCGGCCGTGCCGAAGCCATTGGCCTGGTACGCCGGGCAGGCGGCTCGACGCAACAACCGGGCGCAGCGGCGCTGGGCGGCGCCGCTCCAGGGCGTGACTTACCTCGCCATGGACGGCGTGGCGCACCGGGACCTGTTCTGCGAAGACGGATTCCACCCGGCACCGGCGCTGTATGCGCGTGTAGCGGACCGGCTGACCGATCACATCGGCGCTATGGCCCAATCGGCTGCGACGCCCAGACTCACTGCGGAGACACCATGAACCTCAAGGGCAGGACCATCTTCATTTCGGGCGCGTCGCGCGGCATTGGGCTCGCGATTGTCAAGCGCGCCGCTGCCGACGGCGCCAATGTCGCAATTGCGGCCAAGACCGCCGAGCCGAACCCGAAGCTGCCAGGCACGATCCACAGTGCAGCGGCGGAAATCGAGGCGGCGGGCGGCAAGGCGCTTGCCATCCAGTGCGACATCCGCGAGGAAGACCAGGTTGTGGCGGCAGCGAAGAAGGCCGCGGAGACGTTCGGCGGGATCGACATTCTCGTCAACAACGCCAGCGCCATCAGCCTGACACCAACCGAAGCGACTCCGATGAGACGCTTCGACCTGATGTTCGGTGTCAACGTCCGCGGAACGTTTCTCTGCACCCAGGCATGCCTGCCGTATCTGAAGCAGTCGGGCGAGCGCAAGCGCAATCCGCACGTGCTGACGCTGGCGCCGCCGCTCAACATGGAGCCGCGCTGGTTCGCGCCGCACGTCGCCTACACGATGGCGAAGTACGGTATGAGCATGTGTGTGCTGGGCCATGCGGAGGAATTCCGCGGCTATGGCATCGCCGTCAACGCCCTGTGGCCACGCACGGTGATCCAGACGGCGGCGCTGCAAATGATTCCCGGCGTGAAGCCGGAACACTGCCGCTCGCCCGAGATCATGGCCGATGCGGCCTACGCGGTGCTGACTTCCGATGCGGCCACCACCAGCGGCAACTTCTTCATCGACGAAGCGGTGCTGGCGAAAGCGGGAGTGACGGATCTCGGGAAGTATTCCGTCGTGCCAGGCAGCCGGCAATTGCTGCCAGACCTCTTCCTTTGAGACGGGTCGCAGCACTGCGATATGTGCGGTGGACGCGGCGCAATTCGATGCCGTGCCGCCCGCGTTTCCAAAAGGGCGCTCTGTGGCGCCCTTTTTCCTTGACCGGTCGCAGCCGGACGCGAGAAGTCCTGCGGTAGATTCGACTGACACTTGGGGAATCCTGTGAGAACACCGCTCAATCGTCTGCCGGCAGCGCAGCTGGCGCGCATGATCGCCGCGCACGACGTCACCTGTGAAGCCGTGACACATTCGTTCACCGACGCCATCCACGACCAGGAGCCGGACGTGCGTGCATTCGCCTGGTTCGACGCGGACCGCGCGATCGCGACGGCACGCGAATTCGATCGCCTGGATTGGCGCGGCCCGTTGCACGGGCTGCCGGTGGCGATCAAGGACAATTTTGATACGGCGGATATACCGAGCCAGTATGGCTCGGCGATCTTCCTCGGACATGTGCCTCAGGCAGATGCCGCTAGCGTGGCGGCGTTGCGCGCCTCCGGTGCCTTCGTGCTTGGCAAGACGGTGACCGCGGAGCTCGCGAACTTCACTCCCGGGCCGACGCGCAATCCGGCGGACCTGGAGCACACGCCGGGCGGCTCGTCCAGCGGTTCGGCCGCCGCGGTCGCGGCTCACATGGCGCCCTTCGCGATCGGCACGCAAACGGCGGGCTCGGTGATCCGGCCGGCTGCGTTCTGCGGTGTCGTTGGCTTCGTGCCGACGCGAGGCTCCGTGCCCCGCGCCGGGGTCAAGGCGGTGTCCGACACGCTGGATGTCGTTGGTGCGTTTGCCCGCACTGTGGAGGACGTCGCGCTGGTGGCGGCCGCGCTCGCGTTGCAGCCGCAGTGGCAGCATGCCCCGGGCCAGGCTCGCGCGCCGACCGTCGCGTGGACGGCGACTCCTTGGTCAGCGCAGCTGGCGCCTTCCATGCTGGCGGCGCTCGAAAAGGTGGCGCGCCTACTGGCCGCACGCGGGGCTCGGGTGCGCGAACTCGCGTGGCCCTACGATGCGAAGGCCGGTCAGCCGGCCTTCAGCCGGCTGGCCGACGCCCAGCGCACGGTCCAGTTGTTCGAGACGGCGCGCGCCCTCGGGCCGGAGGCCCAGTACCGCCGTGATGCGCTGTCGCAACGGCTGGTCGCGCTAATTGAAGAGGGGCGCGGGATCGGTGCTGACGACTACGTTGATGCCCTGCAACTCGGGCGCGCGTGCGCGACGGGAATCGAGCAGCTGTTCGGTGATGCCGATGTCGTTCTGACACCGAGTGCGCCCGGCGAAGCACCCTTGGGGCTCGACGCCACCGGGGACCCACAATTCAACCGGCCGTGGCATCTGCTGGGTGGCCCGCAGGTCAGCGTGCCGCTGCCGAAGGCACTGGCGCACGGGGAGAGCGGGTTGCCGCTGGGGCTGCAGGTGGTCGCGCGGCCCGGCGACGATGCGCGAGCGCTCGCCGCGGCCTGCTGGATCGAATCTCAACTCGCCACCTACTGAGCATGGCCGTCATTCGCGACCGGTTGCCGGCGTTCACCAGCTCGGTTCCCGTCATTGTGATTGGAGCCGGGGCCGCGGGCACGCTGGCGGCGCTGGCGGCGCGCGATTTTGGCGCGAAGGTGCTGGTGCTGGACCGCGATTCCTCGCCGGCCGGCGCGACGGGAAGCTCGTCCGGAATGATTCCGGCCGCGGGCACGCGCATGCAGGAAGCACGCGAGATCGACGACACGCCGGAGCGCTTCGCAGCCGACATTCAGTCGAAGTCCAACGGCCGGTCGGCTGCACACCTAGTCGAAGCCTACACCGTGGCGTCCGCCGCGACGTTGAAGTGGCTCGAGACAACCTGCGGGCTCAGCTTCGAACTTGTCGAGGGCATGCCACCGGGACACAGCGTCGCCCGCATGCACGCGCTGGCCGAGCGCGGCGGCACCGCGCTGATGTCGGCCCTTTACCGCGCGTTGGCGGCCCGCGGCGTGCGCCTACAGCCAAGCGCGCACGTCACCGATCTGTACGTCGATGCCGACCAGCGCGTGCGCGGAGTGCGCGTTCAGCGCGGCGGACGCGAGTCGATGGATATCGGATGCTCCGCGCTCGTCGTGGCGACCAACGGCTTTGCCGGCAACGGTGAATTGGTGAACCGTTACCTGCCGGATGTGCGCGCGCTGCCGTTTGCCGGCCACGAAGGCAGCCAGGGGGATGCACTCGTGTGGGGTGACGAGCTCGGTGCCGCCGTCGAGGACATCGACGGCTTCCAGGCCCACAGTTCAGTCGTGATGCCGCAACGACTGCAGTTGCCGTGGGCACTCATGTCAGAGGGCGCCATCCAGGTCAATCGTCAGGGCGAACGCTTCGGCAACGAGCATGAAGGCTACTCGGAGAGCGCACTGTTTGTGCTGGCGCAGCCGGAGGGCATCGCTTTCAATGTCTACGACGAGCGCATCCATGAGGTTGGCCTGTCGATGCCCAACTATCCCGAGGCCGTGACCAAGGGGCTGATCAAGCGCGGCACGTCGTTGCGGGATCTCGCCGATGCGCTGGGTATCGAGCGCGGCGGCCTGGAGCAGACGATTGCGCTCGTCAATGCGCTCGCGCTCGATGAAGACATGGACGAGTTCGGCCGCACGTTCCGCGCGGCACAGATGATTCTCGGGCCGTACTACGGAGTGCAGGTGACGGGCGCATTGCTCGGCACCGAAGGCGGGCTCGCGATCGACGTGCGTGGCCGCGTGCTGCGCCCCAATGGCACCGCGCTGCCGAACCTGCTGGCGGCCGGCGGCGCCGCGCGTGGCCTCTCGGGCGACGCCGGAGGCGGCTACCTCGAAGGCAATGGCTTGCTGGCTGCTGTAGTCGGCGGATTCCTCGCCGGCAAGACGGCGGCAGAAGTCGCGTACTGAACACCGCAACAAGTGCGGGGTGTCAGAGATCCGGCAGCGCGCGCGGCTGGCGGCGCTCATCGGTTGCGACGTACACCAGCGTGGCCTCGGTGACCTTGACGACTTCCTTTTGCAGCCGGTTGCGTTCCGCGTAGACCTCGACGTCGACCGTGATCGAGGTCCGGCCGGTCTTCGCGATGTTGGCGTAGAAGCTCACCAGGTCGCCGACAAACACGGGATGCTTGAACAGGAACGACGTCACGGCGACAGTCGCGACCCGTCCGTTGGCGCGGCGTGCGGCGGGAATCGCGCCCGCAATATCGACGTGCGCCATGATCCATCCGCCGAACACATCGCCATGGATATTGGCGTCGGCGGGCATCGGCATCATTCGGAGCACCGGGACCTGATCGTCGGGCAGCTGTAGTGGGCTCATCGTCACGATCTCCTCGTGTCGTCCGGCGCAGCCGATCCGGGGCGCTTTGCCAGCGCGGCGCGCGCCATGCGATCGACTAGGGTTGGCGCGAGCAGCTTCAGCCAGAGCCCGATGCGCCCCCGCGCACCCAACACCACCTCGCGGCGGCGGGCGCGCATGCCACCCGCGATGAGTCGCGCACAAGCCTCCACTGGCATCGCATCGGCCTCCGACAGGCCGGAAATGCCCGCCGGTTCACCGCGCGCGTTCCAGCCGCGGCGCCGGATCTCGGTGGCGACCACGCCGGGGAAGGCGGCCATCACAGCGACTCCGTCGTCGGCGGCCTCGATCCGCAATGCATCGAGGAAGCCAGTCTGCGCGTACTTACTCGTGCAGTAGGTGGTTCGTTCCGGTACGCCGGTCCGGCCGGCAAGCGACGAGACGCCAACGATAAGACCCTGCGCCATCTTGAGGTGCGGGTACGCATAGCGGACGCACCATATTGTCCCCATCGCGTTGATGCGAAACAGCCGCTCGAAAGTGGAGAAGTCCTCGATCTCGGCAAAGCGCGCGTGCATCGATACGCCGGCATTCGCGACCAGCACATCGATCCGTCCGAACGCCTCGATCGCACGCTCGATCAGGCGGCGGCAGTCGCTTTCGATGCTGACATCGGCAGTGACGTCGACTGCCTCGGCGCCGCGCTCGCGACACTGCTGCCGCACGCGCGCCAGCGCTTCGGCGCCCCGCGCCGCCAGCACGAGCTTCGGCTTCTCGACCGCGAGCTGCCGTGCGAGCTCCGCCCCGATGCCCTCGCTGGCGCCGGTTATGACGATGACCTTGTCCTTCATTGTTCGCGAGTGTACGCACGCCCTGAGGCGCCAGGCGCGCGCGCGCGCACTCCGGAGCCCAGCCGAGTAGCTGGTCCTACCCGTTCCGAGTGCGCGTGCGCTCGCGCAGCGTCCGCGTTTGCGAGGACCGCTTTACTATTCGGAGCGAGTGCACGTGCGGCCGCGCAGCGGTCGCGTACACGAGCGACATTACTTCTATGCGCTGGTCCCCGCCTCGCGAAGCCCTGTTATCCACGCGCGCCGAACGCGACGACTGGCAGACGCTGCGCACCCTGCTGCCGTATCTCTGGGCCTACAAGGGCAGGGTGCTGTTCGCGCTCGCATGCCTGGTGGCCGCGAAGTTGGCGACGGTCAGCGTGCCGATCCTCTTGAAGGATATCGTCGACCGCCTGTCGCCCATGGCCCTGACGGCCACCCACGTGCTCGTCGTTCCGGTGGCGCTGGTTGTCACCTATGGCCTGCTGCGGCTGTCGACGTCGCTCTTCACCGAGCTGCGCGAGTTCTTCTTCGTCAACGTGACGCAGGCTGCGATGCGGACGCTGGCGCTGAAGACCTTCCGCCACCTTCATTCGCTGTCGCTGCGCTATCACCTGGAGCGCCGCACCGGGGCGGTCACGCGCGAGATCGACCAGGGCATCCGCGGCATTTCGTCGCTGATCAGCTTCACGCTCTATTCAATCCTGCCGACGCTGATCGAAATCTCGCTCGTCGTGGCCTACCTCGTCTGGAACTACGAGGTCTGGTTTGCTGCCATCGTCGGTGTGAGCCTCACCGTTTACATAGTGTTCACGGTGCTAGTGACGAACTGGCGCACCGTCGTGCGCCGGCGCTGGAACGAACTTGAGACCAAGGCGCATTCGCGGGCGGTCGATTCGCTGCTGAACTTCGAGACCGTGAAGTACTTCGGCAACGAGGCCTACGAGGCCCGGCGCTACGACGAGACGCTCGCCGCAAGCCAGCGCACGGCCGTCATGTCGCAGCAGTCGCTGAATGTGCTGAACGCGGGGCAGCAGACGATCATTGCGGTAGCTCTGACGCTGATCCTGTGGCGCGCGGCCGTCGGCGTCGTCGAGGGCCGGATGACAATCGGCGATCTCGTGCTGGTCAATGCCTTCATGATCCAACTGTACATCCCGCTCAACTTTCTCGGCGTCATTTACCGCGAGATCAAGCAGGCGCTGACGGACATGGACCGGATGTTCGCGCTGCTAGAGCAGAACCGCGAGATCGCCGATGCCCCCGACGCGCGACCGCTCGTCGTGCGCGGAGCGGAAGTGCGGTTCGACAAGGTCGACTTCGCCTATGACCCGCGGCGCCAGGTGTTGCATGGGGTGGATTTCTCGATTGCCGGCGGCACGACGACGGCCGTGGTCGGCTCTACGGGTTCGGGCAAATCGACTCTGGCGCGCTTGTTGTTTCGCTTCTACGAGGTTGATGCTGGCGCGGTGCTGATCGACGACCAGGATGTGCGCTCCATTACGCAGGAGAGCCTGCGGGCCGCGATCGGCATCGTGCCGCAGGACACCGTGCTCTTCAACGACACGATCGAATACAACATTGCCTATGGGCGGCCGGGCGCCAGCCGCACTGACATCGAGTCCGCCGCCCGCGCCGCGCATATCCACGACTTCATCGAAGCGCTGCCCGACGGCTACGCGACCCAGGTCGGCGAACGTGGTCTGAAGCTCTCGGGGGGCGAGAAGCAGCGGGTGGCGATCGCGCGCACGCTGCTGAAGGACCCGGCGATACTGGTCTTCGACGAGGCGACCTCGGCGCTGGATTCTCGCACCGAGCGTGTGATCCAGGACGAGCTCGAAGGTATTGCGCGCAGTCGGACCACGCTGGTCATTGCGCATCGGCTGTCGACCGTCGTGCACGCTGACCAAATCCTGGTGATGGACCACGGTCGCATCGTCGAGCGCGGGTCGCACTCGGACCTGCTGGCGCGCGGCGGCCTCTACGCCGCAATGTGGGAGATCCAGATCCGCGAGCGCGCCAAGGCGGAGGCGCTCATGCCCGATTCGGCCATCGCCGCCGAGTAGATTCCGGCGCGCAGGGGCCGGGGCTACACTCGCGCGGTTTCGCAACGGCTGAGTGGGCGCATGACGGTGGGCAGGACGTGTGCGGTGATGGTTGTATTGGGGCTGCTGGCGTCGGCTGCCGTCCCCGGGTTCGCCCAGACTCCTCCGACTCCCACTGCGTCACCGCAGCCGCCCACGCTGCAGAAGGTCCGGGACACCGGCGTCATCACGCTGGCGCATCGTGAGTCCTCGAGCCCGTTCTCGTTCTTAGACCAGAACAAGCGGCCGGTCGGGTACGCGGTCGACCTTTGCATGAAGGTGGTGGAGGCACTGCGCCGCGAACTTAAGCTGCCCGGCCTTCGCGTCGCATTCCTGCCAGTGTCCGCCGCGCAGCGAATTCCTTCGATTGTCGATGGCAAAGCCGACCTCGAATGCGGCAACACCACAAACACGGCCGCGCGTCGCAAGCAGGTTGCCTTCACGGTGACGCACTACTTTGCCGGTGGGCGCTTGCTGGTGCGCAGCAATTCGAATATCAAGCGGCTGTCCGACGTCGGCAGTCGGACGGTGGTCGTGAATGCCGGATCGACGCACGCGCAGTATCTCGACAACGCGTTGGCGAAGGGGTTGTTCAAGGGCCGAAAGCTGGAAGTCAAGGATTCCGACGCCGCGTTCGCCGAACTCGAGGCGGGACGGGCCGACGCCTACCTGCACGACGACATCGTGTTGTACGCGCTGCGGGCCAACACCAAGGCGCCGCTGCAGTGGGACGTGGTGGGTGAGTTCGCCACCGTCGAGCCGCTGGCGATCATGCTCAGGCGCAATGATCCCGACTTCAAGAGATTTGTCGACCTCGTGCTGTCGCGCGCAATGGTGGATGGCGAAGTGAACACGGCTTATCGCCGCTGGTTCCTGAACCCCGTACCGCCGCGCGGAATCACTTTGGGCATCCCGGTCAGTCCGTTGCTGCGCGAACAATTCACGTTCCCGACCGACAAGGTCGGCGACGAAGTCGGCGGATGATGGAAACGAGGCTCAGTGCGGGTGGGAGGTAGGTTCCTGCGCTGCACAATGGTTGTGCGCCGAGGGTGAACCCCGGGCTGGCATGAATGATGCATGCAGCCGTCGAGTACGTTAGATTTATCGCTCGGGCGCGTCCCAGCGCACGAAGATCGTGCAACATGCACACACCCGCGGGGCGGGTTCTCGAAAAAGGAGCAGAAGAATGATCAAGGATGCAGGCAGGATCCTCGCCGGGGGGTTGGTGGCGGCCGCAGTACTGGCGTCGGCGCCCGCCCATGCAGGCAAGACGCTCGATGCAATCAAGGCGCGTGGAAGCGTCGTGTGCGGCGTTAACACGGGCCTGGCGGGCTTTTCCGCCGCTGACAGTCAGGGCAACTGGAGCGGCCTCGACGTCGACATTTGCCGTGCAGTGGCCGCAGCCGTGCTGGGTGACGGCAACAAGGTTAAGTTCGTCCCGCTGAATGCGCAGCAACGCTTCACTGCACTGCAGTCGGGCGAGATCGACATCCTGTCGCGCAACACGACGTGGACGCTGACGCGCGATGCATCGCTCGGCATGTTCTTCACCGGGACGACGTACTACGACGGCCAGGGCTTCATGGTTCCGGTCAAGGGCAAGATCAAGAATGCGAAGGACCTGAAGGGCGCCACCGTGTGCGTACAGTCGGGCACGACGACCGAGAAGAACCTCACGGACTTCTCGCGCGCCAACAACCTCGCGATCAAGCCGGTCGTGTTCGAAAAGGTCGAGGCTGCGACTGGCGCCTATTTCTCCGGCCGCTGCCAGGCGTACACGACGGACGCCTCGGGTCTCGCCTCGAGTGCGCAACAAGGAAGCCAAGGACCCGAACGAGCACCTGATCCTGCCGACGCTGATCTCGAAGGAACCGCTCGGGCCCGCGGTACGGCGCGGTGACGACGAGTGGTTCACGATCGTCAAGTGGGTCGTGTTCGGCCTGATCGAGGCCGAGGAATACGGCATCACGCAGAAGAACGTCGACGAGATGATCAAGACCAGCCAGGATCCGGTCGTCATGCGCATCGTCGGCACGTCGGAAGACACCGGCAAGCTGATGGGACTCGACAAGAACTGGATGGTCAATGCGCTGAAGGCGACCGGCAACTATGGCGAGATCTTCGACCGCAATGTCGGTCCGAACTCGGCGCTCAAGCTGCCGCGCGGCCTGAACAGCCTGTGGAACAAGGGCGGCATCATGTACGCACCGCCGGTGCGCTGATCGACCGCAGCCCGCGGGCAACTGGCGGCGGGCGAGATTGACTGGTTAGCATAGGAGCTGCCTGCAGCGCGAGTCGCAGGCCGCTATGCAGAGCGGACGCGAGTGCGTCCCTTCTGCATAGTCGAACAACGACAAGTCTTACTCCAGGAGGAGAGCTCCGTGTCGCAGGCCGTGCCGGGGCGTGCCCCGCCGAAGCGGCGTGACTGGTCGTGGCGTAGCCAGGCCTTTCGCGGTCTCGTCTACCAGATCCTCGCGATCGCGCTGGTCGCGCTGGCGGTCTGGTTTCTCGCGCACAACACGCTGGAGAACATGCGTGTGCGCGGCATTCAGAGCGGCTTCGGATTTCTGACTCAGCCCGCCGGTTTCGACATCGGCGAGCCGATGTTCAACTACGAGGCGCTGGACCCGTACTGGAAGGCATTCCTGGTCGGCATCGGCAACACGTTGCGCGTGGCGGTCATCGGCGTCGTCCTGACGACGATCCTCGGCACCCTGCTCGGGGATCGGTCGCTTTTCGCGCAACGCCCTGGTCCGCGGGCCTGTGCTACGGCTACGTCGAACTGTTCCGCAACATCCCGGTGCTGCTGCAGTTGCTGATGTGGTACCTCGTGCTTCACGGAGATCCTGCCCGATCCGTTCGATCCGGTGTCCGCCGTTCGGCCTGTTCTTCCTCAGCAAGGGCGGGTTCCAGTACCCGATCCCGGTACTGGGGCTGGGGCAGGGCCTCGCCGCGGTGGGCGGCCGTGGTCGGACTCGGCATCGCCTGGGCGTACCGCCGCTGGGCGCGGCGCCAGTTCGAAGCAGACCGGCCGCGTGCGCAGCATGTTCTGGGTGCCGGTCGCGATCGTGCTTGCCTGCGCGTTGATCGGCTGGCTGGTCGGCGGGGCGCCGACCGCCTGGAACCTCCCGCGTCGGGGCGATGGCATGGTCGAAGGCGGAGCCGCCGTGACGCCCGAATTCATGGCGGTGCTGCTGGGCCTGACGTTCTACACCGTCGTCGTTCGTCGCCGAAGTGGTGCGCGCCGGCATCCAGTCGGTGTCGCACGGCCAGGTCGAGGCGGCCGCGAGTCTCGGGCTGTCGAAGGGCCAGTCGATGCGGCTCGTGATCCTGCCGCAGGCACTGCGCGTGATCATCCCGCCGATGACCAACCAGTATCTGAACCTGACCAAGAACTCCTCGCTCGCGGTCGCCATCGGCTATCCCGACGTGGTGTCGATCGCCAACACGGCGCTCAACCAGACCGGCCGCGCGGTCGAGTGCATCGCAATCATCATGGCCGTGTACCTGACCACGTCGCTGACCACCTCGGTCATCATGAACTGGTACAACAAGCGCGCCGCGATCAAGGAGCGATGATGAGCCGCAGTCTTCCAGCCCATCCCGCCGCGTACCCCGCCGATCAAGCAGGCCGGAGTCGTGCACTGGGTGCGCACGAATCTGTTTGCCGACTGGAAGAGTGCGCTGACGACGATCGTCATGATCGGGTTCGCGGCTGTACTTTCTGCCGCGGCTGGCGGACTGGGCGATCTTCCAGGCTGTCTTTCAGCCCAACGCAGAGGTCTGCCAGCAGGCGCGCGGCACCGGCGCGTGCTGGGGCGTGATCGCCGAGAAGTACCGCCTGATCATCTTTGGCCGCTACCCGTACGAGGAGCAGTGGCGCCCCGAGCTCGCCACGGGGCTGCTGGTCGGGCTGCTGATGTTGAGCTGCATGCGCAGGTTCTGGAAGCCCTGGCTGGCGCCGTCTGGGTCGCCGTGCTGGTGGCCTTCTTCGCCTGATGTACGGCGGCGTCGCGGGGCTGTCTGTCGTGACGACCGACCGCTGGGGCGGGCTGCCGCTGACCATCATGCTGGCCACGCTGTCGATCGTGCTGGCCTTCCCGATCTCGGTGCTGGTCGCGCTCGGTCGGCGCTCGAAGCTGCCGGCAATCCGCACGTTCTGCATCATCTACGTCGAACTGATCCGCGGCGTGCCGCTGATCTCGGTGCTGTTCATGGCATCGTTCATGTTTCCGCTGTTCATGCCGCAGGGACTCACGATCGACGTGCTGATCCGGGTGCTGGTCGGGATCACGCTGTTCGCGGCGGCCTATATGGCCGAGATCGTCCGCGGCGGCCTGCAGGCGATCCCCAAGGGCCAGGTCGAGGCCGCGGATTCGCTTGGGCTTACGTACTGGCAGACGCAGCGCAAGATCGTGCTGCCGCAGGCGCTCGCGATGGTGATCCCGGGCATCATGAATAACTTCATCTCGATCTTCAAGGACACCTCGCTGGTCACGATCGTGTCGCTGTACGAGCTCACCGGGGCACTCGGGCTCGCGCTCAACTCGGACGCCGACTGGCGGCCGTTCAAGATCGAGGGCTACCTTTTCATCACGCTGATCTACTTCACCTTCTGCTTCGCGATGTCGCGCTACAGCCTGTGGGTGGAGAAGCAGCTCAACCGCAGCAAGACGCGATAGCCGAAGGCGCCGCCATGACGCGATAACATCATCACCTTCGACAAGGTCAACAAGTGGTACGGCAACAGTTTCCACGTGTTGCGCGACATCGACCTGCACGTCAAGAAAGGCGAGCGCATCGTCATCTGCGGCCCGTCCGGATCGGGCAAGTCGACGCTGATCCGCTGCATCAACCGGCTCGAGGAATACCAGGAAGGGGTCCTCAAGGTCGACGGTATTGAGCTCACCGATGACGTCAAGGCGATCGAGAAGATCCGGCGCGAAGTTGGCATGGTGTTCCAGCAGTTCAATCTCTTTCCGCACTTGACGGTGGTGCAGAACCTCACGTTGGCGCCGATGTGGGTGACGGGCATGCCGAAGGCCGAGGCCGAGGAACGCGCGATGACGCAGTTGAAGCGCGTGCGCATCGCCGAACAGGCGCAGAAGTATCCCGCTGCAGCTGTCAGGCGGCCAGCAGCAGCGCGTGGCGATCGCACGTGCGCTGTGCCTGACGCCGAAAGTCATGTTGTTCGACGAGCCGACGTCGGCCCTCGACCCGGAGATGATCAAGGAAGTGCTCGACGTGATGATCGAGCTGGCAGGTCAGGGCATCACGATGCTGTGCGTGACGCACGAGATGGGCTTCGCCAAGGCTGTCGCCGACCGCGTGATCTTCATGGACCAGGGTCAGATCGTCGAGCAGAACAATCCGCACGAATTCTTCGACCACCCCAAGAGCGAGCGCACCAAGGACTTTCTGTCGAAGATCCTCGGCCACTGAGCGCGCGGCGCACCGCCGCACTCCGCGATGCTTGAGGTGACCTGGCTGCATTGGGGCACGCTGGCCGTCGTCGCCGACTGGGCGATACGGCTCGTCATGCTGCCAATCGTGCCGACGCGGCGTTCGCCGGAGGCGGCCAAGGGCTGGCTCCTGCTGATCTTCTTTCTGCCGTGGGTCGGCCTGGTCGCTTACCTGCTGATCGGCCGGCCGAAATTGCCGCGCTGGCGGCTTGAACGACTGCAGAAGTACGTCGAGCTCGTCGAACCGATGCGACGACGTTATGTCGTATTTCCCGGAACACAACCCCCGGCGGTTCCGTTGGCGTACGAAGCAAGCGTTCGCTTGTCGACCGATCTTTCGCGCTTCCCCAATTTTGGTGGCAATGCCGTTGAACTGCTGACCGACTACTCCTCGACCCTGACCCGCATCGCAGCCGACATCGATGCGGCGCGCACCACAGTGCATCTGTGCTACTACATCTTCCAGATCGACTCGCACACCGAACCGGTGATCTCGGCGCTGGCCCGCGCAGTCGCCCGCGGAGTCCGCTGCCGTGTGCTGATCGATGCCTTTGGGTCGCGGCCGATGATTCCGGTGGTGGTGCCGAAGTTGCGCAGCCTCGGCATCGATACCCGCGTCGCACTGCCATTTCGCTGGCGCAAGCCCGAGCGGCTCGACCTGCGAAACCATCGCAAGATCGTCGTCATCGACGGTCGCATCGGTTACACCGGATCGCAGAACATGGTAGGCGCGGACTTCAAGCCGGGCCTCACGTACAGCGAACTGGTTGCGCGCATCGAAGGGCCGACGGCGATCCAGCTGCAACTGGTGTTCGGTGCGGACTGGTACGAAGAAACGGCCGAGTACCTCGGCGAGACTGCTTTCCCTGAGCCGCCCATTGCAGGCGACTGTCCGGCGCAGATCCTGCCCAACGGTCCTGCATCGTCTACACAACGCGCGCAACGCATGGTCGTCAACCTCGTCTACGCCGCGCGCCGCAGAGTGGTCATCACCACGCCGTATTTCATCCCGAGCCAGGCGCTGCAGGAGGCGTTGGAAACCGCCGTGCAGCGCGGTGTCGAGGTACACCTGATCGTCGACTACCGCAAGGACCAGTTCATGGTGGCCAATGCGCAGCGGTCGTACTACGAATCACTGCTGACGGCGGGTGTGCGCATCCATGCTTACCGTCAGGCCTTCCTGCACACGAAAGCAGTCTCGATCGACCGCGAGATCGCGTGGGTGGGATCCTGCAACATGGACCTGCGTTCCTTCGAACTCAACGAGGAAGTGGTGGCCTTGTTCTACAGCCGCAGCATCGCATTGCAGCTCGAAGCTATCGAGGCGGCCTACATGAGCGGCTCGGAGGAAGTCAGGCTCGCCGAATGGCGCGAGCGGCCGTTCCACGACCAACTGGTGCAGAACCTGATGCGACTGGTGAGTCCGCTTCTGTAGCGATTCGGAGCCCGATCGGACGTCCGTCTTTGTTTTGGTTGAGATTCATGATGCAGGTCGATTTGCCTCGGACGAGTACGGCGTGCAGGACCGGCACGTATGCCGAGAGAGCAACACAGCCGAATGCACGGCCGCTTCCGTGCTGACAATCGGGGAGGGGCGCAAGTCTGCGCACGACCTTGCATCGCGTGCAGTCGCTTGGACGCACCTGATCATTGATAATCGCGCCTTTGCCTGGATCCGCGCCTTAATTCCATGTCAGCCTTCGAGTCGACTGCTCAGCCGGACGCGCGGGGCGCAGTGCTTCCATATGCGGCCACGATCTTCCTGTCAGCGTTCCTGCTGTTCCTGGTGCAGCCGATCATCGCGAAGCAGATCCTGCCGTGGTTTGGCGGCTCTTCCGCGGTGTGGACGACGGCGCTTGTCTTCTTCCAGTCGACGCTGCTCGCCGGCTATGCGTATGCCGACCTGACCCATCGGCTGGGGGCGCGTCGCCAGGCCGTGCTGCATGTCGGCCTGCTGATGGTGTCGTTGCTGTCGCTGCCGATCCTGGCCTCCACCGAATGGAAACCGCAGGGTGACGAGGCGCCGATCCTCCGCATTCTGCTGCTACTCGTCGCAACGATCGGCCTGCCTTACTTTCTGCTCTCGACCACGACGCCGTTATTGCAAGCGTGGTACTGGCGCCGATTCAAGGCGGCGGTGCCGTACCGATTGTTCGCGCTGTCGAACCTCGCCTCCCTGCTCGCCCTGCTCGGTTTCCCTGTGCTGTTTGAGCCCTGGTTCTCGCTGCCGCAACTGGGCTGGGGCTGGTCGATCGTGTACCTCGTGTTTGTGCTGATCTGTGCCACGACGGCCTGGATATCGCTGCGAGGCTCCGGCGACGCCGAAGTATCGTCGGCTGCGGGCGATCGAAGCACCGCCGCCGCGCCGTCGGCCGGCGATCAATTGCGCTGGCTCGCGCTCGCAGCGATGGGGTCAGTGATGTTGCTGGCCGTCACCAATCATGTAACGCAGAACGTGGCGAGCGTGCCCTTTCTCTGGGTGCTGCCTCTTTCGCTCTACCTGCTGACCTTCGTGCTCGCGTTCGATCACCCGCGCTGGTACCGGCGGCCCGTGTTCGTGGCGCTCGTCGCGCTCGCAGTGCCGGCGATGGCGTGGCTAATTCCGTCGCTGGACCTGAAGCTTGCCGCCGCGGTGTTCTTCGCGGGGCTCTTTGTTGCCTGCATGTTCTGCCATGGGGAACTGGCGCGCATGCGGCCCGATCCGCGCTACCTGACACGCTTCTACCTGATGCTCTCGCTGGGGGGCGCAACTGGGGCGGTGCTGGTCGCGATCGTGGCGCCGCTCCTGCTAAGCGGCTACTTCGAGGTCAATATCGCACTCGTCTTGCTGGCGCTGCTGGTGCTTCTGCAGCTGCCGGGTTGGAAGCGGCTGATTGGCCTCGCCGTGGTGGCGGTGACCGCATATTTTGCGATACACGGTGCGCAGGAGTATGCGCAGGATCTCCGCGTGATGAAGCGTGATTTCTACGGTGTCGTGCGCACGCGCGACCGCGCCGAGCCGGTGCCGTATCGCGCGATGCTTCACGGCGGCATCATCCACGGGGGCCAGCTGCTGGGCGACCAGTACCGCAATAGACCAAGCGACTATTTCGGGCCGGGCTCGGGCTATGGGCGGCTTTTCGCGGCGCTGGACGAGATCCATCCCGGGCCGCGCACGGTAGGCATCATCGGCCTCGGGGCAGGTGTCGTCGCCTCGTACGGTCGAACTGGTGACACGTTCACGTTCTACGAGATTTCGCCGCGTGTGGTCGACGTCGCGCACAGCGAATTCACGTTCCTGCGGGACACTGCTGCCGCGACCGAGGTCGTGCTCGGCGACGGCCGGCTCTCGCTCGAACGTGAGGCGCCGCGCCGCTACGACGTGCTCGGCATCGACGCCTTTGCCGGCGACTCGATCCCGATGCACTTGATCACGCGCGAGGCGATGGCGCAGTACGTCAGACATCTCGCGCCCGATGGCGTGATCGTGTTTCAGGCCACCAACCGCTACATCGATCTGCTGCCGGTGGTGAAGCGGCTGGCAAGCGAGTTCGGCATGGAAGCGGTGCTGGTCTCCGACGTGCCCGCCAGCTCGGACACAGGGCCCGACTACTGGCTGTCGGCGACCGACCAGATTCTCGTGACCCGGGATCGCCGTCTTCTCGAGTCGGACGCGCTGCGCTACGTTGCAGCGCCGATTCCGGAACGCGCCGATCTGGCGACGTTTACCGATGCGCATCACAACATGTTTCGCATCCTTAAGTAGGCCGAAGGCAACGCTCGACGGAAATCAGCGGCCGCGTGACCTTGCGACGCGAGCGGGCGCCTGAGCCGCCGCTTCCCTGCGCAGCCAGGTGACGAAGCGCAGGACCTTGGTCCACTTCCCGTGCGCTTCCGGGTAGACCAAATGATGC
>CAWDEO010000005.1:0-33625 GCA_963801405.1 uncultured beta proteobacterium | reverse complement strand
CCGTGGCGCACGTCGTGCAGTAGTCCGAATGCCAAAGAAAAAGGCCCGGGTTCACCGGGCCTTTTCACATGCGCCGTGAAACGCGGGCAGACTAGTTCAGATCCTTGTCCTTCCAGACCTTGGTGCCGCCTGCGGCCACGCCCGCCTGCAATCCGTTCTTGGTCAGCTGATAGAACTTGCCGCCGGTGAAGGTACCGGTGCTAGCGCTCGTCGATCCCTTTCCATCGGCGCCGGCACCGGCGGACGCGGAGGCGGAGGCATCCCAGCCTTTGTCGATGAACTGCTGCATGCTGGCCGGGGTGTCGAAGATGAACAGGTAGCGCATATCCGAGGCTCCGATCTGCAGACCGGCGCTGGCCTGTGCCAGTTCCATGAACGTATTCTTCTTCGTCGCCGTGTCATGCACGACGCCCTTGCCGCCGGCGCCGCCGAGCAGGAAGCTGATGCCGTAGGTGGTGAAGTGCGCATAGCCCGGCGCTTCTCCACCTCCCCCTTAATCTTCGGGTCCGCCTTGTAGAAGTCGGCGAACGTAGTCTGGGCTGCCTTCAGCACTTCGTCCCGCTCGGCCTTGTCCGCGGCTGTCGCGGACGACAGACCGAATGCCAGCAAGTCGCGCCGTGGCAAGCATCTTCAGTAAGTTTCATCTTGGGTTTCCCTTTTCTCCGTCCGGACGCCAGTTTCAGTGCCCCGCACCCACCGGGGCCGGACGACGATCCGTGCGCAGTCTACCCGCTCGAGCGCGAAGCGGGCCGCCTAACGTTTGACACGCCCCGACAGCAGTCACTAGCCTCGCCGCCTTGCGCCGATTTGCCGACTCGCTTGCGGGCGCGTGAGGATATCCTCCGAAAACCGCTAAAGAGGTCAAGCAGCCCCGCTGCCCGAACCCGAGCCGGCCGCACGCCTCTCGGGTTTTTTGTTGCGCCATTGCTGAAGTCAGACCCGTTCCGTCGGTGTCGTCACACCGCAGTCGTTGCGGTTCGATGCGCCGCTCGCGCTTGACCAGCGGTGCGCCCGATGGCGCGGCTACGAACTGACGGTCGAGACCTACGGCCAGCTGAACGCGGACCGCACCAATGCCGTGCTGGTCTGCCATGCGCTGAACGCCTCGCACCACGTGGCCGGTACTTACGGCGACGATCCCGGCCAGGTCGGCTGGTGGGACAACATGGTGGGGCCGGGCAAGCCCGTCGACACCGAGCGCTTCTTCGTCGTCGGCGTCAACAACCTCGGCTCCTGCTTCGGATCCACCGGTCCGATGTCGATCGACCCGGCGCGCCGGCACACCGTACGGCGCGCGCTTTCCGGTCGTGACGGTCGAGGACTGGGTGCGACGCACAGGCCCGCGTGGCCGACGTGCTCGGCATCGAGCGCTGGGCCGCCGTGATGGGCGGTTCGCTCGGCGGCATGCAGGCGCTGTCGTGGTCGATCCAGTATCCGCAGCGCATTCGCGCACTGCGTCGCGATCGCCGTCGGCACCGAAGCTCTCGGCGCAGAACATCGCGTTCAACGAAGTGGCCCGCACCGCGATCCGCTCGGACCCGGACTTTCACGGCGGCGACTACTACGCGCACGGCGTCGTGCCGAAACGCGGGCTGCGCGTGGCCCGCATGATCGGGCACATCACCTATCTGTCGGGCGCCGACATGGCCGAGAAATTCGGCCGCGCGATGCGCGCCGACGAATACCAGTTCCATTACGACGTCGAATTCGAGATCGAGAGCTACCTGCGCTACCAGGGCGACAAGTTCTCGGAGTACTTCGACGCCAACACGTACCTGCTGATCACGCGCGCGCTCGACTACTTCGACCCAGCGCGAGCACACCGGTGGCGACCTGGTGCAGGCGCTGGCGCCCGCGACGCGCGAAGTTCCTGCTGGCGAGCTTCACGACCGACTGGCGTTTTCCGCCGGAGCGCTCGCGCGAGATCGTCGAGGCGCTGATCGACAACGGGCGCGACGTGGCCTACGCCGAGATCGACGCGCCGCACGGCCACGACGCGTTCCTGCTGGACGATCCCCGGTATCACCGTGTCGTGCGGGCCTACTTCGAGAACATCGCCGGGGAGTGCGCACGATGACACTGCGCGTCGACCTAGCGCAGATCGCCGATTGGGTCGCGCCGACGAGCCGCGTGCTCGACCTCGGGTGCGGCGATGGTTCGTTGCTTGCCCACCTGCGCGACGCGAGGTCATGCCACGGCTATGGCGTCGAGATCGACGACGAACACGTGGCGCGCTGCGTCAAGGCGGGTCTGAACGTCGTGCAGCAGAACCTCGACGCCGGCCTGCGTCTGTTTGCCGACAACATGTTCGATACCGTCGTGCTGTCGCAGACACTGCAGGCCATGCGCAACGTCGAGGGCATCCTGCGCGAGATGGCGCGCGTCGCGCGGCAGGGAATCGTGAGCTTTCCCAATTTCGGTCACTGGCGGCACGCCGTCTCGCTGCTGGCGGGGCGCATGCCAGTCAACAAACAGATTCCCTATCAGTGGTACGACACGCCGAACATTCACCTCTGCACGCTGAAGGACTTCGAGATCCTGGCGGCGCGTGTCGGTCTGCTCATTACCGGTCGCACAGTGCTCGCAGACGGGCAGCCGGTGACGTTCGCGCCTGCGCTGCGCGCGACGGTCGCCATCTATCGTTTCGAAACACGCTGAGGGCGCATCGAGCGCCACTGCCCGGGGGAATGCAATGAGTTCGTTGCGCGGGAAGCTGATCCGGAATTTCAATGAAATCGCGCTGGAGACATCGACGCGCGCACCGTTGTATGACGGCGCCCGCAGCGGCGCCGTGGTTAGCCCGCGCGAGGGTACTGTCGCGCAGAAGCTCGGGGCCAGTTTCGACATCGTGCCGCCGGGCAAGCGTTCGTGTCCGTACCACTTCCACTACGCGCAGGAAGAGATGTTCGTGATCCTCGAGGGTGAGGGCACGCTGCGTGTGGCCGGGGAGATCATCCCGCTCCGTGCCGGCGACGTGATTGCCATTCCGGCCGGGCCGGAGTATCCGCACCAGATCATCAACACATCGGATGTGCCACTGAAGTACCTGTCGATCAGCACCCAGGAAATGCCCGAGGTCTGCGAGTATCCGGACTCCGGCAAGTACCTCGCGTATTCGCGCACCAAAGGTCCGCTGGTGGAAGGCGGGCGCATGCATCGGCCGGACACCGACCTGGACTACTGGGATGGCGAACCCTGAGAGGTGTGCGCTGACGTTGGTCGGGCGGCGACCCGGCTGGCGAGCCAGACCAGCAGCAGCACCGGAGCGCCGAGCGCGGCTGTTGACACGAAGAAGGTCACGTAGCCATGCGCGTCGACGAACGCGCCGGAGAATCCCGCGATGAATTTGGGCAGCAGCAGCATCACCGAGGAAAACAGCGCGTACTGGGTGGCGGAATACGCGACGTTGGTGAGTCCCGACAGATAGGCGATAAATGCCGCCGAGGCGATGCCCGCGGACAGGTTGTCGGCGGAGATGACGAAGATCAGCCCGGTCAGGTCGTGCCCGCGCGTCGCAAGCCACGCAAACAGTAGGTTCGAAGTCGCTGACAGTACGGCGCCCAGCATCAGGACACGGCTCACCCCGAAACGCAGCGCGAGCGCGCCGCCGAGGAACGCGCCGGCGAGCGTCATGACAACGCCGTAGAACTTCGATACCGCCGCCACCTCGTCCTTTGAGTAACCCATGTCGACATAGAACGGGTTGGCCATGATGCCCATCACCACGTCCGAGATGCGATAGGTGGCGATCAGCGCCAGCAACAGCAGTGCCTGCCAGCGGTAGCGCCGGATGAAGTCCGCAAACGGACCGACGACGGCGGACTCGAGCCAGCCGAGCAGCCGCGCGGCCGGTGAGCGGCCGGCCGCGGCGGCAAGTGGCGCCGCGAGCGTGCCTGCAGCCTGGGCAGCGGGCTCCGGCGACAACAGCACAGCGAAGATGCCGACCCCCATCGACGCTGCCATGGCGAAGTAGGCCGTGGTCCATGCGCTGGCGTGGTAGCCCGCGTCGCTGCCGGCCGCGCGCGCCGCGATCCAGAGCACACCTGCGCCCGCCCAGATCATCGCGAGCCGGTAGCCAGTTTGATACATCGCCGCCAGCGCCCCCTGCGCTTCAACCCGGGCCGACTCGATGCGGTAGGCATCGAGCGCGATGTCCTGCGTGGCGGACGCGAAGGCGACCACGAGCGCGGCGATCGTCAACGCGCGCAATCCCTCCTGCGGATCGCCCATGGCCATGGCGATCAGTCCGCCCACAATCGTGACCTGGGACACCAGCAGCCACCCGCGCCGGCGCCCGAGCGCGCGCGTGAGCAGCGGCAAGGGCAGTCGGTCGACCAGCGGAGCCCAGAGCCATTTGAAGCCATATGCCAAACCGACCCAGGACAGGTAGCCGATCGTGGCGCGATCGATGCCGGCTTCGCGCAATCGGAACGACAGTGTGCCCAGCACCAGCAGCAGCGGCAGGCCAGCGGCGAAGCCGAGGAAGAACATGCGCAGAGCCGCAGGCTCGGCGTAGACCTGCAGTACTTCGCGCCACGAGCGCCGAGGTGTCAGGCTGGCGGCGGCGACATCGGTATCGGTCGTTGGCGTGGACGCAGTGGGGCTAGCCATGGATGCGGGCAGTGTAGTGGCGCATCGGTCCGGCGCGATCCGGGATGCTCAGGGGCCTGGGCCGCCGCAGCGAACGGGCGGTTGATTGGGTCTTGCGCAGATGCCTTTGGAGGCCGTCCGCCGTTTCCGGTTCGTCGCGGGCCGCGCACACGCCGGCACGCTGAACCTGGCAGAGGCGCGCATGGCCGGCCAGGTGGCGTGCGCCACGGGCGCGGAGGTTGCTGCGGTCGACCGGTGAGGACTGCTTCACCGGCGCCGGAGCTTGCAGACGCTGAAGATGGCGGTGATCACCGAACAATTCGCGCTGCCGCCTGCGTACCATGCATTCGATACTGCGGCACGATTGGCCGATCCCGGTCAGTGCGGGCAGATGAAGAAAGTGGTGCAGCAACGGATCGACGAAGCGAGCGGGCACGCATGAACGGTCAAACTCGCGAACCGGGAGAGGCCGTGCGGCGCGTGCTTGAAAACGCGGGCATCCTCATCTTCGCCTCCCTTCTGGTGATGTCGGTGGTGCTGGGGCGCTACTCCGTCGCGCTCGTTTGGTGCGGTGCGCTGATGGTGTTTTTCGCGCACACCTGGGAAGACCGGTCGCGGCGCCTAAAACAGGATCCAACCGTGCTGACGCACGCTGCCCTGCGGCCACCGCACTACGATGCATTGCGCTGGCTCGGTCTCGCGCTCTCGCTGACAGGTGCGGCTGCGATGTCCGTCTGACTCGGGGGTGCCGGCCCGACGCGCGACACGAGGAGCTTGCGTACGTAAACCGCATGCTGTCTCAGCGTGTAAAGGTGCGCCAGGTAGCCCTTCGGAACCTTCACGAGGTTCAGGCGCGCCTCGATCTCATCCATTTTCGCGAGCGCAGCGGAGGCATCGCCGCCACGGTCGATCGCCACGCGCTCGATGCGGTTGACTTGCGCGTACCAGCCGTCAAGTTTGCTGCGGATGCGCCAGTCGTAGATCTTCGGCAGGTAGGCAAACGCCGGGATGGCGATCGCCAGCAGCGGCACCATAATGAAGAGCAGGCGTTCCGCCCACACCGCCACCCAAAACGGCAGCACGCGCCGCAACAGCGACGGGCGCTCCTTGTAGAAGCGATCGGCGTCGGTGGCCAGTGGCAGCTCGATGTCCATCGGGGCGGGGAAGACGCGCGCCCCGTGCAGCAGCGACGGCCCGCCATGCACCTCGCGCGCGGCGTCGAGCAAGAGCGCGACCGCCACCGGATGGATGTCTTCGCGCGCGACCAGGTTTCCCGTCACGGCGATGAGCGTTAGCCGCTGCGGTGGGATACCGGCCTTCAGATCGACGACGCCTTCCGGAAGGTCCAGCTTGTGCAAGTAGGGCAGACGCCGGACGTAGGCATCCGCGCGCCTGGCATCCATCATTCGAACACCCGGCGCACGCATCAACCGTTGCACGGCCGGTCCGTCGATCGCCGAGACATAGATGGCAGCGTCGACTCTGCCGTCGATCACTGCGTCGGCGGCGGCAAGACCGCCAATCTCGATCAGCGCCGTCGGTGCCTCGTTCAGTCCGTTGTCGCGGGCTACTGACGTGCCCAGTGCATGCGTCCCGCCGCCGGGGATGCCGATTGCGATGCGCAGGCCGCGCAAGTCCGCGATGCGCTCGATCGTGTTCTTGCCGCGATAGAAGACCCAGATGGGCTCGTAGAAGAGACTGCCGAGCGTGGTCAGCCATTGCGCATCGGACTCCGTGACCAGCCCGCCCTGCACCAGCCCGACCTCGACGCCGCCCGCGCCGGTCCTGAGCCGTTCGAGGTTCTCGGCGGCGCCAGACGAAGGACGCAACACCAGTTCCACGCCGTTGCGCGCGAGGAGTTCGCGGTAGCGCTGGGCGTAGCGGTGATACGCGCCATCTTCCGCGCCTGTCGTCATGATCACGCGCTTTGGTGGTGGCGGGGGAGCGAGCTTCGCGAGACTCCAACCGAGCAGCGCCAGCAGCGCAATAACCCCCACGACATACCAGGCGAGGGCGCGGCCTTCGATGTTCTCCGGCAGGCGCTTGCGAATGATTTGGGCGTGGCGCATCAGGGTTCAGAGTCGCCCGGTGTAGTCGATGGTGAGCGGAGCGTGATCGGAGAAGCGCTTGGCGGTGTAGATCGCCGCGCGCTTCGCTCGTGCGGCCAAGCCTGGCGTCGCAATCTGGTAGTCGATGCGCCAGCCGACGTTCTTGGCCCAGGCCTGGCCGCGGTTGCTCCACCAGGTGTACTGCTCGGGCCGGTCGTCCAGACGCCGGAACACGTCGACCCACCCCTGCTCGTCGAAGACTCGCGTCAGCCAGGCACGCTCGTCGGGCAGGAAACCCGAGTTCTTCTGGTTGCTGCGCCAGTTCTTCAGGTCGATTGCCTTGTGCGCAATGTTGATGTCGCCGCAGAACACGACCTCTCGGCCGCTCCCGCGCAGCCGGTCGAGGTGAGGCGCGAACTCGGCCAGGAAGCGGTACTTGGCCGCCTGCCGCTCCGGACCCGAGGAGCCGGACGGGAAGTAGACCGAGATCACCGTCAGGTCCTTGAACTCCGCTTCGACATAGCGGCCTTCGGCATCGAACTCCGGCGAGCCGAAGCCCAAGCGCACGGCGCGCGGGTCCTTGACGGCGTACATCGCGGTGCCCGAGTAGCCGCGGCGCTGCGCACAGTGGAAGTGTCCGTGCAATCCGGTCGGAAAGCGCAGGGCCTCCGGAATGTCGACCTCGTCCGCCTTCACTTCCTGCAAGCAGATGACGTCGGGCTCCGCCTTGCGCAGCCAGCGGAACAGGCCCTTCGATGCCGCCGAGCGGATGCCGTTGACATTCAGGGAGAGGATGCGGATCACAGGCGCAATCGTGTTGGGAAGTCGGATTTCGACGGCATTTTCCATCCTTTTGGTCGCGCGCCTGCGGCAAAATCCGCACTGGGACACATTTGGGGGCCGGAACCGCGGGTTCCGTCGGCGGGCACGTGCAATCGTTGCGTCAGCAGTTCATTGACTTCGCGCTGCAAGCCGGCGTACTGCGTTTTGGCGAGTTCAAGACCAAGGCCGGGCGGCTGTCGCCGTACTTCTTCAACGCGGGCCTGTTCAACCGCGGCGCCCTCCTGGGAAAGCTGGCGCGGTTCTATGCGCAGACGCTGCTGGCGGCACGCGCCGAAGGTCGCATTCAGTTCGACATGCTGTTCGGGCCAGCCTACAAGGGCATCACGCTTGCCGCGGCCACGGCCGTCGCGCTGGCCGATCTCGGCTCGGATGTGCCGTTTTCGTTCAATCGCAAGGAAGCCAAGGACCATGGCGAGGGCGGCCTGATCGTGGGCGCGCCGTTAGCGGGCCGGATAGTAATCGTCGACGACGTCATCACCGCGGGAACGTCGGTGCGGGAATCGGTGGAACTGATACGCGGCGCCGGCGCGACACCGGCCGGCGTGTTGATCGCGCTGGACCGCATGGAACGTGCGGGACCCGACGGCGCGTTGTCGGAGCGTTCGGCGGTGCAGGAGGTCGAGGCGCACTACCAGATGCCGGTGCTCGCAATTGCCAACCTGGATGACGTGATGCACTACCTCGCTTCGGAGTCTTCACAGGCGCAACACGTACGCGGGTTTCGGCCGGCGGTGGAGCGCTATCGGGAACGATATGGCGCGTGATCCTCTGTCGTTTCGACGCCGCCACCTGCCGCGCGCGAGCAAAGCTATGGCGGCGGCGATCTCCGCAATGCTGCCCGCAATGACACTCGCCCAGGGATCGAATCCTCCTCCCGCCGGGACGATGTACAGCTGTATCGCGAACGGCAGGACCTACAGCGCAGACCGGCCGCCCCCGGAATGTGCGAACAGCGATATTCGCGAATTGAATCGCGACGGGTCGGTGCGGCGCGTGATTTCGCGGCCACTGACCCCCGAAGAGCAGCGTGCGAAGGCGTTGGAGTTTAAGAAGAAGATTGAAGAGGAAGAACGGCAAATCGCGCAGCGTCGGCGCGATCGTTCACTACTCGAGGCTTATGCCAACGAGGAGGAAATCGAAGCTGCACGGCGCAAGGCACTCGAGAGCGCGGAGCAGAGCATCACGCGATCGACCGAGCGGACGGCAAGCCTCGCGAAGGACCACAAGCGGCTCGATGACGAGTCTGAGTTCTACAAGAACCGCGCCCAACCGGAAAGCCTCAAGCGTGGGTACGAGCTGAACGCTCAGGCGGTGTCGGCCGAGCAGAAGATTCTCGCCGAGGCGCGCGCGGAGATCGCGCGCATCAACGAGCGGTTCGATGCGGAGAGGAAACGGTTCAAGGAGCTACTGGCGCAGGGTGCACGCCCGGTCCAGCGAAACCCTGAAACCGATATCCTGATCGATCCACGGTTCAGCGGAAAGTAGGCTGCAATGAAGCGTTGGCTGGTCGTCGTGTGGATTGCGCTGGCGAGTTCTGCCTGGGCGAAGAACGGGAACGGCGGTCTGTATATCGCCGGCGCGGGATTCTCCTTCAAGCAGGCGGTGACGCAGGGACTGGCCAATAACACAGGCGGCAGGCGTTTTTTTGTTCTGGCCTTGCCGCCGCAGACGAAGGCACTGGCGCTCGACGCGCCCGCCAATCGCGTGACCGACCGGCGTCGCGCTGCCGACGCTGGCGCAGTCTTCCTCGTGTGCCAGCGCGATGTCGACTCGGGCACGGTGGTGCTGTCGAAGCTGGTCCCCGGCGTTGTGCCCGTGCGAGGCTGGCCGCAACCCGGCAGCACGGAGCTGCCCAAAGACCAGCTCTTCTACCCGGACGAAGACCCGGCCAAGCTACCGACCTCCGTAACGTTGCTGCGCCGGCTGCGTTCGACCTGCTCCTGAGCCGAGCGCCCTAGCGCGCCGCGGCCGCCGCCTTTGGCTGCGGCTGAAACTCTGGCACGCCGAACTGCCACAGCATGAACGTGTAGATGTCGGCGGTGCGCTCCTGCAGCTGCGCGCGGGTGCTGCCCTGGCCGTGCCCGGATTCGTAATCGAGCCGTAGCAGCACCGGCTTGCCGCTCGTGCTCGCCGTGGCCAGACGCGATGCGAACTTGGCCGACTGCCAGACGTCGACTCGGATGTCGTTGACGCCGTGCACCAGCATCACGGCCGGATACTTCACGCCGTCCTTCAACTGGTGATAGCTGCTCATCGCGAGCAGCGCGCGGAACTCGCCCTCCTGCTTCACGGTGCCGAACTCCGGGATGTTGGCAGCGCCGTTGGCACTGGTCTCCGCGCGCACCATGTCCATCGTGCCGACCGCAGAAACGGCCGCCGCGAACAGATCCGGTCGCTCAGTGATCGCGCGTCCGACCAGAATGCCGCCAGCGCTGCCGCCGTAGATGCCGACCCGGTCAGTCGATGTGTAGCGCTGCGCGATCAGCCATTCGGTGGCGGCGATCATGTCGAGCCAGGTGTTGGGCTTGGTCGTCTTGCGGCCGGCCTGATGCCACTCGTCGCCGTAGACGCCGCCGCCGCGCACATGCACGAAGGCGTAGACGCCGCCGCGTTCGAGCCAGGACAGGATGCGCGGGTTGAAGAACGGATTCTCGGTGGTGCTATAGGCGCCGTAGCCGTAGACGATGGTCGGATTGCGACCATCAAGCGCCGTGCCCTTGCGCCGCACGATAGACATCGGAATCTCGACGCCGTCATGGCTCTTGACGCGCACTTCGCGTGCCTCGATGTCCGTCGGCGCATCGAAGGCGCCCGGCTTGACGAAAGGCAGTTGTACGAGCGTCACGCCGTCGAAGAGCCACGGCTTGGTCGCTCGTGTCCAGCCACTGAGCTCGAGCGCGACGCCATCGAGCAGGGAGTTGGCTGAATCGATGGCGACGCTGCCGTCAAACGGCAGCGCGATCGGCTCGGGCTTCAATGTCGCGCCGGCCGGCGCGGTCGGCACGCGCGACAGTGACAGCGTCGCACCGTTGCGCTGCGTGACATACAGTCCGTCGCGGGCACCCGCCAGGCTGACCACGACCGACTGGCTCGGCGCAATCACTGTTTCGGCCTGCGCGATCTCAGGCCGGTCGAGCGGCATGCGGACGACTTTGAACCGTGGTGCCCCTTGCGCACTGCGCAGATACAGCCAGCCGTTCGTGTAGGCAATGTCGGAGACCTGGTCGCCTACGTCCACGACCTTGCGCCACTTCGCGTCCCCGCGCGCCGCACTCGCGAGGTCTGCGAGGAAGAGCATCCGGTAGCGCTCGACGCCGAGTGCGACGATCGCGGCGGCAATTGGGGTGCCGCGGATCTGAAACACGTAGGCCGACGCATACGATGGCAATTTCAGTTCAGGATTGCGGCTCGGACTGAGGATCGCGCGGTCGACGCCGCCCGTGAGTGATCGAAAGTGTCGGGTCCGGTCGCGGAAGCGTTCGCCCGGTGGCAGCTTCTCGTAGCCCTCGACGAGGCGCGAGTAGAAAAAGCCGCTGCCGTCGTCGAGCCATGCCGTCGTGGCATAGCGGATGCGGTCGACCGGCTCGACGACCGGCTCGCCCGTCGTGACCTCGATGACATGCAGCGTGCCGATTTCGCCGCCGCCGACTTGGATCGAATACGCCAGCAGGCGTCCGTCGGGCGACGGCGCAAAGTCCATGATTGCGTGGGGCCGGCCGGTCGCTTTCGATAACGCTTCCGGATCGACGATCACCGTGTCAGCGCCATCGACGCCATCGCGCCACACCAGCTTGAACTGGCCATCGCCCGGGTTGCGACGCTGGAAGAAGAAGCGATTCCCCTCTGTGCGCACGACGTCGGTCGCGATTCCGGCCGCAGCCGCCTCGATGTCCTTCATGTGCGCGAGCAGGTCGGCGCGCCCGGGAATCGTCGTGAGGATGGTATCCGTCGCGTTCGCCTGTGCCTTCAGCCAGGATTGGACGCTTGGATCTTGAGTGTCCTCAAGAAAGCGATACGGATCCGGCACTGCGACGCCCCAGTGGCTGTCGATCACTGGCTGCGCCGGCAGCGGCGGCGGCACGTGGACGCCAACGGGCGCGGCGTGGCTGGCGCCCGCGAACACGGCAAACGCCATCAGGACCACGGAAAGTTGGCGAGGGGCGGCGTGATGCACGCGCATTGGGGCGATCCTCCAAGGGTCAGACGCTGCATCGTAGACAGTCTGAATTGACCTGCGGTCGGCCGTTTCGGGTCGTCCAGGCGTGTCGGGACCGAACGCGGCCGGCGGCGGACCCTGCGTCCGGGCACGGGGCGCTTGACCGATGTCATCAGACCTTTGGATTAGCGCCAAAGCGCAACTCAAGTGGATAAAAAAAGGGAAAACTTCCCATTCGTCCGGCGACTGCCGGATGCACCGAATGCAGGAACCGCCATGCTGAACAGATTCAGGAAGTGCACCCTCGGGATGCTCGCTGCCGCCACCACTATCAGTCTGCTGGCAGCATGCGGCGGCGGCGATGGCGGCCTCGCGGCATCGTCTCCTGGAGTATCCGGGACGCCGGGAGGGCCGGGCAGCCCGGGCGCGCCGGGAGTGCCGGGCAGCCCCGGCGCGCCGGGTACGCCCCCAAGCACCAGTGGCATCGGCACGCTGCGCGTTGCGCTGACCGACGCTCCGGCCTGCGGGTACGACCATGTCTACGTCACGGTCGATCGCGTGCGCGTGCATGCCTCCTCGACCGCGGAGGACGGCGACGGTGGCTGGAGCGAAGTCGTCGTCAGTCCGGCGCAGCGCATCGATCTGCTGGGCCTGACCAACGGAGTGCTCGCAGAACTCGGACAGACGCCGCTGCCGGCAGGCCAGTACTCGCAGGTGAGGCTCGTGCTGCGTCCCAATGGCACGGGCACCCCTGCGAATGCAATCGTGCCGACCGGCGGCATGGAAATCGCACTCGATACGCCGAGTGCGACGCAGAGCGGTCTCAAGTTGATCCACGGATTCACTGTGCAGGCCAACACGCTGGTCGACCTGGTGCTGGACTTCGATGCCTGCAAGTCGATCGTCAAGCGGGGCAACAGTGGACGGTACAACCTGAAGCCGGTCATCAGCGTCATCCCCAGGACGCTGACGGCGATCGCGGGCTACGTGCAGACGGGACTGACGGGCGTGACGGTCAGCGCACAGAAGAACGGCGTGGTGCTCAAGGCGACCCAGCCGAACGCGAGTGGGCAGTTCGTCCTGGCCCCCCTGGATCCCATGAAGGGGCCGTATGACGTCGTGTTCACCGGGCAAGAACCTGACGACGTCCGTCATCGCTTCGGTGCCGGCTCATGGCGGAGCAGACCACGTTGCTGAACTCGAGTCTGGATCCGGTGACGATGCCGACGTCGACGTCCGGCACCGTGACCGGCAACGTGGGACCGGCCGGCGCGAGGGACAGCGGATCGGTGCGCGCGCTGCAGACGGTCGGAACGGTTCCCGTCGTTGAGGTCGCACAGGTGAACGTCGACCCGACCACCGGCGACTATTCGCTGTTCCTGCCGACCGCGGCCCCGCGACTGCTGACCTACTCGAATCCGATGGTCACGCCGCTCAACTTCGTGGCGCAATCCGCCAACGCCGGCAAGTACAAGCTCGAGGCGTCCGCCACCGGCTACCAGACCCAGCTCGGCAGCGAAATCACCGTCACTGTTCGGCTCGATACTGGGGGGCCAGAACTTCACGCTGGTTCCGATGGCGGTGGCGACGATCGCCGGGTACGTGCAGACCGGAGTGGCGGGCGTCACGGTCAGCGCGCAGAAGGGCGGTGTCGTCATGCAAGCAACGCAGCCAAACATGAGCGGGCAGTTCGTTCTCGGGTCCCTGGATGCGATGAATGGGCCGTACGACGTCGTGTTCACAGGGACGAACCTGACGACCTCCGTCATCGCCTCCGTGCCGGTCGCGGTCGGGCAGACCACGGCGCTGGGCTCGAGCATGGAGCAGGTCCCGATGCCGTCGTCGCAGACCGGCATCGTCACCGGCAATGTTGGACCGGCCGACGCGAGGGCCAGCGCATCGGTGCGCGCGCTGCAGGCCGTCGGAACGGTTCCAGCGGTCGAGGTGGCGCGCGTGAACGTCAACCCGCTCACCGGCAACTATTCGCTGGACTTGCCGATCGCAGCTCCACGCCTGCTGACCTACTCGAATCCGATGGTCACGCCGCTGAACTTCGTGGCGCAGTCCGCCAGTGCGGGCAAGTACAAGCTGGCGGCGTCGGCCACCGGGTACCTGCCGGCGCTGGGCAGCGAGGTCACGGTGACGTTCGGCTCGATACTCGGTGGCCAGGACTTCACGCTGGCCGCCCCCAAGTAAGAGCGACGAACCGGCAAGGAAAGGCGGCCCGCACGGGCCGCTCTTGTTCTGAACTTAGCCGGCGAGCCGCCGCCGCAGGATCTCGTTGACCTGCTGCCGGATTGGCCTTGCCCCTCGTGGCCTTCATCGCCTGGCCGACCAGGGCGTTGAAGGCCTTCTCCTTGCCGGCGCGGAATTCCTCGACCGACTTCGGGTTGGCAGCGAGCACTTCGTCGACGATCTTCTCGATCGCGCCGACGTCGGAGATCTGCTTCAGGCCGGCGCAGTATCGCAGCGTCGAGCGCGATGGCATAGCTTCCTGCTTCGGCGGCCAGTCGGTACTTGCCCGTCCAGATCTGCGCGAAGACGTCCTTCGCACTCTTTCGCATTGATCGTGCCATCGAGCGTTTTGCCGATGATCTCCGCCAGTTGCGCCGGATTGACCCGAGCCGCGTCGAATCCGACGCCGTCCGCGTTCACTGCCGCCGCGACCTCGCCCATGACCCAGTTCGCCGCGACCTTCCTGTCGTCAACCAGGCGCGCGACTCCTTCGTAGTACGTTGCCACGTCCCGCGACGCCGTCAGCGTCTGCGCGTCGTACTCGCTGAGGCCGTACTCGCGAACGAAGCGCTCGCGCATCGCGCCCGGCAGCTCGGGCAGTTCGGCGCGGACGCGGTCGATCCACTCGGTCGAGATTTCGAGCGGCAGCAGGTCCGGATCTGGGAAGTAGCGATAGTCCATCGCGTCTTCCTTGCTGCGCATCGAGCGCGTCTCGTCACGGTCTGGATCGTAGAGCCGCGTTTCCTGCACGACAGTGCCGCCGTCCTCGATCAGTTCGATCTGCCGCCGCGCCTCGAACTCGATCGCCTGCTGCATGAAGCGGAAGCTGTTCAGGTTCTTGATCTCGCAGCGCGTGCCGAACTCCGCCTGTCCGACCGGCCGCACCGAGACATTGGCATCGCAGCGGAAAGAGCCTTCCTGCATGTTGCCGTCGCAGATGCCGAGCCAGACGACGAGCGAGTGCAGCGCCCTGGCATACGCCACCGCTTCCGTCGCGGCGCCGCCGACGCTCGCCACGCGGATGTCCGGCTCGGAAACGATTTCCAGCAGCGGCGTGCCGGCGCGATTCAGATCGATGCCCGACATGCCGTGGAAGTCCTCGTGCAGCGACTTGCCCGCGTCTTCCTCGAGATGCGCGCGCGTCAGCCGCACCGTCTTCATGTAGGCGTCACCGCCCTTCGGCTGCACGACGAAGGTCAGGCTGCCGCCCTGCACGACCGGGATCTCGTACTGGCTGATCTGGTAGCCCTTCGGCAGGTCGGGATAGAAGTAGTTCTTGCGCGCGAACACGCTGCGCGGTGCGATCGTCGCGCCGATCGCCAGGCCGAACCGGATCGCGCGCTCGACGGCGCCACGGTTGAGCACCGGCAACGTGCCGGGCAGCGCCACGTCGATGACGCTGGCCTGTGAATTGGGCTCGGCGCCGAACGCCGTCGAGGCGCCGGAAAAGATCTTGCTCGCCGTCGTCAGCTGCGCGTGCGTTTCAAGACCGATCACCACTTCCCACGCCATCGCGATGCTCCTAGTGCAGCGTCTCGGCCGGATCGCCGGCCAGCAGCCGTCGCGCCTCGCGCTGCTCGTGTGCATAGGTCTGCCATGCCATTTCGGCCAGTCGTCGATGCTGCTCGGCCTCGTTGCCGCGGCCGCGGCCTTCAGGGCGGTGGCCATGTTGGAGTGGACGATCGCGCGGATATCGGACGGCGTGGCTTCATCGACCCGCGCGAGGGCGCAGCGAGCTGGTGCAGTGCCTTCGTCGACGCGGCCGAGCTCGATGCAGCAATTCGCGCGATCGGCCAGCGCCGCCGTGACTTCGTGCAGGAAGCCGTCGCCCTCGGCACTCGGCAGATGGGCGTCATACAGCGCGATCGCGTCACCGTAGCGTTTCTGCAGCACGAGCATCTCCGCCAGCAGCAGGTGGTTGAGCGTGGTGTCCGGCCCGTCGGGCAGACCGCCGGCGAAGGCGATGCTCCTCTTCAGCGCGTTGACGGCGTTGGCAAGCGTGCGGGCGTCGAGCTCGTCCATGGCCGCAGCCTGACGCGCATGCGCCGCCTGCGTCAGCGCAGAGCGCTGCAACCAGCTCGACATGGCGATGTCGTCGTCCAGCTGGTGCACCAGCCCCTCGGCCTCGCCATAGAGTCGCGCCGCCTCCTCGTAGTCGTAGGCATCCTGATGCAGCGAACCGAGCGCCAGGAACGCGCGATAGCGCGACTCCAGCGTGGCGCCGGAGTTGGCCAGCACGGCCCGCGCATAGCGCGCCGCGGCGCGCACGTCGCCTTCGCGCTGCATGAAAAGCGCCAGCGCCGATTCGCACTCGCCGATTAGAGGCATGTCGTCGCCCGTGCGTCGGGCGCGCTCGACCACGTCGAGCATGGCGTTACGCGCCTCGGTGAAGTGCTTGGCGAAGTACAGCTGGATCGCGTCGACGTAGTCGAACCGCAGCAGCAGCGGTGGCGTCGCGTTCGGCGGGCGTTTCTGCGCGCGCCTGTTCCAGCACTTCGCGCGCAGCATCCACCCGGCCGACACGCGAGAGCAGGACGGCGCGATCCTGCAGCCGGCGCACGCGCTCCAGCGGATCGCGCGCCGCATCGACGAGCTCGTTGGTTCGCGGTCAATACGCGCTGCGACATGAGTTTCTCAGATGCCCGGCGGCAGCCGTCGGTGCCAGTCGGTCGCCAACTGGTAGGCGTGTGCCACGCCGAGCAGTTTCGCTTCCTCGAAGTAGTTCGCGATCAACTGCAGACCGACGGGCCGGCGGCTGTTGACCGGCCCGGCAGCCGAACCCGCAGGGAATGCTCATCGACGGCACGCCCGGCCAGGCTGCCGGGCACGGTGTAAAGGTCGGCCATGTACATCGCGACCGGGTCGGCCGCCTTCTCGCCAAAGCCGAACGCGACGCTGGTCGTCACCGGCCCGGCGATGATGTCGCACTCGGCGAACGCGCGCTGGAATTCGTTGGCGATCAGGCGGCGCACCTTCATCGCCTTGATGAAGTAGGCGTCGTAGTAGCCATGCGACAGCACGTAGGTGCCGATCAGGATGCGCCGCTTCGGCTCGTCGCCGAAGCCTTCGGCGCGCGACTTGCGGATCATGTCCTTCAGATCGGAATACTTCGCCGCGCGATGACCGTAGCGCACGCCGTCGAAGCGCGCGAGGTTGCTCGACGCTTCGGCCGGCGCGATGACGTAGTACACGGGGATGCCGAGTTCGGCGTTGGGCAGCGAAATCGACACCAGCTTCGCGCCCAGCTTCTCGTACTCGGCGAGCGCGGCGCGCACCGCGCTTCGACGTCCGGCTGCAGTCCCGTGCCGAAGAACTCCTTGGGCACGCCGATCTTCAGGCCCTTGATCGACAGGCCGAGCGAGCGGGTGTAGTCCTCGGCCGGGCGGTCGAGGCTGGTCGAGTCCTTCGGATCGAAGCCGAGCATCGAATTGAAGACCAGCGCGGCGTCTTCGGCCGACAGCGTCATCAGGCCAGCCGTGTCGAGGCTCGAGGCGAAGGCGATCATGCCCCAGCGCGACGGCCGTCCGTAGGTCGGCTTGGTGCCGGTGATGCCGGAAAAGGCGGCGGGCTCGCGGATCGAGCCGCCGGTGTCGGTCGCGGTGGCCACCGGCGCGATGCGCGACGCCACGGCCGCCGCCGAGCCGCCCGACGAACCGCCGGGCACTGCGCCGTGGTCCCACGGATTCAGGACGTTGCCGTAGGCGCTGTTCTCGTTGCTCGAGCCCATCGCGAACTCGTCGCAGTTGAGCTTGCCGAGCGTCACCATGCCGGCGCGCGACAGGTTCTCGACCACCGTCGCGTCGAACGGGCTCATGTAGCCCTTCAGGATCCTGCTCGACGCGGTCGAGGCAAAGTCCTTGGTGACGAAGATGTCCTTGTGCGCAATCGGAATGCCAGTCAGCGGCGTGGCGGCGCCGCGCGCGATGCGCGCGTCGGCGGCGGCCGCCTGCGCCAGCGTGACCTCGGGGCGCACGTCGAGGAAGGCGTTCAGCCCGCGCTGCGCCTCGATGCGCGCGAGATAGGCGCGCGCCAGTTCCACGGCCGAGACCTGGCGAGCGCGAGCAGGCGCGACAGATCGGCCAGCGTGGCGTGTGCGAGATCCGGACTCGCGCTCACCCGAGAACCTCCGCCCTGCGCGCTGCGGCGCTCATTCGATCACGCGCGGGACAAGGAACAGCCCGTCCTGCTGCTCGGGCGCGTTGGCGAGATTGCCGGCGCGTTCGTCGGCGACGGTCACGACATCGTCGCGCAGGCGCTGCGCACCGCCGAGCGGATGCGCCATCGGCTCCAGTCCCTCGGTGTCGACCGCCTGCATGCGCTCGATCATCTGGAAGATGTCGTTCAACTGCGCGAGCACGCGCTCGGCTTCGGCATCGGTGACATCGATGCGGGCGAGATCGGCAACGCGGCGGACTTGCGCGAGATCGAGTGACATCGGCGAGGCGTGACGGGTGGACAGCGGAATTGCGGGTGATTAGTGCGCTGCGGAAGCCTTTCAAAACAAGCGCTTGCAGCGAGTTTGTAGCCTGATTAGTTTATCATCGCGCATTCTTCCCAGACTCTGCGCGCCTCTGGGGGAGTGCAGCGCCGACGGCGCGGCGCGCCCCGGGACGCAGCGCATCCACAAAAGGCAGTCATGTTCGGTTTTCTCCGCAGCTATTTTTCCAACGACCTCGCGATCGACCTCGGCACCGCCAACACGCTGATCTACGTGCGTGGCAAGGGCATCGTGCTCGACGAACCGTCGGTCGTTGCGATCCGCCAGGAAGGCGGCCCCAACGGCAAGCGCACGATCCAGGCCGTCGGCAAGGAAGCCAAGCAGATGCTCGGCAAGGTGCCGGGCAACATCGAGGCGATCCGCCCGATGAAGGACGGCGTCATCGCCGACTTCACGGTGACCGAGCAGATGCTCAAGCAGTTCATCAAGATGGTGCACCCATCGAGCCTGTTCGCGCCGAACCCGCGCATCATCATCTGCGTGCCGTGCGGGTCGACGCAGGTCGAGCGGCGCGCGATCAAGGAATCGGCCGAAGCGGCCGGTGCGTCGCAGGTGTTCCTGATCGAGGAACCGATGGCGGCCGCGATCGGCGCCGGGCTGCCGGTGTCCGAAGCGTCGGGCTCGATGGTGGTCGACATCGGCGGCGGCACGACCGAAGTCGGCGTGATCTCACTCGGCGGCATGGTCTACAAGGGCAGCGTGCGCGTCGGCGGCGACAAGTTCGACGAGGCGATCATCAACTACATCCGCCGCAACTACGGCATGCTGATCGGCGAGCCGACGGCGGAACTGATCAAGAAGGAAATCGGCTCGGCGTTCCCGGGCTCCGAAGTGCGCGAGATGGAAGTCAAGGGACGCAACCTGTCCGAAGGCATTCCGCGCAGCTTCACGATCTCGAGCAACGAGATCCTCGAGGCGCTGACCGATCCGCTGAACCAGATCGTCTCCAGCGTCAAGATCGCGCTCGAGCAGACGCCGCCCGAACTCGGTGCCGACATCGCCGATCGCGGCATGATGCTCACCGGCGGCGGCGCGCTGCTGCGCGACCTCGATCGGCTGCTGATGGAGGAAACCGGCCTGCCGGTCGTCGTGGCCGAAGAACCGCTGACCTGCGTCGTGCGCGGCTGCGGCATCGCGCTCGAGCGCATGGACAAGCTCGGCACCATCTTCGCCACCGGCTGATGCCGCCGACGCAGTGGCCTCGTCGGTTTCCTCCTGCCGTTGACTCGAAGAATCGTGTGGCTTTGCCACCGATTTTTCGCTAGCTAGTCGCGCAAAAGTAGGTTTGCACTTTTGCGCGCCTGAATAATGGAATACGGCCCCCCACCACTATTCAACCAGGGCGTGTCCGCGCGCGCGCGGCTGGCGTTCTTCGCGTTTCTGGCGATCGCGCTGATCATCATCGACTCGCGGATCAAGGCGCTGGAGACGGTCCGCGTCGGTGTCGGTGTCGTGCTCTATCCCGTGCAGCAGGCGCTGCTGGTGCCGGGTCGCATCGTCGATGCCGTCGGCGACTACTTCACGTCGGTGTCGACGCTGCAGCGTGAAAACGAAGCGCTGAAGCGCCGGCAGGTGGAAAGCGCCCAGGCGCTGCTGCAGGCGAAGCAGTCGGAGCAGGAGAACGATCGACTGCGCAAGCTGCTCGCGGCGCGTGAGCGATCGCGCAACAATGCCGATCCTCGGAACGGTCCTCTACGAATCGCGTGACCGCTTCTCGCACAAGCTCGTGCTGCATGTCGGGACCGACGACGGCGTGCGTGCCGGCAGCCCGGTCATCGACGATCTCGGGGTCGTGGGACAGGTGACCCGCGTGTTTCGAAACACCTCCGAGGTCACGCTGCTGACCGACAAGGATCAGTCGATCCCGATTCAGATCGTGCGCAACGGCCTGCGCGGCGTCGCCTTCGGTGGTGCCGACCCGGGCACGCTCGATCTGCGCTTCATGGCGCGCGAACGCGGATGTCGAGAACGGCGACATGGCCGTGACGTCGGGACTCGACGGCGTCTACCCGGTCGGACTGCCGGTCGGCAAGGTCATCTCGGTGGAGCGTGCGGCGAAGGACCAGTTCGCCCGCATCGTGCTGACGCCCTCTGCCGGCGTGGAAAATCACGCCTACCTGTTGGTGCTGCTGGCCGAGCCGACGGCGCTGCCGGCAGCGCCTAGCCCGGCACAGGCAGACCTTCCGGCGCGACGGGGCAGCGGCAGGCGATGAGCGCGATCGCACGCGTGCACCGCTGGGTGCGCGACTCCTTCGCCCTGCGGGCCACGGATCCGATCGACGCCATCGACCGCGGGTTGTCACGCCGCGAATATCTGCTGCGCCCGGCGAACCCGCTGTTCATCTGGTTCTCGCTGATCGTTGCGCTGCTGCTGAACCTGATGCCCTGGGGGCGCGCTGCCTGTGGCGCCTGACTTTCTTGCGCTGGCGCTTGCATTCTGGAACGTGCATCAGCCGCGGCGCGTCGGCATGGGCGCCTCGTTCGTGTTCGGATTGCTGATGGACGTGCACGAGGGCGCGCTGTTTGGCCAGCATGCGCTGGCCTACACGCTGATCTCGTATGGGGCGATCACACTGCATCGGCGCATCCAGTGGTTTCCGCTCGGAGCACAGGCGGTGCACGTCCTGCCGCTGCTGCTGCTGTCACAGTTGGCCTCCCTCGCCATACGCATGTGGGTCGGCGGCGACTGGCCCGGCTGGATCTACTTTGCGCAGAGTTTCGTCGGCGCAGCCATTTGGCCACTGGTCGCCTGGATGCTGCTGGCTCCCCAGCGGCGACCGGTCGATCGGGACGAGACTCGGCCGCTCTAGCGGCGACTCACGCGTGTACGCGATGGGGGCGCGGTCCTCGTGTTCACGACCGCTGTCCGGCCGCACGTGCACTCGGACCGGAACGGCCATGCAGTCGGCCCGCTTCGCAGCCGCTGCGCGCTTCGCAGTAGTACGGCTGCATGCCGGCCGAACCGCGACGTACCTTCCTTTGAGGGGGTGTGCCGTCCCTGCCGGCCCGTCGGGGAGGGTGTCGGCAGGGGTGCCCACACCCTCCCGTGGGGCGGCCTGGCCAGGGTGGCAGCCGGGGCATTGTGCTGCGGTCGGGCGCCGAGCCGCCCCAAGTCCGACGTGCAAGCCGATCGTTCCCGCCGTCAGCGCACGTGCGGCCTGCAGGGTGGCGTACGACGGACGGCGTTTACTTGTAGATTTGCCCGCTCACCCAGTCGCCCCAGCCCTGCAGCGGGCCGAGCGGATTGCGCTCGACCTGGAGTTCGTGCAGGTTCGGCTGGCCACCGTAGACCGCGTACACGGCGCGGTCCTGCACGAACAGGATGAGGCGCGGTGAAGGTCCAGCCAGTCGACTCGGTTTCGCGTCGGAAGCGGAAGGCGTCGAGCCAGAAATTGCCGATACGGTCACTGTCGATGCGCTTGATGTTCAGCTGGTAGCCGCTGCACGCCTTACCCGCCTTCAGGCAGTCGCGAATGCCGCGGGTCGACATCCGACTCGTTGAGCACGCCGCCGATCGGGAAGCGGACGGCCACGTCGACGTGCGAGAGCAGGGTCACGGCCGGATTGAGCGCGGAGACGCCGACAGCGACAAGATCGGCCTTGGTGGTGGTGTAGGGTTTGATGGCTTCGACCATCGCCTTCGCGTCGTCGAAGGTCTTCCATTGCACCTCGGTCCGCACGTTTGTCTTCGGCAGAAGTTCGGCGCAACCGGCGAGCGCGAGGCTCGCGGCCGCGAGCAGGCACACGAATCCATGGGACCGCATCGTTCGGTCCAAGCTCACTCCTGTATCCATCATCGGCGCGATCGCCGGTTCCGCGTTGTGGCCGGTCAAAGCGGCAGTTGAAACCTACAGCCTATTTCGCGGGCGCCTCGTCGTCCTGTCGGAGGCGGGGAGGGCAATCCGGCTGCCCTGGGGAGTTGGTTCGGCCGCCGGCCCTTGTTCTGTCGACGCCGGCGGCCCGGGCGGGCGTCGATTTGCCTCGTTTTCGGGACATGCCGTACGCAGTGCGCTCCTATAATCCACCCCGTTCCGTGCCCGCGCTTCGGCGCCATTCCTCCGAGTGCCTGTCCCTGGTCTGACGCGTCTGCCGCGGCGCCGCGCCGCCAATGCGGTACGCACCCGCGCGCCTCGCCGTCATGTCGATTAGTTTTCGGCCGCGCCGACGTCGCCGCTCAAGCGGCGACGAGCTGTCGTTCGGCCCGCGTTCATCCGCGATGCGCAATCCCGAGCGCGAAGTGCACTACTTCAGGCTCCGCGTGCTGGTCGCGATGGCATTCGTCATCGCCTGCTTTGCGTCGTTGGGTGCGCGTTTCGCGTGGCTGCAGGTCGTCAAGCATGACGACTACCTCGCGCAGGCTGAACTCAATCGGATCGCGGTGCTGCCGGTTACGCCGAACCGCGGTCTGATCAAGGACCGACATGGCCGAATCATCGCCCGCAACTACTCTGCCTACACGCTGGAAATCACACCGTCCAAGGTGGCGGAGCTCGATCAGACAATCGATCGGCTGGCGCAGGTGGTCGACATCCAGCCGCGCGATCGGCGCCGCTTCCGCAAGCTGCTGGAGGACACGAAGCGCTTCGACACGGTGCCGATCCGGACCCGCCTCAGCGATGAGGAAGTGGCACGTTTCACTGCCCAGCGCTTCCGGTTCCCGGGTGTGGATCTGCGCGCGCGGCTCTTCCGCGATTACCCGCTGGGACAGACCGGGTCGCACATGCTGGGCTATATCGGCCGCATATCGCAGCGTGACCTGGAACGCATCGAGAAGATGAGCGATCCGGCGGCCTATCACGGCACGGAACACATTGGAAAGCTCGGCATAGAGCAGAGCTACGAGCCTGAACTGCACGGCGTCACCGGGGTGGAGGAGGTGGAGATCACGGCTGGCGGCCGTGCCGTTCGCACGTTGAAGCGTGCGTCGCCGATGCCGGGCAACAACCTCACGCTGTCGGTCGACATCGAACTGCAGCGGGTCGTCGAGCAGGCCTTCGGCGACCGGCGTGGCGCACTGATTGCGATCGAACCGAAGTCGGGCGACGTGCTGGCGTTTGTGTCGATGCCGACGTTCGACCCCAATCTGTTCGTCGATGGCATCGACCCGAAGAGCTGGGACGAGCTCAACAACGATCCCGACAAGCCGCTGCTCAATCGCGCCCTGCGAGGCACATATCCAATAGGCTCTACCTACAAGCCGTTCCTCGCCCTCGCGGCGCTCGAGACCGGCAAGCGCAGGCCGGAGACGGTGATTCATGATGGCGGCACGTTCGTGTTCGGCAATCGCGTCTTCCGCGATTCGAACAAAGTGCCGCTGGGCGCGGTCAATATGCACGCGTCGATCGTCAGGTCGAGCGACATCTACTACTACCAGGTCGCAAATGACCTCGGGGTCGATACGATCCACGACTTCATGAAGCCATGGGGCTTCGGCCAGATCACCGGCATCGACGTCGAGGGCGAACAGACCGGCATCCTGCCGTCGACGGCCTGGAAGGAACGTCGCTTCAAGCAGAAGTGGTACCCCGGTGAGACGATCTCGATCGGCATCGGCCAGGGTTACAACTCGTTTACCTTGCTGCAGCTCGCGCATGCCACGGCGAACCTCGCCAACGACGGCGTGGTGATGAAGCCGCATCTGGTCAAGGAAGTGGAGGACCTGCGCACTGGGGAGCGGCGCCTGACCGTGCCGAAGGAGAGCTACCGCATTCCGGTGAAGTCCGAGCACATGAAGTTCGTGCGCGATGCCATGGTCGACGTCAACATCAGCGGCACCGGGCGCGTCGCGTTCCAGGGAGCGCCGTACAAGGTCGGTGGCAAGACCGGCACGGCACAGGTCGTCGGCATCAAGCAGGGGGAGAAGTACAACGAGGCGCGTGTGGCCGAACGCCACCGCGATCATTCGCTCTTCATCGCCTTCGCGCCGGCCGAGGATCCGAAGATCGCAATCGCGGTACTGGTGGAAAACGGCGGCTTCGGCGCACGCGCCGCGGCGCCGATCGCGCGGGCGGCGATCGACTACTACCTGCTCGGCAAGAAGCCCACCGGGCCCGCTGTCCAGGACGACGGCGACGACGACGAAGAGGTGCCGCGCACCGTGGCGGTGGCTCCGACGACGACGACGCGGAGCACGCGATGACGCAGTCGTCGTTCGCCCGTCGCTTCGGCATGATGGTCCGGCCTTACATCACGGTCTTCGACCCGGCGCTGCTCGCGATCGTCGGCTGCCTCGGTGTCATCGGCCTCGTGACCCTGTACTCGGCCGGCAATGACTTCCCGTGGCGTGTCACCGATCAACTGCGCAACTTCGGCGTCGCGCTCGCCGTCATGCTCGTGATGGCCAACCTGTCGCCACAGCTCCTGATGCGGATCGCCGTGCCGATCTATTTGGTTGGAGTCAGTCTTCTGGTGGCGACGGCCGTGGGCGGAGTGATTGTTAAGGGGGCGCAGCGCTGGCTCGACATCGGCGTAGGGCGCATCCAGCCGTCGGAGATCATGAAGCTCGGGTTGCCGCTGATGCTGGCTTGGTACTTCCACAAGCGGGAGGGCGGCCTGCGCAGCTATGACTTCGTCATCGCGGGCGTCATCGTGCTGGTGCCGGTCGCGCTGATCGTGAAGCAGCCCGATCTGGGCACGGCCCTGCTGGTGCTCGCAGCAGGCTCGTTTGTCATCTTCTTTGCCGGTCTGCCCTGGCGATGGCTCGCCGTGATGATCGTGGTCGGCCTCGCCTCGTTGCCGCTGGCGTGGACCCTGATGCACGACTACCAGCGCGAACGCATCCTGACCCTGATCGATCCCTCGACAGATCCCCTGGGCAAGGGCTTCCACACGCTGCAGGCGATGATCGCGATCGGCTCGGGAGGCGCCTTCGGCAAGGGCTGGATGCAGGGCACCCAGACCCATCTGGAGTTCATCCCTGAGCGCACAAGTGATTTCATCTTTGCCGTCTACTCAGAAGAGTTCGGCCTGGTCGGTAACCTGGTGCTGTTGGCGCTTTTCGGTGCGCTCATCTGGCGGGCGCTGGCGATCTCGCTTAACGCGCCAACCCTGTTTGCTCGACTGCTCGCCGCGGCGATCGGCCTCATCGTCTTTACTTACGCGTTCGTCAACATGGGCATGGTCAGCGGCATCCTGCCGGTGGTGGGCGTGCCTTTGCCCTTCATCAGCTACGGCGGCACGGCGCTGGTCACGCTGGGCATGGCGTGCGGCATGCTGATGTCGATCGCCGCCAATCGGAAGCTGGTCCAGAGCTGATGCCGGCCCGCGCGCGCCTGCTGACGGTCGCCGCGCTTGCCTTCTTGCTGGCGGCGTGCAGTACGACACCCTCAAAGAAAAGCGTCTATTACCAGGACGATGGGCCCCCAGACCGCGTACCGACCGACGCCGTGGCAATTCCCGATGCCGAGCCGCGCGTCGAGCCGCCGCACCGCGGGTCCAGCAAGCCGTATTCCGCACTCGGACGCACATATACGCCGTTGACCGGCGACGTTTCGTTTTCCCAGCGCGGGATGGCGTCCTGGTACGGGCGGCAGTTTCACGGCAACCGGACCGCTACCGGAGAGCTCTACGACATGCTTGGGATGACGGCGGCGCATCCGACCCTCCCGCTGCCGAGCTATGTCCGGGTGACCAACGTGCGCAACGGCCGTAGCGTCATTGTCAGGGTCAACGACCGCGGACCGTTCAAACACGATCGCATCATCGATCTTTCCTATGCGGCCGCGGCCAAACTTGGCATTGCGGCCGCAGGCACCGGGGAAGTCGAAATCGAACGCATCACAACCGTCCAGATCGCGAGCGGCGACTACCGTCGTGGAACGAGTCCGGTGTCGAGCATCGCCGCGGCGCCGCCTCCGGCGAGTGGCGCGCGGGGGAGCGTGCCATCGCAGTCGGTTCAGGCAGTCGCCCCGGCGCCCGCTGTCGCGCTGCCGGTTGCCACTCAGGGGGCAGCGTTGGCCGCCTCGCTGCCCGAATCGTCGAAGTCGACGTCGGCAGCGCTGGAGCCGGCGCGCGGCTGGGCCGTGCAACTCGGCGCCTTTGCTCAGGAGTCCAACGCGGACGCGCTGGCCGGGCATACGGCCGCATTGCTCGCCTTCGTTGAGAACTCCGGAGAACTCCCCGCGCGCGCCCCCCGCGTCGAGCGCGATGGCGGCGTCTACCGTGTGCTTGTCGGAGCGATGTCGGACCGTGATTCCGCGCTGTCCCTGGCGCGCGAACTGGAACGCCTGCTCGAACGCCCAACGACGGTCTTGCTGCGCTGAGTACGTCGCATCGAACTGCCCCGGTGCTGCGAGTCGGGCCCAGCGGGTTTCAGCGTGGGGTGCGTTCGTGCGCTGACGGGGCTTCTCGACGCAGTGCAAGGGCCGCGTCGTAGACGATGGCGCGCGCCACTCCCGTCATCTGGCTGACCACTGCCGCGGCGCGTGCCGGCGGCAGCACTTCCAGCAGCGCCGCGAGCCAGCCGCGGGCGCTGTCGTCGAGTGTGCTGACGGTGGCCTCGGTTGACGCGTCGATGATCACCACATACTCGCCGCGCTCCTCGGCGGCCAAGTCGGCCAGCGTGGCCGCCGGATGAGCGGAGATCGACTCGAATTTCTTGGTGATCTCGCGCGCGATCACGACCCGACGATCGGCCGCGAGCAGCCCCGCCAGTGCCGCAAGCAGTGCGCGAATGCGGTGCGGCGCCTCGAACAGAACACTGGCGTCGGGGTCCGCCGCAACCTGTCGCAGCTGCCGCTCGCGTTCACGCGCGCCGGTGGGGAGGAATCCGATGTGGCGGAAGCAACCTTTCGTCAGGCCCGCGGCCGAGATAGCAGTGGCGGTGCTGGTGGCCCCCGGAATGGGAATGACCCGCAGTCCGGCGTCGAGCGCCGCGCGCGCGATCATCGCGCCGGGGTCCGAGATGCCCGGCGTTCCCGCGTCGGTGACGAGCGCGATTCGTTGGCCCGCCCGCAGCCGTTCGACGATCGTGCCGGACAGCCGTCGCTCGTTGTGCTGGTGCGCGGCCACGAGCGGCGTATCAATGCCGTAGCGGGCCAGCAGCGGTCCCGTGACCCGGGTGTCCTCGGCTGCGACCGCGTCCACGTGCGATAGCACCCAGAGCGCCCTCAGCGTGATATCGGCAGCGTTGCCGATTGGCAAGCCAACTACATACAATGCCCCAGCCGGCATTTCCTGCTCGGCCAGCCCCGCCATGACGGTCAGCCCGTCGAGCCGTGGTTGATCACGCCGATTCATGGACTGTCCGATGCCCCTGAGTTCTCCGATGCGCGTCCTGCTGCTGCTAGTAGCAAGTGTCGCATGGGGCGTGCACGCGCAGCCGGCTGGCCCGGCGCTGGGCCAGCCGGCCGAGACGATGGAGCGTCCTACAGTCGTGCTGTTGCTGCCGGCGCAGTCCACCGGTTTCGCCCAGCCCGCCGAAGCCCTGCGTCAGGGCTTCTTCGCTGCCCACAAGGCCACTGGCGAGGCGGTCACGCTGCAGGTCGTCGAATTGGACGACAGCTCCGAGCAGCTGGCTGCGGCGCTGGCATCGGCGCGCGAGCGCGGCGTCGGGGTGGTCGTCGGCCCGTTGCCGCGCGCAGCGGTGAATGATGTCGTCGAAGGGCAGCGGGCGACGACGCCCATGGTCGTGCTGAATTTTCCGGAGTTCGACAATGGCGCGACCGCCAACATGCTGGCGGTCGCGTTGTCGCTCGAGGTCGAGGCGCAGCGCATCGTGAAGGTGGCGTTGTCCGAGTTCGTCGGAACGCGCCGCGCCGATGCGCGTCCGCGCGTGGCAGTCGTGGCGCGGCCGGGCGGTCTCGAGCGCAGGATTGCCCAAGCCTACGTCAATGCATTGCGTGCGGCCGGGGACGTACCGGTCCAGGTCGAGTGGAGTCCGGAAGCCGCCTCACGTGCCGCCGCGCTGCTCGCGACACCGTCACTGGAGGCCGTCTTTCTGGCGCTCACGGCACGGGATGCAGCGCAGGTGCGAGGGCTGATCCCGCGCGAGGCGCAGGTCTTCGGGACCTCGATGCTGTATGCAGGCGACCCTCGCGCATCGCCGACGGCGGCCTCGCTCGCGCATGACCTGGATGGCGTGCGATTCACCGACATGCCCTGGCTGCTGCAACCGGATCACCCGGCCGTCATGATCTATCCCGCGTCTCCGACGGCCATGACCACCGAGATGAGCCGGCTCTATGCGCTGGGCATCGATGCCTATCGAATTGCCCTGGTCTGGATGAAAGGTGAACGCCGCTTCGACCTCGACGGCGTGACCGGACGTCTGAAGATCGACCGCGCGCAGTCGCTGCGCGTCGAACGCACGCCGTTGGTGGCCATCTACCAGGACGGCAAGGTCGAGCGCGTCGAGATTGCGCGGTAATAGTGGCCGCGGGGAAACTACACTCGCGGCGGCTGGCGACTGGAGTGTGCACGCTGATTGCTCGCAATGCCCGCCACCCCGAAGGCGAACTCGATCTCATCGCGCGGGAACGCGAGCAGATCGTGTTTGTCGAAGTACGGATGAGGCGCAGCAGCGCGTTTGGCGGCGCGGCCGCACGTGTGGATCGCTGCAAGCAGAAGCGCCTCATGCGCGCCGCGCAACACTGGCTGCTCGAGCGCATTGGCGAGCGCTGGCCCGCGCGCCGCTTCGACGTGGTCAGTGTGTCGGGCGATGGCACAATCGAGTGGATCCGCGACGCCTTCGCGGCCTGAAAACCGGAGTTGACATGAAGCAACTGATTGCACGCATGGCCTGCGGCGCGCTCGTGGCCAGTTTTGCATTGACGGCGTGCGCGCCACTGGTGGTGGCAGTTGTCGTCGCCGGAACCGCGATGGTCGTCACCGACCGCCGCACGACGGGAGCGCAGGTCGACGATCAGACCATCCAGCTGCGCCTGGCGAATGAATTGAGTACCGCATTCAAGGACCAGCCGGTTCACATCGCCGTCAACAGCTTCGATCGTCGGGTCTTGCTGACGGGCGAAGTGCCGAACGAAGCTACCAAGGCGAAGGCCGGCGAAATCGCTGCGGCATCGCTGAACGTACGCGCAGTCATCAATGAACTCGCGATCGCACCGCCGTCGTCGCTGTCGGACCGCACCTCCGACACCGCGCTCGCGACCAAGGTACGCGGGTCCTTCATCAACACGAAGGAGATCGCGTTCAATTCGATCGAGATCGTCGTTGAACGTCGCATCGTCTACCTGCTGGGCTATGTCACCGAGCGCGAAGGCCAGGTGGCAGCGTTGGTGGCCAGCAAGGTCTCCGGTGTGCAGCAGGTCGTGAAGGTGTTTGAGTATGCGACGCAGGAGGAAGTCGATCGCCGGCGGGCGATGGGCGGCAGCTCAGCGCCGGCGCCCGCGGCTACTCCGGCTGCGCCGGCAGGGACACCCCCCAAGTAGTCCGGCGCTGGTGCGAACAGCGCTGTCGATCTTCTAAGCCCGACCGCTCACGGCGCGCGGCCGGTTACTTTCGTTGTCTTGGCAAAGAAAGTGACCAAAGACATCGTAGCGGCGGCGAGCGAATGTCGCGCAGCAACGTTAAGCGAAGCGACCGGAACCAACGCCGCGCCGGCGAAGGCGCCGTGCGGGTGGCCATGTGCTGCTCGGTGCCTTCGAAGGCATCCAACTGCGTCGCCATTAGCGATGCTGGCACGGTGAAATGTGTCCCGCTCGGGGCCTCGCGGCCCGAGCGGTCGGTCGTTGCAGGGTGATCGCGATTCACATGAAGTGAAGGTCGAGGTACTCACCTTTCGGTTGTGCGCGCCAATCGAGCACCGCTAACGCGCTACTCATTACCGGCGGTTATCAGGTGATCAACGGTCACTTTCGACGTTGCGTCGTGGGCGCCTTGACTTATAGTGCGCCGCTCGCGATGTGCCGATCGGCGCGTCGGCGACGGGAATGTTTCTGACGGGAGGCATGATGGGCTGGATTGTCATACTGGTCATTGTCGCGGTTGCCGTGTTCTGGGTGGTCGGCGCCTACAACCGGCTGGTGAGCCTGCGTAACAAGTTCAAGAATGCATTCGCGCAGATTGATGTTCAGCTCAAGCGTCGCTATGACCTGATTCCCAATCTGGTCGAGACCGCCAAGGGCTACATGAAGCACGAGCGCGAGACCCTGGAGAAAGTGATCAGCGCCCGCAATTCGGCCGTCACGGCCAACGCAGCCGCGGCCGCCGATCCCGGCAGCGCCAGCGCGATGCAGGGGTTGATCGTTGCCGAAGGAGCCCTGTCCGGAGCGCTCTCGCGCCTCTTCGCGCTGGTCGAAGCGTATCCCGACCTGAAGGCGAACCAGAACATGATGCAGCTCACCGAGGAGCTGACAGGCACCGAGAACAAGATCTCGTTCGCGCGCCAGGCCTTCAACGACTCGGTGATGACGTACAACACGGCGGCACAGCAATTCCCGACCAATGTCATCGCCGGCATGTTTTCGTTTGCACCGGCCGAACTGCTCCAGGCGACGGAAGGCGAAGAAGAGCGCAAGCCTGTCCGCGTCCAGTTCTAACGCACGCAGCTGAGCGGACATCGGACCCGCACGCGGGCTGACGGGCCAGCGCCTCCGGCGCGCGCACGATGAATTTCTTTGAACACCAGGAGACCGCCCGGCGCAACAGCCGGCGGCTCGTCGTGCTGTTTGTGCTGGCCGTGGTCGCGATCGTCCTCGCGGTCAACATCGCTGCGGCCGTACTGTTCCACGTCTTCGCGGCCCCGGTCGGCCTGCGCTGGCAAGGTGGCGCCCTTCCGACTGGCTTCTATTTCACCAACACCGCGGTGGTGCTCGGTCTGATCTTCGGCGGGACGCTTATCGAGATGAACCGCCTTAAGGCCGGCGGCGTCGCGGTGGCGCAAATGGTGGCCGCGCGTGAAGTCGATACCTCGACCCGTGACCTGCTCGACCGCCGGCTGCTCAACATCGTCGAGGAGATGGCGATCGCCTCCGGCGTGCCGATGCCACGCGCGTTCGTGATGGACGCCGAGACCTCCATTAACGCATTCGCGGCCGGGCACTCGATTAACGATGCCGTGGTGACCGTGACCCGCGGCGCGCTCACCCGGCTCAGCCGAGACGAATTACAGGGCGTGATCGCGCACGAGTTCTCGCACATCCTGAATGGCGACATGCGGCTCAACCTGCGCCTGATCGGTGTGCTGTACGGTCTGCTGATTGTTGCGCTGGCCGGGCGATTCCTGCTTGAGCTCGGCGGTCGCACTCGCGGTGGAAGCCGCAGCAGCGGCAGCGCCATCGCGGCGCTGGTCGCGGCCGGGCTGGCCCTGTGGATCCTCGGCTACATCGGTGTATTTTTCGGTCGGCTGATCAAGGCCGGTGTGTCACGCCAGCGCGAGTTCCTGGCCGACGCCAGTGCCGTGCAGTTCACCCGGAATCCGGATGGCATCGGGGGCGCGCTGCGCAAGATCGCCGGTCTTACCGAGCAGTCCGGGCTCGGCTCGCGGATCGATCATCCGCAGGCGGAGTCGCTTTCACACCTGTTCCTCGGTGCAGCGCGACCGAGTTTCGTGCGCGGTATCTTCGCGACCCATCCGCCGATGGACGAGCGACTGCGTCGCATATACGGCCGGGCCGTGGGCTCCTTGCCGGCGCCGGAGAATGCCGTCGCGCTCGCGCTGGGCGGCCTCGAACCGGCGCAGGAACCCATGCGGCCGCGCTCGCCGATCCAGTACGTGCCGTCGGTGGCCGCCCTGACCGCGGTGGCGCAGTCGGCCGACGTACTGCCGGACCACACCAGTCCGGTCGCGGGCCTGATGGCAGCCGGTACGGGTGCCGCCGCGAGTGTCGCTGCCGAGATCGGAACGGTGCGGCCACCGCGCAATCGTGACTTCGCGCTCGACGAGAATCAGCGCGCGCTGATCGAGTCACTGCGGCGTGCAGCCAGCGACGGCATGCGGGCTCAGCTCCTGGTGTTGGCCATGCTCGTTGACAAGGATCAGGATTTGCGCGGCCAGCAGCGTGCGCTGATCGCGGAAGCCTACGGGGCCGAAGCAGCGACGATTGCCGATGGCTGTCATGACCAGATCCAGCGTCTGCCGCCGGGCGCACGTCAGCCGCTGGTGGACGTCGCCATGCCCGCGCTACGCAAGCTGCCGCTTGAAGCGCGGACGTCGTTGCTGCGCACCGCACACTTGCTGATTGCGGCCGATGGCCGCTTGACTGTGCCCGAGTTCCTGCTGTTCACGATATTGAAGCGGCGCCTCGGTCCAGACTCCGGTCGCGCCGTCCCGGTGCGCTTTGCTGAACTCGCGCCGCTTTCAGGCGAGGTCGGCCTGGTGCTGTCGCTGGTCGCTGCCGTACGTGCGCCGGACCGTGCCGAGCACGCGTTCAACGCCGGGGCCGTCACGCTGCGCGACGTGGAACTGGTGTTCGTACCGGCCGCCGACGTTCGCCTTGACGACGTCACAGCCGCGCTGGATCGGCTCAATCAGCTGGCACCGCTGGTCAAACCCCTGTTGATCAAGGCCGCGACCGCGCTCGCGTTCGTGGACGGCGAGACGAACTGGAAATCGGCGGTCTGTCTGAGGATGGTCTGCGCGGCGCTCGACGCGCCGCTCCCGCCGCAGGTGCTCGAGGCGGAAGCCGGCTGACGGTCACCCCACAGGTGGCGCCGGAACACTAGCGCCAGATTTCGCCCAGCGCGGCGACCACGCCGGCGATCAGCGCGACGACGCCCAGAACGATGGCACCGGTGCGCAATGCCCGCAGGCCAGCGGAGCCGTCGCGCGTGAAGGCAAATCCGACCAGCGGCAGTACCACCGCCAGCACCAGTGCGGTGACGGCGATCTTCAGCGAGAGTTCCTGCCAGGGCAGCATGGGGCGCTTCGCGGTGAGATCGCTGACGGGTGCCAGCAACAGAAATTCCAAAGTAGTACATCATGCACAGAGCGCGCCAGTGGGCGGCACCTTGAAAAGCTGTCCCAGCGGCCGGCAATTCGGCAAAGCCGCTGTCAGGTCCACCCGTTCAGACCTTCAGGCGCCTCTGCATGCGCACCACGAACCAGCTCGCCGGCACCGGCGCGAGGCTCAGCAGTGCAACGCAGACGAGCTCTGGTGCTGTTGCGCCGCCGCCGACCCATTTGAATGCATTGAAGGTTGCCGCTACCGGCACGGGGGGGAAGCGGCAACGGCGCTGACGCGACGCGGCCGCGCCAGCACCCAAGAATAGACAAGAATGCCGAGAATCACGATCAGTCCAACCGAAGCCGGCCCGCCGATCGGCAGCGGGATGTCGATCACGTTGCCGCGATGACGC
>CAWDEO010000004.1:0-37438 GCA_963801405.1 uncultured beta proteobacterium | reverse complement strand
TTTCACAAGCTGCGACGTGAGATCCGGCGTGAAACCATGACGCTGCTGGATCGCCGCAAGCAACTCGCGGAATGGAAGGCCCGCAGTCGCGCCGCCGAACAGCGCATGAAGATGAAGCGAGGCTAGAGAAGCGGACGTTGAACGCGTTGCCGGGCGGCAACCCCGATCCTTCGCCATTGACCGCCATCAACGCCAGCGGCCGAAGCCGGGCCACCATGAAAAGTGGTGTCGAGTAAAGCAGAGAGAACCCAATGACGTTCCCGATCCAGATCACGTTTCATCACATGGACCGTTCGGAGGCGCTTGAACAGGCGATCCACGAAAAGGCCGAGAAGCTCGGAAAGTTCCACCGGCGATCACGCAACTGCACGTGGCAGTGACTTCCGAAACACGCCATAGCGCCAAAGGGCGCGAATACCGTGTGCGGCTGGATCTGCACGTCAAGGGCAACGAATATGCGATCACCCGTCAAGCCGACGAGGACGTCTTTGTCGCCGCTCGGGACGCCTTCGATTCGGCACGACGCCTGCTCGACAGCGAAATCGACACGCGCCGCGGTTTTGTCAAGCAGCACTGAAGCACACCTGGCCGGCGCCGGGCGACCGATCTTGCAGTAAGCGACGGCTGATCTAACGCGACAGCGCGCGGCCGGCGGCTGAGCCAGCCGTGTCGTCTATTGCGCCGGGAACGCGTACTTGATGACGGAAAAGCTTGCGCCTTGGGGGTCGCGCAGCACGGCCATGCGACCGACACCTTCGACGTCCATCGGCGGCATCACGACCGCGCCGCCGAGCTTTTCCGCCTGTCGGATCGTCTCGTCGACATCCAGCACCGTGACGTAGACGCCCCACATCGGCGGCATGCCGGCGGCATCGGCCGGCATGCGCATGATCCCGCCAACCGACTCATCTCCGACCTGGCACGTCGTGTAGGAGCCGCTCGACATCTGCATGTCCTTGGTGCCCCAGCCGAACAGCTTCGAGTAGAACGCCTTGGCCGCGGCAGGATCGGTCGTCAAGAGTTCGCTCCAGCTGAAAGCGCCGGGGGTGTTGAATACGTCCATCGGGTGCCCCTTTCGTGGTTGAGAAGTTCGGGCTGAAATGAAATTGTGTGCGCCCGTCCGTCGAATGTGTAGCCGCGGTGAGACGAATTGACGCGGCGGCAGTGTCAAGCGCCCTGAAAGCGGGAAGGCAACGGGCAGGCCGCGCCGTCGGTCCGCTTGTCGGACATCAAGCCCACGTCGCACCCCAGGGTCGGCCGGCTGACAGGGCGGACGACCGGGCGTAACGTCGCCTTTCGCACCAGAACAAAACGGCCAAGGAGAGGCAATGTCCTATTCGACGGAGAAACTGCGGACCGTGGCCCTGCTGGGCCACGGCAGTGCAGGCAAGACCACGCTCGCAGAGGCGTTGCTGGCGCGCGACCGGCGCGATCGCCGCCGCGGGCAGCGTCGAAAAGGGAACGACCGTCAGCGACTTCGACCGCTCGAAAAGACCTTCCTGCACTCGCTGCGCACGTCGGTGCTGCACCTCGACATGCCCGACACCCGTGTCCACCTGCTCGACACGCCCGGCTTCCCGGATTTCATCGGCCAGTCGATCGGCGCGCTCGACGCGGTCGAGACCGCGGCGATCGTCGTCAACGCGCAGACCGGCATCGAGATGATCACCTCGCGCATGATGGACTGGGCGGCCCGTCGCAAGCTGTGCCGCGTGCTGATCGTCAACAAGATCGACGCCGAGAACGTCGACCTGCCGCGGCTGCTCGCCGACCTGCGCGCGGCCTTCGGCAAGGAAGTCCTGCCGATCAACCTGCCGGCCGGTGGTGGCACGCGCGTCGTCGACTGCTTCTTCAACGCCGGACGGGCGACTCCGACTTCTCCTCGGTGGCCGAGGCGCACCAGGCGCTGATCGACCAGGTGGTCGAGGTCGACGAGGACCTGATGGCGAAGTACCTCGAGCAGGGCGAGGCACTCGAGGCCGAGCAGCTGCACGCGCCTTTCGAGAAAGCGTTGCGCGAGGGCCATCTGATTCCCGTGTGCTTCGTCTCGGCGAAAAATGGCGCCGGCATCGACGAACTGCTCAAGGTGTTCGAGCGCCTGCTGCCGAATCCGACCGAAGGCAACCCGCCGCTGTTCTTCAAGGGCGAGATCATCGACGGTCAGTCGGTCGAGGAATTCCGCTCCGAGCCCGATCCCGAAAAAGCACGTGCTCGCGCACGTGTTCAAGGTCGTCGTCGATCCGTACGTCGGCAAGCTCGGAGTCTTCCGCGTGCACCAGGGCACGGTCACCAAGGACACGCAGCTTTTCATCGGCAACGGCCGCAAGCCCTTCAAGGTCGGGCACCTGTTCATGCTGCAGGGTGGCAAGACCGTCGAGATTTCCACTGCTGTTCCGGGCGACATCGCCGCCGTCGCCAAGGTCGACGAGATCGATTTCGACTGCGTGCTGCACGACTCGCACGACGAGGACCAGATCCACATGCGTCCGCTCGAGTTCCCGACCCCGATGAGCGGGGTGGCGATCGCGCCCAAGCGCCGTGGCGACGAGCAGCGCATCTCCGAAGTGCTGCACCGGATGACGGCCGAAGACCCAACGCTTGTCGTCGAGCACGACGCGGTGCTGAACGAGACCGTCCTGCGCGGGCTGGGCGAGCTGCACTTGCGCTCGGCGCTCGAGCGCATGGCGCAGCAATACAAGGTCGAGGTGGACACGCGGCCGCCGCGCATCCCCTACCGCGAGACGATCGGGGCCAACGCCGAAGGCCATGCGCGCCACAAGAAGCAGACGGGCGGCGCCGGCCAGTTCGGCGAGGTCTACCTGCGCATCGAGCCGCTGGCCGCGCGGCGCCGGCTTCGAGTTCGTCGACCAGGTCAAGGGCGGCGTCATCCCGTACAACTTCATACCTGCCGTGCAGAAGGGCGTCGAGTCCGTGCTCGCATCGGGCCCGGTGGCCGGCTTCCCGATGCAGGACGTGCGCGTGACGGTGTACGACGGCAAGCATCACCCGGTCGACTCCAAGGAGATCGCCTTCGTCGCCGCCGGGCGCAAGGCGTTCCTCGACGCGCTCACCAAGGCGCGTCCTATCGTGCTGGAGCCGATCGTCAACGTCGAGATCGAGGCGCCGGAGAGCAACATGGGCGACGTGACCGGCGACCTGTCATCGCGCCGCGGCCAGATCACCGGCACGCGCGCGATGGGACCGGGCGTACTGGTCGTCGAAGGCCAGGCGCCGCTCGGCGAACTGGAGGGCTATTCGGCGCGGCTCAAGGCGATGACGCAGGGGCGCGCGGCATGGACGATGACGCTGTCGCACTACGAGCAGGCGCCGCCGCTGCTGCAGCAGAAGCTTGCGACCGACTTCGCGTCCAAGCGCAAGCAGGAAGAAGAGGAGTAGCGGTCTATTGCAGCCGCCGCGACACACGGCGGGAGCCGACCCTCAGTCGTCAATCGATGACGATGTTGGCGCGCTTGACCACATCGCGCCAGCGCTTCTGTTCAGTCGCGATGAAGGTGGCGAACTGATCCGGCGTACCGCCGATGCCCGTCGCGCTGTCGGACGCGAAGCGCTCAGTCACGCTGCTTGCCCTCAGCGCCTTCGTGGCCTCGGCCGCGAGCTTGTCGATAACCGCCTTTGGCGTGCCCACGGGCACCAGCAGGCCATACCACTGCGATGTTTCGAAGCCGGGGTAACCCTGCTCGGCCACAGTCTTGACGTCGGGCATTGCGGAGGAGCGCTCCGCGGATCCGACGGCGATGGCCTTGAGCTTGCCGGAGCGTATGTGCTGGATCACGGCTGGGCCACCGATGGACGCGGCTTCGACGCGCCCGGCGAGCAGGTCGGTGAGCTGCGGGCCTGTGCCGCGATACGGGATATGAACGACAAAGGTGTCCGTCACCAACTTCAGGTACTCGAACGTCAGGTGACCTGAACTGCCGTTGCCGGCCGAGCTGTAATTAAGCTGACCGGGTTTGCTCTTCGCAAGTTTCACCCATTCGGTCAGGCTGCTTGCCGGCACCGCCGCGCTGACAACGAACACGCTCGGTACACGCGCCAGCAGGACCACCGGCACAAAATCCTTGTTGACGTCGTACGGGTGCTTGGCCATCGCGTACGGATTGACCGCGAGCACGCCCACATGGCCGAGAATCATCGTGTAGCCGTCCGCCGCGGAAGCCTTCACGTCGAGCATCGCGATCGTGCCCGCGCCTCCCGGCTTGTTCTCGACGAACACCGTCTGCCCCAGCGACTTGCTCATCTCCGCGGCGACCGACCGCGCGATGATTTCGGAACTGCCTCCGGGTGCGAAAGGTACGACGAGGCGGATCGGTTTGGTCGGGAAAGTCTGGGCGTGAAGTGACGTGAACGCTGCGCAAAGCAATACGGCCCACCAGCACGAAAATTTCATTGAAGCTTCCCGCACGATCACAACAGCGCAGATTATCGTGCGGCACGTCCGGCAACAAGCGCGGGAATGGCGCCGCGGCCACTTTCTTTCCGTCGCAGCGCACGCAGCAGAAACCGCGCTGGATCGACCGCTTCGACCAGGTCGCGCTCGAGCGGCAGGGGCTCGCCTTCAATCTGCGCCGCGATGAGTTCGGCCAGAAGAGGAGCCAGAGCCAGGCCGCGCGATGCGAGCGCGAAGCAGCCATAGAGTCCGTCCTGCCGCGGCAGGTCGTCGAGGTGTGCCCCGTTCAGGTCAACCGTCGCGTCCAGGCGCACGCTTCGTCCGCCGCAGGGCCGGCGAGCGGCAGGCGATCGCGAGCGACACAGCGCACTCCCGCGACGTTGGATAGAGTCTTCACGTCGGGCGGATCACGCAGCAGCCGCGACAGGCGCGCGAGATTGCCGGCCATCGCCTGCCCGTCACTGAGCTCCGACTTCCACGCGTCATCGGGCAACGCCGTCTCATAAGTCGCGCCGATGGCGAGTTGCCCGCAAGGCCCCGCAGCAGGTAACCGTCGCCGGTCAAAGGTGCTCGCAACGCGTCCAGCGCAGCGCTTGCGAGCAGCGTCAGTCGTCCCGGAACCGACAGCAGCGTGACGTTGGATTGCAGCAGCGTCGGAGCGTCAAGCGCACTGGCGACGATGGCCACAGCAGCGCCCCCGATGAGGCGTCCGTCGGCGCCGAAAGCGTGCCACCCACGCTCATCGCGCCGCAGTCCGTGCACGGCCGCGCCGAGGGTCACTTCAACGCCCGACAGCAGCGAGCAGCGCCTGGCACCACGCCACGGGCGATGCGGTGATCGCCTGTGGCCACCACACCCCGCCACGGCGTGGCATCAGTCCGATGCGGTCACGCAATCTGGACGCATCGCAGAGCTCGACGAACTCCGGCGGCAGCGCCTGCCGCTCGATGGCGGACGCCCAGCGTGACCCCGTCGCCTCATCGTCCGCCAACTGCGCGGCACCGTCGCGCCGCCAGACCGGAGTCGAGTCATGGAGACCGCCCGGCGCCACCCGCTCGAGCGTCGCCTGCGACAGTGCGACGCCGGCCCGCGCGAGGCGCGCGAGGCGGGCATCGTCGACCGCCAGCACGGGGTGCAGCAGACCCCGCGGGCAGCGAGGATCCAGCACTCGCAGGCCGCGCGGCACGGTCGATCACCCGCACCGACCACCCGCGCCGGGCCATCGCTTCAGCGCAGGCGATGCCGGCGATGCCGGCGCCGATGACGAGGGCCGACCGTTCGCCACGGTAAGCCACTGGAGGCTCGTGACGCCTCACCTTCCATGCGGGTGCGTAGCGTCCCGCCAGCATCTCGCGCTTGTGCCCGAATCCGGGCCGCGTCTCGAGCACGAAGCCGCAGGTTGCCAACGCGTCGCGTACGGCCCGTGCGGTCGTCCACGTTGCCAGCGTCGCGTCCGTGCGTGCACAGCGCGCAATCGCCTTGAGCACCGATGCCTCCCACATCTCCGGATTGCGGTCCGGTGCGAAGCCGTCGAGATAGATCGCATCGGCCCCGACCTTGAGGCGTCGGGCGATCACACGCGCGTCGCCAAAAGCCAGCGTCAGCAGGATGCCCCCGGCCTCGAACTCGCGACGATGCAGGCCCGGCATGGGCAGCGGCCAGCGCGCGGCGAATTGCTGCGCGAGAATGCGCAGTTCCGCGGGTGCAGCCGCGATCAGGTCGACCGCCGCCAGAGGATGCCGTTCGATCGAGACGAAGTGCAATCGTCTGGCAGCGTCGGACATCGTCGCGCCACTGCTGCCAGGTCGCCAGGAAGTTCGTGCCGACACCGAAACCGGTTTCGAGCACGACGAACTGGTCGCGACCGCGCCACCGTTGCGGCAGCCGGTTGCCCGCGAGGAAGACGTGGCGCGCCTGACCGAGCGGACCCTCGCGACTCGCATAGACGTCGCCGTAACGCTCGCTATAGGGCGCCCACTGGCGTCAAACACGAGTCGCTCGGCTTGCACGTTCATGGCGTCATTATCCGAGCGCGTGGGCCTCGGTACACTGCCGCCCTCACCTGAACCGGAGTCCCCCATGTTGATCCGCATCCTGTCCTGCGTGCTGCTGCTGTCCCTGTCGCCAGCGCTGCAGGCGCAGACCAAACCGCGCATCGAAAAGGCGGCCGATCTGCCGCGCTTCACCTATCCGCTCAAGGGCAGCCTCGAGCAACTGGTGAAGGACCCGAAGACCTTCGCCGAGTTTGCCACGGCGCTCCGGCGCGATACGGAGTCCGTCCTCGCGAAGTACGACATCGCCGACAAATCGAGCGAGCGTCAGCTGCTCGGGCACCCTGCTGCAGCTCGATCTCCTCGAGGGTCGGATGCCGACGCACTGAAGCGAATCGAGCAGATACGCGTGCTGCAGGAGAAACCCGCCGACAAGCTGCTGACCGGGCTGCAGGCACGGGCGATCATCGATGGCCGCAAGGCGGCAGGTGCCACGGCCGGGCCGGAATACCTGGCGACCGTCGCGAACAGCATGTCGACCGCGCTGAAGCCGCTGCCGTACCCGGTCATCGCCAACGACATCAAGGAGGCGAAGGCCAGTGCCGAACTGATCGGCGAAGGCCGCATTCTTGGCTACATCAACGAGGTCCTACAGCCGACCGCGGACAAATCCGGATCACTGAGCAGCGAACTCGCGCCGGGACTGGTCAACGCCCGTTACGGGCTGCTATTGCGCCTGCCGCTGAAGCAGACGCTGGTCGACACCTACGGTGCGTACCTCGCCGCGAACAAGGTCGAGAAACCAGACATCTGGGCCGCGCGCGACGTCGCGCTTGAACCCGGCCGCCCATATGCGCCCGTTGTCGTCGCGGTGTGGGACAGTGGCGTGGACACGACGATCTTCAAGTCGCAGGTAGTGCGGGATGCGAAAGGCGCACCCGTGCTGATCGGCTTCGACAAGTACGCTAACCCGACCAACACCGAGCTGCAGGTGCTCACACCTGCGATGCAGGCGCGCCTGCCGACCATGAAAGCACGCAGCAAGGGCTTCTCGGACCTGCAGTCGAACGTGGACAGCCCAGAGGCCAACGAAGTGAAACAGTTGCTCTCGACACTGCCGCGTGAGCAGTACAAGCCGACGATCGAGGAACTGATCCTCGCCGGCAACTACACGCACGGCACCCACGTGGCCGGCATCACCATGGATGGCAATCCGTACGCTCAGCTGCTGGTGGCACGCATGGAGTTCGGCAACACGTTGATCCCCGACCCCTGCCCCTCGCTGGAGCAGACGCGCAAGGATGCGAAGAGCTACGTCGAGACGGTGGAGTTTCTCAAGCGCAACAAGGCGCGCGTCGTCAACATGAGCTGGGGCGGCAGCGTCAACGGCATCGAGAACGATCTTGAGCTCTGCGGCATTGGCAAGACACAGGAGGAGCGCAAGAAGCTCGCGCGAGAGTACTTCGACATCGGCAAGCAGGCGCTCGAGAAGGCCTTCGCGGGCGCGCCTGAAGTTCTGTTCATCACGGCCGCCGGCAACTCGAACCAGGATGCTTCGTTCGCCGAGGACGCGCCCGCCGACATCGTGTTGCCGAACCTGCTCACCGTCGGCGCGGTCGACAAGGCCGGCGACGAGGCTTCGTTCACCAGCTACGGCCCGACCGTGAAGGTGCACGCCAACGGCTATCAGGTGGAAAGCTACCTGCCGGGCGGCGATCGCGTGGCGTTCTCAGGCACCTCGATGGCGTCACCGCAGGTGGCCAACCTCGCCGGCAAGATCCTCGCGGTCAATCCTGCGCTGACGCCGCCGCAGGTCATCGAGATCATCGTCTCGACCGCCGACAAGACCGCAGACGGCCGACGCACGCTGGTCAATCCGAAGAAGGCGCTCGAGGCCGCCCGCCAGAAAAAGGCATAGCGCAGGCCATAGGCGGAAGTCCCCGTGACGCGGAGCCGCGCACTCCTGGCGGCGCCGCGAGCGGAATTGATCAGACCCGCGTCAGCGGCTTGAAGCGCAGCCGGTGCGGCTGGGCACCCTCTTCGCCCAGACGTTTCTTCTTGTCGGCCTCGTATTCCTGGTAGTTGCCGTTAAAGAAGGTCCACTGCGAGTCGCCTTCGGCGGCGAGGATGTGGGTGGCGATACGGTCGAGGAACCAGCGGTCGTGCGAGATCACCAGCACCGAACCGGCGAATTCGAGCAGCGCTTCTTCGAGCGCGCGCAGCGTCTCGACGTCGAGGTCGTTTGACGGCTCGTCGAGCAGCAGGACGTTGCCGCCCTTGAGCAGGGTCGCCGCCAGATGGAGTCGACCGCGCTCGCCGCCTGACAGATTGCCGACGATCTTCTGCTGGTCACCGCCCTTGAAGTTGAAGCGCCCAAGGTAAGCGCGCGACGGCATCTCGAACCTGCCGACCTGCAGGATGTCGAGCCCGCCCGAGATCGCCTCCCAGACCGACTTGTCGTTCGGCAGCGATTCGCGTGTCTGTTCAACGGCCGCGATCTGCACGCTGGGACCCATGACGATCTCGCCGGCATCGGGCTTCTCCTGCCCGGTGATCATGTGAAACAGCGTCGACTTGCCGGCGCCGTTGGGGCCGATGACGCCGACGATCGCGCCCGGCGGGATCGCGAAGCTGAGGTTGTCGATCAGCAGCCGGTCCCCATAACCTTTGCTGACGTTCTTGAACTCGATGACCTGGTTACCGAGCCGCTCCGCTACCGGGATGAAGATTTCCTGTGTCTCATTGCGCGTCTGGTATTCGTAGGACGACAACTCGTCGAAGCGCTTCAATCGCGCCTTGCTCTTGGCCTGGCGGCCCTTGGCGTTCTGCCGTACCCACTCCAGCTCGTTCTTCATCGTCTTGATGCGCGCCGCCTCGGACTTGGCCTCGCGCTCAAGCCGCTCCTCCTTCTGTTCCAGCCACGAGCTGTAGTTGCCCTTCCACGGGATGCCCATGCCACGGTCGAGTTCGAGGATCCACTCGGCCGCGTTGTCGAGGAAGTAACGATCGTGCGTGACCGCCACGACGGTGCCCGGAAAACGCGACAGGAACTGCTCGAGCCAGTCGACACTTTCAGCATCAAGGTGGTTGGTTGGCTCGTCGAGCAGCAGCATGTCGGGCTTGGACAGCAGCAGCTTGCATAACGCCACGCGGCGCTTCTCGCCGCCCGAGAGCTTGGCGATGACCGCGTCCCACGGTGGCAGGCGCAGCGCATCGGCGGCAATCTCCATCTGGTGCTCGACGTCCGCGCCCGAGGTGGCGATGATTGCCTCGTACTTGGCCTGGTCCGCCGACAGCTTGTCGAAGTCCGCATCGGGTTCGGCGTAGGCCGCGTAGATCTCCTCGAGCTTGTGCTTGGCCTGCATCACTTCGCCGAGGCCGGCCTCGACCTCGTCCTTGACCGTCTTGGCGGGATCGAGCTGCGGCTCCTGCGGCAGGAAACCGATGGATAGGCCCGGCATCGGCACCGCTTCGCCCTCGATGTCCTGGTCGAGCCCGGCCATGATCCGCAGCAGCGTCGACTTGCCGGAACCGTTGAGCCCGAGCACGCCGATCTTGGCGCCGGGGAAGAAGCTGAGGGAGATGTTCTTGAGGATCTCGCGCTTGGGCGGAACGATCTTGCCCACGCGGATCATGGTGTAGACGTATTGAGCCATGGCCGTTGCTACAGGAAGCGCCGAAAGGCGCGCAGATTACCGGATCGGCCGCGTCACTGGACGGGCCGCGGCAGGAGATGGCCGGGCATGCGCAAAGCCCCGGTGCGGAAGGCGGTACTCGCGCCCTGGTAGTAGCCGATCGCTTCCTTGGTGAAGTGCCGGGTTTCGTCGCTCGGCGGCAGCTCGCGACCACTCGTGGCATCGATCACGCGCACGCGCCGCTGCGGCCGCAGCTCGACCAGCATGCTCGTGCTCGTAGTAACCGACCGTCTGGTAGTTGGCCATCACCGCGCGCTGGTGCGTGCGGCCTTCATTCAGGATGTCCTGCCCGAAGAAACGCGAGACGTAATTGAAGTTCAGCAGCGCAAGCACGGTCGGGGCGACGTCGATCTGTGATGCGATGGTGTCGATGCGCGCCGCAGCGATGTGCTTCGGGGCATAGATCAGCAGCGGGATGTGGAAGCGGTCGAGCGGGAGGTCGGTCTTGCCGCGCGACGCCGCGCAATGGTCGGCAACGATGACGAACACCGTGTCGTCGAACCAGGCATGCTTGCGCGCGCGCTCGATGAAGTCGCCGATCGCCCAGTCGGTGTACTTGACCGCGCCATCGGCGCCCGTCTTGGAAGGAATGTCGATGCGGCCCGCCGGGTAGGTGTAGGGCCGATGATTCGACGTCGTCATCACGTGCGCAAAGAACTTCGTGCCGGCGGCGTGGCGCTTATCGAGTTCTCGCAGCGTCAGCGTGAAGAGATCCTCGTCGGCCACGCCCCAGATGTTCTCGTAGTGGATGTCGGCCTCATCGAGCGCGGTGCGGTCGATGACCGTGTAGCCATTGCCGCCGAAGAAGTGCTCCATGTTGTCGAAGTAGCCGTAGCCGCCGTAGAGATAGAGCGGCTCGTAGCCCTTCTCGGCGAACACCTCGCCGACCGTGAACAGGTGATCGTTGTTGGGACGCTTGACGACCGAGTGCCCGGGCGTCGGCGGCAGCGACAGCGCCAGGGCCTCGAGCCCGCGCACGGTGCGCGTGCCGGTCGCGTAGAGCCGTGTGAACAGCAGTCCCTCGCGCGCCAGGCGATCGAGGTGCGGTGTCAGGCCCTTCGTGTTGCCGAACACGCCCATGTAATCCGCCGACAGCGATTCCACCGAGACCAGCACCACGTTGAGTGCCTTCTCGGGCCCGGCGCCACGGATCACGCGCTCGATCGGCAGTCCAGCGTCGCCGGTGAACTCGACCGGTCCGGCCTCGGTGAACTCGCCGCGCAATTCCTCGAAAGCCTGCTCGATTGGCACCGTCGCGTAGAAGCGGTCGTAGTCGATCTCGTTGGAATTGAACGCATGGAAGAACTCCCAGTGCCCGTTGCCGGCCAGCTGTTGTGTCTGGACGCTGCTCGAGAACTCCTTCCATGTCGACGGCACCAGCAGGTAGGACGCCAGCGCCACAGCGGCGTAGCCCGCCATCTGCAGCGAGCGTCGGCCGAACCCGGGACCCGGCGCCTGCGCCGCGCGCCAGATCGGCCGCTACCGCCAGTGCGACGACGACGGCCGTCGCCGCTGCGAGCCCCAGCAGGATCGGTGTCATCCGATACGACTCGCGGATGTTGCCGATCACCTCGCGCGTGTAGATGAGGTAGTCGACCGCGATGAAGTTGAAGCGCGACGAGAATTCGCTCCAGAACACGAACTCCGAGACGGCCGTGAAGACGAAGACGCCGAATGCGACGGTGGCCATCGCGATCGCTACCGCACCGAAGGTCCGGCGCGCGCGGCCCGCCGGCCACAGCCACGCGAGCAGCGCGAGCGGCAGCAGCCAGAAACGCTGCGGCCGCCAGGTCGTAGGCCAGACCGATCAGCAGCCACCCGGCGAGGCGCCAGGGCATGAACTCGGCCGCCTCGCCGTTGAAGATCGCGAGACCGACGCGTGTAACCAGGCTCACGGCGAGATAGGCAGCGACGACGATGCCGGCGACGGCATAGCGTCCGGGAAAGAGCTGACTGAACGTGCGCGTCAACGTCGCTCGCCACGGCGAGAGGATTGCAGGCATTGCGATGAGCGAGCAGACCCGAATTCGGGGACCGCAGATGGCGGTCTCTCGCTAGCAGAAGGAGGCGCGGAGTGTACGCTAGCGCCCGCTCAGCGGGCCTGCAGTAGGCAAGAGCGAACACTCCACTCCGGACTCCCGAATTGACCGCATTTCTCATTTCCATCGGCGTCGTTGCGCTCGCCGAAATCGGTGACAAGACGCAATTGCTGGCACTCGCGCTGGCCGCGAAGTACCGCAAGCCCTGGCCGATCATCTTTGGCATCCTGTTTGCCACGCTCGCGAATCATTTCCTCGCCGGCGCAGTCGGTACCTGGCTCACGCGCACGATCGGCCCGGAGGCGATGCGCTGGACCCTTGGGCTGTCTTTCATCGCCATGGCGCTGTGGATGCTGATCCCCGACAAACTCGATGACGAGTCCGAAAAGGCGTCGCGCTTCGGCGTGTTCGGTACGACCCTTATCGCGTTCTTCGTCGTCGAGATGGGTGACAAGACGCAGATTGCGACCGTGGCGCTCGCGGCGCGCTATGACGCGCTGGTCGCTGTGGTTGCGGGAACAACGATCGGCATGATGATCGCCAACGTGCCCGCGGTGCTGCTGGGCAATGTCGCCGCCGAAAAGCTGCCCAAGCGCGTCATGAACGGGCTGGCCGCGGTCATGTTCGCGCTGATTGGCGTCGCGGTGCTGTCAGGCATGGACATCGGTTTGTAAGTCCAAATCATTGCCTTCGTGTACCATTCGCCCCTGATTGCGGTGCGTCGGTTCCGGTTCGCACCCGTCCATCGTGGTTGTCAACACGCTCCCTCGAAGTCTGTTTCCCTAGTTGCATCTGCCTGAACCGGTTCGGCGAGCAAAGCTCGCGCAGGCCGTGCTCAGGAGTTTTCATTGGATTCATCGTTTGAAGCCCTCGGCTTGTCCGAGGCACTCGTACGCGCGGTCACCGACCTCGGGTACACCCAACCCACGCCCATTCAGCTGCAGGCGATTCCCGTCGTGCTGGCCGGCGGTGACTTGATGGCCGGCGCGCAGACCGGCACCGGCAAGACGGCCGCTTTCGTGCTGCCAATCCTGCAGCGGCTAAGTACCGCAACGCCCGGCGCGACGCGCGAGCACCGCGCACCGCGCGTTCTGATCCTCGCGCCGACGCGCGAGCTGGCGGCGCAGGTCGAAGAAAGTGTGCGCGACTACGGCAAGCACCAGCACGCCAAATGCGCCGTGATCTTCGGCGGGGTCTCGATCCGGCCGCAGTTCGATGCACTCAAGCGGGGCGTCGACATCGTCGTCGCCACGCCGGGCCGTCTGCTCGATCACGTCGGGCAGAAGACGATCGACCTGTCGAAGATCGAAGTGCTGGTCCTCGACGAAGCCGATCGCATGCTTGACATGGGTTTCCTGCCCGACATGAAGCGGGTGTTCGCGCAACTCCCAAAGCAACGGCAGACGCTGCTGTTCTCGGCGACCTTTTCGGATGAGATCCGGACGCTGGCGGCGACCCTGCTGCGCAATCCGGTGTCGGTCCAGGCCACGCCGCGCAATTCCACCGTCGAAGCGGTCGACCAGAAGATGATCAGCGTCGAGCGGACGCGGAAGTCGGAATTGCTGGCGCACCTGATCACGAACAACCAGTGGTTCCAGGTGCTGGTATTCACGCGCACCAAGCACGGTGCGAATCGGCTGGCCGAGTATCTCGGCAAGCACGGCGTCACGGCACTCGCGATCCACGGCAACAAGAGCCAGAACGCACGCACGCGCGCACTGGCTGACTTCAAGCGCGGCGAGCTGCAGGCGCTGGTCGCCACCGATATTGCGGCTCGCGGCCTCGACATCGAGCAACTACCGCACGTTGTCAACTTCGATATGCCCAACGTGCCGGAGGATTATGTGCACCGCATCGGTCGCACGGGTCGCGCGGGTGCAACCGGGGAAGCAATCTCACTGGTAAGCCGCGAGGAAGAAGCACTGTTGCGCGACATCGAGCGGCTGATCAAGCGGCCGGTACCACGCATGACCGTTCCAAGTTACCAGCCATCGGTGGGCGCGGCGCACGACCCCGATCAACGCCCGGCGCGTTCAGCACAGCCCCCGCGTCGCCCAGGCGCGCCAAAGCGCGCGGCGTCACCACCGCAGCGCGAGGCGCGCTCGCGCCAGCAGGCGGGCCACGGCGGAAGGGTCAAGGCGCCCGCGCAACCGGGGCCAGCCGCGAAGTCGCGTCAGGGCACATCGGGCGACACCCGTCGCTCGGCAGCCGCCACCGGCGAACGCGGCGATGCAGCGGCGCCAACCCATCCAACCCCGCGCCCTGCAGCGCAGCACGGCGGACACCGCGGCAGCGGCGGTGAGGCGCGCGGGCGCGAGGGGAGTGACTCGCTGGTGCGGACTAACATACCGGCGTTCCTGCAGCCCACGTCGCGCCGCGGACGCTAGGCGCAGGCGATCCACCCCGCGAGGCGTGCATGTCCGAGACAACGATTGCAGTCCAGCACAACCCGGCATCCCAGCGCTTCGAAGCCGTCGTCGATGGCATGTTGTGCCGAACCGATTACCGCATGCATGGCGATACGATGATGCTGGTGCACACCGAAGTGCCGAGCCAGCTCGAAGGTCGCGGCATAGCGTCGGCACTGGTGCAGGCGGCGTTCAATCACGCAGCCAGCAACGGCATGGACGTGCTGCCAGTGTGTTCTTACGTACGCAGCTGGGTGCAACGGCACCCTGAGATCGAGCCGCTGCTCGCGGGTGGCGCGCGCTGAACTCAGGCGCCCGCTGAATCAGCGTGCGACGGTGATCGTGCGGGCATTGAGCCCGTCGGTCACCGAAAAGTCGAACCGTCCGCCGGCCGGCAGGCCGGAGACATCGATCTCGGCCTGGCCGCCGGTACGCTGGAAAGCGAGCACGGTCCGCGCTCCCTTGAAGACATACGTCACCGCCAGACTGGGCGCGGCACTGGCGTCCCACTGCACGGTCAATTGACCATCACGTTCGTGCCAGTCGATCTGCTGCATCCGTCCGACATCCGAGCCGACAGCACGTTGCGCGGTTGCGCGACCGGACGCTCGCGCGGCGATCGCCGCGCCGCCATGCCGCACCTCGATGCGGGCGATCGCCGCGTCGGGACGCGGCACGGCGACGGCGAAGTGCCGCTCCGGCGGCACCGAGTGATCGACCAATTCGGCTGCGATCGCATGCTCAATCGCGCTGCCATCCGTCAGTACCAGCCGCAGCGTGTAGTCACCCTCGCCCGTCGTCGGTGCGCCGCGCAACGCCTGCACCGGCGCTAGCGCCAGGCCATCAAGGCCAATGCTGCCGGCGATCAGCAGCAGGTCTTGCTCGACCATGTCTGCTGCAATCTGCGCTGCGATCAGTCCCGACTGCGACTCCATGTAGCGCTGCATTTCGCGATAGTTGTAATCGGAGAACCACGTGCCGTTGCAGTAACCCATGATGTCCGTCTGACTCACGGGCGAGATGATGTCGATCGCGGCCGGCACTGAATCCATCAGGGGTGTGCCATTGAGCACCCCGCCCGCATAGGGATAGCTCGGATCGGGGTTCGCAACACCCCCGCAAGGCGCGTGCGGTCGGCTGAAGTTGTGGCCAAGCTCGTGCGACATCGTGCGCGCCCATTGCGCGCTCGAATCCCAGCCGATGGCGGAGCGGCCCGGCACGTAGCCGATGCCCGCGATGCCGCCCCCCGAGCGGCGCACGACGCCGAAGTAGAAGCGATTCGCCGGCGCGTTCTCCATCGCCCGCAGCTGGTTCAGTTCGACCAAAGCGCTTTGCCACTCGGTATCGGTATCCAGGCCGTTCGTTACGCTGGTCAGCGTATACGCCTGTCGCATGGTCACCGTGATGTTGGCGCGCGGAATCGGGAACCGACGGGTGATCTCGTCGAGCACGGCGGCCGTCGTCGGCAGCGTCGGAACGAACCCGCCCGAAACCAGCGGCACGAGCAGGACTTCCACTCGAGCTGCACTTCCCAACGCCGGCGCCGCGTCGACCACGACGGAAGCTCCGTATGTCTTTAGGGGATCGGCCTCGACGCGGACCGAAAGCCCTGCGCGTACCCAGGCCGCCGGCAGCTCCACATTGAAGCTCTGCGCTTCGTCATAGCGCAGGCTGTCCGGCACCGTATTGCCGGAAACGACCGGCAGCATCGACGGGCCCGCCATGTCGAGAGTTCCAAGGATTGCAGCGCCGGAGTAGGCAGTCAGCCGAACCAACGGCGCCGGAACGTTCGCTTGCGACGACACGACGAAGGCGCGCACCCAGGTTTCCTTGCTCGGCACGAGGCGCAACCGGGCATCCGCAGGTCCTTGCGACAGCACCTGCGCGAACTCAACGCCAGCCACTGTCGCGACGCAGCCGCTGCCGACCACGACGCTGCCGCCCGCCACCGGGGGCTGCGACGCGGAATCGAGCGTGATCGTGGCGCACGCCGGGCCCGCCGGCACCGTGAAAACCAGTTGCGTGGCGGACTTCGATGTGATCGTCGCTGGCACGCTCGCGAGCCGTACGGCGGTCACTTCCGTGAGTCCAGTACCCGTGACGGTCACGCTGTTACCGGCTGCGGCCACGCGATACACCGTGCTCGCATCCACGCGGATGGCCGGAACCACCTGCAGCGCCGATGCTGCGATCGCCTCGTCGCCAGCGCTCGCCCGAACCTTGATCACCCCCGAGGTCGCGGCGTCGGGCACGACCGCGGTGACACGCGTCGTTCCGGTGTGTGCAGCAATGCTCGCGGTCGTGCCGTTGGCAAAGACAACCGAGGTTGCGCGGCCGAGATTGACGCCATCCACGGTAAGCGTCTGCCCGGTGACGATGGTCGCCGGCGCGAATGAGCTGATCACCAGCGGACCCACGACGGTGATCGGCTGCGCCACCGTGCGCGTCGCGCCCGCGGTGTCCACGAGTGTGAGGCTGCCCGAGGCGGCGCTACCTGGAACGTCCAGTACGAGCGACGTCGGACTGCGCGTTGCTATGTTCAGCGCAAGGGTAGCGAGGCGCACTTCGCGCACGAGATCCAAGTTCGCGCCGCTAAGGGTGAGGCGTCCCGGCGCCACGACCGTCGTCGGCGCCACACTGGTTACAGTCGGGATCAGAAGCACCGTGAGGTCGGCTGCCGACAGGACCACGCGCCCCGCTGCACCGAGTTCGACACGACTGGTCGTCGCCGTCATCGGAACCGTCAGTTCGAGCGAGGTGTCCGACAGCACGCGAAACGTCGCGTCGAGACTGCCAACCTTGACCGACGTCACTGCAGTCAATGCCGTGCCGGTGACAGTCACGATGCCACCCGGGACTGCGGCTGTTGGCGTGAAACCGGTGATCGCAACGGCCGGTGTCGCAGCGCCTGGCGTCGGCGCGCCGCTGAGCGACGTCGCAGTGGTCGGCGCGGCGCTGTCCCCGCCGCCGCAGGCGACGAGCAGCGCGCTTGCGCATATCAAGGCAAGGAACGCCGCGCGCTGCGCTGCCGCAAGTATCTGGGCCTGCATGTCACCGGGGGGAGATAGAGTCCAACAGAATGCTGCTCCGTGGCTGCGCAGGCGCATATCCCGTCCCGGCTCATCCGGACACCGTACGAAGATTTTGCGGTCCCGGCCAAATGGACGATTGGCCAGACGCGTCTCAGCGCAGCAGCAGCCAGGCCGCCACGATCGCCCACACCACGAGGGTGCCGAGCAGGTTGCCGAAGGCGTTGTTCTGGCCGAAGAGCTTCCAGTTCCAGTAGCCGACCGGCTGCCCCGGCAGGGGCGCTCCCGGCACGAAGCGCCGCACGCGGGCGCAGTATTCCTCGTAGCGCGCGCCGAAGATCGGGCGCAGATGGGCTTCCTCGCGTTCGACCCGGGTGTCCATGTAAAACCAGTAGCCCACGGTGTAGGCCGCGAGGATCCACCACTGGCCGAGCAGCATCAGGAACCCGAGCAGGATGAAATAGCGTCCCAGGTACATCGGATTGCGCACCACGGCGTATGGGCCGCGGATCGCCAGGTCGGAATTTTTGTCAAGCGAGGCAAAGCTCCAGAGCTGGATGAACTCGCCGAACATGGAAACCACGAAGCCGGCGACCAGCCAGTCCCGACGCAGGAATGGGAATGCCAGGACGATCGCGACGATAGCCAGCGGCACCCGCAGCCGCACGTAGGTACGTCGGACGCCGGGATGATTGAAGAAGGAGCGAATCGAGGTCAACATGGGCCTAACGCGCCGTATCGGTCGGAGGCGTCTTGCGCGCCCCAGCATACCCGCGCAGTACCCAATAGCGGCGCCAGCGGTTCATGCGTTCGTTCAGTTCCGTACGCGCGGGTCCCATCGACGCCGCGTCGCACTGCAGCCACTTCTTGTAGACCCCCGTGAGATCGACATTCTCGAGAAACCGCCGCCAGGCCGCGGGCATCCAGCGCGTCGACAACGCCGACTGGAAGTCAATGAGTGCTGGCGAGCCGTCCGGCCGCATTAGCACGTTGCCCGTGCCGCGGGTGTCCAGATGCACGACGCCGCGCGCGTGGATCGCATGCATCAGCGCCTCCAGAGCGGTGAAATAGCCCGACGTCTGCCGCACCGGATCGACCCTGCCCAACGTTTCTCCTTCGAGGTAGCCAAAGGCAATCGCATGAGCATCAAGCCGGAACGGGTCGGGTGGAACGCCGTCGAGACCGCGCAACCGTTCCAGCGTCGCCAGTTCGCGCCGCACGAACAGGCGCCCGATCGTGTTGCGAACCCACCACGCGCGGGGGGCGAAATCTTTCACCACCCATTCGCGGCCCGCGACACTGACGCGCGACACGCGCGCGTTGGCCCAGCGGCCGTCCCGCAACAGGGTCGCCGGAGCGTGGCTCAGCGAGGGGCGATCGAAGCGCAACGGGGACACCGTGGACGACACGCGGCGCGATGACCGCAAAAGCGGGAAATTATCCCATTCGAGACTGCACGGCCCGGACGGCGGGGACGACGGCACGCTGATCCGGCAGGCCGAACGGTAGTCCAAAAGGCTGGTCGGGCGGGAGGGCCCCGCATAAGATCACGGCCCATGAATCTGCTCATCATCGGCGGCGGAGTGTTCCTGGGCCAGGCACTGCTCGGTTCGGCACTCGAAAGTGGACACACGGTCACGGTCTTCAATCGCGGCCAGTCGCGCCAGTGGTGGCCGCCCGGGGTCAAGTGGATCGTCGGCGATCGGAAAGAAGACCTGCATCTGCTGATGAACAAGCAGTGGGACGCCGTCATCGATACCTGTGGGTACCGACCGCAGGACGTCGAACTCAGCTGCGCGGCGTTGTTCGACAATTGCGAGCGTTACGTCTACGTCTCGAGCGTATCGGCCTACGCCTCGTTTGCCAAACCGCCGATCCGCGAGACTGATCGCCTGGCCTCGATTGTCGGCCACGCCACCGACGCCGTGACCGGCATCAACTACGGGCCGATGAAGGCTGAGTGCGAGCGCACCGTCGTGCGCGCCTTCGGCGCGCGCTCGATCCTGATCCGTCCCGGGCTCATTGTCGGACCGAACGATCCGACCGGTCGCTTTTCGTACTGGCCGTGGCGGATCGCCGCCGGCGGTCGGGTCCTTGCACCCGGCAACCCCGAACGGCCGATCCAGTTCATCGATGCGCGCGACCTCGCGGCGTGGATCCTGCATCTGGTCGCATTGCGCGCCAGTGGCGCCTTCAATGGCACGGGCCCGAACGAGGGGGCGACCTTCAGCGAACTGCTCGATACCTGTCGCTGGATCTGCGGCGAAGAAGTCGAAGTCGAATGGGCCGATGACAAATTCCTGGAGCGCGAGGGCGTGCAGCCCTGGACTGAGCTGCCGCTGTGGATTCCATCGCACGATGCGTCGATGCGTGGCTTCCATCTGGTCGAGACAAAGCGCGCGCAGGCCAGCGGCCTTACAACGCGGCCGCTCGCCGTGACGCTGAATGACATCCTCGAGGCCGGTATTCCGGTGGCCTCCGACAAGCGACGTGCGGGCAAGCTCACGCGCCAGCGCGAGCGCGACCTGCTCGCGGTGTGGCTGTCGTACCGCCAGGGCATGGCGGTTGCCTGATACCATCATAGGGCGACGCGATCTCCGGGCGTCCGCGGCTGGACCGGATCGCAGATAGGCGATAATCACGCAGTTTCAGCTTCCATTCCGTCATGCACGTTGCCGCTTCCGACCCCCGCATCGATGTCTCGCTGCGCTTCCTGAGCCTGCTCGTGTCCAGCGCCATCGCCCTGACGCTATTTTGGTACCTCTTCGTGCTGATCGAGCCATGGATCGATTTCCAACGCTGGCAGGGCGTCACGCCGATCGTCGAACTCGATCCACTGTCAACGATTGCGCCGCATAACGCGGACACTGAAGTCGGCCCACCCGCCTCGGCTGCTGTCCGGGAGGGCTCCTTGGCCACCGCACCGGTGCATCTGATCGCGCCCGCATTCACTGTGTTCCGCTGTGAACTCAGGGGCCGTGTCACCTACGCTGATCAGCCCTGTGAGCGCGGTGGCATGCGTGTGCTGCGACTGCCCCGCAGCTGACATCGACCGTTACATCTTGAAACGACTGGCGGTCGGCGCCTGATCGACGCGCCCCGTTGGATCTCCTGTCACACCAGGAGATCGAACGATGAAAACGCGCCTGCTCGTTGCAACTCTCGCCATTGCGACCCTCGCCCCGTTGGGTGCCGCTCACGCAAACGGCGGAGTCGTAGTCAGCGTCAGCACCCCACAGTTCGGATTGAGCATCGGCGGCCCGCTCTACGGACCGCCCGTGTACGCGCCAATCTATGCGCCCCCGCCGATGGTCGTGGCCCCGCCGGTGATCCTGCCCGCGCCAGTGTACGGTCCGCCCGTCGTCGTGGTTCCGCCCCCGCGCGTGATCTATCGGGCCCCGGTGGTCGTCGCACCGCGCGGCTTTGCGTACCCTCCCGCCTACCTGCCTCGCCCGCGGGTCGTCTATCCGCGCGTGGCGCCGTCGCCCTTTTACGGCGCTCCCGTGCAGCCGGTCGGCTACTGGGTTCCGCCGGGGCACGCTACGCGCTACAAGGACAAGCACTACCGGTAATCAAGCTCCGCCACGGTCCCGCTATGCTTGCCCCCGGATCCACTGGCGGGGGCCACCATGCGTATAGACGGACAAAGTTCGAACGTCGAGGATCGGCGGGGCATGTCGACCGGCGGCCGCGGCCTGCTCGGCGGCGGGCATCGGAATGATCGTCTTGGTCATTGTCGGAATGTTTTTCGGCATCGACCCGCGCGTCATCCTGGGACTCGCAGGAACCGTCGAGACGGTGCAGCAGCAGGTGCACCCCAGAAAGTCGAAGGCGCGAAGGGGCCGCTCAGCGACGACATGGGCCGCTTCGTGGCGGGCGTGCTGGCGGACACCGAAAAAACCTGGGGCACGCTGTTCCAGCAGCTCGGACGTCAATACCAGGACCCGACGCTGGTGCTCTTCACCGGCGCCACGCCGACTGCGTGCGGCACCGGCCAGGCGGCGATGGGCCCGTTTTACTGCCCGCTCGACCAGAAGCGTCTACATCGACCTCGCCTTCTACCAGCAGTTGCGTGACCGCTTCAAGGCGCCGGGTGATTTCGCCCAGGCGTACGTGATCGCGCATGAGATCGGCCATCACGTGCAGAACCAACTCGGCATCATGCAGAAGATGGACGACTATCGGCAGCGGCATGAGCGAGACCCAGTACAACGCCCTGTCGGTCCGGCTCGAATTACAGGCCGACTGCTTCGCCGGCGTGTGGGCGCATCACGCGCAGAATCGCAACCTGCTTGAGGCAGGCGACGTCGAAGAGGCGATGCGCGCGGCTTCGGCGATCGGCGACGACACGATCCAGCGGCGCACGCAGGGTCGCGTCGTGCCGGACAGCTTCACGCACGGCAGCTCGGAGCAACGCATGCGCTGGTTCATGACCGGCATGAAGAGCGGGCAGATTGCTGCCTGCAACACGTTCGAGGGCAACCAGATCTGACACGCACCGATGACCCTTTTCGAGTGGCTGGCTGCAGTGTGCGGTGAACTCGGCTGGAGCGTGATGCGCTCGCATGAGATGCTCGACGAAACCCGCTGGTCGGATCTGTTCGACCAGGGCGTAAGTCCCGTGGACGCCGCCAGGCGTGCCCGCAGCGAAGGCTGGGTGGGAGACTAGGCCGCCGGTTAGCGCGGCAGCGTCAGCCGGAAGATGCTGCCACCTTCCGCCCGCGGCAGACAGTGGACGTGCCCGCCATGCTGGAGCGCGATCTGGCGGACCAGCGAAAGGCCGAGGCCAACACCTCCGCTCGCCTCGCTGGCGCCGCGAGCGCGGTAGAACGGCTCGAACACGCGCTCGCGTTCGCTTGCGTCGATCCCGGGTCCGCGGTCGAGCACATCAAGCTCGATCGAACCCGGCACGAGCCGCAGGACGGCTTCCGCGCGGCCCCCGCCGTATCGCATAGCGTTCTCGAGCAGATTGCGCACCAGCCGCTGCAGCAATCGCGCACTGCCGCGAATCTCCGCTGGCGCGGCCTCTAGCGCTGCCCCGATGCGGGCGCATTCCTCCGCCACCAGCGCCGTGAAGTCGACCGTTTCGTATTCGGGCGGTGCGCCGCCTTCAAGTCGACTCGCGAGCAGAATCTCGTCGATCAACTGATCCAGTTCGGCGATGTCGCGCGCGAGTTCCGCACGCCGCGCGGCCGACGGGTCTGTGGACAGCAACTCAACGCCGAGCCGGATGCGCGTCAGCGGCGACCGGAGCTCGTGTGACGCATTGGCGAGCAGCGACTTGTGCGCGCCGACCAGGTTGCTCGATGCGCGCGGCCGCGTCGTTAAACGCCGAGGCCAGCTGCGCGACTTCGTCATGTCCTTCCACCGCTACGCGCGTGGCGAGGTTCCCGGCGCCCCATTCCGTGACACCGGCCTGCAGGCGCTCGAGACGACGCGTCAGGCGGCGCACGACCGGAAAGGCTCCGACTCCAACGCCGAGCGCAATCAGGGCAAAGGTCAGTACCGGTCCTGGCGGCGGCGGCCGGCTGGGCCGCAACATCAGCAGTTCGCGTCCGTCAGGCAGCGCCAGGGCGAGCGCAGGTCCGCGCGGAGTCATCACGTGGTGTTCGGGTTCACCGTCCCGCCTCGGCAGGGCAACAAGGTCGTCGCGCGTTGCTGCGAGCAATGCGCCGTCGCGGCCATAGAGCGCAAGGTCAGCGCCGAGCCGGCGTTGCCAGCGATCGAGCGCGGCCTGCTGCTCGTTGCGTGACGCTTCCGGAGGCGGAAGCACTTCGCTCGCCAGTTCGGCGAATCCCGTGACGTTGGGCGGATGTGGCCGTTCGCCGATCAGCCGCCACGCCGCGGTCGCCAGCAGGGCGAACAGCACGACCGTGGCCAGAATCGCCAGCCAGATCTTCCAGTAAAGCCGGTGGCGTCCGAGGCCGGGCGAACGACTCACGAGGCGTCCTGCGTGCGCGCGAATACGTAGCCCGCGCCGCGGACGGTGATGATGCGTGTCGGATGGCGTGGATCGTCCTCGATGGCGGCTCGAATGCGCGCAATGTGCACGTCGATGGATCGATCGAAGGCCTCGAGCGCTTCGCCGCGCACAAGGTCCATCAGTTGTTCGCGCGTCAGCACCCGCCCGGCACGTTCCGCAAGCGCGACCAGCAATTCGAACTGGTGCGACGTCAGCGCGCGAACCTCACCATCGACCCGTACGAGGCGCGCGTCGCGGTCGACTCTCGAGGCGACCGAAGCGCAGTGCCGAGTCCCCCGGCGCGCCGCCGGCCCGGCGCAGCAGCGCCTTGATGCGTGCCTGGAGTTCGCGCGGCTCGAACGGCTTGGGCAGGTAATCGTCGGCGCCGATTTCGAGTCCGATGACGCGATCAATCGGATCGCCCTTTGCGGTCAGCATCAGAATCGGGATACCGACACCGTCGGCGCGCAGCCGGCGGCACACGTCCAGCCCGTCGCCATCGGGCAGCATCAGATCGAGGATCAGCAGTTCGGCCGGACGCGTGCGCAGCGCCGCGACGCCGGTCGTGACATCGCCGGCGATCTCGACGGCGAAGCCGGACGCCGCGAGATAGTCGCGCACCATGGTCGCCAGGCGCGCGTCGTCGTCGATCATCAACAGGCGCTGCATGGGGCGACTTTAAGGCAGGAAAGAGGTGCCGCGGCCACCGGTGAACGCCGGTTCGGTGGAGGGGCCGCCGGAATTCTGGGGGACGGGGCCGCGGCGGGGGACGGTTCAGTTACTTCGGCGGCGGCATCCTGCGCTGCCGGCGCTCGACGAGCTTGGCGCGCTGTTCCGGGGTCAGCACCTTCGGCGCCTTCGATCATCGCCGCCAGCATGCGACGCGAAGCCGCCTCGCCGAGCTTCATCTGCTCGGCCCGCAGTTTCTCGAGCGCACTCGCGTCGATGGTTGGCGCGGCGAAGAGCTGCAGCGACTCGCGCCGCAACTTCATGTGCTGTTCGCGGTTGGACTCCATGTCGGTCGCGACGCCCTTGGCGATCGCCACGATGCGCTCGCGCTGTTCGGCGCGTGACATCGATGTCAGCCAGCATGAACGCGACCATCGCGTCGATCCGCTTGCCCATCGTGGCCGGATCCATCGGGCCCATGCCGCCGTACCAGCCGCCCGGGCCGTGGTGCCCGAAAGCCATCGGGCCGGCATGTGCCTCGCGCTGCATCGTGGCTGCGCCGAGCGCGGCGACGCTCGCGGCGATGCCGGCCAATGCACGGCGCCGGTCGGCGCGAGGCGTGGCCACATCGGTGCGTGCGTCACTCAATTGGCGGTGTTCCATCGTGTGCTCCCTGGTGGGTCGTCCTTGGTACGGAGCGAACGTTAGCGACGTTGCATTGCTGCCGTTCGAGGAGCTTGTAAAGATATGTAAGCGTGGCGCTGCGGCGATGGACGCCGGGAAAACGGCCTACCTGAGCCGTGCCAGGTAATCGATCAGCACTGATAGCTCCGGATCGTCGGCCACCTGTACCTTGATGCGCACGATGGCCGGCGGCAGGAGGTTCCGCGCTTCGCCGGCACCGATGGCCCAGTCGCGAAGTGCGACTGCATCACGGCGTCGACCCACGCCATCGAGCGGCCGGAGCGGATTGCCGACGCCACCGATCGCATGACAGGCCGCACAACCCAGGCGTTCGAACACCTGGCGAGCCGTGGCGTCGTGTGCATCCTCGAGTGCCGCTGGCACCCTGGCGGGCGCTGAGGCGATCGGCATATTGCGCAACCCTGCGAACAAGGCTGCCAGCGCCACGACGGCCAGGGCCGTGGCGGCGGCGAGCCAGCGAGCGCGAACTTCACGGCGCATCGTTCATACCCAGTCGAAGATCTCGGAATGAACGCGACCGGCCGGCACGCCGAGCCGCGCAAGCGCGATTTCCGCGACATGCGTCATCGGCGTCGGTCCGCAGATGAAGTATTCCAGCCGTGCGCGCGTCGAGGGCAGATGCCGCGCGAAGAGTTCCTCGGAGATCAGCCCCCGCTCGCCGCGCCAGTCGGCCGGCGGCTCCTGCAGAATGTGAACCAGGTGCAGCGACAGCGGCCTGTCAACTTGAGCGAGCTCTTCCCGGAACGCCACGCGATCCCACGCCCGATTGCCGTAGAACATCCACAGCGGGCGTCGGTCCGCCCGGTCCGCCAGCGTGCGCAGCATCGACAGCGTCGGCGCGATGCCGATGCCGCCCACGATGAAGGCGTAGCCCGTCCGCCTCGGGCCGCAGGTCGACGCCGAAAGTGCCATAGGGCGCATCGACCCACGCGACCTCGCCCGATCCGCACGTCCCGATCGTCGACGTGAAGTCGCCCGAGCGCCTTGATCGACACCTCGATGCGATCGCCGCGCTCCGCGCTGGAGGCGATGGAAAACGGGTGCTCGCGCATTCGCGTAGGGTGACGCACGCAGCGTGAGCCACGCGAACTGCCCGGGCGCAAACTGCAGGCCCTTGCCGTCCTCGCGGCTCGAGTACCAGGGTGTGGACCTGTCCGCGCTCCGGCCGGACCTCGGCCACCCGCCACGGGCGTCGCGCCACGCGCCAGGGACGAACCAGGCGCACGTAGCCGATGACTCCAAGCCAGAACGCGCCGTAGGCGGCCCACAGCCACTGCTTCCAGGCCGCTGTCCAGATAGTGAGCAGCGCCGAGCAGATGCCACAGTCGCGAGCGCGAAGGCGACCGTCGCGATCGCCGCATGCGTGCGCCGCCACAGGTCGTACTCGAGCTGCAGCGCCGGCGCGCCAGCGACAGCGCCACGAGCAGCACGAACAGCCCCAGCGCGACGCGGCCCGCCGTCATGTGTGGCGCGGCCACGCGCGGATCGGCCGGGCCGAGCGCGAGCGGGCTATGCAACACGCAGGAAGCGCGTAGTGCGCCAGCACGATCGCAAGCGCCGCGACCGCGAGGTAGCGGTGAAAGTAGTAGACGATGTCGATGCCGAACGGCGCCGTGGCGCGCTTGAAGCGTGCGGTCAGCGCGAACTGCACGCCCAGCATCGCCATCCCCGCATAGCCGAGCGCCATCGCGAAGTCCCAGACGAAGCCGCGACCCGGTGACGCGTACCCGGCAGCAGCGCGAACAGCGGCGCCGTGACGGCCAGCACGTACAGTCCAAGCCACAGCACGGCATCACGCGCCGTCTGCGCACGGCCCGCACGCGTGGCGCGGGAAAGTCTCGATTCGCGCATGGCAGATCTGCCAATTGCGTCCGTGTCCGGTCGAACCCTGCCTGGTGCCGGCCGGAGCAATGGCGCGCGGCTGCGGGCGTGCCCTTCGCCCGGCCCGCGGCGAGCGCGCACCGCAAAACGTACACTTGTTCGACGCATGTCATCGTTGTAGCGTTCCCGCGACCCCTAACATCGTTGTCTGATCGTCGCGCCATCCGATGCCGTCACCTCCCGACTCCCTGTCGCCGCCGCGGCGTCCCGCCTGGCACGCATTCCCGTCGACAGGTGTGGACACTGCTTGCGAGCAGCCCCCAAGGTCTGCCGAGAGGACGACGTCGCCCGCGCACTGCACGTGACGGGCCCAACCTGCTTGCCGGACGCAGCGCGCGCCAGTCCGCTGGCAATGTTCGCACGCCAGTTTGCGGACTTCATGATCGGCGTGCTGATCGTGGCCGCGATCGTCGCCGCCGCGATCGGCGAGCCGATCGAGGCCGGCGCGATCCTCGCCATCGTCGTCCTGAACGCGATCCTGGGCTTCATCCAGGAGTGGCGCGCCGAGCAGGCGATGGCCGCGCTGCGTGCGCTGTCGGCGCCGCGGGCGCACGTCATCCGCGCGGGCGCGCGACGCGAGATCGCAGCGGCCGACCTCGTCGCGGGCGATCTGGTCTGGCTGGAGCCCGGTACGCGCATTCCCGGCCGACCTGCGCCTGGTCGAAGGCGCCGCGCTGCGCATCGAGGAAGCGGCGCTGACCGGCGAGTCGGTGCCGGTCGACAAGGATCCGCTCGCGCATGCTGGCGGAAGAGACCTCGCTCGCCGACCGTCGCAACATGGCCTACTCCGGCACGATGGTGACCGCCGGGCGCGGCACCGGAATCGTCGTTGCGACCGGCGCGCGCACGGAACTCGGTCACATCGCGCGCCTGGTCGAAACCGCGGGCGAGCAGCGCACCCCGCTGCAGGAGCGCCTGGCGCGCTTCGGCCGTCGACTCGCGCTGATCGTGCTCGCGATCTGCGCCGTGATCTTCGTCGGCGGCGTCGTGCGCGGCGAACCGGCCGCGTTGATGTTCCTGACCGCCATCAGCCTCGCGGTGGCGGCGATTCCCGAGGCCCTGCCCGCGGTCGTGTCGATCGCGCTCGCATTCGGCGCACGCCGGATGTCGCGCGAGCGTGCGCTGGTGCGTCGCCTGCCCTGCGTCGAGTCGCTCGGATCGGTGACGGTGATCTGCAGCGACAAGACCGGCACGCTGACCGAAAACCGCCTGCGCGTCGAGACGATCGAACTCGTGCGATGAGTCCGGAGCGCGAGCACGCCTTGCGGTGCTCGCGCTCAACAGCGACGCCGCGCGCAGCACCGATGGTCGCTGGATCGGCGATCCGACCGAGACCGCACTGGTCGAAGCGCGCCGAGCAGGCCGGACTGGACGTCGACGCCGTGCGCGCGGCCCGCCCACGGCTCGCCGAGTTGCCGTTCGACTCGATCACGCAAGCGCATGTCGACCCTGCACGGCGCTGACGACGGCGCAGCGGTGCTGACCGTAAAGGGCGCGCCGGAAGCGGTGCTGCCCTGCTGCGTCAACGTCGAGCCGAAAGCGTGGCATGCAGCGCGCGGAGGCGCTGGCTGCGGCCGGTCAGCGCGTGCTGGCGCTCGCCGCTCGCGCCGCACGCAGCGACGAGTCGATCGACGGGTTCGATCGCGACCTCGAACTGCTCGGCGCTGATCGGCCTGATCGATCCGCGCGCGCCCGGAGGCCGCGCACGGCCGTGGCCGAGTGCATGCGACGCCGGCATCGTTCCGGTGATGATCACCGGTGATCACCCCGCCACCGCGCTTGCGATCGCGCGCTCGCTCGGCATGGTCGATGCCGACGCGCCAGGCGATGACAGGCCCGCGAACTCGCCCGCATCGAGATCGCGGCGCTGCCGGAGCGCGTCCACGCGTTCAGGTCTACGCCCGCGTCGACCCGGCGCAGAAGATCCGCATCGTCGAGGCGCTGCAGGCGCGCGGCGAATGCGTCGCGATGACGGGCGACGGCGTCAACGACGCGCCGGCGCTGCGCCGGGCTGACATCGGTGTCTCGATGGGACGTGGCGGAACCGACGTTGCGCGCGAGGCGTCGGACCTGGTGCTGCTGGACGACAACTTCGCGACGATCGTCGCCGCCGTGCGCGAGGGCCGTCGCATCTACGACAACATCCGCAAGTTCGTCCGCTTTGTCATGGCGGGCAACGCAGGCGAGATCTGGACGATCTTCCTCGCGCCGTTCCTCGGGCTGCCGATTCCGCTGACGCCGATCCAGATCCTGTGGGTCAACTTCGTGACGGACGGCCTGCCCGGGCTGGCACTGGCCGGCGAACCCGCCGAGCTCGAACGTGATGCAGCGTCCGCCGCGGCCGCGCAGCGAATCCATCTTTGCGCATGGCGTCTGGCAGCACATCGTGTGGGCCGGCCTGCTGATCGGCGGCGTCAGCCTCTACGCCTGCCACTGGGCACTCGTCACTGGCGCACACGCGCAGACGATGACATTCACGGTGCTGACCTTTGCGCAGCTCGCGCACGTCGATGGCGATCCGTTCCGAGCGCGAGAGCCTGTTTGCCATCGGCGTCGCAAGCAACCGCCTGCTGCTGCTCGCGGTCGCGGTGAGCGTCGCGTTGCACCTGATGCTGATCTACGTGCCAGCGCTGCAGAAAGTGTTCGGGACGGAGGCACTGTCACCTCAGGCATTCGCCGTCGCCTGCGGCCTGGCCGCTGCTGGTATTCGTCGGCGTCGAGATCGAGAAGTGGGCGATCCGGCGTGGCTGGCTGTATCCGGTGCAGAGTGCCGCGCCGGCGTGAGCCGCCGCGTGGGCCGGACCGGTTCGCCGTCGTGCCTCCGCGCGTATCATCGAATCGAGCGTCCGCCAGAACTCAAGCTCACCTTCATGCCATGAACGCACCGGACTCCATCTCGCGTCGCTCCAACCTCGATGCCGCGCTGCTCGCGCGCACCGCGCCGCTGCCGATCTCCGCGTACTTCGACGCCAAGTGGTTCGAGCGCGAGATGCTGCTGCTGTTCAATCGCGGACCGAACTACGTCGGCAGCCGCATGATGGTGCCCGAGGTCGGCGACACGATGACGCTGCCGTGGACGGACCACGGCAAGGTGCTGGTGCACGGGCCGCAGGGAGTCAACCTGCTGTCGAACACCTGCCGCCATCGCCAGGGCCTGCTGCTCGAGGGCCGCGGCCACCACGAGAACATCGTCTGTCCCGCTGCACCGCTGGACCTACGACCTCAACGGCACGCTGCTCGGTGCGCCGGACTTCGACGTGACACCGGAGTGCTCGCTGCCGCGCACGCCGCTGCAGGAGTGGCAGGGACTGCTGTTCGCCGGCCCGCGCGACCCGGCCGCCGACCTGGCGGACTTTCCGCTGGCGGCCGACTACGACTACTCAAGCTACGTGTTCGACAAGGTCATCGTCGACGAATGCCCGTTCAACTGGAAGACATTCCTCGAGATCTTCCTCGAGCTCTATCACGTCGAAGCGATGCATCCCGGACTGCGGAAGTGGGTCGACGCCGGCAACTACGAGTGGGGCTTCGGCGATCGCTGGAGCTACCAGATCCTCGGCATCAAGGACGAACTGAAGTCGCAGGTCTCGCCCAACTACCAGCGCTACCGCGACGCGATCCTCGCGTACTCGGGCGGCACGTTGCCCAAGTACGGCACGGTCTGGTCGATCCTGTATCCGAACGTGATGCTCGAGTGGTACCCGTACGGGCTCGTCGTCAGCACGCTGATCCCGCGCTCGCCCGATCACACGACCAACATCGTCGAGTTCTACTACCCCGAGGAAGTGCAGGCCTTCGAGCGCCAGATCGTCGAGGCGCACCAGGCGGCCTACGCGGAATCCGCCGTCGAGGATGCCGACATCTGCGGCCGTCTGCACCGCGGCCGGCGCGCGCTGTGGCTCGCCGGCGAGGACGACGAGGGCCCGTATCACACGCCGCACGAGGACGGCATGATCCACCTGCACGACTGGATCCGGCGCGAAATGGGGCAGCGGCGCACAGCCTGAGGCGACTCCAGCCGTGCATCGGCGTCGCTGCGTGTGGCGGAAGCCGCCGAGCCGCGCTGAGCCCCGCGCGAACGGCGTCGCTATTGCCGAGAGCACGCAAGTCTCACGCGCCGCCGGAAACGTGCCAGCGGGCAAGCGGGCAATCGGCCGTGAGCGACTAGGTTGAGACCCAGATCACTGCGCCGATCACCAGGAACCAGAAGAGCGCGCCCAGCAGCGATGCGGTGACCACGCCGCGTGTGGCGTCGTGACCCCCAAACTGCTGGCAGTCCAGTGATTCGGGGTGCGACATTGCAGAGTGTGTGGACATCGTCACTATCGGCCCACTAGGGAAGTAGGAATGGCGCCAGCGTGACGTACCGCATTGCCCGCCTACCGCCTGAAAAGTCGCCGGATTCCGACCCAATTGCGCGTGGCCCAATGCGGCCTGATGCGCGCAAAACAGGGAAGTGTTTGCACACCTTCACGCAGACGCGGACGCCGGCACCGAGGCGCCCGTTCGTTGGACGCTGCACAACTCAACCCACTGCGGTGCCGAACAGCGCGCCTATGCCAGCGGTAATGGCCATGGCCAGCGCCCCCCAGAAGGTGACGCGCCATGCCCCGGTTGCAGCCGATGCACCGCCGGTGCGCGCCGCGACCGCCCCGAGCGCGGCGAGAAAGACCAGTGAGCTCCCTGCAACGCCAAGGGTCAGCGCTCCGCGTGGCACTGCGAGGACGATTGCCAGCGGCAGCAGAGCGCCCGCGGTGAAGCTCGCGGCAGAGGCCAATGCGGCCTGTAGCGGTCGAGCACTCAGCGTTTCGGAGATGCCGAGTTCATCGCGGGCGTGTGCGCCCAGTGCATCGTGGGCCATCAGCTGCGTAGCGACCTGGTCGGCCAGGGCCGGCTCGAGCCCGCGCTTGACGTAGATGCCGGCCAGTTCCCGATGTTCGGCTCCGACGTCGGCCGCGAGTTCGTTGCGCTCGCGCACCAGATCGGCCGCTTCGGTGTCGGCCTGGGACCGGACCGAGACGTACTCACCTGCGGCCATCGACATGGCGCCCGCGACCAGGCCGGCGACTCCCGCAATCAGAATGTCGCCGCGGGCGGCATTGGCCGCGGCGACGCCCAGCACCAGACTTGCGGTCGAGACGATCCCGTCGTTGGCGCCGAGCACCGAAGCGCGCAGCCAGCCAATACGGTCGGTGCGATGACGTTCACGATGAGAGCGAGGCATACGGTCCCTTGGGTTGTGGGCTGCGGTTCAGGTGTGACCACGCGGCGCGCTTGTTCGTGCCAGCAGCACGACCGAAGAAGGCTACCCGACGGCGCCGGCGTTCGTCGCTGGCCACTCAGGCCACGGCAATGCGCTTCTCGTTGACGCCGACTCGGCAATACCGCTCAGACGACCCTGAACTGAAAGATAGTCCCTCCAGGCAGGCTCCGGGCTCATGACGCGCATCAGCCCATGCGGCCGGAACGACATGTCGATGCCAATGCGATTGGCCGCGGCAGTTCTCCTGCTATCGGCGCTTGCGTCGCCGGCGGAAGCTCAGACTCCGCCGACAATCACGGCCGACATCGCGCCCGCGGAAAGATTGCGGGTGGGCTTCCAGACAGCGAGTCCGATTCTCGCGAAACAGGCGCCGGACGGACGCGTGAACGGAGTTGCCGTAGACCTTGGCAAGTTCATCGCTCAGAAGCTCGACGCCGCGTTCGTTCCCGTGGTGTACGTCAGTCAGCAGACCTATTCACTGAGTTTTGGGAAGGACGCGAGGGATAGCGTCAGTGGTGTTCGCCGCTCACTGACGCACCCCGGCCCGGACCTCATGGTCGTTGACGCCAGGTGTGTCTCTGCCCCCGGACGCGAGTCCGCCGACGCCTGCCAAGTTGATTCGGACGGTGTTCCCGACCGCTCGGTCAGGCGTCGCGCAGAACGCGCTGGCCGAACACGTCAACGAGGCGAAGCGGACCGGTGTTGTACAAGGCGCCACTGACCGGGCGGGGTTCAAAGGAGTTCATGGCGCGCCCGAGCGCCCCGGTCCTGCGGCAGCGCGCACGCCCGGCATGCCCGGTACGCGGTAGGCTTGTGCAGGCCGCTTCCTGGGCGTGCCCTGCGGATTGCACTGGCAAGAAGGAAGGAAGACTCCATGAACGACCCGACGGCCTTGCCGCCACTGCCCGATCGACTCTCAACCAACCCGCGCAGCCCGTATCACGTCGCACCCGTGCTCGAACACGACATCGGCATTCGCTTCAACGACAAGGAACGTTCGGACGTCGAGGAGTACTGCATCAGCGAAGGCTGGGTGAAGGTCGCCGCCGGCAAGACACTCGACCGCAGAGGCCAGCCATTGCTGATCAAGCTGAAGGGAAAGGTCGAGGCGTTCTATCGCTGATGGTCTCGCTGCACGCAGTTGTGCTGCGGCCCGCGTATCCGGACCGGGTGACTGCGGTCGCGTCACCGCCTCGCCTGCAGGAAGGTCGGATCAGAACGTCGAATTCGCGGCGATGCGGACTTCGCGCGGGGCATTGAGCCAGGCAGCGAGCGCGGCATCCATGCTGGCTGCGTGCAGTTCAAACCACTCGAATACGGCCTCCGGCAGCCGTTCAGCCGGGTCACGCTCGCCCAGCGCGTAGCGCTTGCGCACTTCGGCGACAACTTCCAGCACGGAGGCGTGCTCGCGCAGGTGGCATCCGCTGGGCGGAAAGGCGCTGTCCGACATCAGCGATTCCTCGTGCTGGAAGTGTCGTTCAAGGTGCTCGTGCAGTGCCGCCAGCGCTGCGCCGACATCCTCACCACGCGTGATGGCCGTGGCCAGGTGCGCCAGGGCCACCTCGCACTCCTCATGCAATGCGTCGATCGTCGGGACGCCGACGGCGAAGCGATGGTTCGCCGGCGCTGCTGTCACGTCGCCTCGCCGCGCAGGAAGGCCGCGAGTTCTGCGTCCTCGGACGAGGCGTGGATCGCGAACCAGTTCATCAGGTCGGCGGAGTAGCGTCGCACCGCGTCGACGTCGCCCGCATCGAACCGGCGCCGCGCCTCGGAGACCGAATCCAGCAGGTGCTCATGGGCTCGCTTGTGGCGCACATAGTGCGCATAGCTTTCCTGCAGCATGAATTGCTCTTCAGTGTCGCAGTGGCGCAGCAGGTGCTCATGCAGCGCCAGCAGATGCGCACCGTAGTCCGCCTCCGCCGGGTCATTGAGCGCCTCAAGTATCGACTCGAACTCGCGATGCAGATCGTCGATCGGCTTGAAGCCAACCAGGATCCGGCTGTGGGTGACGACGGCCGCGCTCATGACTGCCCCCTGGCAACAATAGACCTTGCGAGAAACTACGGGCTCGGGCGCGGCACCGATTGACGCAGCGCAAGAGCGAGCGGCGTGCACGGCCGCAGTGCCAGTAAAAAGGCCCGGCACATGTCGATGTGTCGGGCCTCGCGGCGACGGATCGCCGTGGGTGGCGGACGTATCCGCCGTAAACCGTTCTACCGGTACACCATGACCGGAATCGCCGAATGAGTCAAGACCTTTTGTGTTTCGCTGCCCAGCAGCACAGCACTCAAGCCCTTGCGGCCGTGCGAGGCCATGAAGATCACGTCGCAGCCCGTTGATTTTGCGGTCTCGATGATCGCCTCGTAAGGCGAAAACGACTTGACGGTCACCGTCTCAACGGCAATGCCGGCGCGCGCGGCGGCGTCGGCAACCCGACCCAGCCGGTCAGCCGCGGCCTTGAGCATGCGCTGTTCATAGTCGTCGAGTGTCTCCGGCCGGTACTCGGACAGGTTCGAGTAGGAATAGGGCTCGATGACCGTGACGCCGACAACACTTGCGCCGAGCGCCTTGGCGAATTCCAGGCCACCGTCTATGGCCTTGCCCGACAGTTCCGTTCCGTCGGTCGGCAGCAGGATCTTCTTGAACATTTCAGCAACAACTCCTTCATTTAGAGACTAGGCCCGGGCGCCTTGGACGCGTTGACTGGAGTCAAGCGCCGCGGCGCTCGCGCTCCGCCAGTTGCGTCAACGCGACCCCTGCAGCCACGAAGCCCATCGTCGCTGTCACCGCGACGCTCGAGCCATATCCCGCGCACGACAACCCCGCGTTGAAATCAACATTGTGCGCCAAGCACTCCGACGCGGGCCGCCGCACCGGCTCGTCGGAGTAGATCGCAACGACGCCGAACGGGGTACGCCGCGAGCCGTCGTCGCGCGCAAATCCATGATCGCGTCGCAGCCGCTGCCGCACCTTCGCCAGCAAGGGATCGCCGGCAATGGTCGCCAGGTCGCCGTGCCGAATGCGTGTCGGATCGAGCCGCCCCCCTGCCGCGCCGCACGTGATCACCTTCAAATCCACCCGCCTCGCATGCGCGATCAGCGCACATTTTGCATTGACGCCGTCGATACAGTCCAGCACCTGGTCGAAGCCTCGGATCAACTGCCCGACGTTGTCAGCCGTCACGAAGTCGTCGATCGCACAGACGTCGCACTCCGGATTGATGGCGCTGATGCGCGCGGCCATTGCCGTCACTTTCGACTGACCGTAGGCGTCGCCCAGAGCATGGATCTGCCGATTGGTGTTCGACTCGGCAATGTGGTCAAGATCGATCAACGTGATGCGACCGACGGCCGAGCGGGCGAGCGCCTCGGCGGCCCACGAACCGACGCCGCCGATCCCGACGACGGCCACATGCGCCCGCTTCAGGCGTGCCGCACCGGTCGCACCGTACAGACGCGCGACACCACTGAAGCGGCGTTCGAGATCCGCCGGGGCAAGAACGTCAGTCTCAGACACGGTTGGCATTGCGCTAGCTTCCGCGCACCATCTGAACAATGCGTGCCGCATCGAGCGTGCGCGCCTGCTGCTGGATCTGCGGCCAGTATTCCGCCTGCAGCGCCTTGCCCTGCGTCAGCATGTCCTTGAAGGTGCGCTCAATCAGCTCCGCCGACATCACGCGCCCGCCGGCGTAGTAGCGGCGTGCGACCTGGCCGATCGCATAGGTGGTTGCAAACGAAAACATCGCGCCGGTCGCACCGCGAGCCAGCGACCCGGCGAGTCCTCCGGCCACCTTGCCGAACAGCCCACCCAGCAGCTTGCGCCCGACCTGCTCCAGGTACTGACCGGTCAATCCGACGCCGAGCGTGGCCAGCAGGTCACGGACCTGGCCCTTGTCTGACTCGTAACCGTGGGCGTGCCCGAGCCGGTAGACGAGTTTCATCTGCAGCGGAATGATCGCCATCGTTGCGATCGACTGCGGCAGCAGCTCGAGCGCGCCGTTCAGGATCGACGCCTGCAGGATCTCCTTGTCCAGTTCGGCGGTCGACGCACCGGCGACGGCGGCCACGACCTGCCCCGGGCGCGGAGCCGGCCGCTGGCAGCGGCATTGTCGCGAGTTCATCGGCATCGACGGCCGTGCCGACGATGGTGGCTTGGTCAAGGCCCAGGCGCTGGCCGAGTTCGGCGAGGAAGCGTGTCTCGGTCTCGTTGCGCAGCCCGTCGGCATCGCACACGCCAACCGCGAGTTCGTAGGCCAGGCGGCGTCCGCTCCGGCGACTTCACTGCGCCCGCCGCCGCTTCCACGGACGTCCGCTTCAGAAGCACATCCTGCACCAGCGCCGCCATGTTCAGCGACGCTCCCAACGCCTCAGCCAACCCGCCGCAGTTCGGCCCGCTCCCGCTCGTCGTTGCGACCGTCGGCAAACGCCGCCAGCAGCGCGATCGTCATGACCGCCTGCTGTTCAGCCGCGTCCATCTGTTCCACGTGATGCTCCCTTGCACGCTGTGATGGGAAGCTTACGCGTCCTCGCCAAGCGAGCCACGCCCGCGCCGCCTAAGTGGCGACGGCGGCCGCCAGTTCAAGCGGGGCAAACCGCGCTTGCCAATTTCCGACCGCAGGACTCTTGCCTACCATCACGCTGCGCGCGGCGTCGTGCCGTAGACTGAACTCATTGGCGATCCGCCCTGGCTTGCAGGAGAGTGCGATGAAGATTCTGCTTCCGGTCGATGGCAGCGAATACAGCCGCGCAGCGGTCGAGTTCGTGGCGTCACGGACGACGCTGATCGGAACCGATCCGCAGGTCGATGTGATCAATGTGCAGCTGCCCGTGCCGCCGCGCGCCGCGCGCGTGGTCGGTAAGGCTGCCTTGAGCGAGTACTACGTTGACGAATCCGACCGGGCGTTGAAACCGGCCCTCAGGCGCCTGGCCAAGGCCGGCATGCCGGTGTCGGCACGCTACCTTGTCGGCCATCCGGGCGAGGAGATCAGCGCCGCCGCAGTCCGCGACAAGGTCGACCTGATCGTCATGGGGTCGCACGGCCGCTCGGCGCTGCAGGGCCTGCTCTTCGGATCGGTGACCAACAACGTGCTGGCGCGGACCAAATTGCCCATGCTCGTGCTGCGCCATCGCGAGGCGCCGACGGTCGATTCGCTGAAGGTCGGCATCGCCGTCGATGGCAGCAAGTTCGGCCGCGAAGCGGTGAAGTACGTGCTGCGTCATCAGGCGCTCTTCGGCTCGATACCCCAGATAACGCTGCTGCATGTCGTCAGCGACTTTGCCGGTGCCGTCATGCCGGACATGGGCGGCATCGCGCTGCCGGCCTTTTCACCCGATGAAGTGCGCGCGATTCAGAACAAGGCCTTCGAGACCGCCATCGCTCCCGCCCGCA
>CAWDEO010000003.1:0-61959 GCA_963801405.1 uncultured beta proteobacterium | reverse complement strand
GCATGCACCTGGATTCCCTTCCGGTCAGGAAAAGACCGGCACCAACTCGCCGTTCCGCAGGGCTGTTTCCGCCAGGCGGGCGCTCTCCAGCGCGATTCCCAGTCCCTGCACCGCCGCCTCGATCACCAGGTACGCGCGATCGAAGCGCAATGCGTAGGTGGCCGGACTCAGCGGGACACCGTGCGCCGCGAACCAGCGCGGCCACTGGACGACGTTGATGTCGGAAAAAATCAGCGGCTGCGCAAGCAGCTGCTCGGGGCTGCGCATGACGGCGCGCCCCAGCAGCGCCGGGCTGGCGAGCGGCAGCATCTCCTCCTCGAAGATAGTCTCGACATGCAGGTCGCCCCACTTGATCGCGCCGTAGCGGATGTCGAGGTCGACTTCCCCGCGCGAGAAATCGGAATGCGTGTGCGACGCCGAGAGCTGGATGCGCAGGTCCGGATGCTCGGACAGAAACGCCGGCAGCCGCGGCATCAGCCAGAGACTGGCGAAGCTCGGTGACACGTGGATGCGCAGGACCTCGATACCCTCCGCGCTGCGCGCGTTATGCGCCGCGCTCGCGATCAGCGCCAGCGCGCCCGTCACGTCGTTCTGGTAGCGCTCGCCCACCGGCGTGAGCACGAGCCCGCGCGAGGTCCGCTCGAAGAGCTTGCGGCCGACGTAGCCTTCCAGGTTGGTGATCTGGTGGCTGACCGCCGATGCGGTGACGTTGAGTTCATCGGCCGCCTTGTTGATGCTGCCGAGGCGGGCGACGACTTCGAACGCAATGATTCCTTTCAGGGGAGGCAGTTGCATCGCAGCATGAAATTAATTCAATGCGGTCTGAGACAGACAAGCTTGCTGGCAATCGAGCGCAAACGCAACATGCGTCCACATTCAAACCGCGCTGGAGACCGCCATGCTGCTGAAAGACAAAGTCGCAATCATCACCGGAGCCGCGTCCGCGCGCGGCATCGGCAAAGCCACCGCGCGGCTCTTCGCCGAGCACGGCGCCCGGGTCGCCATCCTCGACCTGACCGCCGAAGCGGCCGAAGAGGCCGCCGCTGATATCGGTCCCGGCCACATCGGCATCGCGTGCAATGTCACCAGCAAGCCGGACTGCGAGCGCGCCGCCGCCGCGGTGATCGCGAAGCTCGGCCGGATCGACATCCTCGTCAATAACGCGGGTATCACGCAGCCGCTCAAGCTGATGGACATCAAGCCGGAGAACTACGAGGCCGTCACCGACGTCTCGCTGCGCGGCACCCTCTACATGAGCCAGGCGGTCATCCCGCACATGCGCGGGCGCAAGTCCGGCTCGATCGTCTGCCTGTCGTCGGTGTCGGCCCAGCGTGGCGGCGGCATCTTCGGCGGTCCGCACTATTCGGCCGCCAAGGCCGGCGTCCTCGGGCTCGGCAAGGCGATGGCGCGTGAGCTCGGCCCGGACAACATCCGCGTCAACTCGGTGACCCCCGGCCTGATCCAGACCGACATCACCGGCGGCAAGCTGACGCCGGAGCTGAAGCTCGAAATTCTCAAGGGCATTCCGCTGAATCGACTGGGCGATGCCGTCGATGTCTCGAACTGCTGCCTGTTCCTCGCCAGCGACCTGTCCAGTTACCTCACCGGCATCACGCTCGATGTGAACGGCGGGATGCTGATCCACTGACCGGAGCGCGCAACTCATGACACTCACTGTCGAAGGACCTCAGATGACGGACAAGCTTTCCGAACTTGCCGACTGCGCCTACCGCATCCGCCGCTATGCGCTGCGGATGGGCGAAGTGCAGGGACAGGGCTACATCGGCCAGGCGCTCGGCATGGCCGAGATCCTGGCCGTCGCCTACGGCCATGCGCTGAAGCTCCGGCCCGACGATCCCGAATGGGAAGGGCGCGACCGCTTCCTGCTCTCGCACGGGCACTACGCGATCGCCTTCTACGCCGCGCTGATCGAGGCCGGCATCGTGCCCGAAGACGAACTGGAGACCTACGGCGGCGACGACAGCCGCCTGCCGATGTCCGGCATGGCGACCTACACGCCGGGCATGGAAATCTCCGGCGGCTCGCTCGGCCAGGGCCTGCCGATTGCGGTCGGCATGGCGCTCGGTCTGCGCCAGAAGGGCAACCCGGCCTTCGTCTACAACTGCATGTCCGACGGCGAACTCGACGAAGGCTCGACGTGGGAAGCGGCGATGTCGGCGAGCCACTTCCAGCTCGTCGAACCTGATCACGCTGGTGGACGTCAACAACCAGCAGGCCGACGGTCAATCGACCAAGGTGCTGGGCTTCGAGCCCCTCGTGGACAAGTGGGCGGCGTTCGGCTGGCACGTGCAGCGTGTCAGCGGCAACGACCTGCCGGCGGTGCTCGCCGCCTTCGACAAGGCGCGCAACTCTGGCGCAGCCCCGGCCGCGCGTCATCCTGTTCGACACGAAGATGGGCAAGGGCGTGCCCTTCCTCGAGGCGCGCGAGAAGAACCACTTCATGCAGGTGGCCGCCGCCGAGTGGCAGCACGCGATCGAACTGCTGGATGCCGCGCACGCGGCGAGGAGCTGAACCATGAGCACCGTTGCAAGCAAGCCTCGCCTGAAGACGTCGGCGATGATCGCCTCGATCGCCGGCGAGGGACAGCGCACGCGCCCGGCTCCGTTCGGCAATGCGCTGGTGGCGCTCGCCCAGCAGCGGCCCGAAATCGTCGGCATGAGCGCCGACCTGGCCAAGTACACCGACATGCACATCTTCGCGCAGGCGTTCCCCGAGCGCTTCTTCCAGATGGGCATGGCCGAGCAGCTGCTGATGGGCGCTGCCGGCGGCATGGCGAAGGAAGGCTTCATCCCCTTCGCCACGACCTATGCGGTGTTCGCGGCGCGCCGCGCCTATGACTTCATCCATCAGGTGATCGCCGAGGAAAACCTCAACGTCAAGATCGCCTGCGCGCTGCCTGGGCTGACCACGGGATACGGTCCGAGTCACCAGGCGACCGAGGACCTCGCGATCTTCCGCGGCATGCCGAACCTGACGATCATCGATCCGTGCGACGCGGTCGACGTCGAGCAGGCGGTGCCGGCGATGGCCGCGCACAACGGGCCGGTGTACATGCGCCTGCCCCGCGGCCAGGTGCCGGTGGTGCTCGACGAATACGACTACACCTTCGAACTCGGCAAGGCCAAGTTGCTGCGCGACGGCAAGGACGCGCTGATCATCTCGAGCGGCTTCATGACGATGCGCGCGCTGGAAACGGTCGAGAAGCTGCGCGCCGACAGCGTCGACGTCGGCGTGCTGCACGTGCCGACGATCAAGCCGCTCGACGAGGAGACGATCGTGCGCGAAGCGTCGCGCAGCGGCCGGTTGGTGATCGTCGCCGAGAACCACTCGATCGTGGGCGGTCTGGGCGAAGCGGTCGCCGGCGTGCTGTTGCGCGCGGGTGTCACGCCGCCGTTCCGCCAGATCGCGCTGCCGGACGCCTTCCTCGACGCCGGCGCATTGCCGACGCTGCACGACAAGTACGGCATTTCCACCGCCGCCATGACCCAGTCCATCAAGGGCTGGCTGAACTGATCCCCAGAGGCGACATCGCGGCAACGCGCAGTCGCCCAACTCTTACTTCACTCCAGGAGACTTCCAATGAAATTCACTTCGCTACTGGCCGCTGCCGCGCTCACGCTGGCGGCCGGCACGCCGTTCGCCCAGACCAAGCTCACGCTCGGCCACGGCGCCGCGCCGGGCAACCCGCGCCATGAAGCGGCGGTGGCCTTCGCCAACGCCGTCAAGCAGAAGAGCGGCGGCAAGATCGAGGTCAATGTCGCGCCGTCCGCTCAGCTGGGCGACGACGCCGCCATGCTGACCGCGCTGCGCTCGGGTTCGCTCGACATGTCGGCCAACAGCCAGGGCGCGACGGCCACCATCGTGCCCGAGTACGCCGCGTTCGGCATGCCGTTCCTGTTCGCGGACCCGGCGGCGGCGTTCAAGCTGCTCGACGGACCGCTCGGCAAGGAACTCGCCGAGAAGTCGGCGGCGAAGAACCTCGTCGTGCTCGGCTACTGGGACAACGGTATCCGCCATGTGTCGAACAGCAAGCGGCCGATCCTGACTCCGGCCGACATGAAGGGCCTGAAGATCCGCACGCCGCCGGACGCCGTGACGATCGACATCATGACGGCACTGGGCGCCGAGACACAGCAGATCAAGTTCGCCGAGCTGTACGTCGCCCTGCAGCAGGGCGTAGTCGACGGCCAGGAGAATCCGCTCGCCAACGTCGATGCCTCGAAGCTCTACGAAGTCCAGAAGTACATCTCGCTCACCGGCCACAAGTTCGAGATGACGCCGCTACTGATGAGCAAGCGCACCTGGGACCGTCTGTCCGAGGCCGACCGCAAGATCATCCTGGAAGCCGCCAACGAAGCCACTGCCGTGCAGCGCAAGCTCTCGAAGGAGGCGGACGACCGACTCCTTGTCGAACTGCCGAAGAAGGGCGTCAAGATCGACAAGGTCGACCAGTCCCAGTTTGCCAAGGCCACCGACTCGGTCACGACGAAGTGGACCACTGGACCGATCGGCGACTACGTCACGAAGGTCGTCGCCGCGGCGCGCGCCAAGTAGCGGACGCAGATCCGAACAACCGCCGGCGGACCGGTCAACGACCGGTCCGCCTCCTAACCAGGAGACACCATGGCATCCGTCATCGCGGAAAGGCTGAGTCGCGGCATCGCATGGGCGTGCGCTGCGATCCTGTATCTGACGTTCAGCGCGATCTTCTTCATCCTCTGCAGTGACGTGATCCTGCGCTACTTCAGCGGCTCGAGCCTGCGCTGGGCCTCGGAGATTCCGGAACTGCTGTTCCCGTGGCTCGTGATGGCCGGTGTCGTCCTAGCCGCGCAGCACGGCGCGCACATCGCGACGACCTTCCTCGCCGATGCCGTCCACGGACGCGCGCGGCGCATGATCGCCTCGGTCGGCCATGTCGCGATCATCGGCGCCTACGGCCTGCTGGCGGTCGTCACGGCGCAGGCGATTCCGATCGTGGCCGATGAGCGGTCGCCGATCCTTGGCGTTCCAGGTTCGGTCACCTACATCTGCCTGTTCGCTCGGCTTCGTCCTCATCGCGCTGGTCCATCTGGGCGAGTTGCTGCACTGGGTCAAGGAAAAGCACGAACAAGTCACGGGAGCCTTCTGATGAGCGCCGTCGCATTCCTGATCTTCGCAATTGCCGCGATAGCGGCGATTCCGATTGCCCACGCGCTGGTGCTGGCCGCCATCGGCGGCATCCTGTACTCCGACCGCGTTCCGCTCAGCCTCGTCGTCGAGCAGATGGTGTCGCAGGTGCAGAGCTTTCCACTGATCGCGATTCCGTTCTTCATCCTGACCGGCGCGCTGATGATGGGAGGCCGCCTCGGGCAAGACGCTGATCGACCTGATGACCACGCTGATCGGCCGCTTTCACGGCGGCCCGGCGCAGGTCGGCGTGCTGTCGTCGACAATCTTCGGCGGCGTCTCCGGCTCGGCGGTCGCCGATGCCTCGGCGATCGGCTCGATGCTGATTCCATGGCAGAAGAAGCTCGGCTACCCGGGTTCGTTTGCCGCGGCGACGCTCGCGGCGGCGGCGACGATCGACATCCTGATACCGCCCTCGATCCCGTTCATCATCTTTGCGCTCGCCTCGGGCGCGTCGATCGGTGCACTGTTCATCGCCGGCATCCTGCCCGGGCTGATGCTGTGCTTCGGCTTCATGGCGGTGTGCTACTTCGTCGGGCGCGCCAAGAACTATCCGCGCGAAATGCGTCCGATCAGCGTGAAGCTCGTCCTCAAGGAAGTCGGCTACGCCTCGCCGGCGCTTGCGCTGCCGGTCCTGATCATCGTCTTCCTGCGCTTTGGCATTGCAACGCCGACCGAGGTCAGCATTATCAGCACGCTCTATGCGGGGGTCGTCTCGATGCTGGTCTACCGCGACATGACCGTCGCAGCGGGTCAAGGCCGCCGTGCTGGAAGCAGGACTCGCGACCGGCGTCGTGCTGCTCGTCATCATGGCGTCGAGCGCGATGGGCTGGATCATCACGTTCGAGCAGCTTCCGGTGGCGTTCGCCGAATTCGCGAAGAACACGCTGCACGAGCCCTGGCTCATCATCCTCGCGATGAACATGATCATGCTGTTCGCCGGCATGTTCATCGACCTGCCGGCCGCCGTGCTGCTGCTGACGCCGATCTTCGTACCGCTCGCGACGATGGCGGGCATGGATACCGGTGCAGCTCGGCGTGATGATGGTCGTCAACCTTGCGATCGGTCTCTACACACCCCCGGTCGGCACGACGCTCTTCATCACGAGCTCGATCGCCAAGGTCAAGATCGGCGAGACGGTGCGGGCGATGGTTCCGTTCTACCTGGTGGCGCTTGCCGTGCTCCTGCTGATGAGCTACGTGCCGGCGCTGACGATTCGCTGGTCCGGACTCTCGAACGAATGCGCAACCATCATGAACACATTCGAAGCCATCAAAGCGCCGGCGACAGATGCGCAGCGCCGATCTGCAGCGCCTCGCCCATGCGATCCGGTTCGTCTCGATCGACGCGATCGTGCGCGCGACCGAGGGTCACCAGGGCGTGCCGCTCGGCATGGCGGAGATCGCCACGGCGCTCTTCACCCGGCACCTGAAGTTCAATCCGGCCGATCCGACCTGGCCGGACCGCGACCGCTTCGTGCTGTCCAACGGCCACGGTTCGATGCTGCTGTTCTCGCTGCTGTACCTGACCGGCTATGAAGCGATCTCGATCGACCAGATCAAGACCTTCCGCGAGCTCGGCTCGCACTGCGAAGGACATCCGGAGTTCGACCCCGCGAGCGGCATCGAGGTGACGACCGGGCCCGCTCGGGCCAGGGCATCGCGAATGCGTTCGGCATGGCGGTTGCGGAGGCCTACCTGAATGCGCGCTTCGGCGCGGGCCTGGTCGACCACACCACCTACGCCTTCGTCGGCGACGGCTGCCTGCAGGAGGGGATCGGCCAGGAGATGATCTCGCTCGCGGGTCACCTGCGGCTGGGCAAGCTGGTCCTCTTCTGGGACGACAACCGCATCACCGACGACGGCAGCACGACGCTGTCGATCAGCGAAGACGTGGCCGCGCGCTTTCGCGTCGCCGACTGGCATGTCGTCGAGGTCGACGGCCACGACATCGAAGCCGTGTCGGACGCGATCGCGGCGGCGAAGAAGGATCCGCGGCCGTCGATGATCGCCTGCCGCACGGTGATTGCGAAGGGCATCGCGCGCCTGCAGGGGCAGCGCGGCGGCCACAGCGCGCGACTGCATCCGGAAGACGCCGCAGCGGCGCGGCAGGCGCTCGACTGGCCGCATCCGTCCTTCGAGATTCCCGAAGACGTCCTCGGCGCGTGGCGTGCCGCCGGGCGCCGCAGCGATCGCGAACACACCGCGTGGACCAAGCGCGTGGCTGCGCTGCCGGCCGCCGAGCGCGCGGAGTTCGAGCGCGTGCTGCGCGGCGAACTGCCCGCCGGCTGGCGCGAGGTCCTGCTCGACTACAAGCGCCGCGCGGTGAGTCGAGGGCAAGCCGCAGGGCGGCATCATGATCTCCGCGGAGATCAACGACCTGCTGACCGATGTGCTGCCCGAGCGCATGGTGGCCTGCGCCGACCTCGAGGCGCCGACCAGCCACAAGCGCCGGCTGCAGGCATTCACCGCGAACGACCGCCGCGGCGCCTACGTTCACTGCGGCGTGCGCGAGCACGTGATGGGCGCGATGGCCAATGGCATGGCGGCACACGGTGGCGTCATCCCGCTCGCCGTCACCTACCTCCCGTTTGCCGACTACGAACGCCCGGCGATGCGCATGGCGGCGCTGATGGGGCTGCCGGTGAAGTTCGTGTTCAGTCACGACTCGATCGGCGTCGGCAAGAACGGGCCGACCCATCAGCCGGTCGAGATCCTCGCTTCGCTGCGCGCGATGCCCAACATGCTGGTGCTGCGTCCGGCCGACGCCGTCGAAGCCGCCGAGTGCTGGGAGATCGCACTCGAGCACCGCACCGGGCCGGCGAGCCTGGTGTTCGCGCGGCAGGAACTGCCGCTCGTGCGCAGTGCCGGCAATGACAACCTTCACGTCGTGGCGCCTACGTGCTGGCCGAAGGCGAAGGCGCGGCGCGCCAAGTGACGCTGCTCGCCACCGGCTCCGAAGTCGCGCTCGCCGTACAGGCGCGCCCGCGTCTGCAGGCGGACGGTATCTCGACCGCGGTCGTGTCGATGCCGTCGTGGGAGTTGTTCGAACTGCAGGATCCGGCCTATCGCGCCGCGACACTCGGACAGGGTTGCGTGCGGGTCGGCGTCGAAGCAGCGCTGCGCTTCGGCTGGGATCGCTACCTCGGCGAACACGGCGGCTTCGTCGGCATGACCGGCTTTGGTGCTTCGGGCCCGGCCGATGCGCTGTACGAGCACTTCGGCATCACGCCGGCGGCGATCGTCGCGGAAGCGAAGCGCTGTCTGCAGCTGCGCCACTGATAGCGAGGTCAGCAATGCACAGGATTGTCTTCCTCGACCGCTCCACGATCGCGCCGCAGATAAGACTGCGGCGGCCGGCCTTCGAGCACGAGCTGGTCGAGCACGCGAACACGCGGCCCGACGAGGTCGTCGCACGGCTGCCGGGCGCATCGGTGGCGATTCTCAACAAGGTCCCGACGCCGGCGACCGTCCTCGCAGCAGTTGCCCGATCTGCGGCTGATCGCGGTGGCGGCCACCGGCTACCGACTGCGTCGACAAGACCGTACTGCGAGGCGCACGGTATCGCCGTGTCGAACATCCGCGGCTACGCGGTGAACACTGTGCCGGAGCACGCGTTCGCGCTGATCTTCGCGTTGCGCCGGAACGTCATCGCCTACCGCGAGGATGTCATCGCCGGCCGCTGGCAGCAGTCGGGCCAGTTCTGCTTCTTCGACCACCCGATCCACGATCTCGCGGGCGCACGGCTGGGGATCATCGGCGAGGGGGTGCTCGGCCAGCGTGTCGCGGAGATCGCGCGCGCGCTCGGGATGGTGCCGATGTTCGCCGCGCACAAGGGACGCAGCGGCCTGGGCCCGTTGTACACGCCGTGGGACGAAGTGCTGGAAACGAGCGACATCATCACGCTGCACTCGCCTCTGACACGCCGAGACGCGCGGCATGATCGCAATGCCGGAGTTCCGCGCGATGAAGCGACGGCCGCTGATCATCAACACCGCGCGCGGTGGCCTCGTCGACGAAGCAGACCTGGTGCGATGCGCTCGACGAAGGCCTGATCAGCGGCGCCGGCTTCGACGTCACCGATCGGCGAACCGCCGCCGCCCGACAACCCGCTGATGCGGATCGCGCGAGCGTCCCAACGTCATCCTGACGCCGCACGTGGCGTGGGCGTCCGACGAGGCGCAACAGGCGCTGGCCGACCAGCTGATGGACAACGTCGAGAACTTCGTCGCCGGCCGGCCCAGCAATCTTGTGCGGGGTGCGTTTTAGCTCGCGGCGCCGGTTTCCGCACCGCGTGCGCTAGATTTGCGTATGTCCCGTCCAGATCCCGACCACATCGATCCGTTGACACTGCTGCGCGCGAGCTTTGATGCCGCGGTCGCGGCGGCAGATCCGCTGCAGATCCTGGCGCAGCACCTGCCGGCAGCGCCGCGGCGCGTGCTTGTCGTTGGGGCCGGCAAGGCTGCAGCGAGCATGGCGGTCGCAGTCGAACGCGCCTGGCCCGAGGTCGCGCTCGAGGGACTGGTCATCACGCGCTATGCGCACGGCCTACCGACGCGCCGTATCCGCGTGATCGAGGCTGGACATCCGGTGCCCGATGCGGCGGGTGAGGCTGCCGCCCACGAAATCCTCGAACGCGCGTCCGGACTGCACGAAGGCGATCTGCTGCTGGCGTTGATCTCCGGAGGTGGCTCGAGCCTCCTTTCGCTGCCTGTGCCCGATGTGCCGATGGAGGATCTGAAGCGGGTCACGCGCGATCTGCTTGCCAGTGGCGCGCCGATAGAGCAGATGAATGTCGTACGCAAGCATCTGTCGCGGATCGCCGGTGGACACCTGGCTGCGACCGCGACGGCGCGCGGTGCCACGGTACTCGCGCTGGTCATCTCGGATGTCACCGGCGATGCGGCGGCCGACATCGCGTCGGGTCCCTGTGCCGCCGATCCCAGCACGTATGCCGATGCGTTGGCCGTGCTGCGGCGCTGGAACGTCACGCCGCCGGCCAGTGTCGCTGCCTGGTTGGCCCGCGGCGAGCGCGGCGAGATCGCCGAGACACCCAAGCCCGGCGATCCGCGGCTGGCGGGCGTCGCGAATCGCATCATCGCGACCGCGCGCGGTTCGCTGCAGGCGGCCGCTGACGTGTTTCGCCGTGCCGGCATCACGCCGGTGATCCTAGGCGACACGGTGACGGGCGAAGCACGCGAAGTGGCGAAGGTCTACGCCGCGCTGGTGCGCGAAGTGCGTGCGCACGACGCACCGTTTCCGCGGCCAGTGGCGCTGATATCCGGTGGCGAGTGCACTGTCACGCTCCCGCCGGGATCGCGCGGGCGTGGTGGTCGCTGCAGCGAGTTCCTGCTCTCGCTGGCCGTCGAGCTCGAGGCGATGCCGGGCGTCCACGCTCTGGCGGCGGACACCGACGGCATTGACGGCAGCGAAGACAACGCTGGCGCGTGGCTCGCTCCCGACACGGTCGCGCGCGCCGCGCGCGGCGGGCGCGCTGTGCGTGCCGCGCTCGACGCGCACGATGCCTACGGTTTCTTCGCTGCTGCCGATGCGCTGATCGTGACAGGGCCGACGCGAACCAACATCAACGACTACCGCGCGATCCTGCTCACGTGAATCCCTGCCTCGCTGGCGGCGACTGATCGCTGCCAGCGCCGGCCAGGTCGGGCAAGGGTTACGGCGTTTCCATCGGATCGAGGCCGGCCATCAGCAGTGGCAGCTCATCGACGCCGAACTCCGCCATCGGCGGGAAGCTGACCTCGGCGAAGTAGCCGGACGGCAGCTCGAGCGAGAGACCGGCTTCGGCCGAGTCCGATGCCGAGTAGTTCTCTTCAAAGGCCACGGCCGTGTACTCGCCCCAGGAGTCGACGTCGTCACTCGTCTGAGCGACGCTGACGGCCGACAGCGAGACGAAGGCAATCGAGACGGCCACCGCCAGCAGCCTGGACACGCCAGTCTGGGAGCGGTGGGCAGCAGCAGCAAGAGTTGTGGCGTGGCGTTTCATCTGCATCTCCTGGCGGGCTGCTCGAGGGCAGTTCCGCGACGCTTGCGTTGAATTCGACAGGCCCGCGAGGGTTCCTGTCATCGTCGTCGGCACGACGTGTCGACGTGCAGACAGCCTACGAGGAGAGCGCCGGCGGCGCGACGCAGTAATACACGACGGGCACGTGGCCCATGCGGCCCCGCGGGTGCGCAATATTCGCGCTCTGCGGGGGCTTACCGCGACCAGGGAGGCGGCGTCACCACGGTCGCCGATTCTGCGCGCGCGACGCGCGCCAGCTCGGGATCGACGGCGTCGAGTGCCGCGAGCGCCATTGAGCGTCGATCGACCTCGAAGAACGCGCGCAGCGCGGCGCGCGTGTCCGAGCGTCCGAAGCCGTCGGTGCCGAGCGCGGTGTAGGCATCGCGAACCCACGGACGAATCAGGTCAGCCACGGCGCTGACGTAGTCCGACCCCGCGACGACGGGCGTTCCCGAGGCGGGCAGCTGCTGCTCGATCCAGCTCACCGTACGCGGCGCGCCGAGCCTGGACGCACGCGCTCCCTCCATCGCCGTGCGCCGCAGCTCGGTATAGCTGGTCACGGAGAAGACATCGGCGCCGACGCCGTACTCGCTCTCCAGAATATCGGCCGCCGCGAGCGCTTCACGCAGGATCGTGCCCGAGCCGAGCAATCGCACGCGTGCCTGTCCGAGCGAGGACGAGCGCAGGCAGTACATGCCGCGCAGGATGCCTTCGCGCAGATCGTTTCCGGTGCCTGTACTCCCCTGCCCCGGGCAAGGGCGGGCGGAGGCGGGCTCAAGGGATGCGCTCAGGCGCGGCCTTCAGCGGCGAAGGCGCGGAAGGCTGTGCGTAATTCTCGTTCATCAAGGTGACGTAGTAGAACTCGTCGTGCTGCTCGGTCAGCATGCGGCGCATGCCGTGTTCGACGATGACAGCCAGTTCGTGCGCGTAGCAGGGGTCGTAGGCGCGGCAGTTCGGCACGGTCGAGGCGATCAGGTGACTGGTGCCGTCCTCGTGCTGTAGTCCTTCACCCGACAACGTCGTCCGGCCGGCCGTGGCACCGAGCAGGAAGCCGCGCGTGCGCGAATCCGCCGCGGCCCACAGCAGGTCGCCGACGCGCTGGAAGCCGAACATCGAATAGAAGATGTAGAACGGCAGCATCGCCAGACCATTGGTGGAGTAACTGGTGCCGGCGGCGACCCACGACGCCACCGCACCGGCTTCGTTGATGCCCTCCTCCAGGATCTGGCCGTTCTTCGCTTCCTTGTAGTAGCTGATCTGGGCGCTGTCTTCGGGCTCGTATAACTGGCCGAACGGCGAATAGATGCCGATCTGTCGGAACAGGTCGGCCATGCCGAAGGTGCGCGCCTCGTCGGCGATGATCGGAACGATCCTCGGCCCCAGCGTCCTGTCCTTGAGCAGCGCGCCGAGCATCCGGATGAAGGCCATCGTCGTCGACATTTCCTTGCCGTTGGCCTCGAGTGCGAACGAAGCGAACGCGCTCGCGGCGGGCGTCGTCATGGGCTCGCAGCGGGTGGCCCGGGTCGGCAGATATCCGCCCAGCTTGGCGCGCCTCGCGTGCAGGTACTTCATCTCCGGTGCGTCGCCGTGCGGGCGATGGAACTCCACCGCCTCGACCTGCGCATCGGTCAGCGGCAGCGAAAAGCGGTCGCGGAACTCGCGCAGCCCCTCGGCGTCGAGCTTCTTCTGCTGGTGCGTGGTCATGCGCCCCTGGCCGGCGGTGCCCATGCCGTAGCCCTTCTTCGTCTTCGCCAGGATCACCGTGGGCTGGCCGCGATGGCGCACGGCTGCGTGGTAGGCCGCATGGATCTTCACCGGGTCATGGCCGCCGCGTCGCAGGCGGTCGATGTCGTCGTCCGAGAGGTGTGCCGTGAGTTGCGCGAGATCCGGGTACTTGTTGAAGAAGTGTTCGCGGTTGAAGCGCCCGTCGGTGGCCGACAATGTCTGGAATTCGCCGTCGACGGTCTCATGGAAGGCGCGTAGCAGCAGCATGTGCGTATCGCGCGCGAACAGCGGGTCCCAGTCGCTGCCCCACAGCAGCTTGATGACGTTCCAGCCGGCGCCGGCGAAAAGTCCCTCGAGTTCCTGGATGATCGAGCCGTTGCCGCGCACCGGACCGTCGAGCCGTTGCAGGTTGCAGTTGACGACGAACACCAGGTTGTCGAGTCCCTCGCGCGCCGCGATGCTGAGCCCGGCGAGCGACTCCGGTTCGTCCATTTCACCGTCGCCGACGAAGGCCCAGACCTTGCGCGCGTAGGTGTTTGCCAGGCCGCGGTTCTCGAGGTAGCGCAGGAAGCGCGCCTGGTAGATCGCGAAGAGCGGTCCCAGGCCCATCGAGCCCGTCGGAAACTGCCAGAAGTTCGGCATCAGCCAGGGGTGTGGATACGAACTCAGGCCCTTGCCTGCCGTTTCACGGCGATAGTGGTCGAGCTGTTCAGCAGTCGAGTCGGCCTTCGAGGAACGCGCGGGCATAGACGCCCGGCGCCGAGTGCGGCTGGAAATACACGAGGTCGCCGCGCGCCTCCGGCGCATCACCACCGGCACGGAAGAAATGATTGAAGCCGACTTCGAAGAGATCGGCGGCCGACGCGTAGCTCGCGATGTGACCGCCGAGTTCGGGGCTGGCCTGGTTGGCGCGCACTACCATGGCCAGGGCGTTCCAGCGTACCAGCGCCGACAGGCGCTGCTCGATCTCGAGGTTGCCCGGAAACGGCGCCTGTTCGCCGAGCGAGATCGTGTTGAGGTACGGCGTATTCAGCACCTGCGGCAGACGGCACTCGGCGCGTGCGCGCATGTTGCAGCAGTTGCTTGAGGACGAACGTTGCGCGTGCCGGGCCTTCTGCTGCGATCAGTGCGTCCAGTGCCTCGAGCCACTCGTGCGTCTCCTGCGGGTCGCCGTCGTCCTCGGGCAGGCGCCAGGCGGCGTTCGGGATCAGCTTGGCGAGGTCATCGAGGTTCATCGGTCCTCCGCAGGGCTCGGACGGTCAGGCGGGCGATTATCCGCCGCACGCTTCATCCCGACTGGCATAACACTACTGGGATAATGCCGGCATGGATGAACTGACTCTCACCCGCCCCGACGACTGGCACCTGCACCTGCGCGATGGCGCGGCGATGACGGCGGTGCTGCCACACACCGCGCGCCAGTTCGCGCGGGCGATCGTGATGCCGAACCTGAAGCCGCCGGTGACGACAACGGCCGAGGCGATCGCCTATCGCGAGCGCATCCTCAAAGCGGTGCCGGCCGGACTTTTGTTCGAGCCGCTGATGACGCTCTACCTGACCGACAACACGCCGGCGGACGAGATCCGGCGTGCGCGCGACAGCGGCATCGTGCACGGCGTGAAGCTCTATCCGGCGGGCGCCACGACGAACTCGGAGTCGGGCGTAACCGACCTGCGCAGAGCCGCGCGCAGCGCTTGAGGCGATGCAGGCGCTGGCGCTGCCGCTGCTGGTGCACGGCGAAGTCACCCACGCCAACGTCGATGTTTTCGACCGCGAGCAGGTATTCATCGATGACGTGATGGAGCCGCTGCGCCGCGACTTTCCGGCGCTGAAGATCGTATTCGAGCACATCACGACGCGCGAGGCCGCGCAGTACGTGCGCGATGCCAGCGGGCCGATCGCGGCGACAATCACGGCCCACCATCTGCTGTTCAACCGCAATGCGATCTTCATGACGGCAGACGGGAAGGCCGGTGTGCGGCCGCACTATTACTGCCTGCCGGTTCTGAAGCGCGAAGTGCACCGCAAGGCGCTGGTCGAGGCCGCAATCAGTGGCAATCCGCGGTTCTTCCTTGGCACCGACTCCGCGCCGCATCGGAAGGGCGAGAAGGAGACGGCCTGCGGTTGCGCTGGCTGCTACACGGCGCTTAACGCCCTGGAGCTCTATGCCGAAGCGTTCGAGGACGCGGGCCGGTTGGATCGCTTCGAAGCGTTCGCCAGTCACTATGGCCCGGATTTCTACGGTCTGGCGCGCAACCGTGGAACAATCACGCTGCAGCGGTGCGCACAGACCGTGGTGGCTGAGTTGCCGTTTGGCGAGGCGACCCTCGTGCCGTTGCGCGCCGGCGAAACATTGCGCTGGACGCTGGTCATCTGATCCACGTCGACTGGTCGCAGCCCTGGTATGCCAGCGTCGCGGACCTTCGCGACTTGGCAACGGCGACTGACCCGGTCGCTGCGCTGAACCGACAGGCTGCCGAGCGAGGTGTGACGACGGTGAGCGGCCGATCGGTCAAGTTCGTTGCGGCCGATGATGCGCCCGCAGGCCGCGCCTACGAGTCCCACATCGCGATGACCGGCCGCGTTCCAACGCGTCGCAATGCGCACGATCTCTTCAACTCGCTGATGTGGCTTGCGATGCCTCACACCAAGGGCCGAATCAACGCATTGCAGGCGGCCGCAATCGAGCGGGAAGGCATCAGCCGTGCGCGCGGTCCGCTGCGTGATGCGGCAACGGTGTTCGACGAGAACGGTGCGCTGCTGATGACTACCGACGCGACGCTGCCCGCGTTGCTGCGCGAACGTCGCTGGCGCGAGGCCTTCGTCGAATGTCGCGACCATTGGAGCGCGGCACGCCTGGTGTGTTTTGGTCACGCGCTGATGGACAAGCTCACGACGCCTTACAAGGCCATCACCGCGCATGTGCTGGTGATCGAGCTGCCCGCCGAGGCCGCATTGCAGGCGCTGGATCTTGCCGTGTCAACGCGAATCGACGCCGGGTTCACGACGTCTGCGCTGCTGCCGCTGCCGGTCCTCGGCGTACCCGGCTGGTGCCGCGCCAACGCCGACCCCGCGTTCTACGATGACCCATCGGTGTTCCGACCGGCGCGGCGCGCCTTGGTCGGCGCTGCGCGCGGTTAGGGATCCTGCACAATGCAACGCGCAACGTCGCGGACCGAAGGCGAGTTGAACCAGCGGGACGATCGCCTGATCATCGGAAGGCATTAAGCCATGAAAGTCATCGTCACTGGAGGGTCGGGTTTCCTCGGACAGCAGCTCGATCCGCGCCCTGTGCGGCCGCGGAATTCTCATGCGCGGTGCGACAGCCGCAACCCATCACCCTGATCACGGCGCTCGACGTTGCGCGCGCGCCGCTGGAATTCCGTGATCCGCGAGTGCGCTATCTGCAGGGCGACCTGGCGGACCGCGCGGTGATCGCGCGGCGCGATGGAGCCAGGCACCGACAGTGTGTTCCACCTGGCGGCGGTCGTATCCGGAGCCGCGGAGGCGGACTACGACCTCGGAATGCGCGTCAATGTCGACGGAACGCGCGCCGTGCTCGACGCCTGCCGCGGGCAGCCGAACCCACCAAGGTTAGTGTTCGCGAGTTCGGTCGCAGTGTTCGGCGGCGACCTGCCCGACGTCGTCGAGGACGAAACGACGCCGACACCACAGTCGAGCTATGGCGTGCAGAAAGCTCATCGGCGAATTGCTCGTCGACGACTGTTCGCGCCGTGGCTTCATCGACGGCCGCGCGATTCGCCTGCCGACCATCGTCGTGCGGCCGGGCAAGCCGAACGCAGCCGCGTCGAGCTTTGCCAGCGGCATCATCCGCGAGCCGCTGGCGGGAGTCGACGCGACCTGTCCGGTCGAGCGCGGACACGCGCCTGTGGGTGATGTCGCCGGCGCAGGCCGTGGGCAATCTGATCCATGCGCACGAAACGGAAGCGGACGCATGGGGTCGCCAGCGGGCGCTCAGCCTGCCGGGGCTAACGGTGTCGGTGCGCGAGATGATCGAGGCATTGCGCCACGTCGGCGGCGCGGCCGCGGCGCAGCGGGTGCGCTTCGAGCGTGATGAGCGGATCGCGAAGATCGTCGGCGGCTGGGCGGCGCGGTTCAACGCGGCGCGCGCTCTGGCGTTGGGGTTCAAGCGCGACCGCGACATCGAGTCGATCGTGCGCGCCTACGCCGAGGAGCAGGCGGGATGACCATGAAGAGCACGGAGCTCGAGAAGCGCAGAGGCCAGAAGATTACGAACGACCTCCGTCAGGCCGGGCCTCGGTTTGACACGGCAGCGCACGCGGTGGATCGACGTGCCAAGCGCGAGCGCGAACGTGCTGCGGGACTGGTACCGTTCGCCGTCAAGCTGAACGGCAATCTGGTGCGGCAGCTGCATGAGTTTGCGCAGCAACGCCGGTTGTCGCTGAGCGAACTGGTCGATCAGCTACTGCGTAGCGGACTGAGCAAGGAGGATGGAGAATGATGAGCACGATCACGACGCCAAGCGGTCTGCAGTACGAGGAAATGCGCGTCGGCACCGGCGCCACGGCCCTTTCCGGACAGGATGTCGTTGTGCACTACACGGGTTGGCTAACCGACGGGCGGAAATTCGACTCCAGCCGTGACCGCGGCCAGCCCTTCTCCTTTGGCCTTGGCGCTGGGCAGGTGATTGCCGGCTGGGATGAGGGTGTTGCCGGCATGCAGGTCGGCGGCCTGCGCAAACTGACGATCCCGCCGCGACTCGGCTACGGCGAGTTTGGCGCGGGCGGCGTCATTCCGCCGGATGCGACGTTGGTCTTTGAGGTGGAATTGATCGACGTCGCCTAGGGCACCGCGCTGCTCGCCGGCCGAGTACGCGGCGTCAGCGTTTCAGCCGTGCCGTGGCGCGAACCGCCGACAGCGTCGCATTTGGTGTGATCACCTCGGGGTCGGTGCGCAGTTCGATCAGCGCGGGCAAACGTTTCTCGCGCATGAACGAAAGTGCCTGCGCCAGCGCAGAGCCAAAGTCCGCGGTCGTTTCGACCGCTGTGCCGAAGGCGCCGAACGACTCCGCCAGCCGTGCGAAGTCCGGATTGGTCAGGCGCGTGCCATGGTCGCGGCCAGGAAACTCGCGCTCCTGATGCATACGGATCGTGCCGTACATCGAGTTATTGAACACGAGTATCAGGACGGCGGCACCGTATTGCAGCGCCGTGGCCAATTCCTGCCCGGTCATCAGAAAGTCGCCGTCGCCCGCGAACGCGACCACGCACCGCTCGGGCGCGGCGATCTTCGCCGCGATCGCCGCCGGTACGCCGTAGCCCATGCTGCCGGCAGTCGGCGCCAGTTGCGTGCGCAGCCCGGGGTAGCGCCAGAAGCGATGAGCCCAGGCGCTGAAATTGCCGGCGCCGTTCGTGATGATCGCGTCATCGGGCACCGCCCGCCGCAGGATCTGCACGACCTCCCACAGGTCGAGTGCCGGGTTCGCATGCGCATAGACCGCAGGCCGCTGCTGCCAGGACTTCGAACTCGGCGCGCGCAGGCGGCCAGCATGGGCCGCCACGGCGGCTCCTCGACCGGTAGCGTCATCGCCAGGCGCGCGGCGAACTGCGGCATGCCGGCATTGATCGCGAGGCTGGGCTGATACACCCGGCCGAGTTCTTCGACGCCAGCATGCACGTGGACCAACGCCTGGTGTGGCACCGGTGCCGTCAGCAGGGTGTAGCCCGAAGTCGTCATTTCGCCCAGGCGCGGTCCGAGCGCGAGCACCAGGTCGGCCTCGCGGATGCGTTGGGCAAGCTTTGGATTGATGCCGATGCCGACATCACCGATGTAATTGGGGTGGCGGTTGTCGAACACATCCTGGGAGCGGAATGCGCAGGCGACGGGCAGGTAGTTCGCCTCGACGAAGCGCTTCAGGTTGTCGCACGCGGCTTCGGTCCAGCCCGGGCCACCGACGACGACAACGGGGCGCTGCGCACGGCCCAGCAACCGTCGCAGCGTCGCCATCTGGATGTCGGACGGTGCCGGTTGCACGGGCTGGTGACAAAGGGCATCCGGGACGTCGACCGCGCGCGGCTGCATGTCTTCGGGCAGGGCGAGCACGACCGGCCCCGGACGGCCGCTGGTGGCGACCTGGAAGGCGCGCGCAACAAACTCCGGGACGCGCTCAGCCTCGTCGATCTGCGCGACCCACTTTGTCATCGGGCCGAACATGCGTCGATAGTCGATCTCCTGGAAGGCTTCGCGTTCGGCGAAGTCGTTGCCGACCTGGCCGACGAACAAGATGACCGCGGTCGAATCCTGGAACGACGTGTGAATGCCGATGGCCGCGTTGGTCGCACCCGGGCCACGCGTGACGAAGGCCACACCGGGCTGACCGGTGAGCTTGGCGTAGGCGTCGGCCATGAACGCAGCGCCCGACTCATGGCGCGTGACGATCAGCTTGATCATCTCGCGCGCGTCGTAGAGTGCGTCGAGCACGCCGATATAGCTCTCGCCCGGCACGCAGAACGCGTGATTGACGCCCTGGATCAGGAGCTGGTCGACGAGGATGCGGGCGCCGGTGCGCGTAGCCATGCGGACGGAGCGAGAGCAAAGGCCGGCAGGATACCAGTGCGGTCGCGTCGCGACCGCGCGTCGGGTGCAGTGGCCTACAACGCGCGGCGGCGCGGGAGGTAGAGATCCTGGCGGTACGTCAGGACCACTTGCGGGGTGAAGACCACGAGGGCGGAAAAGAGCATCCCTGAGATCAACGCCTCGCCCCATGCCAGCAGCAGCGAGTAGGCAATGTGGTCGGCGACGAGGCGCGGCGCCGATGCCAGAGCGAGCGTGGACAGGAGCAGTATCAGCCCGCTGGTGCAGGCGGTCACGATCGACGTGACGAACATGCCGTTGCCGATGATGAAGACGAAGTACATTGTGCGGCAGCCGTCGCTCGAGTTGTCGCTGCAGGGCAGTCGCAAGGCACGCCGGCAGTACCGCGAGCACGGTGCCGTAGATCCCGAAGTTGACCCAGGACCCGCCATCGAGCGCGGTGTACAGCGCGAGCGCCGCCAGCAGGCCAATGATGGCCCGCCCGCGTCCGAACACGATGGCGAAGAGCGCACTGCCGAGCAGGCCGAAGTCAAGTCCGACCGGTGACCGGACCGGCATGGCCCAAAGCATCGCGACCGCCACGATGGCGGCAAGCCAAGCGTGCTGCGCCGGAGCGGTCGGCAGGAAAGCGGCGCGACCGGCGCGGGCCGCCAGCGACACCGCAAGCACGACCACGATCCAGCCCATGGCAATGAGCAGCTCAGGTGCGGGGACGTGCAACATACTCATCGGCGCGGGCAACGACTTGTGTCAGCAAAGTGGAAATTATGCCGGTGCGCGCGTGCGGGCGACGGCACCGGCCGCGGCGGCCGGCGTAGACTGAATTCTTGGCATCAGGCAGGGGTTTCACATGAGCAATCCAGTGCCGGAACGGGTGAACCTGGATGACGTCACCCGTCTCGTCGAACAACTCGAACGCGATCTTGCACGGGTACGGGAGGGTGGTGCAAGCGTCGAGACCTTGCGCGGTGAAGTCGAGCAACTGCGCAACGCGCTGTCCGCGCCGGAGCCGTCGCACGGCGAGTTACACCAGGGCCTTCGCGGGGTGAGCGACCGCCTGGCGGCACTGTCGGACGAACTGTTTGGCGACGCCCTTAAGGGTTCCGACTACATCGCCCGCATCGGCCGGATTCTCGGCCTGAGCTGAGTCCCTTGCAGTACGTCAACCTCGGCGCGAGCGGGCTCAAGGTCTCGCGCATCGCGCTCGGCATGATGACCTTCGGCACGCCGCGTGGCGGCCGTGGGTGCTTGACGAAGCCGCGGCGCGGCCCATCGTGCGGCGCGCACTCGACCTCGGCATCAACCTGTTCGACACGGCCGACATGTATTCGGCCGGACTGTCGGAAGAGATCACGGGCCGGTCTGCTCGCTGAATTCGCGCGGCGCGACGAGGTCGTCATCGCGACCAAGCTCTTCCACCCCGTCGACCTGGCGTTCAAGGGCGGCAACGATCCGGGGCCGAAGCCGGTGCAGCGGCCGAACCAGAGCGGGCTGTCGCGCAAGCGCATCTTCGCCGCCGTGGATGCGAGCCTGAATCGGCTCGGCACCGACTACATCGACCTCTACCAGATCCATCGCTTCGACCCGGCGACGCCGGTCGAGGAAACGATGGAGGCGCTGCACGACCTGGTGCGCGCCGGCAAGGTGCGCTACCTCGGCGCTTCCAGCATGTGGGCGTGGCAGTTCGCGAAGATGCAGCATGCCGCCGAACGCCACGGCTGGACGCGCTTCGTTTCGATGCAGAACCACTACAACCTCGCCTATCGCGAAGAAGAGCGCGAGATGATCCCGCTGGCACGCGACCAGGGCGTGGGGCTGTTGCCGTGGAGTCCGCTCGCGCGCGGGTTCCTGGCGGGCAATCGCGGCCGCGACGACCGTGCTGCCGGCGTAACGTCGCGTGCGCGCACGGATGACATTGCGCTCAAGCTTTACTATCAGGACAGTGACTTCGAGGTGCTGGCGGCGCTGCGGGCGCTGTCAGTCGCCAGGGGAGTGTCGAGCGCCACGCTCGCCTACGCGTGGCTGCTAGGGCGGCCCGGAGTCACGGCGCCGATCGTCGGCGCGAGTCAGACGTGGCAGCTCGAGGAAGCGGTGGCGGCGCTGGAGACGAAGCTGTCGCGCGAGGACATTTCTTCGCTCGAAGAGCCCTATCGGCCGCACCCGATACTGGGGCACAGTTGATTCGCGCTTGCGTGTGCGGCCACGCGCCGTACCGCGGCTACGGCGCCCTGATCACAGCGCCCGGCGGATTCGTTGGTCGATCGGTGGGCAATTGGGCAATCATGCAGTCGATCGAACGGTTGGTGCGCGGGTCTGACTCGGCCATGAACTGAGTCCGCACCGTTTCTCGAAAGGCCGCCGGCGACATGCGGTGGTAGTAGAGGCGCGAGCTCAGGTCGAGCAGCATGTCAAAGTTTCCGCCCTGGGCTGGCGCCGATGACGCATCGAACGTCGTCAGCTGCATCTGGCCGATCCACAGCGGTTGGCATTGCGCCGTGACGGTGTTCAGGTAGTCGTCGAAGCCCGACGCCTTCTTGTTGTAGACCCACGCGTCCGGCGCACAGGCAGCCAGGACGGCCGTCGACATCACTGCAATGGCGCGTACTCTGCGTCGCAATCCGTTCACGTTTCCTCCGCGTCGTTCCGATTTCCGTGACGACGCGGATTCTAGGCGTGCCCGGGTTCAGGCTCCGCGCGGTGTCGGGTCAGGGAGCGGCCGCGGACGGCTGACCGTTGTCGCGGGGGCCAGAGGCGCGCGCGGCGCCGGGCTCGAGGGCCACGCGCTCGAGCGCAGAAGTATGTTGCGCACCTTTTCCTCGAGGGAAGACTTGGTCAGTGGCTTGAGTATGGTGCCGTTGGCGCCAAGGCGGATCGCCTGCAGTACGCCGTCCTTGTTCGCTTCGCTCGTGATCAGTAGGACCGGAAGGCTTTGCAGTGCTGTGTCGGCGCGGATCTGCTGCAGCAGTTCGTATCCGCCAAGGCGCGGCATGTTGATGTCGCTGATGACGAAGTCGTAGCCGCCCTGCCGCAGCATCTCGAGCGCCATGCGGCCGTCGCTCGCCTCTTCGACCTGGCGGAAGCCAAGCTCCGCCAGCAGGTTGCGCACAATGCGCCGCATCGTCGCGAAGTCGTCGACAACCAGGAAGCGGGTCGGAGTGGGTGCCGTCATGGATCAGGGGTAGGTGTGGAACGCGAAGCAGGCTGGTGCTCGGCGGGGACCAAGAAGGCAACGAACCCGCTCCGGTTCCACATGCAGGATTTCGGCAGCCCGAGGCCCGGTCTTGACTGCGGTGCCGCTTTTCGAGCGATCGACTTTCCGAGGGTGGCGACGGCGTGGCCGTGTGGTCGAAGCGCACGAATTGGCACGCACCGAGCGCTGTTCTCCGCGCACCCGGTGGAGTCCGAATACCGCAAACTTGGGACTCATTGATCTTTGCGGGACCGCTCGCCATGGACGTCTCCGAACCCACCGCCGTCGGTTTCAACACGCTGAACCGCCCGACAGGCCCCAATACGCTCGACGCGATCACCGTGCCCACCGTCGTCGGGGCCATTTCGGCGACCGCGAGCGACCGTCATTCCGGGCCACGCGAGATTGCCTCGTGGCGCCAGCTCAAGATGTGGCTCGATGGCGAGAGCCTGCATTCGGCCGTCACGGTCAAACTGATCGGCGTGCATGAAGGCAAGTCGCTGCTGGTGACCGCGCCCGACGAAACCTCGCTCTACCTGCGTGAAGGCCGGCTGTACCGCTTTCGCAGCTTCTCGGGCGAGTACGTGTATGAGTTTGCCGCTCCGCTGCTGAAGGTCTGCACGGCACCGTTTTCCTATCTGCACATCGGTTGGGCCGGTAGCCGGCAGGTCGAGAAGCGCAACCTGCGAGCGGCGCGCCGTGTCCGCACGGACCTTCAGTGCATGGTGTATCCGGGACAACAGGCGAGCGGCCGCTTTGCGAAGGGACTGATCCACGATTTGTCGACGGCCGGCGCGGCAATTCAGCTGCAGGACGAACTCGCCGTGTTCTATGACGAAGTGCGCGTCGTATTCCGCGTGCAGGTCGCCGAACAGGAAATCCTGATCGAAGTGCGAGCCCGGGCGGTGCGCAAGCCCGAACCTGGCGCCGCCGACCCGACACTCGGCGTCGCGTTCGTCGCCCTCGGCGATATCGAGCGCCTGGCGCTGCACGCCTACGTCAATTCAGCGCTCGTGCGCGAGATGGAACTGCCGCTGTATGCCTGAGGCCGCACACCTACGCCGCCGCGCGCTCGCACGTGCGCGCACGGCGGTGCGGATCTCACTGCGCGAGAACCAAAGCGCCTGATTAGTCGGCTGCGGTCCGGAGCGGCCCCGCGCACTGCCGACGTACAACGCGCCAACTTCACCCCGCGCTGCGCTCCGCAGTGCTCGCACTCCCTTTCCCTGTGTGGCGGCCGCGGAGGCCAAGGTCGGAGTGCGCGATGCCCACGCCCTGGTCGAAGGGGCCAGCGCGTTGCCTTGCCGTTGTTCGTCGGTGAAGCCCGCAGCCGCTCTGGAGCGCAGCCGACGAAGCAGTCGTGGGTGGTTCGCGCAGCGCGGGAACCGATCCGGAGCACGTGCGCCTCCGGTCGGCGAAGGCGACCGCATACCCGAGCGAGGCCGAAAAAAAGTGGCCCGGTTACCCGGGCCAAATAGCGGAGGAAAGGATGCCACTGAAAAGCTTGCCGATGACCGTGGCCTCCACCGGCAATCCGTCGGTTGCCCGACGGGGTTCGGTCAGTGCAGCGTCTCGTCGGCGGGGGCCGTCGCGATCTGCGCCTTGCCCTTGCCGGCGCGGGCCGGGGGCTCGCACAGGCCGCAGACGTAGTCCTTGGTCAGTTCAAACGTGTGCGTCACGAACTTGCCGCTGCACTTGCAGCAGGGCGTCAGTGTGACCATGCCGGCATCGACGAACTTCACCAGGCGCCAGGCGCGTGTTACCGACAGTAGCGGCTCCAGCCCCTGCGCACGGATCTGCTCGAGGTACAGCTCGTAGGCCTTGATGATTGCATCGATCTCTTCAAGTTCACTGCTCTTGTCCAGGTACTCGTAGATGTTCAGGAACAGTGACGAATGGATGTTCGGCTGCCAGGTCATGAACCAGTCGGTCGAGAACGGCAGCATGCCGCGTGCCGGAGACTCGCCCTGGACCTCCTTGTACAGGCGCAGCAGGCGCTCGTACGACAAGTCGGTCTCGGACTCCAGCACCTGCAGGCGTGCGCCCAGCTTGATCAGTGCAATCGCGCGCTGGATCTGGCGGCTCTCGGAAACGATGCTCTTGATGCGCATGACTCAGCTCCCCGGGGGTCGGCGACTCAGGCCGTGACGTCGGCCAGCTGGCCAGCCATCACGATGTTGGCGTGCAGTCCGGCGACGGCGGCACCGGCCGCGGTCGACTTCGACTTGCTGTGGCTCGTCAGCAGGTTCCACACCATGTCGTCGTCGAAGCGGAAGCGCAGGATCAGCTGGTTGCTGCCGGCGATCTTCATCAATTGGGCCGGGCTCAACTGGTCGATGATCGTGGCGACCTCTTCCGAGACACGCCGAGGCGGTACAGCGCTTGGGCCTTGTCGGCGCGGATCATGTGCTGTGCAAGCACCAGGTAGGCGAGGTTGACCTCGCGGATTTCCTGGAGCAGTTGTTCGTTGCTGGCTGCGATGGTGCTCATTTCGGTCCCTCCGGCTATTGCCCGCGGGGCGGGCGTGATTGGTTGCGAAGTGGTGCCATTGTGCAAACGGAAGCGGCGTCGTTGAATCGGCGCAGTGCCCGATGTCACGTCAGGCCGTTTCTCGCGCGTCTGTAAGGTTTCTTCCTACATGGGACGCTCCGCTGCATTTCGGAGGCAGCCGTCGTCCTGCCAGCTGGCTGGGCCGCAGTGAGCGTCCACAACGTTCTGCAAGCGCCGTTGCCCCGTTGAAAAGACCGAGGATTGACCGTCCACTTCGACGATGTCGATGCCTCCCCGGCCGATAGAGTCCATGCTGTTGAGCAGTAGCAGCACGCAGCAGCGAGGAAACGATGCCGCCGGACGACGGGAGCCGCGCGACCACCGAGCGGTGGTCGATGATCGAGCACTATGAAGCCATTGCCGCGGCGAGTCGTCGCATGCTGGACGCTGCGCGTGCCGGCGACTGGGACGCGGTGGGGCAGGAAGAGGACCGCTGTCGGACGCTGATCTCCACCCTGAAGCGCTCCCATCCCGAGGCCGCCTTCGCGACCGCGGCGCGCCGCCAGCGGCTGGCGCTGCTGCGGGCCATGCTCGCGGACGACGCCGAGATTCGCGAACTGTCCGAGCCCTGGCTCAAGCAACTGGAAGCGCTGCTGGCCGGGCGCAGCGCGAGCACGCGCCCTTACGCATGAAGGTCGCGCGCAATCGCGACCTCCGGAGGGGGCTCTGATGGGGATGACGTCGCCGTTCCCTGAACCCCCGTCGCCGGAACTGGCGCGCTTCATCGTGCGATCGCGCGTCGAGATCGTCTCGGCGCTGCGTCAGCTGCGCGATCAGCACCTGCTGGTCACTCTTTATTACGGAGACGACACGGCCTTCGCGGTCGGCAGCGTGCTCGATGTGCATGCCGGGGCGGATGAACTGATCGTCGACCTGACGGTGGACGCGATTGGGCGCGCCGCGATCGGAGCCGCACCCCAGCTTGTCATCGTCGGCTTCATCGACAACGTGAAGCTGCAATTCACGAGCCGGCGCGGGCACTCGCTGACGCCTCGCGGCGCCGCGTTCCGATTGCCGCTGCCACACGAGATGCTGCGCCTGCAGAGGCGGACGTCGCTGCGGGTGAAAACACCGGCACTGCTATGCCACGTGCCGAGCGCACCCGGCTCGACTCATAGCCATGCGCTGCGTGTCTTCGATCTCGGGTTGGGCGGGCTGTCCTTGCAGGGGCCGCTGGACCGCAGCCTGTTTGCGGTGGGGCGAGTCATACAGGGGTGTCAGATACAGACCGCGAGCGGACGTCGCTTCGACGTTGCGTTGAAGGTACGCCATGTTGAGCCGATGGTGGGCAGCCGCGAGCCACATCGCATTGGACTCGAGTTCGTCGGCCTGACCGCGGCCGTCCGAAATGGCCTGCAGCAGCTGATCGGTAGCGTTGCGCTGCCGGCGGCGGCCGAAGAGCGGCGCACCGACTGAACAGCGTACAGCGTCGCTGGCGTCAGAATCCTGTGCCTGAGTAGGCGCGCTCACGCAACCTGTGATGGCGAAGACGCGCTGGCCCCACCGAGGCTCTGGGGACCGGTAGATCCTATGGCCGCGGCAGCAGTGGGCGCGCCCCGTACATCTCGATCCACGTGCGTTCGTACTGGGCGCCCGTGCCGATCCAGGCCACGGTGCCGACGGAGAGCGCGGCGGTGTACAGCGCGGCGACGCGATCAGCGGCATCACCCTGGCACTTCAGCCGCACGGCGCACAGCAGATGCATGTGGCCCTCGGCGAAGCGACGCTCGATCACGCGCATGCCTCTCGCATACGGAAGCAGCGACTCGGGAAGGCCCGCAATGCCGCGACGCCCGTCCTGGGCGCGTGCCGAGGTGTCTTCGAACCAGACGTAAAGATCACGTTCGAGGACGGGTGTCGGCCGGGCTTCGAGCACGGGCTGGTGCATGTCTTGCACCAACGGGCGAGTCGCAATCTGGGCAAGCTGCTTCATCAGTTGTGCGCGAGTCATCGTCGAACGATCTGGATGCGTCATATGCCACAGCATCGGCTGGCCCGTGCATTCGCTTAAACGAGTGGCCGGCTGGAATGCAGCGGCAAACCTGCGCATTTCGGTTTCGCCCGACGAGCGGCAGGTCGCGGAGTGGGCACTCGCAAAAAAAGTCCCGCTCTGCCCTTAAATGTCCGGCCTTCGTGCCGATATTCGCCCCTTCGTTGTCGACACGCGCCACGAAGAATGCTGACCATTCGGGTCAGTGAGGTGGGTCGTGAAAAACGAAGCGTTCCTGTACAGCTATGCCACGCCGCGACTGTTTGAGCGGCATGACTATGTGCGCCAGTACACGCCACTGGTTCGTCGCATTGCGCACCAGATGGTGGCCAAGCTGCCGGCCAACGTCGAACTCGACGACATGATCCAGGCCGGCATGATGGGACTGATGGACGCGATCTGCCGTTTCGAAGAATCCCAGGGAACGCAATTCGAGGTGTACGCGTCGCAACGCGTGCGCGGAGCGATGCTCGACGAACTGCGCGCCAACGACTGGCTGCCGCGCTCGGCGCGCAAGAGCCAGCGCGACATCGAGAACGCGATCCACCGGCTCGAGGGCAGACTCAAGCGAGCTCCTGGCGAGCGCGAGATCGCCGCCGAACTCGGTCTCGCCGATCGAGGACTACCATTCGCTGCTGCACGACGCACGTGGCTCGCAACTCGTCTACCTCGACGACCTCGGGGGCTACGACGACGACGATGACTACCTGGAGCGCCACTTTGCGGTCACCAGTGGCGAGCCCGGCGAATTGCTGCGCGACAAGCGCTTCCGTCACGCGCTGGTTGCTGCCATCGACGAATTGCCGGAGCGCGAAAAGCTGCTGATGAGCCTGTACTACGAGCAGGACCTGAACCTGCGCGAGATCGGCGCGGTCATGGGCATCACCGAATCGCGCGTCTGCCAGCTGCACAGCCAGGCCGTCGCGCGGCTGCGGTCGAAGCTCAAGAACTGGTGAGTCCGCGCGTCGATTCGCGACGCTGAGGGCAAGTCAGGATGCCGAAGCGGGCCGGGTGCGATCAGTCGGACTGGGCCGCACGCACGGCGGCGATCCGACCGTCGACCGTAGACGCCCGACTCGAGCCTAGGCCTGCGACTACATGGCTGCCATCGAGGGCCCTCAACTGGGCGGCCTCGCGCGCAAAGCGCTCCAATTCGTCGCTGCCGGAACGGCGCATCGCGCGCAGCGCGTTGGCCTGAGGAGCCAGAAGTCGCAGCAGATGCTCTTTGCGGCTCGCGGCATCGACCAGGCGGGCGGAATCATTGGCGACGAGGGCGTCGCTCTCGTCATGCAGGACATGGACCAGTTCAGCGAACAGATGCGAAGCCGGACGATTACCCATGACTCAATGCCTCCATGGCAGTGTCAGCGCCGCCAGAACGGCGTTGGCGATGGCGCCGGAGTCAATCACGAAGTGGTCCGACACGATGATCTGTTGCATCGCAGACACGCGCGCCTCATCCACGCCAGAGCACCCGCGCAGCCGAGTCGCAAACTCGGACCAGGCGTGCGCGCCGCCGGGGGCTGCCAGACGCGCCCGGACCGGACCGATCCAGTGAGCCCGCAGGTCATCAGGGAGGTAGGGAGTATTCATGGGCACTCGCTGCAGTCGATGCGACGGAGTTCGGCAACCCGGCCGCGAACTTTAGTCAACACGCGCCGGGGCACAGCATTTGACGGTTTAGGTCCGGGTTCGATGAACAGTGGCCCGCGGGCATGCGTGGAGTATTCTTGAACCGCCCTCGATCACGCCCTGCCGCCAACCGCGTGTCAGACACTACAACCCGGATTCAGCGCCCGACACCTCGGCGGGAACGACGCGGCGACGCACCGCTGCCGGCACCGGAAGTGATGTCGGGCGACCGGGCACTGGCGCTGGGGCGGCCGGTCAGCGAGCCGCGCGCGGCACCGGCCGAGTCATCGACGCGAGCACCATTCACGACCGCTCCGGGACTGGCCTTCTTCGAGGAATGCCCGGACGCCATTCTGCGCTTCGACGCCGAGCGACGCGTCATCTATGCAAATCCGGCCATTGAGCGTGCCACGGCGGTCTCGCGCTGGCAGTTCATCGATCACAGGCTGGAGGAGGTCGAGCACTTTGCCGAATTCTCTCCGCTCTGGAACGAGAGCCTCGCGGCGGTCATAGAGACCCACGAAGGTCGCTGGTTCAAGTTCTCCTACGCGCATCCGACCGGGGCAAAGCTCTTCGACGTGCGCCTGCAGGTGGAAACCGGGGTGGAGCCGGGCCACACGCACGTGACGGCCGTTTTGCGCGACATCACGGTGCCGAAGTCGGCATTGCGAGCGACGCGCGCGGCGGCCGAGTTTGTCGAGAGTCTGCTGGCGAGCGCCAGCATTGGGATCGGGGTGCTCGACCGCAATTGCGTCTATCGCGTCTGGAACGAACACCTGGAGTCACTGCTGGGTGTGGCTGCCGAGGCCGTGCTGGGCCGAGCGTTCGACGAAGCTGCCGGATTGTCGACGCTGGCCGGGCTGGGAGTCGAGGTGCAGCGTCTCGCCGGAGAAGTCGCGCGAGCGCCGATCGAAGTCGAGGCGCGCTACCCCACCGCCGAACGCCCGTGGCTGCGGGTGAAGCTGCACTCCGGTGTTCGACCCGGCGGGCCGGTTCGACGGCGTCTTCATCACTGGTCGAGCGGATCGACCGTGAGCACTTCGCCGAGGGCTCGCTGGCGGCGCTGCGCCGCGCGCTGGAGCGCGTGGGCGAGATGGTGCTCGAGGTAGATCGGCACGGAAACGTCGTCGACGCCAACGAAACGGCGCTCGCCGTCCTGGGCTATGAGCGCGACGGCATTGCGGGCCTCGCGCTGGCCGCAGATCGATACGGGCCTGGGCCGTGCGGGCTTCGAAGCGCTGCACGAGCAGCTGCGCTCGCGCGGCGTCGTACCAGGGCGAGGCGACCTATCGCACGCGGCTTCGGCTCGACGTTTCCGGTCGAAGTGGTGGTGCAGCGGGTTGAGCAGGGCGGGCGCGAATTCATCCTGCTGCTGGCGCGCGACGTCACCGAGCGCAAGCAGCGCGGAGGAAGCGCTGACGGAAAGCGCCGAACGGTTCCGCGCGCTGTTCGACGAGAGCCCGGTCGCGGCCCTGTTGCTCGACGCGGGCTTCCGCGTCATCGGTGTCAATCGTGCTGCCAGCGACACGGTCGGCTATTCGATCGATGAACTGACCGGGACGCGACCCGAGAACTGGTTCGTGCTGCGGACGATCAGGCGGCTATCGTCAGATGCGCGAGACGCCTGCTAGGCGGCGACGAGCCAGAGCGAGGCGGCGGAGCGCCGGCTGCGTTCACCGCGACGGCCCGCTCGTGTGGACCAAGGTCAACGTGCGGGCGGTGGCGGCGGGCAACGGGCTGCGGCACTACCTCGTCGTGCTCGAGAACTTCACCGATCGCAAGATCTTCGAGGAGCAATTGCAGGTCGCGCTGCGCGACCAGCAGACGCTGTTCGAAACGATGTCGGTCGGCGTCGCCCAGACGATGTCCGGCAAGATCATGCTGGCGAATCGCGAGTTCGCCGACATGTTCGGCTACCGCGACGGCGAAGTGATCGGCATGCCGCTGTGGGACCTCTGCGTCGACCGCAACAACCACATGCCGAACGAGATGTCCGGGATGCCGGTGGTCCGGGCCTACCAGACGACGAGCGGCGAGGTGGTGCTGTTCCGGCGCGACGGCGAACCGATCTGGTGCCTCGTGCAGGCGCGCCCGATCCAGTCCGAAGCGCCCGGCGTCGAAGGATTGCGCGAAGCGATCTACACCTTCCAGAACATTTCCGAGATGAAGCGCCAGCGCGAAGCGCTCAGTCGTTCGCTGCTGGAGCTGAACGTCGTGCTGGACGCGACGTCGACGGCGGTCCTGCACCTGCCGGACGACCGGGTGGTGCGCGTCAACTCCCAGACCCAGGTGATGTTCGGCCAACCCGGACCGGCGACTGACGGCCGTGGTCTGGCGCGCTCTTTTCCGCCGAGCAGGACTACATCGGCGATGGCCCCGCTCCATGCGCTGATCGCGAGCGGCCGGCCGGCCTCCTTCGAGGGGCTGATGAAAGGGCGTACGGGACCGATCTGGGGCCTGGTGTCCCTGCGTCCGGTCGACCCGAAGGTGCGGCGCGGGGAACGATCGCGTCGATTCTCGACATCACCGAGCGCGCGGAGCAGGAAGAGCAACTCCAGACCGCTCTGGCCCAGCAGCAGCTGATCTTCGACACCGCACTGGTGGGGCTGCTCTTCGTACGCGACGGGCGGCCGGTGCGCGCGAACAGCGCGATGGAGGAACTGCTTGCCTGCGATCCCGGCGGGCTGGTGAACCAGATGCAGCTGTTCACCCATCCGACGGACCACCTGCTGCTCGCCAGTCTGGCCGAGCACTACCGAGCAGATCCAGACCGGAGCCTGCGAGTTCGAATTGCACATGTACCGGCGCAAGGGCGACCCGATCTGGGTTGCCGTGCAGGGCCGCGCGGTCAATCCGGAACGCCCCGAACTCGGCTACATCTTCGCGTTCGTCGACGTCGACAAGCGCAAGCGGTCGGAGCGCGAACTGCGCGATCACGCTGTCGGAACTGCAGCTCATCTTCGACAACGCGCTGGTCGGCATGCTGTACGTCGCCAACGACCTGATCGTGAAGGCCAATGCCGCGACCGAGCAGCTGTTCGGCTACGACGGACGCGACTTCGAGGAGCTGCAGATCGGCTCCGCTGTTCGCCTCGCGCCGAGCTGGAGGACCGCGTCAGCGCCGACCTCGATCGAAGGCGGCGAGAGTCGGAGGATGAGCGCTTTTCGTTCGAGCGACCGATGCGTCGCGCCGACGGCACCACGTTCTGGTGCGCCGGTTACGGCCGCCCGATCGAACCCTCCGCGCCCGAACGCGGCCTGATCCTGACGCTGATGGACGTCGACGCGCGCCGCCGGTCCGAGGAGGAACTGCGGCGGGTCCGCAACTACCTCGATCTCGTCGTCGAGCACCTGCCGGTGCTCGTTTCGGTACGGGAAGCGGAGAGCGGCCGCTTCGTCAGCCTCAACCGGGCCGGCGAGGCCATCACCGGACTGACGCGCAAGCAGGTGGTCGGACGGACCTGGAGCGAGATCTACGCCCGCCCGTTCGCGGACCTGTACGGCGAACTCGACCGCAAGGCGCTCGCAACCGGCACCCAGGTCGAACGGCCGCGCGACGTCATGCTGCGCGCCGACGGCAAGCGGCTGACGGTGAACCAGCGCGTCGTGCCGCTGTTCGAGTCGCGGCCCGGTGCGGCGAATCGGCATCCGCCCGCTACGTGATGTCGATCATCGACGATCTGACCGAGGAAGTGCGCGCGGAGGTGGCGTTGCGCGAGACCGAGGCGCGGTTCCGGCAATTCGCGGAGAACATCGACCAGCTCGTCTTCATCATGACCGGCGACTTCGCCAAGCGTGCTGTACGTGAACCCGCGCTACAGTCGATGATCGGCGCGCACGGTCGAAGAACTGCTCGACGATCCGCGCACCGTGCTGCGGCACGTGAACTACGAGGACGCGCCGGCGCTTTCGCGGATGCTGCCGCGGCTGGTCGCCCGGATGCGCACGCCTGCTGCGATCGGAGGTCACGGTGCGCATCGATCACCGGTGCAGCGGCGTGCTGCATCCTCAGCGTGCGACTCAACCCGGTCCGGATGGAAGACGGCGCGATCCGCGTGTTCGGTGTCGCCGAGGACGTCACCGAACGCGCGCGGCGGAACAGCAGCGGATGGAAGAAGTCGTCAACCAGCGCGACATCCTCGTGCGCGAAGTGCATCACCGCATCAAGAACAACCTGCAGGGCGTGGCGGGCCTGCTGCAGCAAGCATGGCCGACAGCACGCCGGAGGTGGCCGACCCCCTGTCCGAGAATCGGCGGCGCAGATCCAGGCGATCGCGCAGGTGCACGGGCTGCAGATCCGCTCGACCGGAACGTTGCCGGTGCTGGGCGTGGCCCAGGGCATCTTCACGACCCTGTCCACCATGTTCGGCGTCGAGATCCGCTTCGAGCCGCCGGCGCCCGACTTGTGGCGCTACGGGCTGCCGGAGGGCGAGGCCGTGCCGCTGGCGCTGGTGATGAACGAACTCGGGACCAACGCGATCAAGCACCGCACTTCGCGCGACGGCCTCATGGTGCGCGTATCGGCGCGAGCGGAGGGCATGGTCTTCGCGATCGAGAGTCCGGGCGCGGCTGCCCGCGGACTTCGATCTGGCGACATCGCCGCGAGCGTGTCTGGGCCTCGGGCTTGGTCAAGGCGATGCTGCCGCGTCGGGGTGCACGCCTTCGCATTGAAGGCCGGGTGGCCGTCGTGACCGCGCGGTTGCAGTTGTTTCCGCCGGCCATTCGCGAGGACAATGTCTGACGGCCGATGGAGGCCGTCCTGTCGCGGCGGCGGCTGACGAAAACTGAAAATGAACTGAAGAACAACCACCTGATACTCGTCGTCGACGACGACCGCCTCGTGCTCGCCACGCTGGTCGCCGGGCTCAAACAGGCCGGATTCGACGTCATCGAGGCCGACAACGGCGACGACGCCATCCTGCTGGCGAGGAAGTTCAGGCCGCGCCTGGCCATCCTCGATATGCGGATGCAGGGAAAGTCGGGCATGGACGTCGCTCGGTATCTGGCCGCCAACACCGACACCGGCTTCATGTTCCTGTCGGCGTTTGGCGACAGCGGACATCGTCGAGGAAGCCACCCGCATGGGCGCGCTCGGGTACCTGGTGAAGCCGCTCGACGTCCGCCAGATCGTGCCGGCGGTTCGCGCTGCGCTGGGACGCTGGGAGCGAAATGAAGGCGCGCCGGCAGCGGTCGACCCGGAGGCGGGCAAAGCCCGGGCGCGACGAATGCATCGCGATCGGCATCCTGATGGAACGCCTGCGCATGGACCACGACCGTGCACTCGAGGCCTTGCGGCGCAGGCAACGCCGAGGGCAAGGACGTCGGCAACTCGCGGCCAACATGGTGGACGCTGCCAACCGCCTCAACTCGATCCGTCGCTAGGTGGCGAGGATGCGATGCCGGTCGTCGACTACATCCACCGACATCGGGTTCCGGCGCTGGTATGAGCGCCAGCTGATCGAAAGCCACGCCTACCTCGCGCTGGCGCTTCGTCGCGCTGATCATGCTGCTGTCCGGCGTCGAAGTGATGGGCGACGCGACGTCGTCGACCGCTCTACGTCGCCATGCTGTGCGCATTGCAGCGCTCGGCGGCATCCTGATGCTCGTCGCCTGGCGACGCTTCAAGGTCCTGCTGGCGCGCGCCGAACAGTTCGCCGAGGCCGCGACCTGCAGCAGCTGTGCAGCGTGGGGAAAATTCCGGGTGCTCGGACAGGAAGCCGCCACCGAGGATGACCCGCCGGAAGCCGGCCGTCCGCACTGGCTGCGCGTGCGCTGCGCGCAGTGCGGCCACGAGTGGCAGATAGGGTGAGCTCGGCTGCGGTGCAGGCGCTTCCGAGGTAGCCAACCAATCAGTCCTTGCGGTTCTCGCTCCGCGAGAGCAGTGGTCGTCTGATTCCACATGCGATCACGCGGCTGCGATCACAGGACGCTTCTCCCAAAGAGTGAAGTAGAACGTCGCTCCGTGCCCGGTGTTGGGCGCGGGGATCGCCTCGGCCCACACGCGGCCGCCGTGGCGGCGGATGATCTTCTGCACCGTCGCGAGTCCGACGCCGGTGCCGGCGAACTCGTTCGCGCTGTGCAAGCGCTGGAACAGGCCGAACATCTTCTCGGCGAAGCGCATGTCGAAGCCGGCGCCGTTGTCCCTCACGAAATAGGTGGCGTTGCCGTCTTCCTGCCTGGCCCCGAACTCGATCCGAGCGCTGCGGATTCCTGGCCGTGAACTTCCACGCATTACCGAGCAGGTTCTGCAGCACGAGCCGCAGCAGCGTCCTGTCGCCGTCGGCACGCAGGTTCGGCGCGATGACGAACTCCACGGCCGCGCGGTTGGTCCTGCGCGCGCAGGTCATCGGCGAGTTCGCGCGCGAGTCTGCGACAGGTCGACCCGTTCGCGCGTCAGCTCGCGGCTGGTCATGCGGGACAAGCTCAGCAGCGTTTCGATCATGGAGTTCATGCGCTGGCTGGCAGCGACGATGCGTCGCAGGTGGTCACGACCGAGGTCGTCGAGCGGCTTGCCGCGATCGCCGTAGTCCTCCAGCACGATGGTCGCGAAGCCGTCGACCACGCGCAGCGGCGCGCGCAAGTCGTGCGACACCGAGTAGGAGAAGCTTTCGAGTTCGCGCACGGCGTGGTCGAGTTCAGTCGAGCGCTCGGCCAGTTGCCGCGAACATTGCTCGAGATCGGATCGCAGCTGCTCGACCTCTTCCGGCCGTGCCGCGGCAACGCTGGCGAGCAGTGAGGTCAGATCGTGTGCGGCTCCGGCATAGCCCTCAAATTGCCCCGTCGGCGAGTACACGGGCACTCCCGACATGGCCAGGACCTTGCGCGCCGCGCCCGGCGACGGTAGGCCGACCTCGAGTCGTACGTCGAAAAACGGCGCCTGTTCAACCATAGTGCTCACCAGCGTCGGCGAAGCGTCCACATTGCCGGTGATTTCCCACGGCCGGCGGCCGACGAGTGAGGCGCAGTCGAACCAGTCGACGGCGCGATGCCCGCGTTCCGTCATCGTGACCACACCAGAAGCGTCAGTGGACCAGGTCCAGCTCGCTGACACCGCCAGCGACCGCTTCAAGCGACTGACTTCATCGCGCGCACGACGTTGTTGAGCGATGACAACGCCCGCCAGTGCGAGCAGCGCGCCGACCACGACCGCGGCCAGTAGCCACGGTGCGAGCGCGCTGAACCCGGCGTGTGGTGGCGGCGCGGCGACAGACGGTGCCGCATAGGCCGCCGCCAGTCCCACCAACCGCCCACGGGTCTGGTTTGCCCAGTGATTGGGTGCGAGTGCCCGCTCGCGTGGATATCCACGCGAATTGCGTCCTGCGTCCGGAAATCGTGCTGTTCCCACTGACGGCGATTGTGCAGCATCGGGCGGCTCCGCGCGAGTTTGTGAGGCCTGGCTGAGGCCGACCGAAATGCCTGCGGATCGCGCGGCTTTTCGAGAGGGCTGCGCTCTGCGATTCAGACTAGCCTGCCGCGATCGTCTGTCCGCTGCGACCGCACGCGCCTTGCCCATGCCGCACGCTCAATCCACCGCTCTGATGCAGCGACTTCGTCGACTGCTGGGCGCGCGCGTGCATCCCGCCCGGCCGCCGTCATTGGGCCACCACACGCCGACGCGCAGCGATGCGGCGTTTCGTCCCATTGTGCTGCCCGGAGGCCATGCGCGCTTCCGTTCCATCGCACTGCCGTTGATCGGCGTGCTCGTGCTGGTGGCAAGCTGGGCAGTTGGCGTCAGCTACTACTTTCATCACCGCAGCTCCGCTGCGCTGTTCGTCGCGGAGCAGCGCGCCCGAGCCGAACGTGGCGCGTCGACGGTTGAGGCCTCGATCCAAGATGACTACCGCGGTGTCGAGCAGGCTGCCCGCACGCTGGCGGAGCGCTCGGACCTGGTGGCGGCGCTGGATCGTCCCGATGCCGACGACGCCGTCCGCATCTGGGCGCAGCGAACGAGGCGGCTGGGCGGTGACGTCGTGGCCGAGATCTACAACGCGCGCGGACAACTCGTCGATCGTGTCGGTGATCCTGGGCGCTACCGGCTCGTGGGTGCGCACGAGGCCGCCATCGTGCGCAAGGCATTGGCTGGCGACGACACCTTCTCGGCGGAGGAATGGCTCGATGGTCTGAACCTGCGTGCTGTCGTTCCCGTACATGCGGGCGCCCGCGTGATCGGCGTTGTGGCGGCGGAGCGCCGGATCGGTGCCGAATACGTCACGCGTCTGGCGAGTCGCGTCGGCCTCGACATCGGCCTGGTTGCGCGCGGTCGCGCGCTGGTGGGATCGACCTCAGCCGAAGATCCGCGTTGGCTCGAAAAGATCGCAGATCGTGTTGCGCACGGTGACGGCGGGACCATTGCGCTCGATGGCACCCTGGATGTGGCGCTCAAGCCGTTGACGCTGCTTTCTGAACCGTTGGCCGTGGCCGTTCTGATGCCCAATGATCACGCCTACAGCGCGCTGAGCGACTCGACCGATGCGTTCGCCACTGTCGTTCTGTTCGCGATTCTGGCGACGATCGCGGCGGGCCTGTATCTGACGCGCTACCTAATTGCACCGGTGAAGGAACTGACGGAGCGGGCCGAAGAACTGTCGCTGCGCTTCGCCGGCCGCCCCGCGGTTCGTCGCGGCGACGAGCTCGATTCTCTGGTTGGCTCTTTCGAGGCGATGACCGCCGCTCTGCTGTCGCATTCGGATCGACTGGCACGAGCCCACAAGAGCGAACTGCAGAACAGTCTCGAGCTTCAGCACCAGTACGCCCAGATGCGCCTGCTGCGCGGCCTCGCCGCCGCGGCGAACGAGGGCGATTCAGTCGAGGAGACTCTCGAGCGCGCCCTGCGTGAGATTGGCGCCTATCTCGACTGGCCGCTGGGGCGCGTGGCGCTGCTGCAGGAAGACGTCGCCGCCGCGCAGTTGCCGCCCCGCTCGATCTGGTTCGCCCGCGACAGCGAACGCTTCGGGCTGTTCATCGATGCCAGCAATCGGACCCCGATCATTCCATCGCCCGACCATCTGATCGGGCGCGCCTATCTTTCCGGCACCCCGCACTGGGTATCCGATCTGTCGCGGATGGCGAACTGGAACCGCCTGGTTGAGGCGCTGCGATGCCGGATTGCAGACGGGAATCGTCGTTCCGGTCATCGCGCGTGGCCACGTCACGGCGTTTATCGAGTTCTTCTGCGATCACCGCGTCGAGGCGACGACCGAGCAACTCGAGCTGCTAGAGGCGATCAGCGCCGAACTGTCGCGCGTGGCCGAGCGGCAGCGGGCCGAACGCGATCTGCGCGAACGTGAAGTCGAAGCGAGCCGGCTGGCGATGGTGGCCTCGCGCACCGAGCAGATGGTGATGATCTTGGACACCGCCGGGCGCATCCAATGGGCCAACGACGCCTGCGCGCAGTTTTCCGGCTACTCGCTGCAGGACGTGCGCGGCCGCGTTGCCCACACACTGCTGCAGGGTCCCGACACGGACGGAACGACGATCGTGGCAATCGGCGAAGCCATAGCGCGCGGCGAGTCGTGCCGAGTGGAATTCATTGCCTATACGAGGGACGGTGAAGCGCGGGTGCTCGAGGTCGAGGGCCAGCCGCTGCGCGACGAGCAGGGACGCTACTTCCAATATGCGCTGATCAGCCCGGACATCACCGAGCGCAAGCGTACTGAGGCGGCGCTGCGTGAGAGCGCCGAGTACTTCAGAGCGCTCTTTGACGAGTCGCCGGTGGCGGCGGCGATACAGGCTCCGGACTTCCGCATCGTCCGTGCTAACGCGGCGCATACACGGATGCTTGGCTACACGATCGACCAGGTGATCGACAAGGACCTGATCTCCTTCTACCACCCGGACGACGTCGACGCGGGACATGCGGCTCGACGCGCTCAGTCTGAACACGAGCGCGGCCCGATCACCTTCGAGCGACGCATGCTCACGGCCGACGGCCGCACGATCTGGGTGCGCGGACATGCGGTGCGATTCACCGATGCCAGCGGCGAGCGCTACACGCTGACGATGCTGGAGAACATCACCGAGAGCAAGCAGGTCGAGCGCGTGCTGCGCGAGGCCAAGGAGATCGCTGAATCGGCGAGCAGGGCGAAGTCGCAATTCCTCGCCAACATGAGCCATGAGATTCGCACCCCGATGAACGGCGTGCTCGGCATGACCGAACTGCTGCTGGGCACGGCGCTGTCCGACAAGCAGCGCCGATTCGCCGAGTCGGTCTATCGGTCAGGTGAGGCGCTGCTCGAGATCATCAACGACATCCTCGACTTCTCAAAGATCGAGGCCGGCCGTCTCGAGCTTGAAGAGGTTGACTTCAATCTGCGGACAGTCGTCGAAGACGTGTTCGAATTGCTGGCGCCGCGCGCGCACCAGAAGCGGCTGGAACTCGCGTCGCGGATTGCGCCGGCCGTGCCCACTGCAGTGCGCGGCGACCCCATGCGCCTGCGCCAGGTGCTGACGAACCTCGTCGGCAATGCGATCAAGTTCACCGAGGCCGGCGAGGTGGTGGTCTCGGTCAGCGTCACCGACGTGACGCTGGAAGGCGGCGCTCATCGGGTCCAGTTCGAAGTGCGCGACAGCGGAATTGGCATGAGGCCGGAGGCGCTGGAGAAACTCTTCACCGTCTTCATGCAGGCGGATCAGTCGATGTCGCGGCGCTATGGCGGCACCGGGTTGGGCCTTGCCATCAGCAAACAACTCGTCGAACTAATGGGCGGGCGTATCACCGCCGAGAGCAGGTTCGGCGAAGGATCGATTTTCCGCTTCGAGATTCCCCTGGCCGCCGGCGCCGCCGATGTCGTTCATGTGTCCGTGGACGGCGGATCGACTGCGTGGCCGGCGCGTAATCCTGGTCGAAGACAACCCGACCAATCGCAGCATCCTGGAGGCCCAACTGTGCGGCTTCGGCATGGACGTTGCCACGGCGGATAACGGCTCGACGGCGCTCGAACTGATGCGGGCGGCGGCGCACGCCGGTACGCCGTTCGAAGCGGCGGTGGTCGACATGAAGATGCCGATCATGGACGGACTGACGCTGGCGACGGAGATGCGGCGCGATCCCGACCTCGTCGATGTCCGGATGGTCATGCTGACCTCGCTGGGCAACGGCAACGAGGCGCGGCAGGCCCACGAGATCGGGATCGAGTCCTACCTCACCAAGCCGGTGCGCCAGGCGGAGTTGCTGGGCGCGCTTGGACAGGTGCTCACGAGGGAAGTGACGCCGACTCCGGCATTGCTCACCGTGGCGCCCGGACGGCGGGCGAGAGTGCTAGTGGTCGAGGACAACCTCGTCAACCAGGAGGTCGCGCGCGCAATGCTCGGCGAGCTGGGCTGCACGATCCGCGTGGCTTCGGACGGCCGCGAGGCATTGGCCGCGTTGCGTGACGAGAAGTTTGATCTCGTGTTCATGGACTGCCAGATGCCCGAGATGGACGGCTTCGAGGCCGTGCGCCGCTTCCGGGCCTCGGCGGCCAACGGATATTCGACTGCGAGCCATACGCCGGTCGTTGCCCTGACCGCCAACGCGCTCGCGGGCGACGCCGAGCGCTGTCTTGCAGCCGGATTCAATGACTACCTCGCGAAGCCTGTGCGGCGCGAGCAGCTCGACGATGCACTCGCGCGGTGGGCGCCGGGGTCCGAGAGCGAGGCACAGCCCAATGAGGTGGCTCCGATCGCCCTCGAGAATCCGGTCGCGCCAACGACGGCGGTATCTCAGCCGACGCGCGCGATTGATCCGGCGGTGATCGGCCTGATACGCGACATGGAGCGCAGGGGCTCGAGTCGCTTGCTGGAGCGACTAGTCGCCACCTATATCTCGACCGCCGGCAAGCTCGTCGAGAAGGCGGAGTAGGCGTTGCAAGGTTGGGGACGCGGGGGCGCTGCAGCTCGCGGTACATACGCTGAAATCATCGAGCGCCAATCTGGGCGCGATCGAGTTGTCGCGACGCTTCGCCGAGCTGGAGCGTCTGGCACGGGGCCAAGAACTGCCGCGGGCGCAGGACAAATGGAATGGCACGCGCACCGAGTACGAGCGTGCAGTGCAGGAATTGACCGTGATCGTTGCCGCCGAAGAGGCGGTTATGCCGAGTTGAGGATGAAGTGCTGGTGATGAGCAAGGACACCCAAGTACCGGGCAAGCGAACCGACGAGCCACCTGAGGGCGGGCGGGCAGGGCAGCGGGGCGACCTCGTGCTGCTGGTCGATGACGACCCGGTGGCACGCCTGCTGACAGCCTCGGCGCTGGCGGAACGTCAGTGGCGTGTGATCGAGGCAGACGGCGGCGCCAGTGCGCTCGAGCTGTATACCAACAACCAACCGGACGTCGTCGTGCTCGATGCGCTGATGCCGGATGTCGATGGCTTCATCACCTGCGAACGTCTGCGGCGGCTGCCGGGCGGTGAGCATGTGCCGATCTTGATGCTCACCGGGCTCGACGACGAGACCTCGATCGCTCGCGCCTACGAGGCCGGGGCCACCGACTTCTTCGTGAAGAGCACCACGCAGTGGACGCTCCTGTCCGAGAGGCTTCGCTACATGATCCGTGCCTCGCGAATGCGCGAGGAACTGGCGGAGAGCCGTGCGAAGCTAAGCAAGGCGCAGCGGATCGCGCGACTCGGCAGCTGGGAGTGGGATATTGGAGCGCGACGGGTAAAGCTGTCTGACGAGTGCTTCGCGATCGCGGGACTGACGCAGCAGGAAGACGGCCTGGCCGACTGGTTCGTGTGGTCGCGGGTCGTCGAAGACGAGCGGGCCCGCATTGAAATGCTGTTCCGGGAGGCGCTGGCGGGCAACGGCCAGATGAACTTCGAGTGCCGTATCTCACGACCCACCGGGCAGGTGCGGGTGGTCCAGATCGAAGGCGAAGTCGACCGCGACGAAGCGGGTCGAGCCACGGCAGTGCACGGAGTGATCCAGGACATCACCGAGCGCAAGCAGGCCGAAGACCAGATCCGGCAGCTTGCGAACTATGACAGCCTGACCGGTTTGCCAAACCGTCGCTTCTTCCGCGACCAGTTCCAGGCGGCACTGGAGCGCGCGCGCTCCAGTGGCACCGCGGTGGGTGTGCTCTTCATCGATCTCGATCGTTTCAAGCAGATCAATGACACGCTCGGGCACCAAGTCGGCGACCAACTGCTGCGCGAGGTCGCAAAGCGCCTCTATCAATGCGTGCGCGAAAACGACACCGTCGCACGCGGCACCGAGTCCAAAGGAGCGCTGCGCAACGGGCGGCCGCCGAGCATTGGTTCGGCGACCCGAAGCCTTGCGGCCGGATCGCAGGCGGCACCTGTGGCGGGCAGCGGCAACAGCGTTGCACGCCTCGGCGGCGACGAATTCACCATTCTCCTGACCGATCTGGCAGAGCCAGGTGCAATCGAAGCCGTGGCCCAGCGCCTGCTCGAGACGATGCGGCGGCCGTTCTCGTTTTCCGGCCACGAGCTCTTCGTCACGACGTCGATCGGCATGGCGACCTACCCACTCGACGGCAACGACGTCGACACGCTGCTGCGCAAGGCCGACATTGCGATGTATGCGGTCAAGGACAGCGGCCGTAACGGCGTGATGCGGTTTTCGACGGCGATGAACACCGCCACGGCCGAGCGCTGGCGCCTGGAGACGGCGCTGCACCGTGCGCTCGAACGCGAAGAACTGGTGATGTACTACCAGCCGAAGGTCAACGTGATCGATGGCGCTATCGTGGGTGCGGAAGCTCTGATGCGCTGGAAGCGCGGCGGTGAACTGGTACCCCCCGGTGAATTTATTGCGGTCGCCGAAGAATCTGGGCTGATCGTCCCGATCACCGAGTGGGCCGTGCGCGAAGTCTGCAAGCAGATGGTGGCGTGGTCCGAAGATGGCATGCCGCCGATGCCGGTGTCGATCAACATCTCAGGGCGCCACATCCAGCGTGCTAACCTCGTCGAGCCGGTGCAGGCGGCGCTGTCGGGATTCCGCCTGGATGCGCATCTGCTTGAGCTCGAATTGACCGAGACCGTGCTGATGCAGAACCTGGGCCACGCATTGCCGCTGCTGCAGGCGCTGAAGGAGCTCGGCGTGGCGATCTCAGTCGATGACTTCGGCACCGGCTACTCGTCGCTGTCGTACCTGAAGAAGCTGCCGATCGACACGCTGAAGATCGATCGCTCCTTCGTGCGCGAACTGGAGACGAGCGGCGACAACGCCGCCATCGTGGCGGCCATCATCGCGATGAGCAAGAGCCTCAAGCTGCGGGTCGTGGCCGAAGGCGTCGAAACGCAGGGCCAGATGAACCGATTGTTCGAGCAGGGCTGTCAGCTGATGCAGGGATTCCTGTTTTCGCCGGCCGTCCCGGGCAGCGACTTCCATGGCCTGATCCGCAACGCCTCTGGGCGGCAGCATTGGCGCGTGCAGTTCGGCTTTCGCTCGGCGGCCGTGCAGCCGGCGGATGCTTTCGATTGCCACTCCAACGGGCGCCGCTACGGCGGCAACAGCTCGGACTTCGTGGGTCCACCGCGACCGCCGGTGGAAGGATCGCAGGACACGCTGCGCGCGGTCGGTGAGACCGGCGAGCGGGGCGGCCAGCGCGATCGGGCGCTCAAGTGGGCCACGCGATTCGTCGGCCGCGACGGCTAGCGACAGGCGGTACACCCGGCGATCACGGCGGCTTCACTCGACCAGTCCGTGCTTGATTGCGTAGTGCGTCAGCTCGGCATTGTTGCTCATGCCCATCTTTTCCAAAATGCGGGCACGGTAGACACTGACGGTCTTTGGGCTGAGCGCCAGTTCTTCGGCAATATCGGACAGGCGCTTGCCTGAGGCCATCAGCTTCAGCGTCTGGAATTCGCGGTCCGAGAGCTTTTCGTGCGGAGCAACCGCTTCCTCGGGTGCATTCAGGTTCTCGATCAGGGCCTGAGCGATCTCGGGCGTCACGTACTTCTTGCCGGCGATCACCATGGTCAGCGCCTCGAGCAGCTTGTCGGGCGCGCTGCCTTTGTTGAGATACCCAAACGCGCCGGCGCGGAAGGCGCGCACTGCGTACTGATCCTCGGGGTACATGCTCACCATCAGCGCCTTCAGGCGTGGGTATTCCTCGCGCAGCGACTTCAGAATCTCGATTCCGTTCTTGCCGGGCAGGCCGACGTCCATCACCAGCACATCGGGCTCGCCATGCTTCTTGAGCTCCGCGCGCAGCTGGCCGTAGTCGGCTGCTTCGGCGACGATCTGCACGTCGGGGTGTTCCGACAGCACCTGCACGATGCCGCGACGCACGATCGCGTGGTCATCGACGACGATCAGCCTAACCGGCATCGGGTTCTCCTGCGCTGGGCGCCGCCGCCTGCAAACGTGCCGCGGACAGCGGTGGAATCGAGAACATCACCGTGGTGCCGCGTCCGGGCGAGGTCGAGACCTCGGCCCAGCCGTCGAGCCCGCGCGCTCGTTCGAGCAGACCGCGCACGCCAAACCCCGGCGTGACCGCCAGGCTGTCGGCCTCGAATCCGACCCCGTCATCGGCGATTTCGAGCGTCACCTCATCGTCGAGCGCGAAGACCTGGACGTGGACCGCATGTGCGCTTGCGTGCTTGCGCACATTGGTCAGCGCCTCCTGGGCCACGCGATAGAGCGCGGCGGCACGATCGGGGGCGATCTCGAACTCGTCGCGATTGCTGCGGAAATCCACCGGAATGCCGGTCCGTTCGCCGAAGCCACGCGCCAGCCAGTCGAGCGCCGCCACCAGGCCGGCGTCCAGCACCGCCGGTCGCAGTGCATGCTGGATGCGGTGCGTGGCCACGACGGCGGACTCGAGCAACTGCTGGATCGCGCCAAGCCGATCGGCGTGCTGGGTTGCGCGCCCGAGATCGCGTGCGAGCCGCACGACTTCGAACTTCAATGCGGTCAGCGCGCCGCCGATGTCGTCATGGATCTCCTGCGCGATCGCACGCCGTTCGTCCTCCTTCGCGCGCTCCAGATGCTGCGTCAGAGCGTGCAGCTTGCGTTCGCTCTCGACCAGCGCCTCGGCCGCACCACGCGCCTCGCGCCGCGTGCGCGCCGCCTGCAGGCTGTGCTGCAAGGCCGAGGCGACGCGGAACATGCGTGTCTTGAGCACGAAGTCGTCGGCTCCGGCATGCAGCGAGGCGACGGCCAGTTCCTCCGACATCTCGCCCGACAGCACGATCACGGGGATATCGGGATCGAAGGCCTTGGCGACCTTCAACGATGCAAACGAATCGAAGCGCGGCAAGTTGTGGTCGGTGATGACGGCGTCGCACCGGGCCCTGCGCGAAGGCGTCGCGCATGCCGGCCTCGTCTTCGACCCGCACGGCGCGCGGGCGCAGGCCTTCCCGCATCAGCATGGCCAGCAGCAGTTCGTAGTCGAGTTCGGAATCCTCGACGACGATCAGGCGCGGGGCAGTGGGATCGCGGGTGTTCACGGTGGCAGGCATTGTCGCGGATTTGGCTGCGGGATTGCAGGACGGTACGCGGCGCCGCGACCGACGCTGTGTTCGAAAAGCGGCGACTTCGCGACGCTGTCAGCGCGGACGGCAGGAACTTCGCACACCACCGACTAAACTTCGAACTGCAAAGTCCGCCGGACGATCGCGGCAACGGCTCGCCGTTGTCGAGGAAAGTCCGGACTCCACAGAGCGACGTAGCAGGTAACGCCTGCCCACCGCGAGGTGAGGATCAGAGCAACAGAGACGAGCCGATTCAGTTCGGGTGAAACGGGCAATCTCTACGTGGAGCAACACCAAATAGGCGGCCGGCGATCCTGCTCGGGGAGGCCGCGGGTAGGTGGCATTGAGCCAAGGAGTGATTCTTGGCCCAGAGGAATGATCGTCGCGGCGCCTGCGAGGGTGCCGAACAGAATCCGGCTTACAGGCGGACTTTGCCCTCTCCTGCAGCGCGACCCCGATTCTTGCTGCAGCAACGTGTCGCACCGTCACGCGCCGATGGCCGCAAGGCAATTGACATTCACTATCGACATCTGGCCCTGCTTGGCCTTCCACTAGCGGTCTGACTGCCCCGACGATAGTCTTTTTTCATCGCTGCGGTCCTCGCTCCGGAGGCCGACGAGGTCATGGCGCTGCGCAGTGGCTGGCTGCAGGTAGTGACACGCCAGCCGTCTCCGCATCGCGATGCATCATGAGATTTCACTTGCAGTAGGCTCGCTAAGCCATTCAATTGGCACGAAATTTCGTCGCGATTTTGTGTGAAGTTTGCGGCCTAAGTGCTTGTTGTCATTGGAAAAAACGCCGTATTTCCCTTGACCCGCAGGAAACCGGTGCGATAGAGTGGCGGCCCGTGTGAAATAGTGGGAGACAGTGGGCTAGTTAGTGTTCGCTTCGCCTTTCGGCGGCGCGACAGATGGCCCATGTCATAGAAACGTGTTCCAGGGCGCCTCTCAACTCACGCTCGACGGCAAGGGCCGTGTATCGATGCCCGCACGCCATCGCGATTCGCTCGCCGCGGGCTGCGATGGCCGCCTCACGCTGACGCGCCATCCGGACGGCTGCGTGCTGGTCTATCCGCGACCCACCTGGGAAGTGCGTCGGCAACAGATTGCGGAACTGCCGTACTCCGCGCGCGCCCTGCAGCGCCTGCTGCTCGGCAGCGCCGTCGATGTCGAACTCGACAGCGCCGGCCGCATCCTCGTCTCCGCCGGAGCTGCGCGACGCCGCCGGTCTCGATCGCGACGTGATGCTGCTCGGCATGGGCGCGCACTTCGAGCTGTGGGACGTGGCGCGCCTCGGCGAGCACGAGCGTGCTATCGCTCGCCAACGGCCTGCCCGACTCCGCTGCGGACTTCACGTTCTGACGGTGAATGTCGGCCACACCTTCCACCGGACGCCCAAGGGCACCGTTCGGTCCTCGCTGCACAGGCGGTCGCGCACCTGGTCACCGACCCGGACGGAACGTACGTCGATGCGACCTTCGGACGCGGCGGACATTCGACGACTGATCCTGCAGCGGCTCGGCCCGGCCGGCCGCCTGCTGGCGCTCGATCGGGATCCCGCCGCCGTTGCGGCCGCAGTCGACCATCCGGGATCCGCGCTTTCACATCGAGCACACCGCCTTTTCACGCTTGGAGACGACGCTTGCGGCGCACGGAATCGATCGAGTGCACGGCGTGCTGCTCGACATCGGCGTGTCCTCGCCGCAGATCGACGACGCTAGCGCGCGGCTTTTCCTGGCGCGGCGACGGTCCGCTCGACATGCGGATGGACACCACGCGCGGCGAGACCGCGGCGCAGTGGCTGGCACGGGCTTCGATCGATGAACTCACACGGGTGATCCGCGACTATGGGGAAGAACGGTTTGCTGCATCGATTGCAAAGGCGCTTGTGGCTCGCCGCGAGGCTGGGCGGCCGGTTGCAAGCACCGGCGACCTTGCCGCGGTCGTGGCAGGCGCGATCGCCCGCAAGAGCCGCGCGGACGGGGCACAGCATCCGGCCACGCGGACATTTCAGGCTGTACGGATTCACGTCAATCAAGAGCTTGAGGAATTGGCGCTAGCGCTCGAACAGGCGGCGCGTCGACTGCGTACGGGGGGGCGTCTGGTCGTCATCAGCTTTCACTCGCTCGAGGATCGCATCGTCAAGCGATTCATCGATGCGCACGCGCATCCGGGGCGTCCGCTGCCAGCCGAGCGCGGACTGCCGCTGCGCGCGCCAAGATCTGCCGGCGCCGCGACTCACCGCGCTCGCGCGGGTGCGGGCCGACGCTGAAGAGGTCGCCGCCAATCCGCGCGCCCGCTCGGCCGTGATGCGCGTGGCCGAACGGACGAATGCGAGCTGGCCGGAGGCGACGCGATGATCCGGCGCGTGCTGCTGGTGCTCGCCACACTGCTGCTGTTCGCGTGCGCGCTCGGACTGGTCACGGCACAGCATCGTTCGCGGTCGCTGTTCGTCGATCTCGAGCGCGCTCAGCAGGAGGCGAAGCAGCTGGACGTCGACTACGAACGACTGACGATCGAACTGGCACGGCTGTCGCAGCCGGCCTCGGTGGAGCGCGCGGCGCAGAAGCTTGGATTCAAGGCGCCCGACGCAGCGCAGACCGTGTACCTGAATCTGCCGCAGTCCAGCGCGGCGTCGCCGATTGCTCCGGGGGCCAAACGGTGACGGCGCGCGAGCGAGCGCAAGGGCGGGCGCGCGCGCGCGTCGTAGCGACCGCGGGTCTGCAGGCCGCGAGCGGGTGGGATTCAACGCCAATCCGCTGCTGACTGGTCGCGATCCCGGCGTGGCGCTCGAAGCTGATGCTGTTCGGGCTCTTCGTCGGCTTCGTTGCGCTCGGTGGCCGTGCGTTGTACCTGATGGGCGGCGTGACGACCGAGTTCCTGCAGCGGCAGGGCGAAGCGCGCTACGCACGCACGCTCGAGGTTCCGGCCACCCGCGGTCGAGTCACCGACCGCAACGGCATCGTGCTCGCGTCGTCGGTGCCGGCGCGGGCCGTCTGGGCGATTCCAGAGGATGTCGAGGCGACGCCGACGCAGGTCGCGAGAACTCGCCCGACTGCTCGACATGAATGCCGGCGAACTGAAGCGGCGGCTCGCCAACGACGATCGCAGTTTCGTCTACCTGCGGCGCCAGGTGGATGTCGAAGTCGCGGACCGCATTGCGGCCCTGAAGATCTCCGGCGTGCACTCGAGCCGGGAATTCAAGCGGCACTACCCGGAAGGGCCGACCAGCGCACATGTCGTCGGCTTCACCAACGTCGAGGACCGGGGCCAGGAAGGCGTCGAGCTGGCGCACGAGCGCGAACTTGCAGGGCGCGCAGGCAGCCGCCGCGTGATCAAGGATCGTCTCGGCCGCATCATCGAGGATGACTGGCTGCGCGAGCCGGTCGACGGCCGCGACATCGCGCTCTCGCTCGACAGCCGGGTGCAGTACATCGCATTTTCGGCGCTGAAAGGCGCAGTAGAGAAGCATCACGCCAAGGCGGGCGCCGCCATCGTGCTCGATGTGAAGACCGGCGAAGTGCTCGCGCTTGCGAACTGGCCGAGCTACGACCCGAACGCGCGCAGCGGCTCTGCCGGCGACGCGATCCGCAACCGCGTGCTGACCGACACCTTCGAGCCGGGCTCGACGATGAAGCCGTTCTCGGTGGCGGCGGCGCTCGAGGCCGGCAAGGTCCGACCCGACACGCGGATCCAGACCGCGCCTGGCAAGCTGACGATCGGCGATCGCACGATCGGCGACGCGCACGCGCACGGCCTGCTGACCGTCGAGGAGGTCGTGGCGAAGTCGAGCAATGTCGGCACCGCCAAGATCGCGCTGGACCTGCCGGCACAGACGCTGTGGGAGACCTATACCGCCTCGGTTTCGGCCAGGCGCCGCGAATGGGATTTCCTGGTGCGGTGGCCGGGCGTCTGCGTCCGGCGAAGACCTGGCGCCCGATCGAGCAGGCGACGATCTCGTATGGCCACGGCGTGTCGGTCACGCTGGTGCAGTTGGCCCGCGCCTACACCGCGTTCGCCAACGACGGTCAACTGGTGGCGTTGTCGCTGACCAAGGTCGACAGCGCGCCGCCCTTGGTGCAGGTGCTGTCGCCGCAGACGGCGCGCGCGATGCGCAAGATGCTGGAAATGGGCGTCAGTGACGAGGGCACGGCGCCGGTGGCGCGCATCGCCGGCTATCGAGTCGCCGGCAAGACCGGGACGGCCTACAAGCTGAAGAACGGCCAGTACGTGAAGGACTATGTCGCAGTTCTTCGTCGGCTTCGCACCGGTCTCGGACCCGCGCGTCGTCATCGCGGTCATGGTCGACGAGCCGAGCGGCGGTGCTACTACGGCGGGCAGGTGGCGGCGCCGGTGTTCGCGCAGATTGCCGGCGCGACGCTGCGCACGCTGCAGGTGGCGCCCGATGGCCCGCTAGAGACGCCCAAGGCCCTGCTGGCGCTGAGGCAGACGCCGTGAACACCGAGGCCATCAATCCCGGCGTCCGCGCGGCGCTCGACTGGATCGCTGCCGTCGACGCGCCGACGCGGCCGACGATGCGTCATCTGCGGCTCGACAGCCGCACGGTCCGGCCCGGCGACGTCTTCGTCGCGGTGCCCGGAGCAGCAGTCGGACGGTCGCCAGCATCTGGATGACGCGGTGGCGCGCGGTGCGGCGGCGGCGCTGGTCGACGCCGACGGCTGGGTCGGTGCCGCCGTTGCGATGCCGGTGCGGGCGGTGCCGGAGCTGCGTCAGCAGCTCGGGTCGCTGGCGCGCGAGTTTCTACGGCCATCCGAGTGAGCCTGACTGCGGTCGGCGTCACGGGAACCAACGGCAAGACATCGTGTAGCCAGTGGATCGCGCAGGTGCTGACGCGCGAAGGACGTCGCTGCGCGGTCATCGGCACGGTCGGCATCGGCTTTCCCGGAGCGCTGGAGGCCAGCGACCTGACGACACCGGACCCGGTGTCGCTGCAGCGGGAAGTGCGCCGGCTCGCTCGACGCCGGCGCGCAGGCGCTCGCGATGGAAGTGTCGTCGATCGGCCTCGCCCAGCGCCGCGTCGACGGGAATGCACTTCGATGTCGCGCTGTTCACGAATCTCACGCGCGACCACCTCGACTTCCACGGGACGATGCAGCAGTACGAGGCGGCCAAGGCCGTTCTGTTCGGCTGGTCCCGGCCTGCGGCATGCGGTGATCAACCTCGACGACGAGGCTGGCTGCCGCTTCGCCGCGCTGGCGCGCGATCACGGCGCTGAAGTCATCGGCTACAGCGCGCACGGCGACGCGACCGCGCGGCCCATGTCGCCGCGCCTGATGGCGCGCACGATCCGGCCGACGGCGGACGGATTGTCGTTCGAGGTCTGCGCAGACGGGCGCGCGTGGCCAGTCGACGTCGCGCTGGTCGGGCACTTCAACGTCGCGAACCTGCTCGGCGTGATCGGCGCGTCGCTATGCCTGCGGCATACCGTTCGATGCGGCGGTCGCGGCGCTGCCGCAGCTCGTGCCACCGCCGGGTCGCATGCAACGGGTGGTCGCGCGGGCCGAACCGCTGGTCGTCGTCGACTATGCGCACACGCCGGACGCGTTGGCGCAGGCGCTCGCCGCCTTGCGTCCGACGGTCGATGCGCGGCGCGGACGGCTATGGGTGGTGTTCGGCGCCGGCGGCGATCGCGATCCCGGCAAGCGCGCACCGATGGGGGCTGCGGCTGCGGCCGGTGCCGATGTCGTCGTCGTGACCAGCGACAACCCGCGTACCGAGGATCCGGCGCCATCGTCGCGCAGGTCGCCGCCGGCGCGCAGGAGCGCGACGCCAGCTCGAAACCGATGTCGATCGCGCGCGGGCGATCGCGCATGCGGTGGGCGTGCCGCGGCGAACGACGTCGTGCTGGTTGCCGGCAAGGGCCACGAGGACTACCAGATCGTCGGCCGCGCCAAGCATGCCGTTCTCCGATCTGGCGCAGGCGCGCGCCGCGCTGCGCATGGCGCGGGCAAAGCGTTCCGGCATGAGCGCGCTGATGACCGTCGGCCGAACTGGCGCGCGCGGTCGGTGCGCTCGAAGTGCGGGGCGATGGCCGCATCGCCTTTTCCAGCGTTTCGACCGATACGCGCACGTTGACGGCGGGTGCTCTCTTCGTCGCGCTGCGCGGCGAGCACTTCGATGCTCACGAATTCGTCGGCGCCGCGCGCGAGCGCGGTGCCGTCGCTGCCGTGGTCGAGCGCGCACTCGATGTCGACTTGCCGCAGGTCGTGGTCGCCGACGCCCGGCGGGCGCTCGGCCGCGGAGCCGCGCAGTGGCGCGCGCGCTTCACGCTGCCGGTGATCGCCGTGGCGGGCAGCAACGGCAAGACCACCGTGACGCAGATGATCGCGTCGATCCTCGCCCCGGCATTCGGCGAGAGGCATCGGCTCGCCACGCGCGGCAACCTCAACAACGACATCGGCGTGCCGCTGATGCTGTGGCAACTCGGCCCGCAGCACAAGGCGGCCGTGTTCGAGCTCGGCATGAACCACCCGGGCGAAATCGCCACCCTCGCCGAACTGGTGCGGCCGACGGTGGCGCTGGTGAACAACGCGCAGCGCGAGCATCAGGAGTTCATGCACTCGGTCGAGGCCACCGCATACGAGAACGGCGAGGTGATCGCCGCATTGCCGCTGTCGGCCGACGGCGTGGCGGTGTTTCCGGCCGACGATCCGTGCGCGCCGATCTGGCGCCAGCTCGCGGGCACGCGTCGGGTCGTCGACTTTGCGCTCGAAGCCTATGCGGTCGTCACGGCGACGTATTCGTTGTCGGCCGATGCGGCGCAGGTGTCGATGGTCACGCCGCCGGCCTGATCGAGGCGACGCTCGCCGTCACCGGCGTGCACAACGTGCGCAACGCGCTGGCGGCCGCCGCGTGTGCGATGGCGATCGGCGTCGAGCCGCGCGCGATCAGCACCGGGCTGGCGCGTTCCGGCCGGTCAGCGGGCGCGGCGTGCGGCTGCGCACGAGCGAAGGCGCGCTGCTGATCGACGACAGCTACAACGCGAATCCCGACTCCGTTCGCGCGGCGATCGATCTGCTGGCCGCTTCGCCGCACCGCGTCGCTGGTGCTCGGCGACATGGGCGAGGTCGGCGACCGCGGACCGGAATTTCACCGTGAAGTCGGCAGCATGCGCGCGCGCGCGGCATCGAGTCCCTGTATGCGCTGGGCCCGATGACCCGCGAAACGGTCGCCGCGTTCGGTACGGGCGCACGGCACTTCGGCGACGTCGAGGCGCTGCTAGCCGCCCTGATGCCGCGGCTGACGGCCGCGACGACCGTGCTGGTCAAGGGCTCGCGCTTCATGCGGATGGAACGCGTGGTGAAGTCGTTGACCGAAGCCGAGCAAGGTCTGGCCGAGGGAGTGCACTAGTGCTGCTGGAACTTTTCGAATGGCTGGCGCGCGACATCCGGGCGTTCAACGTCTTTTCCTACCTGACGCTGCGTGCGGTGCTGGCGGCCGCCACCGCCCTGCTGCTCGGGCTGGCCGCCGGGCCGCGCGTCATCCGCCGTTTGACGGAACTCAAGATCGGCCAGGCGGTGCGCAGCGACGGTCCGCAGACGCATCTGGCCAAGACCGGCACGCCGACGATGGGCGGGGCGCTGATCCTGATCTCGATCGGCATCACCACACTGCTGTGGGCCGATCTGTCCAACCGCTTCATCTGGGTGGTGCTGATCGTCACGCTCGGGTTCGGCTGGATCGGCTGGGTCGATGACTACCGCAAGGTCGTCCATCGCAACCCGAAGGGCATGAGCGCGAAGGAGAAGTACTTCTGGCAGTCGCTGATCGGACTTGGCGCGGCGTTCTACCTCGCGTTTGCGATCGCCGCACCGACCACCGACAAGGTCTGGGAGCTGATGGCGCTGTGGGTGCAGCCAGGGTTTCTACATCGACCTGCCGCCGCGCTCCGACCTACTGGTGCCGTTCTTCAAGAACGTGGCCTATCCGCTCGGCGTGTTCGGCTTCGTCGTTCTGTCGTACCTCGTCATCGTCGGCACCAGCAACGCCGTCAACCTGACCGACGGCCTCGATGGCCTCGCAATCATGCCGACGGTGATGATCGGCGCGGCGCTCGGCGTGTTCGCCTACGTCGTCGGTCGCGCGGACTTCGCGCGTTACCTGCTGTTCCCGTACATCCCGGGGGCCGGCGAACTGGTGATCATCTGCGGCGCGATCGCTGGCGCGGGGCTGGCCTTTCTCTGGTTCAACGCGTATCCGGCTGAAGTCTTCATGGGTGACGTGGGCGCGCTCGCGCTTGGCGGCGCGCTCGGCACGATCGCGGTAATCACGCGGCAGGAAATCGTGCTCTTCATCATGGGCGGCGTCTTCGTCGTGGAGACAGTGTCCGTGATGATGCAGGTCGCCTACTTCAAGTGGACCAAGGGCCGGCGCATCTTCCGCATGGCGCCGCTGCACCACCACTTCGAACTCTCCGGCTGGAAGGAGACGCAGGTCGTCGTGCAGTTCTGGATCATCAGCATGATGCTGGTGCTGGTCGGTCTGTCCACGTTGAAGATTCGCTGATGGCGCAGGCGCTCGTCCTCGGTCTCGGCAGCAGTGGACTGGCTATGGCGCGCTGGCTGGTGCGCACCGGATGGTCGGTGCGCGTCGCCGACACGCGGACGCAACCGCCGCAGCTCGAAGCCCTGCGGCGCGATTGTCCGTCAGCCGCGGAGTTCTACGGCGGCGAGTTCACCGACGCGCTGCTGAGTCGACGTCGGACTCGTCGCGATCTCACCCGGTCTCGTCACTGACACTATCGTCGGCGGCGCCGTTGGTCAAGGAAGCGCGTCGAAGCGGCGTCGCGGTCGTGGGGGAGATCGAGCTCTTCGCGCGCGAACTGGCGCGACTCAAGGCCGAACGCGGTTACGCACCTCGCGTGCTCGGTATCACCGGCACCAACGGCAAGACCACGACGACACGCCTGACGGGCCTGCTAGTCGAGCGCTGCGGCCGCAAGGTCGCCGTCGCCGGAAACATTGCGCCGGCCGCGCTCGACGAACTGGCGACGCACCTGGACGCCGGTGCCCTGCCCGACGTCTGGGTGCTCGAGCTGTCGAGCTTCCAGCTGGAGACGACGGCGCAGCCTCGCCTGCGATGCCGCGGCCGTGCTCAACGTGACGCAGGATCACCTGGACTGGCACGGCTCGATGGAGGCGTACGCCGAAGGCCAAGGCAACGGATCTTCTCGCGCCGCCACCGTGCGCGTGCTCAACCGTGACGACCCGCGAGTGATGGCGATGGCGGGCCGAAAGCCGACGGTCGTGACCTTCGGCACCGGATGCGCCGGCGCAGCCCGACGCGCTCGGCCTGGTCCACGACGGCGGCATGACCTGGCTGGCCTGGGCAGAAGACACGAGCCTGCCGGGCCGCAGGCGCAAGGCCGGCGGCAGACTCGCCGGGCGCCGCCCCTGAAGTCCACGTGCACCGCCTGATGCCGGTCGATGCGCTGCGCATCCGCGGCCGGCACAACGCACTCAATGCGCTGGCGGCGCTGGCGCTGGCGCGTGCGATCGGACTGCCGCTCGGCCCCGATGCTGCATGCCTTGCGCGAGTACGCAGGGGAGCCGCACCGGGTCGAACTGATCGCGTCATTGGCCGGGGTCGAGTACTACGACGACAGCAAGGGCACCAACGTCGGCGCCACGGTGGCGGCACTGGAAGGCCTCGGGGCGGAAGGACGCAGGCTGGTCGCCATCCTGGGCGGTGACGGCAAGGGCCAGGACTTCGGGCCGCTCGCTGCACCGATGGCGCGTCACGCGCGAGCCGCTGTGCTGATCGGTCGCGATGCCGCTGCGATACGTGCGGTGCTCGTGGCCGGGCGCACCCGGTCGTGAAGCTGATCGAGGCCGGCACGCTGCCGGAGGCCGTACAGCTTGCTTCGGCGGAAGCTCACAAGCGGCGACGCAGTGGTTCTTTCGCCCGCCTGCGCCAGTCTCGACATGTTTCGCGACTACCGCCACCGGTCGGATGTCTTCGTCGCAGCCGTGCGCGAACTCGCGGCGGAGGTCGGGCAGCCATGCTGACGCGCTGGCTGGACGGGCTCACGGCGCACGAAGGCACGGCGCGCCCACGCGGTCGGTCACACGCGACGGGGGTGGTGCCATGCTGGCGCTGGCCGGACTCGGCGGCGCGGGACTCGCGACGACGTCGCGCGAGACGCTTCCGCTCGTCGACCGGGCGCTGATCGGCGTGGTCGCGCTTCTGATCATGATCGGTACCGTGATGGTGTATTCGGCGTCGATCTCGCTGGCCGATTCGCCGCGGTTCAACGTCGCGCCGACACACTTCCTGGTGCGACACCTGTTCTCGCTCTCGATCGCGCTTTGCGCGGCGATCGTGGCGTTCCAGGTTCCGATCGCGACCTGGCAGCGGTTCGCACCCTGGCTCTTCGTGGCCGCATTCGTCCTGCTGGTCCTGGTGCTTGATCCCAGGCGTCGGCAAAGGTGTCAACGGGGCGAAACGGTGGATACCGCTCGGCATCCTCAACCTGCAACCGTCGGAACTGATGAAGGTCGCGTGCGTCCTGTATGCGGCGAACTTCACCGTCCGCAAGCAGGACTTCATGCATCACTTCGCCAAGGGATTTCTCGCCGATGGCGATCGTGATGGGTGCGATTGGTGCTCTGCTGCTGTTGCAGCCCGACCTGGGTGCGTTCGGCGTGATCGTCGCGATCAGCATGGGCATCCTGTTCCTGGGCGGCGTGAACGGCAAGTTGTTCACCGGCATCAGCGCCGCGCTGACGATCGCATTCATGCTCGTAATTTGGCTCTCGCCGTGGCGGCGCGAACGAATTTTTGCCTACCTCGACCCCTGGTCAGAGGCCAACGCGCTCGGCAAGGCCTACCAGTTGTCGCACTCGCTGATCGCATTTGGCCGGGGCGAGTGGTTTGGCGTCGGTCTCGGCGCCAGCGTCGAGAAGCTGCACTACCTGCCGGAAGCGCATACCGACTTCATCCTCGCTGTGCTGGGCGAGGAACTCGGACTGGTCGGCGTGATGATCGTCGTCGTGCTCTTCTACTGGCTGGTGAAGCGCGCGTTCGAGATCGGCCGCCAGGCCATCGCTCTCGAACGAACGTTCGCTGGACTCGTGGCGCAGGGAATCGGTCTGTGGATCGGTGTGCAGGCGTTCATCAACATGGGGGTAGCCACGGGTCTTTTGCCGACCAAGGGATTGACGCTGCCGCTGATGAGCTACGGCGGGTCGGCACTGCTGTCCACTCTGGTCGCTATCGCCATCCTGCTCCGAGTCGACCGAGAGAATAGGGTTCTCATGCGCGGGGGCAGGGCATGAGTCATCTCATCGTCGTCGCTGCTGGGACGGGCGGGCACGTGATGCCTGGACTCGCCGTTGCTGAGGCGTTGCGCGGGCGCGGATGGTCGGTGAGCTGGCTCGGCACCAAGACCGGCATGGAGCGTGGCCTTGTCGAGCGGCACGGTATCGACTTCGATGCGATCGACTTCAGTGGGCTGCGCGGCAAAGGTCTGAAGACACTGTTGTTGGGCGGCCTTCTGTTGCTGCGCGCGCTGTGGCAGAGCCGCCGCCTGATGCGCGCGCGAGCGCCGAAGGTCGTCTTCTCGACAGGTGGCTACGTGGCGGTTCCTGCGGGGCTCGCGGCTGGCTCGCTCGGCGTGCCGCTGGTATTGATGAACGCCGATGCTGACACTTTGCTTTCCACACGCATGCTGACGCCTCTGGCCGCAGGCGTGCTGTGCGGATTCGACGGCGGCGCGGCGGTGGCGGCGGGCGACAAGGGGCTCGTCACCGGCAATCCTGTGCGAGACGAGATTGCCGCGATCGCCTCGCCTGAGCAGCGCTTTGCGGGGCGGTCCGGCCTGCTCAATCTGCTGGTTCTCGGCGGCAGCCTCGGCGCGCGGGTTCTGAATGAAGTGGTGCCGCTCGCGATGACGCGGATTGCGGCGGAACGTCGTCCGCGCGTGGTGCACCAGTGCGGCGCGCAGCATCTGGACGAGGTACGGTCGCGCCTATACAGCCGCTGGCGTCGACGCAGTGGTCGTGCCATTCATCGACGACATCGCGCGGCGTTATGCGGAGGCCGATGTCGTTCTGTGCCGCGCCGGCGCCGTCACCGTCACGGAACTGACCGTCGCGGGCGTGGCGAGCCTGCTCGTTCCGCTGATCGTTTCGACGACGCAGCATCAGCGCACCAACGCGGAATACCTCGCCGCGCGCGGCGCGGCACTGCACCTGCCGCAAGCCGACTTGACTGCCGAACGGCTCGCAAGCCTGCTTGAGGGCCTGACCCGCGAGCGACTGGTCGCGATGGCGTCCGCGGCGCGCGCGCTCGGCCGACCGGATGCCACGGCGACCGTAGCTGCCGTGATCGAGAAGGTCGCCGCATGAAGCACGCAGTCAAGCACATTCACTTTGTTGGAATAGGTGGCAGTGGCATGAGCGGCATCGCCGAAGTGCTGCTCACGCTCGGTTATCGGGTCAGTGGATCCGACATGACTCGTAACGCGGCGACGGAGCGACTGTCGCGACTTGGCGCCGCAATCGCGCATGGGCATGCGGCCGAGCACATCACTGGCGCCGACGCTGTTGTCATCTCCACAGCGGTCTCCGCAGGCAATCCCGAGGTCGTCGCCGCACGATCGAAGCGCGTCCCGGTGGTGCCACGCGCCGTCATGCTGGCCGAACTGATGCGGCTGAAGCAGGGCATCGCGATCGCCGGCACGCATGGCAAGACGACCACTACCAGCCTGGTTGCCAGCGTGCTTGCGGCCGGAGGTCTCGACCCGACCTTCGTCATCGGGGGCCGCCTGAATTCGGCCGGCGCGAACGCGCGCCTTGGCAGCGGCGAATACATCGTGGTCGAGGCCGACGAGTCCGACGCGTCGTTCCTGAATCTGGCGCCGGTCATCGCGGTCGTGACGAACATCGACAACGACCATATGGAGACTTACGGCCACGACTTCACGCGGCTCAAGCAGGCATTCATCGAGTTCCTCGGCCACCTTCCCTTCTACGGTGCGGCTGTGCTCTGCATCGACGACGCCAACGTGCGCGACATCCTGCCATTCATTTCCAAGCCGATCGTCACCTACGGATTCTCGGCTGAGGCGCAGGTCCGTGCCATCGACGCGGCTGCGAATGGCGCGCAGATGCGATTTACGGTAGTGCGCGAGGGTGCGTCGCCGCTGCCGGTCGTCCTGAATCTGCCGGGCTTGCACAACGTGGCGAACGCGCTGGCGGCGATTGCCGTCGGCACCGAACTCGGCGTGCCGGATGCCGCCATCGTCGAGGCGCTGGCCAACTTCACGGGAGTCGGGCGGCGTTTCGCGCGCCATGGCGAATTACCGGCGCCTGGCGGTGGCGCCTACACGCTGGTGGACGACTACGGGCACCATCCGGTCGAGATGGCGGCCACGCTCGCGGCGGCACGCGGTGCGTTCCCGGGTCGCCGCCTGGTGCTCGCATTCCAGCCGCATCGCTACACGAGGACGCGCGACTGTTTCGAGGACTTCGTCAAGGTGCTGTCGACGACCGACGTGCTGCTACTCGCGGAGGTCTACCCGCCGGTGAAACACCGATCGTCGCGGCCGACGGGCGCTCGCTGGCGCGCGCGCTCCGAGTCGCCGGCAAGGTCGAGCCGATCTTTGTCGAGGCGATCGACGACATGCCGGCCGCATTGACGGATGCCGTGCGCGACGGCGATGTCGTGATCACGATGGGTGCCGGGTCGATCGGGAAGGTGCCGGCGCGGCTAACCGGTGGAGGCGCGGAATGAGCGCATCGACGGTCGATTTCGGCAAGGTCGGCGTGCTGTTCGGCGGCCGTTCGTCCGAGCGCGAGGTTTCGCTGATGTCGGGCACTGGCGTGCTCAACGCGTTGCGGAGTCGGCGGCGTCGACGCACATCCGTTCGATCCCGGCACGCAGTCGCTCGCCGAACTCGAGGCCGCGCGGTTCGACCGGGTCTTCATCGCGCTGCACGGGCGCGGCGGCGAGGACGGAACCATCCAGGGGGTGCTGGAGACGCTGCGTGTTCCGTACACCGGCAGCGGGGTTCAAGCCTCCGCCATCGCAATCGACAAGCACACGTCGAAGCAGATCTGGCTGCAATCGGGCATACCCACGCCGGCTTATCGCATCGGTCACCGCCGACGCAGACTGGATGCAGATCGTCGCCGAACTCGGCGACCAGCTGATCGTCAAGCCGGCGCGCGAAGGTTCGACGATCGGAATCACCAAGGTCACGCGTCACGACCGCAACGAGCTGGCACTGGCGTTCGAGGACGCCGTCCCGCTACGACGCCGACGTGCTGATCGAGCAGTTGATTGCCGGGCGGGAGCTGACCTGCGCCATCCTGGGCGAGGGCACCAGCAGCCGAAGCACTGCCGCTAATCGAGATCCGCGCGCCCGAGGCCAACTACGACTATCACCACAAGTACTTCAGCGACGACACGAAGTACCTCTGCCCCGCGCCGGTCGAGGCCGAGGTCGCGGCCAGGGTTAGCGAGCTGTGCCTGCGCGCGTACCGCGCGCTGGGTGCGCGCGGGTGGGGGCGCATCGACGTGATGCTGCGCGCCGACGGCGCGCCTTTCCTGCTCGAACTCAACACGTCGCCGGGCATGACGGGTCATTCGCTGGTGCCGATGGCGGCGCGCGCGGTCGGGATCAGCTACGAGGATCTCGTGCTGCGCATCCTCGCGCTGGCGACGCTCGACGACCGGAGGGCCGCGTGACAAGCGTCCGCCTGCTGAATATCGCCGCGCTCGCCGCGCTGCTGTAGCCGTAGTCTGCTGCTATCAGCTGCCGCGCGTTGGGTGGCGCAGCGTCCGGCCTTCGAGTTCAAGCGCATCGAAGTGCGCGGTGACCTGCAACATGTCACCGCGGCGTCGGTGCGTGCGGCGATCGCCGGACGGCTTAAGGGCAACTTACTTCACGATCCGGCTCGAAGAAACGCGCGGCTGCTCGAAACCGTGCCGTGGGTCGCGCAGGCCTCGGTGCGGCGTATATGGCCGAACCGGCTGCAGGTCACGCTGCGCGAACATCGCGCGCTCGGTGCCTGGAACGACGGACGACTGCTGTCGGACCGCGGTGATCTCTTCGTGGCGAACGTGGCCGAAGCGGAGATCGACGGGCCGCTGCCGGCATTCTCCGGCCCGGATGCCTTGGCGCGTGACGTTGCAGGCCGCTATTACGACTTCGCGGCACAACTGGCGGCGCTGACGCTGAGCGTCGACGGCATCGGAGTCTCCGATCGTCGCTCCTGGGCCGTGCAGGCGAGCGGCGCGGGTCTCGCGACCACCGTCGAACTCGGACGAGAAGACAGTGCTGGCGCAGTGCAGCAGCGCTTGGCCGACGTCGTGGCGGCCTACCCGATGGTGGTCGCGCGTGTGGGCGGCCCACCTGCGCGCATCGACGCCCGCTATGCCAACGGATTCGCCGCTTCCGCTCCCGCGCGCTCCAACGATCCGAGAACCCGCTGATCCATGAGAACAGAAACCAAAGACCTGATCGTCGGACTCGACATCGGCACCTCGAAGGTCGTGGTCGCCGTAGCCGAAGCGCTCCCGGACGGTCGCTTCCAGGTGATCGGCCTGGGCCAGGCCGCCTCGCAAGGCCTGCGCAAGGGCGTGGTGGTCAACATCGAATCCACCGTGCAGTCGATCCGCCGCGCGCTCGAGGAGGCCGAACTGATGGCGGCGTGCCAGATAAAGGATGCCTTCACGGGCATCGCCGGCAGCCATATCAAGAGCTTCAACTCCAGCGGAATGGTCGCCATCAAGGACCGCGAGGTCTCGGCCGGCGACGTCGGCCGCGTCATCGAGACGGCGAAGGCACTCCACATCCCGACCGACCAGCAGGTGCTACACGTGCTGACACAGGAATTCATCGTCGACGGCCAGGAAGACATCCGCGAGCCGATCGGCATGAGCGGCGTGCGGCTCGAAGTACGGGTGCACATCGTCACCGGGCGCGGTGAGTGCTGCGCAGAACATCATCAAGTGCGTGCGGCGCTGCGGGCTTGAGGTGCAGGACCTGATCCTGCAGCCGCTGGCGTCCTCGCTTTCAGTGCTCTCGGCCGACGAGAAGGAACTCGGCGTTGCGCTGGTGGATATCGGCGGAGGGACCAGTGACATCGCGATCTTCACCGGAGGTGCGATCCGCCACACCGCAATCATCCCGATCGCCGGAGACCAGATCACCAACGACATCGCAATGGCGTTGCGCACGCCAATCCCCGATGCCGAGGAGATCAAGGTGCGATGGGGCGTCGCGAAGGAAGTCCTTGCTGACCCCAACGAAAAGATCGAGATCCCCGGCCTCGGCGACCGCGGCCCTCGCCTACTGTCGCGGCAGGCGCTCGCGGCCGTCATTGAGCCGCGCGTCGAGGAGCTCTTCACGCTCACGCAGCAGGTGATCCGCGAGTCCGGCTACGAGGAACTGCTGTCGTCGGGGATCGTGCTGACCGGCGGCACCAGCCTGCTGCCGGGCATCACCGAACTCGCTGAAGACGTCTTCCTCAAGCCCGCGCGTATCGGCTGGCCGCAGTACGACGGTTCGCTCGCCGATGTCGTCAAAAACCCGAGGTTCGCGACGGCGATGGGGTTGCTTTTCGAGGCCGACTCGCAGCGCCGGCGCGGCCGCAAGATCGCGCAGCAGACAGGCTCATTCAAGCAGACGTTAGGCGATGCGTGG
>CAWDEO010000002.1:0-27652 GCA_963801405.1 uncultured beta proteobacterium | reverse complement strand
CACCAATTGCTCCTTGCGCGCACCCTGGTCGAGCAGAGCCTGGTGGCGTGCGTGCACCAGCTACCGGCAGTCGACTCGACCTATCGATGGAAGGGTGCAGTGGAGCGTGCGGTGGAGTTGCCCCGACCGATCAAGACGACTCGTGAACGGCTACCCGAGGTGGAAGCAGCGATACGCACGCTGCATCCGTACGACGTTCCCGAGATCATCGCGAGGCCCGTCATCGGCGGCCTGCCGGCGTACCTGCGCTGGGTGCAGGACGAGACGCAGCCGCCCCTGCTGGCGTGAAGCCGGTCTGGGCACGGCCATCGTGCGTAGCCGTCGCGTGGCGCTGACGCCCCCGCTACCATCTGCGCATGGCCGGCGACCAGGGCACGGACGGAATGGACGGAACGGTTCGCCTCGACAAGTGGCTGTGGGCCGCGCGCTTTTTCAAGACACGCTCACTGGCCGCCGCCGCGGTGGCGCGCGGCCAGGTGCGAGTCGCGGGCGAGCGTGTCAAGCCGGCTCGCTCGTTGCGCCTGAGCGAGCGGTTGGTCGTGCAGCGCGCTGACGAGGCGCACGAAATCGTCGTCACCGGACTGGCAACAGCACGCGGCCCCGCTTCGGTGGCCCGGCTGCTCTATGCCGAAACGCCGGAAAGCCTGGCCCGACGTGCAGACGCGAAGGAGTCGAGGCGCCTGGCGAAAGAGCCTGCAGCCGAGATCAAGGGCCGACCGTCGAAACGCGACGCACGCGCGCTGCGCCGACTCGTCGCGCTTCAGGCGCGCGGGCGCGAATGAAGCGTCAGTTCCTGTCGGCGTTGGCCGCTGCCGCCTTCGGCGCGGTGTGGGCGGCCGACATCCCGCCCAGCGTCCCGATGTCGGGTTTTGCCCGTTACGAATTCAGCAAGTGGTTATTCCGGTCGTGTGTCGGCCGCGGCAAGCAAGCGTCGCTGATGCCAAAGGGGCAGCCGATCATCGATGCGACTGACGGCGGGCTGCTATTCAAGGCAATCCAGCAGCGCTGGCAACAGTCGGCGGATCCGCAGCGAGGGATCTATCTCGAGTTTGCGGGCTATACCGAAAACGGCCGGGTAGCGGCCACACGACTGCAGCGATCCCTTGGCTGGGTCGGAACCTGCGCGGAGCGACCAACCAATATTGCTGCGAGCGCTCGGTTGTGGGCTGCGGGCAATGAGCCGTCGTGGGCCTTCGTGTATGACGGCCAGCGCGCCAGCCTGCGCTTGGCTGATGGTGTGCTGCAACTGCCTGCGCGGTCCTTGCAGGAGAGCGGGCAGGCCGTGACCTACGCGGCGGACTCCAGCGCGGGCCTGGTGCGCGTGGAGTTCACCCCCGGCCTGTGCAGCGATACGATGGCGGAAGCGTCGTTTGGCTATCGTGTTGTCGCGGCCGTGAGAGGCAGTCTGTACACGGGCTGCGGGCTGGTGCGCTGAGGCGCTTCAGCGCCGCCGGCGCAGCGCCTTCGGCGGTCGCGGACGGCTCAGTATGCGGCGTGCCCAGAAGTAAAGCAGCATCACCAGCGCAATCGCGCCGAATCCGGCGGTCACGATCCAGAACCCCTCTGGATGGTGCGCGAGCGGTATCTGTCGAAGTTCATTCCCCACAGGCCGGCGAGCAAGGTCAGCGGCGCGAAGATGGCGGCGATCGCCGTCAGCTTGCGGACGATCTCGTTGGTCTGGTGGGTGTTGGCCGAGAAGTGCAGTTGCACGGCCGATTCCGCCGCCTGCTTCGAGCCGTCGCGCGTGCTGAAGCACGCGCTGGATGTGTTCAAGCACGTCGTTCAGCCGCACGAGATAGGCGTCGTTCAGGTTGGCGTCGTCGGTTTCTTCGAGGTAGGCGTCGCGCAGTTCAGTCAGCGCGTCGTACTGGCCCTCGCACAGATTCTCGAGCTTGCGCAGTTCGATGCGCGCTTCGAGCAGGGCCGACCAGTTGTCAAACGGTCGTCGCGGATCGAGCAGGTCCCGCTGCCAGCGGTCGAGTCGGTCCGACAACGGCTCGCGCAGATCGAGGTAACGGTCGACCATGCCGTTGAGCATGCGCAGCATCAGCTCGCCCGGGGACTTCGGCAGCCGAGACCGATCGAACTGCAAACCTTCGGCCCGCACTTTCGGGTCGAGCATGCGTTGACGTACCTGTTCGAGTGTCTTGCTCGACGCCCTGTTGCACCGTGACCAGCAGGCGTTCGAGCAGGAAGAACGTGATCGGGCGCGTCACGATCTCCTGCAGCATGCGACGCTCGTTGGCCGGCCCCGCCTTTTCCTCCAGGGGCTGTCGCGTCCGCCGTGCTGAGCTTGCGGAACACCAGCATGTCGTAGTCGTTCGTGCCATCGAAGTACGACGGATGCTGCAGATTGATGGCGTCCTGCAGGTGCAGGTCGAACAGGCGCGCGCCCGCAACGCGCTCGCACGGCCGCGCGCAGCAACTCCGGATCGGCGACGGCTTCCTCGTGCAGGACATCGAGCCACAGGAAGCCTTCGACCGGCACGCAGTTCGGCTCGCCGGCCAGTTCCTGCGCCCGTTGTGCGCCGACTTCGATCCACTTCACGGTTCCGGCCTATCGCGGCTCTTTCAGCCAGCGCGCGACGGTCAGCGCGAAGTAGGTCAGCACGCCGTCGGCGCCGGCGCGCTTGAATGCCAGCAGCGACTCCAAGATGACCTTGCTCTCGTCGAGCCAGCCGTTGGCGGCCGCCGCCTTGAGCATCGAGTACTCGCCGCTCACCTGATAGACGAACGTCGGTGCACGGTACTCGTCCTTCACACGCCGCACGATGTCGAGATACGGCATGCCGGGCTTGACCATCACCATGTCGGCACCCTCGGCGAGGTCCAGGCCCACCTCCCATAGCGCCTCATCCGTGTTCGCAGGGTCCATCTGGTAGACCATCTTGTTCGACTTGCCGAGATTGGAGGCCGATCCGACCGCGTCGCGGAACGGGCCGTAGAACGCGCTCGCGTACTTGGCCGAGTAGGCCATGATTCGCGTGTGGATGTGCCCGGCGCCTTCGAGTGCCCGTCGGATGGCGCCGATTCGGCCGTCCATCATGTCGCTGGGCGCGACGATGTCCACGCCAGCGGCCGCCTGCACCAGCGCCTGCTGCACCAGGACGTCGACCGTCTCGTCGTTGAGCACATAGCCGTCGTCGTCGATCAGGCCGTCCTGCCCGTGGGTCGTGAACGGGTCGAGCGCGACATCGGTCAGCACGCCGAGGTGAGGAAAGTGCTGCTTCAGTGTCCGCACGCGCGCGGTACGAGCCCGTCGGGATTCGTCGCTTCACGTCCATCGGCTGTCTTGAGGTCGCCGTCGATGACCGGAAAGAGCGCCAGCACCGGGAATGCCGAGCCGCACGCACTCGTCGGCCACCGGCAACAGCTCGTCGATCGAAAGGCGCTCCACGCCGGGCATCGAGGCCACCGGCTTCGCGCCGTCGCTGGCCGTCGAGAACGAAGACCGGGATAGATGAGATCGTCGACGCTGAGTGTGTTCTCCCGCATCAGGCGGCGGGAGAAATCGTCGCGGCGCATGCGCCGCATGCGCACCGAGGGGAACTGGCCAAGGATCTGCATGAGGGAAAGTCCCAGTTCGGAGTCGTGAACCTGCTTCGCTATCGTCTGTCCTAGATGACAGACGCTGTGTCGTCTCCCGCTTTTCCTCCCTGAGCGGGTGCCTTAGTCAAACGAGGCATTTTCCGGCCCAGGACGCAAGCCCTGGGCCTTTCTTTTGCCTGCGCATGATACGGCGCGGCGGTCTGCCTCAGGCGGACAGCCAGCGCGTCAGCGTTTCGGCCAGCTCCTCCATGCCTTCGCGCTTGAGCCCGGAAAAGAGCTGCGCACTGGCGCGAGGACCGGTCGCAGCCGCTCGACGCTGCGCCAGCGCCAGCGCTGTGCGCTTCTCGCCGTTCCCAGCTGGTCCGACTTGTTCAGCAGGAAGTGCAGCAGGCAGCCGCGGCGGTCGATGAATTGCAGCAACGCGTCGTCGCCCGGCATGAACGGGCCGGCGCGCATCCATGACTAGCACGATCCCGATCAGCGACTGGCGTTCACGCACATAACCGCCGACCAGCTCATCCCAGGTCGCTCGCTGCGACGCGTCCGCACGCGCATAGCCGTAGCCAGGCAGATCGACCAGGTAGCCGCGTTCAATGCGCTCTCCATGCTCGTTCTTCTCGCTCAGCGCGAAGTAGTTGAGCAACTGCGTGCGTCCTGGGGTCTTGCTGGTGAACGCGAGCCGTTTCTGCTGCGTCAGGACGTTGATGACCGTGGACTTGCCGGCATTCGAACGGCCGGCAAATGCGATCTCCGGCAGTCCGGGCGGGGCCAGCCCAGCCAGTTCGGCGACCGAGGTGACGAAGCGCGCGGAATGGAACAACTGCACGGGGACTGCCGGCGAGCGTGACGATGGACTTCGGTAGAATACGCGGCTTTGCGAAGCCGCCCGCGGTTCCGTGCCCGAACGGAATGGCGATGCAGTCTCCTTGGGGCTGTCATTGGACCGTGGCGCGCTCAACGATCGAAGGCAAGCGATGAGACTGTCGATGTGGCGTCGTTCCGTGTTCGTGCTGGCGGCCTTGACCACCCTGGGCGGGGCGGCCTCGGTGCAGGCCCAGAACAAGCCGGCCGGCCAAGCCGGATGCTGCCCAGGGGCAACAGATCGCTTCCCAGGTGTGTGCGGCCTGCCACACTGCCGACGGCAACTCGACCATCGCCGGTCCAATCCCATCCTGGCTCAGCAGCACGCTCAGTACCTGGTCAAGCAACTGATGGACTACACCGTGCGCCCGGGAGAAAAGGCGCCGGCCCGCGAGAATTCGATCATGAACGGCATGGCGTCCCACCTTGTCGGAGCAGGACCGGCGCGATGTCGCGGCCTGGTATTCGAGTCAGTCGGCCAAGCCCGGCGTCAGCACGAACAAGGACACCCTCGAGCTCGGCCAACGCATCTGGCGGGCCGGGATCCCGGAGAAGGCGCTGCCGGCGTGCAGCGGCTGCCACAGCCCGACGGGCGTCGGCATTCCGGTGCAGTACCCGCGGCTTGCGGGCCAGCATGCCGAGTACACCGAGGCCACGCTGAAGAAGTTCCGCGACGGCGTCCGCCGCAACAATGTCCCGATGCAGCAGATCGCCGCCCGCCTGACCGACGCCGAAATGCGTGCCGTTGCCGACTACGTCCAGGGCCTGCGCAAGTCCGCTCGCGCGGAGTTCCGGCGGCCGCGGGCCGCCCTGAGCTGGCAGCAGGACCGGCCGAAGACTTCGTTCAGCTTGCTGCGTCACGCGCACGAACGTCGTCCGTTTCGACAGTTCCTTGAGTCGGCGCGCACCGACGTAGGTGCAGGCCGAGCGCACGCCGCCGAGGATCTCCTGCGCCGTGTTCGGCGACCGGGCCCCGATAGGGCACCAGCACTTCCTTGCCTTCGGCCGCGCGATAGTCGGCCACGCCGCCCGCGTAGCGGTCCATCGCCGCCCTGCTGCTCATGCCGTAAAAGCGCTGGTAGCTTGCGCCGTCGCGCTCGACGCGCTCGCCGCCCGATTCGTCATGCCCCGCGAACATGCCTCCGAGCATGACGAAATCCGCGCCGCCGCCGAACGCCTTGGCCACGTCGCCGGGGGTGCTGCAGCCGCCATCGGCGCAGATGAGGCCGGACAAGCCGTGCGCGGCGTCGGCGCATTCGATGACCGCCGAAAGCTGCGGGTAGCCGACCCCGGTCATCTTGCGCGTCGTGCAGACCGACCCGGGTCCGATGCCGACCTTGACGATGTCCGCGCCGGACAGGATCAGTTCCTCGGTCATCTCGCCGGTGACGACGTTGCCGGCCATGATGACCAGCCGCGGATAGGCGCGTGCGGATGCGGGTCACGAAGGTGACGAAATTCTCGTGGTAGCCGTTGGCGACATCGATGCAGACATACTCGACGGCATCGCCCGCGGCGTCGATCACGCGCTTGAACTTCTCCTCGTCGGCCTTGGTGATCCCCATCGAATAGAACGCCGCCGACTTGCGTTCGAGCAACCGGAAGAAGGCGACGCATTCGTCGACGCTGTAGTGCTTGTGCAGCGCGGTCGACAGGCGGAACCGCGTCGAGGGCACGCGCCATCTCGAACGTGCCGGTGGTGTCCATGTTCGACGCGATGATGGGAATGCCGTCATACTTGACCCCGGCATGGCGAAAGATGAACTCGCGGCGTGATGTCGACGTCCGAGCGCGACGTCAGCGTCGAGCGCTTCGGGCGGATCAGCACGTCCTTGAAGTCCAGCTTGAGTTCATGTTCGATGTGCATCGGCAATCCCGCGTAGCGCAGAGGTGTCTCGTCGCCGAGTCTAGCGGCCGAAACTCCGGCGCCGCCGGGCGGTCTGACATTTCGTTGTAAGGCATCCGACCTGGATTCGATCGAGCAATGACCGAAGACTCCGCCTCCCATGGTGTTCCGATGCTGATTCGCCGTCCAGTCATTGCTCCTCCGAAATCACCCCGGAAGCCGTGTACGAGCGGCGGCGTGCGTTGCTGAAGGCGCGGCGGGCGGCGCTGGCGATGTTGCCCGCCCTTGCCTGGGCGCAGCCAGGCCGACGCGCTTGCGCCTGACGGGCGCCCAGCCCGTTGTCCATGATGGAGAAGCCGACCCCGGCCAACCTCGTCACCAACTACTGCAATTTCTACGAGTTCGGCACCGACAAGGAAGATCCGCCGCGCGACGCCCCGCAGGATGCTGAAGTCCCGCCCTGGACGGTCCAGTCGAGGGCGAGGTCAGGAAAGCCGCGGACACTGACATCGACGACGCTGCTGAAGCTCGCGCCGCTGGAGGACCGCGTCTACCGGCTGCGCTGCGTCGAGGCCTGGTCGGCGGTCGTTCCCTGGGTGGGGTATCCGCTGTCGGAACTCGTCCAGCGGGTCGAGCCGACCGGCAATGCGAAAGTTCGTGGAGTTCGTCGACGCTCGCCGATCCCGAAGCAGATGCCGGGCCTGCGGGCCCCGTGATCGACTGGCCGTACACCGAAGGGCTGCGGATGGACGAAGCGATGCATCCGCTCACGCTTGCTCACCCTCGGCATGTATGGCGACGTCTGCCGGCGCAAAACGGCGCGCCGGTGCGCGTCGTCGTGCCCTGGAAGTACGGGTTCAAGAGCGCCGAAGTCGCTGGTGAAGATCCGCTTCGTCGAGAAACAGCCGGCCACTGCCTGGGAGAAGTCGAATCCGTGGAGTACGGCTTCTACTCGAACGTGAATCCCGAGCGCGATCATCCCCGCTGGAGCCAGAAGTGCGAACGCCGGCTTGGCGAGGACGGACTCTTCACGAAGCGTCGACCGACGCTGATGTTCAACGGTTACGCGGAACAGGTTGCGTCCCTGTATGCCGGAATGGACCTGATGAAGCTGTACTGATGGCGCGCCAACCCGTTCGCCCTGGTGCCGCCGGCCTTGTCGCCGCGCGTCTATGGCGACGGTGCGCGCGACGCTGTTCGTGGTGGCGTTCCTGCCCTTCGCTGAACTGGTCCGGCGGGCTTCGCCGGCGGCCTGGGCGCCAATCCGGTCGAGTTCATCCTGCGCTGGCTCGGCACCTGGACGCTGGTGGCTGTGCTGGCGACGCTCGCGATCACGCCGCTGCGCTGGGTGACGGGCTGGGCCTGGCTGCTGCGGCTGCGGCGGATGCTGGGCCTGTACGCGTTCTTCTACGGCACGCTGCACGTGACGGCCTACGTCTGGATCGATCACTGGTTCGATTGGGCCGAAATCCTCGGCGACATCGCGAAGCGTCCGTACCTGACCTTCGGCTTCGTTGCCTACGTGCTGATGATTCCGCTCGCCGTGACCTCGACGAACGCGATGGTGCGGCGGCTGGGCGGCCGCAACTGGCAGCGCCTGCACCGCCTGCGTCTATGCGATCGGCGTGCTCGGCGTCCTTGCACTTCTGGTATCACAAGCTGGCGAAGAACGACCTCGCCCAGCCGACGCATCTACGCCCGGTGCTTGGCGCGCTGCTCGGCGCGCGCCTGCTGCATGGCTGGCCGGCGGACGGGCGTGCGTCGCCGTGCGCGTCACCGCGGCGCGGGCATCAAGTGCGGGCGCAGGGCGCGACTCGCCGGCGACTACTGAAGCGGGATCGCCGGCGTAGAGATCCGGCGCTCGCGCCACCAGAAACGCCCGCTCGCCGTCGACCACGACTTCGGCGCGCGCGGCCGCGGGTGTTGTAGTTCGAACTCATCGCCATGCCGTAGGCGCCCGCGCTCGTGATGGCGAGAAGATCCCCGCGGGCTCGAGCGCAAGCGCGCGCCCGCGCGCGAGCCAGTCGCCGGATTCGCACACCGGCCCGACGACGTCATAGACAGAGGACGCGCCGCTTCGGCACGCGACAGGGACCACCCCCATCCACGCGTCGTACATGCGTGGGCCGCATCAGGTCGTTCATCGCCGCATCGACGATCGCGAAGTGCTTCGTCTCGCCGTGCTTCAGGTACTCCACGCGCGTGAGCAAGACGCCGGCGTTGCCGACGATCGAGCGCCCGGGCTCGAACATCACCGTCTTTGCGCCGTGGCCGCGCGCGTCCAGTCGCGCGAGCAGTGACCGCATCAGATCTCGGAGCTGGGCGGGGGCTCGTCTGCGTAACGGATGCCGAGGCCGCCGCCGAAGTCGATGTGATGCAGGCGAATGCCGTCCCGCTCCAGCGCGTCGACGAGGTCGATGATGCGATCGGCCGCGTCGAGGTAGGGGGCGATTTCGGTGATCTGCGAGCCGATGTGGCAATCGATGCCGACCATCTCGAGTCGACGAGCGGCGAGCGGCGTCGCGGTACAGCGCGAGCGTCTCGGTGTGGGCGACGCCGAACTTGTTGCTCCTTCAGCCCGGTCGAGATGTATGGATGCGTGCCGGCGTCGACGTCGGGATTGACGCGCACGGAGATGCGCGCGCGCGTGTTCCGGCGCCGCGCCACGGCGTCGATGCGCTCGAGTTCCGCCTTCGACTCGACGTTGAAGCACAGGATGTCCGCGTCCAGCGCCTGCTCGATCTCGCGCTTCGCACTTGCCGACGCCCGAGAACACCATCTTGCGACGCGATCACCGCCGGCCGCGAGTACGCGCTCGAGCTCGCCTGCGGAAACGATGTCGAAGCCCGCCCCGAGCCGCGCCAGCACATTGAGCACGGCAAGGTTCGAGTTCGCCTTCATCGCGTAGCAGACGAGCGACGGCCGGCTCGCCGAGCGCGCCGGCGTAGCGGTCGTAGGCCGCGCTGATGGCGGCACGCGAGTAGACGTAGAGCGGCGTTCCGAAGCGGGCCGCGAGCGCCGCGAGGGCGACGTCCTCGCAGTGCAGGTCGCCGTTCCGGTAGCTCGAACCCGTCGCTGTGGGCGACGTCGGCGTCATTTGCTTTCGTTGGTCGCAGGCACGTCGGGGAAGGGGCGGTCGCGGGCCGCTCCTCGGATGCTCGGCGCGGCGGCTTCGACTGGCTGCGTCGTCGGCGCGGGTGGCAGGGTGAGCGGGCCCTTCTGCCCGCATCCGGCGAGGGCAGGGTGCAGCGCGGCGAACACTAGAATGCGCGGCACTGGCTGTCGACATGGTCGAATTGACTCTAGCATGACCGAAACCGAGTTCCTCGAGCGCGCCGAGGCGGTGCTGCGCAGCGCTCGAGAGCGCGATCGATGCCGTGGAGCGACATCGAAGTCACGCGCGGCGGCAACGTGCTGACGCTCGAGCTGCGCGGATGGCTCCAAGGTCGTCGTCAACAGCCAGGCGCCCATGCAGCAGATGTGGGTCGCCGCCCGCAGCGGCGCGCATCACTACGCGTGGGACGACGGTGCGTGGCGCGACACGCGTGATGGCAGTGAACTGTTCGCGGCGTTGTCGCGCATCGCTGTCGGCGCAGGGCGGCGTGCCGGTCGTGCTGGCGCCGAGGTCCGCGCGCTAGAAGATCTGGTCGCGAACCGTTTCGCGCTTCGTCTGCTCCTCCAGCGGCAGGCCTTCGTCCAGGCCCACGCTCGCCACTCCCTGTCCGGGCTGGTGTTCAACGAAGTAGTACTCGCCGCCAGCTGAACGATGCCGGCGGGGCACCTCGCGCACGCGCCTCGGGGACGCCGCTGAGTGCCTTGGCCATGTAGCTGATCCAGATCGGCAGCGCGAGTCCGCCGCCGGTCTCGCGCTCGCCCAGCGGACGCGGCTGGTCGAACCCGAGCCACGCGACTGCGACGAGGTCGCCGCCATAGCCGGCGAACCACGCATCGTGTGAATCATTGGTGGTGCCGGTCTTGCCGCCGATATCGGTGCGCTTGAGTGGCGCCGACGCGCGCGCCGCCGTCCCGGTAGCGCGCGACCTCCTTCATCAGGCTGTCCATGACGAAGGCATTGCGCTCGTCGAGGACCCGCGGTGCCGTCGTCGCCCGCGATGACCGGCTTGGCTCTCCATCAGGGCTTGCCGTTGGCATCGGTCACCTTGCTGATCAGGTGCAGGTTCAGGCTGATAGCCGCCGTTGGCGAAGACGGAGTAGCCGTTGAGCATCAGCCATGGCGTGACCGAGCCGGCGCCGAGCGCCATGGTCAGATAGGCCGGATGCTTGTCGGCCTCGAACCCGAAGTGCGTCGCCCAGTCCTGCGCATAAGCGCGGTCCGATCGCCTGCAGCACCCGGATCGAGACGAGGTTCTTCGACTTGGCAAGGCCCTGGCGCAGCCGCATCGGGCCCTCGAACTTGCCGTCGTAGTTCTTCGGCTCCCAGACCTGGCCGCCGGTCAGGCGCGGATCGATGGACATGGGTGCGTCGTTGATCAGCGTGCTCGGAGTGAAACCCTTCTCGAGCGCCGCCGAGTAGATGAACGGCTTGAAGCTCGATCCCGGCTGCCGCCAGGCCTGCGTCACGTGGTTGAACTTGTTCAGGTTGAAGTCGAACCCGCCGACCAGCGCGCGGACCGCGCCGTCGCGCGAACTGGCGGCGACGAAGGCCGCCTCGACCTGCGGCAGTTGGCTGATTTCCCATCCGGACTTCTCGTTGCGTGACGATCCGCACCACCGCGCCCGGCACGATCTTGCGGCCGGGCTGGGCCTTCGGCGACAGCGACGGCGCGACGAACTTCAGGCCGTCGGCCTTGATCTCGATCGCCTGTCCGCCCTGGGTCGCGACGCGCACGAGCGTCGGTGACGCCTCCAGCACCACCGCGGGAATCAGGTTCGGACTTTCGATCGCCTCGACCAGTCGCGTCTTCGATCCGCTGGTCGCGCGTTGACGGATCGACGTCCAGATCAATGAATGCCTCAGGACCGCGATAGCCGTACTTACGGTCGTACTCGAGCACCTGCCTGCGCAGTGCCGCGTAGGCGACTTCCTGGTCCGCCTTGCCGGATCGTCGTCGTGACGTTCAGGCCGCGGGTGTAGGTCTCATCGCCGGAAGACCTCGTACACGAGCTGCCGCGCGAGTTCGGCCGCGAACTCGGCATGGATCCGGGTGCGCGGCGCCTCGCTTGCCGCCACGTTGCTGGTGCTGCGCGGCTTGAGTTCCTGCACGAACGCCGTCGTCGTAGGTCGGCCGGTCGATGTAACCCGAGATCGAGCATCCGCGTCAGCACGTACGTGCTGGCGGCTCTTGGCGCGCTTCGGATTGACGAACGGGTTGTAGGCGCTGGGCGCGACCGGCAACCCGGCCAGCGTGGCCATCTCGGCGACGGTCAGGTCCTTGAGCTTCTTGCCGAAGTAGACCTGCGATGCCGCCGCAGAATCCGTAGGCCCGCTGGCCGAGGAAGATCTGGTTCGCATAGACCTCGAAGATGCGGTCCTTGCTGAGCGACGACTCGATCTTGTACGCCAGCGCGATCTCGTAGAACTTGCGCACGTAGCTGCGCTCGGAACTGAGGAAAAAGGTCCGCGCGAGCTGCATCGTGATCGTGCTGCCGCCCTGGCCGCGACGGCCGGACACGAAATTCGAGACGCGCCGCGCGCGCGATGTCCGGCGTAGTCGACACCGTGGTGCTCGTAGAAGCGGTCGTCCTCGGCGGCGAGGATCGCCTTCTTCATCAGGTCGGGCATGTCGGCGACGGCAACGAAGTCGCGCCGCTCTTCGCCAAACTCCCCGATCAGCAGCCCCTCGGTGGTCCAGACCCGCAGCGGGATCTTCGGCCGGTAGTCCGTCAGCGCATCGATGGGCGGCAGGTTCGAGTAAACGACCGCGAAGGCAAACGTGAGGAGCAGGGCAACGGCTGCGGCGGCGGCGCCGACCAGTCCCGCCGAGCCAGAGCAGCGCCTTCACGTACCAAGGGCTCGGCGCGCGGGGCCGAGCAGTCTGGCTATCGGTGCTTGCTCGGTTGTCGGCCGTCACGCGAGAAGCGCCACTGGAAGGAACTGGGCGTGCGAGTGACCGCTTATTTGCGCTTCGCCGCACGAAGAGTCGGGAATTATAGGAGCCATGACATTCGCCGGCCGGGACCGCTGACGAAACGGCGTGTCCGCAAAGCTTGGACGCACGTCGTCACGATCGGTTCGTTGTTTATCCCTCAAAAGAGGCACGGTTAGGCTGAACGCGGGGCTTGTAGTTGGATTGTTTATGTTGCTAGGATCTCAAGTGCCATCCAACAAAAATGCGGTAAACGCTCGAAAGATAAGGAAAAACCGGCTTCTGCCGCGGGCGTTTGGAGGGTCGACGGGTGGGTGCCTCCTGTCATGGGGTCGTGGGCGCCTTTTCTGACCGTCTGACACACGAGCTGAGTCTGTCGTAGGGGGTTACGCCTTGGCATTCGATCTGCCATTTGCAAGCAAGACGCCGCCGCTGATCGGCCTCGACATTGGCTCGTCCAGCGTCAAGGTCGTCGAGCTGTCCGAGGCCGGCAAGGGAATGATGCGGCTCGAGCGCTACGCGATCGAGCCGCTGCCGCGCGGCGCGGTCGTGGACGGCAACATCGACAAGATCGACGTCGTCGCCGAAGCCGTCAAGCGCGCCTGGCGGCGCGCCGGCGGCAAGATCCGCAACGTCTCGATGGCGCTGCCGGCCTCGGCGGTCATCACGAAGCGCATAGCGCTGCCCGGCAACCTGCGCGAGGAAGAACTCGAGATGCAGGTCGAAAGCGAGGCGAACCAGTACATCCCGTTCGCGCTCGACGAGGTCAGCCTGGACTTCCAGGTGTTGGGTCCGATTCCCAACGCGCCCGACGACGTCGAAGTGCTGATCGCCGCGTCGCGCAAGGAAAAGGTCGAAGACCGCATCGCGGTGGCGCAGGCGGCCGGGCCTGAAGCCGATCGTCGTCGACGTCGAGTCGTACTCGGCGCGAGCGGCGATCGAGCGCCTGATCGAGCAGCTGCCGAATTCCGGCGAAGGGCTCGTCATTGCGGTCTTCTACATCGGCGCAAATACGACAAGCGTGACCGTCATGCACGACGGCGAAGCGATCTACGAGCGCGAGCAACCGTTCGGCGGCCAGCAACTCACGGGCGACATTTCGCGTGCCTATGGCATCCCGACCGAAGAGGCCGAGCTGAAGAAGCGCAGCGGCGACCTGCCGGCCGACTACGAAACGACGGTCCTGAAGCCCTTCATCGATACGGCGGCCACCGAGATCACGCGTGCGCTGCAGTTCTTCTTCACGTCGACGCCGTACAGCCGGGTCGACCAGATCATGCTTGCCGGCGGATCGGCAGTGCTCGCGGGCCTGCCCGACGCCCTGATGGAGCGCGTCCCAGGTGCCGACCTCGGTGATCTCGCCGTTCAAGGGCATGGAAGTCTCGCCGAACATCCGCGAGAAGCAGTTGCGGCTCGACGCGCCGGCGCTGCTGACGCCATGCGGTCTGGCGATGCGGAGGTTCGATAAATGACGGCGCCGCGCGTCAATCTATTGCCGCATCGCGCTGCCAAGCGCGAGCGGCAGAAGAAGCTGTTCTGGGCCCTGACCGGACTGTCGGCCGTGGCCGGACTTGTCCTGGTCGGCGCGGTCTGGACCGTGCTGCAGGGCTATATCGCCAACCAGGAAGGCCGCAACGAGTTCATCCGCGCCGAGAATCGCAAGCTCGACACGCAGATCAAGGAAATCGCGACCTTGCGCCAGGAGATCGATGGCCTGCGCGCCCGGCAGCGCGCGGTGGAGGACCTGCAGGCCGACCGCAACCAGCCGGTCTATCTGCTCGACGAGATCGCCAAGCAGGTGCCGGAGGGCATCTACCTGCGGTCGATCAAGCAGGAGGACCGGAAGGTCAACGTGACGGGCTGGGCGGCTTCGAACGAGCGCGTCTCCGAGTTCCTGCGCAACCTGCAGAACAATTCGCGTGTGACTCGAGCGACCGGAGCTCGTCGAAATCAAGGTAGCCGGCCAGGGCCCGACAGGCCTGAACCGTCGCGTCTTCGAGTTCGGCCTCTATTTCACGATGAAGCCGACACCCGAGCGCACCCAGTTGCAGCAGGCACAAGCCCGACCCGTGGCAACCGGCCCGGCGACCCCGGCAACAGCAACCGCCGCGCCAGCACCGGCGGTCGCGACAGCCGCTCGGACCCCGTCCGCCGCTCCAGCGGCTCCGAAGAAATAGCGCGCGACGCACGAGGAACTGATGGCAAGTCGAGATCTCCTCAAGCAATTCCAGGGCCTGACCCTGGACAACGTCGGCACCTGGCCGCCGGCGCCGCGGCTTGCGCTATGGCTGGTCATCATCATCGCCTTCGGCGTTGGCGGCTGGTTCGGCCTGTGGAGCGGCCAGAAGGAACAGCTCGAACAACTGCAGTCCGAGGAACTGAAGCTCAAGGACGAATACAAGAACAAGATGCAGCAGGCGATCAACCTCGACGAATTGCGCAAGCAGCGTGAACAGGTCAGCCAGTACGTGCTGACGCTGGAGAAGCAACTGCCGAGCAAGTCCGAAATGGACGCGCTGCTGTCGGACATCAATCAGGCCGGCGTGGGCCGCGGCCTTGACTTCGAACTGTTCAAGCCGGGCCAGACGAACGTGAAGGAGTACTACGCCGAACTGCCGATCGCGATCAAGCTGGCCGGCAAGTATCACGACCTCGGAGCGTTCGCGAGCGACATTGCCAACCTGCCGCGCATCGTGACGCTGAATAACCTGAACCTGGCAGCGGGCAAGGGCGGTGCGCTCACGCTCGATGCGACTGCCAAGACGTATCGCTACCTCGATGCCGAAGAAGTCGCGGCCCAGCGCAAGGCGAAGCAACAGGCCACCAAGGGGCCGGGCAAATGATTTCTCTCAATAAGCGCCAGCGACTGGTGGCGCTGCGTCGTGGCTGCGGCCACCCTGAGCGCCTGCGGCGGAGGCGACGAAGGCGAACTGCGCACGTGGATGGACGACACGCGCAAGGCGATGCGTCCGACGACACAACCGGTGCCGGAACCCAAGCAGTTCTCGCCGTTCACCTATGAAGCCAAGGCACTGATCGATCCGTTCGATGCACAGAAGATGGTGCTCGCGGTCGCGCGGCAGGCGCAGGCGCGGGCCAGCACGAGTGCGATCAAGCCGGATCTGGATCGCCGGCGCGAAGCGCTCGAAGGCTTTCCGCTGGATCAACTGAAGATGGTTGGCACGCTGAGGCAACAGGGCAACAACGTGGCGCTGATCGATGCCTCGGGCCAAACGTTTATGGTGCGGTCCGGCAACTATCTGGGCCAGAACTTCGGGCTGGTCACCAAGATTTCGGAAACTGAAGTGGAACTCAAGGAAATCGTCCAGGACGCCGCCGGCGAGTGGGTCGAACGGCCCGCCAAGCTGGAACTGCAGGAGGCCGCCGCGCGGCAAGGGAGTAAGCGATGAGAATGTCGATCGAAGGTCTTGTCAGGGCGCTGTCGAAGTGGGCAGTGGCCGGCTTGGCCGCCTGTGCCGCCGTCGCCGGAGCGCAAACCCCGGCCGCCGACGTCAACAACGCGATCGAGCGGGTGGATGCCTCGCAGACTCCCACCGGAGTCGTGCTGAGCATCGAAATGAAGAACCCGGTGCAGGGTGTGCCGGCCAGCTTCTCGGTCGCCAATCCCGCACGCGTCGCCCTCGACATCCCGGCCTCGGTCAATGCGGTCGGACGCAATTTGATCGAGATGAACCAGGGTGACCTGCGCTCCGTCAACATCGTGCAGGCGCAAGGTCGTTCACGTGTCGTGCTGAATCTCAAGCGGCCGCTGACGCATGCGGTCAGTGTCGACGGCAAGCGCATCCTGGTTGCACTGGGCGGCGCCACTGACACAACGACGTTCCGCGCGCCAAGCGCGGAGCCTGCGACGCCGCCCGCGGCGACCGCAACGGCCGAGGCCGCGCCGCCCGCAGCCGGATATTCGTCGTCGGTCGGGGCGCAGCGGCGGACCCTGCGCGGTGTCGACTTCCGGCGCGGCGCCGAGGGCGAAGGTCGTGTCGTCATCGACCTGTCCGATCCCAACACCAATGTCGACATCCGCCAGCAGGGCAACACGGTCGTGGTCGACTTTCTCAACACGTCGCTGCCCGATTCGCTCAAGCGGCGGCTCGATGTGTCCGACTTCGCCACCCCGGTCACCAATGTCACGGCCAGCCAGCAGGGCAACAACACCCGCCTGGTGATCGAGCCGCGCGGCCTGTGGGAGCACAACGCCTACCAGAGCGACACCCGCTTCGTGCTCGAGGTGCGACCGGTGAAGGAAGACCCGCAGCGCCTGTTCCAGGGCACGCGCCAGGGCTACCAGGGCGAGCGCCTGTCGCTGAACTTCCAGAACGTCGATGTCCGCTCGCTGCTGCAGGTCATCGCCGATTTCACGAACCTCAACATCATTACCAGCGACTCCGTGGGCGGCACCATCACGCTGCGGTTGAAGGACGTCCCGTGGGACCAGGCGCTCGACATCATCCTGCAGTCCAAGGGCCTGGACATGCGCAAGAATGGCAACGTGCTGCTGGTCGCTCCGCGCGACGAAATTGCGACCAAGGAAAAGCTCGAACTCGAGTCGCGTAACCAGATCTCCGAACTCGAGCCGCTGCGGTCCGAGGCCTTTGTCGTCAACTACCAGAAGGCCGATGAGGTGCGCCGCCTGCTGGTCGACGGCCAGCAGCGCCTGTTGTCGAAGCGCGGCAGCGTGGTGGTGGATCCGCGTACTAACCAGCTGTTCGTGCAGGACACCACCGCCCGACTCGAGGAAGTTCGCCGCCTGATCCTGCGCATCGACATTCCGGTGCCCCAGGTGCTCATCGAGGCGCGCATCGTCGAGGCCGATGACAAGTTCTCCCGCTCGCTAGGGATGCGCATCGGCGGCACGTCTGGCTATCCGCGCAGCGTTGGCGGGGGCGGCTACGGCACCGCCAGCGGCATGGGAACGACGTCGGCCACCGGGCCGGGCGGCACCGTCACCACGACGACTGGCATCGGTTCGGGCGGTGGCCTGATCACGACGCCCAACCTCACCTCGACCGCCAATTTCGTCAATCTTCCGGCGCAGGGCATCGGCGGCTTCAACCCGGGCGGAATCGCATTGACGCTCGTCAACGCCAGCCTGTCGCAGGTCATCTCGCTCGAACTTTCGGCGCTCGAACAGGATGGTCGCGGCAAGGTGATTTCGAGTCCGCGCGTGGTGACGGCCGACAAGGTCAAGGCGGTCATCGAGCAGGGCACGGAAATTCCCTACCAGCAGGCCACGTCGCAGTGGCGCCACGTCGGTGTCGTTTCGCAAGGCGGTGCTGAAGCTCGAAGTGACGCCGCAGATCACGCCCGAGGGCGCGATCTTCATGGACGTCAAGGTCAACAAGGACACGCGCGGTGCCGAGACGCTCTCAGGCCCGGCGATCGACACCAAGAACGTGCAGACCCAGGTGCTGGTCGAAAACGGCGGCACCGTGGTGCTGGGTGGAATCTACGAGCAGACCGACCGCCGGCAGGTGACGAAAGTGCCCTGGCTGGGCGACATCCCCTACGTGGGGTGGCTCTTCAAGAACGAGAACCGAATCAACGACAAGACCGAGTTGATCATCTTCATCACGCCAAAGATCGTGTCGGAACGGGCGCTCGCCTCGGTGCGGTAGAGCGAACGCATTAGCGAATTGATGGAACGGAGCGAGTCGTAACGGGTCGGTAGCATGGCCCTTCGAGCCAGCGCCAAAGTCGTCTCATCCGCCGGTTGTCGATTGGAGAAGAAGCATATGAAGTGGAACAATTACCGCTCGCGCATGACAGCTGTGGCCGCCGCAGCTGTACTCATGGCTGCCTGCGGAGGGGAAGAGGCTCCAGGGCCAGACTCGACGACCACGACTGCGACCTCTGCGCCGTTGGCGGCGCTTGAAGTCACCGCGTCGAAGGCAACAATCGAGGCGAAGGCCGACCAGACAACGACCGTCACGATCACAGCCATTGACGCCAACCGGCGGGCGCTGGCCGATGTGCCGATTTCACTGAGCGCATCGTCGGGGGTGCTCAGCGGTCAATCTGATACCACGGACTCGAACGGGCGGGTTACCGCGACGCTTGGCCTGGGTTCTGATCGCGGTAATCGTGACGTCCTGATCACCGCCAAGAGCGGGGCCGTTACCGGCACTGCTGCGGTGCAGGTTGCAGGAACCACCGTAACGCTGACCGCGTCGCCACCCACCGCGCAGACGGCGACGACCGCTGTCGAGATCTCCGCGTCGGTCATCGACGCTGCCAAGGTTCCTCTGGGCGGAGTCGTGGTGAGTTTCGTCACCAGCGGAGGGACGCTCTCCTCGGCCGTCGCAACGAGCGATACCGCGGGCATTGCCAAGGTGAACCTCACTGGCGTGACCGCGGATGCCGTGGTGACAGCTACGGGTGCCAACGCGAGTGCCAAGGTCGATGTAAAGGCAGGCAGCACTGCGCTGCCGCCGCTCAGCCCGGCAGGCATTGCTGTGAAGGACCTCACGGTTCAGGTCAACCCTTCGGTTGTCGGCCCTAACGCGGCCGGGGCAACGACCAACTTCGCGCAGTTGGATGTCCGGGTTACGGGTGACGCCGGAACGGCATTGGGGATTCCTGTCGCCAATGCGCCCGTACGCATTCGAATTGCGTCAACTCCGGCGTTCGGTACGCTGAGCGTTGACACCACGACCTCTCCGGTCCTGACCAACGGCTCGGGCCTCGCCTCGGCGCGTTTCATCGCCGGAACGTCCACGACGGGGACGGACCAAATCGTTGTCTGCGCGTCGGTCGATGGAGTCGCCACGCTGCCGGGCGGCGGCGCCGCCCCCTGCGGCGCCAACGAGAAGCCTGCGAAGCTGACCATCTCCCAGCAACCGCTGTTCATACGCATCTCGACGAACAACGAAATTCAGAAGGTGAACAACAATCTCGATTACGAGAAATTATTCAGCATCTATGTGACCGACGCCGCTGGCAAGGGCGTGGCCGGTGCGCCGGTGTCGGTGCGGCTGCTTCCGCCGCTACTACTACAAGGGGAGCTTCTCTTACGTTATGGGCCGGTGGAGTCCCGTCGTTGCGCCGACACGGTGCGACAACGAAGACACGAACTTTAACGGCGTGCTCGATTCCGGTGACAACAATCAGAACATGGACCAAATCTTATGGCCCGGCCAGTCAGCCGCGTTTACGCTGGACAATAATGGCGTAACCGACAGTGCCGGTTTCCTGAACCTCCGCCTCCGATGGGGTCAGCGCTTCTCGTTCTGGGCCGAGTATCAGATTGAAGCGCGGGCCGCGACTGCGGGGTCAGAGCGACTGACGACTTACGACTTCTTGCTGAGTGCGGCAGAGGCCGACGTCACGGCTACTTCAACGCCGGGCTTTCGACTCAGTCCGTTTGGGCAGGCCACTGCCTGCACCAACCCGAATTAGTCTCGTCCCCCTGAGTTAGCAAGGGCCGCCAAGGCGGCCCTTGTGCAATTTGGCCGTCCGTCGGCTACCCTAACTCGATGAGCACGGCGAGTTCAGTGTTCCTCGTTGGCATGATGGGTGCCGGCAAGTCCACCATCGGCCGCTTGCTCGCGGAAGCAGATCGGCTTCGAGTTTGTCGATGCCGACCGCGAGCTCGAGGCGCGTAGCGGCGTGTCGATACCGACGATCTTCGAGATCGAGGGCGAAGGCCAGCTTCCGGCGACGCGAGGCGGCGCTGCTGGATGAACTCACTCAGCTGCCGCACATCGTTCTGGCCACGGGTGGTGGCGCGCTGCTCGATCCTGCCACGCGCCGACGGCTGCGCGAACGAGGTCTCGTGATCTACCTGCGCGCCTCCGCCGACGAAGTGTTTCGCCGCACGCGTCGAGACAAGTCGCGCCCGCTGCTTCAGACCGAGAACCCGCGCGCGCGCATCGAGCAACTGCTCGCGGAGCGCGAGCAGTTCTACGCCGAGACCGCTCACTTGACCTTCCAGTCCGCCGCCTCCAACCCGAAGCGGCTGGTCGAACGGCTGATCGCGCACCCGGAAGTCAAGGCACTTCTATTGGCCGGCGACTGAGTGTGTTGGCCTGCGCGCGCCTCGTACAATCGTCCGATGCAACGCGTGTCTGTCGCCCTGGCGGGCCGTTCCTACGACATTCTGATCGGCGCGGATCTGCTGCGGCGAGCGGCGGAGTTCATTGCGCCGCTCGCGCCAACGCGCGTCGCACTCGTCACCAGTGCCACGGTGGAAGGCCTCTATGCGGAGAGAGTGCGCCATGCGCTCGCCGGAGTCGGCGAGGTCCTGACGATCGTTCTGCCCGACGGCGAGGCCCACAAGAACTGGAGTTCCGTGGCGAGAATTCTCGACGCGTTGGTCGAGGGCGGTGCCGACCGCAAGAGCCTCGTCGTGGCGCTCGGCGGCGGCGTCGTCGGCGACGTGGCAGGTTTCGCCGCAGCGATCTATCATGCGCGGGATCCGATTCGTGCAGATGCCGACGACGCTGCTCGCACAGGTCGATTCGTCGGTCGGCGGCAAGACCGGCATCAATCACGTCCGCGGCAAGAACCTGATCGGCGCGTTCCATCAGCCGCAGATCGTGATCAGCGATACCTCGACGCTGCAGACGCTGCCCGCCCGAGAACTCGTCGGCCGGACTGGCAGAGATCCTGAAGCATGGATTGCTGGCGGACCGCGACGTACTTCGAGGACGTCGTGCGGGACCTGCCCGCGTTGCGTGCCTGTGCGCCCGACGCGCTCGGCCGGGCGATCGCCCGCTCCTGCGAGATCAAGGCCGGCATCGTCGCGCGCGACGAGCGCGAGACCGGCGAGCGGGCGCTGCTGAATCTCGGACACACCTTTGGTCATGCGATCGAGGCGCTCACTGGCTACACGCGGTGGCTGCACGGCGAAGCCGTCGGCTGCGGCCTGGTGCTGGCGGCCGAACTTTCTGCACGCATCGGTGTGCTGGAGCCGGCGGCGATCGCGCCGATTGAATCAGCCGTCACGGCGGCCGGGTTGCCAGCGCGCATCGAAGGGCTGTCGCTGGAGCGCGCGATCGAGGCGATGCGCGGCGACAAGAAGTCGGAGGCGGGCGCGATCCGCTTCATCCTGCTCGAGCACATCGGGCGCGCCGTACAGCGCACCGTGCCCGACGCCGCGCTGCGAGCAACGCTTGCCGCGGGAGGCTACGCATGAACGCTGGCGAAGCACTCGGACTTGCACCCTACGCCGCGGAGCCGACGCGCTCGCGCGGTCGGCGGTATGCGGAGCCGCCGGCGCGCGGCCGAACCGACTTCCAGCGTGATCGTGATCGCATCATTCATTGCACCGCGTTCCGCCGGCTCGAATACAAGACCCAGGTCTTCGTCAATCACGAAGGCGATCTGTTCCGGACGCGACTGACGCACTCGCTCGAAGTCGCGCAGATCGGACGTGCGATCGCGCGCACGCTCCGCCTGAACGAAGACCTCGTCGAGGCGGTGTCGCTGGCGCACGATCTCGGCCACACACCCTTCGGGCACGCCGGGCAGGACGCGCTGGCCGAGTGCATGCAGCCGCACGGAGGCTTCGAGCACAACCTGCAGTCGCTGCGCGTCGTCGACGAGCTCGAAGAGCGCTACGGCGCCTTCAATGGCCTGAACCTGACGTTCGAGACGCGCGAAGGCATCCTCAAGCACTGCTCGCTCGAGAACGCCCGCAAGCTTGGCGAACTCGGCGAGCGCTTCCTGCTGAGGCGCCAGCCCAGCCTCGAAGCACAGATCGCCAACCTGGCCGACGAGATTGCCTACAACAACCACGACATCGACGACGGCCTGCGCTCCCAGCTGATCAGCTCGAACAGCTGGAAGAAGTGCCGCTGTTTGCGCGGCATGCCGCCCCGGTGCGGGAGCAGTTCGCCGGCATCGCGCGAGCGCCGGATGATCCACGAGACCGTGCGCCGCATGATCAACACGCTGATCGTCGATCTCACGGAGGAGAGCTCGCGGCGGATCGCGGGCGCGGCGCCGGCGTCGATCGACGACGTGCGCAAGGTCGGGACCGCTGATCGCGTTTTCGGCGTCGCTGCGCGCAGAGGCCGACGAGCTGAAGCGCTTCCTGCACGACAACCTCTACCGGCACTACCGTGTGATGCGCATGACGACCAAGGCGAGGCGAATCGTGCGGGACCTGTTCGCCGCGTTCGACGACGAGCCTCGCCTGCTGCCGGTCGACCACCAGGCGCGCGCGGCGGAGGACAAGGCCCGCGCCATTGCCGACTACGTGGCCGGCATGACCGATCGCTACGCCATCCGTGAGCATCGCCGGCTGTATGCGGTCGGAGACGACTGAGCGCGGCGAATGGCGCGGCTGGCGCGGCTCTCGGTCGGCGGATACCCGCACCTGGTGCTGCAGCGGTCGGGGCCGCGGCCGCTGGTCGTCGATGACGACGATGCGGAGCGCCTGATTGGCGGCGCTCCGCGCGGCCGCGAGCGCCGAGCACGTCGACGTTCATGGTTATGCGCTGACTGCCGCACGCGCTCTGGCTGCTGGCGACCCCTGCGGACGCGCGTGCCCTTGGCCGGGCGCTGCAGGCGATCGGTCGCCGCTACGTTCGCTCGTACAACGATCGCCACGCCGAGCGCGGCGCCCTGTTCGATGGGCGCTACCGCGCCGCGATTCTCGAACCGGAGCGCGCCTTGCTCGCCTGCATTGCAGTTCGTCGAGACTGCAGCCGGTGCGCGCGGGACTGGTGGCGGCGCCCGAGGACTATCGCTGGTCGAGCTTTCGGCACCATGTGGGTCTGCGCCTCGGATCCGACACTGCGGGATCACTCGCTCTACTGGGCGCTGGGCAATACGCCATTTGAACGGCAGGTCGCCTATCGCGCCGCCGTCCATGCGGGTCTTACGTCCGGCCGAAGTCGCGCGCTTCGACAGGCGTTGGCCGGCGGCTGGGTGGTCGGCTCTGACGCCTTCGTTCGCCTGATCGCGCCGCAGTGCAGTCGGCGCCCAATGCCGGCCCGCGCCGGACGGCCGCGTCGAAATCCGGCGCAAGCCCTATCTAAGTGAGCAGTCACTTACTAATTCCTGCAACCGGCAAACGGCTCGGCGGGTAGGCTGGCGGCGGTTTTGACTCCGTCGCGTTAAGCGCGTTCCGCCCGACGCCGTCCTCCGGCGGGTTCGCCTCCATACGCTCGCCGACGAGCGTGGCACTAACGCGCGCCGTCGTTCGGCTCGGCGTCGCTCAAGCGGTGGACTCTGAACACCCGCGCGCCCGAGGCCGCGAAATTTATCTGTCCCCGATTAATCATTGAAAAACCCACTCAACAATTATTAGGGGACAGACCCCATTTTTACCTGTTGTGCGGTCGGCGGGCGCGCAGTACAGTTCAAGTTCCCCTAGCCCGGCGGGGCTCGACGCCACTGACGGGACTCGGCCCATGAACGAGCCCCACGTTCCGACGACACCATTCGATCACGCCGAGCAACATGGCCTGTATTCCGGCACCTTGAGCATGACGCCTGCGGCGTCGGCTTCGTGGCGAACATCAAGGGGCGCGCGAGCCACGCGCATCGTGCAGCAGGCGCTGCTGATCCTGCAGAACCTCGATCATCGCGGCGCCGTCGGCGCCGATCCACTGTGTGGGGACGGCGCCGGCATCCTGATCCAGATTCCCGACGCGTTCTACCGCGATGAACTGGCGCAGCGGCAGATCACGCTGCCGCCGCCGGGCGAGTACGGCGTCGGGATGATCTTCCTGCCGCGCGAGAGCGCGTCGCGCCTGGCGTGCGAGCAGGAACTCGAGCGCACCGTGCGCGCCGAAGGGCAAGTCGTGCTGGGCTGGCGCGACGTGCCGGTCGATCGCGACATGCCGATGTCGCCGCTGGTGCGCGAGCGCGAGCCGGTGATCCGGCAGATCTTCATCGGGCGCGGGCCGGATGTCATGGTGCCCGACGCGCTGGAGCGCAAGCTCTATGTGATCCGCAAGACCGCGAGCCACAAGATCCAGGCGCTGAAGCTGCAGCACGGCAAGGAGTACTTCGTGCCGTCGATGTCGACGCGCACCGTCGTCTACAAGGGCCTGCTGCTGGCCGACCAGGTGGGCCGCTACTACGCTGATCTGGGCGACCCGCGCGTCGTGTCGGCGATCGCGCTGGTGCACCAGCGCTTCTCGACGAACACGTTCCCGTCGTGGGAACTGGCCCATCCCTACCGCCTGATCGCGCACAACGGCGAGATCAACACGGTCAAGGGCAACTTCAACTGGATCCGTGCGCGCGAAGGCGTGATGTCGTCGCCGGTGCTGCGCGAGGACCTCGGCAAGCTCTTCCCGCTGATCTACGAAGGGCAGTCCGACACGGCCTGCTTCGACAATGCGCTCGAACTGCTGGTCATGAGCGGCTACCCGCTCGCCCACGCCGTGATGATGATGATCCCCGAGGCGTGGGAGCAGCACGCGCTGATGGACGAGACGCGCCGCGCGTTCTACGAGTACCACGCGGCGATGATGGAGCCGTGGGACGGGCCGGCCGCGATCGCGTTCACCGACGGCATGCGCATCGGCGCGACGCTCGACCGCAACGGCCTGCGTCCGGCGCGCTATGTCATCACCGACGAGGACATGGTGGTGATGGCCTCCGAAGTCGGGGTGCTGCCGATTCCGGAGAGCCGTATCGTCAAGAAGTGGCGCCTGCAGCCCGGCAAGATGTTCCTGATCGACACCGAGCAGGGCCGCATCATCGACGACGCCGAACTCAAGCAGCAACTGGCGTCGAGCAAGCCCTACAAGGAGTGGATCAAGCGCATCCGCATCAAGCTCGATGACCTGCCGGTTGGCGCCGGCGAAAGGCCGACTCGGCCGCCCGCCTCGACGTGCCGCTGCTCGACCGCCAGCAGGCCTTCGGCTACACGCAGGAGGACGTCAGGCTGCTGATGGAGCCGATGGCGCTGCAGGGCGAGGAGGCGATCGGCTCGATGGGCAACGACGCCGCGCTGCCGGTGCTGTCCAACAGGACCAAGCCGCTCTACAACTACTTCAAGCAGCTGTTCGCGCAGGTCACGAACCCGCCGATCGATCCGATCCGCGAGCAGCTCGTGATGTCGCTCGTGAGCTTCATCGGGCCGAAGCCGAACCTGCTCGACATCAACAACATCAACCCACCGATGCGCCTCGAAGTCAGCCAGCCCGTGCTCGACTTCAAGGACATGGCGAAGATCCGTTCGATCGAGAACTACTCGTCGAACAAGTTCCGCTCGTTCGAACTCGACATCTGCTATCCGCTCGCGTGGGGCAAGGCCGGCGTCGAAGCGCGGCTGGCGTCGCTGTGCGCGCAGGCGGTCGATGCGGTGAAGGCCGGCTACAACATCCTGATCGTCACCGACCGAGCGCTCGACGCCGATCACGTCGCCATTCCGGCGCTGCTTGCGACGAGCGCCGTGCACCAGCACCTGATCGCCGAGGGCATGCGCACGTCGACCGGCCTGGTCGTCGAGACGGGCTCCGCGCGCGAGGTGCACCACTTCGCGCTGCTGGCAGGCTATGGCGCCGAGGCGGTGCATCCGTACCTCGCGCTCGAGACGCTCGAAAGGCTGCACGGGACGGAGTCCGCCAAGGCAGTCAAGAATTACATCAAGGCGATCGGCAAGGGCCTGAACAAGGTCATGTCGAAAATGGGCATCAGCACGTACATGTCGTACTGCGGTGCGCAGATCTTCGAGGCGGTCGGATTGCGCAAGGATCTCGTCGACAAGTACTTCCGCGGAACCGCGAGCAACATCGGCGGCGTAGGACTGTTCGAGGTGATGGAAGAAGCGGTGCGCACGCACCAGGCCGCGTTCTCGGACGACCCCGTGCTGGCGCGGATGCTCGACGCCGGCGGCGAGTACCAATGGCGCGTGCGCGGCGAAGAGCACATGTGGACGCCGGACGCGATCGCCAAGCTGCAGCACTCGACGCGCGCGAACAACTACCAGACTTACAAGGAGTACGCGCAGCTCATCAACGACCAGAGCCGGCGCTACATGACACTGCGCGGGCTCTTCGAGTTCCGGCTCGACCCGAAGAAGGCCGTCCCGCTCGACGAGGTCGAGCCCGCGAAGGAAATTGTCCGGCGCTTTGCCACCGGCGCAATGTCGCTCGGCTCGATTTCGACCGAGGCGCACTCCACGCTGGCGATTGCGATGAACCGTATCGGCGGCAAGAGCAACACCGGCGAAGGCGGCGAGGATCCGGCGCGCTACCAGCAGGAGCTGCGCGGCATCCCCATCAAGGCCGGTGAGACACTGGCCGATGTCATCGGCCGCGATCGTGTTGAAGTCGACATTCCCTTGAAGGCGGGCGACTCGCTGCGCTCGAAGATCAAGCAGGTCGCCTCGGGCCGCTTCGGCGTGACGACCGAATATCTCATCAGTGCAGACCAGATCCAGATCAAGATGGCGCAGGGCGCAAAGCCTGGCGAAGGCGGCCAGCTGCCAGGCCACAAAGTCAGCGAGTACATCGCGAAGTTGCGCTTCTCGGTGCCGGGCGTGGGACTTATTTCACCGCCGCCGCACCACGACATCTACTCGATCGAGGACCTCGCACAACTGATCCACGACCTGAAGAATGCCAACCCGCAGGCGTCGATCAGTGTGAAGCTCGTGTCCGAGGTGGGTGTCGGTACCGTCGCCGCCGGTGTGGCGAAGGCCAAGGCCGACCACGTGACGATCGCCGGCCACGATGGAGGCACCGGCGCCTCGCCGGTGTCGTCGATCAAGCATGCCGGCACGCCGTGGGAACTGGGCCTCGCCGAAACACAACAGACGCTGGTACTGAACCGCCTGCGTGGGCGCATCGCCGTGCAGGTCGATGGCCAGATGAAGACCGGGCGCGACGTCGTCATCGGCGCGTTGCTCGGCGCCGATGAGTTCGGCTTCGCGACGGCGCCGCTGGTCGTCGAAGGCTGCATCATGATGCGCAAGTGCCACCTGAACACCTGCCCGGTGGGCGTGGCCACGCAGGACCCGGTGTTGCGCGCCAAGTTCAAAGGCCAGCCCGAGCACGTTGTTAACTACTTCTTCTTCGTTGCCGAGGAAGTGCGCGAGATCATGGCGCAGCTCGGAATCCGCTCGTTCGATGAACTCGTCGGTCGCGCGGATCTGCTCGACACGCGGCGCGGCATCGAACACTGGAAGGCGAAGGGACTCGACTTCAGTCGAATCTTCTATCAGCCGAACATGCCGGCCGACGTGGCTCGGCGCGTTATTGAAGCGCAGGACCATGGTCTCGCGAAGGCGCTGGACCACAAGCTGATCGAGCAGTGCAAACCGGCGCTCGAGCGAGGCGAGCGTGTCAGCTTCATCACGCCGATCCGCAACATCAACCGCACCGTCGGCATGCATGCAGCAGGTACGTGTTAAGCAGGCCATAACATG
>CAWDEO010000001.1:0-20421 GCA_963801405.1 uncultured beta proteobacterium | reverse complement strand
CAGGGGGACGCGCGGGTAAGTCACCTAAGTCCGCAAAAGCGTGCTTTTGTCAAAAGGCACTCCGAGAAGTCGTGAACTGTCGAACGCCAACTCTCCGATGCCACTGCGGGCTATCGCGTGCCGCTATCCGGCGCTGACCCTGGAGCTTTCGTCTCCTCGCCGGCCGGCCATGGGTAAGACTTGACGACTGCCTCGGCGAGCTGCAGAAGCGCGAGTCGCAGCGCTCGCCGCCCCACTTCGGGCTCAGTTGCCCAACCGTGCACATCGACAATCTCAGAGCTGCTCACCGCTGACAAAGACCTGGAGTCTTGGCCTGAATAGTCACTCGCGGCAGCTCCGACTTCCACAAGCTGCAGGCTAGCGCTCGCCTGCAGCCGCGCGACACAGCCAGGCGAGAACGGCTCGACGCCAATCGAAACGTCACCGAGCACCAGCGAATGAGTCGATAGCTCGCTGGCTATCTCTCTAAGCGCATCGGCATTACCTGAATGAGTCGCGCCGCTCGATGCAACGCGGACGACGACTGGCCTCGCACGAGTCTCAAGGAGTCTTGCCGTTTCAGCCGCTATCGTCCTCATCACGAAGTCGTTGAACTCCGATGATTTCAGCGGAGACTTCGGCCCCTCGAGGATTGCCTTCCAGCTTTCCAAGCACAGTTGCACGGTTCGCGTATCTTTTTCGCCTCGCTCCAAGACGTTGGGAAGATCCAAGAGCGGGACGCCAAACGTCAGGAGTGCGGTCACTGAAAGCCAGAATGCTTCTCTCGTCGTCTTCGCTGCATTGCCGCCCGTCGAAGGCATGGCGCCGTGCTGCACGGTCACCTCGCCCATCCTCAAAACAATCGGCGGCAGCGGATCGCCTTCAGAACCGGTTGCATGCGCCGGACAACGTAAGCCGACTAAGAGTAAGAATCCAAGCGCGAGGGACAGACATCTCATCAAAGTTCCAGGTGGCAAGTGAAGGTCTATCCCAACTGGATGGCAGCGGCAAATTCACTCTAGTGCCAAACCCTTGCCTGACCGTGCCTAAAGTCAAGCGGCCTCCTCGCGGCCAGGAGCAGTCACTTCGAATGGTTGCCTGAGTTGCCTTAGTGCGGACATAGTTGCGTCAGTTCGATCAATCCGACAGGGGCAGCATGCTTTGGCTGGTCGGGGCGCTATGGTTGAAACGCTTGGGTCAGCGATAGCCGTTGCCGCAATTACGGCAACGCCCGTAACGCGCTGTAATGCCGCTCCCGGCCACAACTTGCCGTTCAAGCTTGCTGCCAATTTCGCTCAAGCGCCGCCGTCGCTCAGCCCATGACAGGGGCGACGCGCGCGCCAGTGCCGCCACGTTGGGCAGCGACACGCCGCATATGTGCGCGGCTTGACCGTCGTTGACCTATCGCAATGCGCCCGATGGCCGGGCGGATCCAATCTGAAAATTGGAGATCAGGCCTATCCGCTGAGCGCTACGCAATCCATCCTGCTCCGTTCGGAGACGGGACTCCCCGATGTTCTCCCGCAGGCGATTTCTCCTGGCAGCCGCGCCCCTCGCGGTTGCTGCCGCGACCGAGTCATGGAGTGCTGGACAGGAGCCTCCGCGCCGCCGGTTCGTGCCTCCCCTTACTGTGCCCGACCGGGTCACCAACGTAACCGTCCCGATCATTGACTTTCATACGCATCTCCAACGTCGCGTTACGGCCGAGTATCTGATCGAGCGCATGGACGCTGTCGGGGTCACACGGATGGTATTGAGCCCCCTGTACTACGGCGACGCACCGGACGGTCAACACATCAATGACGGCGAGGGCTCTGACGAGCAGGCGGTCGACTATGCCCAGCGCTATCCCGACCGCTTCATTCCGTTTGTCGGAATGCAACGCGGCGAGATGGACAACGCCTGGTTCTGGAGCGGCAACTACGACACTGCGTGGCTGCTCAAGGATGCCGAAGCAAAGCTTGCCACGGGAGAGTACTTCGGCATGGGCGAGTTCATGCTGCGCTTCTACCCATACAAGACCAGTCTGGGCATTGTTGCGCCCAGTGACATGGACTACCCGCCATTTTCTTACGCGATGCGCAAGTTCTCCGATCTATCTGCGAAATATCGTGCGCCGATGGTGATTCACGCCGAGGCCGAGCCAAAGGTCACCGAAGGCATGCGAAAGTTGTTCGAGGCGCACCCGCAAGCGATATTTGTCTGGGCACACAACTGCGGCCGCTCGAGCGCGCAGTCGATCGCGGAGATGATGGAACGCCATTCCAACCTCTTCGCGGATCTCAGCATGATGGTCTATTCCGGCGGCCCGAATCCTGAGGGCTACGGCGTCTATTGGCCGCGGCGCACGGAATGGATGCATCTCGTCGTCGACGACGAAGGCCGCGTGCAACCGGACATGATCGATCTATTCAATCGTCATTCGACCCGCTTCATGATCGGAACGGATGTCGCACACGCGCGGGTCTATGAGTTCTATTCGAGGCGTTTGCCCCGGTGGCGGAAGTTTTTCGCTCAGGTATCGGGGGAAGCCATGCACGACATCGCATACCGCAACGCCGAGAGGCTATTCCGTCCCACCTGAATGCTCGCACCAGACCGCGGGCTAGCTGGGAAGGCTGAAGATTGCAGACAAGACGGAAGGAGGGCCTCAGCCATGTGTCGAGCGCTTGCAGTGGCAGTTGGTTTCGCTCTGATTCCACTGATCAGTGGCGCGCAGGAAGCCAATCCATACAACGGACGGTGGATGGCTAGGTGGAAGAACCCAATGGGGGCGACCGTGGAAGCCCGGGTCGTCATCAAGGACGCGGGCGGGACATGGCGCCTGTTGGGGGCGAATCGAGGAGACAACTGCTTCGAACGGGACTTCCCGCTTGTCGTAGGGCGTGCAACTGAAACTGAACTCGCGTTCTCAGTGCGTGCATCGCAGGTTGTGCAAGGGTGCGCGGACGCCGGGGTACGCGCCGCGCGAAAGGGAGAGAAGCGTTTGGATGGAAAGTTCCGGGACGGGACGGTTGTCACTCTTGAGCGACAGTAGGAGCGACAGTAGCGCGAGTAGGAAGGGCGGGCAGAATGGCGAATCCTGAGAGATGGGATGAGTCACAGGAATGCACATGGGCCGGAAGAAGGCATAGCCAGTCTCAATCCTGAATTGATGGCCAGAACTCTGGCGGTGATGGTTTCTACTTCTAACGGCCACAACCGGACGTCAACAACCGCACCACACTTGGCCCAAAGGCGGACCTTTCGCTGTTCACGCTTTGACGGCGCGTCACTCGGAGCACGCCATGGCCGCTTGAACGCTTCCGGTTCCCAGCGCCGCAGTGCGAGTAGACCGCCGATAGCCCTGCGCTGTTCGACCGGGTACCGTCGTCGTTTCCCCATGATGCGCCGCCCTGCGCTCCCTACGATCTGCGGCCCTCATCTTTGTTCAGGTTGCGTCGGAATTGCTCTAGACCGCGCCGCAGATAGGTCGGATCGTCATAGATACGTGCAAGAACGATAGACCCCTCAATGCAAACGAGGAACTGATCTGCCAAGTCGGCCGCGCTCGTGCCTGGTGTCGCAAGCGGGTCGAGCAGGTCGACAAGCAACGCCCGCAACTCACTGGTTCGTTTCCTAAGCGCGTTCGAAATGACTCGACTTGATTCGGCCGCGTCCGTCGAGAGGTTGGCTAGCAGGCATCCCGCCTTCCACAAGTCAGAGGCGACTAAAGTGGCATGATCCAGGAAACCGTTGGCTCGACGCAGCGGGTCAGTCTCAGTAGCGTACGTGCCGGCGGCCAACCGCTTTACTCGATCAGCGAAGTAGTGCTCCAGCGCGGCGAGTCCTAGGGTTTCCTTGCTATCAAAGAAGTGATAGAAGCTGCCCTTGCTGAGGCCTGCATTGCGTATCACATCGTCCACACGCGTCGCGCAATAGCCGTCGCGGAGCATCAGCCTCTCGGCGGTGCGGATGAGTTTCTCCCGAGTGTCCAATCAACCTCCGGACTTGTTAGATCGCTGCGCACCTACGTGGTTTGCGTTCCTCGTGTCGACCACACATAGTGGGGTCGACGCTCACCAAGGATGAAGCGCGTGGCATCCGAGGCGTCGATCAGCAAGGAGACCGTGTTTGTGGCGATGAGCGTGAGAAGCCAAGCGCGGAACGCGGTTTCCTCGATAGGAAGCGTGTCGAGGCGCAGCGCGATCCACGAAAGCATGGGAATCCATAGAGCGTGCGTCACTCCGAGCAGCCGAATGAATCCCTTGCGCTGATATATCAGCGCTTGAGCGATGACGGCCACGCCCACGGCGGCCAGTGTGACTTGCGCTTCGATGTGCTGGATAAACAGCAAGCTCGCCGAGTTCACCGCTATGAGCCATGCGCCCCATATTTTCGGCACGGGACGGAACCGCACCAAAACGATTCCGAAGAGTTCAACGGCTGAGCGAAAGATCCCCACTCCAGATGCTTGACTCGTCATGGCAATTGCCCTTTCGTCGGGAGAATTTAGCGTTCGAAACAGGTGATAGACTATCTAGTCTAGACCAACTAGTCAAGTGTTAGCTTGTGATTCCGTACCGACTGAGGACCGATGCAACGCTTTGCCAGGGTACTGATCGAGCCATGCAAGATTCCGCGACTCGCGCCCGTTCGCACGGGGTCGAAGGCTCCAAAGTCGCTCTGAATGGACCATTGGATCGCAGTCGGCTGATCAGTCCGAGGCCATCAGCACGATTGTCGCGGAGTGATCGGCTCCGATCGCCGGCCTTGGTCCGTAGCGCGGACGTTACTCAGCCCGCATCGAGCGTCGACTCTGACGGCTCGACCCACGGATTAGCACCCGCACTGACCAACACCATCGGGGCCTCGTCCAGCGCGAAGTCAAGGTCAGCGCGGCTCGCCCGCTTTTCTGCCAGTTCCGCCTTGTCGGACACTTCGAGCCAAAATGGGGGCGCGCAACGACCACCTGCCGCCCGATTGATCGCAGTCCGACGGAACTCAGTTCGGAACGCCTCGTAGCCCAAGCGGTGGTTGTCAGACCCGCTCGACGATCAGGGCGATGCCCTGGCCCACGCCGATGCACATGGTGCACAGCGCATAGTGGCCACCGATGCGGTGCAATTGGTTCACGGCGGTCATCACCAGCCGCGCCCCGCTGGCGCCCAACGGATGCCCCAGGGCAATGGCGCCACCGTTCGGGTTGACACGCGCGTCGTCGTCGGCCAGCCCCAAGTCGCGTAACACGGCCAGGCCCTGTGCAGCGAAGGCTTCGTTCAATTCGATCACGTCGAGCTGCGCGAGACTCAATCGCGTCAGCGCCAGCACCTTGCGCACGGCCGGCGCCGGTCCGATGCCCATGATGCGCGGCGCCACTCCGGCGGTGGCCATGCCGACCACGCGGGCGCGCGGCGTGAGGCCATGCCGTGCGGCGGCCTTGGCGCCGGCCAGCAGCAACGCGCAGGCACCGTCGTTGATGCCGCTCGCGTTACCGGCTGTCACCGTGCCATCCGGCCGGACCACGGCCTTGAGCCTGGCCAGCGCCTCGAGCGAGGTCTCGCGCGGGTGCTCGTCCTGCGTGACGACGACCGCATCGCCCTTCTTCTGCGCGATGCTCACCGGGGTGATCTCGGCGTCGAACACACCGCCGTGCTGCGCGGCCACGGCCTTGCGTTGCGAGGCCAGCGCCATGCGGTCCTGCGCGTCGCGCCCGATGCCGAACTGCTGGGCGAGGTTCTCTGCGGTCTCGGGCATCGAGTCGACGCCGTAGCGCTCCTTCATCAGCGGATTGACGAAGCGCCAGCCGATGGTGGTGTCGTAGACCGCGTTGGCGCGCGAGAACGCACTGTCGGCCTTGGGCATCACGAACGGCGCGCGGCTCATGCTCTCCACGCCGCCGGCGATCATCAGCTCGGCTTCGCCGGCGCGGATGGCGCGCGCCGCCGTGCCCACTGCATCCATGCCCGAGCCGCACAGGCGGTTGATCGTCGCGCCGGGCACGTCGATCGGCAGCCCGGCCAGCAGGCTGGACATGCGTGCGACATTGCGGTTGTCTTCGCCGGCCTGGTTGGCGCAGCCGTACAACACGTCGCTCAGGGCGTCCCACTCGACGCCGGCATTGCGGGCCATCAGCGCGCGCAACGGAATCGCGCCCAGGTCATCGGTACGCACCGACGACAAGGCGCCACCGTAACGACCGAAGGGGGTGCGCTGGGCATCGCAGATGTAGGCGTCGTTGCTCATGTCATGGCCGGGGTTGTTCCGATTCGATCGCCGGCAACCACGCACGCTGCCGAAGTGCCGGGCTGACGCGGTAGCGCTCGCCGCGATAGTGGCTGTCCAGCTGATCCAACAGGCGCACCACGTCGTGGGCGTTCCACTGCGCCAGCCACTCGAACGGGCCGGCGGGATAGTTGACGCCGAGCTTCATCGCGGTATCCGCGCCTTCGGCCGTGCAGACGCCTTGATGAACGGCGTCCGACGCTTCGTTGATCAGCATCGCGACCGTGCGCGCGACGACGAGCCCCGGCACATCGCCAATACTGTGCGGTGTATGCCCGGCAATACGCAGCCACGCGCTCGCTGCCTGCTTCCACGACCCGGAGGCGGCCGCGCTGATACTGAAGGCCAAGGCCGACGGCGGTGCCGCCCCGGTCGGCGCACGATCGGCGACGGCCAGGTCGGGCACGCCGGTTTCGGCGCTGAGCTGGGTCGCCGTGCGGCCGTCGGTCTGGCGCAGTTGGGCCGCATCGACTTCGAGGCCGATCCAAGTGCTGTCGGCCTGGTGCACGAACGGCAGACCGACTCGTCCGAAGGCCTGCACCCAGCGCGAAGCGAGGCCGCCAACCCCGTGCACGACCAGCGTCGTGGCGGTGGGCACGGGCCCCGCGTTGTCGGCGGACACCGGCTCCGCAGGGGCGGCTCCCGCACGGTGGTCGTAGAAACCGCGGCCGGACTTGCGCCCGAGCAGGCCGCCGTCGACCATCTCGCGCTGCAGCGGCGACGGCATGTAGCGCTTGTCGCCGAAGTTCGCCTGGTACACCGACTGCGTGACGGCGAAGTTGGTGTCATGGCCGATGAGATCGATCAACTCGCACGGTCCCATGCGAAACCCCGCCGCGCGCCAGCAGGCGTCGAGCACGGCCGGCGACGTGGCACCCTCCTGCAGCACGGCGAGTGCCTCGGCATAGTAGGGACGTGCGATCCGGTTGACGATGAAGCCGGGCGTCGAGCGGGCGTGCACCGGAACTTTGCCCCAGTGCTGGCTCAAGGCGAAGATGGCCTCGGCCACGCCGCGGTCGGTGTGCAGGCCGGACACGACCTCCACCAGTTTCATGACCGGCACCGGATTGAAGAAGTGCATGCCGACCAGGCGGCCCGGGTGCGACAAGCCATGGGCCAGGGCGGTGATCGAGATGGACGACGTGTTCGAGGCCAACACGCAGTCGGGCGCGACGATGGCTTCCAACTGGCGGAACAGCGCTCGCTTGATGTCGAGATCCTCGACGATCGCCTCGACGACGAGGCCGACGTCACGGGCCTGCTCCAATGCGGTGATGGGTTCGATGCGCGCCAGCGCGGCCTGGGCCGCGTCCGACGTCAGCTTGCCCCTGGCCGCCAGGCCGCCCAACGTCGACTCCAGCTTGGCCTTGGCCTGTGCCGCCGCGCCTTCACGCGTATCGAACAGGCGGACGCGATGCCCCGCCTGCGCGGCCACCTGCGCGATGCCGGCACCCATGATGCCGGCGCCCACCACCAGCAACGGGGTTTGCCTCACAGCGCCTGCACCAGTTCCGGCACCGCGGTGAACAGGTCAGCCTCCAGCCCGTAGTCGGCGACGCTGAAGATCGGCGCCTCGGCATCCTTGTTGATCGCTACGATCACCTTCGAGTCCTTCATCCCCGCGAGGTGCTGGATCGCCCCGCTGATACCGCAGGCGATGTACAACTCCGGCGCCACGATCTTGCCGGTCTGTCCCACTTGCCAGTCGTTCGGTGCATAGCCGGCGTCCACCGCCGCGCGGCTGGCGCCGAGCGCTGCCCCCAGCTTGTCGGCCAGGGGGCCCAGCACCGCATCGAACTTATCGCGGGAACCGAGGCCCCGTCCGCCAGCAACGATGACTTTGGCGGCCGTGAGATCGGGCCGGTCGCTCTTGGCGATCTCCCGGCCGACAAAGGTGGCCTTGCCGGTGTCAGCGACCGGCGCCAGCGATTCGATGGTGGCGCCCGCGCCAGGTCCTGCCGCATCGAAGCCGGTCGTGCGCACCGTGATGACCTTGATCGGGTCCGCGCTGCACACCGTGGCGATCGCGTTGCCGGCGTAGATGGGCCGCTCGAAGGTGTCCGAGTCGACCACTTTGGTGATGTCGCTGAACTGCGCCACGTCCAACAGGGCCGCGACGCGCGGAGCGACGTTCTTCCCGTGCGCCGTAGCGGGAAACAGGATGTGGCTGTAGCCGCCAGCGATCTGCACCACCTGGGCGGCGACGTTCTCGGCCAGTTGTTCGGCAAGCGTCGCACCGTCGGCGTGCAGCACCTTCGCGACGCCCGCGATTCCGGCGGCAGCCTGCGCGGCGGCGGCGGCGTTGTGGCCCGCCACCAGGACATGCACTTCGGCTCCGCACAGCTGCGCTGCGGCCACGGTGTTGAGCGTCGCGGGCCTGAGCGTGCCGTGTTCGTGTTCGGCCACCACCAGAATATTCGTGTGTGCAGTCATGTCAGATCACCTTGGCTTCGTTCTTGAGCTTGGCCACGAGGACGGCGACGTCCGGCACCTTGATGCCGGCACTGCGCTTCGGCGGCTCGCTCACCTTCAGGGTCTTGATGCGCGGCATCACGTCGACGCCGAGGTCGGCGGGCTTCAGCACCTCGAGAGGCTTCTTCTTCGCCTTCATGATGTTGGGCAGAGTCACGTAGCGCGGCTCGTTCAGGCGCAGATCGGTGGTGACGATGGCGGGCAGCGTGAGCCTCAGCATTTCGCAACCGCCGTCGACCTCGCGCGTGACGCTGGCCGCACCCTCGGCGATATCGACCTTCGAGGCAAAGGTGGCTTGACCCCAGCCCAGCAGCGCCGCGAGCATCTGACCCGTCTGGCTGCAGTCGTCGTCGATGGCCTGCTTGCCCAGGATCACGAGCCCGGGCTGCTCCTTGTCCGCCAGCGCCTTGAGCAGCTTGGCCACGGCGAGGGGCTGCAGTTCGACATCGGTCTCGACCAGGACCCCGCGGTCAGCACCGATGGCCATGGCCGTGCGAAGCGTCTCCTGGCACTGAGTGACGCCGCACGACACTGCGATCACTTCGGTAACGACGCCCTTTTCCTTCAGGCGCACCGCCTCTTCGACCGCTATCTCGTCGAAGGGATTCATGCTCATCTTGACGCTGGTGGTGTCCACACCAGTGCCATCGGACTTCACCCGCACCTTGACGTTGTAGTCAACCACGCGTTTGACGCTGACCAGGACTTTCATCGTTCTCCCCAGTGTTGTTCTCAGTTGAACGCCTGGATCCCGGTGATGGCGCGGCCCAGGATCAGCGCGTGCACGTCGTGCGTGCCCTCGTAGGTGTTGACCACTTCCAGGTTGACCAGGTGGCGTGCCACGCCGAACTCGTCGCTGATGCCGTTGCCGCCCATCATGTCGCGCGCCACGCGGGCGATGTCCAGGCTCCTGCCGCAGCTGTTGCGCTTCATGATCGAGGTGATCTCCACCGCGGCGCTGCCCTCGTCCTTCATGCGACCCAGGCGCAGGCAGCCCTGCAGCCCCAGTGCGATGTCGGTCTGCATGTCGGCCAGCTTCTTTTGCACGAGCTGGTTGGCGGCCAGCGGCCGGCCGAACTGCTTGCGGTCGAGCACGTACTGGCGGGCGCGATGGAAGCAGTCCTCGGCAGCACCCAGTGCACCCCAGGCGATGCCGTAGCGCGCGCTGTTGAGGCAGGTGAACGGACCCTTCAGGCCGCGCACCTCGGGGAATGCGTTTTCCTCCGGACAGAACACCTCGTCCATGCACGATCTCGCCGGTGATGCTGGCGCGCAGGCCGACCTTGCCGTGGATCGGCCGGGGCGCTCAGGCCCTTGGCCCCTTTGTCGAGCACGAAACCGCGAATGGCCCCCGCGTCGTCCTTGGCCCAGACGACGAAGACGTCGGCGATCGGGCTGTTGGTGATCCACATCTTGGTGCCGCTCAGGCGGTAGCCGCCGGCCACGCTCTTCGCCCGCGTGATCATGCTGCCGGGGTCGGAGCCGTAATTGGGCTCGGTCAAGCCGAAGCAGCCGATCCATTCGCCGCTCGCGAGCTTGGGCAGGTACTTCTGCCGGGTGGCCTCGTTGCCGAACTCGTTGATCGGCACCATCACCAGCGAACTCTGCACGCTCATCATCGAGCGGTAACCCGAGTCGACGCGTTCGACCTCGCGCGCCACCAGGCCATAGCAGACGTAGTTCAGGCCGGCACCGCCGTAGGCCTCCGGAATGGTGGCGCCCAGCAAACCCAGCTCGCCCATTTCTCGGAAGATCGCCGGGTCGGTTTGCTCATGGCGGAAGGCTTCGAGCACGCGCGGCAGCAGGCGCTCCTGGCTGTAGCTGTAGGCGGCGTCGCGCACCGCGCGCTCGTCGTCAGTCAGCTGCTGATCGAGCAGCAGCGGGTCGTCCCAATGGAAGCTGGCTTTTGGCATGGTGGTTTCCTTGATAGGCGATGGGGCGAGTTCACTCGCGGCCGATCAGCTCGCGGCCGATGATCAGTTGCTGAATCTGGCGTGGTGCCTTCGTACAGTCGCAGCAGCCGCACATCGCGATAGAAGCGCTCGACCGGGTACTCGTTGATGTAGCCGGAGCCGCCGTGCACCTGCACGCCGCGGTCGGCAACGCGGCCGACCATCTCGGTGCAGAAGAGCTTGGCGCAGGAAGCATGCATGCTCACGTCCGGATCGCTCTTGCCCGGCGGCTTGGCGTCGTAGCGCAGCGCGCAGTCCTGCACCATCGACCAGCCGGCGTAGAGCTCGGCCTGGCTGTCGGCGAGCATCGCCTGGATCAGCTGGAAGTCGCCGATGCGCTTGCCGAACTGCTTGCGGTCGCGCGCGTAGCCACCGATTCGTTGAGGATGCGCTGCGCCATGCCGCAGGCCACCGCCGAGATGTGCAGACGACCGCGGTCGAGCACCTTCATCGCCGTCTTGAAGCCTTGCCCCGGCTTGCCGCCGATGACGTTGGCGGCCGGCACGCGCACGTTGTCGAGGATCACGTCGCACGTCTTCGTGCCGCGCTGGCCCATCTTCTTGTCGGGCTTGCCCAGGCTGATGCCCGGCAGATCGGCGGGCACGATGAAGGCCGAGATGCCGGCCGCCGCCCGGGCCGTCGGTGCGCGCCATCAGCGTGAAGGCGCCCGCGCGCGGCGCGTTGGTGATGAAGCGCTTGCTGCCGTTGAGCACGTAGTCATTGCCGTCCACGCTCGCCGCGCGTCTTGAGCGCCGCCGAGTCGGAGCCGGCGTCGGGCTCGGTCAGCGCGAACGACATGATCAGCTCGCCGCTGGCGACACGCGGCAGGAACTCGCGCTTCTGCGCTTCGGTGCCGTCCATCAGGATGCCTTGCGAACCGATGCCGACGTTGGTGCCGAAGACCGAGCGGAAGGCGAGCGCGGTGTGGCCGATCTCGAACGCGGCCCGGCATTCCTGGCTCATCGACAGGCCGATGCCGCCGTACTCCTCGGGGATCGACAGGCCGAACAGGCCCATCGCCTTCATGTCTTCGACGATGTCGGCCGGGACCTCGTCGTGTTCCTCGACCGTGTTTTCGGCCGGCACCAGGCGCTCGGCGACGAAGCGCTGCACGGACGCAAGCAGCAGGTCGAAGGATTCGGTATCAATGGCCATCGTGGTTCCCGGTGGTGAGGTCAGGTCAGCGGTGCGTGAACTCCGGCGCGCGCTTTTCGAGGAAGGCCTTCATGCCTTCGTGCGCGTCGTCGCTCGCGAAACGGGCATGCAACTGGCGGCGCTCGAAGCCGATGCCTTCGGACAGCGACGTCTCACAGGCTCGATTGACGGACTCCTTGATCGCCATCAGCGCCGGCAGCGAGAATCCGGCGACCTGGGCCGCCAAGGCCAGGCTCTGCTCCCGCAACTGATCGTCCGGGACAACCCGCGACACCAGGCCATACCGGTCGGCCTCGGCGGCGCCCAGCATGCGCGCCGACAGGCACATGTCCATCGCCTTGGCCTTGCCGACGGCGCGCGGCAGACGCTGTGTGCCACCGGCGCCGGGCAGCATCGCGAGCTTGATCTCGGGCAGCGCGAACTTCGCACTCTCGGCGGCCATCACGATGTCGCAGGCGAGCGCAAGTTCACACCCGCCGCCCAGCGCGAAGCCGGCCACCGCGGCGATCACCGGCTTGCGCACGCGGCGGATGGTCTCCCAGTTGCGCGTGATGAAGTCGCTGCGGTAGACGTCCATGTAGGTCCACTCGGCCATCGCGGCGATGTCGGCGCCGGCAGCGAACGCCTTCGCACCGCCGGTGATGACGATGGCGCCGATGGCGTCGTCGCCATCGTAGGCGAGCAGTGCGGCACCGAGCGCGTCCATCAGCGCGTCGTTGAGCGCATTCATCTGCTGCGGCCGATTCAGCAGGATCACGCCGACGCGGCCGATGGTTTCCAAGAGCACGGGGTGTTCGTTCATGGCTTCAGGCCGTGCCGTCGCGCACCATGTCGCGCAACTTGAACTTCTGGATCTTTCCCGACGGCGTGGCCGGCATCGCGTCGCGAACGATCAGCCGCTCCGGGATGTACTGCAGCGCGACCTTCTGGGCCTTGAGGAACTCGACCATCGCGGCGAAGTCGATGCTCTGCCCCGGCTTGGGCACGACGACCGCGCAGGCGCGCTCGCCCAGGCGCTCGTCCGGGTACGCGACGATGGCGACCTCGGCCACCGCCGGGTGCCGGTACAGCAGCGCCTCGATCTCGAACACCGGGATGTTCTCGCCGCCGCGGATGATCACGTCCTTGCTGCGGCCGCTGATGCGGATGTAGCCGCGCGCGTCCATGTGCGCCAGGTCGCCGGTGTCGAACCAGCCTTGGGCGTCGGTGTTGTTCAACTGAGGTCGATGCAGATAGCCGCCGAAGTTCGAACACGAGCGCACCAGCAGCTTGCCCACCTGTCCGAAGGGCAGCGTCGTTCCAGTCGGCGTCGACCACCTTGACTTCGACACCCGGAAGCGCGCAGCCGTCGGTCGTGAAGGCGAGCTCGTCGTCATCGTCGAGCTTGATCAGCGTGACGGCGCCGTTCTCGGTCATGCCCCAGGCCGAGACGATCTTGGTGCCCAGCACCTTGCGCGCCTGCTCGACGAGAGGCCCCGGGATGGGCGCGCCGGCGCACAGGAAGGTGCGCAAAGTGGGCACGCGGGTGTTGCCTTCCGCGACGTTCTTGGCCAGGTCACTCAGGAACGGCGTCGAGGCCATCGTGAAGGTGACGCCCTCGCTGCGAATCAGCTCGATGGCTTTCTTCGGATCCCAGACGTCCTGCAGCACTACGCTCGCGCGCAGCACGATGGGCATCATCAGCCCGTACATGAAGCCGGTCTGGTGCGCCATCGGCGAGGCCATCAGAACCACATCGCTGCTGCCCAGCTGCAGGCGTTGGGCGTAGGGAATGATGTTCGACATCACGGTGTTGGCGGTGTGCATCACGCCCTTGGGCTCGCCGGTTGTGCCTGAGGTGTAGATCAGCTGAGTCACATCGTCGGGGCCTGGCCGGTTGTCGGTCAGGATGTCGCGGGCATCCGGCTCCAGTTCCCACTGGGGCCCGCTTAACAGCGTTTCGAAGCTATTCGGTCCGCTGCCACCGACCACGACCACCTGCGTGAGGCTCGGCAAACCGGACCTTAGACCTTCGAGCATCTGCTCGTGATCGAAGCCGCGGAACAGCTTGGGCACGATCGCGACCTTGGCTTCGCCGTGCTTGAGCATGAACGACAGCTCGCGCTCGCGAAAGATGTGCATCAGCGGATTGAGCACCGCGCCGATGCGCGAGCAGGCCAGGTAGCTCAGCGTGAACTCCCACCAGTTCGGCAGCTGCAGTGCGACCACGTCGTTGCGGACGACGCCCAGGCGCGACAGCCCGACCGCGATGCGATCGGCCATCGTCGCGAGCTCGCGGTACGTGAAGCGCCGGACCGCACCGGTTTCGACCTGCACGGCGGTCAGCGCCACCTTCTGCGGGTAGCCCGCGACGCAGGCGTCGAGTTCATCGTTGATCGTACGGTCGTGCCAGAGGCCCTGGGCGATGCTCGCGGCGCGGCGCGCCGGCAGCAGAACAGTGTCGAATTCCATGTGGTTTTCTCTTGGCGTGAGTGGGGGTCGGACGCCGCGTGCTAGACGGCCACTGCCGCGCGGCCGGCGCGCGTGCGGGCGATGATGGTCTTCATGATCTGGGCGGTGCCGTCGCCGATCTGGAATCCGAGCACGTCGCGCAGCCGCTGCTCCATCAGGCCGCGGTCGTAGCCGCCGTGGCCGAACATCAGCAGGCACTGGTGGACGACGTCGTAGGCGAGCTTCGGCCCCCACCACTTGCACATCGCGGCCTCGGCGCTGTGCGGCGCGCCCTTGTCCTTCAGCCACAGCGTCTGCAGGCACAGCAGGCGTGCCGCTTCGACCTGCGTGTCGAAGTCGGCCAGCGGATGCGACACGCCCTGGAACGCCGCCAACGGCTTGCCGAAGGCCTCGCGCTGCGCGACGTAGTCCCAGGTCTCTTCGAGCGCGACGCGCGCGACGGCCAGCACCTGCAGGCCGATCAGCGCGCGCGAGAAGTCGAAGCCCTGCATCACCTGCACGAAGCCCTTGTTCTCGGCGCCGAGCCGGTGGCTGACGGGCACGCGCACGTTCTCGAAGAAGATCGAGCCACGGCCGATCGCGCGCTGGCCGTGGCAGTCGAAGCGGTTCGTCGTGATGCCGGGCAGGTCCATCGGCACCAGCAGCGCGGTCACGCCATGCGCGGCGGACTCGACCGTGCCGGTGCGGCCGAACACGACCGTCGCATCGGCCTGGTCGGCCGCGGAGATCGAGGTCTTCTCGCCGTTGATCACGTAGTCGTCGCCGATGCGCTCGACCCGCAGGCGCAGGTTGGCGGCGTCGGAGCCGCCGCGCGGCTCGGTCAGCGCGATCGCGAGCAGGGCCTCGCCGCGCGTGAGCTTTTCGAGCCAGGGCTTCACCACCTCGGGCTGGCCGTGCTGCGACAGGATCTGGCCGTTCAGCGAGGCGAGCAGGTTGATGTAGGAGATGCTCAGATCGGCGCGCGCGATCTCCTCGTGGATGACGCCGGCCGCGAGGCAGCCGAGGCCCTGGCCGCCGAAGTGCTCCGGCAGCTCGGGCGCGATGAATCCCATCTCGCCCATTTCGCGCATCAGCCGGCGCTCCAGCACGCGCGTCTTGTCGCGCTCCAGGAAGCCCGGGGCGATGCGGTCGGTCGCGAAGCGCCGCGCGTGGTCGGCGAGCGCGACCAGGTCTTCGTCGAGATAGGGGTTCATGGCGTGCTGTGGCGCTCGACGGCTGCATGCGGCGGCCCGCAGTGCCGTCGGCTTGTACTTCGCGTACTTGCGGAAGTCGGGCTTGCGCTTGTCCTTCAGCGCATTGACGCCCTCGCGCGACTCTTCGGTGTCGTAGTACAGCTTGAGCGCGTACATGCCCAGGCCGGCGATGCCGCTCTGGTGTGCGGTGTCCATGTTGAAGCGGCGCTTGGCGATGGCCAGCGCGGTCGGGCTGCGCTCGCACAGTTCCTCGCCCCACTTCTGCACTTCGGCGTCGAGCTGGTCGTGCGGCACGCAGGCATTGGCCAGGCCCATCGCGACCGCCTCGGCGCCGGAGTAGCGGCGGCACAGGTACCAGATCTCGCGCGCCTTCTTCTCGCCGACGACGCGCGCCAGGAAGGCGGTGCCGTAGCCCGGATCGACCGAGCCCATCTTCGGGCCGACCTGGCCGAAGATCGGCCTTCTCGGAGCAGATCGTCAGGTCGCAGATCGTGCACAGCACGTTGCCGCCGCCGATGGCGAAGCCCTGCACGCGGGCGATCACCGGCTTGGGCACGTCGCGGATCGCGGTGTGCAGCTCTTCCATCGGCAGGCCGATCGTGCCGCGGCCGTCGTAGTTGCCGTTGTGGGCCGACTGGTCGCCGCCGGTGCAGAAGGCCCGGTCGCCGGCGCCGGCCAGCACGATGGCGCCGACGCTGCGGTCGTAGCCGGCCGTGTTGAGCGCCTTGATCAGCTCGTCGCAGGTCTGGCCGCGAAACGAGTTCATCTTGTCGGGGCGGTTGATCGTGATCCAGGCCACGCCGTTGCGCACTTCGTACAGGATGTCTTCGAATTCCATGATGGGTCTTTCCGATGGAGTGGGTTGGAGTAAGCTTCAGCCGTTCATGGTCAGGCCGCCCGAGACGCTGAGCACCTGGCCGGTGATGTAGCCGGCGTCGTCGCTGGCGAAGAAGACGATGGCGCCCGGCAGGTCGTCGGGCTGGCCGATGCGGCCCAGCGGAATGGAGCGCGTGAATGCTTCCATCAGCTTCTCGGGGTTGCCGGCGCCTTCCTTGTAATCGGCGAACAGCGCGGTGTCGGTGGGCCCGGGGCAGACCACGTTCACGGTGATCCCGTGGCGGGCGTGCTCGCGCGCGATGGTCTTGGAGAACGCGACCAGGCCGCCCTTGCAGGCGGCATAGACCGCCTCGCCGGAGGAGCCGACGCGCGCCGCGTCGGAGGCGATGTTGACGATGCGGCCCTTCTTGCGCGCCGCCATGCCCGGCAGCACGGCATGGTGCATGTGCAGCGCGCCGGTCAGGTTGATCGCGATGAGCTTGTCCCACTGGGCCGGCTCGGTCTTGGTGAACGGCTTGAACACGTCCCAGCCGGCGTTGTTGACCAGCACGGCGATCGGCCCGAGCTTCGACTCGGCGGCCTGCGACGGCGCCGGTTCACGCTGGCGCGGTCGGTGATGTCGCACTGGAAGGCCTGGGCGACACCGCCCTCGCCGCGAATCGCCGCGGCGACCTTCTCCGCCGCCTCGACGTTGAGGTCGAACACGGCGACGCGCCCGCCTTCCCTGCCGAAGCGCCGACAGGTGGCTCCGCCGATGCCGCCGCCGCCGCCGGTGACGATGACGGTCTGGTTGTCGAATCGCTGGTTCATGTCATGTCTCCGTTGCAAGGGTTGCCAGATTGATCGATGATGCGACGTATCGCCGTCGTATATATGTCAATATATTGACGTAACTATAGGTGAGCCGATCCGCCAAGGTCAAGGGATTTCTTCGACGAATGACTGTAGTGGTAAATCCCGACTCGAAGACGCTCGGACAGCAAAGATGGAACTTGCCAACAGGTTGTTCTTTCGGCTCTACCAATGTGCCAATATGTTGCACAAGACGGGCAGCCGCGCCGTCGAGGAGGAGGGGCTGACGACGCAGCAATGGGCGGTCTTGGGCGCCCTGTCGCGCGAGAAGGCGCAGGGCGGCATGAGCGTCGGCGACCTGGCCCGCTACCTGATGGTGAGCCGGCAGAACCTCTCGGGCCTCATCGGCCGCATGGAGCGCGACGGCCATGTCGCCGTGGCGCCGAGCGGGCAGGATCGCCGATCACGCGTGGTGACGATGACGGAGTCGGGACGCCACGTATGGCAGGTCCTCGCCCTGCCGAAGATCCGCGCCTACTACGACGAGATACTCGCCGACTTCTCGATCAACGACATCACGCACACGCTGCACTACCTGCTCAAGATCCTCGAGAACATGCAGCGGCTCGACACCGAACGACACTCGGCGGACGAAGGCACCGAAATACAGCCCCTGGAGTAGCACTCAGGCGCTGTTGCGCAAGACTGTGAGCTGAGCTGGGATGGCCGAGGAGTTATCCCGGATGAGCAATCGCCTTGGCGTACTCGGCGAAGAAGTCCAGGCTGGAGGGGAGGCGATCGGCCTCAAGGTGGCGTTCAGGATCGCGTTCTGGCCGGAAGACCTGAAGGCAGCGCGTGCCGGCAAACTGATGAGGCTGCTCCGCTCGCGAAAGTGGGCGCCACGGAGGCCAACGTCATTCCGATGCCGCGCAGGCCGAGATAATGTTCCAGGCGAAGCCACGCCACCCGCCGCCGCAGTCCGTGTGCGGCGACTGGCGGACCTACCGCGTAGTAGGCTAGATTGGTCGAACGCAGGCGCCGGCCACGTGCCCGTTTCCAGCGCCGCGAGCGCCGCTTTGGCTGCGCGCCGCACGGTGAATCGCATAAGGCACCACGCGCGACGTCGCGGCTCTGGCCGGCCGGCTTCGTGTGGGTGTCTGGAGAACCGCCTCAATGCTCGAACTCGCGAGCCTCATTGCGCGCCATGCGCACTTTCGCCCGGATGCAACGGCGGTCGTGTTTGGGAGCGAGCGCCTAACCTACGCGCAGTTTGGTGCGCGCGTGGCACGAAGCGCCAATCTGCTGCGGTCGCTCGGCATCGGCCGGGGTGACAAGGTCGCCACGGTGCTGGGCAACTCGCGCGAGGCGCTAGAACTCGTCTGGGCTGTCCCTGCGGTGGGCGCCGCGCTGGTGCCGCTGTCACCGCTTCTGCTGCCCCCGGGCCTCGCGAGCCTGTTGCGCGACTCGGACGCGAAGTGCCTCGTCAGCCAGAGCTCGATGCTGCCGACGCTGGAGGCCATTCGCGTTGACCTCGCCCCGCTGCTGCCCGGTCGGGTCCTCTTGATCGATGGCGCGGCGGGCGACTTCGGCGACTACGGCGCTCTCGCGGCCGTCCAGGCGGATACGTTTGCGCCCGAGCCGTGCGCTCCCGACGAGCTTTTCAACATCATGTACACGAGCGGTACGACCGGGCTGCCGAAAGGGATCATGCACAGCCACTATGTGCGCTCGATGTACTGCCTGCTGATGGCGCGCCGCCTACCGAATGACGCCCGAGTCGCGCACGCTGCATGCGGGCGCGATCGTATTCAACGGTGCGTACGTCACGTTGATGCCAACGTTCTACCTAGGAGCAACGTACGTCCTGCTACCGCAGTTCGACGCCGACGCAACGATCGTCGCGATCGAACACGAGCGCATTACCCACATCATGTTGGTGCCGACACAGATCATCGCGATACTGGCGTCAAAGCAGTACCGGCCCGAGCGACTCGCGTCGCTCGAGTGCATTGTGTCGCTTGGCGCACCACTGCTGCAGGAGCACAAGGACCGGCTGAACGCGGACTTGCCGCATCGGTTCTACGAGCTGTACGGCTGCACCGAGGGTGTTCGTCACGATCCTTGATCGCGACGAGGCCGTGCGCAAGTCCGGCTCCGTGGGTCGCCCGACCCAGTTCTTCGAGATGCGGATCGTCGATGCCGAGGGACGCGACCTTCCGCCGCGGGAGGCGGGCGAGATCATCGGCCGCGGTCCGATCATGATGCAGGGCTACTACAAGCGGCCCGACCTGACCGCGCAGGCGGTCCGCGACGGCTGGATCTATACCGGCGACATCGGCTACGCCGACGAGGACGGCTACCTGTACCTCGTCGACCGCAAGAAGGACATGATCGACTCGGGCGGAATGAAGGTCTACCCGCGGGACGTGGAGGAAATCGCCGCGCACCACCCGGCGATTCGCGAAATCGCGGTGTTCGGCGTGCCGCACGACAAATGGGGCGAGACGCCGCTTGCCGCGGTCATTCTGCGCGACGGTGCTGCCGCCACGGCAACGGAACTGCGCGACTGGATCAACGAGCGCGTGGCCGCCCGCTATCAGCGGGTCTCGGCGGTCGTGATCGTGCCGGATTTTCCTCGCAGCGCGGCCGGCAAGACGCTCAAGCGCGAGATGCGCGAGCCGTACTGGGCCGGACGCGAGACGAAGGTCTAGCGGTGAGACGGGGCGCTGCGATGCGAGTGAGTCTCGACCACGCCCACATCTTCGCTTCGAATCTGGATGCGACCGTTGGATTCTTCCGAACCATGTTCGATGCGACGGTCGTCTGGGACGACGTGGTCGCGGGCGCGCGCGGCGTTCGCCTGCAGCTTGGGCGCGCCTTCATCATGATCTACGACCAGCCTCCCAAGGCGCCCCGGGGCGGCGCGTTTCATCACCTTGGAATCGAGACTGACGATCTCGACGGACTCGTCCGACACATGGAGTCACACGGGTTTGCATTTCGGAAGCCCGTCCAGCAAGACCGGGCCTTCAAGTACGTCATGATTTCCGGGCCGGACGAACTCCTCATCGAGCTCTTCGAGTGCCATGAGCTGCGGCGATGGCGCATCCCCACGCCGGACGAGGATCGTTCGCACGGCCTCTGACGGCAGCCGGCGGGCGGCACCCATCCGCGGCGTGATCCGCGGCGCTGCGTAGCGCCGTTGAGAGCTGTCCACGCGCATCGTCAATCGGTCGCGCGTTCGTAGTAAGAAAGCGCGTATGCCCGCAGGCGTGCGTCAGCAAAATAGTGCTTAACAACCTGGCGGTAGAAGTCCGCTTTCGATC